>DLGC01000018.1:102579-216727 GCA_002482525.1 Propionibacteriaceae bacterium UBA7704 | reverse complement strand
GCCGCTCCTCGGGGGGTCGTCTGTGCGACAGCGCCGCTCCTCAACCAGCCGTGTATGCGACAGCGCCGCTCCTCGGGCGGTCAACGGTGGGGCAGAATCAAGGTATGACGCGACTGAACGTGTTCGGGCCACCGAGCGAGTGGCCGGATCAGGATCTGATCGCGTTCTCCTCGATGATGGATCCGGCGCTAGTGCTGGATGCTTACCGCAGCGGGGTGTTCCCGATGCCGCTGGAACACTCCGGGTTTGACCGCACCGGCTGGTGGTCGCCGTTGCGTCGCGGGGTACTCCCGCTCGACGCGCTGGTGGTGAGCCGGTCCCTACGCAAGTCGGCCAAGCACTTCACCACCACGATCGACACTGCCTTCGACGAGGTCATCGAGCGATGTGCCGATCCGGAACGACCTTTCGGCTGGATCGATGCCAGCATCCGCGAGGTGTACAGCCATCTGCACCGATCCGGCTTCGCCCACTCGGTGGAGACCCGCGACCACCACGGACGTCTGGTCGGCGGGCTGTACGGCATCTCGCTGGGTGGGCTGTTCGCCGGCGAATCGATGTTTCACGATGAACAATCCGGTCGCGACGCCTCCAAGGTGGCGCTGGTGCGGCTGGTGGAGTTCCTCAGCGACGACTACGCCGAAGCCCGCCTGATCGACACCCAGTGGCTGACAGCACACCTGGCCAGCCTGGGGGTGATGGAGATCGACCGCAGCGAATACCTGGATCTTCTCGACGAACTGCTGGCCGTCCCCGAGCCGGCTTGGCCGCAGCGAAGTGCCCATGCCTGAACTGCCCGAGGTCGAAGCGCTGCGACTCTTCCTGACCGACGCCACCGTCGGTCAGGTGGTCGCGCGCGCCGAGTTGGCGTCCTTCACCTGCCTGAAGACCGTCGAGCCGCCGCTGACGGCACTGGGCGGGCTGGAGGTCGAGCAGGTCTCCCGCCACGGCAAGTTCTTGGCCGTCGAGATCGGCGGCTTGTGGTTGGCCTTCCACTTGGCCCGCGCCGGTTGGCTGACCTGGCGCGACCCGCTGCCCGAGCGTCCGGTCGCCCCGGGCAAGGGCCCACTGGCGCTGCGGGTCGCCTTCGCTGAGGGTGCCGGATTCGATCTCACCGAGGCCGGCACCCAGAAGCGGCTGGCGGTCTATCTGGTCGACGACCTCAGCCACGTACCCGGCATCGCCACTCTCGGACCGGATCCACTGGCCGAGGATTTCGATCTCAGCCGCCTGGAAGCGATCCTCGACGCGTCCGGCCGCGCTCAACTCAAAGGCGTACTGCGCGACCAGCGGGTGCTCGCCGGAATCGGCAATGCCTACTCCGACGAGATCCTGCATGCTGCCAAGCTGAGTCCATTCGCAGCGGCGAGCGGTCTGGACGCGGCGAAGCGTCGCACCTTGTACGAGGCGATCCGCAGCGAACTGTCGAAGGCCGTCGCGCGGGCGTCAGGACTGGCGACCACCGAACTCAAGGACGCCAAACGCGCCGGGCTGCGCGTCCATGGCCGCACCGGACAATCGTGTCCCACCTGTGGCGCCACCATTGCCGAGGTGAGTTTCGCCGATTCCTCGTTGCAGTACTGCCCGTCCTGCCAGACCGGCGGCAAGCTGCTGGCCGATCGACGCCTGTCGCGACTACTGAAGTGAACAGTGATCACAGCTGGGGGTGAGCCGGCCCTGGTTACTGAGTAGGCTCTACTCCAGATTTCGGGGAGGTTCGGGTGCGCATAGCGATGAGGACGGCCTGGCGGTCGTTCGTCGATCGATTGCCGCCATGGACCTCGAACCATCGGCTGGGCTTGACGCTCATCGTCGCTGCGTCGGTAGTCACCGTCGCGATCGCTTTCAGCGGTCCGTCAGCGGTCACGTTGAAGCTGGGGCCGCGCAACAATCTGCTGCCGCCGTGGTACCTGCCGGTGAGCTGGCTCCACCTGGGGGAATGGGTGGTGGTGCCGGCGCTGTGGCTGATGTTGTCGCTCGGCGCGATCGGCATGTGGATCAGTTGGCGGGCCATCAACGCCGGCTGGCGTCCGCGCACCTGGCGGCTGTTCGGGCTCGGGGCGGCACTGAGCGTGGTTTCCAGCCTGATTCCGCCGCTGACCTCGGCTGATGTGCTGATGTACGCCGCCTACGGGCGGCTTCAGGTACTCGGCCTGAACCCGTACGACATCACTCCAGCCGAAGTGTTCCGGCAGGCCTATGACCCGGTGCTGATCTGGACCGAGCGTCCCTGGCAGGACACCCCGAGCGTGTATGGCCCGGTGGCGTCGTACTCCCAATACCTGGCCTCCGTGCTGGGCGGGGAGAACATGCACAACACGGTGTTCTGGCTGCAGATGTTCACCCTGACCGCTTTCCTGATCACCGGGTTCATCGCCGTGAAGCTGGCCAAGGACGACCACAAGTTGCAGGCCCGAGTCGTGCTGTTCACCGTCCTCAACCCGCTCATGATCTGGGGCGTCCTGGTCGGTGCCCACAACGAAGCGCTCAGCGTGGTGTTCGCCATCGCCGGCCTGTGGTTCTTCCGCAAGCATCCCTTCGTCGCCGGAATAGGCATCGGGCTGGCCGGGACGGTCAAGGTCTCGATGGTGTTCTACGGCATCGCGATGGTCTGGGGCTACCGGCACGACTGGCGGCGCCTGCTGCAGTTGGTGGCTGGGGCGGCGCTGCCGCTGATCCTGGCCTACGGCTTGTGGATGCCCAACGCCTTGTTGGCCGCCCAGCGAAACACCGGCTACATCTCACCGGGGGCGTGGGGCGCGTGGGCATTGACCGCCTTCGCCCAGGTGGTCGATCCCGGCACCGCGCGTCAGATCGTGACCACCCTGGGCTGGGTGCTGTTGGTCGTTGTCGCCTGGATGCTCTCGCGAGTACTGCCGTGGCGGTTGACGCCAGGCCAACCGCAGGACGCCAACCCTCGTCAGGATCCGCTGACCATCACCATCCGCACCACCGTGGTGCTGTGCACCGCCTGGCTGGTGACCTCACCGTGGGAATTCTCCTGGTACGACCTGATCACTTGGGCGCCGCTGGGATTGCTGGCCGCCTCACGGCTGGATCTGTTGATGATGTGGCGCGGGGCGTGGCTGTCGATCGCCTGGGTCACCGGTCGCGCCTTGCAGTTCGGCGACGAGATGCACATCGTGGAGCGGTTCCTGCGTGAACAGCTCAATGTGGCAGCCCAATACGCGGTATTGGTCGCCATCGTGTGGTGGTGGTGGAGCCACGGCCATGAGCTGCCCACCGTGAAATCACTGATGCGTCCGCCGTGGCGAAGGCCTGCGGCCAGCCCCATCGAAGGCGATGAATCAGTGCCGCCGGTCGTTGTCGAGTCGTCGGGCTGAGCCGGCGCGGGTCATGCGGTAGTGGGCATTCGATGCCTCCGGTACCGCTCACCATTACCCTTGTCAGGTGCTCGGATACTTCGGACCCGCGGGAACCTTCACCCATCAGGCCCTGCTCAGCCTCAGCGCTGAGCCGGCTGTGGCCTATGACACAGTCGCCCAAGCCCTGGACGCGGTCCGCACCGGCGAGATCACCGCAGCCATGGTGCCGATCGAGAATTCGGTCGAGGGCGGGGTGTCAGCGACTTTGGACATTCTGGCGTCCGGGCGTCCGCTGATGATCACCCACGAGGTGTTACTTCCGGTCCAGTTCAACCTCTATGCCCGTCCCGGGACGCAGCTCAGCGAGGTGAAGCGCGTGGTGACTCACCCGCACTCCGCCGCCCAGACCCGGGGTTGGATGATCGCGAATCTGCCACAGGCTCGGGTTACCGAGGGCGGCTCGAATGCCTACGCAGCCCAAGAGGTCAGTGATCCGTCCAGCAAATACGATGCCGCGATCTGCGGGCGCATCGCCGGAGAGATGTATGGCCTGGAGCCGGTCGCCACGCAGATCGCCGACAACTCCGATGCGGTGACCCGCTTCGTACTGGTGTCGCGTCCGGCCGATCCGCCACTGCCGACCGGCGCAGACAAGACCACCCTGGTGGCCTACATGTACGCCGACCATTCCGGTGCGCTGCTGGAGATCTTGGAGCAGTTCGCCAGCCGAGGCGTGAACCTGACCCGCATCGAATCCCGCCCCACCAAGACCCAATTGGGCAGCTACTGCTTCAGCATCGACGCCGAGGGGCACCTGCGCGATCCGCGTATGGCCGAAACCCTGCAAGGTCTGCATCGCATCTGCGCCGAGGTGGTGTTCCTGGGTTCCTATGCCCGCGCCGACCAGGTGCGTCCCCAGGTTGCGCGCGGCTTCACCGACGCCGACTACGCGGCGGCGAAGTCGTGGTACGCCGGGCTGATCCACCCCGAGGACGACTGATCCATGCGGTCGAATGAGTTCACCGAACTGCTGAAATCCCGGTACAGCGTTCGGGACTTTCGCCCCGACCCGATTCCCGAACAGACCCTCGCCGAGATTCTCGACGACGCCCGCTACGCCCCGAGTTGGAGCAATACCCGCGGCTACACGCTGGCCGTGGCCAGCGGCGCCCAGCTCGAGCGGCTGCGCGGCGCCTACGTCGCGGAGTTCGACGCCGCCTTGGGCATGTATCGCCGCAAACCGACGGCTTTCGTGAAGGCCGCATTGACTGGCCGGCTGCCGGACGGCGACTTCAAGACCTGGGGCCGCTACCCCGACGACCTGCGTCCGCGCAGTGTGAAGGTCGGCGTCGGGCTGTACCAGCATCTCGGCATCGAACGCGGCGACCGGGATGGTCGCGACGCCTGGAATCGACGCAACTGCGAGTTCTTCGGGGCACCGACGGTGATCTGGGTGTTCGCCCATGGCGGCCTGCTGCCGTTCTCGGCCCAGGATGCCGGTTTGATGATGCAGACGCTGATGCTGTCGGCCACCGCCCACCAGGTGGGTTCGTGTGCCTTGGGCGTGCTGGCGACCTGGCGACGCTTGATCGACGCCGAGTTCGACATTGCGCGTCCTTACAAGCTGCTCACCGGTCTCGCGCTGGGCTACCCGTCCGAGGCCGCGGTGAACCAGTTTCGCGCCGACCATCCGCCGGTTGCGCTCGCGCGCAGCCGAACGACCAGCTGACGAGCGGGCTTCGACAAGCCCAGCCAACGCAGAACCGACACAGCGCCATGGACGACCACACCCCCCGCTCCCTGAGCCTGTCGAAGGGTCGAGGGACCGAAACCCGCACCCCGAACCGGGAGATAGGATTTCAGCGTGATTGATCCCAAGCTGCTACGCACCGACCCTGACCTGCTCCGTCGCGCCCAGAAGGCGCGAGGGGAGTCCGTGGAACTGGTGGATGATCTGGTTCTCGCCGATGAGGCCCGACGGGCAGCGATCGCTTCCTTCGAGGCGCAGCGCGCCGAGCAGAAGGATCTCGGCAAGCAGGTTGCCCAGGCCAAAGGCGAGGAAAAGGCGGTTCTGCTGACCCGCACCAAGGAGCTTTCCAGCGCCGTGAAGCAGGCCGAGGCTGCAGCGAATGAGGCCGGAGCGCGCTTCGACGAACTCATCAAACAGCTTCCGAACCCGGTCTTCGACGATGTTCCCATCGGCGGCGAAGACGACTTCGTCGTCAAGGAAGTCATCGGCGCCCCTCGGGATTTCGAAGCCGAAGGATTCACCCCCCGCGACCACCTGGAACTCGGCGAAATGCTGGGTGCCATCGACATGGAGCGCGGTGCCAAGGTGTCGGGGTCGCGGTTCTACTTCCTCACCGGGGTGGGCGCCCAGTTGGAGTTGGCGCTGATCAACTTGGCGTTGAGCAAGGCGATGAGCTGGGGCTTCACCCCCGTATTGCCGCCGGCGCTGGTGAAGCCGTCGGCGATGGAGGGCACCGGCTTCCTGGGTCAGGCCGCCCAGGACGTCTATCACCTACCCGATGACGACCTGTACCTGGTCGGTACCTCGGAGGTGGCGCTGGCCGCCTATCATTCCGAGGAGATCCTGGACGCCGCGACCCTGCCGCGTCACTACGTCGGCTACAGCCCCTGCTACCGCCGCGAGGCCGGCTCCTACGGCAAAGACACCCGCGGCATCTTCCGGGTGCATTGGTTCGACAAGGTCGAGATGTTCGTCTACTGCGATCCGGCCGAGGCCGCCGCCGAGCACGAAAAACTGCTGGGCTTTGAGAAGGAGTTCATCACCGCGCTCGAGATTCCCTTCGAGGTGCTCGAAGTGGCCTCCGGCGACCTGGGCTTGAGTGCCGCGCGCAAGTACGACTGCTACGGCTGGCTGCCCACCCAGAACAAATACCGCGAGATCACCTCGACCAGCAACTGCACCGAGTTCCAGGCCCGACGGCTCAACATCCGCCTGCGTGACGCCGATGGGGTGCGCTCGGTGGCCACCCTGAACGGCACCCTGTGCGCGATGACCCGCATGATCATCATGCTGCTGGAGAACCACCAGCAGGCCGATGGCTCGATCTACGTGCCCGAAGCGCTGCGTCCGTATCTGGGTGGGGCGGACTACCTGCGTCCGCAGGGCTGAACCGGTGCGTCCACGGAGCCATCGATGAGTGACCTCCGCATCGGTGCGCTCGGGCGCATTCTCGCCGGCGAGCACGCCGGATGGTTCGTGGAGATCGTTGAGGATGCGGCCTCGACCGGTGGTCTGCTCATCCTCATCCATCCCGACCGGGAGCGAACCGGCGATGGCTACGACGCGTGGGTCGAGTCAATCTCCGACGCCGAAGGCTACTTCGCGGAGAGCGGCTGGCAGGTCGAGTGGCTCGACCAACGCGATGAGGTGTGGATCTTCCAGGGCTCGGGCGCTTCATTTCCCAGCGGAGTGTTTGTCGACCAGGCACAGGCACGCGCCTGGATTCGAGCCAACGAACTCACCGGGCTGCTGACCAAATACCCCCTCGGCCAAGGCGTCCTCGATTGGGCTGTGCAGCAGGGGTACTTCATTGCCAAGAAGCCTGAGCATCACTCGGCGAAGTTCATCGGACGATTCACCTCGGCTTCGATGGAGCACTACCACTTCGAAGACGGCCAGGAGTAGTCGGAGCGCGATCCGGCAACTCCGACCACGCTCAGGGCTTCACATTCGAACCGATTGGACGCACAGTTGTCTGCAATGGTGAGCAGAGTCGAAGCGACGCGAGTGTGGCCCAACACCCCACACCTGTCGGTGTTCGTCTTCACCCGCAACGACGTGATGGCGTCGCTGGCGGCCATAGCCGGGCTCTTGGAGGGCGACGGTTGTGCCTTCGTCGGACGCAGCGTCCTGGCTGAATCGGGCGCGTTCACCAGCACCTCCCAACTCGTCGGCGCCGACGTGGCCGTCGAGGGCACCGCCACGAACTGGCTGGCCCGCCTCGAAGGAACGGACCGGATGCCGATCAGTCTGGCATTTCACGGCCCGAAGGTAGGTCCGGTGGCGCTGCGATTGGCGAACTCAGGCACCGCCGAGGATCCGAACCCTATCGAGGTGTGCTGCCAAGCCGCTGGGTTGAGCGTTCCGGCACGATTCCGCACCCCGGGGGAGCGCCACCGCGGCAAGTACCTGGTCTCCTGGTCTGAGTCTCTGATGACGTCGATGCTCACCGCCACCGACGGCGAGTACTCCGCCATCGGCATCAAGGCCGAACTGCCCACGCCCTCGCAACTGGATTCGCTCGAGCCTGACGACCCGCTGTTGCCCCACACCTGGCTGATCCCCGCAGCGCCGTCGCACATGCGCATCGCCACCCTCGATCCGCTCACCGACGCCCCCGACCCCACCATCATGGCCCGCGCCCTCCACACCCTGCGCACCCGGCGCTAGCCGGCGCTAGCCAGTTTGTGTGCTAGATCCTCCACCGACTACGGGGGAGGATCTAGCACACAACTGCGATCAGGTCAGGTGGGGGCGTACCTGCTCGGCGAAGAGGGTTAGGGAGCGGCGGTTTGCCTCGGGGTCGTAGGAGGCGGGTTTCAGCAGCAGGGTGACGGGGTAGCTTCCCAACTCCTCCTGGAGCGCTTGGCATTGGTCGATGCAGGCAGCCGGGTCTCCGACGATGGCTTTAGCCAGCAGCGCTTCCTCGTCGAACGCTGTTTCGGCTTCGCCGAAAGGGCGCAGGCCGCCGCGTGCAGGGATCTGCCGAATAGCGGCGCGCATGTTCTTGCCAAAGTCGCGAATGAACGGCAGCGCTTCAGCTCTCGCACGGCTATGGTCCTCGGCACAGAGCAAATAGCGCGCCGCAACGAAGGGGGGCGCCGCCACGGGGCCGGCGGCGGCATAGGTATCCATCACGCTGCGGAGCTTCGAACTCGGCGCGGCCGAGGCACCCATCAGGCCGTAGCCGCGTTCGGCAGCCAGCGCCACGCTCTCCGGCGTACTGCTCGCCAGCCAGATCGGCAATCGTGACCTGTTCAGCCGCGGATACACCGACAGGTTGTGATAGCGATAGTGCTCGCCGTCGAAATCCACCTCGGTGTCGGCGAAGATCCGCTCCAGCAGGTCGAGCGCCTCGAACAGTCGCGAGCGGCTGTCATCGTTGCTGACTCCGAAGTGTCGGAACTGGTCGGGGAAGGGTCCACCCCGGCCCACGCCCAGCAGCAGCCGACCACCGGAGATGGCATCAACCGTGGCGGCATCCTCGGCAACCCGAATCGGATCGTGGAAAGGCAGCAACACCGCTCCGGCGCCGAGCGCGATCCGACTGGTGCGGGCCGCCAAATGCGCCAACAGCGCAAAAATCGACGAGCTCACGCTGAACTCGTTGAAGTGGTGCTCAGTGATCCACACCTGTTCGAAGCCGAGGGTTTCGGCATGCATCACCGAGGCCACCGACTCTGCAAAGGCCTGGCCGGTATCGCCGAAGGGGTTCTCGAAGTTCGCGAACAGCGCGTAGCTGTGCACCCTCAGGCCGCCTTGGTGAAAATCGTCCAGCTTCCGCTGTCGCTGATGTCGACGGTGCCCTCGATGCCGACCTCGGCCAGGAGTGCTTCGAAGTAGGACGGCGGGAACTTGGCGGCGCGCTCGGCGCGTCCGGACTTCCATTCGGCGTCATCGGCCATGGTGGCCAAGATCTCGTCACGCAGTTCGGCATTACCGAAGCCGCCGCCGATGAACGCCCAGCCGCCCGGACGCAGCACCCGGTAGATCTCACGAAAGCCCTCGGCTTGGTCATTCCAGAAGTAGACCGACCCCCGGCTGACGACCAGATCGACCGATCCCTCGGCGAAGTTGAGTTTCTCGGCCTGGCCCAGTTGCGCGCTGACCTGATCGCACCTGCCATGCTCGGCGGCGTTCTCCTCAGCGAGTTCGATGCACTCGGGCACGGGGTCGACCACGATCACCTGCAGGTCGCTGATCTCGGCCAGGCGGACGGCCAGCATGCCCGGCCCCCCGCCCAGGTCCAGACACAGCCCGCTGCGAATGCCGCAGCGATTGAGCAGATCCTCGGCGATCACCGGATAGATCTTGGCGAAGACGCCTTTCATGATCTTGTCATTGAAATGCACCGCATCGAATGGACTCACGGTTCCTCCTCGGGCTGTGTTCGTGTCACAGGCAAGCAGGCCGATTTGTCAACCATGTAACACCGATGGTCGATCATGTAACGCCGCTAAGACCCTCTTCTCGTGAGTCGCAGCTTCTGCAACTATCTGGCCACGAGTCCGTATCTACGGATTCGGAAATTGATTCCATCCGAGTTCTCGGAACCACCCAATGACGCTTCAGGAGGTGAGCCATGTCCGCTGACACCCTCACTCGCGACCCGGCGGTCGAAGCCACGCCGAGGCCGGCCCGGCCACGCCGGGCGGTTCCCATTCTGGCGATTCTGGCGGTCTTGCCTGTGGTCGCCTTGTTGGCGTCCTTCACCCTGGGGCGGTACGCGATCCCGTTGCCGGATCTGTTCACCGTGTTCTTCGGGCATCTGCTCGGCTGGCCGCAAACCTGGCCGAGCGCCACCGAGATGGTGGTGTTCAATGTGCGCCTGCCGCGGATCGGCATCGCGCTGCTGGTCGGCGCTGCGCTGGCCACCTCCGGCACCGCCTATCAGGGCATCTTCAAGAACCCGATGGTCTCCCCCGACATCCTGGGGGCGGCCGCCGGCGCCGGGTTCGGGGCGGCGATGGCGATCCTGATGGACTTCTCCACCGTCGGCATCGAGCTCAGCGCCTTCGTCGGTGGGCTGATCGCGGTCGGCATCACCTACGCCCTCGGCAACAGCATCGGACGCGGCAGCAACGCGGTGTTGGTGCTGGTGCTTACCGGCATGGTCGTCCAAGCGATGTTCAGCGCCTTCATTTCCATCACCAAGTTCGTCGCCGACCCGAACAACAAGCTCCCCGAGATCACCTTCTGGCTGATGGGTGGACTGTCGTCGGTCAGCAACAACGAGTTCTTCGTGCTGATCGCACCATTCCTGGTGGGGGTGGTGCCGATGTTCCTGCTGCGCTGGAAACTCAATGTGCTGTCGTTCGGCGAAGAAGAGGCCCAAGCACTCGGGGTGAATACCCGGACTATTCGGCTGATCTTCATTGTGTGCGCCACTTTGCTCACCTCCAGCTCGATCGCAGTGGCCGGCATGATCGGCTGGGTCGGGCTGATCATTCCGCATCTGGCTCGCCTTCTGGTGGGTCCCGATGCCCGGGTGCTGCTGCCGGCATCGCTGTTGATCGGGGCGGGCTATCTGGTGATTGTCGACGACATCGCGCGAACCGCCTTTCCCACCGAGGTGCCGCTCGGCATCCTGACCGCAATCATCGGTGCACCCTTCTTCATGTTCCTGCTGGTGAAGGGACGCGACGCATGGTGACCCGATTGGCCGTCCGTGACGCCGCCTGCGGCTATGGCTCGCGCACCGTGATCGACGCCATCTCCTTCGATGTGTCCAGCGGTGAGGTGCTGTGCCTGCTCGGACCGAACGGGGTGGGCAAGACCACCTTGTTCAAGACCCTGTTGGGGTTCCTGCCACTCAAGGGCGGTTCCATGACCGTCGATGGCGAGGACCTGCGCGGCTGGTCGCGGAAGCGCTTCGCCCAAGTGATCGGCTATGTGCCGCAGGCACACACCCCGCCGTTCCCGTTCCGCGCCGAGCAGGTGGTGCTCATGGGACGCACGGCCCATTTGGGAACGTTCGCCACCCCCTCGGCCGCTGACGTCGCCATCGCCGAGGAGGCCATGGAGCTGCTCGGCATCTCCCATTTGGCCGATCGGGTCTACACCGAGATCAGTGGGGGTGAGCGCCAAATGGTGCTCATCGCCCGGGCTTTGACGCAGCGCCCGAAGTTGCTGGTGATGGACGAGCCCACCTCCAATCTCGACTTCGGCAATCAGATGCGGGTGTTGAGTCGGGTGAACGCGCTGGCCGAATCCGGCCTTGGTGTGGTGATGACCACCCATGTCCCTGACCACGCCTTCTGGTGCGGCTCGAAGGTGGCGCTGCTGCGTCCGGGCGGATTCGACATCGGCACTCCGCTGGAGACGGTCACCGAAGACAGCCTGCGGCAGGTGTACGGCGTCGAGGTGAAGCTCACCCAGACCCAGCTGGCTGACGGACGAATCGCCCGCGGCTGCGTCCCGCTCCTCACCTAAGACCTGGGGCCTGGCGGTGGCCCCACGACGGCACGAGCCACGCCGCCATCACGACCCGGCCAGTGGCCGGCCTATGGAAGGGGACATGAGCATGACAAAGAGACTTCGCTGGGTGGCGATACTGGCGGGGCTGGCTACGGCCTTCACAGCCCTGACCGGCTGTGCAACCAGTTCCGGAGCGGCCGAGAACACCACGGCAGCCACGCGAACCGTCACCGACGCCGCCGGACGCAGCGTCGAGATTCCCACCACCATCAACACTGTCTATTGCGCGGTGCCGACGGCCGAGCCCATGGTCTATTCACTGGCCCCGGAGAAGCTCGCCGCTTGGGTGAATGCTCCCAGCGATGCGATCAAGCCTTTCCTCATCGAGAAGGCGCGCACCCTGCCGGCGGTCGGCGGCTGGATGGGCGAGAAGTCCACCGCAAACATGGAGGAGATCATCAAGCTCAGCCCGGATCTGATCGTGGTCATGACTTCGACCGGCATCAACACCAATGGCAAGCAGTTGGCTGAGACCATCCAGTCCAAGACCGGGCGTCCCGTGGTGCTGATGGACTCCAGCCTGGACAAGACGGCAGCGACCTATCGTGAACTGGGCGACTGGTTGGGGGTCAGCGAGCGGGCCGAGAAGCTGGCCGCCTACAGCGAGAAGACCTTCGCCGATATTGCTGCCAAGGCTGCCACGGTTCCCACCGATAAGAAGGTTTCGGTGTATTACGCCGAGGGTGCCACCGGCCTGACCACCGATCCCACCGGTTCGGACCACACCGAGGTCATTGACTTCGTGGGCGGCAAGAATGTTGCCGATGTCGAAATGAAGGCCGGCATGGGCATGACTCCGGTGTCGCTGGAGCAGGTCGCCAGTTGGGATCCCGACGTGATTCTGGTCAGCCCCTGGTCGGGCGGATCGGATGCCTACAAGCTGATCACTACCGATGCGAAGTGGGCCGAGCTGTCGGCGGTGAAGAATCACCGCGTCTACACGGTGCCGGCGATTCCGTTCAACTGGACGGATCGTCCGCCGAGCGCCACCCGGGTGATCGGGGTGCAGTGGCTGGGCAATCTGCTCTACCCCGATGAGATCAGCCTGGATATCGCCGCTCAGGTCAAGGACTTCTACGCCACTTTCTACGACGTGGAGTTGACCGACGCTCAGGTGGCCACCGTGTTGAAGAACGCAACGGCGAACTGAGGCACTGATGCATCCAACCACCTCGGTGGCCGAACTCCTGGCTCTGGGCGATGAGGAACTCTTCGCCCAGGCCCAGGAGGTCCGCAAGGACCTGCCCCAGTTCCACTGGTCACCCAATCTGATCAATCCGGCCTGCCGCACTGATCCTCGCTGTGAGCACTGCAAGTGGGAGTGCTTCAAATCCGAGCAGCAGATGTTCGAGGCGCGCCGCCCCATCGACCAGATCCTGGCTCAGGCCGAAGTTCAGGTCGGCCTGGGAGTCAAGCGCATCCTGATGCCGTCAGGCTGGCTCGGGTACCACCTGCCCAGCTACTTCTTCGCCTCGGTGAAAGCAGTCAAGGAGCGTTTCGACGTGGAGGTCTTCGGCCTCAGCGGCGCCATCGATCGGGAGTCCTTGGAAGGTTTGCAGGACGCCGGCATGGACGGCTACTGGTGCGGCCTTGAGTCGATCAACGAGGAGATCTATCGGCGTTTCAGGCCTGGCGGCGACACCCTCGCTGATCGGCTGGAGACGATTGCGAATGTCCAAGATCTCGGGCTGAAGCTACAGAGCGGCTTCGTGCTGGGTTTCGGTCTGCCTGAGGCTGATGTGATCGCCAGTTTGGAACTGTTGGCCGGAATGGAGCTGAACAGCTTGGTGATTCAGCCGTTCATCCCGTTCCCGCACACTGGAATGGCTGCCGAGGATCCCGTGAACCCGCACTATTGGGCCCGGGTAGTCGCCGCGGCAGGGATCTACCTGCCGAAGGTCAATGTGATCATCACCGAGGCCGACGGGCCACACGCGAACTTCGCCACTGCGACCGGGGCGAATGTGTGGCCGACCTTCCCGAAACTGTTCGCCGGCCGCAATCAGCAGCCTGAATCCACTGGGCTGACGTTGCCGAAAGCAGGCTGACCGGATCTTGCCCCCAGATCGTCGCAGAGACCCCTTCTGGAGTCTGAAAACACGATCTGGGGGCAAGATTGCGCCACACGCCGGGCCGCGAGGGCTCTAAGCAGCTTTCATCAGGTGTTCATTGCCTTGTCACCGAGGGCAGCTACCCTGGGGACAAGATGAATAACAGTGAACACGCGGCTTGGAGGCCGCAAGTGGTAGCACTGGATATCGACGGAACGATCGTCGATCACGAGGGAGTGCTACCCACAGAGTTGCGTCGGACGATCCGACGTATTGCGATGGCCGGAACACCGGTCATCCTGACGACAGGACGCGCCTGGCTTGCCACGCGCCCCGTCTTTGAGGAACTCGACCTGCCCGCAGGTCCGGCAATCTGCTCCAACGGAGCGGTCACCGTTCAGTTCCCGCCTTTCGAATTAATCAACACCTGCACCTTCGATGCCTCCCATGTGGTGGCACGAGTGCTGGAAGAACACCCCAATGCCTCGATCGCCGCTGAAGTGATCGGAACCGGCTACCGGGTCACTCAGCCGTTCCCTGACGGGGAACTGACCGGTGACATCGAGGTGGTCAGCACCGAGCAGGTCGTCGGCGACGACGTGACCCGCATCGTGGTGCGCGATCCGAACGCCTCCGATACCGAGTTCATCGCCTTGGCCAATCGCATTGGTCTGCACGGCGTGAGCTACTCGGTGGGTTGGAGCGCGTGGCTCGATATTGCACCAGCCGGTGTGAACAAGGCCAGCGGCCTGCAGGCCGTCGTCGATGCGCTGGGATTCCGTGCCAACGACGTGTTGGCCATCGGTGACGGTCGCAACGACATCGAGATGCTGCAGTGGGCAGGGCGGGGTGTCGCCGTGGGCGATGCTCCTGTCGATGTGCAATCCGCCGCAGATCACGTGACCGGGACCTTCGCCGACGGCGGCACCAACGAGGAGTTGGAACGCTGGTTCACCCGCGGACGCAGCTTCGCGCGGCCGCTCAGCAAGGTCAGCGTCGGCTGATTCACGCCACCTTCGACCAGCAGCCTTAGGGCTGTCTGGTCGCTGTGGTGTGTCCGGCGGTGGCCCTCGCCACTGCCTGCGTCACGGGACATTCCGCAGACGGGCACCGGCGAGCATCAACCCTTGCCACTTCCAACATATAGCCGCACCCGGGTCTTGCCGCAAGGCCCCGGTGCGGGGGCACAATCGATCCCTCCGATCCGGTGCCCGGTGGCGCCGATGAGGCGAAAGATCTCACCCTCCGAGGAGGACGCCCGTGGCCGATCCCGTCATATTCGCACTCCCGCGCCACCTCGCCGCGAAGGCGGAAGCCTCGCTCATCGAGCACGACCAACGGCAGTTGGCGCTGGTCGCGGCCACGATCAGCGATCAGAAGCGTTCCCTGACGGCGCAGTTGGCCGAACTGCGCCGCGCTCCCGGACGGCGGGGACGCGCCGCCATGGATCGCGACCTGGAGATCCATCGGCTGTCGGGCCGCCTCGGCGTGCTGCAGCGTTTCGGCGTCGACCTGTGCCTGGGACGCATCGTCAGACAGGACTCCGAAGTGGTCTACATCGGCAGGGTCGGGATCAGCGATAGCGCCGGAAGCCCGCTCATCATCGACTGGCGCACTCCGGCGGCGGAGCCGTTCTTCGCAGCGACGGCCGCCCACCCGTTGGGTTTGGTGAGTCGCCGTCGCTATCGCTGGCGTGACGGTCGCATCATCGACTACTGGGACGAATCGTTCGCCGCAACCGCAGCGACGCAGGCGCTCGCGCTCGACCAGGACTCGGCCTTCATCGCCAGCCTGAGCTCAAGCCGATCGCGAAGGATGCGCGATGTGTTGGCCACTCTCCAGGCCGACCAGGACGCCATTGTCCGCGCGGATTCGGCTGGCGCGTTGGTGGTCGACGGCGGCCCGGGCACGGGCAAGACCGTGGTCGCGCTGCACCGCGCGGCCTATCTGCTCTACGCCGATGCTCGGCTGTCCGGGAGCCACGGCGGGCTGCTTTTCGTCGGACCCCACCGTCACTACCTGCGCTACGTCGCCGATGTGCTCCCCGGCTTGGGCGAGGAGGGGGTGCTCAGCTGCACCCTGGCGGATCTGGTTCCACAGGGGACCGACGCGCACGCCGAGCTACAGCCCGCTGTCGCGCGGCTGAAAGCACCGGCCAGATTGCTCGATGCCGTAGAACCTGCCGTCAGCCTCTATGAGGACCTTCCCACGGCGACCATGATCATCGAGACTCCTTGGGTCGAGGTACGCCTAACGCGCGCCGATTGGGCCGAGGCCTTCGAAGCCGTCGACGACGGGACGCCTCACAACGACGCCCGCGACGACATCTGGGAGGCACTGCTCGATATCGCGACCGAGATCGGCTTGAGCCAGATCGACGATGCGCCGGTGACTCCCGACGAGCTGCGTGGCGCGCTGGCCACCAACGATGACCTGCGTCGGACTTTTCAACGAACCTGGCCGATCCTGCAGGCCACCGATCTGGTCGGCGACTTGTGGTCGGTACCTGCCTACCTGCGCCGCTGCGCACCCTGGCTCAGCGAGGAGGAACGCCACCTCCTCAAACGTGCGGAAGGCTCACCGTGGACGACGTCCGACCTTCCCCTGCTGGATGCGATGCAGGCACGGCTCGGTGATCCGTTGGCTTCGCTGCATCGCCGCGAGCGACGAGCCGTCCTCGCCGAGGATCGCGCCTACATGGATCAGGTGGTGACGAACCTGCTCCAGGCCGATGACGATCCCGAAAGCCCGCTGCCGCTACTCAACCGGCAAAGCCTGCGCGAGGACCTGCTTCACGACGACGCGCTGCCCACGATCACGCGCGATCCGCTCGTCGGACCGTTCGCCCACGTGATCGTCGACGAGGCTCAAGAACTGACCGATGCCGAATGGCAGATGCTGCTGCGCCGCTGCCCGTCGCGCAGCTTCACCATCGTGGGCGATCGCGCGCAAGCCCGTAACGGCTTCACCGAAAGCTGGCACCAGCGGCTCGCCAGACTGGGCTTCGACACCATTCGCCACGCCCGATTGAACGTCAACTACCGCACCCCGCAGGAGGTGATGACCGCCGCCGAGCCGGTGATCAAGGCGGTACTACCGGACGCGAACGTTCCCCGCTCGATTCGACCCGGTGGGGCCCCCGTGCGGTACGGCTCGCCGGCAGACTTGCCGAGGGCGATCGAGGAATGGCTCGCCACCAACGCCAGCGGCACCGCCTGCGTGATCGGCGATGACTCGTTCCGCCCCACCGCGCGGGTGCAGTCGCTCACCCCGGTCGAGGCCAAGGGGCTGGAATTCGATCTGGTGGTGCTCGTCGACTCGGTTGCTTTTGGCGACGATCTCTCCGGGGTCGTGGATCGCTACGTGGCAATGACCCGAGCCACCCAGCAGTTGGTCATACTGGGCAGTGATCGCACCGCGAACCGGCCCGAGAAGGCTGAGGCGCTACCGTGATGGGAACCGACCCAGGGGGCAGCATGACGGATACTCCGCACTATGTGCGCGCGCCGGAGTACATCTCCGAGCTTGCTGACGGCACCGTCAAGCAGCTCAATCCGTTCAGCGGAACCGAAGTGTGGACCGTCGCTGGGCGCGGCAATCGTCCGCTCGGGGTCAAGCTGCCCGATCCGGTGCCGCTGGATCCCGCCGAGCACGGCCACTACTGCGCCTTCTGCGAGCGTCGCTACGCCGATAGCCCGCCGGAGAAGTCGCGGGTCATCCGCACCGCCGAGGGTGGTTGGGAAACCCGTCATCGGGTGAGCGCTGAAGATCTGGACGCCACTGTCGCGGAGTTCCGACGGGTACCGAATCTGTTCGAGATCCTGTCCTACGACTATTGGCATCTGAACTACGGCTACGAGTTGCCCGACCGGGTTCGGCAACGCCGTGACGAGTACCTGGCTTCACCGGCCGGGCGGGATCATGTGCTCTCGGTGGCCCGCGCCAAGCTGCGCGCCGGTGGCCTCACCGAAACCGTCGTCGCCGCCTTGCCGGAGGATGAGGTGTTGACTGCTGCGTCCGGATTCTTCGGGGGCGGGCACGATGTGCTCATCGCCCGACGGCACTTCATCGACGGCGCCACCGACAACACCCAGTTGGCGGGCGCCGGCACGCTCACCACCGAGGAGCACAACCAGTTCATCGCGTTCACGACCGAATCGGTCAAGGCCTTGTTCGAGCTGAATCGCTACACCCGCTATGTGGCGGTCTTTCAAAACTGGTTGCGACCGGCCGGGGCGTCCTTCGACCATCTGCACAAGCAGCTGGTGTCGATCGACGAGCGCGGCGTCCAACACGAGCAGGCGATGCAGCGGCTGCGCGTCAACCCCAACATCTACAACGAGTACGGCCCCAACTACGCCGGCTATCACAATCTGGTGCTGGCCGAAACCGACCATGCGATCGCCTTCGCCGGTTTCGGGCACCGGTACCCGACCATCGAGATCTACTCCAAGTCCGAGGCCTGCGATCCGTGGAATCACACCCCTGAGGAGTTGCGCGGCATGTCGGACATGATTCACGCCATGCACGCCGCTACCGGTGTGGATGTGCCCAATAACGAGGAGTGGCACTACCGTCCGGTCGATTCCGATCTGCCGATGCCGTGGCGGGTGATGTTGAAGTGGCGCACCTCCACCATCGCCGGTTTCGAAGGCGCCACCAAGATCTACCTGAACACCATCTCCCCGGTGCACCTGCGCGACCGGGTGGTGCCTCGACTGTTCGAGCTGCGCGAACAGGGACTGATCGCCGAGATGCCCTTGGCAACCGAGACGAGCTGCCGCCCCAACCCGCTGCTGTATCGAACCAATCGCAGCTAGGGTCGAACCATGATCCCTTGTCATCGACTCAATGATGGGTATGACCTGCCGGCCATCGGCTTTGGCACCTATCCGCTGCGCGGCGCCGCCGGCGTGGACGCCATCGTCAGCGCTCTGCAGACGGGCTACCGGCTGATCGACTCCGCGGTGAACTACGAGAACGAGGGCGCGGTCGGCGAGGCGATTCGCCGCTCCGGGGTGCCGAGGGAGGAGATCACGATCACCTCAAAACTCCCCGGACGCCACCACGGCTATGCCCACGCGGCGGCCTGCGCCCAGGAGTCGGCCTATCGACTCGGGGTGGAGCAGATCGACTTGTACCTGATCCACTGGCCCAACCCGATCACCGACCACTATGCCGAGGCTTGGCAGGCCCTGGTCGACCTGCGACAAAGCGGCTTGCTGCGCTCGGTCGGGGTGAGCAACTTCCTGCCCGAACACCTCAGTCGCATCATCGCCGAGACCGGCGTCACTCCGGCGGTGAACCAGATCGAACTGCATCCGCGTTTCACTCAGGACCAGCAGCGCCAGGTGGACGCCGAGCTAGGCATCCTCACGCAATCGTGGAGTCCGCTGGGTCGAGCCTCGGCACTGGCGGATCCCGCCATTACGACCGTCGCCGAGCAGACCGGACGAACCCCTGGTCAGGTGGTGCTGCGCTGGCAGATTCAACTCGGCTGCGTCCCGCTGCCGAAGGCAGCCTCCCCGGCCCGGCAGGCCGAGAACCTGGCGGTCTTCGACTTCGAACTCGACGACGACCAGATGGCCGCGATCAGTGCGATGGGTGCCGCTGACGGCCGACTGTTCAACGCCGATCCGGCCTCCCACGAGGAGATGTGATCGGCGGCGTCACCGAATGACTGTCTGCTCGGCACCGTAGTAGCGCTCTTTGACGATTTCGAGGTGGATCCAGGTGTCGGCAGCCCGGACGCCGGGCCACCCTCGGAGATCCTCGACGACCTCGTGCATTTCCAGCGCGGACCCCGCACGCAGGGTGAGGATCATGTCGAAGTGGCCCATGGCGCGGGCAGCGAACAGCAGATCGGGCAATTCGGCCACCCGATGTACCACTTCGGAGTCACCGCCGGAGAGTTGCAGTCCCACTCCCATGGCCCGGCGTCCGAAGGGGGCCCCGTGGCGAAGCACCGCGCCGATGCGGATGGCACCACCCTCGCGTAGCCGGGTCAACCGATCGCGGATCGCGGCCGGTGAGCGACGCACCGCAGTTGCGATCTCGGTCAAGGACATGCGGCCGTCGATCTGGAGCTGGGTCAGAATGCGACGGTCGACCTCATCGACGCGGGAGTGAATCGCGCCGGTCGGTGCCACCACGTCACGCAGCACCTCCAAGTACTGGGTGACGCTGACCGACCGCACTCCCGGGATGCTGCGCATCCAGGCGATCAGCGCGGCGGCCGACTCGGTGGAGTCGACGCGAATCTCAGCTCGCAGCGGTGCTTCCCCGGTGACGATGGAACAGAACGGAATCGACGAATGAGCGGCCAGGGGCTCGGCGACGGCCTGCAGTCTGCCTTCGACGTCGAGGAGTGCGTACCCCATCCAGCCGATGCCCAACAGCAGCGGGTGCGGCACCGCGACGACCTCGATGGTGCCTGAGCCCAGCAGCCGGTCCAGCCGCTCAGCAATGGAACTGCGCGAAAGCCCCAACGACTGCGCGATCGCGGTCTTGGTGAGGCGTCCATCAACCTCGAGCAACCTCAAGATCGCTTCGTCGACATCGTCACCGCCGAATTTGTGTGACCTTTTTCCTGATTCCTCGCTCATACAGATCAGCAGTCCACTTCCACTCCGGGACCATATTATGACGCGAACATGGAATCTTGCGCGACAAATCAGCGGTTGTTGCAGCCGTGTTTCAGCCCTTCTGCTAGTCAGCGCCGCTTTTCCCGCCTAGGCTGACGCCGCGAAGAGCACAGAAATGGATCCGCCATGACAACGAAGACCCCCACCGAGGCCGACGTCCTAGACGCCGCCGCGCGCATCGTCGCCGCCTACCAGGCCACCGATGCATCCAGCTACTTCGCCGGATTCAGCCCCGATGCGGATTTCATCTTCCACACCGAACCCGAACCGTTCCTCGATCGCCTCAGCTACGAAAACGCCTGGGCCGATTGGGTTGGGTCGGGCTGGCGCGTCGTGCGTTGCTTCAGCTCCGAACCACAAGTTCGGCTGATCACCGGCGGTGCGATCTTCACCCACAACGTCACCACCACCAGTGCTCAAGGCGATGTGGAAAGCACCTACCACGAACGCGAAACCATCGTGTTCGCCCTCACCGAGGATGGCCTACTGGCCGTTCACGAACATCTTTCCGCCACCCCCTCATCACAGAACTGAAGGAGTGCAGCCATGACCGCCGAGCCGGTTACCCAGCTACATGAAGCCCCGCCTGTTACCGAAGTGGAGCAGTTCGGGGTCGCCCCGATCCCCGACGCCGACCGCACCGCGCGTCCCTTCGACCTTTTCCGGCTCACCTTCGGAGGCGCGAACACCATCGCCACCGTGGTACTGGGAACCTTCCCGATCCTGTTCGGTTTGTCGTTCTGGGACGGCCTGTGGGCGACTCTGATCGGACTGCTGGTCGGGGCTCTCATCCTCACTCCGATGGCGCTTTTCGGGCCGCGCAACGGCACCAGCAACTCGGTGTCATCCTCAGCGCACCTGGGCGTCCACGGACGGGTCGTGGGTTCCTTCCTGTCGCTGCTGACGGCGGTGGCGTTCTTCTCGATCTCGGTGTGGTCCTCCGGTGATGCGCTCGTCGGTGGGGCCAATCTCGCCTTCGGTCTGCCGCGCACCGATGCGTCCCTGGCGGTGGCCTACGGCCTCTTTGCGCTACTGGTGCTGGTGGTGTGCATCTACGGCTTCCGGTTCATGTTGCTGGTGAACAAGATTGCGGTGATCGCAGCCACCGCACTCTTCCTGTTGGGCATCTTCGCCCTGGGTGGCGGCTTCGATCCCAGCTACCCGGGCATCTTCGTGGCCGGTGCCGATGCGGCCACCATGGCGTTGTACCTGCCCAGCTTCGTGGGCGCGGTGCTGGTCGTGATGTCCAACCCGATTTCGTTCGGCGCCTTCCTCGGTGACTGGGCGCGATACATCCCCCGCGAGACACCGGCCTGGCGCAGCATGAGTGCGGCCTTCCTCGCCCAGGTGGCCACCCTCATCCCCTTCGTCTTCGGCCTGGCCACAGCCTCGATGATCGCTACCCAAGCTCCCGATCTGCTCGCCTCCGGTGATTACGTGAGCGGCCTGCTGTCGATCTCACCGGCGTGGTACGTCACCCCCATCGCCCTGATCGCCCTGATCGGCGGCATGTCCACCGGCACCACCGCCTTGTACGGCACCGGCCTGGACTTCTCTAGTGTGTTTCCCCGCTTCAGCCGGGTGCAGTCCACCATCCTGATCGGGCTGATCTCGATCGGCATCATCTTCGTCGGGCGCTTCGCCTTCAACGTGGTGCAGTCGATCTCGACCTTGGCGGTACTCATCGTCACCTGTACTGCACCGTGGATGGTGGTCATGATGGTCGGCTGGTGGGTGCGTCGGGGCTGGTACGACTCCGACTCCTTGCAGGTCTTCAACCGCCGTCAGCGTGGCGGCCGCTACTGGTTCGCTCATGGCTGGAACTACCGCGGCCTGGTGGCCTGGCTGGTCGCCGCCGCGGTCGGAGTGAGCTTCGTCAATCTGCCCGGTCAGTTCGTCGGACCGCTGGGCAACCTTGCCGGGGGCGTCGACATCAGCATTCCGCTGGGTCTGGCCGTGGCGCTGGTGCTCTACGTTGCGCTGCTGTACTTCTTCCCCGAACCCCAAGACGCCTACGGGCCACTGGGCTCGCGACTGGTGCACACCGGCCCGGCAGCGAACATCCCCATCGTGGAGTCCGACTCCCCGTCGCCTGATTCCACACCGTCCGATCCTGAACCCGCGAGCGAAGCCGAGGCCGCTGTATGAACCACACCCCCAACACGCCGGATCCCCTTGCGGACATGTCCGACGGCCTGTTCCACGAAATCCTCGGCCCCAAGCCGAGCCCGGGGTTCAGCGAGGACGGCCAACTCGAGCGCGTCTGGGGTGCCCGCTGGGGTGCCTCAGACGAGGTGGGCAAGCTCGAAGTCGTCATGGTCCGTCGCCCCAGCAAGGCCCTGCGTGAGGTCGCCGAGTTGGGTGAGGCGGCCTACCGCGCCGACCTCAACGCCTATCTCGACCCGAACTTGGGGTGGTACTGGGCCGGGCACGAGTTGCCCGATCTGGAGACCCTGGACCAGGAGTGGGAGGGCTTCGTGGCCGCCCTCCGCGCCGAAGGCGTGCAGGTGGTGGAGGCCCCCGAGCTGGATGGCTTCACCAAGGCGGTGTTCACCCGCGACCCGCTGGTGACCGTCGCCGGTGGGGCGATCATCGGGCGGCTGGCACCCGATATGCGTCGCGGTGAGGAGCTGTCGATCACCCAGACCGTCGCCGCCGCAGGGATGCCTATTCTGGGAACGATCACCGGCACCGGCCTGGTCGAGGGCGGCAGTTTTGTGAAGGTGCGTCCCGAGTTGGCGTTCTTCGGCACCTCGGTGCGCTGCAATCCCGAAGGCCACCGGCAACTGGCCACCCTGCTGGCTGAGCATGGCATCACGGTGGAGCGGGTGCAGATGCCGGGCTACCAGATCCACCTCGATCTGTGCTGTCTGATGCTGGACGACGACTTGGCCCTGATCAATCCTCGGATAGCTCCCTACGACTTCCAGACCCGCCTGCACGAGCTCGGCGTGGAAACCGCCGCGGTACTGCCCGGTGAAGATTGGGGCTGCAACGCACTGGCCTTGGACCGACGCAGAGTGTTGTTCCCCTCTCATCTGACGAGGACCGCCGAGATGCTGAACACCCGCTATGACGTTGAGATCGTCCCGGTCGACTACCGGGAGATGAACAAGAATGGCGGCGGTCTGCACTGCTCCTCGATGGAGTTGCGCCGTGAGTGGTGATTACGAGCCGATCGATCAGGAGTTCCTCGACGACTTCGCCACCTTGTCCAGCTTCGGGGCCACCCCTGCCGGCGGCGTGGATCGCGAGGCAGGCAGCCCGGCCGACCTGGCGCAACGCGCTTGGTTCGCTCAGTGGTTGACCGATCGCGGCTTCCGAGTTCACACCGACGACATCGGCAACCTCTTCGGAATGCTGGAGTGGGTGCCGGGCGCTCCGGTGGTGCTCACCGGATCACATCTGGACTCCCAACCTTTGGGCGGACGCTATGACGGCGCCTACGGCGTACTGGCCTCCGCGCACGCCGCTCATCGCCTGAACCAGAAAGTGGCGGCTGGTGGTTGGCGTCCGAGCCTGAACCTGGCTGTGGTGGATTGGTTCAACGAGGAGGGCTCGCGGTTCACCCCGTCGATGATGGGCTCCTCAGTGTTCACCGGAAAGCTCGCCGGCTCAGCCGCACTGGCCACCACCGATGCCGGTTCGGTGACGGTGGCCGAGGCGATGGCTGACAGTCTCGGTCAGCCGTGGGCAACGCCGGTGCAGTCCTATGCCGAGATCCACGTCGAGCAGGGTCGCATCCTGGAGGACACCGGGGTCACCATTGGCTTGGTGACGGCCACCTGGGCAGCGCAGAAGTTCGATGTGGTGGTCACCGGGGAACAGTCGCATACCGGATCGACTGTGATGGCTGATCGGCACGATGCGCTGGTCGGTGCCGCCCGGTTGGTGGTTGCAGTGCGTGAACTGGCCGAGCGTTTCGCCGACGCGCCGCTGCACACCTCGGTGGGCCGCTTCGATGTGCTGCCGAACTCTCCGGTGGTGGTTCCCCGCGAGGTGCGCCTGAATATCGACCTGCGCTCTCCGGATCCGGCAGCGATCGCCGCTGCAGTTGACCTGCTACGCACCACGATCGCGGCGGTTTCCGTTGAGGTGGGCGTCGAGATCGACCTCGCCCTCAGTCACGCCTGGGATCAGCAGCCCTACCCAGCGGCTGGAGTGTCGCTCGCGGCTGCGGCGGCGCAACGCCTGGGGTTGTCTCACCAGGAGATGATGACCATCGCCGGTCACGACTCGACGAATCTGAAGGATCAGGTGCCCACCGTCATGCTGTTCGTGCCTTCGGTTGGCGGCGTCGCTCACAACGAGGGCGAACTGACCGCCGACGAGGATTGCCTGGCCGGGGTGGCGTTGCTGAGTGAGGTGCTCACCGATCTGTGCAGCGAAGCGCCTGCGATTCTGCGGTAGGTTCCCTGGGGAGGGAATCCATGATCGGAATCATCAGCGCGCTGCGCGAGGAGATCGTTGCCATCGTGGAGCAGGCGTCTGCCGAGGCACCGCTCCACACTCAGGAAGTGCTCGGCCATCGGCTGCACACCGGACGGCTGGCTGGGCGCGAAGTGGTGCTGGCCCAATGTGGTGTGGGCAAAGTGGCTGCGGCGATCACCGCAACGCTGATGGCTCAGCAGGTCGAGGCGTTGATCATGGTGGGCACCGCTGGTGGCATCGGTGCCGAGGTCCACACCGGCGATGTCGTCGTTGCCACTGAGCTGGTTCAGCACGACATGGATGCCCGGCCGCTGTTCGCCCGCTGGGTGCTGCCGTCGGTGGGGTTGAGTCACATCCCGACCGATGCTCGACTATCCGGTGTGCTGCTCGATGCCGCAGCGCAGGTCGTCACCGCTCCCAGCGCTCAGCTCACCGACTTCGGAATCACCCATCCTCGCGCCCATGCGGGGGTAGTGGCGTCCGGTGATGTGTTCATGTCGACCTCCGAGCACTCCCTGCAGTTGCGTACCGATCTGCCCACCGTGTTGGCGGTCGAGATGGAAGGTGCCGCCGTCGCGCAGGTCTGTCACACCGCCGGGTTGCCCTTCGCTGTGGTGCGCACCATTTCGGACCGCGCCGACGCTGCAGCTGCCGTCGACTTTCCCCGCTTCCTGCAGACGGTGGCTGCACCGTATGCGCGCGATCTGGTGACTCGGGCACTGCCGAATCTGTAGCGCGCGCGTCGGCCTATTGCAGAGCTGAGGTCAATCGGGCGAGGTTGTCCAGAACGGTGGAGCGCAGCGGCTGATGCTGCCACTCGTCCAGGGTGAGTTCGCGGGAGGCCTCCCGGTAGCCGTCTTCGACCTCGTGCATCTGGGCGACGAATGGTGTGCCACGCACGATCATCGAGATCTCCTGGTTCAGGCCAAAAGAGCGCATGTCCATATTGGAGGAGCCGATGATGGCCACCTCGTCGTCGATGGTCATCGACTTGGAATGCAGGATGAAGGGCCGTCGATACAGCCAGATCGTCACCCCGGCCTGCAGCAGCGCCTCGTAGTAGCTGCGTTGGGCGTGGTAGACCATCGCCTGGTCGCCTTCCTCGGAGACGAACAGCTCTACCCGCACCCCGCGTTGGCAGGCGGTGGTGATCGCCACAACGAGGCCTTCATCGGGAATGAAGTAGGGCGAGACGATGATGATGTGTTCCTGGGCGGCATACAGCAGCCCCATGAACAGTTTCAGATTGTTCTGCGATTCGAAGCCTGGCCCGGACGGGATGACTTGCGCATCCAGGCCGACCGGCAACTCGCGGCCGTCGGTGATGCCCAACTGCTGTCCCACGACCTCATTGCATTCGCTGTACCAGTCCCCGAGGAAGACGGCGTTGACGCTCTCGACGATCAGGCCCTCGACCCGCACCATCAGATCGACCCAGTGCAACCCCCGGCGGAGATTGGCCTTCAGGTTGTAGGTGGAGTCGGTCATATTCTGCGAGCCGGTGAAGGCCACCCGTCCGTCCACCACCAACAGCTTGCGGTGGTTGCGCAGGTCGGGTCGCTGGTACTTCCCCTTCAGCGGCTGCACCGGCAGCATCAGGTGCCACTGGGCTCCCATCTCGTCCAGTCGTCGACAGGTCTGGCGGTAGTAGGGCTTGCTGCGGTTGGCCCAATGATCCATCAGCACCCGGACGGTCACGCCGCGTCGGATTGCGCCCTCCAGCGCGGCGAAGAACACCTCTGTGGTCGCATCGGCTTGCAGGATGTAGAACTCCACATGGACGAAGTCGGTGGCCTCATCCACGGCGGCGGCCATCGCCGCAATGCTCTTCTCGTAGTCGGAAAAGAGTTCGGCGGTATTGCCGCCAGTCAGTGGCATCGCGCCGAGGTTGCGATTCAGATACACCATCGAGGAGAACCACTGTGGTGGGTCAGGCTGCAGCGGGCCGAGATCCTCGTCCCGGGTGGCGTCTCGAATGTGGGCGTTGATCTCGTCCTGCTTGAGCCGACGCGCTCGGGGCAGCCGAGGGCTGCCGATCATCAGAAACAGAATCGCCCCGAACACGGGCAGGAAGAAGATCGCCAGCAGCCACGCCATCGCCGAGGTGGGTCGACGGCTGCGGGGAATGACGATGACCGCCGCGACGCGAACCGCCACGTCGATCAGAAGGAAAAGGGCGAGTAGCCATGCTGCCCACACCTCCCAGTGGATCGTCACTACCGGCGCCCCTTTGCTGTCGTACCCGACGGGCACAGCCTAACGACGCCGCACCACAGCGCGTCGGATAACTCGTGAAAGGGGGCGCTGACTGGCTAGGTCACCACCCGGCGATAGCCTCACCGTCAGCAACACATCGGCCCGGTTCGGACTCCTCCGTGCCGGGTTCGGCCCTCAGGTTGGCACAATGGCGGCATGGATGCTTCCGAGATTCTGATCGAAGCTGCTGGCCGGATTCCGGCTGCTGCCCAGCAGGTCCTTGCCGGGATCGACTCACCGGCCCTGCACTCCCAGCCAGCCGGAAGGGGCAACTCCATCGCCTGGTTGGTGTGGCATGCCGCCCGCCAACTAGACGCCCAACTCGCTGCTTTGACCGGAGACGACCAGGTATGGAGCCGCGACGACTGGGCGCAACGCCTGGGCATCGACCGCGGGCCGCAGGAGATCGGTTTCGGCGATTCCCTCGCCGACGTCGCCGCGATTCGGGTGAGCGACCCGACCTTGTTGGCGGCCTACCTCAGTGATGCGGTTGCCGAACTGGTCGGCTACGTCGCCACCACCACCGAGGCCACGCTGGACGAGGTGGTCGACACTCGCTGGGACCCGCCGGTCACTCGAGGCGTGCGGCTGATCAGCATCATCGACGACGCCGTCGCCCACCTGGGGCAGGCGGCCTATGTCCGCGGCGTGGTTGCCGATTGGAGCATCGGCTACTAGGCCGTCGTTCCCCACGGCAACGCCGCGGTGGTGCTAGCGGGGCCCGCCTCAATTAGCTGGTGCTCGGGGCCTGCCACAGGTTGATGCCGCCGTCGGTCGCGTACTGATCGATCGCGGCCAGTTCGTCGGCACTGAACCACAGGTTGCGCACCGCACCGAGACTGTCTTCGAGCTGCTTCACACTCGAGGCGCCGATCAGGGCCGAGGTGACCCGCTCGTCCCGCAGCGCCCAGGCGATTGCCATCTGGGCCAGGGTCTGGCCGCGGCCGGTGGCCAGTTCGTTCAGTGCACGGATGTGGGTCAGATTCTGTTCGGTGAGCAGTTCGGTCGATAGCGACTTGTCCTGCGCGGCGCGGGAATCGGACGGTACGCCACCCAGGTACTTGTTGGTCAGCATTCCTTGGGCGAGCGGCGAGAATGCGATGCAGCCCATGCCGACCTCGGCGAGCACGTCGAGCAGGTCTTCTTCGATCCAGCGGTTCAGCATCGAGTAGGACGGCTGGTGGATCACCAACGGGGTGCCCATCTCGGTGGCCAGCGCCATGGCTTGGCGGGTGCGCTCGCCGGAGTAGGACGAAATGCCGACATACAGCGCCTTGCCTTGTCGCACTGCGGTGTCGAGCGCCGCCATGGTCTCTTCCAGCGGCGTCGTCGGGTCGTAGTGGTGGTGGTAGAAGATGTCGACGTAGTCCAGGCCCATGCGCGCCAGCGACTGATCCAGCGACGCCAGCAAGTACTTGCGCGAGCCCAGGTCGCCGTAGGGGCCGGGCCACATGTCCCAGCCGGCCTTGCTGGAGATGATCAGTTCATCACGGTAAGGCTTGAAGTCTTCACGGAAGTGGCGTCCGAAGTTGGTTTCGGCGGCACCGTAGGGCGGGCCGTAGTTGTTGGCCAGGTCGAAGTGGGTCACGCCCAGTTCGAAGGCCCGTCGCAACGTCGCACGCTGCGTGGCGAAAGGCACATCGTCACCGAAGTTGTGCCACAAACCGAGCGAGATCACCGGCAGTTTCAGGCCGGTGCGTCCCACCGTCCGGTAGGGCATGCGGCCGTCGTAACGGTCGGGATCGGGTTGGTAGAGGTCGAGAATCGGCATGGTGACGAGCTCCTTTGCTGGTCGAACCAGTCTAGGGGTTCATGGCCCGTCGCTCAGGTGCCGATCAGCGGGAGGCGTTCACGCCTGCGGAAGCTCCGGCATCGAAGCCACCTTTGCCGCCAGTTCCGTCTGGCCGCGCTTCACCTCGTCCAGCTGTTCGAGGATGAGGTTCTGCCGGATCTCCACGCGGTTGACCACAAGAATTCCGATACCGGCAACAGCGCCGACTGCGATCACAACAACAGTGGCATAGAACAGCAGGATATTGATCTCAGTAGCGCCCGTCATCGTGACCACCAGATTCAACATGAAGACGACCAGGCCTATCAGACCCAGGATTCCGAGAAACTCCAAGACTCGCGGTTCTTTGATCATGGTTGGATCCTATGACGAATTTCGCGAACAGCGCTCTCCAACATCTCGCCGGTGGACGTTAACACTCAATGACATTGACGGCCAGCCCCGCCCGTGCGGTCTCTTTGTATTTGACGCTCATGTCCGCGCCGGTTTGGCGCATCGTCTTCAGCACCGAATCCAGGCTGACGATGTGATGACCGTCGCCGCGCAGCGCAGTACGGGCTGCGGTGACGGCTTTGACCGCGGCAATCGCATTGCGCTCGATGCAGGGAATCTGCACCAGGCCGCCGACCGGATCGCAGGTCAGCCCCAGATTGTGCTCCATGCCGATCTCGGCGGCGTTCTCCACCTGGCCCGGGGTGCCGCCCAGCGCGGCAGCAAATCCGGCGGCGGCCATTGAACAGGCGGCACCGATCTCGCCCTGACAGCCCACTTCGGCGCCAGAAATGGACGCCAGCTCTTTGATGACGACGCCGATGGCACCAGCACTCAGCAGGAATCGCAACACCCCGGCATCGTCGGCGCCAGGGGTGAAGCGCCGGTAGTACATGATCACCGCCGGCACCACTCCGGCAGCGCCGTTGGTGGGTGCAGTGACGACCCGTCCGCCGGCGGCGTTCTCCTCGTTCACTGCCAGCGCGTACAGCGTGATCCAGTCCAGGCCGCGCAACGGGTCGTCAGTGTCGGTGGCGGCCTGGAGGCGGTGCAGCAGCTCCGGCGCCCGACGCGGCACATGCAATCCGCCGGGGAGCATTCCTTCGGTGTTCATGCCGCGGTGAATGCAGGCCTGCATGACCTGCCAGATGTTCAGCAGGCCCGCGTCGATCTCGTCATCGGTGCGCCAGACCCGTTCGTTTTGACGCATCAGACGCGCTACCGAGAATCCGGTTTCGGCGCAGTGGGCGAGCAACTCCGCGCCTGAGGCGAAGGCATAGGGCAACACTGTGGTGTCGGGCACGATGCGATCCGGCCCGGTCTGCTGGTCGTCGAGCACGAAGCCGCCACCGACGGAGTAGTAGGTGCGTTGACTCACCACCGACCCCGCAGCGTCGGTTGCGGTGAAGATCATCCCGTTGGGGTGGACCGGCAGCGAGCGGCGACGGTACAACACCACGTCATGGTCGGGGTCGAAGCCGATCCGAGAACCGGTCGCCAGCTGCAGGGTGTGGCTGCGACGGCATTCGTCGAGCACAGTGCCGGTCAGTTCCAGCTCTACGGTCTCCGGGTCGTGCCCGGCCAGACCCAACACCACCGCCGCCACGGAGCCGTGGCCATGCCCGGTGGCTCCCAGGGAACCGAACAGTTCGACCTTGACCCTCGCGACCGTTTGGGCGCCGGCGTCACCGGCGAGCGCATCGACGAATCGCCGGGCCGCCTTCATGGGACCGACGGTGTGGGACGACGACGGCCCGATTCCGACCCGGAAGAGGTCGAAGACACTCAATGCCATGTCCTCAGGCTAAGTCCTGCACCCCACCTGGCGCAGCGGTACCCGATCACCAGCAGAGCCCCCGGAAGCGCGCCTGTCTCGCCGCGGCTGCCTCGCACCGGCCGCGAGCAAAGTTGCGCCAGACTCTGGCGCAAACAGCACCGCCGTAGGACGCTTGGATGGCAGGACGCCACCGGGTGACCTTCACCGACCATCATCACCAACCTTCGCCAGCAGAAACTGTGCGAAAAGGAGCAGAAAATGACCGAAGCCGAACTGATCGCATCCCTGCCTACAGGGTTGTTCATCGGCGGCGAATGGCGCGAATCATCCACCGGGGCCCGCTTCGGTGTCGATGATCCAGCGACCGGACAGCAACTCACCACAGTGGCCGACGCCTCCCCCGAGGACGGCATGGCGGCCCTGGACGCAGCCGCGGCTGCGCAGGCGTCGTGGGCGGCTACGCCACCCCGGGTACGCGGTGAGATTCTGCGCAAGGCATTCGAGTTGGTGCAGGCCAGGGCTGACGATTTCGCTCTGGTCATGACCATGGAGATGGGCAAGTCGCTGACCGAGGCCCGCGGCGAGGTCAACTACGGCGCCGAGTTCCTGCGCTGGTTCAGCGAGGAGGCCTGCCGCATCAACGGCCGTTACTCCACCTCTCCGGACGGTAACTCTCGTTTCCTGGTGCTGAAGAAGCCGGTCGGCCCCTCACTGCTGATCACGCCGTGGAACTTCCCGCTGGCGATGGCCACCCGCAAGATCGGCCCGGCGTTGGCCGCCGGCTGCACCGTGGTGATCAAGCCCGCCGCGCTGACCCCGCTGACCACCCTGCTGTTCACCCAGACCCTGGTGGACGCCGGCCTGCCCGCCGGGGTGGTCAATGTGATCACCACCACCCGCTCGGGAGCGACCACCGGCCCGATCATCGCCGATCCGCGACTGCGCAAGCTATCGTTCACCGGCTCCACCGAGGTCGGCCAGCGGCTGCTGCAGGCTGCTGCTGAGAATGTGCTGCGCACCTCGATGGAACTCGGCGGCAACGCCCCCTTCTTGGTGTTCGAGGACGCCGACCTCGATGCCGCCGTCGAGGGGGCTCTGGCCGCCAAGTTGCGCAATATGGGCGAGGCCTGCACCGCGGCCAACCGCTTCTATGTGCACGAGTCGGTCGCTGCGGAGTTCTCCGAGAAGCTCGCCGCCAAGGTGGCCGCCAAGACCGTCGGACGCGGCACCGAGCCCGGGGTGGACATCGGCCCGCTTGTCGATGCCGAAAGCCGTGTGAAGGTCGACGACCTGGTGCGCGACGCCGTCGCCAAGGGCGCCACCGTGGTAACCGGCGGCACCATGATCGATGGTCCCGGCTACTTCTATGCCCCCACCGTGCTGACCAATGTGCCCACCGACGCCGATGTGTTCACCAATGAGATCTTTGGCCCGGTGGCCCCGGTGACCACCTTCGCCACCGAGGATGAAGCGGTCGCCTTGGCCAACTCCACCCCGTACGGCTTGATCGCCTACGCCTTCACCCGTGACCTGTCTCGGGCGCTGCGGCTGCCGGAGCGCATCGAGTCCGGCATGCTCGGCATCAACTCCGGTGTGGTCTCCAACCCCGCAGCCCCCTTCGGTGGCGTCAAGCAGTCGGGTCTAGGCCGCGAGGGCTCCGCCGAAGGCATCGAGGAATACCTCGAAACCATGTACGTCGGAATCCCCAACCCCAACTGATCCCCATCACGCCGAGCGCTCCCGTTTGTGTCATGAGGTCCGTCCTAGGGCGGAGCGAACGACCGAAACGGGAGCGCTCGACGTTTTGACACGTCCGCAAGGATGTGAGGCGTGGAGATTGTTGTCGGCGGAGTGTTTGTGGTGGCAGCGGTGGTGGCCGTTGTGTGGGTGCGAGTGTTTCGCGGTGACGAAGTCTTCGACGGGCTCACGCCGGGGCTGGCGCCGGTACCAGGTCAGCCTGCGCTGCGGCGACGCGTCCGGCGCGGGCAGCAGCCGCCGATCGCGGTTCGATTCGCCCCACCGCATGGCTTGAACCCTGGGCTGGTCGGTGTCGCCATCGACGGCCGCGTCGATCCGGTGGAACTTTCCGCGACCCTGATCGATCTCGCTGGACGCGGCTGGTTCACGATGCACCCGGTGCTGCAACCGCCGGCCACCAAGCCCGTGGATTGGGAGCTTCACCAAAGCCCGGTGTCACCGAGCGAAGAGCTGACCTCCACCGAACGAGTGCTGCTGGACGCGGTGTTCGCCTCCGGCTCGACGTCGACGCTGAACCAGTTCCGCGCCAACCGGTCTGCTCTGCAGCACGCCACCCAGGTGCTGCACGGCGAAGCCGCCGCCCGCCGGTGGTTCCTCGGTGTCGATTCGCAAGCCGCCATCGTCCGCTGGATCGGCGTGGCCGGCATGATCAGCGGCGGCGTGCTGTTCCTCTATCTCTTTCGGAATACCGCCACCGTGGGCCTGGCCGTGGCGGGGCTCATCGCCTGGGCGGGTAGCCGAATCCCGGCACGGACGATGAGCGCCGAAGGGTCGGCGGCCCGGGCGCAGGCCGAGAGCTTCAAGCTGTACCTGGCGACCGCCGAGGCCGAACAGTTGCGTTTCGAGGTCGGCATCGATGTGTTCAGCCGGTATCTGCCCTACGCCATGGTTCTGGGTGTGGTCGACCACTGGCGCAGCGTGTTCGCCGATGCCCTCAACGCCGGGATGCTCACCGATACCGCCAGCGTGAGCTGGCTGGTCCTCGATGACACGCTCAACACCGTGTTGTTGTTGGACCTCCTCAGTGGCAGCGGTGGCATCTTCGACGGCCTGGTCGGCGACTTTGGCAACCTGGCCGAACTGCCTGGATTGGACGGCATCGGGGAGGGTCTCAGCGACTTCGGCAGCGATGTCTTCGACGGGTTCGGCGACTTCGGCGGATTCGGCGACTAGGTCGAGGCTGCCACCCTCGGCGGCGGTACTCCTTGTGCACGAATCGGTGGCGTCAAGCAGTCGGGTCTAGGCTGCGAGGGCTCCGCCGAAGGCATCGAGGAATACCTCGACACCATGTACGTCGGCATCCCCAACCCCAACTCATCATCGGCGAACAGCAGCGCAGAGCCGAAGGCCAGCCGCACCGTCCTGGGGCGGTGCGGCTGGCCTTCTCGGTAGTGGCGGCCGTCAGACGCGAACAGGTCAGCGCTTCACACGTAGCGTCTTGGTGACGGTGTGCCGCTGGTAGTTCACGGTTCCGGTGTAGGTCACCGACAGCTTGTAGGTGCCGGTGTGACGGAATGTGGGAAGCACGACGCGAGTCGCGCCCTTCTGCAGTCGAAGGGTCTTGTGGAAGCTCCCCATGCGGACCACGACTTTGCCGGTAACCGTCCCGGCGGCACTCACCGTGATCTTGGCCGACCCGCGCTGCCCCAGGGTGATGATGGTGCTCGACGGCTTCACGCTCACCTTGGGATTCTGCATCACCCGCACCTTGGCCGCGGCGCTCTGCGTGGAGCCCTTCATCAGGCGCAGCGTGTAGCGTCCCGGCTTGACGCGCCGGGAAACCGTCGCCCATTGGCGTCCGGATCCCCCCGGTGAAGCCACGATCGTCGACACCGTGGCCGAACCCAGCCGCACGGTGTAGGTCGCGCCCGGAACGAGGTTGTACGCCTTGGCGAGGAACCGCTGGCCACCGACCACCGTCGACGGCAGGTCGAGCACCGCCTGCTTGGTGGCCGACGTCGGAGTCGTGGTCGGAGTCGGGGTGATGCTCGGCGACGGGCTTGCGCCCGCCACCTCGACCCCGGTCGAGGGCGCCGACCACGGCGACCAACCGGCACTGTTCTGCGCTCGCACGCTCGCCGTGTAGTGACCCGGGGCGACGCCGGTCAGCGCTGCAGTGAGGCCGTTGGTGACGGTGGCGGAGTGGATGCCATCACTGAGTGCCACCTCATAGGCGCTCACCGGTGCGCCGCCATCGACGGCCGGAGCCGTCCAGGTGACGGTGATGGTGTCACCGCTGGCCGAGGCCTGCACCTGCTGCGGGGCACTCGGGGCGACCACCTGCGGCGTGGCGATGGTGAACGTTGAGGTGGTGCTTCGGGTGGTGTGGCCGGCTTGATCGGTCAGTTCGGCGTACCACTGGTAGGAAGTGTCGGGCTGGACTGAGGTGAACACCACGCCGGCCGGCTGGGTTCCGCGAGTGGACTGAACCTCGCCGATCTGCGTCGGCGCCCCGGCAGCCAGTGTGAGTGACCCGGTCTCCAGGGTCCGGGTGGTGTTGGCGTCCATGTCGAGTTCCAGGACGAAATTCTCCGAATCGGAGCCGTGGAAGCCGGACACAGCGGACTCGCTGATGGATTGGTGCCACGCGCCTTCAGAGGTCGTCTTGTTCAGCAGCGGGGAGTAGGTGTTCGCATAGAGCAGTCCGTTCTCAACGTCGATGCTCAGTTGCTTGAAGTACTCCTGACCGCCGTAGACCCGTCCCTGATAGTCGGTGAGGATGCCGTAGGTGGTGGTGTTGCCGTGGCTGCGAGCCGCCACCCCGGTTCCGGTGATGTGACCGCCCAGCACCAGCTTCACATTGTCGAAGGGATCAACCAGCTTGCTGGTGATGTTGCCATTGGACCAGTTGTTGGCACCGGTGTTGACGCAGTTGTGATTCGCAATGATCACGTTGTAGGCGGGGTGATCCTTGATCACCTGCGCAGCCCAGGCCAGGCCCTCGTCGCCGGAGTTGTCCGCTGAGAAGAAGCCGACGGTCAGCGCCAAGATCTTGGCCCCGCCGATAGTGCCGTAGTAGTAGTAGTTGTCGATGCCATTGCTGCCGCCGAAGGTCCACGGGCTACCGGCCAGGTCGTCGGCGAACCGCGACATCGGGTAGTACTTGGGCATCATCACCGAGTTGTTGCGGTTCAGCTCATAGTCGTGGTTGCCCCAGGAGATCATCGCCGGGATCTTCGCCGCTTCCAGAGTCTTCATCGCCGGTTCGGAGTTCTTCCACTGATACTCCTGCGAGAGGTAGGGACGGTTCACCCAGTCACCGGCCTGAACGACGAGCTGCGTCTTGCGCTCGGCGGCAGTGTCGCTGACGTACTGCAGTTGGTCGGTGAGCAGGTCGGGCGTCGCCTGTGAGTACAGCTGGGAGTCCGGGATGTGCGCCATGCCCCAATCGAAATCGGCCGAATCGGGCTGGGCGGAGTAATCACTACGAGCGAACGGCACCGAGGTGAGACCTCGCCAGATCAGCACGGTGAGCTTGTGATCGGCAGAAACCGGGTGATTCTCCGCCGCCGTCGCGGTGACGTCGAGGTTCACCGTGCCACCGGTGCTGCTGGAGCCGGTCGCGACCACCTGCCAGCTACTGGTTTCGGTGTTCCACACCAGTGCCGACACTCGACGCTTGTCGGCCTTGCCACTCCAGGTGAGGTGGAACTGGTCCTGGGCGGCCTGATCATCGGTGAGTGAGATCGAATACAGCTGATACGGGTTCTTGTTGCCCCCCACAGTGGTCGGGTGCAATTCGTTGGTCACCTCACCACTGTCCGGAGTCAACGCGTCCGGAGTGCGCGCGCTGCTGGTGCCGGCGCGCACCACGGTGTTGCCTTCGTTCAGCGCGATCGCGGTGTTGGCATAGAACGTCGTCTGCACCGATTCCTGGTCGTCGGTCACCGGGGTCGCATTCAGCGCGACGTCGGTATGGGCCGTGGTGGCCTCATCCGAGGTATCGGAGACGGCAGGCTGGGCCGGGGCTTTGGTGTCCACCACCGTCAGCGGAACACGCACCTCGCTGGTCTTTCCCGCTGCCGAGGCCTGCAGGAGGAGCTCCTGGTCACCGAGGGCGTTGACGGGAACCTTGATGCCGAAATGCCCGGCATCGACGGTCTGGCTGAATACCTGGTCGCCGGCCACGGTTGCCGTGAGCTGAGCACGCGCACCCAGGGTTCCGGTGACGGTCACCAGTCCGGCCTCAACCTGCGAGCCGCCGTCGGGGTCGTCGACGACGAGCTCGAGGTTCTGGTCGGCCTTCGCGGTCAGCGCGCCCACCCTGACCGCGTCGCCGAAGTAGTTGGCGTAGCGGAATGCCTCCAGGTCGGGACTGAATGCCTTGCCGGCCACCTCGACCTCGTAGGCGATGCCGCGGAATGGCGAGGCCAGGGTGCCGTCGTTGGTGTAGTAGTCGCCGATGGTGGTCAGGACCTTCGGATCCGAATAGGTCGAGCGGTATTCGACCATCTGAGACAGCACCTCTGCACCGTCGAGGAAGACCGAGTAGGTCATGCCGTCGTAGGTTTGGGTGATCAGGTGCGGTTTGCCGTTGGCGGGGAAGTCGAACTCGTGGTTCAGGTCCACATTGCCGAACTCGAAGCTGTTGCCGGCCAGCCGCACCGCCAGCTTTCCGGAACTCTTGATGCCCTGCCAGAAGGTGACCTGACCATCGCTGGTCTGAGATTCCTTGGCCACGATCGGGGCATTTCCGGTCATGGCGCCGAGTTGAGCAGCGGTGAGCGAGACCACGGAGCTGATCGCGATGCGGTCATAGCCGCCGCCGATGTCGCCGCTGTATTGCAGCCGCGCCCCACCCAGGGCGGCGGTGCCGTCACCACTGTCGTCCGTACCGGTATTCCAATCGGCACCGACCACCGAAGCGGTGGCCTTTCCGGTGGAGTCGGTGAAGCTGGTGCCGTTGGCGGAGTTCTTCGCAAAGTGCTCGACCAGGCTGTAGTCGTCGGCCCACACCTGCGCGGCGGCATTCTTGCCCTGATCGGTGCCGAAGTAGGCCCACACCGTGGTGCCGGCCTTTGCCGCCAGTGACGGCACCCGCACCCATACCACCGAGCTGCCGCCGGGATTCCAGGATTCGGCCTCGTAGGGCAGCGCCGTACCGTCTTCAGCGAAGAACGCCAACTGATGGGCGGCGACCTGCGGTGTGTCGGTCAGCGTCACCCGCACCGGCTGATCGGCGATCACCGTCCGCGTGTCGTTGCGGATGGTCACCGAAGTCCGAGTGGACGCATCGGTTGCCGCCCAGGCCAACTGGGAGCCGTCGGTGACGACCGCACCGCTGAGTTTGCGCAGCTTGGCTTCCCTGGCCCGCAGCGCATCCTCATTGTGAAGCGCGCCACGCTGTGCAGCAGTGAGCTGGTCCACCGAGGTGCGCGCCTTCGCGACCGCTGCTGCATCGGCGGCGGTGAGCTCGTCCACCGCCGGGAGTGCCGCGATCTGGTCGTCCACGTCCGAGACCTGTCGGTCGATGCCGAAGCTCTCGAAAAGCCGCGGTTGACCCTGGTTGCGAATGTCGTAGACGTCGACGGTCAGCCGATTCTCGCTGACGCGGACCGCAGCGAAGTTCTCCGTGGCCTGCTCACCTGTGCGGTCGAACAGCGCCAGATAGGACTCCAGGTCGAGGGCGCTACTGCTGGATTTCTGGGAGTAGTGCTTGGCGCCCCCAGTGTTGGGCAGGAAGAAGATGGTGCCATTGGGCTTGACCGCGTATTCGACGCGCTTGCCGTTCACCATTTCGGTGAAGTTCTGGGTTTTGACCGTCTTCGCCGAGGCAACTCCGGACGCATCGTAGGTCAGCGGCTTGGAGCGGCTGATCACATGGTCGTGCCCTTCCAAGACCAAATCGATTCCGACCTCGGCCATCACCGGTAGCAGCTCCTGGCGCATCGCGATGATGTCGGCGTCGTCCGCGTGGTTGCCCGTGGTGAACGGACCCTTGTGAATGTTGACGATCACCCACTGGGCGCCGTCCTTGCGGGCCTTGGTGACATCCTCACGCAGCCAGCTGAGCTGGTCGGCGGACAGATTCTGGCTGGCGCTCTCGTTGGTGTTCAACACCACGAAGTGAGCCTTGTTGTAGGTGAAGGAGTAGTAGGCCCCGGCAGTGGTGCTCTGACCGTTAGGGGCAGGCACCGCGAAGTGATCGATGAACCCGTTGGTCGGCGCATCGTGATTGCCCGCCGCCGGTGCGATGGTGGTCGACAGCAGGCTGTCCTGGGCGGAGGTCAGCAGGTTCGTCCAATCAGACTCCGAGCCGCCGTGTTCGACCAGGTCGCCGTTCTGCATGAGGAACTGCGCGGCGGGCACCGCCGACAACGACTTGGCGATGGTGGCTGCCGACAACCCGGCCTCGGTGAGGTTCTGCGCCTGGGTGTCGGCGATGTCGACGAAGCTGAAGTCGGAATGGCCGTCGCTGGTGAGGAAGGTTCCGATGGAGCCCCACACTCCCATGGCCGAGTCGCCGACCCGGTAGTAGTAGCGCTCACCGGGGGTGAGACCGGTGATGGTCGCCTTGTAGAAGTTCTCCCCGTCCAGCCCGGAGCCGCGGGTGGCGGTGGCGGTGGTAGCACCCTCCAGGCTCTTCGCGGTCGACACCTGGACCGTCGCGGTGTCACTGGTGAGATCGGAGTACCAGGTGAAGGAACGTTCGGTGCTCGGGTCGGCGGTGAAGGTGGCTGTGATCCGGTTGGGGCGATCGCCGATGCGCACGTACTTGGGGAGCGGATGGCCGAGGGTCTTGTCGAAAGTCCAGTCGGTTTCGAAGCTCCAGCCGATGCCTTCGTAGGTGCTCTGCTTGGCCAGCTCTGCTGCCGAGGTGTCGGCACCGTTCTGGCTGGTGGCGGTGCCGCTGACGGTACTTCCGCTGACGGTGATCGCGGAGTTGGCCAGGTTCTTGTCCAACACGCTGACGGCATAGGCGCCCGTGGCCTGGTAGTAGCCCAGGATGCGTCCGACGAAGCCGGTAACGGTACCGGTGTAGGTGATGGATCCGTCGAGGGAGACATTGCCTTCGATGGTGACGGCGTTGCCGCTGCCGGGGTACGACACGATGGCGCCGGCGTCGACTCCGCGGGTTCCGGTGTTGCCGCTGTTCACCACGGTGAGATCCATGGAGGTCAGATTGTGCTTGATCACTGAGGTGTTGTGGGCGTAGCCGGCGATGCCGCCTGGCATCTTCTTGGCCTTGGCGCTGCCGTCGACCCAGCAGTTGGTCACCGAGCTGGCTCCGCGCAGCTCGGCCGCGATTCCGGAGACCTTCTCCACCCCGGCACCGTCGAGGCGCATTCCGATCAGGCTGACCTTGTCGACGGTGGCGTCGGTGGCGACGACCGCAAGGCCGGCCACGAAGTCCGACTCCGTGGTGCTGGTGCTGACTGCGGTGACGGCGTCCAGCGTGAGATTGCGAACGGTGCCTTTGTTCAGGGCGCGAATGAAGCCCAGCCGAGCCGACGCAGCGCTGGGCCCGTAGGTGAGGTTGGCAATGGTGTGCCCCATGCCGTCGAGGGTGCCGGTGAAGGTGTTGATGCCTTCAAACGGATCGCGTCCGGTGAAGTCCAGGTCTGAGGTCAGCTCGATGTTAGTCGCCGCAGTGTAGGCACCATCACCGGCATTGAGTCGTTGGGCCAGGAACTCTAGGTCGAATTCGCTGGTGAGCTCGTAGGGAGAATCGGCGGTGCCGCTGCCACGCAGCGAGTAGGTGTACTTCGGAACCGGGTGACCGAGGTCCGTGTCGAAGGCCCAGTTGGTACCGAAGTCCCAACCCAACGCCTCGTAGGTGGCCTGCTGGGCGAGCGTCGCAGCGGCCGTGTCGGTGCCGTGCTGATTGAGCACACCGGGCCCGGTCACGGGACTGCCGGAGATGGTGATGTCGGAGTTGGCGAGGTTGTCCGTGGCGGTCCAGCCGGAGTAGCCGGTGTAGCCCAGGATGCGCCCGACGAAACCATCGATCCTTCCGTCATAGGCGATGGTGCCGCCGAGGGCGACGTTGCTGCTGAACACTCCGGTGTTCGGATTGCCGGCGTAGCCGAGGACCATTCCGGCATCGTTGCCCTTGGTGCCGTTGACGCCACCGCCGGTGAGCATCGTCAGGTCCGCGCGAACCAGGTTGCGGCTCAGCGTCGAGGCGTTCTTGGTGTAGGAGGCGATACCGGCAGGCATCTCATTGGCGATGATGGTGGCGTCCACATAGTTGTCCGTGATGGTGCACCCGTCGGATTCTGCGACGAGGCCACCGACTTTCTCCGCCGAGGCCGCTTTGAGGTTCGCCTTGACCACCGAGTTGCCGCTGAGGGTGGCATTCGTGGCGTAGACGGCGATGCCGGCCACGAACCCGGTGCTGGTGCCGTTGTCCACAGCCAGGTTCGACAGGCGCAGATTGCTGACTCGCCCGCCGGTGAGTTGCCGGATCATTCCCCGATGACCGCCGGCCCCTGCGGCGTAGCTGAGGTTGCTGATGGTATGCCCCATGCCGTCGATGGAGCCGGTGAAGGTATCGATCATCGGCAGCGGATCGCGCCCGGCCAGATCCAGATCTGCGGTCACTTCGATGGTCGCGGCACCATAGCCGCCGGGATCGGCGTTGATCTCCCCAATGATCGCGTACAGCCCATCAGCAGTCTGAACCTGGTAGGGGTCGGAGCTGGTGCCGGAACCGGTCACCCCCGTGAGAGCTGCCTGCGCCGGGAGCGCCTGCAGCGGCACGATCAACGCCAAGCTGACCAAGGCCACGAGGGCGAATCGTCGGAGATGGCCGACCAGATTGACCGGACGGACTGCGGGTTCCTGGAGCATCGGAACAACGACCTTTCGCGCAACTGATGAAACGTGCCCGGCCGCAATCACCATCACAGCCAAGGAGCAGTCCAGGGCCTCGAAGTGTCTTTCACCGGTTAATGAGATGACGGCGGGAAGACCCGACCGGGAAATTCAGCCCAATAGAGGGGCCTGCGCAGCCCGTTGTCATCCGCACGGACGATGCGTCCGGCCGCAGCGAATGACGCGCCATGCCCGAAGTGATGTCTACGGTGAGTCGCGGGTGGTGCCAGCACTACCCCAAAGCCTCGCCCATGGGCCATTTCAGTCAGTGCGGCGTTTTTCTACCTTGGAGCTATGACCATGACAATGTCCGCAACACAGCCGGCGACGGCAATCGCCTCGGCAGTCTCCTTGACCAAAACCTACGGATCCGGCGATACCGCCGTACACGCCCTGGATGGCGTCGATGTGGAGTTCACTCGGGGTTCCTTCACCGCCATCATGGGCCCGTCCGGCTCCGGAAAGTCCACCCTCATGCATTGCCTGGCCGGACTGGACCGACCCACCTCCGGTCAGATCTTCCTCGGTGGCCACAGCCTGTCCACGCTGAACGACAAACAGCTCACCCGGGTACGCCGCGACGCCGTGGGCTTCGTATTCCAGTCCTTCAACCTGCTGCCCACCCTGACCGCCGAGCAGAACATCCTGCTTCCGCTGGACTTGGCCGGGCAGAAGCCCGACAAGGCACTGTTCAACACCTTGGTCGACTCGCTGCGGCTGCGGGATCGACTCTCCCACCTCCCCTCACAGCTTTCGGGCGGACAGCAGCAGCGGGTGGCCATCGCCCGGGCACTGATCACCTCGCCTGCGGTCGTCTTCGCCGACGAACCGACCGGGGCGCTGGATTCCCGCGCGGGCCATGAACTACTGAACTACCTGCAGCGCACCAGCCTCGAACTGGATCAGACCATCGTCATGGTCACCCACGACGCCAACGCCGCCGCATTCGCCGGACGCACCGTCTTGCTGTCCGATGGACGCATCGTCGCCGATCTGGCCGGACCCAGCGCCGCTGACATTCAGGCCGCCACCGCAAAGTTGGGCGCCTGATGTTTCGTCAAGCACTCTCCGAGGTTCGACACCATCCGGGTCGATTCCTGGCCACCATCGTGGCTATCGCCATCAGCGTCGCCTTCCTTGCCGGCTCCTCGGTGTTGACCGCCACCGAGGGCCAAGCACAAGGCAAGTCGATGAGTGTCGCCGTGGCCGAAGCCGATGTCGTGATCTCGCTGCCGCGGGATGCGTCGCCGGATAGGGCGATTGGTTCCACCATTGCCGACACTGCCGGGGTGGCGCTCAGCGCGCCGATGGTCACCAGCAGTGTCATCGCGACCGACCAAGCCGTCTCGCAGGTGCTCAATCTGGTGAATGTGCCGCCCGAGGGATTGCGCTGGGCATCCCTGACCCAGGGGCGCTGGCCAACGAAGGCCGACGAGGTAGCCCTTAGTGCCGGAGCGGCCAAGAGCCTGTCGGTAGGGGTCGGCGACCGGTTGCGAGCGGCGGGCGGCGATTCCTCGCTGATCGTGGTCGGACTGACGAACGAGCCGAGTGGTTTGTTCGCCAAGACCGGCTACGCCGCTGACAGCTTCTTCGCCCCCCAGGGCGATCTTGCCGGCGTCGCGCAGACCTGGACGGTGAAGGCCGCGCCGGGAACCACCCCCGAGCAGTTGGTGCAGCGGCTGTCCTTCCGGCTGAAGTCCGTGGCACCGAAGGCGACCGTCGAAGAGGGCTCGGTCTACATCGCCAAGGAGGTCGCCTCGATCGTGGCCGACTTCGACGTGTTCGCCAACATCTTGTGGGGCTTCGCGGCCATCGCAATGGTCGTGGGCATGATCACCATCGCCAACACCTTTGCGATCACGGTGGCGCAGCGTCGCCGCCAGGTCGGTCTGCTGCGGGCAGTGGGAGCCTCCGGCCAGCAGGTACGGCGGCGCTTCTTCGCCGAGGCGTTGATCTTGGGCGTGGTGGGATCCCTGCTGGGTCTGGCCATGGGGATCGGAATTGCTGCCGGCATCACGGCGTGGAGCACAGCCCTGTTCTGGGGCTTGGCTTTGCCCTGGCCGCAACTGGCAGCAGCCTTCGGACTAGGACTGTTGGCCACCGTGGTAGCCGCCTTCGTCCCGATCGTTCGCGGAACCCGGGTCATGCCGCTGGAGGCGCTGCGTCCTTCGGCTGCCGAAACCGATCAGCGCCGCATTCCGATTGTGCGCACAGTCATCTGCGTGCTGCTGCTCCTTGGCGGTACCGCACTAGCGGTTGTGGCCGTGGTGTGGAAGGACTCCTACGCCTTGGGAGTCGCCATCGGTGCCGGTGCGCTGATTTCGCTGGGTGTGCTGCTGGGCGGACCGCTGTTCGTGCCCAGCCTGCTGCGCGTGGTTGGTGCCGGCGTGCGCCAACTGGGCACCGTGCCCCGCCTGGCTGCCGACAACGCCGAGCGCAATCCGAAGCGGGCCACGGCTACTGCCACCGCCTTGATGCTCGCGCTGGGTTTGATGATCACCCTGCAGGTTGCCACGGCGAGTCTGCAGGCAACGGTGAATCAGGAGTTGGCGGTGCAATACCCGGTCGATCTCCAGGTGTCCGGTGCCCCGCAGGGGTCGCCACCTCAGTCGGTGACTTCCGAGGCCATCGCGAAACTCAGGAACATTCCTGGCGTGGACGATGCGGTCGCTTTGCCGGCCACCACAGCGACGGTCAACAAGGAGCAGACCCTGCTGGTGTTGGGCTATCGGGACGGCATTCCCGGTGCGACCGGAATCACCCAGACTGTCACCGACGACGAGGTGCTGATCAACAAGTACGCGGCGCAAGAGCTCCCGAAGCGCGTCACCCTCACCGCTCACGGCCGAAAGGTCACCGTGACGGTACACACCTCTCGGCTGGTCGATTACGACCAGGCTCTGGTCTCAGCAGCCACCTTGGCCAAGCTTGGCTCGGTGACTCCTGATGCCGTGGTGTGGCTGTCGGTGCCTGATCGCACCCAGGCGGTTTCGGTGATGGTTGCCGCGGCAGATATCGCCGGTTCCCAGGAGCTGATCTCGGGGTCCGTCCCGCAGGCGGCGATGATGGAGCAGGTCTTTACCGTCCTGCTGGCGATCACCACCGGCCTGTTGGGTGTCGCGGTGTTGATTGCCCTGGTCGGGGTGGGGAACACCTTGAGTCTGTCGGTCATCGAACGCTCGCGGGAGTCGGCACTGCTGCGAGCCTTGGGGCTGCAGGCGGGTTCGTTGCGCTCGATGCTGACCATCGAGGCGCTCCAGGTGACAGCGGTGGGGCTCCTTGTAGGCCTAGTGGCCGGAGGCTTCTTCGGCTGGTTGGCCGTGACCGCCACGGCCAACTCGATGGGCTTGGACTCGGTGACCTTCGCCGTCAACGGAACCCAGACCGTCATCATGATCGCGGTTGCGGTGGGCGCGGCAGCGCTGGCCTCGATTCTGCCCGGACGCCGGGCCGCGAAAGCCGCACCGACCGAGGCGCTTGCGGAGGTCTGAACCTCAGCGCTGCTGGCGGGGCTCGCCCAGACTATTGAGCACTGCCAGCAGCGCGGCCAGCCCCCGGAAGCCGAGCCTGCCGCCGGATCGGGCCACCAGGGTGCGCAGGGGCATTTCGTCGAAAGCTCCATAGATCAAGGCGGCGTCGGGATGGTCCTCGGTCAGGCCCAGAGTGCGATTGGCTACGGTCAACAACACCGCGCGCAGGCGGCGTCCCAACCAGGTCCCGGTGAGGTCGGCGATGGTGGAGTCCTCGTGCAGTGGCCACAGCGGACGCGGCGTCGGCACGGGGCCACCCAGTAGCCGGGCGAACTCCGCCTCGGAGGCGATTGCGGAGGCCGGGCCCGCCACTTCGTGCACAACGTCGTCGGACTTGATAGTCAGCTTCACGCTGCCACGAATGTCTCGGGAAGACGCCCCGATGCGAATCTCGTAACTCCCGCCTTCGACACGCCAGGCGGAATCGGCGACGTCGTAGACGGCGAAGCTGCGGGAGTTCAGCTCAAGGCTCACCCGCCGACTCTCACCGGCCTGCAGGTGGACGCTGGCGAAGGCTTTCAGCTCCTGATCGGGACGATGCACCACCGAGTGAACCGGGTGTGTGTAAAGCTGCACCACCTCAGTGCCGGCCCTGGCACCGGTGTTGGTGATCGGCACGGTGATCGTGCGATCGGTGCCGCGTCCGCTGACCTTCACCGGACCGTATTCGAAGCTGGTGTAGCTCAGCCCGTGTCCGAAGCAGAAGCGCGGCGCGACGGCGAAGCTGTCGTGGAAGCGATAACCCACATGGCAGGTCTCCAGATAGCGCACCTGGGTGGGCGTGGTGGCGAAAGTCGCCGACGCAGGCAGCTCGGCTGCACAGATCGGGAAGCTCTCAGCCAGCCGGCCCGCCGGATCGGCGTCACCCAGCAGGATGTCGGCCAGCGCCGCGCCGCCGGCCTGCCCACCCAGGTAGGCCTCCAGGAGGGCGGCAGGTTGATCGGCCCAGGGCAGCCCCAGCGGTGCACCGTTCACCAGGACCACCACGGTGCGTCGATTGACCGCGGTCACGATCTGCACCAGGGTGTCGGCAGCCTCCGGCAGTCGCAGATCGGTGCGGTCGAAGGCCTCGGATTCTTCACCGTCGGTCAACCCGACGACCAGGACGGCGACGTCGGCCTCGGCTGCGACGGCACGGACCTCTGCCAGCAGCTCAGCAGTAGTCTCGCCGGTTCGCGGGTCATAACCGGGCGCATAGGAGAGCTGATCTCCCAGCCGCTGGCGCAGTTCATCGAGCAGAGTGTCGACGCGCGTAGGGTTGACCAGGGAGCTTCCGGCGCCCTGAATGCGCGGCGTGTCAGCGAAGGCGCCGATCAACGCGATCTTCTCCGACCCTGCCAGCGGCAGCACCCCATCGTTGGTGAGCAGCACCGTGCCGGCGGCGGCCGCGCGCCGGGCCAGCCCGTGATGGGCGTCGAAGTCCACCGCGCCGTTGTGGACGCGGCGACCGCTGACCGTGCGCAGGGCCAGTTCCACCACGCGAATGCAGGCCTGGTCGAGATCGGCCTCGGCGAGGGTGCCGTCGGCGACGGCGGCGCGCACTCGGGCGTCCCAGGCATGGTCGCTGGCAGGCATCTCCAGATCCATGCCGGCTGCGATTCCGGCCGGACGGTCGGCCACCGCGAACCAGTCACTCATGACCAGTCCGTCGAAGCCCCACTCGGTGCGCAGGATGTCGGTGAGCAGTCGGCGTGATTCGCCGGTGTGCTCACCGTTGATCAGGTTGTAGGAGGACATCACCGCCCAGGGACGGCCATCGCGGATCGCGATCTCGAATCCGGCCAGGTACAGCTCTCGCAGGGTGCGCTCGTCGATGATCGAATCCGAACGCATTCGACCGGTCTCCTGGTTGTTGGCCGCGAAGTGTTTGACGCAAGCTCCCACACCCTCGGACTGAATGCCGCGAACCATGGCCGCCGCCAGGGCGCCGCTGAGCAGTGGATCTTCGGAGAAGTACTCGAAGTTGCGCCCAGCGGCGGGGTGGCGCTTGAGGTTCAGCCCCGGTCCCAACAGGACGCCAACCCGGGCGGCACGCGCTTCGCGTCCGAGCGCCGCTCCCACTTGCTCGACCAGGTCCACATCCCAGGTGGAACCCAAGGTGACTGCTGGCGGGAAGCAGGTGGCCGGCTCGGAATCACCCAGGCCCACCTCATCGGTCAGGTCGCGTTGTTTGCGCAGGCCGTGGGGTCCGTCGATCATCAACACTGCAGGGATGTCGTGCTCGGGGATCGCGGTGGTGTGCCAGGAGCCGCTGCCGGAGAGCAGGTCGATCTTTTGGTCCCGGTTCAGTGCATTCACTACTCGGGCTGCCGCCTTGCGTAGCGCACTTCCTGACCCGGACGCGTCCTGCCCGGCGGCCATGTCGTGATCCTCTCACCCAGCGAACGATCCTGACTCACCTGATGGTAGACATCCACGCCCGATAGCACCGGGTGCGACCTGCCGTAAGGCTCAGTCTCGGGCCAGCCGACGGCACACCTCGACCAGGGCGGCGGTGGCCTCGGGATCGGCGTTGTTGATCAGATGCTGGGTGACGGCGATCAGGGCTGAGGCCTGGGTCGGCAGGTTGAGCGCCGGCCACGGGTCACCGCTGGCCGGAATCGCTGGCCCACCGGCGTCGCGGTAGGAGTCCAGGAGGACGTTCCAGGCCTCGTCGGCCAACAAGCCGGACGCCCAGAAGGTTGCCGGCGTCCCCAAGTCCCAGGCCGGATTTCCGATGCCGAAGTTGTCGATATCCATCAGCTTCCAGCTACGGCGCAGCGGCGTGTGGCCCAGTTGTCCCAGATGGAAGTCGCCGTGGGCGAAGGTCACTCGGCTGGGCTCGGCCAGCTGCTCGATCAGGGTTCGACCGATGGCCGCCAGCCACGCCAAATCAGGCTGCTCGTCGTGGAGGTATTTCACGGCGCGCTCCAGGCGGGTGTGCCCGCCCAGGCGTGGCGGGTTGTCCCGGATCGGGAGCCGATGCAGTTTGGCCAGCAGCACCCCGACTTCGGGCCAGGGCGGTGTATCGATGGTGCCCAGCACGCTCACGCGTGGCCAAATCGTGGCCAGGCGATGGTCGGGCGCCTCGAACGGTCCGAAGATCAACGGCTGGATCCACAACCGGTCGATGTCCGGGCCGGCCAGGCAGTGAACGCGGCGCGTCAGATGGTCGCGGACGGTGCGGGCACCGTGGATCTTCACGATCACGCCGGCACAGATGTAGACCTGGGAGTGGATGGGGGCAATCGGACGGGTGGGCAGCCCGTAGGTCAACAACGGAACCACCGGGGTGGAGTCGGTGACTCGGGGATCCTGGTCGGCCGCGACGCTGCGCACCCATTGCGCCAGTTCCGGGGACGGCAGCGGGACCGTCGTCGGACCGGGCATCCACTTCTCCTCATGTTGCACAACTGCGGCCTCACACTAGCGCTGATGACACGGCAAAGGTGGAGTTGGCGCTACTGAATTCCATGGGATCAGCGACCAGTATTGATCAGGTGATGAGCTCTGTGGACGATCCGTACGCCGATCTGAAAGCCACGTTGACGATTCCGCGGAATCCGCTGACGGTGATCGCCAGCCCATTGGCGTGGCGGTCGGTGTTGTACTGCGCCACGTCGGTGGTCTTCGGCTGGTTCGGCCTGCTGGTCGGCGTCTTGGGATTCGTGGCCTTTCCGTGGGTGAGTGAAGCCACCCAGCAGATCGAGCGACGCCGGGTGATGATGCTCGGCCTCGAGGAGTTGGTCGATCTGGATAGAACCCCACCGAGTTGGCAGGGCATGCTGCGGGGCCGGAACCACCGCTCGCTGGGGGCTTGGGCTTCCGCCGTCGCTTTCGCGGTTCTCGACACAGTGCCGGGCATCGGGCTGAGTGTGGCGATCATCGCCGGAGCGACGGGAATCCGTGCCGCGTTCACCTCCGGTGGGTTGAGCATCGAGCTGGGCTTCAGTCTGCTGTGGACCTACCTGTGGCTCACCATCGGTCTCTATGTGGCCTGGGCTCTCGCGGCGGTGCAGGCGTACACGATCAGCGCAGTGCTGCGTCCGGATCCGACGTTGGATCGTCAGGTGGCGCAGTTGACCAGTTCGCGCAGTGAGTTGGTCGATCTGTTCGAGGCCGAGCGACGCCGCATCGAGCGCGATCTGCACGACGGGGCGCAGCAGCATCTGGTGGTTTCCACGATGCGACTGGGGGAGGCGGTGTACTGGCTGGACAAGGCAGACCCGCAGGGGGCGCGCGAGGCGGTGGTGCAGGCACAGTCGTCGGTGGAAGATGCGCTGGCGGCGCTGCGGGACACGATTCACGGGATTCACCCGCAGGTGTTGTCCGACCGTGGGCTGTTAGCTGCGGTCGAGGAACTGGCGGCGCGCCAACCGGTTCCCACCACCTTCCTGTTGGTGGGCACCGCAGTGCCATTGCCTCCGCAGTTGGAGAGCGCTGCCTACTACGTGGCCACTGAAGGGCTGACCAATGTGAGCCGCCATTCCCGCGCGACGAAGGCAACGGTTCGACTCGAGTACGGTCAGCAGCGCCTGCTGGTGCAGATCATTGATAACGGCGCCGGCGGTGCCCAGTTGGTGGCTGGCCATGGCGTCAGTGGGCTCGCTGAACGCACCCATACTGCGGGTGGCACTTTCGAACTGTCGAGCCCGATCGGCGGTCCGACGGTGGTGAGCGTGGCGTTCCCCTACGATCAACCACTATGAGGTTGGTGCTGGCCGATGACGCCGCTCTGTTGCGGGCAGGACTGGTCGGTCTGCTCGAACGAGCTGGTCATGAGGTGTCCGCCGAGCTGGAAGACGGCCCCTCCCTGGTGGATGCCGTCATGGAGTTGGGCGCCGCCGGCGCGCTACCCGACCTGGTGATCACCGATGTGCGGATGCCGCCCACCATGACCGACGACGGTCTGCGCGCTGCGGTGCAGATTCGCGCCCGCTACCCGAAGCTGCCGATTCTGGTGCTCAGCCAGTATGTTGCCCCGGCCTATGCCCAGGTGCTGTTGGATGCGGCGTCCGAACCGAACGCGCCCGGTACCGGTTATCTGTTGAAAGAGCGGGTGGGACGGGTGGCCGATTTTTTGAAGTCGGTCGATCTGGTCGCCGCTGGTGGCATGGTGATCGACCCCGAGGTGGTGCGCTCGCTGCTGCGTTCTCGACGCGGCGATTCCAAGCTGGAGCGTCTGACTCCTCGAGAGCTCGAGGTGCTGGAGCTGATGGCCGATGGCTCGTCGAACTCCCAGATCGCCGAAGCGCTCGTGGTCTCCTCGGCTGCGGTCGCCAAGCACGTGGCAAACGTCTTCGCCAAGCTCGACCTCGGCCCCGACGAGGAGAATCGCCGCGTCCGCGCTGTGCTCACCTACCTCAACGTCCGCTAGCCACCGCCCGGCTGGTTGAGGAGCACCCACCCCCTCCGTGCGGCTGGTTGTCTGCGGGCCGCGGCCCGGCTCACTGCACGTGGCGCCCTCCGTCCGGCTGGTTGAGGAGCGAACGAAGTGAGCGTCTCGAAACCCCCGACACAGTCCACAAACCAGCTCGCCAGGTTTCGGGACGGACGCTACGCATCCTCCTCAACCACCCGAGGGAAAGAACAGACGCCCACCAACCCCACCCCGGCCGGTTAACACCCACTCCCTCCGTCCGGCTGGTTGAGGAGCGAACGAAGTGAGCGTCTCGAAACCCCCGAGCCAGTCCACAAACCAGCTCGCCAGGTTTCGAGACGGACGCTACGCATCCTCCTCAACCAACCGGGGGAAACACGAACCGACTTCGACAAGAACACCTCCCCGCTCCGGCTGGTTGAGGAGCGAACGAAGAGAGCGTCTCGAAACCCCCGACACAGTCCACAAACCAGCTCGCCAGGTTTCGAGACGGACGCTGAAGCGTCCTCCTCAACCAACCGAGGGGTAGGGGCGTGAGGTTTCGAGACGGACGCTGATGCGTCCTCCTCAGCCAGCCGAAGCAGGTCGGGGCATTGGGGCGGGCAACCCGCGCATCCTTGTTACATCACGGGGGATGCAGAAGCGACGTCGGTGACGGCCTCATCCATGCCGAGCGGCTCGCGCCGGCGGGAGCGAAGCTGACGCACCTCCGGGGAGAGCAGTGCCATTGCGGTGACCGCGGTGGCGAATAGCCCGGTTCCGATGAGCGAGGCGTGAACCCCAAAAGCCAGGATCGCAGGGCCGGCGAGCATCAGGCCCACCGGACCCAGCATGAGCGAACCGAGTGCATCGTAGGAAGCCACCCGCGACAGCGACTCTGGAGGCACCTCATCCTGCATGGTGGTCATCCACAGCACGCCGAAGAGATCGAACGCCACACCCAGCATGAACATGGAACCGACCAACGCCCACATCGGAGCACTCAGACCCAGCAGGATCGCCGGCAGTCCGGAGGTCAGCGAGAACAAAGTGGCGGTGAGGATCGGGCGCCGAGGCTGCCAGAACATCGACATCACGACTCCGACGATGGCCCCTACCGCCTGACCCGCCAGAATGATGGTCCACGCCCCGGCACCGCCGAGTTCTTCATTGGCCACGACCGGCCCCAGCACGCCTTCAGCGGCCTGCAGCACCATGATCATGAAGGCCCACTGCAGTACGACCACCCACAGCCACTGGCGTGATGAGAACTCACTCCACCCTTCAATGAGTTGCCGAACCGGATGCTGGCCCTCGCCGGCGATCGCGCCGCGCTGGTTGGGAAGCAGCATCAGCAGTCCTGCTGCCAATGCGAAGAAGCCGCCGGCGACGACCAGCGCCCAGCCGGCACCGAGAAGGACCACGACCGCGCCACCGCTCACCACTCCCAACAGTCGGGATGCGGAGGCACCCATGGCGAGCCACGCGTTCGCTTTCTGTCGAAGGAATACCGGCACGAGGTCAGGAATGATGCCGTTCAGGGCTGGGTAGATGATTCCCGAAGCAAGACCGGCTGTCGCCGCAGCAACGCAGAGCAGCCACAACGGTGTGTGCCCGACCAGCATCATCACACCGATGGCAAGCCATCCCGATGCGGCCAGCACTTCACCAATCATCAGCACCAACTTGCGCGGGTAACGATCTGCGATGACGCCACCTACCAGGGTGAAGATCACCAGCGGTGCCATATTGGCCGCCAGCACGATCGACAAAGTGCCGGCGTCTGCCCCAGGCAGAGCGAGAATGCCGAAGGCCAAGGCCACCGGTGAGAACGCCATGCCGAGCATCGACAGGGTGCGTGCGATCAGCAGCACCACAAAGGGGCGGTTGGCCAAAAGGGCACGCGTTTGACCGGAGGTGGGCATGACTATCGTTCTTTCTCAATCGTTCTGTGACTAGGCAGCCTTCCAGTATGTCATCACCTTTGACGCTTCAACAAATCGCCATCGCGCACACCTAACGGCGCCTCTGGTTGGCTCAACAGCCTGGCGCTGGCTTGAGGACGACTGCCCGAAAGGGCTGATCATCGATCACACGCATTCCTGGAGCGGACGGGTTTTCATCGGATCCGGCCTGGACGGACTCATCGCTCGCCTTGATGGCGACATCGCCTGGCTCACCGACCCACCACCGGGGCCTCACCACACGCTGACGATCACCGCTGCTGACCAGGTCGCGCCCTTGGGATCAGGGACAGCCCGGCCAGAAGGGGAAGTAGTCACAGAAGTCCGGGGAGGTGCTCGAGTCGGCCACCGTAACCGTCGATTGCGCTGGGAGTGCCAAGGCCAGCACAGCAATCGCTGCGCAGATCACTGCGAGACGCTTGCTGAATCGGTTCACAAATACACTGTCACCCCGACGACTGCCAGAGCTCACGGCGTTGCCGGCATTTCTGACCATCTGGCCACCGGACACTGACCACTTGGTCAACCGCGAGGCTTAACCACTGCCCAGGTGGACTATCGTGACAGTCACCATCGAGGCGCACCCTCGACAGAACCAAAGGGGTGGCAATGGCCCACGGGCGGCGTCCCACGCAGATGAATCACCTGGTCACGCGACTTGTTGAGCGAGGCCAGGTAGAGCCGATTCTGGCAGCGTTACTCGCCGGGTTGACCGTCACCTTGAATCTTGCTCTCGGGAAACCCTGGCAAGGCGCTGCAATTGATGTCCTCGCCTGCGCCGCTGCCGCGCTTACGCCACGCTGGCCGCGGATCGCGGGAACCGTTCTCGGCGCGATCGTCGCCAGCTATGTGTTCATCCCCGAGTCGTGGGCAACCCTGGGCGAATACGCGCTCATCATCCCCATCATCGGCACCGGAATGAGCGGCCGGAGCCGCACCCGGGCCGTCATGAGCGTCGCGTACTTCCTGGTACTCGCTGCCAACATCTGGCGTGACACCCCAGCTGATGTATCTCCGATCCCCGGCGTCATTGCCTGGGCGGTCCTCATTGCCGCGTTCTGGTTCATCGGTAGCGCCTTTGCCGCCATGATCGAGGCGTCCCACGCCGCGCAGCGCGCCGAACTTCTGCGGCAGCGTCAAGCATTGGCTCGCGGCATTCACGACACGGTTGCCCGCTCGCTGACTCGGGTCACCATGGCCGCGGAGCGATCGCGGCTTCGCGGCGTCGCTACCGAGACCGATTTGGCGACGATCTCGGAGGCCGCTGCGCGTAGTGCCGACGAGCTTCGCTGGCTGATGGCCTTGCTGGAAGAAGATACCGAGACGCTGACCGTCACCACCAACGATCCGCTCGACCGCACTCTCAATGAGGCCCGGCAGGATCTGGAGCGTCACGGCTTTGGTGTGACGCTGAGTGTGACCGGCTCGCTGAGTGCGCTGACGTCCGGTCAGTCAGAGTTGCTGGGTTCGGTGACCGGCGAGGCGGTGGCGAACATCATCAAACACGGCCAGCCGGACACCGCCTGCGCGCTGCTTGTCGAAATCGGCGACGAGTTGGCCGAGTTGGTGTTCGTGAACCAGATTCGCACCGGCGAATCCCCGCATCAGGAGATCTCCCTGGGTCTGGAAAGCGTGCGTCAGCGTCTGGGCGAGCAGGGCGGCGAGCTGTATCAAGAAGGCTCACCACCGCAGTGGATCACGCGGGTTCGATTGCCCATCGGCACTCCCGTTCAAGCTCCCGGGCAGGTTGCCTGAGATGGCGCCTGCAGATTCCTCGGTGATCACCATCGCCATCGCTGATGATGATCTGTTCGTCCGTGACCATCTCAGCGATTACTTCGCCACTACTGATGACATCGAGCTCATCGCCGCGTGCAGCGACGGTGCGCAACTGGTGGCGCAGGTGCAGCAGCGCCGGCCCGACGTGGTGCTGATGGACATTCAGATGCCCGCTATGGATGGCATCACGGCCACCCGGCTGGTGTGCGAGGCAGCACCGTCGGTTCGAGTGATCGCGCTGACGTCGTTTGGCGATGACGCTGCGGTCGCGTCCATGTTGGAGGCCGGCGCCGTCGGGTTCCTCCTGAAGACCACCAAGGCGGAGGGCTTGTTCGAGGCCGTTCGTGCCGCGCACCGGGGTTTGGCTGTGTTTCCGCCGGACATTGCGCGCCGCTGGAGCGGGACGCGTCCCCAGCCTGAGGCACCCCGACTCACTCCCCGCGAGCAGCAGCTGTTGAAGCTGCTTGCGCAGGGAATGACGAACAAGGAGATCGGGCAGGCGCTGTTCTTTTCTGCCTCGACAGCCAAACAAGGCATCCACGAGCTCATGGAGAAGTTGGGCGTGACCTCGCGGACGGCCGTGGTGGCGCGCGCGCACCAGTTGGGATTACTCAGCGACGCGGACGAAGTCTGAGGCGCTACGCAGTACGGCCTGGGAGTTGCTCGGGTGGCGAGGACGCCGGCAGCGCAGGCCCCGTCTTCCCAGCCAGAAAATCCAGGGCCTGCGCCTGCGCTCACTCGCTTCGATGAGTCATCTGCCGACGCGCAGACTTCCCACTGAGCTCACCCTTCGGCAAACCAGTCGGACTGTCGAGCAAGTGACGCCGTCAAGGCCCAGTGCTGACTGAGATCAGATCTGCCTGATTGCCTCTCACGAAGCAGTCCGTGAGGCCCATGATCATCCACTTTCACAGCAGATTCACTGATCTCGACGAACTCTGCCCAGGTGGTCAGGACAGTCTGCCCACTTGGGCAATTGCCGCCGCCTGTTCCTAGAGCAGTACCAGCGCCATGACCGCCACGATGAGCGCCAGCACCGCAGTGAGCAGCGGCAGGCGTCCGTCCAGGCGTAGCCCAGCGGGGCGTCCCTTCAACAGGTGGCTGGCCGTGCGGTAGCGCCGATGTGACCGGGCCAGAATTGCCACCGAACCGACCACAACGACGAGTGCCGGCAGCAGTGACCAGGCACCCCAGGAACCCCAGGTCAGCCGGGGGGACGCCAAGCCCAGCCCGAGCAGGGCCAGCGCGGTGCGCTGCCACGCCAAAGCGGTACGTTCAGGCTGCAGCCCGGCCGGGGTGGTGGCGGATTCGCTCACCGGATCACCAGACCGAGCAAGGCCAGCACGCCGGCGACCACCAGAACCGCAGGCAGCACCACGACAAGCGGGCTGAATGGCAACGGACGCTCTTCGCGGAGGGCGGTTTCGACCTTGGCCCAGCCGAACCAGGCTTGAACCGGGCAGGCGATACCGCCGAGGATCAGCACCACCGAAGCAGCCAGGCGAAACCCGGGATTCAGGTTCAGCGCCAGGGATTCCAGCCCGACCCCGACCGAGATCAGCGCCAGCGCTACCCCGATCCAGGCCAGAAAAGTGCGCTCATTGGCCAGCGTGAACCGGCCGTCCGGCTCGGATCCACGGGAGTAGACCGACCGAGGAAAGCGCTCGCGGCTCATGGGTTTCTCCGGATCAGGGGATGCTGCTCCAACTACTGTCAGCCTAACCACCTCGGATCACCCTTCTTGCGGGTTCCGGTACGACTTCCGGTAGCCAAAGCTCCGATACCGAGACTGGCCCGGGAAATATTCGTTCCACGCGCTCATCGCGCAGGTGGATGGCTGCTGTTGAATCCCTACCAGGTCACACATCATGTGCAGCCGCACCTTCGGCTTGTTTCGCTGCTCTGGTCCACGCTGCAACGACAGCGTCGTACGCCTGCGTCGGGCCGACTTGGAGAATGCACTGGTGACCGAGGGCGTCTGTCCACTCCTGTTCAGTCGGCGGCTTGCTCGGGAATACGGACTGGTTGGGGAAGCTGTTGGACGGTCCGTGGCGCCGGTAGAGGACGGCTGCCTCGGCGGTGATGTGTCCAGCTTCAGCGAGTGCCCATAGGTCGTACAGGTCACGCGGAGCATTCCTGCTGGTGTCGCACCAAGCCACAGTTTTCGCGCCGACGAAAGACTGTGCGGTGTAGGTAGTCAGAACGATATTGGGCAGTCCGGTGTACCGCTGGGAGACCTCTGACTGCTGGTGGGGCCAGGTGGTGTAGTTCCGACCATCGATCAGCTGCATTTTGAGCTGGACGCCGCCGATCCGATAGATGCAGGCGGTGGTGTCGTTCTGCGTCCGCGACAACCAGGGGTCGGCTTCGATGACGCCGAAGTCGCGCTCCAGGCCGCTCCGGAGGGCGTTGTCGATGATGGCAGCTACGCCCTTGCGGGGCCCGACCGAGAGTAGATCGATGTCCTCGCTGAGCCTAAGCCCGTCGAGGATGGTCCTGCTCAGCGCGGTACCGCCGTAGAACACGAACTCCTCTGCGTGCGGAGCGAGAGCATCCAAGACGTGAGAGATGACGAAGTCGTGTTCGATCTGATCTCTAGCCACGCCGAAGTGTGCTTGCAGTGCCACCGCATCCGCCTCGGAAAGGACATACCGGGAACCAAGCTCGACCTTTGCCTCCGCCCGCGCATAGCGAGCCCATCTCGCTTGCCGGTCGCGCGGCTTTCCGTCGCTGGTGCTCACTGTTCGCCTTCGGTCTCTTGGATGAGCTTTCTGAGTTTCAGCTGCAAGGCGCGCGTGCGGTCTGCGGCGAGCTCTTGTATGCGGTTGAGGTCAGCCCTGGCCACGAATGCCCGCGCCGCCGCGTCGGCCTGCTGCGGCATACCGCCTAGGCCAGGGCGGTCGAGCAGGTCCAGCAGAGTCTGTTCGGGGGTGGTGACCAAGAACCCGCCGAGGTCTGTGCGCTCGTAACGCGCGTCGAGCTTGCTGACGTCGGTGGTGGTGAACACGATTCGGCCGCCATCGGTCATGGTGACCGGCCGGTGTTGTTCGGGTACAGCGATGACTGTCACTCCGAGCGCGCGGGGAATGGCGTGGTGGAAGCGGGCGGCGCCGAGCCCGTACAGGACCGGCACTCGGTCGGCGTACTGGGCGGTCGCGTACGCCATGGCGGCCTCTTCGAGCCCGGGGCGCCAGTGATGCCCGGGTGGAATGCCATCTGGCTTGGCGGTGTAGGTTCCCGGTGCGATCTGGACCAGCAGCCCGGCGTCCCTCATATGCACGAGTTCCTTGCGAGGGTTGGCGTAGACGTCTTGGAGCATTACGGGGCGCACAGTGCGCAGCGGAGCGCCTGCGATCTCGGTCCGCACGCCTCGGGTTCGACCCATCACTGCCTCCTCGAATATGCATAACGCTACTCCACAGGTAGCGATTTGCATACATATCGGATCTAGGTACCCTCAGCGTTCGCCTGATTCGCCCTTCGTCGGGAACAAGACGAAGCCGACGCGGCTATCTGCTGAGCCCCCATGAGCGCTGCTGCACATGGTTGACTACCGACATGGCAACCCGCGCCGACACCATCACGCTGATCTGCGATCTGCTCGATCCGCTGCCCATCACCACCAAGAAGATGTTCGGCGAATACGCGCTCTACCTCGACACCAAAGTGATCGCCTTCGTCACCGACGACGTGCTGCGACTCAAAGTCACCTCGGTCACCGACGACCGACTCACCGACGACCTGCTCGGCGAGGCCTACCCAGGATCGAAGGACTACTGGTGCATCGAGGTGGACCTGCTCGAAGACCGCGACTGGGCCATCGACCTCGTCCAACGCACCGCCGAGGCACTGCCCGTCCCACCACCGAAGAAGCCGCGCAAGAGGAAGACCTCGTCCTGACGGAAAACTTGCGCCCTCGCAGGGGCATGTGATCGCCGCAGCGCTCACCCCATTGAGCGCCCAACCGGATGGGCGCTGCGGAATCTGCAGGGGAGCGGTGCCCGCGGCGAGATCTGGCGGCGATCGACGGCGGAGGGACCGCTCGCAACAGCCGGCAAATTCGCTGGTAAATCACCTTGTTGGACGTTGTTTTGTCGATTCAATTCGGGCGCGGAATTCGAATTTGGGGTTGTCCACAGATTGATGTGCGGAATTAGCAATTCGCTTCGGGGCTGTTCTAGCATCACTCAAAACCGCTTACTGATGGCCCGCTAACCCCGGCTGGCCGCGGCGCGCGGTCAGGAAGAGAAGCATGGTCGACACCACCCCCACCACGGTTCGGAGCAGGCGAAACCTGCGCTGGATCGCGGCTGGCGCGCTGTCTGTGTGCCTGGGTGGGCTGGGCGCGGCCTTGCTCTATGCCAATACCAGTAATGCCATCTCGGTGGTGGCCATCAATCACACTGTGTATCGCGATGAAGTCATTACTTCCGATGATGTGAAAATCACTTCAGTGGCAGCACCCATAGGTGTGGATGTGGTGCCCGCGGGGGATCTGGAGCACATCATCGGTAAGACGGCACTCACTGATCTGACCGAAGGCGGCTTGCTCAATCCGCGCTCGGTAGGGGATCCGGTGATTGCCGCCGGGGCCGTCCGGGTCGGGCTTCGGCTCGATCCCGGACGGCTCCCAACCCAAACCCTGCTGCCCGGAACCGGCGTGCGGCTGGTACCCGTCGCCGGCGACAGCGGCGCCCCACCGTCCGGAGGAAGTGTGGTGGCCGTGGTCGCCTCGGTTCCGCAACTGCAATCCGACGGCGCGGCCCTGCTCGACGTGACCGTCGCCACCGCCGACGGCGAACGCGTGGCCCAACTCGCCGCAGCCAACCAACTCGCCATCGTCCAACTTCCGCAGGCACCACGATGAGCCTCTTCCTACTAACCAGCGCCGCCCGCTCGCCGGGAGTCACCACCTTGGCCGTCGCCTTGGCTCTGAACTCCGCCGAGCCGTCAGTACTGGTGGACGCCAACCGCGAACCCAACCAGGCAGTACTCGCCGGCTACCTGCGGGGAACCGACCCGCAGGGTTGCGGACTAGGTGGTCTGCTGCAGGCACATCGGGAGCATCGTCCGCTGGCCACGGCCTGGGAATCGATGCTGCTGCCGCTGGGGGAGCACAGTCAGTTCCTGCCGGGCTTCGCCCATCCAGGCATGGTGTCGCTGTTCAACCCCGTGTGGCCTGAACTCGCCGACGTGCTCGAGGCCGACCCTCGGCCGATCTACGTCGACGCCGGACGTATCGGCACCAGCGGACTACCTGCCCCGCTGATCGCGGCCAGCAGTTCCTTGGCCGTGGTGACCCGCACCACCCTGCCCGATCTGGCTGCGCTGCGGCTCTACCTGCCGCAGGTGCAGGAGGCTGCCGGCGTGGAGCGGGTGGGTCTGGTGCTGGTCGGCCCCGGGCGTCCCTACGGCGCCCCGGAGATTCGCAAACGCTTCGACGTGCCGATCTGGGGCCAGCTGTCCTGGCAGCCCACCGAAGTCGAGCGCTACGCCTTCGGCGCCGAGCCTCGTCGACGCCGCATCCCCGAGCCGTACCGCCAAGACGTGATCTCCCTGGCCACCACACTCGCCGACCGCCACACCCGACGTCGGGCTCTGATCGGAATCCGGTCATGAACCGTCTGGCCGCCATCGACCTGCTCTCGGAATCGCCCACCTTCCAACCCGAACACAGCAGAGCCCAGGTGACGGCCAGCACCGGCGCTGATCCCGACCTGGACTGGCAACTGGTGGTGATGCTGCGGCGCAAAGCCTCCGAACTGATCAGCCAAGCCGCCGCCGACACCGACCCGCTCACGCTCGAAGACCGCCGCCTGCTGGGGCGCTCGATCATTCGCCGGGTCGTGCGCGATCACGTCGAGACCCTCAGCAGCACCGGCCAAGCGCTGTGGCCGGTTGAAGTCGAAGCCGCCTGCGCCCGCGCTGTGGAGAACGCGATCTTCGGCTATGGACGCCTGCAGCCGCTGTTCGAGATCGCCGAGGCGGAGAACATCGAGATCCACGGCTTCGACTCCGTCGTCGTCCAATACGGAGATGGGCACCGCGAAACCCGGCCCCCGGTGGCCGACAGCGACGAAGAACTCGTCGAAGCCATTCGCTTCCTGGGCGAATCGGTCAGCCCGGCACGACCCTTCGACGACACCCACCCCATGCTCACCCTCGCCCTAGGGGATCGCTTTCGACTTCACGCCATCGGCTTCGGACTCAGCTACCGGCCCAGTATCACCATCCGCCAACACACCCTCACCGACATCACGTTGGCCGAGCTCGCCGACGGCGGGCTGATGCCCATCGAGGTCGCCGACTTCTTACGCGCCGCCATCCTGGCCCGCAAATCCCTGGTCATCTCCGGCGATCAAGGCGCTGGCAAGACCACCCTGCTGCGCGCGCTGATCGACGCCATCCCAACCAACGAGCGCTTCGGCACCCTGGAGACCGACTACGAACTCCTCACCCACCTGCAAGCCAACCGGCGCAACATCCTGGCCCTGCAATCCCGAGTCGGCATGGGTGAGATCGTCGCCGGACGCCGCCTGGGCGAATACACCGTGGCCGACCTCATTCCCGAGGCGCTGCGCCAAAACCTCTCCCGGCTGGTCGTCGGCGAAGTCCGCGGCAACGAAGCCGGAGCCATGTTCGAAGCCATGACGTCAGGGGCAGGCACCCTATCGACGACGCATTCGCATTCCGCGGCGTCCACCATCGACCGACTCGCCTCCCGGGTGGCTCACGGCGGGGTGTTGGGCATGGCGGAGGCCTACCGGCAGATCGCCCATCACCTGCATCTGCTGATCCATGTGCGGCTGATCGACGACACCTGGCGTGGCGGGGTGCGCACCCGTCAGATCGCCGAAATTCGCCAACTCACCGGCGCCATGGAGTCCGGACGGCCCGTCACGCATCTGTGTTACCGCAGCGATCCGTGGGGAGGCTACGAGTTCAATCCCGATGCCGCACTGCTCGCTGAACTCGGGCCCTATCTGTCCTCGGGGCGGCGTGTGGAGGGTCGGTCATGATGGCGCTGGCGGCGGCGAGCGGGGCTTTGTTCACAGTGGGACTGATGGCTTTGTTCGTGGGTTTCAACAGTACAAAGGCGACAATCCCCAGGTTGTCCACACACCTGTGGAAAACCCCTGTGGATACCCGGACGCGGCGCCGGACACTGCAGCTGATCGGCTCGGTGATAGCCGGTGTCCTGGCCGCAGTGATCAGCGGCTGGTGGCTGCTGATCGTCATCGTGCCGGCGGTGGCCGGTGTGCTGCCGCTGCTGCTCGCTGCGCCGCCCAATCGGGAACTTGACCTGCTTCAAGCCATTGATCGCTGGCTGCGTGTCGTGGGTTCCCTGCTCGCCACCGGACGATCCATCTCCGATGCCATCCGCACGTCGGTACGACAGGCACCGCCACTGTTGGCTCCACACCTGACCCTGTTGGTGGCCCGGCTGGACGACCGTTGGAGTGTCGACGGCGCCCTACTGGCCATGGCCGACGACCTGGACAGCGCCGACGCCGACGCCGTGTTGGCCGCCTTGGCCTTGGCTGCTCAACGCGGCGGTACCGGTGCCCGCGCCACTCTCGCCGCCCTGGCCGACAACCTCGCCGACCGCATCCGGGCGCTGCGCGAGATCAGCACCGAACGCGCCAAGCCGCGATTCGTGGTGCGACAGGTCACCGTCATCACCGTGGTGGTACTGGGGTTGGCACTGGTCTTCAGCGGCGATTTCTTCGCACCTTTCGGGAGCCCACTGGGGCAGCTTCTGCTCGCCGTGCTGGTGAGCGCCTATCTGGGCTCCCTGCTATTCCTGCGCCGCATGACTCTGCCGCGACCACGGCAGCGCATTCTGCGGAGGTCCATATGAACGCGCTGCTACTCGCGACAACCTTCGGAGCCCTGGGCGCCTTCGGAGTGTGGGCGATCCTGCACGGCACCCTGGCCCCGGTCGATCCCCGACTCGGTGACGCCTTGGACCTCTTGGACGGACGGTTGATACGTCCGGTCCCGCAGCCAGGGGCTGACCGTCTCGGCTCCTGGCTGCACACCACACTGCGTCGCCCGGTTTCTGAACAGCACCAGCGGCTGCTTCGTCTGACCGGACGCAGCATCGAGCACCACTACACCCTCAAAGCCCTCGGCGCCGCCGTCGGGCTCCTCGCACCGCTGCTCGTGGCAGCGCTCGGCGGTTGGTTCATCGACGCCGGTTTCGCGGTAGTGGCGGTGGTCTCGCCGTTCACCGCACTGTTGGGCTTCTTTCTTCCCGACCTGCTGTTGAGCGCCGCCGACCACGACATCACCGAGGACGCCACCGAAGCCTTGCTGACCTACTTCGACCTGGTGATGCTGGAACGCCTCGCCAACCAATCCGGCTCCCAATCACTACGGGCGGCTGCCTCGGTCAGCAACATCACTGTGTTCAGTCTCATTCGAGAAACCCTGGAACGCGCGCGTCTTGAGCAGCGAGCTCCCTACGCCGATCTGCGCCAGCTCGGCCGCGGACTGGGACTGCCTGCCCTGAACGACATCGCCGACGTGATGAGTCTGGACGAATCGGGCGCATCGCTGGCGTCCGCCTTGCAGGCTCGAGTGAGCGAACTGCGCGACGCCCACCTCACCAATGCCAAGCTCGCCGCCGCCGAGATCAGCGAGCGCATGACCTTCTTCATGGTGGTACCGGCGCTGGTCTTCGCCGGCTTCTTCCTGGTACCACCTCTGCTCCGGCTGCTGGCCGGGTGAGAAAGGAACACCGATGAAGCTTCTCCATCTAGTGCTCGGAACGCTGCTGTCGCCGCGGCCGGCGCACGATCAGCGCGGCCTGTCCCAGTCCACCGAAATAGCGATCCTCACCGGAGTGGTCGTGGGCATCGCGGTGACGGTCGGCGCCGCGATCACCGTCTATGTCAAAGCGAGGCTGCCTCAGCCATGAACCAACGAGGGTTCTCCGAATCCACCCAGTGGGCGATCCTCACCCCGGTGGTGCTGCTGCTGGTGTTGGGGTTGGTGCAGCTCGGGGTGTGGCTGCACGCCCGCACCGTGGCTGGAGAAGCCGCTGCCACCGTCGCTGATCTGCAGGCCGCCGGGCTCAGCGACGCCCAAGCCGCCGGCGAACGGGTCGCCGCCCAGGGCGGACTGCACGCTGTGCGCATCGTGACCGAGACCGGTCGGGATGTCGTCGTCGTGACGGTGAGTGCGCGGGCGCCGCTGTTCTTCGATGTTGGTCAGGGCGTGATCACCGAGCGGGCGGTGTCACCACGGGAGCAGTTGCGATGAGACGACAACGAGGATCCCTCGCCGTGGAGTTCGCCATTCTGGTGCCCGCGCTCGTGCTGTTATTCGGGTTGATCATCGGCGGGGCCCGCACCTGGTTGGCACGCACCGGCGTCCAACACATGGCCGGTGCGGCAGCCCGGGCAGCGTCCCTGGAACGCTCCGCTGATGCAGCCCAGCAGGCGGCCACCGGGCTGGCAGCGCAGCAGGCTGCCGCCAGCGGAATGCGCTGCCAGCCGCTCTCGGTTCATCTCGATGCCGCCGCGCTGACCCGGTCGGCCGGAACCCCCGGACGGATCACCGCCGAGGTCGACTGCCAGGTGCCGATGAGCGACATCGTGGTGCCCGGCTGGCCCGGCACCGTGATGGTCTCTGCGAGCGCAGAAGCAGTGGTGGACACCTATCGGGGGCGCACACCATGACGAAACTACGAGGAATCCTTGCCGCGCTCGGCTTGCTGTTGAGTCTGGTAGGCGCGCCGTGGGCATTGCTGAGCTGGGGGCATCTGCCCTGGACGACGGCTTCGCTGCGCGCCGATGATGGCTCGTTGCTGTTGGTCGCCCTCACTGTCATCGGCTGGCTGGCTTGGCTGGCTTTTGCCCTGGCCACTGCCGCAGAGACCGTCACGGTGATCACCGGACGCCATCACCGGCTACCCGGCCTGGGTGGAGTGCAGCAGTTGGCGTCCGGGTTACTGCTGATCATCATCGCCGCCCTCCCGCTCTCGACCGTGGCGCCCTCGGACGGCTCGACCGCTGTGACCACCGTCCCGATTCAGCCCCCAGCACCGGCCCCCGAGCCCACGGCGACGGTGGCCGCTGAAGCCGCGATTGACGACGCCCCCACTGAGGACTCGCTGCCCACCACGACGGACAGCTACACGGTGCGCGCCGGTGACGACCTGTGGAGCATCGCCGAACACACCCTGGGGGACGGCCGACAATGGCGGGCCATCGCCGCGGTGAATCCTGGCCTGACAGATCCCCTCAGCGAGCTCCGCGAAGGAACCTCGTTGAGACTGCCGGCCCGCGCCGCGACCCTCAGCGCCCACACCACCGCGGCCACCGAACACCCCTCGCGGATCACCGTCGCCCGCGGCGACACCCTCAGTGAGCTCGCGCTGGAGCACCTGGGCAAGGCCGCTCGCTGGCCAAAGATCGCCCGGGCGAATGCCATCATCACCGATCCCGATCACATCGAGGTCGGCTGGCGGCTGACCATACCCGGCACCCACCGAGACCATCAGGCGAGCGGAGGTTCTTCGGCAGCCCCGGAGGCCACGCCACAGGCGGAATCCGCACCCGAACCGCCACCGGCCCTCGGCTCCCATCCGGTCGACCACAGTCAGGATCCGGCGCCGGAATCACGGGGGGAATCGACGCCGAGCGCTCCGCCGACCGTCACCGAGGACTCCTCACACCCGGCGCTTCCGCTCACTCTGGGTACCTTGGCCGCCACAGCAGTGGTGGGCACCTTGGAACTGCGCCGAGCTCTGCGACTGCGCGAACGCCCGCCCGGACGCTGCGAGCCCCCGGCCACTCCGGCTGCAGATCGGCTACGCACCGCGCTGCACGAGGCCCAGCGTCCCGATGCCATCGAGGCACTCACCGCCGTGCTGCAACTCATTGCAGCCCACTGCCATCGCGAACGCCGACCAGCGCCAACTTTGGCTGCCATCCGACTATCGGCAGACCAGCTCACCGTCGAGTGGCACGGCTCTGCCGGGGCACCACCACCAGGATTCGGCGGCGATGACGGCCAGTGGACCTTCGACATCACCCGCCCGATCACGACCGACGATCGACCCTGCCCGTATCCGGCACTAGTGAGCCTGGGCGTCCGCGATGGCGAAACGCTGCTGGTCGACGCTGAACAATCCGGTGTGCTCGGTGTCGCCGGATCGCCGGACCAGCGCCGGGCCGCGCTGGCCGCCATGGCCGTGGAGTTGGCGTGCGCGCCGTGGAGTGCCGACACGCACCTGATCGTGTGCGGTCGTGACGCCGGATTGGTGAAACTCGCCGGCGAGGACCGCGTCCAGACCCTCGACGAGGCTGAGGCCCTAGAGCACCTCCGACGTCACGTCGCCCGTCGACGGCTCTGGTTAGGAGACGCCACCGTGGGCGAGCTTCGCGTCGATCCGGCTCGCGCCGAAGCGGTCTGTTCGACGGTGTTCTGCTTCCTTGACGGCTTGGACGACGCGCTGGTCGCTGAGATCGAGGAGCTCCTTGCCACCGAGCCGGTGGGCGTGGCGGTCATCGTCGCTACCGCGTCGGCCGCCGAAGCCCAGTGGCAGGTCGGTGGCCCCGACTCGCGACCCACCGGACACTTGGCGGGTCAGCCGGGGGAGTTGGCAGCTCATGTCATCGCTGAACCGGTGCGTCAGGCCCTTACCGAACTGCTTGCCCCCCACGATTTGGTGTCCGCCCCTTGGTGGGGTGAGGACAACGTGTATCAACTGCCGAACCGAGATGGGGAAGATGTGGACATCGTCAGACTGCTGCAGCCGGCCACCCACCCCCAGCTGCTCCTGATCGGTCCGGCCGAGTTGCAGAACCCCACCGGCCCTGAGCCGACCCGATCGCGGCAACAGCTGATCGAGCTGTGTGCCTGGCTGGCCGAGCATCCCGGCAGTAACGCCAGCCAGATGGCTGCCGGGCTGCTGGTCGCCGAAAGCACCCGGCGCTCTAATCTGAGCCGGCTGCGTACCTGGCTCGGTTCCGATCCCGCTGGCGAGCCCTATCTGCCCGATGCTTACTCCGGACGGATCAGTCTGCACGTCGGCATCACCTCCGATTGGCAGCAGCTCCAGCTGCTGCTCAAGCCGGGGATCACCCGGGTTTCTGATCGAGCGTTGATCGCCGCCTTGGAGTTGGTGCGCGGCGCGCCGCTGGCTGATGCCGCCCCAACCCAATGGCACTGGGCTGAGGAACTGCGGGTCAATATCTCCGCAGCGCTACGCGACGTCGGGGTGGTGCTCACCGACCGAGCTCTGGCCAACCACGATCTCGACTTGGCACGCTGGGCGGCCTCGCGAGCCTTGGTGGTGGCCCCCGACGACGAACTGCTGCTATGCGCCCGACTGCGCACCGAACACCAAGCCGGCAACTCCGCCGAAACCGAACGACTGGTCAATCACATCACCCGCCAGGCCCGCCTGCTGGGCGTCGATCTACTCCCCGAAACCATCGAACTATGCCAACAGGTGATCGAAGGCCGGCTTCGCGCCCGCGCCTAGATGTAGCTGTTCACAGCAATCAGGACTACAGGTCGGGGAGCCCTGTCAGCACAACCCCAGTTGCTCAGCCTTGAGCCCAGAATCTCGGCCGCCAGCGCCCAGCGGGCTTCTGCGTTGGCGGCAGAAGAACTCTAGTGGCGCTTCCGATCTCGCCCGCAAACAGGCAACTGAGAAGCTCTGATTACTCCTCATCTGAGTCTGGGGAAGTCCACGCCGGGTATGCAATTGCGATCGCGCCACGGCTAGGTTTCGATCCCGAGGAACCACCACCACTTGGGTGAGAGTATTCGTAGGCCACGCTTCTGAGGCCGGACGACGAGTGCTCGACATACTCCACCATCGTGCCGTCAACAACCACCCCGCGTACCTGCTCGTACAATATCGTGGCGTCTCCGGTGTCATCAGCGACGAGGCCCAACCCCAGACCGATACCCCCGCGCAACCCAAACCCGTCTTCCCCATCAATAAGCTCCACTACCCAGATGGGGCCCGGAAAGTGCGGCATAAGCAGCACACAGTGATCATCATTGAAGAGCGTCGCACAGCCCAAATGCCCCAGCTCAGTGTTCACTCTGGTCGTCAGGTCCCTCAGAAGACTCACACCACTCATGGTGCCGATCGTAGCTAGATTATGAATGAGGTGTCATCACGCCCGTCTTCACCGACAAATTGACCAGCAAGAACAGGTGCGCTACGAAATGAACGGATATTGCGTATAGTAGGCGACCCTTCGCCAACCAAACGAGCCCATACCTGGCGAGTGCAAACAGAGTTGTGAGAACTACCCCCAGTATTCCGTCGGGCGTCGCGTGAAGATGGGCAATCCCAAAACCCAGCGGGAGAAGCGCCTCACCCGCCATCCTGAAGCCGAGGAGGACTGACATTGTCTTACACCACAGCAGCTCCTCATATGTTGCGCTGGTCATCGCAACCACGATCAAGACAGGCAGCACCCAAGCCGCCGGAATCCAATGAGGGAGTATTTCCAGCAAGAAGAACTGTTTCGAGTCTCGCCACAGCGCCAACCCATATACGGAAGCAGCAGCTGCGCTGACTGCACAGAAGACGACAGCTGCAATTCTCGGGAAATTGAGTGTTTCCGCAAAAGAAAACCATCCGGCCCCCCGGTTTATTTGTGATTCGAAGGGGGCTCGTGGTGTAGAGATCAATCCTTGGCACAACTCTCTGGTAGCTCTTTCCGCCCGTTTGAGATGACGGTGGCATCGGCTGGTGCGGCTGAGACTGGCAGGGGACACGTGCCGCGGCTATGCGCAAAGCGAGGCCAGTGGTGCTGCTTGAGGGTTTCAGCAGTACTCGCGGAATTGGTGCACGAGTCGCACATCGCGCTGTTCAGACCATCCGTTCGCAGTCAGGTGCGCGTTCACGCGCGCCGAGCCCGGCACCTCGAGTCACTGAACCTGGTCTCGCGTCGACATACGCAAGCCTTGGTGGTGGCCCCCGACGACGAACTGCTGCTGTGCGCCCGACTGCGCACCGAACACCANNGCCGGCAACTCCGCCGAAACCGAACGACTGGTCAATCACATCACCCGCCAGGCCCGCCTGCTGGGCGTCGATCTACTCCCCGAAACCATCGAGCTATGCCAACAGGTGATCGAAGGCCGGCTTCGCGCCCGCGCCTAGGCGACTCAGAGCAAGCTCAACGTCAGCTGCTTGGCCAGCATCGTCGTCGCCCGCGCGCCGCGGACGGTGTTGGCGGCGGCGTCCAACAGCGGTGAGAAGCCGCCGATGGCGCCACGTCCGGGAATCACGGTCACAATGCCGCCACCCAGGCCCGTCTTGGCCGGCAGGCCCACCTGATACAGCCACTCGCCGCTGGTGTCGTACAACCCGGCGGTGATCATCACCGCCAACACCGGGGCACACACTTCGGATGGAACCACCTGCACTCCGGTGACCGGATTGCGGCCTGCGTTGGCCAGCGTGGCACCCATGACCGCCAGATCCGAGGCGGTCGTGCTCACACAGGACTGCCGGGTGTAAAGCTCCAGCGCATCATCAGGGCCGCCGATCAACAGGCCCCGATCGGCCAGCGCGTTGGCCAACTCACGGTTGCGCACATTGGTGGCCGAGACGTTCTCGTACAGGGCCTGGTCGAGGTCCAACGGGCGTCCAGCGAAGGCGCTCAGTCCGGCGAGAAGCTGCGTCCATTGCGCCTCTCGGTCCCCGCCGGGTAGCCGGGTACAGGTGGCGATCGCTCCGGCATTGACCATCGGATTGGTACGGCCATCAGGCCCGGTCCGCACCGGAGTGGGGTCGTTGTAGGCCCCACCGGTGGCGTTGAGGCCGATCTCGGCGCCGGCCCGCTCAACGCCGATCGCAGCACACACCAGCGCAAAGGTGAATGGCTTGGCCGTACTCATCAGCCCGAAGCCGACCTCGGCATCGCCCTGGCTCCAGCGCTGTCCGGTGACATCAACAACGCTGAGGCCGAATAGACCCGGATCGACCTCGGCCATGACCGGGTAGGACGTCGGCAAGGTGCCGCCGTCGTTGCCGGATTCTGCCTGGTACGCGGCCCGAACGGCCTGCTCGACCGTGGCACGTGCTCCCAACAGGTCAGCTGAAGACGTCGTCATGCTCGGAATGCTAGCCACACTCGCCGGCCGCGAGCGCCGCTCATCGGACGGCGACCAGGAGGGGGTCGCCGTCCGATGAGGGGACCGGCCGGGCATTCGAAACGGCCGGAGTCTCACTCCTGCGCAACTCAACTGTGCTCAAGCAGCACCAAACGGGTGGGTTCGCCGCCGACACGAGTTGCCCGCAGGATGCGTCGGCCATCCAGACTGACCGAAAGCACCGTGCCTGTGACGGGGACGCTGAGGTAGATCCGATCACTGGCCACCGCAATATCGGGATTGATGGCCTTGCTCGTGGTCTCGTCATCGTCGATGCTCATCGGTGGCATGACTCGGCGCTCGCGCAGCAGCATTCCGGTGACGGCGTCGCGAACCTGGAGATAGCCCTGGTAGGTCACCACGTAAAGGCGCCCGGAATCGGCGTCCACAGCAGTCGCCAACTCATTGCGCACCGATCTACCAACGTTCAGCGGCACTGCCGTGATGGTGACCTGGTCGCCATTGAGATCGATGCGGTCCACACTGGTCTTCGCACCGTTCGTAGCCCACAGCACGTCATGCCCAGCGGCGTTGGTAGCCCCGGCATAGACCGATCCGTCACGATCCTTGGTGGGGTAAGGGATCAATGCTGCGGTTCCGGTAGTCGGATCGGCCGGCGCCACCAGAATGCCCGTGCTGCACGCGAAGAAGACCGTGGCACCAGTCGTGCTGGCCGCACCTCCATGGAGCCCAGGACAGCGACCATCACTGGCGATGGTCTGACCTGAGGCAGTGTCAATGACGGCGGTGTTTCCGGCCGTCGAGCCAGCATGGAGGAGTTCTGATCCGTCCGCCGCGGTCACCGTGACGAAGGTGTAGTGGCCTGGTTGACCCAAGCGGATCGTGCCGGCATCTGCCGAGCGCAGACCAGATACTGCGGCCGGATCCAGCAGCTGCAACGCACCGGTCGCCTCCATCGACAACCCGAACTTTCCCCGTACCTCGGGAAGGTGACCGTCGTGGACGCCGCCGGCGGACACCGTCGCCCAAGTACGTGCCACATAGGGTCGTGCTGCCGCTCCGGTGCTCTCGTCGTAGGCGGTGTCGATCATGGTCACATGGTCGACGTCGGTATTCCGACCGCGAATAGCAAAAGCCAAGTGCCCGTCGTCGGAGCGCGCCAGGCTGATGGGGGAAGGTGGCGTCGAGAGTCGTTCCCGCACCACGCCGTCGTCGAGAACCACGATGTCTCCGGTGTCGCTATCGGAGATCAACAGGCGCTGTTCGACCTGCCAGGCTTCCGGGGTGCGTTGGGTGGTCTCGTGGGCGAAGGCAGCCGTCAAGGCGCCCGCCATCATCAGAGGCACCGCGAGGGTGATGGTGATCCAGGTAGGTCGTTTCATAGTCGGTAGTTTATGAGAATGATTCTCATGTGCAAGACGGCACGCACTGTGCGGCCTCAAGAGCACCTGCGAGCCGACTAGGGTTCAGGTCATGGCGCGAATCCTGGTCACCGGCGGAGTACGCAGCGGAAAGTCCCGCTACGCCGAATCACTGCTGCCCAGTGAGGCCGCGGTGACCTACCTCACCCCCGGATATCCCGCGGACTACGACCCGGAATGGGCAGCCCGCGTCGCCGCGCATCGGCTACGGCGGCCGTCGAGTTGGTCGACAGTCGAATCCCTCGATGTGGCTGCCGCGCTGGCCGAGATCGAGGGACCGGTGCTGATCGACTGCCTGGGTACCTGGCTCACCCGCCTGATCGATTCCTGGCAGGCCTGGGACGCCGGCGAAGCCGACTTGGTCGACAGAGTCGGCGCAGCGACCACCGAGTTGGTCGATGCAGTTACCCACCATGCCGATGTCGTGATCGTGACCAATGAGGTCGGCTGGGGCGTCGTGCCCGACCACCGCGCCGGCCGGATCTTCGCCGACAACCTCGGACGCATCAACCAGGCGGTAGCCGCCGTCTGCGACGACGTCATTTTGATGGTTGCCGGGCGTCCGATCAGCGTGTGAGGAGCGCCTCCGTCAACCGATGGCCGCCCCCACGAGCAACACTGCGGCAGCCAGCTCCACCTGAGCACCCAAGACATCGCCAGTGATGCCGCCGAACCGCTTGACCGCAGTCAGGCTCAGCAGTGCCGACACCACGGCGGCGATCACGACCGCACCAATCGGCCACCCGTAGGCCTGGCCCGCCCACACCGCTGACGCCGTCACTGCAGCACCGCCAACCAACCACCCGGCGATCAACGCGCCGAGCGGCACACTCCCGGCGACCAGCGCCCCCAAGCCTTCCGGACGCGCGGCCGGTACTTCGGCAAGACAGCCGAACAGCAAGGCGGCCCGCGACGCAGCCACCGCGACCGCCAGATACAGCCAACCCCAAGGTCGAGCCACCACGACACCAGCGGCCACCACCTCAGCCGCCAGCACCAAAATGAGCGCCGTGACACCCATGGGGCCGACATCCCCGGCTTTCATGATCTGCAGCGCACCGTCGGCATCCTTGCCGCTACCGAGGGCATCGACGGTGTCGGCCAGGCCGTCCAGGTGCATCGCGCGGGTGCCCAGCACCAGCACCGCAACACTCAGCAATCCCGCCAGGGCCGCAGGCATCCCCAGCCTCAGCGCACCCCACCCAGCCAAGCCCGCCGCCGCCGTCACCGGGAGCACCGCCAGCGGTGCCACCAGCATGGCCCGGCGCGCCACCGCTGTGGTGAGCTCCGCTGGGGGACGCACCGGGATGACCGTCAACAGCCCCAACGCCAGCCGGGTACCGGCGAACATCAGAGCAGCTCGCTGAGTTGTGCGATGCCGGTCAGCGTCGCCACCGCAGAACGCAGCATCGGCACCGCCAACACCGCGCCGCTGCCCTCGCCTAGCCGCATCGAGAAGTCCACCAGCGGCTTCAAGCCCAGCCGGTCCAAGGCCAACGCCTGGCCGGGTTCGGTGGAACGGTGACCAGCTCGCAGCCAGGCCTTCGTACCGGGCGCTAGATCTTCGGCGACCAAGGCTTCGGCGGCAGCGATCACACCGTCGAGCAGTATCGGGACGCCGCGCCGAGCTGACCCGACCATGAATCCGACGGCCGCCGCGAAGTCAGCCGAGCCGATCGCCGCCAGACGCTGCACCGGATCAGCCAGTCTGTCGGCGCCGACCCGGGTGAGCGCTGCGTCCACCACCGCGACCTTGTGATCCAACACGCTCTGGTCGATGCCCGTGCCCCGGCCGGTGACGGCGGCGGCCGGTACTCCCAAGCTGGCCGCAATCAGCGCGGCGGCGATCGTGGTGTTGCCGATTCCGAGATCTCCGGCGATGAGAAGCTGGGCGCCATCGGTGATGGCTTCAGCGGCGATCTGATCACCGGCGGCCAGCGCCTGCTCGACGTCGGCGAGGCTGAGGGCGTCGGCCAACTGGATGGGTTCTGAGGACCGGCGCACCTTGAATCGTCCGATCTGCGGCAGATCGGGAAAATCTGCATCCACCCCCAGGTCGTACAACGACACCGTGACGTTGTTGGCCGCAGCCAAGGCGCTCACGCCGGCATGGCCATCGACGATGCCGCGCACCATGGCGACGGTGATTTCGGCGGGGTAGGCCGACACGCCGGTAGTGGCAACGCCGTGGTCGCCGGCGAAAACCACGACCCGCACATCGTCGAGCTGGCGCGGCGGACAGCTACCCTGCACCGAAGCCAACCAGGCGCCGAGTTCCTCCAACTCGCCCAACGCCCCCAGCGGCTTGGCCTGCCCGTCGCTGAGCTCACGCGCCGCCGCATAGGCGGCATTGCTCGGCGCGCGTACCTGTGTGATCTGCCTACTCATGCGCCTCACTGTAGAGCCGTCGGAGCCGGGTTGGCGCCGTCGCGGCGGGGCTGATCTGCGACCGCGAGTACCGCGATGTTCCCGCGTCGGCGTCGACCCACTCGGGGCAGCTCCGCGGCGCGGCTCACTAGCCTTCGAGACGGACACTGACGCGTCCTCCTCAACCAACCGGGAGGTTGGGAAGACGGCAAAACCAAGCAGCACGGCGCAGAAGGGAGCCACACCAGCTCCCGCCGATCGGGATCGCGATCGCGCATCAGCTCACCCACGCGGCTGGTTGAGGAGGCCCGAAGGGCCGTCTCGAAACTGCCGACACGACTGTCCACATGCACCTCAGCGGCGCGGGGTTCGGGCCGTCTGCGGGCACCAGAGGCTGGCCACGCAACCGCGATCGGCTTTCTGCGGGTATGCACAATGGGGGGCGTGGAACTGGCCATAGAAATCCTGGTGGGACTCGCGATTGCGGTCGGGCTGGTCGGAATCATCATTTCGGTCCTGCCCGGCAGTCTGTTGATCGGTGGCGCGGTGCTGGTGTGGGCGCTGTACACCAACTCCGCCGTCGGCTGGTGGACCTTCGCCATCGTGGCGGTTCTGGTGACCATCGGCATGATCTGGTCGAAGTGGGAGATGGCCCGACACACTCACAAGGTCGGCACCTCGAGCTGGTCGCTGGTCTTCGCCGGGGTGCTCGGCATCGTGGGCTTCTTCGTCATCCCCGTGATCGGCCTGGTCATCGGCTTCGTGCTGGGCCTCTGGCTCGCCGAATACCTCCGAGTGCGCGATGTCAGCGTCGCCTGGACGTCAGCCAAAGCCGGCCTCAAAGGCACCGGCGTCGGCATTCTGATCGAACTGGGAACCGGGCTATTGGCGGCAACTACCTGGCTGATTGCAGCGATCTACACCTAGACCTGCGCTGCAGGCATATTTCCCGAGCAGACTGGGTTGCACCTCAATGAACACCCCAACTCACAACGAGGAGCACCCATGGCCACCCGCACCTATCGCGCTGCCGGCATCAGCGCCGAAGCAGCCGAACGCGTCGTTTCTGTCCTTCAGGAACGCCTCAACGCCTACAACGACCTTCACCTGACTTTGAAGCACGTTCACTGGAATGTGGTGGGCGCCAGCTTCATCGGCGTCCACGAAATGATCGATCCCGAGGTCGACCAGGTGCGTCTCAACGCTGACGCCGTGGCCGAGCGCATCGCGACTCTGGGTTTCTCGCCGATGGGCACCGTCGGCGCGATCACCAAAACCCGTGATTGGGCCGACTATCCGCTGGGCCGAGCCACCGTGCATGACCATCTCGGGGCTCTGAACGATGAATACAGCCGAGTCATCGCAGACAACCGGGCTGCGATCGCCGCCGTCGAGGACTTCGATCTGGTGACCCAGGACATGCTCATCGGCCAGACGGCTCTGCTGGAGAAGTTCCAGTGGTTCGTTCAGGCCCACCTGGAAAGCGGCACCAACTAGCCCCAGCCCAGCCCACCCATCCCCGAAATGAAACGACGCGGGGTCGGCACCTGATCCGGTGCCGACCCCGCGTCGCTGTCCGACCCTAGGACTGGCAGGCGGCCACAACCTCGCTCAACGCGGTGGAGAACTCCTGCGCAGCCGTCTCGAACTTCGTGCTATCCAACTTCGAGAAGTCGCCCTTGGTCGACTTGAGCTGCGTTGATAACGCCTTCGCCGCGGAGATCAGCTTGTCCAACCCGGCACCGACTTTCTCGTTGGTGACCTTGCCGCGGGCCTCGGTGAGCTTCGTGACCAGCGAGTCCATCGCCTTTGCAGCGGCCATCGGATCCGACGGTGCGTTCTGCACGAGGTCGACGATCTGCTGGCCCGCCTCTTGGAGCGGTCCCTGGATCGCCACGCAGGCCTGAATGCCACTCTGCGAACCGACGCCCGGAATCAGTGAGCACCCATTCATCACCAAAGCAGCAGCCAAAGCAGCGACCATCATGCCGAGTCTCTTCATCCCCATCACCTTTCGCGGGCCTACACCATGGACAGCCAGCCTACGGGTTTGCATCCCGCGCGAACAGGACGGCGGCGTGCCCCTCCGAACGGAGCCGGTTAGGAGCCGCGGCGCGAGGTCGCTGCGCAAGAATGCCACTTTTGAGAGGGTTGCACGTCGGGTTCCATGGAGAGCAGGTATTTCAGGAGATCGGGGGGTCGAATGCCTACAGTAGATGCCGACGTGAGCCGCTGGATCGTTGCGTCCCATGACACAGAGGTCATGGTGATGGACTCGGTCGCTTCACATGTGCTCACGGACGCAGAGTCCGCAGAGGATTCTGCGTTCAACCAGAGCTTGGAGTGGACACTTCGTCGCTTCCAGGATCGTTTCGCAAGCTCCTGGGTTACCGGACGGGTCACCCTGACCTCCGAGGCGCTGCAGTTCTATCCGCGCGAAACCACCGAAGAAGTCACCTCTCCGACGCCGATCGCGCTGCGGCTCAATGAGGTCATCGACATCTCCACCGAATCGCGTCTGTTCCACAAGGCGGTGCGGGTGATGCTGGCTTCCGGCCAGACGCTCACCTTCCGCTGCCGCGCCCCGGAAGTCTTCGCCGAACAGATACGCACCGTCGCTGGCGCCGTCCGAGCGATGTCTGCCTGAGAAAAGACCCTCACGAAGCCCCTGGTTCGCCAGGGGCTTCGTTGCGTCTACGAAACCGCACCCACCACGGTTGACCGACCGTCGGTCGGTGACTAGCCTGGATCTCATTCCGTTGCACAGCAACGGCCGAAGGCAGGTGAACCATGAAAGCCACGACCGGCACCGGCGCGGGTCGAGTACGCGTGACAAAAGACCCCTCGCTACGACGCGAAGAGCTGCTGGACATCGCCTGGGAGTTGGGCCGCACCCACGGCTTTGAAGCGCTACGCGTGGAGCAGATCGTGCAGACCGCCGGAGTAGCGAAAGGCACCTTCTACCACTACTTCGCCGCCAAGGACGATGTCATGGAGGCGCTCATCCAGCGTTTCGCCGACGGCCTGTTCACCGAACTGAGCCGGGCCAGTGCTGCGGCGAGCGACGCTGACACCGCCCGTATGCGGCTCGAGCAGATCATGGATGCCGCCACCGCCTACAAGCTCAGCCAACCCGACCTCTCCTACGCGTCGGTGCTCTACTCCGAATCCAACCTGCCCCTGCGCCAGCGTCTGTTCCGGGCCTGGCGAGAACGTAGCCGCGAAGTGCTGCTGCCGGTGATCGAGGCGGGCGCCGCCGACGGTTCCTTCACCGTCATGGATGCCGCCGTCGCCACCGACATCATGCTGCTGATGTGGTTCGAGGCCGCCGACCAGCTATGGAACCGGGCTGTCGCCGCGAATGACGCCGACGAGTTCGCCCACATCCTGCTCAGCGGCGGCATCGCCATCCGAGAAGCCCAAGCCCGCATTCTCGGGATGCCGTCGGACTCATTCACCATCCCGGACGACCCCTCATTCATCGACCGGATCAAGGAGCTGTACCTCACACTCGACAGGAATCCGTCATGAAGCGCAAAACCGTCATCATCGTTGCCATCGCCGCTGCCGCGGCTCTTTCCATCGGCACCGGAATCGCGGTCTCGGTGAGCAGTGGCCGAACCGTCGTCGGTACCGCCAAAGCCACCACTCAAGCCATGGACGTCACCGTGAGCGCGTCGGGATCGCTGGTACCGGGCCGGTCCTCCGGGGTGTATCCCCCGACGGCCGGGACCCTGGCCAAAGTGTCGGTTCATGACGGCGAAGCGGTCCGCGCCGGGCAGACCCTGGCCACAATGAACACCGCACCGTTGAAGTTGGCCCGAGCCCAGGCTCAGGCCGCCTACTCCGCGGCCCTGGCGCAGTGGAATGTGGCCAAGAATGCGGGCTCCACGGCTCGAAACGCCGCCGCGACCGCCGTGACCGCCACCCGTGAAGCCCTGAAACAAGCCAAGGCCAATGTGGACGATGCCACCTTGAAAGCCCCCTTTGCCGGAAACGTCATTTTTACCGGAACCGTCGAAAAGGGAGCGGGCGTGCAACCCGGCATAGCGCCGTTCACCGTCGTCGACCCCGCCAAGCTGAACTTCGAGGCGGCGGTGAATGAGTCCGACATCGCCTCAGTGAAAGCCGGTCAAACCGCCACCGTCAGCCTGGACTCCTTCACCGACAGCTTCCCGGCCACCGTTCTCCGCGTCAGTGCGGCCCCCACTGCCAGTACCACCGGAACGGTGACCTTCGCCGTGCGACTGTCGATCGACAGCGGCTCCCAAGGCGTATTGGAGGGTATGAGCGGCTCGGCCAACATCGTGACACAGTCGATTCCCGACGCTCTCACCGTCCCGATCCAGTCGGTGATCACCCAGGGCAGTGGCAGCATCGTCTACGTCGTGGACGCCAACAATGTGGTGCACGCCCAGCCGGTCACCGTCGGTGGATCGACCGACACCCTGGCGCAGATCACCACCGGGCTCAACGCGGGGCAGACCGTCGTGACCACCGGAGCAACCACCGTGACCGACGGCCAGACCGTCACCGTCGGGTGAGGCACACCATGACCACGCCGATAGTCGAAATCTCCGGGCTGACCAGGATCTATGGCCACGATGCCACCGAAGTGCGTGCCCTGGATGGTGTCGATCTCGTCGTGCCCGAAGGCCAGTTCGTCACCGTCATGGGCCCCTCGGGCTGCGGCAAATCGACCCTGCTGAACCTGCTGGGTGGTCTGGACAAGCCCACCGCCGGAAGTGTCACCATCGACTCCCGCACTCTTGCCGACCTGCCCGATGACGACCTCACCGAATTGCGGCGGCGCCGCATCGGCTTCGTCTTCCAATTCTTCAATCTGATTCCGGTGCTGAATGCAGTGGAGAACGCTGCGCTGCCGCTGCAGTTGGACGGCGCGCCGGATGCCGCCGAGCGAGCCACCCAGTGGCTGCAGCGAGTTGGGCTGGGGGACCGACTGAACAACCGTCCCGACCAACTCTCCGGCGGCCAACAGCAGCGAGTGGCCATCGCCCGTGCGTTGTCGACCGACCCGGCGCTGGTGCTGGCCGACGAACCCACCGGCAATCTGGACTCGAGAGCGGCCGGGGAGATCGGCGCCCTGCTGCGTCAGGTCAGCGCCGAGTGGGGACGCAGCGTGCTGATGGTCACCCACGATCCGCGCATCGCCAGCTACGCCCAACGTCTGGTCCTGATGAAGGACGGCCGTATCGTCGACGATCTCGATCTGGACGGCACCACCGACGGGCCGCGACGGGCTCTGGAGCGATCGGGCCTGCTGTGAAGCTCACCTTCACCCTGGCTTGGCGCTACCTGCGCGGTCGCGGGATGCGTTCACTGCTGACCACCTTGGCGGTGGTCTTCGGTGTGATGCTCACCTTCGGCCTCAACGGCATTCTGCCGGCGATGGTCGATGCCTTCACCCGCAATCTGCTCACCTCCGCGGGCAAGGTCGACATGACCGTCACCAGCGTCTACAACGAGCCGTTCGCCGCGACGGTCGCCGACCGGCTGCTCAGCGTCCCGCAGATCGCCGTGGTCAGCCCCGGCGTCACCGAGATCGCACCGCTTCCGCGCGAAGCCGATGCCGCTGCGGACGCATTGGCGCAGGTGACCGTGGTCGGCGTGGACCTCAGCACAGTGTCCGCGATCAAAGAACTCACCGCAGCGCAAGGTCGCATGCTCGCACCAGGCGACAACGCGTCCGTGGTGATGAACGCCGACCTGGCCGCCCAACTGAATCTGGGTCTCGGCGACGAATTGGTGCTGCCTGCTGCCGGCGGCACGGCCAGATTCCGCGTGGTCGGCCTGCTGGACGCCGCCACCGTTCCCGGCCAAGAGCAGGTGTATGTCACGCTGCCGGCCGCCCAACAGCTGTTTGGCCTGGGGAATCGCGTCACTCAATTGGAGGCCAGCTTCACCCCCGGTGCAGATCGGGCGGCGACTGAGGCTGCCGCCTCGGCAGCGCTCGGCCCGGACTACCAGGTCGGGGGCCTTTCCTCCGAATCCTCACTGCTGGCTTCCTTGCAGGTGGCCTCCTTCGGCTTCACCATGTTCGGCGTATTCGCCCTGGTGACCGCCGGGTTCATCATCGCGAATTCGTTCCGCACCGTCATTGCCGAGCGCCGTCGCGATATCGGCATGCTGCGCGCCGTCGGCACCACCCGCCGCACCGTGATGGGCATGTTCCTCACCGAGTCGCTCTTCCAGGGCATCATCGGAACCGGGTTGGGCCTGGTGGCTGGATGGCTGATGGCATTGGCTCTGTTCGCCGCGATGCAGCCACTGGTGGACCGCGTCATGCACATTCAGTTCGGCGGACCGCAGTTCAGCCTCGCCACCTGGATCATGTCGATCACCCTCGGCGTCGGGGTGACCGTGGTGGCGGCATTGCTCCCGGCCCGCAGCGCTGGCCGGGTTACCCCGATGGAAGCGATGCGTCCGCAACTGGGCGAGGTGTACGAGCGTCAGGTCGGCATTCGCGCCTGGATCGGTGTCGGATTGATGGTGGTCTCCCTGGCCGGACTGTTCTCCGCCTCGTCCAGCCTGGTCGGCCTGGGAGCGGTGGTGTTCCTGATCGGAGTGGCGTTGGTCATTCCCGCGGTGATCAATCCCATTGCGGCCTGGGCGGCGCGTCCGCTCAATGCGGCGTTCCCCCGCGAGGGCAACGTGGCGCGCAGCAACCTGCAACGCAACCCCGGACGCAGCGGTGCGACCATCACCGCGATGATGCTGGGCTTGGGCGCCATTGTGGCCACAATCAGCATGGTGACCTCAATCTTCGCCGGCTTCATCAGCTATCTGGATAAGTCGCTGTCGGCCGACTACCTGGTGATTCCGCAGTCGATCATCCTCAGTCAAGGCAATGTGGCGGCCGGACCGCAGTTTGCCGCCGAGATCAAGGCCCTTCCCGGAATCGGCCCGGTCTCCACGCTGCGCCTGTCGAAGGCAACCGTGGGCAACAGTGAAGTTCAGGTGATCGGGATCGATCCGGCCACCTACTTACAGACGGCGTCCTTCGACTGGAATACCGGTTCCTCCGATACCGCCGTCGATCAGCTGACCAGCGGCCGTTGGGTGATCGCCAACGGCATCTACGCAGCCCAGAACAACTTGAAGGTGGGCGAACCGATCGAGCTGAACACCCCCAACGGCACCCGCACCTACTTCCTGGCCGGAATCGGTAACGACTACCTCAATGCCAAGTTGGCTACCTTGTACACCTCACAACAGAATCTGGCTCGGGACTTCAACGCCACCACTGATCTGCTGCTGATGGCCAATCGCACACCGGAGGCCGACGCGGCGGCCACCACAGCCGCGCTGCAGAAGGTGGTGTCGGAGTATCCGGCTTTCCGGCTGTACGAATCCGCTTCCTGGCGCGCCGAGCAACTGCAGACCTTCAACTCCACGATCGTGATCTTCGACGTGCTGATCGCCGCGCTGGCGCTGCCGTCGCTGCTGGCGTTGATGAACACGCTTGCCATCAGCGTGCTGGCGCGCACCCGCGAAATCGGCATGCTGCGTGCGGTCGGGGCGACCCGACGTCAGGTCAAGCGGATGGTGCTGGCCGAGTCGCTGCTGTTGTCGATCATCGGCATTGTCTTCGGTGCCGTGGCAGGCCTATGGCTGGGCTACGCCATTGTGCAGGCAATGGCCGGCGTCGGTTGGGAGATGCCCTACGCCTTCCCGTGGTCCGGCCTGTTGGCAACCGTCGTCATCGGCCTCATCTTCGCCGTGCTAGCCGCCCTAGCCCCCGCCCGCTCCGCCGCCAACCTCGATGTCATCGCCGCCCTCCACCAGGAATAGCCCTTCGGTGCTAGATCTTCCCCCGTAGTCGGTGGAGGATCTAGCACGGTGTTGATGAGAGGGCTCTCATGGCCATCCAATGCGGGTCTCATTGTTGGGGCTTTGACTGAGGAGTGTTCGGTAACCCCTCTTCAGGAAGAAGGCAACGACATGTCCGGTAAGGCCTTGTTGATTTCTCTCGCGGCTGCGGCCGTGCTCGGCGGTGGCGTGATGGCCCTGCCGGCGATGGCTCAAGGCGGTGCGCAGAGCTCACCGGCAGGCGCCGCGACTCAAGATCGTCTCCGCGACGGTAGCTGCGGCTCCAGCACCTGCACCGCCACGCCGACCGGGACGCCGACGGGAACGCCGACCGGCACCCCTACCGGCACTGCGACACAGACCCAGCAGCAAACCCGCGCTCAGGACGGGTCCTGCACCACCTGCGATGGCACTCCCACGGGGGCGGCCAGCCAGGTCCGTACCCGCACGCGCGCTGGCAACGATGGAACCCCGGCACCGAAGGGCACCTGCACCGCTACTCCGACCGGGACGCCCACCCCGGCGAAGGACCGCACGCGGGCACGCGACGGATCCTGCGGCAGCGGTGACTGCACCCCGACCGGCACCCCGACCGGCACCCCCACCGGAACACCGACCGGCACCCCCAAGCGGGGCGGTCGCTGACGAGGGATCGCCCTAACCCCAGCATCTCGCTCCAGATGAGATGCTGGGGTTAGGTGCGTGAAGGAGGTGTGATGCTCAAACCGGCGGTATTGATTCCTCTGGTATCGGTACTGGGTCTTGGTGCCGCGGCGGTTCTCACCGCGTCAGTCGGCAGTTTCGCCGAATCCGCGCCTCAGCCCCGTCCCGCGGTTTCGATCGGCGCGACCACCGCGAAGCCCCTGCCGTCAGCGACCTCCGGCCCAGCCGGCACGTCCGCTGCCGCGCCCGGTGCGACAACCTCCACCCGGCCCGCTGGCACCACCACCTCGACCGCTCCCAAGACGCCGACGCACGAACCCACCGGCACCCCGACCGGAACCGGCAAACGCCAACAAGGCAAGCCTGTCAGCAACCCCGGGCCTCGCCACGGCTGACGCCCGTACCGCGACCGTCGTCAGCGGGAGGCGAGGCGGTAGCCCATTCCGCGCACCGTCTGAATGACATCCGCGCCAAGCTTGCGCCGCAGATAGCGCACATAGACATCCACCACGTTCGACCCCGGATCGAAGTCATAGCCCCACACCGCGCTGAGTAACTGCTCGCGACTGAGCACCTGATCGGGATGACGCAGGAAGAACTCCGTCAAGGCAAACTCGCGCGCCGACAGCTCCACCTCGACCTCCGCAAGAGTGGCTCGACGAGTACGTAGGTCGAGCTGCAACTCTCCTTGATGCAGCACCATCGCGGTATCGGATCCAGCGGCACGCAATCGGGCGCGAACGCGGGCGAGTAACTCCTCGAAACTGAACGGCTTGGTCAGATAGTCATCGGCACCGCCTTCGAGGCCGGCGACGCGATCCCGAACTGCCGTCCGGGCAGTCAGCATGATGACCGGGATCAGATGACCGGCCGAGCGCACCTGCGCGAGCACGTCGAAACCGTCCAGGTCGGGCAGACCGACGTCGAGAATCAGCAGGTCGAATCCGCCAGCACTGATCACGTCGCTGACGCCGGCGCCGCGGCTTTCGATATGGGTGGTGTAGCCGGCCGCCTGCAGCCCCGCAGCGACGAAGGCTGCGATGCGGGCTTCGTCTTCGACGATGAGGATCGCTGTCATGACGGTTCGATTCTGGCAGGAACCGGCAGCACCAAGCTGAAGATGCTGCCGCCATCCGGAGCCGCTGCGATGTCGAGGCGTCCGTGGTGAGCGTCGGTGATCATGGTGACGATGGCCAGGCCCAGACCTCGTCCCCGTAATCCGGAGGCGAGGGCCGACTCCCCGCGCACCTGACGTTGGCTGACGACGGCACGCTCGGCTTCACTGATGCCGGGGCCGTGGTCGCGCACCGAGAGCCACAATTCGCCACCGCGGCGCTCACTACTCAACACGATCTCGGTGCCATCGGGGGAGTACTTGACTGCGTTATCGGCCAACTGCAGCCACGCCTGACGGATGCGCTGCGCATCCAGATCGAGCCGGAGCTCAGCGAGTCCCGCCAGCTTCCAGGGGCGCGGCGCCAGCGTCCGGACCAGCGCAAAGGTCTCGTCGGTCAGATCGGCGATGTCGACGGGGGCAGGCACCACAAAGTCGGACCGTTCCGAACTAGCCAGGGTCAGTAGATCGTCGGTGAGGCGGCTGAGTCGATCGATCTCCTCAGTGACCAGTGACCGGGTGGCGCGCACGTCGTCGGGACGGGCCGGATCCAACAGTTCGAGATGCCCGCGCATGATGGTCAGCGGCGTGCGCAGTTCGTGGCCCACATCGTCGGCGAGTTGGCGTTGGGCTTCGACAAGGGCCTGAATGCGATCCAGCATCCGGTTGATGGTGGCGGTCAGCGCCGACAGGTCGTCGTGGCCATGGACCGGAATGCGTCGGGTGAGGTCGTCCTCGCCGATGGCTTCAGCGGCGGTTCGCAGCTCGGCGATCGGCGACAGCAGGCGTCCCATCACCGCCCAGGCGGCCACCCCGGCCACGATGGCGACCAGCAAGGCAGCTGCGGCGTACATCGTGTAGGTGTTGTCCAAGCCGTGGTAACCGACCGAAAGATCAATGGCTCGCACCAGGGCTCCCGATTCGCGCGCATCGCCGGAAAGGACCGGCACCACGAGGTAACGGAAGTCGTGACCGTCGACAATGAGCCGACCTTGGGTGGTGACCGCATCCGAGCGATGTTGCAGCACCGCCTGGACCAAGGCCGGGTGCTCCTCCAATCGCAGCGTGACGCCGACCGGGGCGGTCCATTCCACGTGATCGCCGACGATCCCCAGAACTCCATCGGCCGAGCCCAGCACCCGTTGCTGGATGGCAGCTTGCAGCAAAGCCGAGGTGCTCTGATAGGGCAGCCCGGTAGCCGGGTCGACGCTCACCTGCGCGAAGGCGGCGAATTCGGCGGCTTCGCGGTCGAGTTGGCTCACGGCGGCGCGGTCCAAGGAGAGGCGCTCCAGCAGATAGCCGGTGGCTCCGGCCACCACGAGCACGGCGGCCATCAGCACCAACATGGTGACCAGCAGCCGCGTGCGCACGCTGTAGGTGATGGTGTCATCTCCCTCGGCGGCGCGCATAGCCTCCAGTGTGGTCCCCTCGACTCCCGCTACCGCCGATTGAGCACGGTTTTCTCATCAGCTCCTCATCTGATGAGGCTCGACGCCGCGCCGAAAGCCGGGAATACAGTTAACGCTTGAAGTGGTTGTGCTGAGAGCAGATACTTAACCATGCAAGTCATTCCGTCAGGGATGGGGATCCGAGGAACAACCATGACCAGCTTCGACATCATTGGTACCGGCACTATGGGCAAAGCCATCGGCAGCCTCCTTGCCGAGGGCGGCAGCACCGTCAGCTACATCACCCATGACCAGGTCGGCACGGTGACCCTGACCGGCGACATCGTGATTCTGGCCGTCCCGCACCCTGCGGTGGCGAGCGTTGTCGACGCCTACCGCGACGCTCTGGCCGGCAAGGTCGTGGTAGACATCACCAACCCGGTGAACTTCGAGACCTTCGACTCGCTGGTGGTACCGGCCGGGACGTCGTTCAGCGCCCAGTTGCAGACCGAGCTGCCTGAATCGACGGTATTGAAGGCCTTCAACACCAATTTCGCTGCCACCTTGATAAGCAAGACCGTGGGCGGGCAGCGGACCACCGTGTTGATCGCCGGCGACGATACCGCAGCCAAGGCCGCATTGGCCCGCGCGATCGAGGCCGGCGGGATTGCCGCCGTGGATGCCGGATCGCTGGCTCGCGCCATTGAACTGGAGGCGATGGGGTTCCTGCAGATCACTCTCGCCGCCGGGGAGAAGATTGGCTGGACAGGCGGGTTCGCCGTCGTCGCGTGAGGCGTCGAACCGCGTTCGTCCCTCGCTGGGTCCGGGAGCGCTCATCCGTACCGAGCGAACGGGCGTCCGCGCTCGGAAACCGATTTCCAAGCGAACTGACGCGGCACCGCAAGATGCGCAACGATTGAGCCTTCCGATCGCGAGTCCGGCAACGGGCCCCGCAGGAGAGGCAGGTCATGTCCACCGATCTCGGTGACGTTCTGGGCAGCGTGCTGCCGGTTTTGATCCTCATCGCCTTGGGCATGGTGTTGCGCCGAATCAACGTTTTGAACGACTCGGTGATCCTCGGGCTGAAACGTCTGATCGTGTCCGTGGCCCTGCCTGCCTTGTTGTTCACCACGTTCTTGAAGCTCGAGTTCGCGCCTGAGCATGTGTGGGTGATCACGACCGCCTTCGGCGTCTGCCTGCTGCTGCTCGGTCTGGGCTACCTGTATCGACGCATCGTCGGCGGTTCGGCCTATTCGCCGCTGCTGTTCACCGGCTTCGAGTTGGGGATGATCGGCTTTGCCCTGTTCGCCGCCGTGTACGGCACCGATCAACTGCCGGCTCTGGGGGTGCTGGCCTTGGGACACGAAGTATTCATCTGGTTCATCTTCGTGACGCTGCTGCGCGCAGTGGGCAATCAACGCGAGACCATCGCCGAAGTCGTCCGCAGCTTGATCACCTCACCGGTGATCATCGCGATTCTCGCCGGCATCACGCTCAACGCCCTGGGAATGGGCCGCATCATGGAGCAGGCGCCGATCGGTACTGCGATTCAAATCAGCCTGGGTTACCTGGCGGCGATGATCGTGCCTTTGGTACTGCTGATCATCGGATACGGCACCCGACTCAGCCTCTCGGGTGTCCGGGAGGCGTTGCCGCTGGTGGCAACCCGACTGGTGGTGGTAATCACCCTGGCTCTCACAATCAGCGCCGTCGTGTTCACCGGCTTGTTGGACCTGCCGCCGATCTACTCCGCCGCGCTGTTCACGCTGCTCATTCTGCCGCCGCCCTACATCGTGCCGCTGTTCATACCTCCCGAACGCAAAGACGATCTGGGCTACGCCAACAATGTGATCTCGCTGTACACCTTGCTGTCGATCCTCAGCTTCGTGAGCTACGTGCTGATAACGGGTTGAGATGCCGCCTCAGATGAGCAGAATGGGTGCCGTGATTCCCGTGGTTCCGCTCGAGCATCCGGCACGCCCTCGCGTGATCGATCACCTCACCGCGGATCATCCGCTGCGCCCGTTCCCGCCGGTGCATCGCTGGCGGTTCGCGGTGTGGCTTCGCTTTTTGGTCTTTGTTTCGGTGGCACTCGGTGGTGGATTCGTTGTGGGCGGCACACTCATCGTGGGTCTTTCCAGCTCGTCGGGCCGGACGCCGTTCTGGGTGTTCTCGGTCACCGAGTTGGTGGCCACGATCGTGGCGTTCTTTGCACTGTTGTGGCTCGAAGCCCGCCGCCCCGTCGAGCTGGCTCCCCGGCGGATCGCCGGGCTGGCTGGTGGCTTGGTGTTGGGGGCGGTGCTGCTGATGGCGGTGATCGGGGTGTTGTTCGCGCTCGGGTCGTATCGCATCGTCGGCACCAATCCGGGCTACGACGTGTGGCCGGCGCTGCTTTCGGCAGGCATCACCGCAGCCATCGCGGAGGAAATCCTGTTCCGAGCCGTCCTGTTTCGACTCTTCGAGGAGGTGCTGGGCACGTGGGGCGCGCTCGCCGCAAGCGCGATCATCTTCGGAATGGCACACCTGTCGAATCCGGACGCAACGCTGTGGGGCGCGATCGCGATCGCACTGGAAGCCGGGGTGTTGTTCGCCGCCCTCTACGCCGTGACCCGCTCGCTGTGGTGGACCATCGGGCTGCACTTCTCCTGGAACATGCTGCAAGGTCCGGTGTTCGGCTCGGCGGTGTCCGGCTCCGGAGTGGCCACGGGTTGGTTCCAGGCTCAGTTCAGCGGGCCGGATTGGCTCACCGGTGGAGAGTTCGGCATCGAAGCATCGGTGGTGAGTGTGGCGCTACTGACCCTGGTGGGGGCCGGGTTGATGCACGTGATCTTTCATCAGGACTTGGCGGTGCGGCCCTACTGGGTGCGCAAACGTCGGCTCACCCCGGCGGCATCAGAGCTGGACTAAGCCAAGGCCGCAGTCAACTCATCAAGCCCGGCAGTAACGTCCTCGGCCTTCCACGGACGCACCACGCGGGCGACCTCGGTTCCGTTGGCCAGGAAGATCAGCGTCGGCCACAACTTCACCTGGTAGGAGCGGCCCAACGGGCGCCCCTTGCCGTCCTCGATCAGGATTCGCTGCACTGCGGCGTCGGCCATCGCCTGTTCGATCTTGGGGGCGGCGCCACGGCAGTAGCCGCACCAGTCAGTGCCGAACTGCAACACCACGGCACCAGGCAGGGCGTCGGCTTGTTCGCGAGTGATCTGCTCAGGCAGGTATTCGGCATCCATCGGGACAGGGTAGCTCGGTGCCGCCCTTGATTCAGGACAGCAGCTGCGCCTTCTCAGCCGGTGACAGGAACGATGCCTCGATGCTGTTGTTAGCCAGCGTCGCCACTTGTAGCTCAGTGAGTCCGAACTCGCTGCATACCGCCGCGATGTTGTCGTCGAGGTAGCCGCCGAAGTAGGCCGGATCGTCGGAGTTCACGGTGACCAGCAACCCGGCGTCGAGCATGGCCGACAGCGGGTGGGCGGCCATGCTCGGTACCGCCTTGAGGCGGACATTCGACAGCGGGCAGGCGGTCAGCGGGATGCGGTTATCACGCAGATGCGCGACCAACGTCGGGTCTTCCATCGCACGAATGCCGTGATCGACACGCTCTACCTTGAGGTCACGCAGCGCCTCCCACACATAGCTCGCGTCGCCTTCTTCACCGGCGTGCGCGACGGTGTGCAGGCCGTCGGCCCGGGCACGCTCCCACAGTGGCGCGAACGGTGCGGCGGGGAACCCGACTTCGGAGGAGCACAGTCCGATGCCCAGCAGCTCGACGCCGGTAGCCAGGGCTTGGTCGTAGGCTCGCTCTGCGTCTTCGGCGGGTAGGTGACGCAAGAAAGTCACGATGAGTCCGGAACTGACGCCATGGTTGCTCTCGGATTCACGCAACGCTTCGCTGACTCCACCCAGCACCGTCTCGGCCGAAACACCGCGGGCCAGATGCGCCTGCACGTCGAGGAAGACCTCGGCGCGCACCACGCCGGCCTTCGCAGCGCGGGCAAGGTAGGCGTCGGTGAGTTCTGCGAAGTCCTCGCCGGTGCGCAGCACCTCCATGTTGGCGTAGTAGATATCGAGGAAGTCCTGAAGGCAGCCGTAGTCGTAGCGGCTGCGCAGATCGTCGACATCACGCCAGGGGAGGGTGATGTGGTTGCGTTCGGCCAGCTGGAAGGCGTGTTCGGGTTCGAGGGTGCCCTCCAGGTGCAGGTGCAGCTCGGCGAATGTCATGGCGACTCCTTCCCGGTGTTGCGATGCTACTGCCGAGGACGGTCGCACTGATGTTCCCGACTACTCTCACGGTGATGGTCCTCGCTGGACGGATGGCTGCGGCACCAACCATGCGCACTCTGTACGCCGAGCGGTACGGGGCGCCGGACGTGCTTCGATTTCGGCGCCGGCCAATCCCGCAACCAGCAGCGTCCGAAGTTCGCATCGGCATTCGCGCCGCTGGTGTGACAGCCAGCGACATCTTCATCCGATCGGGCGAAGTGGGGCCCAGGCTACAGATTCCGTTTCGGCTCATGATGGGCAGCACCAAGCCTCGCCAATGCATGCCCGAGACCGACTCTCGGTTGACTGGCTGCCTGGCTCTCAAGCCCGCCGAGCTCGGCCACGAGGAAGCCACCGCCGCAGCCTATGGCGGTCTACTCGCCGTCCAATATCTTGATCGGGGCGGTCTGCGCACTGGCGATTCGGTACTCATCTATGGAGCCTCGGGGACTTCGGGTACCTTCGCGGTGCAGTACGCCAAGCACAAGGGGGCGCAGGTGACTGCGGTATGCAGCGGTGAGAATGCAGAACTGGCGAGGTCCCTAGGCGCTGACGAGGTTCTCGACTACACCACCACTGATGCGCCACCTGCTGATGCCCGCTATGACCTGGTGCTTGATTCGGTGGGTGGCTTGAAATCCTCACCGTTGAAACAGGCGTGTCGGCGGGCGCTCACCACGTCCGGACGCTGGGTGTCCATCGATGATGGCGATCTGGAGCTCGACTCGGCCCGGTTGGAACAGGTGACCGCACTGGTTGAGTCCGGTGCGGTCGCCCCGGTACTGAGCCGCCGGTATGGGTTTGAGGAGATTGCTGAGGCACACCGCCACGTTCAACACGGTCACAAACGTGGCGGTGTGGCCATCAGCATCGCTGCCGGTGAGTGAGGTCAGCTCGCCATTCTGACCGGTGGCGGCTGTGACCCTGGCGCGGCGGCCGGTTCAATCTGCGTTGCGGGAAGGGCTACCGGTGTTGCCGGAGGGGTCACCGGTGGCTCACCCATCACTGGCGGCGCCATCATCAGGTTTGGACGATCAGCCGGAGCCGCGGCGCGCTGCGAACGAAGCCCGGCAACCACCGCAACCACCAGCACAGCCAGGCTGGTCAGTGCGACCACGAACTGCACCACCACGGAGTTGGTCGCGTCCCATGCCGTGTGTAGCCCGATGGCAGCCACCACGGCGCCGACCAGGACCGACCAGCGATACTGCTTGTGCGGGTCGGCCGTGCGCCACAAGGCTGCCGCGATGATGCCCGTCCAGGCCACATGGCTGGCCGGCGCAAGCAGGGCGCGCAACATCAGCGTCTGGTCGACCACGGCCAGGTTGCCGCTGGTGGCCAGCAGAACGGTGAAGCCATAACCCATCGTTTCCAGCACCGCGAAGCCCGCACCGGCAGCGATACCCAGCACCACGCCGAGACTCTGCGAACGTCGGCGCAGGAACAGGAAGATGGCCACCGGGACGATCATCTTCACTGTCTCTTCGATCACTGCGACGGTGAGGTAGGTGGCCACGGGGCTGGCGCCGGGCCCGCTGGGCACGAACATCGACTCCAGTTGTCCGGCGCTGATCACGCCGATGATGCCGCCAACGACGGCTGTGGCAACCACCAAGACACCGTCACGCCCGACACGTTGACCCAACCCGTAGACCAACATCAGGACGGAGGCTGGCACCGTGATCGCACCGATGAAGAGCAATGTTGGGAACAGGATGGGGTTTTGAGTGGTGACCAGCGACTGCAGCGCGATCAGGTAGGCGATCACACCGAACAGCAGAGTGGGAATCCAGGCCAGCCGCAACCACCAGCGCGAGAGGGCTCGCTGCGGGGGCATTACCGGGTCGGGGACCCGCGTCAACGGCGCGGGTGGGGCCGGCGGCTCGGGAGGGGTTTGGGTTTGCGTCCAGAACCTCCATCCCTCGGGAGCCGGCGGCCAGGACGGATCGGGTCGCCAATTCGGGTCGGGGTACCAGCCATCGGGCGCGGCCGGCCACCCTGGTGGGGTATTGAACTGCAATGCCACGAGGATCACCTCCAGAGTCTGTGTGGACCGCCCGCGGTCGACCCCACCACCAGGGTGTTGTCGACAGCACAGCGCGGTTCATCTGTGCTTTTCCACTGTGGCTCCGATTTGCTGTGGTCCGGATCGGCGTTTGCTGTGAAACCGCTTTGTGCTTTGATCTGGCCCAGAGCGGACACGGTGAAGGGATTCCTCACCAGTAGCGGAGTCGGCCATCTGCGACGTGGTTACGTGGGCGAGGAGCTGCCGACAGGGCATTGACGCGAACGGTGGCTGGCACTCATTCGAATGAGCTATTGGGTGCTCTGGGAAACTGCGTTGCGAACGTCCGGACGCTCGCTCACCGATCAGGTGGCGTCGTCGAGCGCGCGAGTACTAGCATCCGAACCACATTCGTACTCGGGGGGAAAACGTGTCGACTCGAACTCGGCGAGGTCTCGCATCTTTGCTTTTTCTCGTTCTTGTCGGTAGCGGACTCCCCACCGGCACAGCCCAGGCTGCGACGTACCGCGGATTGCTGTCCGGTTCGGGCGATTATCGCTTCACGAGCGTGGTGGGAGTCCCTGGTGCCGTTGTGGCAGTCGGTGAATGGACCGATCCAGGGCACAAAGATGGCAACACCTACATAGCGGGCCAGTCCCACCCACTCATCGTCAAACTCTCCACTGACGGGGCGATTCTATGGTCGAAGCCATTGACTACTGCAGGCGGGTGCGGGTGGTTCAACAGCGTCGCAGTACTTGGCGACGGAAACGTCATCGCGGCCGGCACAGCTTGTCCAGCTGACACATCCCAGGGCCGCGACTTTCTGATCGCGAAATTCGACCTTTCTGGCCGGGAACTGTGGCGCAAGACCCAGGGCCACTCGTCTGATGATGACCTGAACACTGTTATTCGGAGCGCAAGTGGCGGGTTCGTTGCGGCCGGCTCCTATTGGCTTTCCGGGGCGTACAACTCCTACATTGCCGGATTCGACTCCAACGGCCAGGAACTCTGGTCCGACGCGTTCCGAGGTGGCCAATTCAACAGCGTGGCGACGTTGCCGAACGGCAACTACCTTGCAGGCGGGATCGCCTACTCCACAAGCACCGAGTTCCCCACGTCCGCCACCGCGGGATTGACCGTCGAATACAGCCCCGCGGGCCACCGAGAAGGGGGGCATCTCTACAGCGGCCTGGGATCGCTGGGGATCGTCTCCCTCGTCGCGGCTACAGACGGCGGCGTCCTCATCGCCGGAAGTCAGAACTTGGCCAAGCTATCCTCCACCACGGGCGCAACGCTGTGGAAGACGACGGTCACCTGGTCCGGAGGGTATTCGAGCCTCGGGCTACCCACGCGCAAATGGGCAACTCACACGATCAAGCTATCCGGTCTCGTCGCGACGAGTGACGGGGGCGCACTAGCTGTCGGACGTGTCGAGAGTGATTCGGTGGAGGAGTTGCCCGTTGAAAACGGTATAGCTGTTCGCTTCCGAACCGACGGGAAGAAGCAGTGGATTCGGAACGTGGGCGGGGATTTCGGCACCTTCACAGGCTTCGCAGCAGCGATTCCTTCCGGACAAGGGTTCATCCTCGCGGGCCAGACAGACATGTATTCGCACGGATACAAACGCGCCGCGACGGTGACTCCGGTCACCGCCACAGGCGGCGTTTCGTGGATCGCTACCGGCCTCTTGCCGGCTCTGTCGGCGCGCAAGGCCCCCAAGATCACCGGAACAATCAAGGTCGGAAAGAAGCTCAAGGCATCAAAGGGTTCTTGGTCTGCGCAGCCGGCCTCGGTGAAGTACCAGTGGCTGCGGAACGGTCGAAAAATCGCGGGCGCGACGTCGTCGACGTACCGCTTGAAGAAGGCTGATCGGGGTAAGCGAGTTTCCGTCGTTGTGGCCGTACACCGAGCCGGATTCAGGGATGCGCACAAGAGGTCGAGCCGAACCGCGAAGGTATCGAAGTAAGTCGAGATGAGGCGCGGGACACTGCCTTCCGTGTTGGACTACGACGTTCCGTAGTAGTTCTCCTGCTGTTCCTGTGACGGGGAACAAGCGGTCACCTTGGACCACTGGGATGGGTCAAAACCCCGGCTGCCGACTGGATCCGGATGGTCGGGTATCCGCCGGGGCTGACCACGAGAGGAACTCATGTCCCGACGTAGTTTCAGGCTGGCCGCGACCGCGATTGTCGGCACCATCGCACTCGCCGCCGTCCCGATGACCAACGCCGCTGCCTGCAGCAAAGCCACCACCGACCTCGATTACAAGATCACCAACCCCTACGCCGGGGTGAACTGGCATTGGCAGCAGTACAAGGCCGGTTTCCACAACCACACCACCGAGTCCGATGGCGGCAACACCGCCACCGAGATGCTCGAGACGGCCTACTCGCTGGGCTTCAACGTCTACGCCATGACTGACCACAACGTCGTCAACACCACCTGGGACCGTACCGACACCGCCAAGGCGCAAGCTGATCCCGACTACTACCTGAGCACCGAGCGCATGATCGAGATGAACACCGGCGTCGGCCGGGACGGCGGCGCGGGCATGATCGGGATTCCTTACTCCGATGAACAGTCGCAGGCCGACCACCTCAACACCTTCTGGACCAACTGGAACAACTCGGCCGGCACCACGTTGGAGGCGAAGATCGCTCACGTCGATGAGATGAACAAGTCCTCCGACGCGACGCTGAAGCCGCTGATGCACATCAACCACCCGGGCCGGTACTACGGCGGCAGCAACACCACCACCGGTGGCGCGGCTGCGACCGATCCGGCCAAGGTTGCCCGCTACGTCGGGCTTTTCAACCAGTACCCCGATTCGCTGGTCGGCATGGAGATCGTGAACAAGGTCTCCGATGGAGATTCCTACTCCGACCGCATCCTGTGGGATTCGGTGCTACAGCAGACCATGCCCAGCCAGAATGTCTCCGGCTTCGCCAATGACGACGCCCACTCCACCAGCGCGCTGGGCTATGCCTACAACCGGCTGCTCATGCCGTCGCTGAGCGAGAAGAGCGTGCACGACACGCTTCAGTCGGACGCGTTCTACTCCACCGCCCTGGTGGCCAAGCGCGAACTCGGCGCCGACTTCAAGGGTGACCGCACCAAGCCTGCACCGACGATCACCCGCATCTCGGTGAATGAGGCCAAGGACACCATCACCATCAAGGGCACCAACTACAACACCATCGAGTGGATCGCCGACGGCAAGGTCGTGGCCACCGGCAACACCGTGGACCTGGACAAGGTGGCCATCGGTGTCGACAACTACATCCGCGCCCAGCTGAAGGGCGACAACGGCATCTCCTTCACCAACGCCTTCGGTGTGGAGTTGAACACCAAATCGCACCACGGCCACTACCTGACCGAGACCGAGGCTGCCGAGATCGCGCTGCAGTCGGTGGGTCGCACCACCGGCAAGGTGAACGTCACCCGGCAGTTCACTGCCTGGTGGGGCAAGCCGGTCTTCGTGGTGAAGATCACCACCCTCGTGGACGACAAGCCTTCCACCACCACGGTGAAGGTGGACGCCCGCACCGGCACGATCAGCTGAACCAGCTGGCCGTGAAGTAGCGAAGGCCGCCACCTCGATCGGGTTCGAGGTGGTGGCCTTTGCTATCCCAACACCTAGCGACTGGGCCTCACACCGGATCGACTCAGAGTTGGAGCCGCGCTGCCGATGGTGGCTGCCCTCGACGAGACTCAAGCGAAGGCCACCGTCCAAGTAGGGCTAGGGCGTCTGGGGTTGCGGCAGACCAGGAACCGAGACGGGCGGAGTCTGCGGCGCATGACCGTTGGTCTGGGATCCACTGGCATTGAGTAAGGCCTGACTCTTCGCCAACTCTTCGGTTCTCCACTTCTCCAGTTTGGCTGTCTCCACGGCTCGGCTCACCTCGACGGCACGGGCATTGAGCTCACGCTCGACTTGCGCCTGTCGTGTCAGCCAATCCTGAGCGCTTATTGCCTGAATACTCGCCCGGACCTTCGCCGCCTGCTGTGCAGCCTGCTGCTCCACCTGTTTCATCGCGGCTTGTCCTTGCGCGTCAGCCCTGGCCTCATCGAGGCGCGCTTGGCCAGCCAATTCAGCGGCTTTCACCTGCACTTCAGCCTCGGCTCGCCGGGCCCTGGCTGCAGCTTCTCTGCTCACCAGTTCGAGTTGAGCTGCAGATTCCTTCTCCAACACGCGCAGTTTCTCGGTGGCCACGTGGACGCGGTCTCGCTCCATTTCGGCGAACTGGGTGGCGTCCGGCGGCCCGACGGTGCGCAGCCACTTGTTGATGATCGGCAGGAGTTCGATGGCGATTAGCAGCAGCGCCAGCCCCCAGCGATACGCGCCGATGACCAGGGACTGCGCGGTGAGGTTGTCCAACGCAACGGCTCGGGCGAGGAGTCCTTCGGCGTGTGCCGCACTCCCCACATATCGGTCCACCGCAGCCTCCTTTGCGGCACGGCGCAAGGTCAAGACACCGTTGCTGGGATTGGTGAGCCGATCGAGTTCGCGCGCTGCGGTGACGTGTTCGGCCTGAACCTGGTTCTGCCACGCCAGTTCGGTCTCGTTCGCTATGCGGTCGAACCGCTCGTCGGCGCGCGTGTACGCAGCGCACGCCGCCTTTCGCGTGTCCTCGAGTGCACGCCACTGACTGCCGTAGCCAACCCGGTGGGTTCCGGACTGTCCGGCCGCCTCCCTACTAGCCGCCTTTCTTGCCGCGGCGCACGCCTTCCGGGTACGGCCCAAATCAACCTTCGCTGAGGCATAGCTGGGATTGACCTCGACTGGGTCGTAGAAGCCTGGGTCACTGGCCTGCAACTGGAGCGCCTCCACCTTCGCTTCGAGTTCGGGGATGTCTTTGTACTCGGCATCAATCTGAGCCATCGCGATGGCCTGCTCCCGGGAACTATCCACCTTCATCTGGCGGGCGATCTCCGGCGCGAAGACCTGCAGCATCAGTGGTTCAGAGATCACGATTCCGATGAGCAGGGCAACCAGCGCACGCGGAAGTGCAGCCAACGAGGCGTTCACCAGATTGCGCCAGCCTCCGGCGGGGTGCCGCTTCATCGTCGCGACGAGCAGTGAGTCCAGCGCCAGAATTCCCAAACCCCAGAATCCGCCGAAGAGCACAACGCCAACCGGATCAGGAATCAGGCCCGTGAGTGACACCGCGAATGATGCCGATAGCGTCGCCATCATGGCGGTGAAGACCATCACCAGTGCCATCTTGATGTAGGGGCCACGATGCTGCACGTAGGTATCGCTCAGCTCGGGACTCATTCCGCCCAGATGGGCGAGCGCCTTCGACACGGCTGAAGCGACTGCCTTGACCGATACCGGCCATGACACGGCTCGATTCATTTCACGTCCTTTCGGGTGCGCGAGAGGTTTCTTCCTGCTACCGGCTATTGCGCGCGAATACTCCGGTTTCGACGTTGATCGGGCCATGACCTTGTCGGCACAGCGGACGCAGGGGCAGATCGGAAATCACGCTCGTACCAATCCCGCCGCCTCACGAGAGGCTGACGGGCTTCGCTGACAAGAACCGCCACAGGGGCCAGGCGCTCCCCGCCGACATGAGGCGGCAGAAGTAGTTCAACTCGGTGTGGCTTGACCCGAGGCAATATGTGGAGCACCGTCGAATGTTGTTCGACCGTCCCGTGTTGGTTGCTCGCTGTGACTGTGCAGCGACCCGTCGCATCGGCGCGAAAGACCGCGGCGAGGGTGCCCCCGGTACCCCGGGCGCGTACGACTCCCGAGGGATCACGCACCGTGATCTGTGAAGCCTGGCGAGCAACGACTTCAACTCGCACTTCAGTGCCCGTGAGCACGTAGTCCTGATTCAACACAATCGACTCAACGACCGGCGGGGCCAGGAGTGAAGCGATGTAGTTGTATAGGTAGGCGTAGAACTCGCTCATGGAGGGCCGATCGGCCGGACGCGCCGACAGGCCGCGCTCGATCAAACGAATACCTGAACCGTCCAGGGCTTGGTCCACGAACTCTGGTCGGGCCCGCTGCGAGAGTTGTTCGCGAGGCCTGGAGACGATCCTCACCAGGAGACAGGTGAACTTGTACACATCGGCCGCGGCCGTACTGAAGTCTCCCAGGCTCGCAATCTCTGGCGGTATGTAGTTGGGAGTATGAGGCTGAGGCACTCGGCTGCCGGGAATCGAAACGGTGTCGGTGTCAATCAGGTAGATCCGGGGCGATCCGTGGATGGTGAACAGTTCGTTGGCCTGAGAGAGGTCCCCGAAAACCACCTGTCTCCGATGAAGCCAGTCCAACGCATGCGCGAGTTGGGCGCAGACCATCAGCCGAGCGACCAGATTGCCGTCCCCGGGCACTGCGGCTCCGACCTTGCGTCCCCGCTGTGCTTTCGGGAACAGCAGCCCTACCGTGGCCGGCAGCAGATCCCTGTCAGGGTTGGTGAACATGAACTCCTTTGGCGCACAGGGCATCAAGACCCCCGACAAGGCTCCGGCCGCGTCGATCACAAACTCCAGCGGCCACGCGGCGAGCCGGTCCAGCTCGAATTGCTCCTCCGAGCGGAGGTTCTTTCGGAACCTGATGAGTTCACCCAGATGGGCGATCTCGGCCGGTGCCGGCGCGGAGCGGAAACGCTTATAGACCAAAGCAGACGGCAGCCCGGCCCCGACGGGCCGGTCCACCATCATGATGTCTGCGAAGTTGCCAGCGCCCAACACTGCGCCCAAAGCCAACGCAGACTCGTTGATCATGGCCGCCACTCTGACCCAGGCGATGGGTCAGCCGAGTTCAGCGCCTCGGATTCACCTTCCTGGGAGTCGGTTGACTTGGGCCGACCAGCCACAGCGTCCGGCCCTGTGTTCCAAACCACGACCGCACTTCGATCATCGTGAAACCCGCGCCGTTGAAATGAGACCTGGGCAGCAAAGTCGAGCAGCGGCGGAGCCGTCTGCCACCATTGCGCCAAATGTGCCCCGACAACGCCACTGCCCTTGCCGAAAGCAGCTCCAATACCGTCGCTGAACAAGGCCAGCACTTGGCCGGGAACCAACAATCCGTTGCCAGCTCGAACCCGATCCAAATCTCGAACCGGCAATGCCTCAGTGACCGAGGAGGCCAGCTCGTTGTGGTCCTTTGGAGGATCGGCGACGCCGCACCACGTCCCGTCGCGCAGGATAGCGGCGCGGCTGTCACCCAGGCTGCCGATCGACACCAGCCAGTTCACTGACTCCCGGCGCAGCGCGGCGATCGTCAGCGTTGTGCCCTTCGCCGCTCTCGGCAGGCTTGTTTCAATCGCTGCTGACACCTCACCGAAGATGGATGCCCAATCCGGGTCGTGGCCTCCAAGGAGCGCCGCGCTCGCCGCAGTGACGGCCAGTTGTACCGCAAGGTGGGAACTGAGCTGGGAGTCGACCTGCGAGCCCAGTCCGTCGGCAACCGCGAAAGCTGCCCAATCCTCACCCAGGTCAAAACCATAGGCATCCTGGCGAGGCTCTCGGTGGGCCCGATGGCTGATCCCTCGTGTCGCGGCAGCACGAAGCTCGATGCCAACCGAACTCACCCCATCGACGGCGGTATCTGGGACATGAAAGGGCGAAGCGCCCGGCAGCGATAGGTACTCTCGGCATCCGGCGGCGCCGGCCTCGCCGATGGCGAGGCCGGCCAGTCGCGGGGCCGAAGTCTGCAAGGAATCAGCCGACGGAACAGACCCCGCGTTCACAACGTCGCCCCGTCTGCGAACGGGCTGGCGTCCTTGGCAAGGATCGGCGAGTTCGACCCCAGCTGTTCCGGGGTGGGTGCCGGGTTCACCCAGCCGCCTTGGCTGGCGCTGCGCGCCGAAACCATGATCGACCGACTCAGCCCGGCAATCATCGAGCTCATGATCACGCCCGGATCGCCGGTAGCCGCGAGGTAATAGCGCGGCGTGTAGCTTTCTGTGGCTACCTTCGGAAACACTAGGCCGTCCAGGGTGTCGTCTGAAGTGCTCCCGAATCCGAACGGAATGATCTGGGGGTAGTAGCTGAATGCAGCGCCCTCGGACTGATTGGTCAACTCCAAGAACGCCTGCCACCAAGTCGAGCGCGCATTCTGCCCGTCGGTCAACAGAATGACGACGGGTCGCCGAACGGTGAATCCGCGCGACTTGAGGTGATCGACGTCGGTCTGGATCGCGGTGCGCAGCAACTGGAGCGGAGCGGCGATGTGGGTACCGCCACCTGCGCTGAGAACCGGGTAATGCTCCGCGTCGAGAAGGTCGGAGATGCTGGTCATCGGCAACTCGACTTGCGCCGCTGTAGTGAAGGCGATGATCGAGATGTGACCACAATCCGCAGCCGAGGGCTCGGTTGAGAGGTAGTTGCAGATCGATGGAATCATCTTGTTGACGCCGTCAATTGGCGCGCCCGCCATCGAGCCGGAAACATCCGCCACGAGGTAGATCGGGAGTGCGTACATGGTGTCGTCCTCATTCAGGACGGAGTCGTGCGTAGCCATTTCGGTCCTTCGGTGTGATTCGCCAGCACCTGTTGCGCTGACGGTTCAAACACAGTTGCGTTGGTCTTTCGGGATTCCGACGTGATTTAGCGCACTCAGTGGGGAGAGCCGTCCAGGTTCCAGACACGGCGCAGCGAACATCTACGCTGTCGCCGTAGAGTTCCCTTGGCGAAGGGGAGTGCCGCATGAGCGAGAATTGGACGTACGCGTCCCATTTGTCCCACGATGAGCTTCACCGGGCCGTCGAGTCGGCCCTAGAACGGGCTATTGGAGATAGGGACCCGCGGTTCCTGAAGCTGTGCAGGTACGACCCTTTCCCTGGTGTGTACCGCGATGACCGTCCTAGCCAGGCATCCGCACTCGGCACCCGAGAGGCTCCGGCCACAATCCGCGGAGATACCGCAGAGGCGTGGAAGGCACTCACCCAGGCTGTGGCAGCCTGGCGTCGCGCGCTGGAAGCCGGCAAAGTCGAACCCGTCGACCCCGAGGCTGCATTGGACACCGTCTTTCGGTGGGCCTACCCGAAACGAAGAGCCAACGCCTGGGCCGCCATCCGAAAGGCACGCACAGACAAGGACGGGCAGCGATCCGCCCCAGCCGAGTACATCGACGAAATATCCTACGCTCGTGTCGACGAATGGGAAGCCCCGACGGGCTCGCTTGACTTCGCAGGGCCCCGGGTGACCGTCTTCGCCTGGCTGGGGTCTCCTGGCGCCCAGTCCCACAGCTTCCCGAATACTGGGTTCGGCGGTGTGATCTCTCAAGTAGGTCGGCTGATCGTCGAAGGCAACAGTCTCGATGATGCCCTGGACATCTACGCCGCGGATTACGGTCTCAGCCACGCCCAGGTTCGTCGAATCTGGAACACCGGGACAAGGCGAGTACTCCAGATCCTCTATCTGATTGGAGCACTGGGCCCACGGGCAGCTTTCCGATCAGTGAAGACACTCCAAGAAGTCCTCAACCGAGTGGACAAGGCGTATTTTGGAGCGTGGACCGGCCATGAGCTGAGCACATTGAAACTTGCTGCGACTGCTTCAACACCGAGCGATGAGGGAGCCCACGTGCGTCCGAGGAACTGGCTCGCCTTGCTGAACACTCGTACAAGAGAAATCACCGCTGCGCTCAACAGAATGGGGCCGGTCACGCACGAAACTGAGTACGTGTCCATCCTGCACGGTCTTGAAGCGGACTTTTCCGAACGCATGAATCGATGCGATCCCATCTGCGTACTTAATGGTCACTGTGAGGATCACGCAGGAAGGCTGGTCCGATGAGCTACGACGAAGGGTTCGAACCCGAGCCGTGGATGCTGGACGTGATGGCTGACTCCGCGCATTCCTATTTCAGTGCCCCTGTAGAACCTCACGCCGATGAGTTGGCGTTGCTTTCTGGCGCCTTGGGCGGCTTCGATGCCGAGCAAGCTGCGAGGATCTTGACGGATCCCTCGAAGGTCGCGTTCCTGAACGCCCGCTGGGCGGAGTACGAAGAGATCAACGGTTATGGTGCGCTGCCGCTGAACCTGCAGAAGCGGCTTGACCGTGAACGCGTCGTCGGCGGGGACCAGCCGAACCTCAGGGTCGTTCACGCGGCTGGCTACGGCTGGAGTGACGAGGACTTGCGTGAGGCCGCACTGGAACTCACCTTGAGTGCCCAGCCATATCGGGAGAGCGCACTGAGTGGTTCCGCCACTCGCGGCGAAGCGTCGGAGGACGTTCTCGAAGAGGATCTTTGGCAGATCATCCTGCGCTCCCAGCACCTAGTCATTTTGGCCCGGCTGGACGCTGATCAGTTGATCGTCGAAGTGCGCTCCGATTCCCACAGTGGAAGCTTCCAGATGCAACTGCATTGGCCCGATCGGACCGCTACAACCACCTTCGAGTTGAGAGCAGGCCTTCCGACTCGACTCAGCATGCGCTCCGACGAACTGCCGTGGGGCATCACCCTTCGTCCCGCCTCGGTGTGACATCGAGGCGTTCCCCCGCGTCATCCTCCCGACGTCGGCACCACTGCGACGCGGGCTGAACACAGCGGCACCGGCGTCACGGTCATTTCCAGAATCCGTTGTGTTCGGAGCAGATCTGGCCCGTGTTGTTGCACTTGCTGCACGTCAGCTTTCCGAACAAGCCACTGGCTCGCCCGCCATTGCAGGCCGGGCAGTCGTGGAGCGGCCGAAAGCACCTCCGACAACTCATCGCCATCGTCACTTCACCTCCTCTCTTGCCTCCTTGCGCGACCCTCGTGTCCTGTTGGCCGCCTACTCATCGCGCAGCCAGGCGGGGAGAGAGCCCACGGATACCCCTTCACAAGCAGCCGATTCATGGGCCGTTTCCTCAAGGCGATCCCGACGACTTTGCGCGCGGAGTCGCTCGCGGGTGGATTTCAACGACTCCTCAAGTGTTTGGGGGGTGACCAGTTCAAGGTCGACGTGCGGAGCGACCAACAGCCGTTCCGACTCGGCGCGCGCTCGATGGGTACGCCAACTACGCAGTTCTTTGTTGGCGAGCTGACGGGCATGACGTTTGAAGAAGTCGAAGCCGATCGAGAAGGGCCGTGACGGCACCCCATCGCGGGAGATGACCGCCACCGCGGTGAGGTCAGGAAGTCGCACCAAGTCACCAACCGGCCAGTCCTCCAACAGCAGGGAACTCTCCATCGCATCGGAGGCGCTGCTGATGCGCAATTGAAGGTAGCTGCCGGCATTGGCTGCCAGCGCGTCTCGAAGTTGCGCCCGCAACTGCTGTGGTCGCTGGTGACAGATGACCACCCCCACCCCGAACTTCCGGGCTTCGTCTAGGAGCGACGCGAGTGGTCCGTATTGGAAGAGGTGCGCTTCATCGATGACCAGCAGGAACGGATTCTCCCGGTCTTTGCGCGACAGCATGGCCTGCCGGAACTCCGCGATGAGCATGCAGCCCAACAGTTGAGCAGACCGCTCACCAAGCTCAGCCAGAGCCAGATTGACCAATACGGTGCGGGATTCCTCGATCGCCTCACGCAAGTCGATGGCGTGTGCCCCAGAAGCCAAGATGCGCGACATCGCCTGCGATCCGAGGATCTCTTCACCCTTGCTTGCCAACCACAGCCAGTGTGAGGAGTTGTCGTTGCCGCGGATCCCGGCGAGCTTTTGTTCGATCTGTGCGCCCAAAGAGGGGTCAACTTCGGACACCGTCTGCGCCAAGCTGTGGGTGTGATCCCGACTTCCCAGGATTGTGAAAATCATGACCAGGGTCGCGCGAGGACCGAAGATCGCCCAACAGCCCCGGGCGATCAGGCTGAAGCTCTCCAACCAAACCGGCCCGATGAAGTCCGCAGGCCAGCGGTCGACGAGGATGCTGGTGAATATTTGAAGGCGCGCTTCGAACTCGGTGCGGTCGTCGGTGGCGAAGAGGTTGTAGGGAGTGATCTTCTCGGTGTCGGTGAAATCCAGGACACGCAGCATCTCCGGGTTGGGCAGGTCTCCCATCAAGTCGTCTGCAAGAGTGCCGTGCGGATCGATGACCAATGACCCGAATCCTGATTCGGTCCACTCGTTGAGGATTGATCGAATCGCAGTGGATTTGCCCGCCCCACTGGCGCCAACGATGCGGTAATGCCGAATCAGGTCGTGAGCCGACTGCCATACCGGGCGACGACACCCGTCGGAATCCACGCAGCTGCCGATCTTGATCGCCTCAGCTTTGGGCTTCGCTGGTTGGTCGTAGGGGACTTCGACCGGCTTCGTTGCCAGCACCTTCATTCCCGCGATCGGACGCGTCCCCGCAGCGGGTAGATGAGTGATCGACTGTGCGGCCACCTGCGGCACGGCACGCGCCAGCAGGCACGACACATCCAGGTTCCTCAGCTCCTGCCGTTCAGATGAATCCAAGTGGTGGAACTCGACCTGACTGGTGATGGCAGCCAGTTCGGCCAGCACACGCGCTGGCACAGACTCACCGTCGAAGTGCAGGAATGATCGGGCTCGCAGTGCAGTGCCGCGATGCCGTGCCCAGCTCACCGCGGCTTCGCCGCCGAAGGCCCGGCTCCAAACATCGTTGCACATGACCTGCTCCAGTTCTGAAGCTGGTGAGAGCAGCATCGTCCAGGAAGCTCCTGCCCAGGTTTGAAAGACCGACAGTAGATCCCACAGCGGGTCGGTGGTCGCCGATGGGAGGACCGCTCTGGGCATTGAGGTCACGGTGAAGACTGCCGAATCTCCGCCAGTAAGCGGCGCCTCGGTCTCCGGCGTAGGGGCTACTGGGATCAGTTCGACACGTGGTGCCGAGCGCCGAGGTTGCACACGCGTTGCGGCGACCTCCGCAATCGGCGCCAGCAGGTATTTCACATCATCGAGCCAGTCTTCTGGTGCAAGCTCGTTGACCCAGCCTCCTAGTCGGATCCCGCGGCCGACTCGATCCAGAGAGACCGCCATGAGTGAGTTCGCGGGCCAATGCTGGACCACTCGGCACAGATTGGCAACGGCCAGCCGCGCCGCGAGTCCGGGCTCGGCCGTTGGCAGCAGACCCTTCACCAGGAAGCCGCGCTTCGGCGCGCGGTCGGAAGAGTTCTTGTCGGGACTTGCGCCTCCACGTTCTCGGCTCGAGACGATCATCGTCGTGGCGCCCGCACGCGAAGTGGGACGGACTCGAACAATCGACGAGTTGAGGCCCAGGTGGCCCATTCCTGAAAGCCCTCGGCTTCGATTGCCGTAGCCAGCCTCGACTGATTCAGCTGAGCGGATTCCAGACTCTCGAATACCCACGGCACCGCACCGGATTCCATCCGGGCCCAGGTCACCAAGGCGGCATCCCCAACCTGCGCGACCACGTCAGAAATCACCGACATGATCCGATCGACGCACAGCTCGACGACCATGGAGTAGTCGGGTCGATTGACCTCCAGCCAGCACTTGGCGGCGTATTCAGCCAACACCAGGTCGGGGTCTTCGGAGGCAGGCATCGCTATGCCAAAGTCCGCCCGGTCACGAAAGTCGGGCACATGGAACTCAAGCCAACCAGTCACGAACTCCATCTCATGGTCGCTTATCTTCTCGAACTCCTCGAGGCTCGCGTCGCTCACCCCTTCGGTCAATGCCTCACCGGCGAGTTCCTGAAGCTGAGCCGCAACCAGCGGTGCGATCCGACCAAGGATGTCATCGGGGAGCGTGGGCAACGATTGACGCATCTTCTCGACAAGGCTGAGCGGTATCGACGGTTCTGATGCAACCGGGTTCTCGCATCTGTGCACGAATAGTTCGAGGAGTCGCTTTTCGGTTGCGTGGGTGAAGCCCGCAGGACACGCCTGCCGAGCCTCCAGGTGAATGCGCTCAGCGAGCTCTTCGCGCGCCTCTTGGGTCCAATGGGGCAGTGCCTCTGCGATGGCGTCGGGGAGATTGAAATCGCCTGCGTCATCGGACAAAGCGGGTTGAGACATGACAGCTCCGATCTGGTGGTCGTCCACTAGTCGGTAGTGCGCTCCCGATCCCAGAGCCCGACGCGATTTCGGGAAGAGGTTTCGCGATCATTCACAACTGCCGAGGCGATTCGCGTCGAAATCTCGGTGCTCCTTCCGCATGTCCTTGTGAAGAGATTCCCTGGAACCGAAGGACCGAACATGACCATCACAACACCGGCCGAGCCCACCGTCTGTATCGATCAGGAACTCGCCCACAGGCTGCCCTTGTTGTCACCGCCACAGCGGGCCCAGTTGGCAGCGATCATCGACGAACAACTCCGCCAGGACGCCGACCTCGACAGCAGCGACGCCGCCCTCGACTGCGTCCGCTACAGCCAGCAAGTCTTCGAAGCCCAACCCTGGGACCTGGCCGTAGAGGTTCGCGCCGTGGTCGGCCCGGACTCTGCGCTCGCCCGGTCGTGGGCCATTCGATCCGTCTACGAGGCTGTGCCGCAGCTGCGCGGAAACTTGAAGTGGTATTGCGGCACGGTGCTGGACCAGTTCTCGGAAGCCCAACTCAACGATGACCAAGCCTGGGGGCCGGACCACTCATCGAAGGCCGGCCCCGGGCTGCTGGAACATGCCGAGACCTTGGTGATTCCCGACCGCGGGGATGGCTGGGCGGCTCAGCGGCTCAGCGAGAACACTCGCGGTCGAATCGATGCCTGGTTTGCCCAATTACGCCCGGGCTATTGGCAGACCGTACCGGGATCGGTGGCCTCACCGGCAGCACTTCAAGCATTCGAATCCCGCTTGCAGGATGCCGAGCGTCTCACCGAGACCGTCTATCGAAGCGCTCAGCGGGTCACCGATGGAGCCATCGCCTTTCTGGAAAACCCCCATGAGATCCGGTTCGGCACTTCGACCTGGTTGGCGCTGCTGGTGATGCTCGCAACCATCACCGGCTACACATCGTCAGTCTCGTCGACCTCCCTGGCAGAGACTCTGGGTGGCGAAGTCGTCGATGGCGTCCTGGTGGTGGTGCGAGACATCTGCCAGACAGTCGGGATCATGATGGTCGGCAGTGTCGTTCAGTCAATCGCCATCTGGGCGATCGATTCCACATTGCAGGCTCGGCACCATGGCCTTCCCCCGATGGCGCACTTCGTGTTGACGGTCGCGCCAGGGCTGCCGATGGCATGGTTGCTCTCCACAGCCACCGTGATCGAATCGCCCCTCCCGTGGCTGGTCCAGCCGTGGTACGCCGATTCGCTGGCGGTCGACATCGTTGTCGCCGCGCTATCGGGGTTGGCGGCCTCGACAGTAGCCGTGATAAACGCTGAGCAAGCATGCACCAAGATGCTCGGGGCCGTGTTGCCATCCCGAGGATCAGTGGACTCCCTACTCATGGAATCTGTAAACCTTGTGCAGAGCGTGCGATCAGCTTTCGCTGAACTAGACCACACGTCACTGCCCACCGAACTCCTCGACGCCTGGCAGGCACGACTGATGCGCCTGGCATCGTTGAGAGTCAACTTGGGTCCTTCGGCATGGCTGTCTCGCCAGGCTGACTGACGGGTCAATTCACCGCAGAACACACTCCACACGCGCCACCCAAGGCGGAGTCTCAGGCAGGGTCGCTCCAGGCCGACCCAGTATCGCCGCGATGACTGCCGAACCCGGAGGCGGCAACTCCGGCCACGGGGTGTAGCCATCGGTCAACACCACAATCAGATCAGGCCGTGGTCTAAGTGTCGAAGCCGCTGCAATGCCAACTCGCATGTCGGTGCCACCCCCGCCGACCAGCGTCGCATCAGTGGCTTTCCGGACGGCGGTGACCGCACCCACGCTCGCGTCACAGGCCAACACGGTTACCTGTGGATCCGCCACCCCCAGACCACGCAAGGCGCCCTCGACCTCACCCATCGCCTTGCCGAGGAGTTCATCATCGATACTCACCGATGTGTCCACGACCATGGCGATGCCCGGCAGTGGACGACGCCATCCCGGATGCAGAACCTCGGGCTGCACTGACTGCCGACGTGAGGGTCGACTCCAGGTGCGTTCGACCCTTCCGCTGGCCCAAGCGACACCCCGACGCACCGCCCGAGCCAGCAAGGGTTCCCAGCGAATCGTCGGCTCGGTGATGTGCTTGGCCCAGCGCTGAGCCTCTCCCGGAGAGTCACCTCGGGATTTCGCGGCCTCCCGGTAGTCGATGGCGACTTGTTCGCGAACCTGTTCGGCTTGGATCCGATCCAACCGACCCACCTCGGAATCGGGAGGCAGGTCGGAGGCGCGCGGCATGCCGTCACAGGCCGAACCGCAGTCCTTATTGTTGGCCAGGGGACCGGTGGCTTGTTGGCCACCCCAGGCTGGCAGCCTGGAGAGAATCGCGAAGTAGTCCTCGGCCGAGCGGCCTCGACCCAAGCTGGGGTTGTCGGTGCGCACCTGGCGCGACCGATCCTCGACGCTGACCGGAGACGCCTCCTCCCCGACAAGAGTCTCACTCACGGTGAGGTCACAGGCCTGGTGCCACTGCTCGCTGGTGGCAGCATCGACACCCATGGCGGCCGCCCGCCCCGCGTGGTCCATCAGCAGGTGCCAAACGATATGGGCCAGTTCGCGACCCAACTCCGGCACGGAAATCGCCCCGACCCAAAGGGGATTGACGTACAGGCGCCAATACTGATCAGCACGGATGGTGGCGATGTCCGACGAGGGCACGGTCCGCAGAGCGTAGACGGCGGTTGCCAGGTACGCCAAGGCGCGCGGCGAGTCAGGTCGCGGCATTGAGCTCGGTGGTTGTGAGATCAGCCACAACTTGGCTGCTGCGACCTTCTCGGCGATCACGTCCATGGCTTCATGCCCCCAAAAGCAGGCCGGCCTGTATGAGCGCCCCAGCGAAGACTCTGATCGAGGATGGCAGAGAAGTATCGGCCGGCCGCACGTCACCTCGAAGCAAAGCGCGAACGACGGGGATTGCCGCATCGGGGCTATTGAGCTCCTCCGCGGCCCGTGCGCACAACTCGACGGCCTGTTCCCAGCGCTGCGGCGACCGCTTTCGCTGCACTGCACTCAATACCGCCTGCAAGATCACAAAGGCTTGGTCCGGACGGGTTCCGGCGAAGCTGTAGCCGCCGGTCAACACTTCCTCAGGATCAGGAAGGTCGAGTTCGGAGGTATAGCGCAGGAACTCGTGGGCGGCTGGGGCACCGATGCAACCACCCACCAGAAGCGCAATGACTTGCTGCGATGCACCGATAGCTTGAGCGTAGGCGACCAACCGCGCCGCGTAGTCCCAGGTGCGAGGAGTAGGAAATGCTCGTCCTCGGTCGGAGACGTCAGTGGGTATGGCGGAGAGTTGTCCGCCTCGACGACGCAGAAACCCTGAGACCAGCGCGCGCTGTGTGCTCAGTAGCCCGGTGAAGGAGTCAGGAATCCTGCCGACCGGGAGACGGGGCCAAGCCTGGCTGACCAGGCACTCGCTGTAGACCTCCAAAGGCAGCCCCCAATCCAGATGGACGAAGCGCGATGCGGTGGGCGGCGCCAGTTCCCAGCCAGCTGCGGCCACATCGGCCGGATTGGCCGCTGCCACGAAGGACACCGTGTCGGGAAGTTGCAGGTCACCCACTTGGTAGTGGGTGAGCGGCCGCAATGCCGCTGCTTGAAGGGCGGGGGAGGCGGTGGAGAACTCGTCGAAGAAGGCGATCGACGGTGCACTCACTTCGCACAGGCGCTGCGCCCAGGCGGGCGGAGCCAGCATCACTCGGCCATCGCGCAGCAACGGAAGGCCTGCCAGATCACTGGGCTCATAGTGACTGATGATCAGGGTTTCGACATGCCAGCCGAGGTCGCGGGCCGACTCCACCACCGAGGTCTTGCCTGAGCCTGGATCTCCCCACAGCAGCACCGGGATGCGCATGCTGATGCACGCGCCGAGCGCATTGAGCACATCCTCATAGTCCTGTCGGGTTCGAACGCTCATGAGGCCTTCTCCTGTTCGTATTCGGCCAAGGAACGCACACCTTGGGCTATGACACCTGCTGTTTGGGTCGGGGTGCCGATAGCGGCCAGCAGCGCACCGACATCGGTGCGCTCCAGTAACTGCCGGCGCGGATCTGCCTTGGCATACACCGCCTCGATGGCCGCGTTTGAGGGCACTTGACGCCCGTAGGGCTGCGCCCTCCACACCGAAATCACTTGTGCGACCGAGGGCCGGCAGTCAACGCCCAACCAGGCAGCGAGCGTCGCTGCCACCGCACGATTGGATTGACCCGTCGCCTCGGCCACTGCCCGGATGTCGCTGAGCTGGTAAGGGCCACCCGCCAGGGCATTGATGGCCTTCCAATGGATGCCAGCCAGGTACAACTCATGGATGTCGTCGGCGTGGCGCAGGTCGTGTTCGATAAGAGTGTTTGCCGCCCAAAGCACCGCCTCAGCGCTGTGGGCGGCAAAGTCAGACAGCCAAGCTGGATCAATTTGCCAGCCTTCGATGTGTAGATAGCCGATCGCTGCCAAGGGGTCGCGCAACCCCAGGTGCTGGTGGAGTTCGGTCGCCCGGCCGGGGGAGAGATTCATCCGCCATAGCCATTCAAAATCCTGGGGACTGTGGATGGCTCGACAGCCTGGTTCGGGCGGCTCGAAGGCTTCGAACTGCGTCCCTAGCTCAGTTTCGATACGTCGGATCAGACTTCGCACATCGCGCGCTCGCGCCCCATGCCTGGCGGCCCAGTGAGTGGGTGATCGGAAGTGCTCGGCGGCTTTGTCAGGGCCGGGCCAGCTGAGTCCTTCGCGGCAGGCGCAGGCCGAGATGGGTTGTGAGATTCGCCAGCGCCCATCCGATGCCCTCCGGATTCCCGGGCCGACCCGCCGGGTCTGAGCAAGCCAGAGATCGGCCACGGCAGGGGCAATCTGGTCCACGAGTCGCAGGCAGGATGTCGTTGATCCGAACGCTGAGGCGATGCGCTCCAGTTCCAGATCGTGCGGGGTCGTCACCGACCAGTCGGTGTCGATGGTCACTCTGTGAGTGCCAGCCCGGCGCGAACCGATGCTGCAGGGCACCGTGATGGTGATTGGCTCTCGGGTCGGGAACCCGGTGCCCAAGGCGTCCATGGTGGCCTTTCTGCTTCGTGCTGTACTTGACGATTCGGCGGTGGGGATTCCACAGACTCGAAACCTGCCGAGTCTGACCGTGCGCTTTGAGACGCTCGAGAGCCCACGGTCAGAGTCGGTTGGGTCAGCCCATCAACTTCCCGCAGCCCGGGCAGCGCCGGAACCGCTCGGGATAGGTGATGTAGATCCCACAGTTGGTGCAGTGTCTGCCCCTGATCGGACGGTGTTGTCGTGTCATCGAAGTCACCTCCCCTCCGCGAATGCACAGGTCCTTTCGGGCCCCTCACTGGGTAGTGCGCCGAAAGGCTCAAATCCCGACGTCATTCGGGAAAGAAGTTCCCTCACGGCGGATTCGAGCGAAATCACGTCGGTTCTCGACGTTGGCAGCGCACGCATGAGTGAGAGACGGAATCGCCGTCTCCAGAAGCAGAAGGAAGCTAGCCATGAGTCATCCCCACCCACACGGGCCGGAGTGGATCATCTCGGTTCACGACCAGGGCGTTCCGCGAGAAGACCTCGCCCAATACCTCTCAAGCTTGGGCGCCGCACTCGCCCAGGGAGGCCACCTCACCATCTCCGGTCAGTCCATCGATGTGCCTGCCCAGGTTGGATTCGATTTGCGTTATGAACGCACACCCCACGGATCTCTGGCACTGGTGGTACGAGCGGAGTGGGCTCGAGATACTCCCGGCGCAGTGGCCAGCATCCCGCTCGCGGACCTTCGCATCAGCGCAGCTGACGACGTCAAATGACCGAGCTACAGGAGCACACGATGAGCAACTCCTCGAACCCAGTGGCGCAGACTGCATCTGAGTTGCGCGACATTCTCGCCATGCACGGACTGGACCGCGACGCCCTCATCCCTCTGCTGAATCGCGAGCATCTCACCCCCGTCATCGACTGGGTACTGCTCGATGAAGGTTCCACGCCCTCCCGAAAGGCGATGAGGGAGCTCGTCCACGCAGTTCAATCAAAGCTCGACCTGCCCGACGACGCAGTCACCGCCAATCTCGCTGAGCCGATAGTCAGGCTCGGAAGCTTCGTTCGCTCCATCTTCGCCGGCACAGTCCTGGTGCTGGCCGGGTGGACGGTCCTCGGTGAAATCCTCACCGGCCACAACGATATGGCCGCCCATACTTCGATTCCGGTCACTCTGACGGTGCTGATCGTGGCACTGACAGTCCTAGCCCTCCTTGAGGCGGCTCACATCGGTGCGGTCGCACTCTCAACCGCAGATGTCAGCGAGCTCCACGCCACCCATGCGCGAGTCGTCCGGCTACACGCCCATATCGACACCAAGTCCAAGCTCGAGCATTACTTGGCCGCACGCCAGGTTGGCGTCGTCCTCACCGTCTTCCTGATCTCAGAGGTGACGCGGACGGCGGGAATGCACACCCTGCCCGGCACGACCATCGCTATCCCGGCGACATTCGACATCCTGTTCCAAATCGGAGCGCCAGGAGCATTGCTTGTGCTGGTGTTGGGGCAGGTCTTGCCGCAGATCATCACCGCTCGAATGCCGGCCAGGATGATGAACCTGCTGCCCATGGCCGCGGCTTTCTATGTGACTCTCGCAATCGGTCAACTGCACCTTGCCGAGCCAGCCACGTGGCTTGTGGCGTGGATCAAAGGTGGCGAGCGGATCCCGTCTGCAGCCCGGGAGCGCTACGAGAGCAATACCGTCGATGCGACTGGCTACGGGGCCTTGATGAACACTACGGCCGTGAGTATCAAAGGAAACTCCACAAAGGTCGTCACGACTCAGACTGTGCTGTTCCACACTGACGATCTTTCCGCGCTGAAGGTCGATCTGGCCAGCTACCCGTACCCTCCAAGCACCCTTCGCATCGATGCAGCGATTCTTCGCGACAAGGAGATTCGACCCGTAGCTACTAGCGGAATCGAGGAGGCCCGCGGCTTCGGGACGGATGATCTCCTGGTTCACACCACAGCGGCTCCCTTGATCGGCAACTTCCAAGCCGGGGACGTTCTGAGGATCATCACCACCGCTGGCTACGACCAGACTCGACTCAGTCGCATCACTTCCAGTGTCGGCGTAGCCACGAAGGTGACTTCGATCCGGGTGACTGTTGAGGACCCGCGGTTCCCTGTGCCTCCCGGGCACGCCGAACTATCGCGGAGTGGTGATCAGAACGTCGAGTGGTCTACGCCGGTGTCCCCGCAAACCTCGCCGACTGGGGCGGTGAGCTTCGAGACCTCGCGGCAATACGTCGACGCCGACGCGGCATTCACAGTGCGCTGGAACGATCTCGAGTCCTCTAAAGTACCGCCGACGAGCTTCGACATTTCCGGCAATCGGTAGGAGCAGTAGCGACATGCCCAGCAGCACGCGGTCGGTCCAGGGACGGAACACGTCCAACCTCCAGCACACGAGCACCACAACCGCGCCGCGCGCGGTTTGGGCACTGTGGAAGATGCTCACCAATGGCCAGAAGGCCATCCTGATTCTGGTCAGCCTCGGCAACACTATTGCCGCAATCGCGATCGTGCTGCCCTCTTTGATCATCGGGCAAATGGTGACAACCCTCACCTCAGACAAGACCTCGCCGGTGACCGGGCTGGTCGTTGAGCTGTCGACTCTCCTTGCACTATTCGTGATAATTCGAGTGCTCATCCACATCTTCCTTCACCGGGTACTGCCACATGTGGAGGCCACCCTTCGCGAGGCGCAGCTACGCCACACCCTCATGACACCGATAGCAACGGGCGGCGATGTGAACGAGTACGCCGCCGAACAGAACTCACTCATGGGGAAGGGGGCCAAGGCTGGCGCTGACGCCGTGAAGATCGTCTTTGCAGATCTCATGCCTGCGGCCATGCAAGCAGTTGTCGCTGCTATCGCGGCATTCAATGCCCAGTGGCAGGTTGGTCTCGTCCTCCTGGCCGCAGGAGTGGGCAGCACGCTCATCACTCAGTTCCAACTACGCAGCCAGGGTGGTGTGCGGGTTGCGATCAACAGGGCAAAGGCCCGTCTGGACGGACTCACCACCGAACTCCTGCGCGGAAAGGCGGTGATCCGCACACTCAACGCAACCGGCTCTGAGTCGGCTCGAGTCGGAGCCAACGCGTTCGAGCTCTCCGCAGTCGAAGTTCGCCATCACAAGATGATGGGATGGTTCGACGCTGCCAAGACCACCATGGAGTCGTTCTTTGCCGTGGTGGTGCTCATCATTGCAGCCGGCTTCGTGGCGGCGGGCGCCAACCCGGGCCTCGTACTGACCCTTTATCTGCTCTTCATGCAATTCGCGGCACCGTTGCGCGACATTCATCGGATTCGGGATGAGCTCAACGAATGCACTGTTCAACTCGTCGAGGTCTTCTCCATTCTGGAACAACCCGTGGACGACGTCTTCGTTCGGCCGGCGACAGCGGCACAGGCCACTGATCAGGGCGTTTCAATCAATCGGGTCTCAGTGCGCTACGGCGCCAGCGACCTCGTTGTGCGAGAGGTTTCCGTGGAGGTGCCCTCAGGTACCTACCTGGGAATCTGCGGGCCTGCTGGGTGTGGCAAGTCCACCCTCGTCAAGGCTTTGGTCGGAATAATGCCGGTGGCCTCTGGCCAGATCAGCATTGGTGGCGTCAGCGTCGACAGCATGAGCGCCGAGCAGCTCACCGCTGAGATCGCCTACGTGTCCCAGGAGCCCTATGTTGTCTCCGGGACTATCCGCGAGAACTTGCTGTTGGGCCAGTCATCCCCGATCAGCGATGACGAGCTCGACGCCGTGCTCGGCAGGGTTGGACTCAGGGATGAAATCGCTGGCCTCGACACCGCCGTCGGTGAGGACGGCAAAGGTCTGTCCGGGGGGCAGAAACAACGCCTGGTTCTCGCGCGGGTCATGCTGCGTCCAGCCGCAGTGATCGTGCTCGACGAAGCCACTTCCGCTCTGGACAACCTCAACGAGGAGCTATTCATGCGAGCTCTGGAATCGTCAAAGCGCACGGTGATCGCCATCGCCCACAGGCTCTCCACGGTCCGCAAGGCTGATCAGATTATCGTTATGGAAGCTGGACGAATCGTGGAATCAGGAACCTTCGGCACCCTCGATCAGCAGCGCGGGCTATTCCACCAACTGCTTCATGCCGGCGACTAACCACAAACCGCCGGCACTGCGACGTCCCGCTCGAGCGGTGGGCTGAGCTGCCGCTCAGCGAGCCCGGCGTCGCGGTCTCATCTCGGCCATCTTTCCGGCGAGGAACCGATCGAGGGGCTCCGTCGAGCCAGCCCTGTGCGCGTCAAGGCACAAGCGCTCCCGGACCTGGGCCGCCATGACGTCAGGATGCTTGGAGCCGAAATCCGAGTTGTCGGCCAATGCCTTGGCCAACTGCCCGTAGCGGAGGCCCGCTTCGTCGTAGCGGCGTTCTTCAGCGAGGTCCCTTGCCCACCGCCGCAACGCTTCGCATGTCAGTGAATGGCTCTCCCCTAGGGCGGCCGATGCGTCGGGCACCAGTCGTTCGTAGACTTGGATCGCACCGTGACGATCACCCGACTGTTGCAGGCACACGGCCTCCCAATCCCTCATGTCCAAAGTGGTGGCGTCTTCAGGCCCGAAAAGTGCCGAATCTCCAAAAAGGCGCGCAAGTTCGGCATACTGCCGAGCGGAATCGCGGTACCGACCATCGCTGCGCAAGTCTTTGGCCAACTGCATCTTGGAGGCGATTGCGTTGGGATGCATGCCGCCTAACCCGGCCGAAGTGTCCGCTGCGATCGACTCCTGCAACTGAACGGCCGCGTCCACATCGCCTGTCCTGCGCACCTCCCGCGAATGGTTCTCACGTGCCGCAAGCGTTCGCGGATGCAGCACACCGTAGTCCGAGCTGTCGGCCAGTAGTCGAGCCAACTCCTGAAACCGATTTGCCGCATCCGCATGGCGACCGTCCTCCGCCAACGCTGTAGCCAAGTTGGACAGTAGGGCCATCGAGTGGCCGTGAGATTGACCTAAGGCGGAAACCCTGTCAGCAAGAACGGACTCGTACAACACAATCGCGGCCGCTCGATCACCAGCCTTCTCGGTGTAACACGCCTGATCACTGCGCGCGGTCAGTGTTCGGGGATCATCTGGACCGATCTCGGGATTCTCGCAGCGCCCCTGAGCCAACTCCCCATACCGAACAGCCGCCTCACCAAACCGACCCTCCTCAGCCAACGCTTTAGCAAGATTCCGCAGGGTCACCAGAGTCTCCCGGTGTACGCGGCCCTGCGCCGCAACCCGATCAGGCAACAACGCCTCATACAACACAATCGCCCCAGCCCGATCACCAGCCTGCTCGGTCCAATACGCCTGCTCGTGCCGTGCATTGAGCGTTGACGAATCATCTGGACCGATCTCGGGAT
>DLGC01000018.1:0-102544 GCA_002482525.1 Propionibacteriaceae bacterium UBA7704 | reverse complement strand
TCCTCAGCCAACGCTTTAGCAAGCCACCACAACGAAAGCAGCGTGTCCTGGTGGAAATTTCCGAGCACGGCCGCCCGATCAGGCAACAACGCCTCAAGCAACCCGATCGCCCCAGCCCAATCACCACCACGACACAGACAAATCGCCTGCTCGTGCCGCGCGGCGAGCGTCAAGGGATCATCTGGACCGATCTCGGNNCCATACCGAACAGCCGCCTCACCGAAACGCTCCACCTCCACCAACGCATTGGCAAGATTGGAAAGAGTCACCAAAGTCTCTCGGTGTGCGCGGCCCTGCGCCGCAACCCGATCAGGCAACAACGCCTCATACAACACAATCGCAGCCGCTCGATCACCAGCCTTATCGGTGTAATACGCCTGATTGTGACGCGCATTCAACGTTGAAGGATCAGCAGGACCGATCTCGGGATTCTCACTACGCCCTTGAGCCAACTCCCCATGACGAACAGCCGCCTCACCGAAACGCTCCACCTCCGCCAACGCCACAGCAAGCTTCTCAAGAGTCGCCAAAGTCTCCGTGTGCGCGGCACCTTGCGCCGCAACCCGATCCGGCAACAATGCCTCATACAACGAGATCGCCCCAACCCGATCACCAGCCTGCTCGGTCCAATACGCCTGGTGATGGCGAACATTGAGGGTGAACGGCGAACGCGGCTGTCGAATCATCGTCACCCTGAGCGCCTCCTCGCATCCGGCAAGCCCGGCAGTCACGGCTTCTTTAACCTGTCCCGCCTCTATCCGCTGTCGAACAATCTCGACGAGTACCGAAAACGCGTAGCCATTCGCAATGCCGGTCCTGGCGCGGGCCTGCCCAAGAGCGGCTTCAAGTTCCACGATGGAGGAGTTCTCTATTGCTTTGTTCAGTTCACACACCCAGCTAGTGAAAGCCTCGCGGTGATCGCCGAGTAGTTCAGTGAGTTCGGAGCTGGATTCCGAGAAAGCACTTAACATCCCCATAGCCGCGTCGATGCAATACTGATCGCCCTCGGCGACGACAGTCTTCACAGCGCGCTCTATCATTCCGCGATGATCTTGCCCGAGATAGCTTTGCATTTGCAGAGCTACCTGCAGCTCTTCCAACGGATGCATCGACTGGTTCTGCCATTCCTGCGCCAACCGCCTAGCACGACCCCTGTCGCCGTCCGCTACGGCTTCGAACAGCCTCACCGATCGAAGGGCTAGGTTCCGGCTAAGCAACAAGGCTTCAACCGTTGAATCCCAGTCATCGTCGAGCAGAGTTCGGTCGATTTCGACGCCCAGAAGCCGCTCGGCGGTGGTGTAGTCACATTCACCAACAGCCAACGCAGCAAGGTTGTAGCTCAACGAAGCCAGCATGAAAGTGCCCGGCCGGCCTAGGTCGTACAACGCGGATTCGAGTTGGGAGATCGGCAGGCCCAGCACGGATCCCGCACTCGCAGCGCCTATCAGGTCCCCCACCACAGAATGCGGCCACCAGCCTTCAGCATCCTCCATGGAAAGGCTCTGCCGGCCTCGGCCGGTCATCAAGGCGACAAGGCTCTCGACATCGATACGTATCTTTTCGGGAGCCTCCGAGAGCGTCGCGTCGAGAGCATCGGCGCAGGCTCGCACGCACTCGCTCACCTGGTCATCGGAGCATTCAGACTGAATGGCCCTTGCGGTCAAGCGGTGCATGCTGACGATCTGATCGCTCCACCGGAGCGACGCTGCGTCCGGAGCTGAGGCCAAGCTGATCAGACTGTATTCGTGAAGTCTCCGCAAAACCCAGGGTCGGCTTTCAGTGAGCGGGTGCTCCGCACCCTGCCACAGATAGTCCTGCATTGCGTCGGTCACCCAGATGTCAGCCCGATGCCCAGAGGGCGCAAGGACTGCACAAATGAGTGCGGCTCGCTGAACCATCCCCGCCGTGGGTTCGCCCCGAGCAGCGCTGGCCAACGCAACCCGCCAAACCTGCCCGAGTACCACCGGATAGCCGTCCGGGTCAGACACGTCGAGGTCCTCCAGCGAGCCTGCCCGATACCGCTGCAACCACTCGGATGCCGAGACGCCTTCATTGTCCATGGTCGCCACGACGATGCTCAACGCCACCGGAAGTCGATCGACCTCGCTGGCCAAGTCGCGCAGGTCATCATCACTCTCGTTGGCGAAGTGTTCGTGCTGGCGCAAGTAGGCCAACGCTTCGGGCTCGGTGAACGCCGAGGCTGCCACCACACGGGTCAACCGCTTCAAGCTGTTGCTCAATTGGCGCGTGGTGATCAGCGTCCTGCCGACCGATGAATCCGGAGGCAACAGTCCCTGCCGCAACAATTCGGCCAAGGCGTCGTCCTCGCTGACAGCATCATCAGCTAAATCGAGACCTACATTGTCGAGGATCACCAACCAGGGGTTCTCCGTGACCCGCAATGCACCGATGAACTCATTCGCCAGCCGCTGGCTGGAACCAGCAGCGCCCGCCGTCGGGTCCGGATCAGCCAGGCCCATCCGAACTGCCGCCGCAGCATAGGCTTCGGTGATGGTGGCCGAGGTGGCTGGTTCGACGAACACGATCACGGTCGGTCGCGAGTCGGTGGCCGTGATCGCGTCGCTAAGCACACGACGGGCGACAAGTGACTTGCCCACACCGCCATCCCCGACCAGGGCCACCCGCGTGGCTCCCTCATCCCAGCGATGCTGTAGTTCCTGCTCGATTTCTCGGTCAACATAGGTCCACGGCAACTCCAAGGGGCGGCTCGCCCGAGTGATCACAATCGGTGAGCTCGTCGGCTTCCGTCCTGAGCTTTGATCGAGCGCCACCCAACCGCGACGAATGTCTGCTGAGAACGATTTGCGAACCCATCCCGCTAGCTCTTCGGCGTCAACCCACTCTCTGATGGACAAGTTCAGCTCGGTTTCGAGGCGGCGCAATTCCCTCCGCAGGAAGTCCTGCCGATCGACTGGACCATCCAGCCATTGAGAGTCTCGGTCGGGCGTGGCGTCACCAAGCGCAAAGATCCGAACCGGCTTGCCCATTGAGATTGCCAGTTCCACTTCGGCGATCGTTCCTGAGGAGAAGGTCCTGCGATGGGTCTGGCTGGTCCACTCGGTACCCAACTCCCGCTCAAAGACCGCAATCACGTAGTCGGCTTCATTCAGGATTGACTCGTTGAAGCTACCTTGCGGACCGTCCTCACTGTATGGATTCGACGGATCACGGAGCCAATGGTGGATCTTCACCTGCAGATCAACCAAGGTTTCGTCGTTCCACTCCTCGGTGAGGGCTCGCTCTACCCGCTCGGCTGCACCCCGGGCGTCATTGGGGAAGGACAGCATGACACTGATCTGACGGTTGGAACCACTCATCGCTGCCCCCTCGACCCTGTCGGACATGACTCATCCGGGATGTTCCGGATCGACGTGCCTCATTGGCTATCCACTGTCGATACGCGAAGCATACGGGCGACCCGGCCCGACAGGTGAACCCCCGTCACGCTTCGCGGACACCGCTCGGGAACTGGGGCCGAGACGACTTGATGCCCGAGTCTCCGGACCGTCGATAAGACTGACGAACCGGGATTCGGGTGCACCACCTTCCAAAGACGAACGATCGGCGCGCTTTGATCCCACGCCACGATCGCGGATAGTCATTATGCTGACTGAGTCTGAAGGAGGACGGGTGACCACTGTGGGAATCACCGGCCACCAGGGCATCCCTGACGAGGCCATGCCATACGTGAGGGTCGGCATTTCCGAGGTGCTGAGCTCGATCGAGCCCCCTCTGTATGGAGTCAGCTGCCTTGCGGCGGGTGCTGACCAAGTGTTCGCCGACAGTCTGCTCGCCGCTAGTGGGGAGCTGATTGCGATCATCCCATGCGCCGATTATGAGAGCACATTCGATCCGGTCGGAATCGAGGGCTACCGAAACTACCTCGACAGCGCTTGCGAAAAGGTCATCCTCGACTTCGACGCTCCTAGCGAGGCGGCATTCATGGCCGGCGGCGAGGAGGTTGTGTCGCGGTGTGACCGCCTCGTCGCTGTGTGGGATGGCAAGCCGTCCCAGGGCCTCGGAGGAACCGCAGACGTGGTTGCTCTGGCGCACAGTCGTGGGGTGCCGGTGAGCGTTGTGTGGCCACCGGGCGTGACTCGCTAGCTACTGGTGCACCTCGAGGCCGACCGGGTACGTCGCGTACCAGCTCAGGCAGCCGTCGAATGGTGACACTGCGGCCCCACCCGAAGCCGCAAGTGATGCTGGCATGCCTGCTGCAGGCGAGCTGCCCCACCCGAACAACTGCTGGTGGCGTTCCATACCGACAAGCCGCGCTCACTCAAAGTGCGGGCGAGACCAGTGAAGAACCCATCACCGGATGCAATGACGACGCTGTCAAAACGCTCGACAACATGGTCAACGTCGACACTATTCAGCAGCGCTTTGTCCGCCGAGTCTCGACCCGAGGCTCCCACCACCAGCCGAACCTGGTTCAGTGGCAAGGCCGTCATGTAGTTGCAGGCCGTCCAGGGAGCCATTCCAATGTTGACCTGATCCCCGGCTCGAAGCTCAAAGGAAGAGACGAACAGCGACCACACCCGGCGCGCGAACTCAATGCTGGCGTTGGTTCCGCCATTCATGTTCTCGAAGTCGTACAGGCACAGGGTGCGTCCACGAAGGAGGCGCGTTGAGGTGCGGGCCCGCCCAGGAATCACTGCGGTGGCGTGCGGACTGCACAGCCCGCAAGTGCATGCCGAGTTACCGACAAATCCCGGGTGGTGCAACGAAATGACAGACATTGATCGTTCCTTCCGTGAGCGTGTGGTTTGGCCCTACGGAAGGTGATGCGCTGCCAGCAGCGGATTCCGACGTGGTTTCGACGACGGCTACGGCGGGCTCGTGAGCCCTTAGGTGTCTAGAACACCTTGAGTCGGTCCTCAGTGACCGCCCGCCAGAAGTACTGGCCCGAGGCAGTGAGCTTGGCAACTCCTCGGTTCTTCACCGCGTGGTAGAGATCAGGCAGGCCGCCTTTCGAATCGAAGACGGCCAGCCCCGCATTACGAAGCCGCTTGAAATACTCCATCTCGAGCTGCTTGGGATTGAGATCGTCCAGCGTCACATCTTTGTCGCGATCCCTGCCGTCGGGAGCTTCGTGGTCGGGTTCCAACTCGAACTTTGCGGTGGATTCCGGGAACATCCGGCTCTCACCCGGTACCCAGCGGCCGTCCTCCAAAACGAACGGCGGGTCAACGAGTCTCCTGAGATCGTCCAGACTCACGGCACCTTTGGCCCATCTCAGAGGTGTGGGCCGCTCCACCCTGCCAGCAAATACGGGGTTCTGACCATCGCTACGAAGGTCCATCGTTGTGGAGATGAAACTGAACAACGACAAAGCAGTGATTTGTCCTAGCGGGTCCGCTGAGGGTGACGAGCCATCTGCGGCAGCCCCTAGGCCTTCGAGGAGTAACTGGGCGAATGCCGAATGCCCAGCCATCCCGGGTTCTCGGGCGAGATCATTCGGCCCCGTGCTGGCGAGAATGCACACTCCTGCACTCAGCGTCTCCTGAGTGGCCAGCCCTGCGTAGCAGCAATCCAGAATGATGGTCGCGGAGGTAACGTTCGAACTCTCGATTTTTTCCAATAGGTCGCGGACATACACCCCTTTGCGTTCGCCTGCCGGGTTGTCGTCGGCACTGGCCAGCAGCAGCCCGTTTTGAGTAGGGACACCGTGACCGGCGAAGAAGAACAGAAAATCACCGGCACGCGCTGCTCGAAGTGCTTTTGTGATTTCTCGATTGATCGCGGCTTCCGAGACGACCGCCTGGTGAGCCGAGCTGAGTACGGCACGGCTTGCCGGAGTCCAGTTCTGAATGCCGACCGGCGATGCCTCGTGATTCTGCGCGAGCAGCCGCGCGATATCCCTCGCATCGGTTTCACACCGTGTCAACCCACGCCCGGGGTCCTGATAGTAGTCGATACCGACATACAAAGCTTCGCGCGGCATGTGTTGCTTCCTCCCGGACCTGAGCTTCAGCGGCGCTAATCCCAGGTGAGGATGGCTGCCGCGCAACTCGCCGATGCAGGAGATCGTACAAGAAGGCTGCCCGGCCAGAACGGGATCTGTGACCGCCTGGACAGCCTGGGATACCGGGCTCAAACGCTGCGAGCGCGGATTCGATTAGTCGTCAAGGAAGATGTCCGCTAACTCGGTGGCCGGAAGGAGGATGCTGCTGCCTGCCTCAAACTGACCCCACAACCCAGGCCCCGAACGCTCATCCACGAGCCGGCGAAGTCGCAGGCTCGTCTGGTTGAAGAGCGCCGCAGCACCTTGGGTGACGGCTTCTCTTGCCCACGACTCCATGTCAGGTTGAAGCACGCGGACGTAGCCCTGGCTGATACAGCGAGCGGCGACGTCAACGAGCCTCTTGCCCAAAACCGGTACCTCTGCAGGAGTTCCCTCTGGCAAGACCACTTCAAGATAGCCTTCGAAGAGAGAGGCGCGTCTCTTGGTCAATGCGCGCTCGACGCGCTGATGCCCGGCGACCATTTCCTCACCAATGAGGCGGACGCGACCCCAAAGAACATCGAACGGGACGCCGCGCCAGGCATGCTCCGGGTTCAGTTTGAAAACCAAACCACGATCATCGATGGTTGATTCACGGAGGACCCCTACCGCCGGATAGTCTCCGGGGTCACCGACGGCCCACGACAACTCTTCGATGACCTGCTCCAACTCGACGGGATCTCTGCCCTTCAACTCCACCAGAACAGTCCTTCGGTCCCAGGGATGGGCGAGTTTCTCCCCGCTGCTTCCTGGTCTGATGACGACAATGCGGGCCGGCCCGGCGCGTGCAATGAGATCGGCGTAGCTATTGAAGTCAATCTTGTGATGATCATCGGTGATGAAGGCCAAGCGGTCGACGGGATCGACCAAGTCGAGTCTGCCGCGAGTCGCTTCGATGTAAGCGGCGTCCAATCCGAACAAGGTGGTTCTGATGAATGGCTCCGCGAACCCCCGCCTACGCACGAAGTCAACGACGGCTTCGTAGCCGCATTGGTTGAATGCTTCGATCACGACTTCTACTAACTCAGGAGGTCCAAGCTCGGAGCAAAGGCCAGTAAGATCCGCCGACGATTCAACGGATTCGATCCGGTTGCCCACGAACTCACGCCAAAGATGGTCCATCAGGAACCTCTGACGAGCGGACATACGATGCTCAACCTGATCGTTCCGGTCGCTCTCTTCAGTCCGCCGTTCTCGCGCGGTGGCGTCCCCAAAACGACCCGCGTCGAGCGGCGGCGAGGAATCACTCGCGGGCGGAAGACCAGTACCCGAGACAGTGTGCGTCCCCCTGATCATCGGCTCTACCGCGGCGTGAAGGCCAGCCAGCAGACGCGCCGAACCCCCCGGTGCTTGCCAGTCGATCCACTGCACACCCGCCAGGAGATAGCTGAATCGCTCCGACAGTGGTGTCGCATCGAGGCGAATAGGGATTACTGGCAGGTCTAGATCGTCCGCCAGGGCTAGCTCTCGCGAACAACCCTTGGATCTCGCCGAGTTGAAGGAGTAGAGGAGGATGAGAGCATCCGCTTCACGGATGGCGAAGGCAATTTCCTCCGTGAAGGCGCTGCCCGCGCGCACGTCACGGGTCATGAACCAGGTTCTGAAACCGTAACCGCCGAGTTCATCGGCAATGCTCCGTGCAAACTCCTCGTCAGCAGCGGCATAGGAGAGAAACAGTGTCGGTCCCGGCGAGGCCGTCGCTGGTGACTCACTCACGACAGTGATTCTCCCACAGAGTGAGGCGCGGGCCTCGCGGCAACTAGCGACGGTCGGTCGACGCCAGCGGGTTTCGCAGCCAGTGTCATTACCGGATCGTAATGCTCGGCGAGACATGCGTTCTGTGCTGGAAGAATGTCAAAGCGATGGGGTACTTGACCCCCTCTCGGAACTGCAGGCCTCACAGGCCGACGGAGAACTTCTGATGATTCGCGACGCGAGGCGCGCCACGGTCCCGCACCTGTCGGGCCGGGCTTCTGCCCTGGACACGGTCACGAAAGCCGAGGCTCAAAGATCCGCAAAGGGTCTGCGGAGACTATGTTCGGACCCTTGCATGATGTCATCCGCCAACTAGTGAAACACAGGGATACTGCCCGCAGCATCATCGCCACAACTCTCCTCTGAACCATCGAAAACAGATTCGGCCGTATTCGGTGCTCGATGGCACCGATTCACTTTCCGGCCCAAGTTGCCTATCTTGTTGTCTTGCTCAGGTGACCCGCTTGTCGGAGCCCCCCTTCGACACCTTCATCTACGGAATGTGAACGGATTGCTCAGATGCTCGGTCCACTTCGGCGGACCTCTATTCACGCTGAACCCGGCTCCGGCTGCTCCCCATTGACAGGAGCCTCGCTGCGGGTACGGGCCACCGACGTACCAGCGAGTCGGGCGCCTTCGACATCGAGGTCGGGCAGGATGCGATCCAGCCAGGCCGGCAGGTACCAGGCGCTGGCCCCAACGAGCCGCATCAAAGCCGGAATGATCGTCATGCGCACGATGAAGGCGTCAATCAGAATGCCAAAGGCCAAGGCGAACCCGATCGGGCGAACCATGGTCATGTGGGAGTACATGAAGCTGGCGAACACGCTGCTCATGATCAGAGCTGCTGCGACGATCACTCGGGCGCCGTGGTGGAAGCCGGAGCGGACCGCTTCGCGGGCCTCCTCACCATGAGCCCAGGATTCCCGCATGCCCGAGACGAGGAACATCTGGTAGTCCATGGCCAGGCCGAACAGGATGCCGATGGCCAAGGTCGGCAAGAAGCTCAGGATCACACCGGCATGTTCGACACCGAAGACCGAACCCAGCCAGCCCCACTGGTAGACCGCTACGACGCCGCCGAAGGAGGCGCCGATCGACAGCAGGAAGCCTGCCGTGGCCATCACCGGCACCAGCAGCGAGCGGAAGACCAACAGCATCAGAATCAGCGAAATACCCACCACCACAGCCAGATAGCCCGGCAGGGCGTCGGCGAGTACCCCGGAGATGTCGATATTGGCCACCGTCTGCCCGGCGAATCCCAACGACGTGATGCCCGTCGCAGCGATGATGTCGGCTCGATCTGCGCGCAGAGTGTGAACCAACGCCGTGGTGGCATCATCCGAGGGTCCGGTGCTGGGCACGATCTGGAACACCAGGGTCTGCTTGTCGTCACTGGCCGCAGCCGGGACGACGAAGTCGATGCCCGGAATCTGCTTCAGCCGCTCAGCGATGTCGAGCTTCAGGTCGGTGAGTTGATCATCGCTTAGCCCATTGGCGGTCGCCGCTGGCACCTTCGCGACAGCGATCATGGTGCTGTTCTTGCCGACGCCGAAACTGTCGGAGACCAGCGTGTAGGCGCGATACGCGCTGGAATCCTGCGCTTCGAAGCCACCATCGGGGAGGCCAAGCTTGAGGCTGGCGGCCGGAATCGCCATCACTCCCAAGACCAGCACCGACGCGGTAACCGCGATCCACGGATGCCTGGTTACCAGGCCACCCCAGCCTCGAGCAGAATCGCTGGTGGCCTTGAGTGCACTGGCGGTGACGGCGTCCGAGCCGTCCTGGCCACCGAGTGCAGCCTCGCGCTTCTTGCGTCCCTGCCGCGACAGGATTCGAGGACCGATGAAGCGCAAGAGAGCAGGCGTCAAGGTGATGGAGACCAGGACTGCGACCGCGACGGTCGCCGCCGCTGCCAGCCCCATCACTCCCAGGAAGGGAATACCGGTCAGGGTCAGGGCGGCCAAGGCGGTGATGACGGTAAGGCCGGCCACGACTACCGCGTTTCCAGCGGTGCCGGTGGCCCTTCCGATGGAGTCGATCAGCTCAGCACCGTCGCTCAACTGGTGCCGGTGCCGGTTGACCAAGAACAGTGCATAGTCGATTCCCACCGCCAGTCCGAGCATGAGGGCCAGCAGCGGCGTGACCTCGGTCATCTGCACCCAATGCGTGGCCGTCATCACACCCAGCAGTCCACCGGCCACACCCACCAAGGCGGTCAGCAGTGGCAGACCGGCGGCCAACAATGAGCCGAGCATGACCAGCAGGACGATGGCAGCCACACCGACACCGACGATCTCGGTGCTGAAGGCGAAGTTGTTGCCGGCAACATCCTTGGAGTAGTCGACCTGGACGCCGTGGCCGGCCAGGGTCGCCGCAGCTGCCGGGATTGCGGCCCGGGTCTCCTTGCTCACCTCTTCACTGGGAACGGTGAACTGTATCTGGGAGACCGCCACTGATCCGTCCTCGCTGACGAACCTGATGCCATCAGTGACCGCCAGTTGGCGCTCGCCTCGGGCGAGCTCGACTTCACCATCGACAAGCTCCTGGCGGCCGTCGGCGAGCTTCTTCTCACCATCGGCGATCTTGGCTGAGGAATCAGCCAGAGTTGCCGCCCCCTCATTCAGCTTCCGCTTGCCGTCGGCGAGCTTGGCGCGGTTGGCGTCGATGGTGGCCTGGCCGCTGTTCAGCTCCTTGCGTCCAGCGGCCAGCTTCGCCTTTCCCTCACGCAGGGCGGCAGCGCCGGCATCCAGTTTCTGCTGTGCCGCCTCGATCTCGGCGATCTGGGCTACGACGGTCTTGAGCTGTTCGGCCTGAGCCTGGTAGGTGGCGAGTTGCTGTTGCAGGGCCACGACTTGCGGATCGTCGGCACCGTGCGTCTGGGTGAGTGCGGTGATCTGCTGCTGCAATTGGTCAATGCCCTGCTCGAGGGTGGCCAAGGTAGTCGGCACGGTGGCCTCGGTCAGACCCTGCTCGGCGAGGGCGGCGTCGAGGGCGTTGCGTCCCGCCGTGAGCTTCTTCTGGGAGCTCTTCAGTAGCTTTTCGTTCTTGGCCAGTTCAGCGGCACCGTCGTCCAGCTTCTTGCGGCCGGCATCGAGCTTCTTCTGACCCGCGTTCAACTGAGCTTCGCCGTCGGCAAGCTTCTTGCGGTTCTCGGCGATGGCGACCTTGCCATCGGCGATCTTCTTCTTGGCATCGCGAAGCTTCTTGGCATTCTCAGTGAGCGTGGTCTTGCCGTCGGCGAGCTTGGTCTTGCCGTCGGCCACCTTGGTCGCGGCATCGTCGAGCTCGTCTTGAGTACTGAACGGGTCGACAGCAGTCTCAACGCCGGGGGTCGACTCCCATTCGGTGACAACCGCGCTGATGGCGCTCCGCTGCGCTGCGTTAAACGGCGATCCATCGGTGGTGGAGAAGACCACTGCGCCCGAGCCACCGGCGGCTTTGGGCAGTGCAGCCTGAAGGTCGTCGATGACCGCCTGAAACTCGGTACCGGGAATCGTCATCTTGTTGGTGAACGGCTGCGACATCGTCGCTGCTGTCGTGCCCACAGCACCCAGGAGCAGTGCCCATACCGTGATGACCACCCAGGCTCGGCGCGCCGACCAAGTGCCGAGCCTGTACAACCAGCGAGCCATCAGACCTACCTCACAAGAATTCAGACTGTCAGTCGCAGACATTACGACAGTGACTGACAGTCTGTCACACAGGGCCAACCGCTGCTAACATGCGGGAACGAGGGAGGTCGGTCAATGACGAGCACACATCCGAGCTTGCGCGAGCGTCAGCAGGTGGCGACCAAGCGGGAGATTGTCGCCGCCGCCTTCGACCTCTTCGAGAAGCAGGGCTTCGGCCACACCACCATTGAAGAGATCAGTCAGGCAGCCGGCGTCTCAGCACGGACGGTTTTTAGACACTTCGAGACCAAGCACGATCTGGTCCTCGGGTGGCTACCTCGACTCGAGGCGATCGTGGCGGAAATTCCGCTGCCCGAACTGACGCTTGTCTCCGCAGTGCCACTGCTCGAGCAGGTCATCGAGGACCTTCTTGTCGAGTACGTTCAGACGGATACGGAGCGCGCTGCCATGTTCCTCCGCTTCCGCCGACTGGTTCAAGACAATCCTGACCTACAAGCAACCAACGCGGTCTGGAGAGTGCGGGTGACCAGCTTGGCTCGAGATCGCTTGCGCGAACACCTCGGGGGGAACGTCAGCGACCTCGACATCCACCTCATCCTCCAGTTGCTGGCAGCGCCCCTCGTCGCCGCCGCCGAGACGTGGACGCCGTCCCTCGATAGTGACCTTCTCACCCTGTATCAGGCAGCGAAAGCGCGGCGCAGTGAACTGCTCGGCCATAGTGATGTGAGGGACAGCACCTCTCGATAGGCGCTCGGGCGACGCAATTCAACTCGGAAGAGCGAAGAGCTGTCCACCGACACCGTGAACGCTAGGCCGTGTTGGGAGTCCTGGCTGGAGCCGGTAGGGCGTGAATCTGGTCGACCTGGCGCTACAGTGCGCCGCCGGCCGCCTGCGGCGCCGAAGCATCCTGGCCACCGTCGCCGACGCTCTCCCGGGCGACGTAGTTCTCCAGATCGAACCAGTTCTCCCCGGCACGCTCGGCGATGTTCAGCAAGGTAGTCATCGAGGCCACTTCCTCCACCTGCTCCTTGAGGAACCACAGCATGAACTGCTCACCCAGCGGATCACCCTCAGTTCGAGCGGCCTCGAACAGCACCTTGATGTCGGCGGTCACCTGCTTCTCTTGCGCCAGTGCCAGGCTGATCGGGTCGGTGGGGTTGTTGAAGCTGTTGCGCACCGGGTCGATGCCCGGGATGGTGATCTCGAGATCGCGATCCAGCATGTACTGGACCATCATCATGGCGTGGTTCCGCTCCTCCAGCGACTGCCGGTAGAAGTAGCGAGCCAGCTGCGGTAGGTCCTGCGAGTCGAACCAGACCGCGACCGCTGCGTACTGCTGCGACGCCGCGAACTCATTGCGGACCTGGGTTCCGAGGAGTTCGGTGAATGTGCTCATGACTCAAGGCTAAGCCGCTTGTCCAGGCCGCGCGTCGGCACATTCACCGCCAGCCGGACTCATTGGTGCCCTTGCGACTCCCTCCAGCGTGTCTGAGGGATGGGGTCTCGGGCACTGGTTGGCATCACGAAGCAACGGCCGTCCGCTTCTGGCAGCGACCCACAATTCGACCACAGGTGATCCATAGCCTCGACGGCTAGCCTTAGCGACGGCAGTCTTCGTCCGTATCGGATCTGGCGAGGTGGAATCTGCCGGCCGTGCCCCGATGCAGTTCCTCCTGCGACTGCGGAAAGCCCGTATCTGACATGTTGATGAAAACACTGCCCGCCGTCGTCCTCGCCGTCGGCCTCGCTCTCACGGGCTGCACGGCAAGTAGCGATGCTTCAAGCCCGTCATCATCGGCCAGCGCCGACGCAGCCGCGGATGCTCCCGACGTCGATCGCGATCCGCAAGGCGAGTTGCCCACAATCACGTTCAACTCCAAGGGCATCCCCACCATGACCAAAGTCGCCCCCGACCCGCCGACAGTCATCTCGGTGAAGACTCTCACCGCGGGCGACGGTGCTGTGGTGGCTGCGGGCGACTCTGTGAAGGTGGACTACGCCGGCTTCCTGTGGAGCGACGGCACCCAGTTCGACTCCTCCTACGACTCCGGAACACCTGCAAGCTTCTCACTGAACCAGGTCGTCGACGGCTGGAAGTACGGCCTGGTGGGCACCAAAGTCGGCGACCGCGTCGAGGTCGTCATCCCGGCTGAGTACGGTTACGGCGATCAGGAGCAGGACTCCATCCCCGCCGGATCGACGCTGGTCTTCGTGGTAGACATCCTCGCCACCACGACCATCACCACTGAGGCTCTGACCTCGGCGACACTCACTCAGGCGACCCTGCCGGAGGGCATCACGGTCACCGGAGAACTCGGCAAGGAACCCACGTTGACCATCGCCACGGACGCCGCCGAGCCGACCGAGCAGCAAACCATCGTGCTCGCCGAAGGCAAGGGGGCGACCGTCACGGAGACCGACTCGATGTTCTATCACATCGTGGTGGGCGAATGGGGCGGCTCGACCTCTTCCAGTTGGTCGAGTTCCTACCAGCAGATCGCCTCCGGCGGCGGCTCGGTGACGGTCGGCCAACGGGTCGGCTCACGGCTGCTGCTGGTGACCCCTGCCGACGAAGACAACGAAACCGCCGCCCGGGCCTACATCATCGACATCCTGGCTGCGACCCCGGCGGAGTAATCGAACCACCGCCGGTTCGGCCGTGCGATCCCGACCGGCTCATCTGTCGACAAACGGACGCAAGGAGGGTGGGGAGACTGCGGTGTGATCTGGTGGACCTAAGTGGACTTGAACCAGACGCAGTGGTTTTCATTGCTCCCGCCTGACAAGGTTGAATGCTGGCTTACACCCAACTGGTTCGGCATCCGTGCAACTCACGTGCAATGTCGTTTCGTGTGGTCGGCGGGTGGTCGTTGCACAGCCGGTGTGTCTCACTCACGGGAGGGCCGTGTGGGGATCTGAGGATCTGGACTACATCGCAACGAAGGCAGCCGCTCAACGGCAACCTCGAAATGCGCAGGCGAAGCGGCGTTTCGCCGACACTGAGCCAGACGGCCGGTGGACGTCGGTGCTAGATTTGTCTTGGATACAAGACAAATCTTGGAGTGGACCATGCCTCAGCCCTATGCCGACGATCCAAACAAACGGTTCTACGGAGCGATCACTGTCAGCGACCGCGGCCAGATCGTCATCCCAGCGCAGGCCCGGCGCGACTTCGGGATTGAGGTGGGGGACAAGCTCTTGGTTTTCGGCGATCTACTCCATGGCCTCGCCCTCGCTCGCGCCGAAGATGTGATCGCGCGCCACCCCGGCGCGAGTGCGATCTTTGGAAGCGACCTAGCCGATGCTGACTGAGCGAGGGGCGAGACTGCTCGTCAATCTGGGCTCGAACGTCGGCGCGATTGTTTTTGGCATCCTCGGGGCATGGGCCACCGGCTTCGGGCTCTGGGGAATCGCGGTTGCACCGATCAGCGGCACGATCGGGTGGTTTCTCGGCTGGTTCGCTGCGCGCTCCCTCGGTCGACGCCTCACCCAGGCGGGCTACGCCCCACCAGGGCAGCCGGTCTATCGGCTGGGATCCGTGCCGCGCACAGAGCTGTCCGCTGGCGGAAAGGCACTGTCGCTGTCCGCCTTGATCCGGGCCGGTCAGCGGGTACCGGCCGGGCTGGTCGTGCTGCCGCGCGGATTCACTCACACCGGAATCACCGACGACGCCCGCAGCATGGTGGAGGCCGAAATCAGACGGCTTCGTCCCGGTTCTCGATTCGCCGTGCGATCCTCTGCAACGACCGAGGACTCCGCGACCGCGTCCTTCGCCGGTGCCTATGAGTCGATTCTTGATGTTGCGGCCGACGAGGTCTACGAAGCGATTGACCGGGTGCGAGCCTCTGCTGGCGACACACGGGTCACGGCTTACACCGAAGCTACCGGCGTCGGTGCCGGCGAGATAGCGGTCGTCGTCCAGGAGATGGTGCCGGCCCACTACGCAGGCGTCTTGTTCACCGTCGATCCGCTGAGCGGCGCACTGGACACGATGGTCGGCACGGCTGTCGCCGGGCTCGGCGAAGCTGTCGTCTCCGGCGAGCAAACCGGCGAGCAGTTCCGTCTGTCCCGACCATCCGGCGAATACACCGGCCCTGCCACGCTTCAACAGCACGCCAAGACTCTGCATGCGCAGGCGCACCGGATCGAAGGCACCTTCGGCGGTGTTCCCCAGGACATCGAATGGGCGATTGTCGACAAAGACGTCTGGATTCTGCAGGCTCGACCGATCACCACGCTGAATCCGTGGAACCCGCGGACCGCTGAGCTCAACGACACCCTGGCCGGCACCTGCCTGTGGTCGGCCACGAACCTCAGCGAGTCGAACCCTGAGGCCCAAACCCCGCTGACCGCCTCACTCGTCCGCTATCAGCAGGCCTATGGCGGGCCGTCGATGGCGCTTCGAGGCCGGGAGATGGCTGGCTACGTGGGCGGTCGCCCCTATGCCAACCTCACCGTGCAGATCACGGCCCGGCGCGGAAAGGCAGCCAAGATCGAGCCGCGCGACGCCTACCGCAAACTCGCCGGATGGTGGGGAGACCTCCCACCCCGGGTTCCGATCCCGCTGCTGCCGATGACGGCCAGTGACTGGACAGAGGCTGGCATCCCGTTGCTGGGAAGCCTGGTTCGGATGGGCTGGACGCGGCTGCGGCTGCCCACCTTCCTGCAAAGCCACCAAGCCGATTGCGCCGATCTGAATCGCCGTATCGACGGATGCACCCAGCCCAATGACCTTCGACGACTGTGGGACGAGGAGTTGCGGCAGTTCGGAATCGACTCATTCTGGGCAGTGGTGGCTTCGGGATCGACCTACCCGGCCACCGTCGAGCTCCGGCTGCGCGAGCAGTACGGCGATGAGGCCGCAGCTGCCTTGATGTCCAACCTTTCCGGGCTGGTGGATTCTCTGGAGAGTCTCGGCCCTGCCACCGGTTTGCGGGAGGTGAAGGCCGGCCGGATGCGACGCGAGGACTATCTCGCGCAGTTCGGCCATCGTGGCGTCAACGAGGTTGAGTTGGCATGGCCCCATCCATCCGAGGACCCGCAGTGGCTGGACCGGATGCTGGCCGACGTGGACGATCTGGACTCTGTCACTGACCTGAGACTTCGCCAACGGCAGGCCTACGACGCCGCAATGTCGCAACTGGCGAGGTCGAACCCCCGCGCCGCGAAGCGAGTGGCTCGCGAGTTGCTTCGGGCCGCCCGGCAGGCTGCGCTGCGGGAGGCCGTCCGCTCTGAAGGGGTTCGTACCACCGGAGTGTTCCGCCGGTTCGCACTCAAGGCCGGAGAACTGCTGGGACTCGGCGAGGACGTCTTCATGCTCACTGTCGACGAGCTGCTAGCCGCGCTCGACGGCGACACTACCGCGTGGGGATACCTCCCAGACCGTCGCGCCCTGTACGACACCTATCGCGGCCTGCCGTCGCTACCGGCGGTCATCGTCGGGCGCTTCGACCCGGTGGCGTGGGCCGCGGACCCAGACCGCAATCCCGCCGTGTTCATTGCTGGCGAGGACGCCGCACCGCCACTGTCGCAGGACGCCGACGCCATCATCGGCCACGCCGGCGCCGCCGGGCGGGTCGAGGGACGGGTGCGCCGGATCGATCGATTCGCCGATGCCGCCGAGCTGCAGCCCGGGGAGATCCTGGTGACCCCGGTGACCAACATTGGGTGGACGCCGCTGTTCCCCCGCGCCGCCGCCATCGTGACCGACCTTGGGGCACCACTGAGTCATGCCGCGATCGTCGCCCGCGAACTCGGCATCCCCGCCGTCGTGGGCTGCGGCGACGCCACCACCCGACTACACACCGGAGATCTCGTCGAGGTGGATGGTGCCGCAGGGCGGGTCACTGTACTAACCCGCAACGACGGCGAACTCCTCCCCGAACACCCTCCTCGTGCTGCTAGCGGCAGCGTCGCACCCGAGATCTGACGATGGTCGCGTCTTCCCTGAAGTCACCTAGACCGACGTCGTCCCCCAAAATGCACCGATCCGGCTAGGGATCTTCCCTAGCCGGATCGTCTTTGCGGTGGGCCTAACTGGACTTGAACCAGTGACCTCTGCCTTATCAGGGCAGCGCTCTAACCGTCTGAGCTATAGGCCCGCTTGATGCGGAACACGCAAAGCAGAAGATTACCGAGTCCTGGCGACCGGCTCAAATCGGTGTCAGGGCGTCCCGGTCAGTCTTCGGCGAGAGTGAGCTCCAGGCCACCGAGGATGTTGGCGCTGAGGTTGTAGAGGAATGCACCCAGCGTGCCCAACGCGGTGGTGATGACCACATTGATCACACCCAGCAGGGCGGTGACACCCAACACCTTGTTGGCACTGACGTAATCCTCGATGCGGAAGCCTTCGGTGTTGTTCGGGCTGGAGATGATGCCCACGATGCTCTCGTTGATCACATCGAAGATCCCGGAAGCCTGCAGCACCCACCACAGCACGTACACCGCAACCCAGGCCATGATCCCGAAGGCGATCGAAAACAGGAAAACCGTCTTCATCACCGACCACGGATCGATCCGCGACAGGCGCAATCGAGCCTTGCGAGTGCGTCGGGCAACCCCCGGACCAGCATGCGAGGCAGGCCTTGCGGGCTCCGACATCGTCGGCATCGCCCCAGCCGGCGCAGCGGCAGGTGCCGCCGCAACCACGGCGGGTTGAACCTTCGTCGGCGGGTCGGACGCAGCACTCTGACTCGGCGAAGCCGGCGACGGCTTCGGTGCGGCGCCAGTCTTGGCCCGCGCGGTGACCTTGGTGGCCCCCTCCTCCGCGGCAGACGCCGCGGCCGCCTTGTCGAAAGGCGCCATCAGTTCCTCGCTCACCGTGGGTGAGGGCCGAGCCGGCTTGGGAATGCTCGGCTTGGGCGCAGTGCTGTTAGTGCTTTGCGTCGGCTTCTTAGCTGAGCTGCGACGACGGCTGGCCGAACTGCCGCCGCGCCCCATCGTCGGTTTGGGCTGAGACGTGTTGGCACCGATCTTGGAGATCTGCACCACGGTATCGCCCAAGCCATCGGCGTCCGAAGGCCCGTCAGAAGACCCCTCGACCTTCCAGCTCTTATCGCCGACGGAATCGTCCGCGGCGGTGTCTGGTCGATCAGTCACCGTTACCCTCCTCCGGATCACTGTTCGCCCTAACGCTACCCTGCTCGCTCAACGCCGGGTCAACTGCCTCAGCCTCCTCGGCCTCCGCGCTCGATTCCGGGTTGAGGGCGATCACCGAGACCGCGTCGTCGCCGGAAACCCCGACGAACTTCACTCCCATTGTGTCGCGACCCTTGGCCGGCACCTCGTTCACCGCCGAACGGACGATCTGTCCGGAGACCTTGATGGCGATGACCTCATCGGATTCACTGACCACCAGACCACCGACCAAAGAGCCGCGCTCGGAGTTCAACTTCATCGCTTTGATCCCCAGCCCGCCACGGCCTTGCTGACGATATTCACGCACCGGCGTTCGCTTGCCGAAGCCACCGTCGGTCACGGTGAAGACGAAACGCTCATCCTCTTCGGTGCCCGCGCCGATCACCGACATGCTCAACAGATCATCACCAGAGCGGAACTTCATGCCGGTCACACCCGAAGTGGCCCGACCCATCGGACGCAACTGCGCATCATCGGCGCCAAAGCGAATCGCCTGGCCCTTGCGCGAGATCAGCAGCACATCATCGTCAGGGCTGCACAACGACGCACCAATGAGTTCGTCGTCGGGCTGACGGAAGTTGATCGCGATCACGCCGGCCTGCCGCGGCGAATCGTAGGCACGCAGGTCTGTCTTCTTCACCAGCCCGGCCCGAGTCGCCAACAACAAGTACGGCGCATCGTCGTAGCTGCGCAAGGTCAGCACCTCAGCGATGCGCTCCTCCGGCAGGAAGCTCAGCAATCCGGCGACGTGGCCACCCTTGGCGTCCCGGCTTGCCTCCGGCAACTGCCACACCTTCGCCCGGTACACCCGACCCAAGTTGGTGAAGAACAAAATCCACTGATGGTTCGTGGTCGCGAACAGGTGATCGACCTCGTCATCAGCGCGCAGGGTCGCGCCACGGACACCTTTGCCGCCGCGCTTCTGCGTGCGGTACAGGTCGGTTCGGGTTCGCTTGGCGTAGCCGCCACGAGTGATAGTGACCACCATGTCGTCATCAGGAATGAAGTCCTCATCGCTGAAGTCACCATCGGCGGCGATAATCCTGGTGCGCCGCTCATCGCCGTACTTGTCGACGATCTCACTCAGCTCCGAGCTCACGATGGAGCGCTGCCGGTCCGGCCTGGCCAGAATGTCCTTCAGGTCCGCGATGATCAACTCGGCCTCAGCCAACCGATCAATGATCTGCTGAATCTCCATCGCCGCCAGCCGCCGCAACTGCTGGTTCAAGATGTACAGCGCCTGGTCGTCGTCGATATCGAGCAGGTCCTTCAACCCCTCACGAGCCGCGTCGGCGGTCCGGGACGCCCGGATCAGCGCCAGCACTTCGTCCAACCGACTCAGCGCCTTGACCAGGCCGCGATCCAGATGCGCCTTCTTCTCCGCCTCGTCCAACCGGTACGCGGTCCGGCGCTGAATCACCTGAATCTGGTGCTTCACCCAGTAAGAGATGAACTGATCCAGACGCAGCGTCCGCGGCACCGAGTCCACCAGGGCCAGCATGTTGCAGCCGAAGGTGTCCTGCAGTTGGGTGTGCTTGTACAGGTTGTTCATCACCACTCGCGGCTGGGCGTCGCGCTTGAGCACGATCACCAGGCGCTGACCGGTACGAGCGGACGAATCGTCGCGAATGTCGGCGATACCGCTCAACTTGCCAGCGTTCACAAGCTCGGCGATCTTCACCGCAAGGTTGTCCGGGTTGGCCATGTGCGGCAGCTCGGTGACGACCAGCAGGGTGCGTCCGGCCTTGTCCTCTTCGATGTCGATGACCGCCCGCATGATCACCGAGCCGCGACCGGTGCGATAGGCGTCCTCAATACCTTGGCGTCCCACGATCAGCGCGCCATTGGGGAAGTCCGGTCCCTTCACCCGTTCCATGGCGGCTTCGAGGAGTTCTTCCTTGGTGGCTTCCGGATTTTCCAAAGCCCACTGGACGGCCGCAGCCACCTCGCGCAGGTTGTGGGTCGGAATGTTGGTGGCCATACCGACCGCGATGCCGGTCGAGCCGTTCACCAGCAAGTTCGGGAACCGCGCCGGCAACACCGTGGGTTCCATCTCGCGGTTGTCGTAGTTCGGCGTGAAGTCGACGGTGTTCTCGGTGATGTCACGCACCATCTCCATCGACAGCGGCGCCATCTTGCACTCGGTGTACCGCATGGCCGCGGCCGGATCGTTGCCCGGCGAGCCGAAGTTACCCTGCCCGGACACCAGCCGGGCGCGCATCACCCACGGCTGGGCCAATCGCACCAAGGTGTCATAAATCGCGGAGTCGCCGTGGGGGTGGTACAGGCCCATGACCTCACCGACCACCCGGGAGCACTTGTTCCAGCCGCGGTCGGGACGGTAGCCGCCGTCATACATCGCGTACAGCACGCGCCGGTGCACCGGCTTGAGACCATCACGCACATCAGGCAACGCACGGCCAACGATCACGCTCATCGCATAGTCGAGGTAGGAGCGTTCGACCTCAACCTGGAGGTCGATCTCCTCGGTCTTGGCGATCGTGGGGGTGAGCCCTTGCTCGGGAACGTCGACCTCTACTTCGGTCGGTTCGGTTGGTCCGTCTGTCATGGGGTTTTCTCCTTAGCTCTGCTCGGTGAGCTGCTGGGGTGGGGTCCCTTCGCCAGGCTCAGGGACCGGGTAGCTAGATGTCGAGGAAGCGCACGTCTTTGGCGTTGCGCTGGATGAAGCTGCGGCGCTGCTCGACGTCCTCACCCATCAAGATGGTGAAGGTCTGATCGGCGGCGGCCGCGTCGTCCAAGGTCACCTGCAACAGGGCGCGCTTTTCCGGATCCATGGTGGTGTCCCACAGATCCTCGGCATTCATCTCGCCCAGGCCCTTGTAGCGCTGGATCGGGTTGACGTTGGGCAGTTTCTTGCCCTCGGCCAGCCCGGCATCACGCAAGGTGTCTCGTTCGACATCGGAATAGGCCAACTCGTGCGGGGCATTGTTCCATCGCAGCCGGAACAACGGCGGCTGAGCCAGGTACACGTGGCCGCCGTGAATCAGCGGCTTCATGAAGCGGAACAACAAGGTCAGCAGCAGGGTGCGAATATGCGCACCGTCGACGTCGGCATCGGCCATCAGCACGATCTTGTGATAGCGAAGCTTGTCCACGTCGAAGTCGTCCTGGACGCCGGTGCCGAGGGTGTTGAAGATCGCCTCGACCTCTTTGTTCTGCAGGATCTTGTCGAGGCGGGCCTTCTCCACGTTCAAGATCTTTCCGCGGATCGGCAAGATCGCCTGGGTGCGCGGATCACGTCCACCCTTGGCCGAACCACCGGCGGAATCACCCTCGACGATGAACACCTCACACTCGGTCGGTTCGGTGGAGGAACAGTCGGAGAGCTTGCCGTACTGGCCTTTGTTCAACAGCCCCTTGCGACTCCGAGCCAGATCGCGCGCCTTGCGGGCGGCCACACGGGCGGTCGCCGCCGCCTGGGCTTTGCGGACGATGTCTTTGCCCTCCGACGGGTTCTTCTCGAACCAGTCGCCGAGCAGGTCATTGACGACCTTCTGCACGAAGGAACGCGCCTCGGTGTTGCCCAGCTTCGTCTTGGTCTGACCCTCGAACTGCGGCTCAGCGAGCTTGATGGAGATGATCGCCGTCAGACCCTCGCGAATGTCGTCGCCGGAGACTCGATCCTCGCGCTTCTTGATCATGCCCCAGGTCTCGCCCCACTTGTTGACTGTGTTGGTCAACGCGGCGCGGAAGCCCTCTTCGTGGGTGCCGCCCTCGTGAGTGTTGATGGTGTTGGCGAAGGTGTGGACGCTTTCAGCGAAGGACGTGTTCCACTGCATCGCCACTTCCAGACTCATGTTCTGCTCTTCGGAGGTCGCCTCGATGGCGATGACCGAGGAGTTCACCTTCTCCTTGGAACCGATGAGGAACTTCACATAGTCGATCAGGCCTTCGGCGTACTGGAAGGTCTGTTCACGCCCTTGCACCTCGGCCTCGCTGGTCCCAGCGTCGGGATCGATGAACTCATCGTCCTCGATCGCCGCACTTCGCCGGTCGGCGATCGTGATCTTCAAGCCCTTGTTGAGGAAGGCCATCTCTCGAAACCGAGTGGCCAAGGTCTCATAGGAGTAGTTGGTGGTCTCGAAGATGGTGGGACTGGCGAAGAAGGTCACGATGGTGCCGGTCTCCTCGCTCGCCTCCAACTGCTGCAGGGGAGCGTCCGGATCGCCCAGACTGAAGGACTGCCGCCAGTGATAGCCGTCACGGTGCACGTCGACGGTCAGCTTGTCCGAGAGCGCGTTCACCACCGAGACACCCACGCCGTGCAGACCACCGGACACCTTGTAGCCGCCGTCGCCGAACTTGCCGCCGGCATGCAGCATCGTCAATGCCACCGTGAGCGCGGAGATCTTCTCTTTCGGGTGCTCCTTCACCGGGATGCCTCGACCGTTGTCGGTCACCCGCACACCGTCCCCGTCGATCAACTCGATGAGAATCGCATCGCAGTAGCCGGCCAGGGACTCGTCCACGGCGTTGTCGACGACCTCGTACACCAGGTGATGAAGACCGCGTTCGCCGGTGGAACCGATGTACATGCCCGGGCGCTTTCGGACGGCCTCCAGGCCCTCGAGGACCGTGATGGCCGACGCGTCGTAATTCCCGGCGTCGACATGGGCTGCTTCGGCTGCTGACATTGTGACGATGGGGTCGTCGCTCACGTGGTATCCCCTCGGGACGTAATAATGGCCACCGAAGTCGCAAGACTCGGCGGCTCAGACTGGAACAAGCGCAGTCTACCCGATCTGGCTCGAAAATCGGGGGAGCTGAGACTGCTATCCCACCTTCATCGGCCTTCTGCGGCGCTGTCGAGGCACTTGCAGGGGTGAGGACAGGGTCGGGTACGGCTCTGGGGGCGTGAAAGCGGCAAATACCCGGACTCCCGAACACCGGCTTTTGGTCCACCCGTGATGAAATAGACCCCCTTTGGGGGACTGCGAACGTCGCTCTCCCTTTTCTACGATTGACGACTGTGGCGAGCATGATTCAACCGCGAGGGATGAGAACCAAGGACCGTCCGTTGCGCGACGCCACTCCAGCCCGTCGGGCAGTCGAAACACCCGCACCGGGCACACCGGGATTTCGGGAGCGATGGCACGCGACATGGCCGCGACTGCCGATGAGTCTGCAGTACTTCCGTGACTGCAGCACCATGAAGGCCTATCTGATCACCACAGGGGTAGTCGTCGTCATCACGGTGGTGGCGCCGCTGTTCCTGATGCTGGTGCGGAACTTCTGAACCCGCCGCCGGTGCCGCGATTACCCGTAGGTATCGCGCGGCCCACGCCCTGACACCGATCGGCGACCTTTCTTCCAGCTCGGCGCCTGCGGCCCGATCACCTGAACCCGCTGAACCGCGCCCTGACCAAGATTCTCGTTGAGGATCGCCACCAACTGCGGCGCGATGGTACGCAGCGAGCTGGCCCAGGTCGATGACTCGGCCCTGACCACCAGCACGCCGTCGGTATAGGCCTCGGGCTCACAGTGCTCGGCGTTGACCGCGCCCACCAGACTCGGCCAACGGCTGATGAGGTGCCGTAGGTTCAACTCCCGGTTCCACTGCTGCTCTTCGATGACCTCACCCAACACATCGCCGAGCAGGGTCGGACCGTCGGTGGCGGCGCTGCGCGAGCGCTTCGGCTTGGCTTTCGCCGGCGCACCCCGCGCCGCGCGAGCGATCTGTCGAGCCAGATCGGTGCCACGTGGGTCGTGCTGTGGGGACTCGGTCACCGGGCCATCCTCTCAAACTCCCTAGGAATACCGCTGTTTTTCGCTCACCGGACCAGGCGATGTGCTGAGATGTAAAGGAGTAGACAACTTAGGGAAAGAGGACCCTATGAAGCACGGTTTCTTCAGGTCCATTGTGATCGCCGCGACAGCGACCGCAATGGCATGCACTCTCATGGCAGCCCCGGCACAGGCCGTCCCCGCGATCGACGTCGAATACGCAACCTCCTGCGGACACGTGACCGTCTTTTCTGATTCCAGCACCAAGGTCTCGGTGTACTACGGCGGATCCGCGGTAGCCTCCGACCTGTCAGCCGCCGATGGCATGGCCATCCTTGACCAGTACGAGTTCGACACGGTCGCCACCGTGCGATCCACGCTGTACGTCACCGCCATCGCGTACGGATCCACACCGTCGAGTTGGGCGACCAAGACGTTGAGCGTTCCGCAGACCTGCACCGGAGTTCAGTCAAAAGTCACCGTTGCCGGTACCCGCCGAGTGGGTAAGACGCTCAAGGCGAAGTTGGTCGGGTGGGTTCCCAAGCCACTGTTCACGACCTACCAGTGGTACCGCTCGGGCAAGGCGATCACGAATGCCACGGATTCTCGGTACACGCTTCGGGCCGCTGACCGAGGAGATCGGATCACCGTGAAGGTGCATGCGACTTTCATCGGCTACAAGTCGGTGACCCGCACGTCGAAGTCGACGAGTCCGATTCGGCGGGGGATTCTCACCACGTCACGTCCGCACATCACCATCGATGGCTGGACCGCCACGGCTTGGGCCGGAACCTGGGGGCCCTCGCCACTGTTGCTGAGCTACCAGTGGTACCTGGGATCGAAGAAGCTCAAGGGCGAGACGAGTGGTCTGTTGAGTGTGCACCGGTCCTGGGTGGGAAAGACCATCTCGGTTCGAGTCAGTGGCGAAAAGACCGGCTACGTCAAGGCGTACCGTCTTTCCAAGCCATTCCGGGTCACCGGGTCTGAGTAATCGCCAGCCGCTGCGTGGGGTTCGGTCAGTCGCGACCGGGCCCCAGGCACGGCTCGAAGCCCGGCACGATTTCGCTCAACGCAGCGGCTCTACAGTTCCGCCGCGAACGCTGAAGTGTTCAGCGCGCAGCGCGAGGGGCACATCAGCGGCTACTGCCGCGGTGATGAGCACTTGGGCGGCATCGCCGACCAGCTCACTGAGCCGTCCGCGCCGCGTTTCGTCCAACTCGGCGAAGACATCATCGAGAACCAAGACCGGCTCTATGCCGTCGGCACGCAACAACTCGAACGCCGCCAGGCGCAATGCCAGCGCGTACGACCATGACTCGCCATGGGAGGCATATCCCTTGGCTGGCAGTTCCCCCAGCTTCAAGGTCAGGTCATCGCGATGGGGGCCGACAAGACACTGGCCTCGCGCGACTTCTTCGGAACGTCGACGCGCCATTTCCTGAGTCAAGGCCGAAGCCAACTCCACGGTGGTGGACTCCGCCCCGATGTCAGCTGAAGCCTTGTAGGTGGCCAAGGCCACATTGTTGGTCGGCGCGATGTCGCAATAGGCACTGGCCAACAGCGGGGTCAACTCCTCTAGCGTGACCAGCCGCGCGGCCAGAATCTCGGCGCCCAAGGCGGCGAGTTGCCCATCCCACACGTCCAAGGTGCTGGCAGTTTCGGCGTTCACGACTCGAGGTCCGCGTCCAGCCAAAGACTTCAACAACGTGGAGCGCTGGCGCAGCACCTTCTCGTAGTCCGCCCGGACGCCGGCAAGCCGCGGCCATCGGGCTGTGATCAGGTCATCAATGAAGTGGCGCCGTGCACTCGGCTCGCCTTTGACGAAGGCGAGATCCTCCGGAGAGAAGAACACCACCCGCAAGGCGCCGAGAATGTCGCGAGCCCGTCGCAATGGTGCTCGGTTCAGACTGGCACGGTTGGCCTTGCCGGCAATGATCTCGACCTCCAGCAGCAGGCTGCGATCATCGTCCACACCGGCTTGCACCCGAGCTCGAACCAACGCTCGGTCTGCACCGAAGCGCACCAACGGTGCCTCGGAGGCAACGCGGTGGGAACCCAATGTGGCCAGATACTCGACGGCTTCAACCAGATTGGTCTTACCTTGCCCGTTGGCGCCGGTGAACACCGTCACGCCAGCCGAGAGCGGCACCTCCACGGAAACATAGGATCGAAAGTCCGCCAGGCTCAGATGTGTGACGAACACAACACCTAGGCCGGGAGCTTCATCAGCATGATCACGTGCCGGTAGTCAGCCACCGGTTCACCGTCTGCTTCCAGCAGGCCCATCATCAGACACGGTTTTCCTGGCGCAGTGAACGAGAACTGCACATAGGGCGTATCGAGAGCGGTCAACGCATCCGACAGGTAATGCGGATTGAAGCCGGCCGCCGTCATGGCCAAACCGCCGCCGGCCACATCAACCACCTCGGCCTCCAGGGCTTCCACAGCCTGAGCCTGATCACCGGTAGCGGCTTCCAAGGTGATGGAGCCCTCGGCAATGAGCATGCGCAACGACGTGTTTCGTTCGGCCACCAGGGCGACACGCTTCACCGATGCGATGACATCGGCGGTGTTGGCTCGCACCGTCACGGTGGGCTGGACATTCATCAAGTGGCGCACCTTGGGGAACTCACCGTCCAGCAGTCGCGTCGTGATCTGGCGCACACCGGCCGGGCCGGTGCCTTCGAAGCCGATCAGACCGTCACCGGCGTCGGTGCTCGACAGGCTCAAAGTGATCTGTTCGCCGGCAGTCATCGACTTCGCGGTCTCGGCGAGAACGCGCGCCGGCACCAAGGCTGCACCTTCGGCACTGCTGCGCGGCGTCCAGTCCAGTTCCTTCAACGCCATTCGGTAGCGGTCGGTGGCCAACAACGACAAGGTGTCGTTCTCGATCTCCATGCGCACGCCGGTGAAGACGGGAAGAAGTTCGTCACGGCCGGCCGCCACCACGACCTGGCTGACCGCCCGGGCAAAGTCCTCGCTGGCGATGACTCCAGTAGCCTCCGGCATCGCGGGCAAGGCCGGGTAGTCGTCGACCGGGAGAGTCTGCAGGGTGAAACGAGCAGAGCCACACACCAGTTCCATCCGAAGTTCGTCAGAACTGATCTCAACCGTCTTGTTCGGAAGTGACCGAGCGATATCGGCCAGCAGCCGGCCTGAGACCAGAGCGACACCTTCATCCGACACCGTGGCCGGCACGGTGATCTGCGCGGAAGTCTCATAGTCGAAGCTGCTCATCACAACCTCGCTGCCGGTGGCCTTGACCAGTAGGCCGGCCAGAATTGGCACGCTCGGTCGCGTCGGAAGGCTGCGTGCAGCCCACTGCACCGCCTCGGCAAGTACGTCGCGCTCCAGACGGATCTTCACTGTTGCCCCCTTGGAATGACACGGGTGTCGCTTGATCATAGCTAGGACACGGCGTCTGCGGTGGCGTGCGTCAGTGGTTTGGCGGAGGTTGCTGCGTGCCTGACCCGCTGACTGTGCACACTGCTGACTTTGACTCTGATGGATAGGTAACTAATTCATGGAGGTAGTAGCGGCTGTGGATTGGGTGGATAACCGGCGAAGGTGCTGGTGAGGTGGCGTGGCGGGGTGTGGACTCCTGCTGTGCATAACCAAAAACTACACGGGGAGGATTTGAGGACGATCAGTATGCCCGCGAAGCGTCTACACAGGGCTCAGGCGTTGTACACAGGGTTATCCACATTGTTGATAGTGTCCCCCGAACGGGGGACCCCGGCTGACATGTCACGGTGTCACCACGATCTCGACGCGGCGGTTTGCGGCGCGTCCGGCCGTCGTGTCGTTGGCGAATCGCGGCTTGGATTCACCCCAGCCGACGGCCGTAATCGGGACGTCGATCGAGAGATGGGCGGCTAAGTAGCGATGCACGGCGACGGCTCGTTGGCGGGACAGCCGTCGATTGTGCGCGGCTGTGCCATCAGAGTCGGTATGCCCGCCGATCTGCAAAGCACGGGGAGGCTTCGACTCGAGTTTGTCGACAATCTGGTTGAGCAATGTTCGGGCGCGCTGAGTGAGCGTGGCCTTGTTGTAGGCGAAAAACACCTCTGAGGCGAGAACGAACTCTTTGCCGCCGATGTCGATGCTGGCTCCATCGGTGGAGGTGGTGATGAAGACCATCTCCTGCGTCGAACCGTCGATGTGCTGGACGGGAAACGTGCGGGGCGGATCCGACGGGAGCGGACGCAGGATCGGCGGTGTGGTCGTCGTCGGGACTGGCTCGGGGGAGTGAGCGACGGCGTGAGGGGTTGATGAAGCCATGGTGGTTGTCGCCACCACGATGCCAACAAGCCACCAGAGCCGGCTCATCGGTGCACCACAATGTCAGGGAATGCACCGGCTCGGGGAATGTCGACGGTCACGGTGGCGACACCGTTGGGCACGGCCTGGTAAACGGCGCTGAAGTAGACGGTCTGGCCCGCGGCGACAACGAAGGATTCCGGCGTCGCACTGCACATGCAGTGACCTTCGGCAGTGAGAGCTGGCAGGTACCGCGTGGCATGGACCGGATCGATGACGCTCACCCCTGAGGTCGTGTGCCAATTCTGGACGGTAGTCGCATCGTCGTCATACCGACCGTCGAATGACCGGCGCGGCGCCCAATCGTCGTCGGAGACGACGGTGGCGCTCCAGGTGAGTGTCATTACCGACTCCGCGACCCGAAGCTCGCGTACGGCGATGGTCACGGTAGACCCCGCGATCGATGCTGTGCGTTGGGCCAACGTCGGAAGTGCCGTGGGGATGGTCGGTGTTGGCGTGGTCGACGGGGACGCCTGCGGTGGTGGGGTACTGCAGCTGGCGAGAAGTAATGCAGTGCTGGTGACGGCGAGAAGGGTCAACGAGCTGAGACGTCCCATGAGGCATCCGTTCGGTCGTGGGGTTGACCGCCTGGCGGAGCGATGACTGGTGCGAATGAGCCTAGGTAGCGGCCTGAGCCGAAGTGAAGGGTGCGCTCAGAATCTGTGGATCAATGCAGCGGAGACTGCTTGATACGACTGGTGATCTCGGCGACCTGGTTGAACACGCTGCGTCGTTCGCGCAGCAGTTGGCGAATCTTGCGATCGGCGTGCATGACGGTGGTGTGATCGCGGCCGCCGAACAGCTGGCCGATCTTGGGTAGTGACAGATCGGTGAGTTCACGACACAGATACATGGCGATTTGACGGGCAGTAACCAGCACGTGGGTGCGACTTTGGCCACACAACTCATCAACGGTCACCGCGAAGTAGTCGGCAACCTGGGTCATGATCGCGGTGGAGGAGATCTGGGTTTCGCCACCCTCGGGAATGAGATCGCGCAGGACCACCTCCGCGAGGGCCAGATCAACCTCCTGGCGCTGCAGGCTGGCGAAAGCGGTGACCCGAATCAGAGCGCCTTCCAGCTCGCGGATGTTGGTCTTGATCCGGCTGGCAATGAACTCCAACACATCGGGCCCGGCGGTGAGGCGCTCGGCAGCGGCCTTCTTACGCAGGATGGCGATACGGGTCTCGAGGTCCGGCGGCTGAATGTCGGTCATCAGGCCCCATTCGAAACGACTGCGGAGCCGGGGCTCGAGCGCTTCGAGGGCCTTGGGCGGACGATCGGAGGTCAGCACGATCTGCTTCTGGGCGGTGTGCAGCGTGTTGAAGGTATGGAAAAACTCTTCCTGAGTCTGGATCTTGGACTCCAGGAACTGGATGTCGTCCACCAGTAAGACGTCGATGTCGCGGTAGGAGCGGCGAAACTCAGCAGTGCGGTTCTCCGAGATGGAGTTGATGAAGTCGTTGGTCAGCTCTTCGGTCGAGACGTACTTGACCCGAACCCGGTCGAAGTAGTTGCGGATGTAATGCCCGACTGCGTGCAGCAGATGGGTCTTGCCCAGGCCCGACTCGCCATAGATCATCAGGGGGTTGTACGCCTTGCCGGGCGCTTCGGCGACGGCCACGGCCGCAGCATGGGCGAAGCGGTTCGACGAGCCGATCACGAACGACTCGAAGGAGTACTTGGGGTTCAGTCGGTCACCGTTGGCCGGGCGCGGTGAACTCGTCCGCGTTGCGGTGGGGACCTCCAGCGGCACCGGGGTCTCGTCGACATAGTCGGGCTCGGCATCGACCTCCGCGGCGAGGCTGGGGTCGACGGTGATGGCCAGCCGGGTGGGCGTACCGAGGTGGGCGCTGAGTTCGCTTTCGATGGTGGGACGCAGTCGCGATTCGACGCGATCGCGGGTGAACTCATTGGCCACGGCGAGGATGAGCAACGAATCATGCATCGCTACCGGTTTGATACCGCTGAGCCAACCCTTGGTGGACGGGTCGGCGTTGGTGGTGATGTGAGCCCAGATACTGGCTAGGTCCGGGACCGATGTGTTGTCTGCCGCGGGCGTATCTGCCATGGAATTCAGCACGCCCCCTTTGCGGCCACGCACCGTCTGTCCACACTCTTTTCCACAGCCTGTGAATGGAGGGGCAGCAGCGCGGGAGATTGTCCCTGTTGCTTTGAGAAACTTATCGGGGTGCTCGGTGGTTGGCAAACCATCTCGGCAAGGATCTTCTGGTGCGTCGGCGTGTCGGCTCGACTTAGCTGGGTTGGACTATTCGGTTTGCCGCAGCCGGGGGGCTCCGCGTATCGTTAGCCAGTCGCCTCCGTGGCACTCGTGCGTCCGAAAGTGGGCGCATAGGTACGAAAACCATCGAACAGTGGAGCATTCGCGTGAGCAAGCGCACTTTCCAGCCGAGTAACCGGCGTCGCAGCCGCACCCATGGCTTCCGTCTTCGGATGCGGACCCGTGCAGGCCGCGCCATCATTTCAGCCCGCCGCCGTCGCGGCCGGGTTCGTCTGGCTGGCTGAGCGGACAGGTGCTGGGTTCGGAGTCGCGACTGCGCCGAACCGGTGAGTTCCGCGACACCATGCGGCAAGGCGTCCGATGTGGACGCCGATGCCTGGTGTTGCATGCCCGAAGGGGGCCGTCGGAGTACTCCCGGGTCGGCTTCATCGTGCCCAAGACGGTCGGCAAAGCCGTGGTGCGCAACCGGGTGAAGCGGCGGTTGCGTCATCTGGCGGCCGAGCGGATTTCAGGCTCGCCCTTCCCCGTCGACCTGGTGGTGCGCGCTCTTCCGGCCGCCACCACCGGTGATCTGGCGGCGGACTTCGACTCCGCGCTGGCCACCTGCCTGGATCGGCTCGCAGCATGAAGTACCTACTGATCGGGCTGCTCAAGGTCTACCGACTGGTGATCTCGCCGCTGTACGGCCAGGTCTGCAAGTACTACCCGACCTGCTCGGCTTACGCCTTGGAGGCTGTGACCGTTCACGGCGCCGTCAAGGGCTCATGGCTGGCGACCAAGCGTTTGGCGAGCTGCCACCCCTGGTCGCTGGGTGGCTATGACCCGGTGCCGGGAACTCCGGCGGCCGAAGAATGGGCGGCTGAACAAGCCGCCGCGCAACTGAACCAACCCAAGGCGGTCGGCGATCACGCCTGCTGCGATCGGCATTGAGGTGAGCATGATTTCGTTTCTGATCCCGCTGACGCTGTGGGACTCCATCGCGGCCGGTTTCAATGCCGCGATGACGCCGTTGTACTGGGCGGTTTCCGGCATCCTGGTGGGTTTTCATAACCTGTTGACCACCCTGGGTATGCCGACCGACTCCGGCTGGACGTGGACCCTGTCGATCGTGCTCTTGACGGTGGTGATCCGCACCGCGTTGATCCCGCTGTTCGTCAAGCAGATCAACTCCTCGCGCAACATGCAGTTGTTGCAGCCGAAGGCGAAGGCGCTCCAGGAGAAGTACGGAGATGACCGCGAGCGCCTCGGCCAAGAGACGATGAAGCTCTACAAGGACGAGGGTGTGAACCCGATGGCGTCCTGCTTGCCGTTGTTGCTGCAGATGCCGATCTTCCTTGCGTTGTTCTACGTGCTGAACAGTGTTGCGCGTACGCCGGAGGCTCCGCTGGGGCAGTTCTTCATCGACAGCCCGGCGCTGACTGCCTCGCTGCACGACGCGACGATTTTCGGTGCTCCGATTTCTGCGACCTTCTGGCCGCTTGCGGCGGACGGCTTGGGTGCGACGCAGTGGGTGGCGGCGACGCTGGTGGTGCTGATGACGATCGTGTTGTTCATCACCCAGCTTCAGCTGTTGCGCAAGAACATGCCTCCCGAGGCCTTGACCGGCCCGATGGCTCAGCAGCAGAAGATGATGCTGTACCTGTTCCCCGTCATGTACCTGTTCATGGGCGTGAACATTCCGATCGGCGTGCTGATCTACTGGTTGACCACGAACCTGTGGACCATGGGACAGCAGTACATCCTCATTCACAACAATCCCGCTCCCGGCACCCCCGCCTATGTTGACTGGGAGGAGCGGATGCGAGCCAGAGGCAAGGATCCTGACGCACTCGCCGCGAAGCGCCGCGGTGGCCCCCGTCGGACGCCGGCGACCACGGATCCGAGCAGAGTTTCCCGGCAGGGTGATCAGGCGGCGACGTCTGAAGTCTCCCCGTCCGACGACAAACCGCAAGTTCAGCGACAGGTGATCCAGAGGCAGCAACCGCGCCGGAACACCCGATCGACCCGTAAGAAGTGACGAAGGAGTAGTGGCGTTGTCAGAAAACCCTGAGCCGATGGAGTCCGAGCCGACTGAAGCGGAAGCTGTGGACACTGCCGCGGTAGCGGTGGCGGAAGTCCCCGAGGACACCGAGACCGACTCCACGTCGACCGAGGACGAAGCTGCGGAGCCTTCGCGGCGTTCCTCAGTGCTGGAGAACGAGGGCGAGATCGCCGCGGACTACCTGGAGGAACTGCTCGATATCGCCGATCTCGACGGTGACATCGACACCTTCGCTGAAGGCGGCCGCGCGCACGTCTCGATCATCACTGAGAACGACGAGCTGGTCGGTCGTGACGGCGAGGTGCTGGAGGCGCTGCAGGAGCTGGCGCGGCTGGCGGTGATGACCGAGACCGGTCACCGCAGCCGTCTCATGCTGGACGTCGCGGGCTACCGGGACAAGCGGCGCAAGGTGCTTCAAGGCCTGGCGCAAGATGCCGTCGATTCAGTGAAGGAATCCGGGGAGGCCGCGCGGCTGGCTCCGATGAATCCGTTCGAGCGGAAGATCGTTCACGACGTGGTGGCCGCGGCCGGCTTGGTCAGCGAGTCCGAGGGTGAGGAGCCCCAGCGTCGAGTGGTCGTCCTGCCGAAGGCCTGAGTGGACGCCGATCCGGCTGGATACTTCGGATCAGAGTCGACGCGAGTCCAGCACTATGTCGATTTGTTGCTCAGTCGAGGAATCGATTGGGGATTGATCGGTCCCCGTGAAGGCGATCGCATCTGGGAGCGGCACATCCTCAACTGTGTGGCGCTGGCACCGCTGATTCCTGAGGCTGCGACGGTGGTCGACGTCGGCTCGGGCGCTGGCCTTCCGGGAATCCCGCTGGCATTGTTGCGTCCAGACCTGACGGTGACTCTGGTGGACTCGATGGCCCGTCGCACGGCGTTCTTGGAGGGCGCGGTGGCGGAGTTGGATCTCACCTCGCGGGTGTCGGTAGTGCGCGCACGCGCCGAAGAACATCAGGGTCGCTATGACCGGGTGGTGAGCCGTGCGGTGGCGTCAGTGCCCCGACTGCTCAGTTGGTGTGTTCCGCTGTGCGCCAAGGACGGACGGATCGTCGCCTTGAAGGGAAGCTCTGTGCGCGAGGATCTCGCGCAGGCCGAGGATGAGGTGCGGAAGTGGAAGCTACACACCGAAGTACATCAACTCGAGGTCCCCATGACCGGCGAAGTGAGTTGGGCGTTGGAGGCTTGGCGGCGCTGATGTCTCGGGTTGCACGTGGCGAACACGAGAATGGTTTCGGCCCGGGTCGGCAGGGCTCTAGGGTGAGGTTTCACGTGAAACATGACGACGTGCAGGAGCGAGAATGTCGATAACCCCGCCACAGGCGGCTAGACGAGTGGCCTACGACGGCCCGGAGCTTGCGCCCCAATCACGGCCTGAGTCGGAGGCATTGGCCGCTGCTGTTTCACGTGAAACAGCGCTACCGAAGCCGTCCACGACGCGCACTTTCGTCATTGCGAACCAGAAGGGCGGCGTCGGCAAGACCACCACTGCCGTGAATCTCGCGACCGCCCTCGCGCAAGGCGGCCTCTCTGTGCTTGTCATCGACCTCGATCCGCAAGGGAATGCCTCCACCGCACTCGGAATCGAGCATGGCGACGGTGTTGCTGGAACGTATGAGGTCGTCACTGAGGGTGCCTCTATCGCGGATCTTGTGCAGACCTCCCCAGAGGCACCCGGGCTTTGGGTCCTGCCCGCCACCGTCGACCTCGCCGGCGCAGAAGTGGGGTTGGTCAACGTACCGGCCCGGGAAAGTCGCCTCCTGCACGCGCTGCGCGAGTTCCGCAGCTCGTACCAGCCCGACTATGTCTTCATTGATTGCCCGCCGTCACTGGGTCTCCTGACGGTCAACGCCCTGGTTGCCGCGCAGGAGATCCTCATTCCGATCCAGTGTGAGTACTACGCACTGGAAGGCGTGACCCAGCTGCTGCGCACGATCAACCTCGTCAAGGGCTCGATGAACGATCAGCTCTACCTCTCCACCGTGCTTCTCACCATGTTTGACTCACGAACTCGGCTGGCGACGCAGGTTTCCGACGAAGTGCGCAAGCATTTTCCGGCCGAAACGCTCGATGCCACCATTCCGCGCTCGGTGCGAGTCTCGGAGGCCCCCAGCTACGGACAATCGGTCATCACCTACCACGCAAGCTCTGCGGGGGCGCAGGCCTACCTGGCCGCTGCTGCCGAGTTGGCCCATCGTGGTGTCGCATCGAAGGAGAATCAGGAATGAGCGCACCTCGCCGCACCGGTCTGGGAAAAGGACTGGGGGACCTGCTGCAGCGAACCGACCCGGAGTTGGGCACGGCCGAGGCTGCCACGACGGCTGCTCCGATCGAGGTCGCCGGAGCTCACTTCGCTGAGTTGCCCATCCTGGCGATCACCCCCAACCCCAAACAGCCTCGCAGCGTCTTCGATGAGGACGCCCTGAACGAGCTGGTGGAGTCGATCAAGGAGGTTGGACTACTTCAACCAGTCGTCGTGCGTCCGCTGGGTGAAGGGCGCTACGAGTTGGTCATGGGCGAGCGGCGCTGGCGGGCGAGTCAGCAGGCCGGGCTCGCTACGATTCCGGCGATCGTGCGTCGCACCGAAGAGGCCGACCTGTTGCGCGATGCGCTCCTGGAGAACCTGCACCGGGCTCAGCTCAATCCGCTGGAGGAGGCCGCTGCCTACCAGCAGATGCTGGCCGACTTCGGGTGCACTCAGGAGGAACTGTCGGCGCGAATCAAGCGCTCCCGGCCGCAGATCTCCAATACCATCCGCCTGCTGCAGTTGCCGGCACCGGTGCAGCGCCGGGTTGCTGCCGGCGTGCTCAGCGCGGGACACGCGCGGGCCATCTTGATGCTCCCCGACGCCGCCGCCATGGAGCAGCTGGCCACGCGGGTTGTCGCCGAGGGCCTATCGGTGCGCGCCGTCGAAGAAGTCGTAGCGCTCGGCGAGCACGGCACCAAACGGGCTCCCCGCAGCAAGGACCCTGTGGAGCCATCGGCAGCCGCTGAATCCCTGCAGCGCGAGCTTGGCGACCGTCTCGACACCCGAGTCGTGGTCACAGAAGGCCGCAGCAAAGGCCGCATCGTCATTGAGTTCGCCGGTTCGGAGGATCTCGAGCGCATTTCAGAACTGTTGCTCAAGAGGTAAATCCCTTTATCGACAAATAGGCATCACCGGACAGAAATCCACTCCTCGGGGCGGCGTCTGGCGGCCGAGGGCGACGGCGTCCCGGTCAGCTCTCGCTGGCCGGCGGCAGGGAACTCAGCGCGAGCTCCAGATGGTCGACATGGAACGGCAGACCGGGGTACTGCTGCCAGACGTCGGTGGCAACGAAGCCCAGCTTGCGATACCAGGCGGCCAGTCGGCGATTCTCGGCCACGATGCCGATGCGCAGCAGTTCAGCACCAGCAGCGCGCGCTCGGCGTCCGGCCTCAGCGACCAAAGCCTCCCCGAGACCTGCACCACCGGCAGCGGGGTGCACGGCGAGATGCCGTAGCTCCCACACGCTGGGGCGTCGGCGCGACGCCCCAGCGAAAGCACAGCCCAGGACTCTGCCAGCGGGGTCTACAGCGCCGAAGAGGCCGAAACCCTTGGCAACGACCGCGGCCAGGTCGTCAAGGCTCCAGAAAGCCGGATTGTCAGGGGTGTTGGCTGCGGTGATGCCGAAGTCGGAGACCACCGAGCCGAAGGCCTCGTGCTCCACGTCCAAGCACTCCTGGTACCGCTCGGCTCCGAGATCAGTGATGCGATTCAGCGGAGGTGCTCTTTCCACACGTTGTCGACCAACTGGGCGCACAACAGACCGAAGTCCCACCCGTAGACCTCGACTGCCTGCGGGAACGGCGACGTCTCGGTCATGCCGGGAGCGGAGTTGGCCTCCAGGAACACCGGCGTCCCATCCGGACGCACGATGATGTCGGCTCGCGAAAGGCTGTGCAGGCCCAGAGCTCGATGGACGCCCAGCGCGACATCAGCACAGGCCGAAGCGACCGATTCCGACACTTCGGCGGGAATGATGAAGCGAGTCTCCCCAGCGGTGTACCGGGCGGTGTAGTCGTAGAAACCGGAGTTCGGGCGAATCTCGACTGCAGGCAGCGCCACCGGCTCGCCGTCGAGTTCCACGACGCCTACGGCGACCTCGGTGCCTTGAATGAACTCCTCAACGATCGCGACGTCACCGTAGGAGTAGGCCGAGACCATTGCTGCCGGAAGCTCGGCGGCTGACTCCACCCGGGTGCAGCCCAGCGCGGATCCGCTGCGGGCCGGCTTGACCATCACGGGGAAGCCAAAGCGCTCTCCCAGGGCAGCGACCAACGTTGCCGCCCCCAACTCCCGGAACATGTCGTGGGGCAGGGCCACCGCATCGGGGGTCAGGATCCCGGCCTGAGCCACCAGCGGGCTTGCGATCGCCTTGTTGAAGGTGCGCCGGGCGGCCTGGGCTGACGAACCGACGTAGGGCACCTCAAGCAGGCTCAGCACCTGCTGCAGGCCGCCGTCCTCGCCGACACCGCCGTGGAACAGGGGGAAGGCAACCGGATTCGTCAACCCGCGCAACAGGTCGATCAAGTCGGCGCTGAGGTCGGCTTCGATGACCTCTCGGCCCTGATCGCGCAGTGCTTGAGAGACTCGCCGTCCCGAGCGCAGGGATACCTCACGCTCGTGGGACAGCCCGCCGGAGAGGACGACGATGGGACCGTGCTCTGGAATCTGACTCATGTGGGTTCCTAACTGATGTCCGGGGCGGGACCGGTTTGCAGGTCGTTGTGCCGGTGTTCGCCGGCCGCGATGCCGAAGGTGCGGTTCATCTCCAACTCCGCAGCGATGACTTCGCCCAGGCGCTTGGTGCCTTCCAGGATCCTTTCCGGCGGCGGGAAACAGTACGACAACCGCATATTGCGGCTGCCCAAACCATCGCTGTAGAACGCAGTCCCCGGGGTGTAGGCAACCCTGGCGGTCACCGCCCGCGGCAGCATCGCATGCGAGTCGATCCCCTCCGGAAGCGTCACCCAGACAAAGAAGCCGCCGTTGGGAGTGGTCCAGGTGGAGCCCTCGGGCATGTACTCGGCCAGACCGGCCAGCATGGCATCACGCCGTTCGGCGTACATCGCGCGGAAGGTGTCGATCTGGCCCTTCCAATCGAACTCGGCCAGATAGGTGGAAATGGCGAACTGGCTGAAGACCGGCGGGGCCAGCGTCGCGGCTTCCTGGGTCAGCACCAGCTTTTCGCGGACCGCATGCGGGGCCAACACCCAACCGATTCGGAAACCCGGGGCGAACGTCTTGGAAAATGATCCGAGGTAGATGACGTTGTCGGCGTCCATCGAACGCAGGGCCGGCATCGGCGCACCTTCAATGGTGAGCAACCCATAGGGGTTGTCCTCGATGATCAGCAACCGATGGCGCTGCGCGACGTCCAGCAGCTCCTTGCGCCGCGCGACCGGCTGGGTGACGCCGGTCGGGTTCTGGAAGTTCGGAATCGTATAGAGGAACTTCACCTGCTGCCCGGCCGCGCGCAACGACACGATCGCCTGCTCCAGGGCCTGCGGAATGATGCCCTCATCATCCATGGCGACATGAACAACCTTCGCCTGGTAGGCGTGGAAGGTTCCCAACGCGCCTACATAGCTGGGCCCTTCGGTGAGGATGACATCACCGGGATTGATGAAAACGCGGGTGACAAGGTCTAATGCCTGTTGGGAGCCGCACGTCACCACGATGTCGTCGGCGTGGGCGTGGATCGCCTCCAGCGCCATGACCTCGGTGATCTGCTCACGCATGAATGGCTCGCCCTGGCCCGATCCGTATTGCATCGCCTGGACGCCGCGTTCGCGCACGAGTCGCTCCATCGCCTGCCCCAACGCCTCGCGGGGGAGATCGGTGATGTTCGGCATGCCGCCGGCCAGTGAGACCACCTCGGGTCGATTGGCGACGGCGAACAAAGCTCGGACTGCAGAGACCTGCAGTCCGTGGGTTCGTTCGGCGTAGGCATCGACATATTGGTCCAACCGCGTATCGCGGCGGCTCGGCTCGGGCAGACTCACCGGTCCAGATTTCCATAACCTCGGCCTAGGATGAAACAGGCAGGCTTGGAACGGACTAAGAAAACCAGAGGAAGTCGATGCCGAGGCTCTCACCGTTGACTGTGCCGGAAGTGCTGGCATTGCCATGCCCCTACTGCGGTCGCCGGCTACCCGAGGGAACGGCTTGGCTGTCCCGAGCAGCGGAGCGGTGGCAGCGCTGCGGCGTCAAGGTGATGAGCGGCGAGACCGTGGTCGGGGTGCTGGCGATGGCTCCTGGTCATCCCGATGGTGTGGCGCAGATCAAGATGCTGTGGGTTAGCGCGGAGGACACCGCTGCCGGCCTGGGCCGGCAACTGGTGCAAGCCGCAGTGGCCGAGGCGGTGCGGTTGCACCTTTCTCAAATCGTGGCCGTCGGTGGTCGCGGCCAGCTCACCTGCGCGACGCCCCCAGAGGGTTTTCTGAAAGCCAACGGCTTTACCCAGGCACCGGGTGAGTCGTTGTGGCGACTCGACGTCGGTCAGACGGTGCTGGAGCGCAGTGGGCTGGGACGCTTCTCACGATTCCTGCGGGCGTGGGGTCATGCCGGGCCTGAGCCAGCCGGTGGCGCCGTCTCCAGGCGCGCCCTGCGCGGCTAGTCGACGAGTTGCGGCCAGGAGCCCCGGCCTGGTCAGCGTCAGGGGTGTCATCGCGTGTTCCTGATCTGTCGAGGCGGAGGAACGTGCCGGAGTCTGCCCCGATTTCCCCACATGGGGGAATGTTTGGTGCTTGAGTGGGATCGTTCCGTGTTCCTGAAGGTCGGCACCTCGGGGATTCCGCGACGGCGATGCCGCCCAGCGTGGAGTGGGACATCACCCCTGGATGAGAGAGGACTATCGTGAAAACAGAGAAGCGATCTGGCCGCTGGCGTGCTTTGGCAGCGGTGGTGGCATCAGTGGGGCTGGTATTCGGCTTGAGTGCCTCCTCGGCACCCGTAGCTCAGGCAGGTGTGTATTCGGCGACGATCTCGGGCACCTACACCGTTGGCGAGACACTCACGGCAACAAGCTCAGGGTTCGCGGGCCCCGTGGTCTACACCTGGTATGTGCATCCTGATGGGACGTCGCCAGGCACCCGTCTGGCAGACGGAGATACCTATGTTCTGACCAGTAGTGAGACCGGAAAGTACATCTCAATCATCGCCTTCTACACCCTCGACATGTGGGTCACGGCGTCCAGCAGCATCAACGGCCCCGTGGAGGCTGCCTCGTCGCCGGTCTTCACCCCCGGTACGCCGCAGGTCTACGGTACGGCGCAGGTCGGTAAGCCGCTGGAGTCCTGGGTGGGAAGTTGGTCGCCGGACCCCGACTCTTACGCCTACCAGTGGCTGCGTGATGACGCCCAGATCAGCGGCGCGAACAGCTATTCCTATGTGATTCAGGCCGCGGACCTCGGTCATCGGCTTTCCTTGAAGGTGACCGCGAGCAAGACCGGCTATGAAGATGCCTCGGCCACCTCGGAGAAGACCGCGGTGGTGCAGGCTGCCCCGCAGGCAACCCTCACCAGCGTCTCGGCGACCTCTGCGGTGATTCGCACCGGCAAGTGCGTACCGATCTCGGTGAAAGCGGCCTACCAGGTGCCTTCGAGCGTTGCAGACCAGCTGAGCAAGCTCAGTGTGAGCGCAACGGTGAAGAACTCCAAGCACGCCAAGATCGGCACGGTGACCATGACCGGCACCGCGACAGCGCTCACCGGGACGCTGGCGACCACCTTCCAGTGGTGTGGCGGTGACAAGCTCGGCAAGGTCACCTTCTCCTCGTGGAAGGGCAGCTGGACCGGTTCGCAGACCTATGCGCCGGTATCGAAGGACGAGACCTACCCCGTTTCTGGAACCATCACCTCAACGAAGACTGCAACGGCGTGGGTGCGCACCATCGTGCGTTTCCGGCACACTCAGGTCAGCTCCGTGGGCAAGAAGCGGACGGTGAGTACTCGGTTCGTCGCCTACCGTCCGAAGAAGCAGGACTGGACCGGTGTCGGCAAGGGAGCTGTGGTGACCGTGGAGAAGAAGGTGGGCGACCACTGGGTGAAGGTCGCCACCGACAAGACCGACCTTGCCGGTCGAGTGACAGCAACCTGGAAGGCGTCCCACAAGGCCACCTACCGTCTGGTGTGGGCCGGTAGCGGGTCCAAGCGAGCCTGGACGAGTCATACCATCGTTGGCTGAAGCGAATCAGGGCTGGCCGATCACAAGATCGGCCAGCCCTGATCCTTTGCTCAGAGATACTCTTCGAGCGCCTTCAGAAAGGCCGACTTCGGCTTGGCGCCGACGAACTGCTTCGCGACCTGGCCGCCCACGAAGATCTGCACCGTCGGCAGGCTCATCACACCCTGGCTTACCGGAACCTGGGTGTTCACATTGGTGTCCATCTTCACGAACGTGACCTTGTCACCGAGTTCGACGGCGAGTTCGTCCAGGATCGGCGACAGTTGTCGACACGGCGCACACCAATCGGCCCAGTAATCCACCACCACGGGGGTGGATGAAGACAGGACGACGTCGGCGAAAGTGGCGTCGGTGACATCGGTGACAGCCATGGGTGATTCCTTCAGCAGTGGGTTCAGACAGCAGTCAGCGTAGAGGACTCATCGGACAATGCCGCCAGGAAACGCTCGGCGTCCAAAGCTGCTGCACAGCCGGTACCTGCAGCGGTGATCGCCTGCCGGTAGGTGTGGTCGACCAAATCGCCACACGCGAACACGCCCGCAAGATTGGTGCGGGTGCTGGGCGCGTCCACCACCACATATCCGGCATCGTCCAACTCGACCTGGCCGGCGAACAACTCCGAGCGCGGATCGTGGCCGATAGCGACGAACAGGCCCTGAATCGGCAGTTCACGAGTCTCGCCGGTGACGGTGTCCTGCAGGATCGCGCCGGTGATGGCCGATTCTCCGGTGAGTCCGGTGATCACGGAGTTCCAAGCGACGGTGATCTTCGGATCGGTCAGCGCGCGGTCGACCATGATCTTGGAGCCGCGCAGTTCATCGCGGCGGTGGATCAAGGTGACCGACTTCGCGAAGCGGGTCAGGAAGGTGGCCTCCTCCAAGGCGGAGTCGCCGCCGCCGACCACGGCGATGTCCTTGTCGCGGAAGAAGAAGCCGTCACAGGTCGCGCACCAGGAGACGCCGCGGCCCGACAGCCGGTCCTCATCGGCCAACCCCAAGCGACGGTAGCCCGAACCGGTCGCCAAGATGACGGCCTTGGCCTGGTAGGTGTTGCCCTCGGAATCAGTGACGGTCTTGATGTCGCCGGTCAGGTCAACAGCAGTGACATCGTCGGTGATGATCTCGGCGCCGAACCGCTCGGCCTGGCCGCGCATGTTCATCATCAGTTCCGGGCCCATGACACCATCGGTGAAGCCTGGAAAGTTCTCCACTTCGGTGGTGTTCATCAGGGCACCGCCGGCGGAGATGGCGCCTTCGAACATGAGTGGCTTCAAACCGGCGCGGGCGGTGTAGATGGCGGCGGTGAAACCGGACGGGCCGGAGCCGATGATGATGACTTCACGGGGGTCGGTCATGGGAATCCTCTTCCAACGGTGCTCGAACAGTGCCAACTGTGGTGCGTTTGTCGCCTAGGTGCAACCACGAGGCTCACCAGATCATTCCCGATACCGGGCGGGGTATGGCGACACGGTTGGGCTTCGTCAAGCTCAGCCGCCGGTGGGAGTGGCGCGGCCAGGCGTCCCCGGCGTGGAGTCCGTTCCCTGGGCTTGTTGCGGGGGTGTGGCCGAGCCGATCCGTTCCCTGGGCTTGTCGAAGGGTCCACCGACGGCCCCCTAGGCTCCCGGTGTGCTGATTCTGCTTTCACCGGCCAAGGCGCTGGATTTCGATAGTCCGGTGCCGCGCACCGCAACGACCGAGCCGCGCCTACTCGATCAAGCCGATCAGCTCGCCGCAGTGATGAAGACCAAGTCGGTGGCAGAACTGGCGCGCCTGTCCGGCATTTCCGACGAGTTGGCCGCCCTCAATGCGCAACGATGGGCCGGTTTCACCGTGCCGTTCCCGAAACAGGCCTCCCGGGTCGCAATCCTGGGGTTCAACGGAGACGCCTACCAGGGCTTGAATGCTCGCCAGCGATTCGGCACAGCGGATTTCACCGAGGCACAGAAGACGCTGCGCATCCTGTCGGGGCTGTACGGAGTGCTGCGTCCGCTGGACGCGATGCTGCCGTACCGGTTGGAGATGGGCACCAAGCTGGCCACCGAGCGTGGCCGAGACCTCTACCAATGGTGGGGTGATCGCATCACCGAGCTGCTCGCCGCCGACGTGGCCGCCTCGCCGGGCTCCGCGACGGTCATCAATCTGGCATCGAAGGAGTACTTCGCTGCGATCCGACCGGAGGGTCTCAATGGCCGGGTGATCAGCCCACGGTTTGAGGACACCGATGCTCGCGGACGGCGCAAAGTGCTGTCTTACTACGCCAAACACGCTCGAGGTGAGATGGCGTCCTGGCTGATTCTCAACCGGGTGCGCAGTCCCAGGAAGCTCGTCGAGTTCACTGCGGCCGGCTATCGCTACGACGCCGAGGCCTCGACGGCCGCCGAGCCGGTCTTTGCGCGGGCCTTCGAGGACCGCTGAGGCGGGGGTCTTGTGAGCGCTGTGTCGGCGGCTTCGAGACGGCCGCTGCGCGGCCTCCTCAACCAGCCGGCGTCGGACCCGGGTCGTGGCCAGGCACAGGCCGCAGTGTGTATAGCGGCGGCGCAGGGCCCTCTTTCGGCGGGTTGAGGAGCGAGCGCAGCGAGCGTCTCGAAACCGCTGGAACCGGGACGGTTTCGCAGTGGTTTGTTGGGTTTGGGTGGTGCGTTTTGCGTCCGGCTGGTTGGGGAGCGGGTGTCTCGAAGCGGCTGGAGCCGGGGGCGGCTTTGAGGTGGTTTGTTGGGTTTGGGTGGTGCGTTTTGCGTCCGGCTGGTTGAGGAGGGGGTGTTTCGAAACCGCTGGAACCGGGGCGGCTTTGAGGTGGTTTGTTGGGTTTGGGTGGTGCGTTTTGCGTTCGGCTGGTTGGGGAGGGGGTGTCTCGAAGCGGCTGGAGCCGGGGACGGTTTTGGGGTGGTTTGTTGGGTTTGGGTGGTGCGTTTTGCGTTCGGCTGGTTGAGGAGCGAGCGCAGCGAGCGTCTCGAAACCTCAGCACCAATCAGCCCAACTACCCACTCGTCCTGAGACGAGCCGGGAGTAGGTTCGAATCATGAACCAACGACTACGAGCTCTCAGTGATGCCGGTGTGTCGATCTGGCTGGATGATCTCTCCCGGCGGCGCCTGACCAGCGGCAGCCTGGCCGAGTTGATCGCCCAGGACGGTGTGGTGGGCGTCACCACCAATCCCAGCATCTTCGCCGCAGCCTTGAAGCACTCCGCCGACTACGCCGACCAGCTGCGCGGCCTCGCCTCGGCCCCGGTCGAACAGGCGATCACGGAGCTGTGCGCCAGCGACGTGCGCGACGCCTGCGACCTGTTCGCCCCGATCTACGCAGCCACCGGCGGCGAGGACGGCCGGGTCTCCATCGAAGTCGAACCCGGGCTGGCCCACGACACTGCGGCCACCATCGCCCAGGCCGCCGAACTGCACGCCTTGGTCGACCGCGAAAATGTGCTGATCAAGATCCCGGCTACCGCCGCCGGCCTGCCCGCCATCACCGAGACCATCGCGGCCGGCATCTCGGTCAACGTAACCCTGATCTTCTCCGTCCAGCGCTACCGCGAGGTGATGAATGCCTACCTCGCCGGTCTGGAGCGCGCCTCCCGCGCCGGACACGACCTGTCGAAGATTCACTCGGTCGCTTCGCTGTTCGTCTCGCGCATCGACACCGAGGTGGACGCCCGGCTGCAGGCGGCCGGACGTACCGAACTCGCCGGACGTGCCGGAGTGGCCAACGCCGTCGTGGCCTATGCCGCCTTCACTGAGGTGTTCACCGACGCTCGTTTCGCGACGCTGGCCGCGCTGGGAGCCAATGCGCAGCGTCCGCTGTGGGCCTCCACGGGAACCAAGAATCCCGATTACTCCGACACCTTGTACGTGTCCAGCCTGGTGGCGCCCGGCGTGGTGAACACCATGCCGGAGAAGACGCTGCGCGCCTTCGGTGATCATGGCGAGGTGCTGGCGTCCATCGAGGATCAGGCCGCCAGCGCTCAAGCCCGCCTCGACGAACTCAGCGCCGCCGGCATCGATCTGCCCTCGGTCTTCGCTCAACTCGAAGAAGAAGGCGTCGACAAGTTCGTCGCCTCCTGGAACGAGCTCAGCGAGGCGGTGCAGACGGCGCAGCGGGCGGTGTCGGTCTAGGCCAGCGTCGACAGTCCGTAGGCGGCATGGATCAGGAAGATCGGATGCTCGGTGCGGACCCCGCTGGACTGCTCGATCTGCCAACGGCAGGTCTCGGTGTCACACAGGGCCAGGTCGGGATTGGTTTCCTTGACCATGTCGAAGAGCGGCTTGCCGACAGCCTGGGCCACCTCGTACTTCTCCTTCTTCAACCCATAGGTGCCGGCGATTCCGCAGCAAGTCTTGTTGGAGTCGACCACGGTCAGGCCCGGAATGAGCTTCAGCACCTCCAACGCGGGCTTGCCCATGCCTTGGCTCTTGAGCTGGCACGGCGCGTGATAGGGCACCGTCATATCGATGGGCCCGAAGTCAGTGGGCAACTCACCGGCGTCATACAGGTCGAGCAGGAACTCCATGATGTCGCGAGTGCGGACGCCCACATCGTGCAGCCGCTCGTCCTCGACGCCCATGATCTCGTGAGCCTCATGCTTGAGCATGCCGGTGCACGAACCCGAAGCAGACACGATGGTGAGGTCGGCACCGGCGCTGCGCAGATCGTCGCACAGCTTCAGCACTGATTTCGTGGCCGAATCGAACAGCCCATTGGACTGTTGCGCCAGGCCGCAGCAACCATGCTTGGGAACCAGCACCTCATAACCCAGGTGTTCCAACACCTCCACGGACTTCTTGGACGTCTCCACCTCGAAGTAGTTGCCCGCGCAGCCGTGGAAGAAGACCACCGCGCCACGGGGGAAGGGCCCAGCCGGCTTGGCCCGCTTGGTGAACCAGCCCTCGAAGCTCTGCGACTGCGCCGGTGGCATCGGGGCATCGGCATGTACCCCGACGACGGCTTCCATCACCTTGCGAATCGGCTTGTTGTTCAGCACAGCGCGCGCGATCGGCGCCACCGGAGTCATGACCTTGCCCATCAGCACGGTCTGCCCGATCAGCCGATCCCGGATCGGCATGTGGTCGGCCTTCATCACGGCCCGGGCTTGCGAGTTCAGCTCGGCGATCTGCACCCCTTGCGGGCACACCAACGTGCAGGTGCCACAACTGGAGCAGTAATCCAGAGAGTGATCCACACTTTCACCGTTGCGGAATCGTTCGGCCTGTGGCCCGACGAACTTCGGTCCGGTGAACAGCGGCGTCACCGCCGAGACCGGGCACTGGGTTTCGCAGATCGTGCACTTCACGCAGGCATCCAGGGTCGCTCGCGATAGTTCGTGCCCGGCGAAGCCCAATCCGGCCAGGGTGGCCTTGGTCTGCGGTTCGATATTCGGTTCGGCGCTCATGGCCGCTCCTTCCCGATGGCGTCAGCAGCGGCCAAGGCAGATGCCGCGGCGACTCCGTCGCCGGTCTTGTCGCGCCAGCCTGCATTGCCGGCCAGGATCCCGCCGGCGGCGTGAAGATTGGCGTACACACTGGCGCCGCTGGCATCGAGGGGCTGCATGGCGGCATTCACCGGCACACCGATGGTGAACAGCGGCTGCTCAGGCCCCCAATAGTCGCCGTGGAACAGCGCTGTGTCCACCGTCGTCACCGGCAGATCGAACAGCGCTTCGTGTACCTGGCCATAGGAGTCCAGCTCCAAAGCGCCGGACTCGAATCCGCCGGTGGCCAGCACGAACGCGTCCGCGGTGAAGGACCGTGGTGCCGGTTCGGTGGCGATGGAGACGCTACGCACCCGTCCGCCCTCGGCATCGAAGGCCACCGTGCGCACACCGGGCACCACCCGGACGCCCGCCTCCAGCGCGCGGGCCCGGAGTGCCTGGTCCAGCCGCATTCCCAACACCGACGGTGGTGGCAGCGGAATCTCGAACACGTCGTGGCCGAGGTTCGCAGCGACATCTGACCATGCGGTGGGATCGGCAAGGCCGAGCACTGCGGGCAGTCCCACGGTTTCACCGGGCTTGAGCTGTGGGGCCAGTGCGGCGGTGAAACGCTTGCGGAAGTCTGGATCGTCGAAGGCGCGGGCGAAGGTGAGTCCGGTGGAGTCGATCTCGGATTCGCGGGCGGCCACATCGATGGTGATGGCGCGAGCCTGCAGCCGTCCACCATCGGGCAGTTCGGTGCGGGACAGATTGGCCGCGATCAGTTCCGCGGAGAAGTCCTTCAATCGGCGCAGCCCCACGATCACCCAGGACGCTCCGTCGTGCGCATTGCCGGCGATCATGCTGGGCTGGGCAAGGCAGGTAGGTCGAATCGCGCCGACCGCGGTGGGCAACTGGTAGTTCGCCTCAGGATCGCCGACCAACAGACCTGGCAGCAGTTGCTTCAGGTAGGCCACGGCTGCCACCACCGACCCGGTGCCGAGGGTGGCGTACGGATGCGGCGCCGACGCAGCGGCCACCGCGGCGATGGGATTCGTGACGCGGGCGGGGTCATAGCCGAAGACGTCGATACTGCCCTGGCCCAGCTGCAGCCCACCCAGGCCTTTGTGGAGCAGCACCACCGAATGGCCGTTGTCGGCGAGCCGATTGGCCGCGACCCAGCCGGCGAGTCCGGCACCGATGACCACCACGCGACTCATCAGGACTCCTTCGTCGTTGTCGGCGCCAGCGTCGGATCGGGCTCCACGGCCTCGGCATCAGGGCCGGGCAGATGCTCGGTGTCCAGGGTGCCTTGGAAGATCCACGCGTCCAGCGCGGTTTGGCGTACCTGTTCGCCGTACAGGATTGGCCAGATACCCAACCAACGATTTCGCAGGAACAGCCGGAACAGCCCGCTGGCACGCTCGGCGTCCAGGGCGCCATCGGCCACCGCGATTCCGCCGGCCCGCAATGAGCAGAAGCCGCCCTGGCACGGACCCATGCCCAGCCGAAGTTGGCGACGCAGATCGTCGAAACTGGCATTGGGTTGGGCAGCCAAGGCGTCGGTGAACATTTTGCGGCTGAGTAGTTCGCATTCGCAGATGATCTGGGAGTCGAAGCGGTCTGCCTCCCGGTCAGCGAGTCGATCACTGACGCGGTGGGTGCGGGTCGATTCTGAGCCGGGGATCGCTTCGGACGCGGTGCGGCAGGCGCGCTTCTCACCCAGCTTGTCGCACATCGCATCGGTGATGTGCTCGGCCATCAGCCGATAGGTGGTGAGCTTGCCGCCGCCGATGGTGAGCATGCCGTCCAGACCGTCGCGCTCGCTGTGGTCGATGACGGCCATGCCGCGACTCATGTGGCGGGTGTCGGAGGCCGCCACCCGATCATCCTTGATCAGCGGACGCGCGCCGGCCCAGGCGTGCAGGGCGCGGGAGTTGCGGAAGCCGGGCACCAGCACCTCGCCGGCGTCCAGCATCTGCTGCACTTCGTTGGCTTCGATCTTCAGATGGTCGGGGTTGTCGACCTTGACGTCGGTGGTGCCGATGATGCTCACGGTGTGGGCCGGCACCAGAATGTCGCCGTCGGCGGGGTAGATCAGCCGGTTCACGACCCGGTTCACCAGCCGGTGGTTCATGGCGATCATGATGCCGCGTCCGGGGATCACATCGACGGGGTGGGCGCCGGCCATGGCGGCGATCTGGCCGGCCCAGGGACCGGCGCAGTTGAGGACGAAGTTGGTGTCGATGAGCACCTCGTCGCCGCCGCGCAGATCGGTGCAGAGCACGGCGGTCACCGCCGAACCGTTGGTCTCGATCTTGGTCACGCGGTGGTAGGTGAGAATCTCGGCGCCGTACTCCCGGGCGGAGTTCGCGGCACCCCACACCAGCTTCCAGCCGTCGACGGTGCCGTCTTGGACTTCGACGGCCCGCAGGATTCCGGGGTTGATGCGCGGTTCGTTGCGGAGTGCTTCGCTGACATTCACCTCGCGTGCCGGGACGCCGGTTGCGGTGGCACCAGCGAGGAACTTGTCGGCGAACTCAGGATCATCGCCGGGACACGTGACGAAATACCCGCCGGTGGCCTCCACGGCCTCGGACTGGATGCGGGTCAGGATCGCGTTCTCCTGCGCGCATTCGGTTGCCGACTCGGGATCGGAGACCACATAGCGTCCGCCGGAGTGCAGCAGTCCGTGAAAGCGCCCGGTGGTGCCTTGTCCCAGGTCGGCTCGCTCCACCAACACGGCGCTGTAGCCGCGCATGGCGACATCGCGTACCACCCCGGCGCCCGTGGAGCCGCCCCCGATGACGACGACATCAGCAGTGAGCCTTCGCACGAAGAACCTCCGTTTCAGGACTGGCGATCACGTGGGGTCAGCGTTGACGCCCGTCGCCCCGAAGGGCCCGCCAGTTGTTGACAGCCTAGACACAGGCCTCGGTGATGCCCATGAGGCCACCGGCATGTGTGCCAGATGTGCACATCGGATCGAAGCGCCTGAGAAATCGCCCTGGTGGAAACTGGCGCGCACGGAACGAGGCACCGAGGTCGGCGGTCGTCTGCTGGTTCTCTTTGACTCTCAGGGATTCCGCTCGACGCGCTTCGCTTGTGTATGAACCCGTATGAACCAGCCGAGCATCCGGCTGTGATCACGACCCGAACCCCTAGTTTGAGGCGCCAGCACCCAGTGAGCCTCACGACTCAACGACCACATCACCTGGCTGCACTGACCTGGTCACACACCCCGACCACGACCACCGACTCGACAGGAGATCTCGATGCTGATCCGCCCCATGACCCTGTGCGCAGCACTCGCCGTCGTGGCGAGCCTCGCGGCTATCAACCCCGCCGCGACCCGGGCTCAAACGGTAGGGTCGCCGCCGTCGCGGGTAATCCTCCCGGCGAGCGCGATCGACGTCCGGTATGTCGACATCGATGGAGACCGACGCCGGGACACTGTCACGATCACCCCTGGCAGCGGGAGCGTCCGGATCACCGTCGTCACGGCGACGAAGCTGCGCGCCACTCGAACCCTGGCGGTGAGCACCGACGCACCGTTCTACGGAACCGGACGGATCGACGGCGCCCGGGGTGCCGAAATCCTGGTCGACGTCAACTACTACGAGTTGCGAGTGCTGCGTTGGCGCAAAGGGAGACTGGTGGACGAGCCGGTCGCCCAGTCATCTGTCTACGCCGGCGGACGAGTCGTCACTCGGAGGGCGTGGGCGATCCGCGGCGACACCACCTCATGGTGGAACACCTATCGACTGTTCACTTCCCGTGGTGTCCGCTATCTCGACGCCGCCAGCCTCTACTGCGGGTCCTGTCAGGCTACGGGCGTCTACGACAAGGTGACGATCGTCCGCTCACGCTGGAAGTCGAAGGCTTGGCGCAAGGTGAAGGTGATCGTGCACCGCAAGGTAAGCCAGAAGAAGGCCGAGGCGCACTACCTCAACGAATTCAGTGGAGTGAAGGTGACCAAGTGAACAGGTTCCTCAGCGCAGTCGTAGCGGCCACTGTCACACTGACGGGTTGGGGAGTGCTGACGGGCGAAGCGCACGCCCAAGGGGTGATCCAGCCGACCGCCACCACCTTGGTCAAGACGGTCAAGGTGGACGTCGACGGCGACAAGCGGCCCGACAGAGTTCGGATCTACCGGCTCGGTGCCACATCCTGGCGAGTTGCGGTGACCACCGCCCGCAAGAAGTCGGCAAGCATCAAGCTCACCTCCGATCCGAACTTCTTCGTCGACAGTTGGAATGGGGCCGCCAAGCTCGACGGCGCTCCGGGCTACGAACTCATGGTGAACCTCCATGTTTCGGACGGCGGGTGGTTCGACGTGCTCACCTGGCGCTCCAACAGGTTGGTGAAGGAGAAGGCACCAGCGAGCGCGCCGAACAGCACGGGGAACGGGTGGTATGTGCTCGGAATGGGAGATTCCGGAGAGGGCTTCCACTTGTTTTCCAGCAAGGGCAGGCGATATGTCGATCGCGGCAGTTGGTACTGCCAGGATTTCGAAGCCCCGTGCACGGCATCGGTGACCCGATCGGTTTGGCGCTCTGGAAGATGGCGCGCGGTGAAGCGCTTCACGCGGCGCGGGTTGAGCATGAAGCAGACAGAAAGGTACATCTTCACCGGAGTGAAGGTGGTGGGGCGTTGACTTCACCCGTTCGCGGGTGATCATCACATCAGCGATACGCCGATCACCGCCCACATCCAGCGCTCGGTCTGGAGGTCAGGCGCGTGGCGCACGGTGAAACGCCTGACAAGCACGGGACGCAGTTGGGAAGCAGGCGCGCGAGTACCGCCCCTCCGGACTGACGGTGATTCTCGGGCCGGGGATCTGACGCGGCCAAAACCACCTGTGGCCGGGCGAGCCTGACGCCTCGAAATCCCCTGAAGGCTGGCCAGCCATCATGCTGGTCGGCAGCGGCGCCGTGCCTCACCCCAGAATCGGGTAGTGGCCCCAGGTCTGGTGATAGATCTCTGCCTTGATCTGACCGGCCTTCGCCGTCAGCTCACGCATCGCCATCGCCTGGTCCTGCTGCGCTCCTGCCAGTCCGACCGAGACAGCCGACGACTCTCGAACGATGGCCTCCATGCGCGTGTGCGTGCCTTCCAGGCTGGCCGAGAGTGAGCGTATCGACGACGTGATGGATGACCCCATGCGGTTCACCGCCTGCTCCAGGTTCGCAAATCCGGTGATCACGGCCGCAGTGGTCCGGCGCTGTTCCCAGATCTGAGCAAACGTCGGCTGCTTCTGCGCCTCGTAGACCATCGTTCCCAGCGACTGGGTCGCGGCCTCGAGCGTGTCCGCAACGGATTCGGCATTGAGCGTCACCGGGAAGCCTGCAACCGCCGCCGGATCACCCTGGGCCCGGACGAAGGCGCGCACGAGGTCGGGGTGCGCGCGAGCGCACGATTCAATCGCCTCGGCACATGCCCGGTACTCAGCGAGATGGCTGTATGCCGACTCGATTGCGGACCAGAACGGCGAGAAGGCACCGTCCTGATAGCAGGCCAAAGCCCGTCCGGCGTCGGCCTCGGCACTTGTCACGTGGCCGGGCATCGATTCGAATCTGGCCACCGCATTCCTGCTGTTGGTGAGGACAGCCTCAGCCGCCTGAACCCGTTGGGCGATCGCCGCCTGCCGAGCGCGCTGGCTGGCGTCCTCCGCCGCCTTACGTCGATAGGCGGCGTCACGAGCGCGGTCGCGCAAGGGGCCGACAACATAGATGGAGAGCAAGGGAATCGCGACGGCCAATCCGCCGAGGATAGCGCCACCAACGAGGCCGGAGGTGGGCGGCATTTTGTGATCGCCGTAGGTGAACTCTCCGACCAGCCCGCCGATCACGGCGCCGATGCACGCCCCAATCACGACCGCAAGGACGCTTATCGCCAAGGCGATCACTCCACCAATGAATGTTCCGATCGCATCAACGAGTTCCCTCATGGTCAACACCCTCTCCGGCTCTGCGGTCTGCAAGCCGAATATCTCGGAGCGCTGGCACCCGGGCGAGCGGGTTAGAGAGGTTCATACAAGCTCATACACGGGTGCGTTCAGCATGGATCCTCGGGTGCCACCCCCGGCAGGAACCGGGCCCACTCGTCGGTGGTAAGCACATCACCACGGTTGGCGCACAGCTGAGCCTCGGCGGCCCCGGGATCCGCCGTCCACAGTCTCAGGATGCCCGCGTCGCCGCCCGCCGCCAGCCGTTGCCCGCCGTTGAGGAAACGGACGTCGTTGCTGTTGCCGAGTGAACCGTCCAGCGAAAGGAACGCTGAGGCTGGACCGTCCACGTGCCAGACCCAGACCAGCGTGTCGCCGCCGACAGCGGCGAGTGTGGAGTCGTCTGGGCTGAAGGTGATGCCGTAGACGGCACCGTGGGGATCACCAAAGACTCGTTTTTCTACCGGCTTACCCGGGTCGGTCACATCCCACAGCGTGACTTGGCCGACGTCGGTACCAACGGCAAGCGTGCGGGAGTGGTTGGCGAACGCGACGATGGGAGGAAGGGCGTCGAGCCCCTCGATCTTGCCGGCCAGCTTGGGCGTGGTCGGTGAGGACACGTCCCACAGCTGCACCGTTCCGCTGCCGATCGGTACGGCCAGCAGGTGGGAGTCCGGACTGAAGGCGTACGTCTGTGGGTTGGGTGCGTCCAGCTTGGCGGCCAGGCTCAGCCGTCCGGTTGCGTCAGCCCGGTAGAGGGCCACCTGGGTACCGGTGTACTGCTGAGCGGCGACCAGGGAAGAGTCCGGCGAGACCGCCAGGTAGCCGATGTAGGAGCCACTGAAGGCATCGACGCTGGTCGCCTTCCCGGCGCCGTACGCGGTCAGGGGCCAGCTCAATACCGACCCGTCCGTGGTGCCACCCACCATGAAGCGCGCGCTGGGAGCGACCGCGACGGCGGCGGACAGGCTCCGTCCAGCAGGATCAGGGTTCGGCAACCGGACCGGCTCAGCGCCGGAGGTGTTCCACAGTTCCTGCCCGTCGTAGATGGTCGATGCGGCCAGGAATCGGGTGGATGCGTCCGTGCTCAGTGAGTAGATCGTCGAACCCGTTCTGAGCACTGGGTTGTGGGCTTGCCACACTCGCAGCACGCCGTCGTCGCCGGTGGTCACCGGACGACCGGCGACGATCTCGGCTCCGGTGTCGATGGTGGCACCGGACAGGGTGTCCAGACGCTTCGCGGTGGCAGCGTCGTAGAGGTAGGTGTTCTTGTCGGAGTTGGCCAGAATCAGCCGCTTGCCATCAGCGGAGTAGGACAGATCGTTGGTCCAGCTCAGGAATCCGGTCAAGGAATCCAGCGCGACCGGACTTTCACCGGAGATATCCCACCGCGGTACCCGTCGACCCTCGATGCCGGCCACCAACTGGGCACCGTCCGGGCTCACCGCAAGCGCCTGGCTGACCACCGGGGTAGCCGCATAGGCGAAACCAAGATCCGGCAATCGGCGCGGCTTAGACGCCGCGGTGAAGTGAGCTACAGCGTCCGGCAGCCCGGCCACGAAGAGTTCTCCGCTCGCCGGGCTGAAAGTCACCGCCCGGGCCGGGTGGCTGCCCCCGAGGCTGACCGAGCCTGCCGATTTTGCGCCGACCTCGGTCACCGACCACAGGTCCACGGTCCCGTCGGAGCCAGCGACCGCCAGACGCCTGCCGTCAGCGTTGAAAGCGACCCCGTGGACCGTGACGCCCGACCTGCCGAGATCGGTCAGCAACCTCGGTGTGGATGTCACATCCCACAGGCCGGCCGTTGAGCTGCCACCGACGGCCAGCAATAGCCGCGGACCGAAACGCACCAGCGCGATGGCGTACAGCGCGCCCGATGTCGGATCAGCCTGGAAGGTGGTGCCCGGAGTATGGGTGAGTTCGGCACGCCGCCAGATGGTGACCCCGCCACTGCCGTCGGCTCGTGCCACGATTTGGTCGTCGGTGGTCTTGGCGAGCACCGCGTTGCGTGCCCCGAGCCAGCGCAACGGTACGTTCACTGCGGTGGAGTCCAGCAGCGCCGAGGTGCTCTGCCGGGTGACCGCCTGGTCTTGAGCGACCAGGGCCATCTGTGCCATCAGGTTCGGGTCGTCGGCGCGCACCGACCGGGCCTCCAGCGCCACCTGACGCGACTGCGCGCCGAGTCGGGCCAGGTTGGTCTCCGATTGCAGCTGCAGACCGCGGACGTAGAGCGTGCCGGCAATGATCGCGAGAACGGACGCAGCCGCGGTCAGGCCGATCGCGACCCGACGCCCGCGCTGGAGCCGGCCATTCACCTGTTGCTGGGCGGCAAGCACCGACGCGAAGTGCTCCCGGCTCGCTTCGACGAACTCCACCTCGCGCGGACCGAGCAGCTCCTGACGATCCGGATTCTCGATCCACTCGGCGAAGACCTCGAGGCGATCCACCGGGATCAGTGCGTCGACCGAGCGTCCGCTGTCGACCCATACCGAGGCGGCGCGGTGTAGTTGGGCTACGATCGCGCGATCCGCTCGGGACTCCTCAAGCCAGGCGTGCAGCCTCGACCAGTTCGACAGCAGCGCGTCATGGCTGATCTGCACCACGTCATCACTGAGGGTGAGCAGGCGAGCGTCGACGAACGGGGTCATCACGGAGCGCGCCCGCTCGTCCAGTTCGGCTAACGACAGGGCCTCCCGCACGACGAGCTCACCACTTTGCCTGATCATCCGCAGGAACAGTGGACGCACCGAGGCTCGTTCGGGCTCCGGCAGGGCGCCGTACACCTCCTCGGCTAGCGCCTGCAACGCCGACCAGACACCGCCGGAGCGCACGTAGTCGGACACGGTCATTCGATCGCCTGAGCCTGCAGCCCAGGTGACCAATAGCGCGTTCGACAGCAAAGGAAGCACCTCGGCGGTGACGGTGTCGGCGCGTCCGGGCTGGGCGAGATCCTCCAGCAACGCCGGAACCAGATCGTCGTCGACACCTACGCCGCTCAGTTCGGCCGGCCCGACGATTACCTGCCGGGCTTGCTCTCGGCTCAGCGGAGCCACCAGGAACGGAGTCGCCAGTGCGGGGGCGATGATCGGGTCGAGGCTTGCTTCGGCGAACGCGTCCGCGCGCAGTCCGATCACCACTACCGCGTCGGCGGCCAGCTCGGCAAGAGCGCGTGTGCCGATGGTGCGCTCACCCTCATCAAGTGCGAAGAACGACTCAAACTGATCAATCACGACCAGCTCTGCATCCGGGCGCGCACCGCCGAGTTCGTCGACGGTGATCGAGACCACCGATATCCCGGCCAGAGTCCCCTCGACACATTCTGCGCCGATCAGTCCAGCAGCGAGCAGTGAGCTCTTGCCGCTCCCGGATGCTCCGACGACAGCGACCAGACCATGCCCCGCGCCCGCGCGCAGGTGGAGTATCACCTGCGCGAGCCGGGTCGCCTCGTCACGGCGACCGAAGAACAACGCGGCGTCTGCGGCGTCGTAAGGTCGCAAGCCCAGATACGGTGGACGTCCGGTTCGCAGCTGCGGACCCACCGAGGACCAGCGCTCGTCCCACAGGTCCTCGGAAATCTCGTCGGCCAGCCCGAGTCGTTCAACCATTCTCAGGTAGGCCGGACGCAGGGCCGGTACCGGGAAATGCCGACCGTTCAGCCAGCCCTGGAGGGTGGGTGGGGGCACATCCGCGATGCGTGCCAGCTCACGAATGGACAGGTGCTGGGCACGGCGTGCGGCGTCCAGCCGGGCGGCCAGTTGGCGGCGTGTTGCCACATTCATGATGCGAATGATGGCACCCGATCGGCCCGTTCACGGCCCCAAATCACAATCCGAGTCGCGGCACGGCCCCAGGTTCTCTGGCAGCCGGGAGTCTGCAATCTTGGGGGCCTTGTCGGCACCATGCTGGCATGGGTGCTGGTCGTCGGTCAGGAGCCCGCCCCGGGGATGCCGGGCGCATCGCGATCGGTGGATCCGGGCCTAGGCGTGAACCCGATCGAGCACTGCCCGCGCCGTGCCTTCATCGATCACCAGATCGGTTGCGGTGCCGGCGCGGAGGGCACCAACGACCGCTGGCGCACGGGACGGATCGGCGACCACGCACAGACGTCGCGGAATGCGTTTGAGTTCGGCCGGGGTCAAGCCGGTGGCGCGTTCGTTGTAGGCGATGTCGGCGTAGGTGCCGTCCTCGCGCAGCAGCACAGTGCACACATCTCCCACCACACCGTCGGAGACCAGCTCGGCCATGTCGGACTCATCCATATAGCCGGCCGAATACACGTGGGAGGGCACCCGCCCCTGCAGGCAGCCGACGCCGAATACCGCGACATCCAACTTCGAATGGAGCCGTCGCACGCTTTGCACGGAACGCTCCCGCCACATGGCCTGCTTGGTTGCAGCGAAATCGAAGAAGGCCGGCACCGGGAACAGCACCACCCGGGCGTCGAAGGCGTCCCCGAGGGCTTGCAGGATCTCTCCGATGTAGGGGATGCCGGAGGATCGACGGTTCGCGCCGCCGTTGATCTGGACCACGGTGGCGTCGACCAAGGGGCGTCGACCCAGGTGTTTGACGATGTGGGACAAGGTCACGCCCCAGGCCACTCCGATGTACTGATGGTCGTCGACCATCTCGGTGAGCAGTTTTCCCGCCAGCCGGGCGACCTGGTCGAAGCGCACTGCTTCGTTGGCGTTCTCCCGCACCGAGACCATGTGGACGGTGACTCCGAAGATCTGGCTCAGTGTGGCAGCCATCGGGGATGCAGAACCGTGGTGATCAGCCAGGCTGATCCGCACCAAGCCGCTTTCACGAGCCTCTTTGAGGAGACGCGAAACCGACGATCGGGAGAGCTTCAGCGCACGCGCAATGCTCTCCATCGTCTCGCCCTGGATGTAGTACCTCGAGGCTGCTTGATACATCTCCTCGTAGCGGTCGTTCACTGCCCTCACCTCCCTGTGCACGTTCGTGCACTGGTCTAGCGCATCCGTTCAGTGATTAGCAAGATGAGGGCATTGCGAGGGCCGCGCTCGGCCTCTCCACAACGAAGTGAAATCTACGCAGTGCCTAGGTGTCGAGGATGTGCCCATGAGCGGTGTCGCGGTTGCGGTTCCGGTTTCGTGCTCTCGACAAATTCCCGCACAGCGCTACTGTCGGTACTGGGCGCCGACATCCCATGTTTTCCACCGGATGCCCAGCGAGACGTCGACCGCGAGGATGCGGGCGACCCTCGACAAGACCTTCCTGATTCGTCGGCTGCGACCAGCGGAGGCCCAACTCAACATAGATGGAGACCCTCAGCTCCCGGACTGGGTTGTCCGGGTCTGAAGGAATCCTCACCCACCAGAGAAAACAACCAGCCCCCTGGGGCCATACGCGTCCATGGCGGACGCCCAAGCTGACACGGTTCGTGTCGGAAAGTGAGTAAGAAGTGGGAGCGATATTCATCTCGGAGATGGTCGGCACGGCGATGCTGCTCCTCCTGGGTGCTGGCGTGGTGGCCAACACCGCCTTGACGAAAACCAAGGGCAATGGCACCGGCTTCCTGTTCGTGAACTTCGGCTGGGGCCTCGCGGTCTTCGCCGGTGTTCTCGTATCGCAGGCGTCGGGCGCCCACATCAACCCAGCTGTGACGCTGGGACTGGCGGCTGAAACCCTGGTTCAGGGCAAGTCGGTGGAGTGGGGCACTGTTGGTGTCTACCTGGTAGCCCAGCTCATCGGCGCCATCATCGGTGCCGCCCTGGCGTGGCTGGCCTACAAGCAGCACTTCGACGAGGAGCCGGATCCGGCGACCAAACTCGGAGTCTTCTCCACCGGTCCGGCTATCCGTAGCTACGGCTGGAACCTGGTTACTGAGGCCATCGGCACCTTCGTGCTGGTGTTCGTGGTCATCGCCGGTGGCATGGTCAGCGCTGGTAACTGGAATGGTGGAGTCGCAGCGGTCAACTTGGGCTGGCTGAACGCCTTGGGTGTGGCCCTGCTCGTTGTGGCAATCGGCGCCTCTCTCGGTGGTCCTACCGGATACGCCATCAACCCTGCTCGTGACCTTGGCCCGCGTATTGCGCACGCCATTCTTCCGATCAAGGGCAAGGGCGATTCGGACTGGGGTTACTCCTGGGTTCCGGTGGTCGGCCCGATCATCGGTGGCGTGTTGGCAGGTATCACTGCCGGCGTTCTGCTGCCCGTCTAGTCACAATCGACTGGCCGGGTGAGTCCGGCAGCGGACTCACCCGGCCGATCACATCTTGAATTCCCGCGAGCCGGCGTGAGCTGACCCGCCTCATCACAGTGAAGTGAAAGGAACACTTTCCATGGCTGACAAATTCATCATGGCCATCGACCAGGGCACCACCAGTTCCCGGGCGATCATCTTTAACCACGAGGGACGCATCGTCTCGGTGGGTCAGAAGGAACACGAGCAAATCTTCCCGCGCGCGGGATGGGTCGAGCACGACCCCGTCGAGGTGTGGAACGCGATCCGCGAGGTCGTCGCGGAGGCGCTGTCGAAGGCCAGCCTCAACAAGGACAACATTCAAGCCGTCGGTATCACCAACCAGCGTGAGACCACCGTCGTGTGGAACAAGGAGACCGGTCAGCCGGTCTACAACGCAATCGTGTGGCAGGACACCCGCACCGGCAAGATCGTCGAGGAGCTCGGCGGCGCCGAAGGCCAGGACAAGTACAAGGCTCGCGTCGGTCTGCCGCTGGCCACCTACTTCTCCGGTCCCAAGGTGAAGTGGATCCTGGACAACGTCGAGGGCGCTCGCGCCGATGCCGAGGCCGGCAAGCTGGTCATGGGCAACATGGACACCTGGGTGATCTGGAATCTCACCGGCGGCGTGGACGGTGGCGTCCATGTGACCGATGTCACCAACGCCTCCCGCACCATGCTGATGGATCTCGACACCCTGAGCTGGGATCCCTCGATCGCGGCGGACATGACCATTCCGATGAGCATGCTCCCGGCGATCAAGTCCTCCTCCGAGGTTTACGGCTACGGCCGCGAGCAGGGTCTGCTCGGTGGCGTTCCGGTCGCCGGCGACCTGGGCGACCAGCAGGCCGCCACCTTCGGCCAGGCCTGCTTCGAGGTCGGCATGGCGAAGAACACCTATGGCACCGGCAACTTCATGTTGATGAACACCGGTACCCAGAAGGTGCCCAGCAAGAACGGCCTGCTGACCACGGTCTGCTACAAGATCGGCGACAACGCACCGATCTACGCACTGGAGGGATCGATCGCTGTCACCGGTTCGCTGGTGCAGTGGTTGCGCGACAACCTGAAGATGTTCGACTCCGCCCCCGAGGTGGAAGAACTGGCCAAGAGCGTCGACGACAACGGCGGCTGCTACTTCGTACCGGCCTTCTCCGGCCTGTTCGCTCCCTACTGGCGTGCTGATGCCCGCGGCGCCATCGTCGGCCTGACCCGTTACGTCAACCGGGGCCACATCGCTCGCGCCGTGCTGGAGGCCACCGCCTTCCAGACCCGTGAGGTGCTGGACGCCATGAATGCCGACTCCGGTGTGGAGCTGAAAGAACTCAAGGTTGACGGCGGCATGATCGCCAACGACACCTTGATGCAGTTCCAGGCCAACCAGCTCGGCGTGCCCGTGGTACGCCCGGTGGTCGCCGAGACCACCGCGCTGGGCGCTGCCTACGCCGCTGGCATCGCCACCGGCTACTGGCAGGGCGAGCAGGACGTCATCAACAACTGGGCCGAGGACAAGCGCTGGAACCCGACTGCTGAGCAGGACGAGCGCAACCGCCTCTACCGCAACTGGAAGAAGGCCGTCACCAAGACCTTCGACTGGGTCGATGAGGACGTCGTGGAGTAATCCAAGACCAGCTACGACAGTGCCGGCGGGGTATTCCCCCGTCGGCACTGTCGTTTTCCGACCTGTTCTGCTGCGCCGATTGGGGGCTTCGACGCGCTCAGCCAGCGGAGTACTGATGAGGTACCAGCAGAGCACTGATGGTGTATTCGTGCCCCTGCAGCAGTTTCGTTCCCTGAGCCTGTCGAAGGGCTGGGTGAACCCGCTCAGTGGCCCAGGACGCTCAGTTCGGCGATGCCGCCTTGGTACTTGCCGCCGCCGATATCGGGCAGCTCGGTGAGGTAGACCAGCAGATAGCGCGTCGTCGTCTGCTCGGGCAGCACAATCTCGGCCGTCGTTGCGGCACCCCTGGCCTCGGCAATCGGTGTCCAGTCCTTGACCGACTTTGTCGAGGCGGAATGGTTGGGATCCTTCGGTAGCAGCACCTGCGCCGTGGTTCCGCTCCCGACCAAGGTGAGTTGCACTGAGCTCACCTCTTCGGCCATGCCGAGGTCGAGCATCAGCCCGACACCGGGCCGGTCGGGGATCGTCGCGGCAGCGTACTTCTCGGTTCGCCACGCGGTTTCGGGATTCCCATCGACGGCCAGACGCACCTTGCGGGAGTTCTCGCCGCCGCTGCCGCCATCCGCCTTGGGATCGAAGTCCTGCACTTTGGTGACGTTGCGCGCCGACAGTGGTTGGGCGACCGCACGGGCCTGCCAGGTCAGCACGCCGGCGCAGACGATCCCGACCGCGGCCACCACCAGCGAGACCACCAGCAGCAACGGAACCCTGCGCCACTGTTCACCGGCGCCGCGTCCCAGGGGTGGCGGAACCGGGGTGAACTGGTCGCCATGATCGAGCGCCTCGGAGACGAACTCCGGCGCGGCATCTTCCTCGTCGAGCATCGTTCGTACCAGCGTGTGATTCGCAGCCGACGCCGGGATCGGTGGCGCCGACTGGTCCTCGGCGATGCTCGGCTCGCCATACTCGGCGGCACCATCCTGGAACCGTGTGCGCAAGGCGGCAGCCAGCGACTCTTTGCCGAGCTGTTGATTCAACGCGGTCACCAGACCCTCTGCTGTGGTGACGGCATCGCTGTGTCCGACACCGGAGCGAAGCCGCACCACCAACTCGTTCAGTGACTCGGGAACATCCTCCAGGACCTGCCTCGGCGGCACCGCCCTGCCGTGGTCGACGGGCGCGGCAGGCAGCCCGTAGCGGCGTCCGAGCGGCCAGTGAGCCACCAACGCCGCGTACAGCAGGTCACCGAGGGCGAGCACATCAGTGGCAGCAGTGATAGAGGTTCGACGCAGTGTCTCCTGCCGGGCAGCATCCACACCGAACCCGAGGATCTTGAGATGCCCACTCGGGGTGATCAGCAAGTTGGACGGGGTGAGCCGGCCATGGAAGTGACCCTCGGCGTGCAGCGGCGCCAACGCATCAGCCGCCTCACGAATCAGCCAGGAGGCCTCGGCTGCCGGCAGCGGGCCGGCTTGCAGCACCTTCTCCAGCGTCAACCCGGGCTCGTATTCATACACCAGATAGGGCTCGGCACCCTCGGCGTCGGCGACCACATCGAGCACCCGCAGGAAGCGGGCGTCGGTGGCGACCGCCGCGGCCCGGGCCGCCTCCAGTACCCGCTGGGTATGCGCCGGTGAACTGTGCAGCAGAATCATCAGCACCGGACGACCCAGCACCGTGTCGCGGGCCCGCCAGGTGTTGTTCGAGCGGCCGGCCGCAAGCTGCTCGATCAGCTCGTAACGCTCACCGAGGAGCTGACCGGGGATCGCGCCGGTGTCGGGATCGGGATACGACAACGGCTCTGCGACTGGAATGAAGACGCCGGCGCCATCGGGATCGGTGTTGAGCTGGACTTCGGAATTCTCGCCGTCCGCCTCAGCCTGCAGCTCTTCGGTCTCCTCGATGATGGCCTCGACCGCATCGGAGACGCCGTCATCAGGTTTGCGCCGCCTGAGAATGTTCACCAGCGAGGCTGCCTCGGGAATACTCAGCCGCTTGGCCGCGAAGAAGAACAGCAGCACTGCCACCAGCCCGGCAACGACCAGGGCCGCCAACCGTAGCCAGGGGCTGGACCAGCCAGACGCCAGCCAGGTGATCACCCAGGCTGCGGCCGCTGCCGGCGCGCTGGCCAGCAGCAGTCGTCCGATGTGGCCGAGGACTCGGCGTCCGTTGAGGGCGGGCAGGCGTTTGCGCAACGCCCGATGAGTGAGAAACACCCCCACGAAGTAGGACAGGGAATACGCCAACGCCAACCGGGCGGCCAGCGTGGCGGCATCGGTCGAGAGGAAAGCCAGCGCCACCGCCAGCAGCGCATTGGCACCACTGATCCAGATCTGCAGTAGGAAGGGGGTCTTGGTGTTGTCCAAGGAGTAGAAGGCGCGCAAGTACAGGTACTGGACGGTGAAGGGGATCAGACCCAGACCGAAGGCCATCAGTGCCCAGGCCACATAGTGATAGTCCGAGGCGCCGGCGCCGTTGCCGAACGGCACCCGAGTGATCGGACTGGCCAACGCCACGAACGCCACCGACGACGGCACCAGGAAGGTCAACGCCAGCCGCAGCGCTCGCCCGGTTTCGGCAGCGACGTCGTCCATCTTGTCGGCTTGAGCAAATTTCGACGCGGTCGGCATCATGGCGGTGGCCAGCGAGACCGTGAGCAGCGAGTGCGGCAGGATCCAGATCAGATATGCGCTCTGGTAGGCATTCCAGGCCCCCCCGATATCGCCGGTGGCGGTGGTACCACCGGACGCCACGTTGGTTACCACGACCTGCGCCAGCGAGGTCAGGGCCACAAAACCCACCATCCAGCGGGCCACGCGGAAAGTGCGACCCAGACCGGTTCCGCGCAGATCGAACCGTGGACGGTAGCGGAAGCCGACCCGACGCAGATAGGGAATCAGAATCAGCGTTTGGGTGACGATGCCCAGCGTGGAGCCGATCCCGAGCAGCCATACCTGCTGGTCGGTGAACGTGTTCCCGGAGGACGTTTGCACCCCCCACATCGCCAGGTAGATCCCCAGCGAGAGGATCGCGACCACATTGTTCGCGATCGGCGCCCACATCATCGGCCCGAACTTCTCCCGAGCGTTCAGCACCTGGCCGATGAGGAAGAACACCCCGTAGAAGAAGACCTGCGGCATGGTGATGTAACTCATCAGCAGCAGTGAGCGCCACTGATCGGCCATATCCGGGGTGCGCCAGGTCGCCGAGGTGTAGATGCTCATCACGATGGGGGCGCCGATGGTGAAGATCACCGTCAGGGCACCCAGAATGATCAGGAAGCCGGTCATGATCCGATCGACGAACGCCTTGCCGCCGTCGTCGTCGTGAGTCACCGCCCGCACAATCTGCGGGACCAGCACATTGTTCAATGTGCCGCCGGCCAGCAGCAGGTACAACGAACTGGGGACTGTCAGCGCCAGACTGAGGACGCCGGCCTGCATGGTGCCATTGCCGAGGATGAAAGCGATCATCATGGCCCGCACCAGACCCAGAATCCGCGAGATCATCGTGCCGGAGGCCATCACCGCGGTGGCGTTGATCAGCCGACGACCATGGCCCTCACCGCCGTCGGTCGGGGATGCCACCGATTGGTCGGCCGATTGCGGTGCGGTCATTCAGGGGCCTCCGCGTTCTGTGCTGATGTGCTCTCTCGGCGACGAACCTGCCGAATCCGCCACCACGTGGCTACGACCAGGACGACGCCGGAGATACCGACGATGATCCAGGCGACCATACCCAACTCGGTCATCTCGATCGTGAGGGAGACCGCCTCACCGACCCGGCGTCCGGTGGCATCGGTCAGATAGGCATCGGCGGTGACTACGCCGTTGGTGGTCGCCTCGGGACGAATATTCACTGTTTCGCTTTGGCCCGGCTGCACGGTGATCAGTTCTGAGGGTGGCACGGTCAGCCGCTGTGGATTGTCAGTGACCACCACGACGCGCACCTGCACCGGTTCGGTGAGGTCATTGGTGACTGTCACCGGGAACTCGGTGGTGCGGCCGGACATCACGAAGCGCGCGCTGGCCCGCAGGCTCACCTTGTCGTTGACGTTGTCGGGGCCGAACTGGTCGCGCAAGGCCATGGCGAACTCGTCCTGGTTGGCGTCGTTGCCGATCCACGATTGGCTGATGCTGCGCAGGTAGGTGGCTTGTGGCGTCGCAGCCACGGTGGAATCCGGAGCGAGATCCTGGTAGGCCTCAAGATCGCCGGCAAGCCCCTTGAGCCGCTCGAAACTGTTCACGCCGAGATGGTCGGGCTTGGTGTCCTTGACGGCGGCCTGGCGCCCACTGTCGGAGTTGAGCACGGCCAGCAGGGACCGGTTGGTGACCCAATCAGGTTCGGCCTGGGAGTTCAACGCCACCTCGTCAGGATTGGTCAGCAGGCGTACTTGGCCCTCGGTGGAACACAGCACGGTCTCGGCAAGAAGCAACTGGCGCTGTTGGATCTGTTCGCTCGGTGAGCTCCCGACCACGTCCTGAACGGTCGCCGAGCTGGCGCCCAGGACTTCCTGCCCGGAACGACTGGACTGCAGGGCTGCCGACACGGAGCTGTTCGAGGCGGTCACTGCCGTTGCCTTCGCCGAGGCCAGGAACGCCAGGTTGGCATTGTCGACGACGTTGCCGGTCGGCACCACGATCAGCGGCAGACCGGTGACCTCCGGCACCGACTCGGTGGCGGTCTTCGACCAGGCCAGCAGGTCCTCGGTGTTGGTGGCCTGAGCCCCGTAGGTGTCTGGATTGGCGAAGAGGGTGCGGGCGCCGCGGGCGGTGTCGAGTTTCTCGACGCGTGCCAGCCATGCTGCGGCCGTCTGTTGACCGGTGCCCTCCGAAATGGTGCCGTCGTGGACCACCTGATAGCCGTCGGCCTGATCGCGGACTTCATCCAGCAGCGCCGGGTCGATCAGCCAACTGCTGCGCGTGGACGAGGCGGTGATCAGCAGGGAGTTCAGGCGTCCGGTGAGCTGAGAGCTCAGGTCCTCATTGGCGAAGAGGCTGGCACCCAGCTTTGTCGGCGGTGCGCTCAGCAGCACCAGCGGGGTGACCGGGACGGCCGCCTTGCCAGGCATCGGAACGAAGGTACGCACCTGGGCGACGGTTGAACTGTTGCTGCTCTGGTCTGTGGTGGCGACGACATCGACGCCGATGGCGTAGGCGACCTTCTTGGTGATGAAACCGAGCTGCGCAAGAGTGCCGGTGAGAGTGAATGAGCGGGTCGCGCCCGGCTCGAAGGCGGTCGTGGAGTCGGTGATCAACTGATAGTTGCCGGGCAGATTGGGCCAGCCACCCCAGGTGTCGACGCTGCCATCGGCAATGCTGGTCAGATCGATCCGGGATCGAATCGGGTCCTGGGAGCGCCAGATCTTGGCCAGCACCCCGTAGGCCGGGACTGTTCCGGTGTTGCGGAGGGTGAGCCTTATCGTGACCTTATCCTTGGGTTTGGTTCCCGATACCGACATCGAGGTCATATCCAGACTGAGCTCGATCGAATCGGCAGCCCGTGCGGGTGTGCCGCCGATGATCATGACGCCGACGGCCAGACTCGCCGCAACGCCTGCTGCCAGGGTGCGGCCGAGCCACTGACCCATCTTCCTGGCACTCGTCACCGTCCCATGGTAGGGGCGCTGGAGTCGTGATCGCGGACCAAACCACGGCTGGGCCGTCCCAGGCAGGCGACGTCGCCGCCACGCCGCAGAGTCACAGCGGCGGACGCGGCGGTAGAGTTGACGCCCGTGCTGAGCCTCACTGATCACCAGCGGACCGCCTTGGACGCCGCATTGCGCGGCGGCCCGGTGCTGAGCGCCATGGTGGCGGCGTTTTCTGAGGCCGGCTACGAGCTGTACTTGGTCGGAGGCACCGTCCGTGATGCGCTGCTGGGCCGGCTGAGCACCGACCTGGACTACACCACCTCGGCCAGACCAGACCAGATCGAGGCGGTGGTGCGCCGCTTCACGAAGGCGGTGTGGGATGTCGGGCGCGAGTTCGGCACCATTGCCTGCCGCATCAGCGAGGCCGACGGCACCTGGTTCCAGGTGGAGATCACCACTTTCCGTGCCGACACCTACCGCGACGACACCCGCAAGCCGCAGGTGCAGTTCGGTGACCACCTCGGTGAGGACCTGATCCGTCGCGATTTCACCATCAACGCGATGGCGCTGGACACCACCAGCGGAGAGCTCCTGGACCCGTTCGGGGGGCTGGTGGATCTTGAGCAGTTGGTGATTCGTACGCCGGCCGCGCCGGAGCTGTCCTTTTCTGACGATCCGCTGCGCATGATGCGGGCGGCGCGTTTTACCTCCCAGTTGAGCTTCCGCCCGGCGCCGGAGGTGGTCGCGGCGATGACCGCCGGGGCCGGACGCATCACGATCGTGTCGGCCGAGCGCATCCGCGACGAACTGGTGAAGCTGCTGCTGACCGACAACCCACGGCCCGGCCTGGACCTGTTGGTGCAAACCGGCCTGGCCGACATCGTGCTGCCCGAGTTGCCGGCGCTGCAGATGGAACTCGACGAACACAACCACCACAAGGATGTCTATCAGCACACCTTGACCGTGATCGAGCAAGCCATCGAACTGGAGCGGGCCCGCGGTGTTGAGCCGGATCTGGTCAACCGATTGGCGGCCCTGTTTCACGACATCGGCAAGCCCGCCACTCGACGCTTCGAACCCGGTGGCAAGGTGTCCTTCCACCACCATGACGTGGTCGGTGCCAAGCTCACCCGCAAGCGCATGCGTGCCCTGCACTTCTCCAACGAGCAGATCAATGCGGTGTCGAAACTGGTGGAACTCCACCTGCGTTTCCACGGCTATGGCGAAGGCCAGTGGAGTGATTCGGCGGTGCGGCGCTACGTCCGTGACGCGGGGTCAGACCTGGAACGCCTACACATCCTCACCCGGGCCGATTGCACCACTCGCAATCAGCGCAAGGCCGACCGGCTGCGTCGTGCCTATGAGGAACTGGAGTGGCGTATCGACGAGCTCAGCGCCCAGGAGGAGTTGCAGTCGATCCGACCCGATCTCGATGGCACGCAGATCATGGAGATCCTGGGTATCGGTGAGGGGCGTGAGGTTGGTGCTGCCTACAAGTTCCTCCTGGAGCGTCGCATGGAGGAGGGTCCACTCGGCGCCGAGCGGGCCCGCGACGAACTCACGCGTTGGTGGGCCGAGCAGCATTCCGACACCGCCGAGTAGGGCAGCGATTCGTGATCGGTCCTCGCCGATCGTCCGCACCGTGGCGGTATCGCCGGCAGGGCTGAGGTGAGGCCCGTTTTCGGTTGGATCGGCGTGCACGCGATGCGCGTTGCGGCCGTTTTGGCGCGATCTTGCCGTTCTGGCCAGTGGCACCGCTGTGGCGGTCGCACTGCGCGGCGAGCCACGCTACCGTGCTGAGTGTGACACCACTGACTATCGACCTGACCTACCTGCGCCAAGTCCTGCTGGAGTTGCTGGAGATTCCCAGCCCGACCGGGCGCACCGATCATGTTCAGCAGTACGTCGGCGAACGCTTGGACCAGCTCGGCGTTCCCTTCGTGGTCACTCGACGGGGCGCCATCGTGGCCGAGTTGGGGGGCGGGGACGAGGGTGCGCCGCCCAGCCGTGCGGTCGCGGTGCACACCGACACCATCGGGGTGATGATCCGTCGCCTGAAGTCCAACGGACGCCTCGAACTCAAGGAGGTCGGCACCCACTCGGCTCGTTTCTCCGAAGGGGCGACGGTCTGGATCTTCCCCGATGCCCTGGACACGGTCTACACCGGTCAGATCTTGCCGCTGAAGGCCTCGGGTCACCGATGGAACGATGAAGTCGATTCGCAAGGCGTCGGCTGGGAACAGGTCGAGGTTCGCATCGATGAGCAGGTGTCGTCGATCGAGGACTTGCGTGCCCTCGGCCTCGACGTGGGTGACTTCGTGGCTCAGTTGGCGAATCCGATCATCACCAGCAGCGGCTTTGTGCGCTCCCGGCACTTGGATGACAAGGCCGGGGTCGCCGCGACGTTGGCGGCGGTGAAGGCGGTCAAGGACGCCGATGCGAAGCTTCCGGTGCGTACGCAGCTTCTGGTGACGTGCGCTGAGGAGATTGGGCACGGCGCCAGCCACGGGCTGGATCCCGATGTCGCAGAGATGGTGTCCATCGACGCCGCGATCGTGGCGCCCGGCCAGCAGTCGACCGAGACTGCGGTCACGGTGACGATGGCGGACAGCATGGGGCCCTTCGACTATCACTTGACTCGTCGACTGCACAGCCTGGCGGTCGAAGCCGGCATCGACGTGGTGCGCGACACCTTCGCTCACTACCGTTCGGATGCTGCTGCCGCTCTCGAGGCCGGAGCCCATCTGCGTGTCGCATTGCTGGGTTTCGGCGTGGATGCCAGCCACGGACACGAGCGCACTCACCTCACCAGCCTGACGGGTTTGGCGGGGTTGCTCACCTCGTGGCTGCAGTCTGATCTGGTCTTCCCCGCCTGGGACACCAAGCCTGCCGGTCCGCTCAGCGAGTTTCCGTCGTTGGCGGTGCAGCCGGCGCAGGAGGAAGGGCCCCAACGGGGTCCGATCCTCGGCGAGTGAGCGACGCTCGTCGGTAGCCCTCTCTGATTCAGACCGAGGCGGTGTGCACGATCAGGTCTGCCCGCTCGCGGGTGGCCTGAATCACCTCGGCGTTGGCGGCGTCCACCTGGTCGGCCCAGGAGGTGGCCTCGGCCAGGGTGCGTCCATGCTGTTGATGGCGCTGGATCAATCGGTGCCGCCGTTCCTCGGCGGGGGCTTCGCAGAACCAGATTTCGCGGGTCAGTGTCGAGATGCGGTTCCAGGGAGCCGCATCGAGCAGCAGATAGTTGCCTTCGGTGATGATGACCTTGTGGTCGGGTTTGACCACGACCTCAGCGGCGATCGGCTCGCCGACGACGCGGTCGAAGCTGGGCGCATACACCTCGTGCGCGCGTTCTTGCAGAATGCGGTTCAGCAGTGCGACGTAACCCCAGGCGTCGAAGGTGTCCACCGCGCCTTTGCGGTTGCGCCGCCCCAAGGCCGTCAGTGAGATGTTGGCCAGATGGAATCCATCCATCGGCACCGCCACGGCGATCGCACCCAACTGGGTGGCCAGTGATCTGGCGAGAGTCGATTTGCCCGAGCCCGGGCTGCCGGCGATTCCCAGGATGATGCGCCCGTCGTTGGCTGACGCCAGCGAGCGAATCCGGGCGGCGAGGGCACCGATGGGCGGATTGTAAGAGATCTCGGCGGTAGAACTCATGATGGAAGAATCCTAGGCCGCTCCAGCCGTCCCGCTAGGCTGGTTCAGTGCCTGACATTGTGGGAAATGACCTAGCCAGACAACTCAGCGCCACCTGGCGTCCGGTCAACGATCCGGTGCGGGCGGTCGCTTTCGACTGTGACGGTCTGCTGGTCGACACCGAGGTGTGCTGGACGCGGGCGGAGGCCGTCATGTTCGCCCATCACGGGCTGGAGTTCACCACTGAGCTGAAGGCCCAACTCATCGGAACCACCATGGACTTCACCGTGGCCCGAATGGCCCAACTGTTCGACACCGTCGGCGCAGAGGCGGCGCTGAAGGCCGAGCTGGCCGAGACCGTCGCTGAGGTGATTGCCGCCGACGCGGTACCGATGGCTGGTGCAGTGGAGATCGTCGCTGCGCTGACCGGACGGTTGCCGCTGGCCGTGGTCAGCAATTCCCCGCGAGTCCTGGTCGAGCTGGCGTTGAGTCGAGCGGGACTGAGTGATGCCTTTGGAGTATGGGTGACTGCCGAGGATGTGGTTCATGGCAAACCCGCCCCCGATCTGTACCTGAGGGCTTGTGAGCGCCTGGCCGTGGCGCCCACTGAGGTGCTGGCCTTCGAGGACACGGTGGTGGGAGTGAACTCCGCCAAAGCCGCCGGGCTGACGGTGGTCGGGATTCCGACTGTCGAGCAGGACGCTTTCGCACCGCATCACCGTTTCGATTCCCTCGCTCACGACTCGTTGGTGTCCTGGTCCCGCTTCGCCGCAGTGTGAGGCGCAACCGGTTGCCGTGGTGGCACAAATTCGAGGCCGAGGTTCCGGCGGAAAGATCCTCGGTTAGCGTGACTTCATGGTGAAGCTTCGCGTTCACAACCTCGCGGTATCCCTGGACGGGTTCGCCACCGGCGAGGGGCAGACCTTCGAAGCCCCCTTCGGCCATGCCGGGGGTCGGTTGATGGAGTGGTTCTTTCCGACCCAGACCTTCGTGAGTCTTTCTGGCGGTGAGGCCGAGTCGCCCGGGGCGGGCACCCAAGGCATTGATGATGCGCTCGCTGCGGCTGCCTGGAAGGGTGTTGGGGCTGAGATCATGGGCCGCGGCAAGTTCGGGCCGCAGCACGGTCCGTGGGCCGACGAGGCCTGGCGCGGCTGGTGGGGTGAGGAGCCTCCCTTCCACACGCCGGTGGTGGTGTTGACCCACTACGAGCGGCCGGACCTGACAGTCGGGGAGACGACTTTCCTGTTCCGGGCGCTGCCCCCGGAGGATGCCCTCGCCTTGGCTGCGTCTGTTGCCGATGGGCTCGACGTTCGGCTCGGCGGTGGCCCCACGGTGGTGCGCGAGTTTCTGCACGCAGATCTGGTCGATCACCTGCATGTCGTGGTGGTGCCGATCCTGTTGGGACGAGGCGTCCGGTTGTGGGACGGCTTGGAGGGCCTCGACGAAAGTTTCGATATTGAGGTCGTCGCCAGTGGCTCCGGTGTGGTGCATTACCTGATGACTCGCAAGGATCGCGGCTCGTAAGGGGCCAGCCACTGATCCACATATCGTTAGCTTGTCTAATGAGATAGGCTAAGGATCATGACGACGAGCACGATGATTTCCCTGGCCAATGATCTGCGCATCGCCTGCCAGCGAGTGAGCCGTCGAGTTCGATTCGAATCCACCACCGAGCTCGCCCCGCATCAGGTGAGCGCGTTGTCCAACCTGCGCCGTGGCCCGCTCACCCCTGGTGAACTGGCAGAGGTCGAACAGGTCAGCGCCCCGTCCATGACGAAGACGGTCAACTGCCTGGTCGATAAGGGCCTGGTGACTCGCACCGACCACCCTGATGACGGGCGGTGCAAGGTTCTCACCCTGACCGATGCCGGACTCGAGGCGCTCGCGCACGTGGCCCAGGCTCGCGACGACTGGATGGTGCGTCAGCTGGCGGGGCTCAGCGCCGAAGAAAGAGCGCTGCTGCGCCAAGCCACCGAGCTGTTGAATCGGGTGCTGATTCGTTGAGTTCGATTGCAGTACGGACCGGATCGATAGATCGGGTCCCCATGTTCTCCTCGCTTGCTCTGCGCAACTACCGCTTGTTCTGGGTGGGTGGACTGGTTTCCAACACCGGCACCTGGATGGCGAGGGTTGCTCAGGATTGGCTGGTGCTCACCATCCTCACCAACAACTCCGCCATGGCGCTGGGGTTGATCACCGGTCTGCAGTTCCTGCCGACGCTGGCCTCGCCGTGGGCCGGGGCCCTCGCCGACCGCATCCCCAAACGGCGATTACTCCTGTTCAGCCAAGGGGCCCTGGCGCTGACGGGCGCCGCGCTGGCGATTCTGGTCATCGGCGGCTGGATCACGCTGTGGCAGGTGTACCTGCTGGCCTTCCTTCAGGGAGTCGCCGCTGCCGTGGATACGCCCGCCCGGCAGGCCTTTGCTCCCGAGATGGTGCCCCCGCGACTCATCGGCAACGCCGTCGGCTTGAACTCCACCAGCTTCCATGCCGCCCGCCTGGTCGGGCCGGCCGTGGCCGGACTGAGCATTGCCTGGTGGGGAGTGGGACCTGCGTTGGCGGTGAACGCGGCCAGCTTCGTAACGGTGTTGATCGCACTGATGCTGATGAATCCCTCCGAACTGCACCCGGCTCCCCGGGTTCGCGACAGTGGCGGCGTTCGGGCCGGTTTGGCCTACGTTCGGCGGCGCCCGGACATCATGCTGGTGATGTTCATGATGTTCATGCTGGGCACCTTCGGGTTGAACTTCCAGCTCACCAATGCCGTCATGGCCACCTCGGTGTTCCACGTCGGGCCAACCATGTTCGGCTACATGGGATCGGTGATGGCCATTGGTTCACTGACCGCGGGCCTGATCGCCGCCAAGCGCACGCATGCACCGCTTCGGCTCATCATCACCGCCCTGGCCGGATTCAGCGCGGTGAGCCTGGGTATGGCGTTGGCCCCGGATATCGCGATCTACCTGGTGCTGCTGGCAGCAGCCGGCTTCACCTCACTGACAGCCATGACCTCAGCCAACACCTCGGTGCAGTTGAGCACCGACCCGCAGATGCGAGGACGGGTGATGGCGCTCTACATGGCGATCTTCATGGGGGGCACACCGCTGGGTTCCCCACTGGTCGGCTGGATCGGCGACGCCTGGGGGCCGCGATGGACCATCGCCGTCGGCGCGATCGCCTGTGGCGTGACGGTGCTGGTCGCCGGACTGTATCTGGTCCGCCGCAACGGCTGGGAATGGCCGTGGCATCGGGCCAGTGAGGACATGTCCTTCGTCGCACTGCCCGAAGACACGGCCTAGGTCGCCGAGCCCATCTGCTCGCGAACCTGCTTGCGGATCACCTTGCCCAGGATGGAGCGCGGCAGTTCCGGCATCGCGATGATCTGCCGAGGCACCTTGTAGCCGGCCAGCCGCTCCTTGCAGAAGGCGCGCATTGTGGGCTCGTCCAACTCGGTGCCCGCGCGCAGGATCACCGCTGCCACCACCGACTCACCGCCGGACGGCGACGGCATGCCCACCACGGCAGCCTCGGCCACATCGGGGTGGCTTTGCAGGACTGCTTCGACTTCAGAGGGGGAGACGTTGAATCCGCCGGTGATGATGAGTTCTTTGACCCGGTCGACGATGGTGGTGAAGCCGTCGGCATCCACGGTGACCACATCGCCGGTGCGCAACCATCCGCCGGGTAGCAGTGTCTTCTCGGTCTCCGCGGCGTTGTTCCAGTAGCCGCTGAATACCTGCGGTCCTTTGATGAGCAACTCACCGCGTTCGCCCTGCGCGACCTCGGTGGTCGGGTCTTCCAGGTCGACCACCTTCATGTAGGTGCTCGGGAACGGCACCCCGATGGTGCCGGCACGTCGGGACGGGTGGAAAGGGTTGCCCAGGCAGACCGGCGAGGCCTCGGTCATGCCGTAACCCTCCACCAGGAGGCCACCGGAGACGCTCTCCCAGAGTTCCACCACGGAGCCGGGCAGGTTCATTGCGCCGGAGATGCAGTACTTGGCGCTTTTCAGGCTGATGCCGCGCTCGATGGCTCGCTCGGCGGTGCGCTGGTAGATCGGCGGTACCGCGCAATAGACCGTGGGCGGCGTCTTCTTGGCTGCGTCCAGGACCATGTCCACATCGAAGGCCGGGAAGATCACCAGCCGGGCCTGCTTGAGGATGCCGTAGGTGAGGAACAGGGTCATGCCGAAGGCGTGGAACATCGGGAGAATCGCGTAGAAGTTCTCCTTGCGGTACTGCGCACCGTGCATCCACGCCTCGCCCTGCAGTGCATTGGCGTACAGGTTGAGATGGGACAGCATCGCGCCCTTGGGCTGTCCGGTGGTGCCGGAGGTGTACTGGATGACGGCCAGATCGCTGGGTTCGGGGCGCGGATGCGTCGGATCAATCGCGGGCGCGCTCAGCAACTGCTCCCAGGTGGTGGTGTCCTGGACCGTAGCGGTCAGCTTGGCGCGAGTCTTGCGCAGACTCGGCAGCGGAAGTCCCAAAGCCAGGCGTTTGACGGTGGGGAAGGCGGTCAGCAGATTCACCGAGATGATCGTGGGAACCCGGATGTCGCTGGGCATCTCCTGGAGCTTGGCCACCGCCACGTCCCAGCAGATCGCGATCTGGGCGGAATGGTCTTCGAAGATATGACGCAGCTCTCGTTCGGTGTAGAGCGGATTGTGCTCCACCACGATCGCCCCCAGCCGGAGCACCGCATAGAAGGCCACGACATGTTGGGGACAGTTCGGCAGCACCAACGCCACCCGATCCCCGGCGCGGACGCCGAGTCGGCGGAGACCCTCAGCGGTCCGGCTGATCTGGTCGCCCAGTTCGGTGTAGGTGGTGGTCCGTCCGAAGAACTCGCAGGCGACGGCGTCACCGGCCTCGGCCACCGAGTGCTCGTACAGGTTCACCAACGATTGCGTCGGAAGTTTGATCTGCGCCGGTACACCCGGCTGATAGTGCTTGACCCATGGTGCATCCACGCCCTCGACCCTAGCCGGATCACTGCTTTGATGTGAGCGGAAACGACGATCAGCGGTCGGGTCGACCGACGGCACGGCAGGGGTCGACAAACGAGCATTTCCCATGCATTATTAGCGTGCGTGATTTTGGCGTACGGGTAGCGGAGTAACGTTTTACCACCCGCCATACGCATAAAAACCGCGGCGATTGTTTACGCATGAACCGGTTCTCGGCACTGACGCCGAGTCGAGGATTGTCGCTGATGGAACGGTCGCACTGCGGGTGAGGCACAGGCTCTCCTGGCTCTGAGCAGGGGCCCTGAGGCGGAAGCCATCGCACTAGACCCTAAATGCTAAGACATTTTATCGTTCTGCTGTGCAAACAAACTATCCCATTTCTGTAACACTGCATTAATCCCTTAGAATCCTTTTTCATCGTCAAAGAATGACGTTGGGCGCCACGAGCGCCGCCAATGCAAGGAGGAACATGAACCTAGCCGCCACGGGTCTCCTACCCTTGGAGACGCTCGGTGCGACGAGCTGGACGATCATGGTTGTGATTGCCGTGGTCGCGCTGGTAGCACTCGGGATCGCGGGCATCTTGGCCCGCAAAGTGCTCGCCGCCGACGAAGGCACCACGGCAATGCGTGACATCGCACAGGCTGTTCAAGAGGGAGCCTCGGCCTACCTGGGTCGTCAGTTCCGCACACTGGGCATCTTTGCGGTTCTGGTCTTCGGCTTGTTGTGGCTGCTTCCCGCCGACGGTGCCGATGCCTTCGCCGTCAAAGCCGGACGCTCGGTCTTCTTCCTGCTGGGCGCGGGCTTCTCGGCAGGCATCGGCTTCCTGGGTATGTGGCTAGCAACCCGCGCCAATGTGCGCGTCGCGGCGGCCGCCAACCAGTCCGATGGTCGCGCCAAGGGCGCCAAGATCGCCTTCCAGACCGGTGGCGTGGTCGGCATGAGCGTGGTCGGCCTGGGCCTGCTGGGTGCCGCCTCAGTCGGATTGCTGTTCGGTACTTCAGCACCCGGGGTTCTGGAAGGATTCGGCTTCGGTGCCGCCCTGCTGGCCATGTTCATGCGCGTGGGCGGCGGCATCTTCACCAAGGCCGCCGACGTCGGCGCTGACCTGGTCGGCAAAGTTGAGCAAGGCATCCCCGAGGACGATCCGCGCAACGCGGCCACCATCGCGGACAACGTCGGCGACAATGTCGGCGACTGCGCCGGCATGGCCGCCGACCTCTTCGAGTCCTACGCGGTGACGCTGGTCGCGGCATTGATCCTGGGCAAGGCGGCCTTCGGCGAACAGGGCATGGTCTTCCCGCTGCTGGTCACCGCGATCGGTGCGCTGGTCGCAGCGCTGGGCATCTTCATCACCCGAGTGCGGGGCAATGAGTCCGGCCTAGCGGCCATCAACCGCGGTTTCTACATCTCGGCGCTGGTCGGGGTGGCGCTGGCCGTAGCGGCTGCGTTCTGGTACCTGCCGAGTACCTTCGGCGCCATCCCCGGCGTCAATCCCGAGCTGGCTGATCACGCCGCCGGTCTGCCGGTGCTGTCCAGTCCGCAACTGGTCGCCTCCTTCGCCGTACTGATCGGCGTCGTGCTCGCCGGCGTCATCTTGTGGCTTACCGGCTACTTCACCGGCACCACCTCCAAGCCCACGCTGCACGTGGCCCGCACCACCCTCACCGGCCCGGCGACCGTAGTGCTGTCCGGCATCGGCGTCGGCTTCGAATCCGCGGTGTACACCGCCGGCATCATCGCCGCCGCGATCTGCGGACTGTTCCTGCTGGCCAACGGATCTGTAGCGCTGGCGCTGTTCCTGGTGGCATTGGCCGGCTGCGGCCTGCTGACCACCGTCGGCGTCATCGTGGCCATGGACACCTTCGGTCCGGTCTCCGACAACGCCCAGGGCATTGCCGAGATGAGCGGTGACATCAGTGAAGAAGGCGCCCAGATCCTCACCGACCTGGACGCCGTGGGTAACACCACCAAGGCCATCACCAAGGGCATCGCCATCGCCACCGCCGTACTGGCAGCCACCGCGCTGTTCGGCTCCTACGCCGACGCGGTCACCACCGCGCTGGCCGGCATCACCAACGCCGAAATGCCCGATGTGGTTGCCGCCATGATGCAGTACTCGATCATCTCTCCAGTAACCCTGGTCGGTGTGATCCTGGGTGGCGCCACGGTGTTCCTGTTCTCCGGTCTGGCCATCGACGCGGTCACCCGCGCTGCCGGTGCCATCGTGTTCGAGGTGCGTCGCCAGTTCCGCGACTTCCCCGGCATCATGACCGGCGAGGTCCGTCCGCAATACGGCAAGGTGGTCGACATCTGCACCCGCGACTCGCTGCGCGAGCTGGCCACGCCAGGCCTGCTGGCAGCATTCGCCCCGATCGCTGTGGGCTTCGGACTCGGTGTGGGTCCGCTGGCCGGCTTCCTGGCCGGAGCCATCGCCACCGGTGTACTGATGGCAGTCTTCCTGGCCAACTCCGGCGGTGCTTGGGACAACGCCAAGAAGATCATCGAAGACGGCAACCACGGTGGTAAGAACAGCCCCGCCCATGAGGCTGCGATCATCGGCGACACCGTCGGCGACCCGTTCAAGGACACCGCAGGTCCAGCCATCAACCCGCTGATCAAGGTGATGAACCTGGTTGCCCTGTTGATCGCTCCGGCCGTGGTGGCCATGTCCGTGGGACCGGAGGCGAACCACCTGGCTCGCATTCTGATCGCAACCCTGGCTGCCTTCATCGCGTTCGGTGCGGTGATCATCTCCCGCTTCCGTGCCGCTCGCGTCGACCGTACCGGCACCCTGGAGCCGGAGGCCTACGAGCTGATGATCAGCGCCGACAAGGTGATCGAGGAAGCCGGAAAGGTCACCCAGGACGCAGCGCAGGCTGCGACCAGCCCGACCAGTCAATCCTGAGCTGAGATCGAATCCGGGGCAGGCCCTTGCGGGGGTCTGCCCCGGATTCGTTGTGCCGTCGGCCCCGCACCTCGGCTGTCGCAGGTCGGGTCTAGCATGTGCCAGGGAAAGGGGTCTGAGATGGGCGAGCGTTGCGGGTGGTGCGGCAGCGATCCGCTGTATGTGGGCTACCACGACGACGAATGGGGAATGCCCGAGCGCGACTCCCGGGCACTGTTCGAAAAGCTCACCCTGGACGGCTTTCAAGCCGGGCTGGCCTGGATCACCATTCTGCGAAAGCGCGAGGGATTCCGGGCTGCCTTCGCCGGCTTCGAGCCGGCCGTGATCGCCGACTGGGGAGACGCCGAGGTCACCGAGCTACTCACCGATGCCGGCATTGTGCGCCACCGCGGCAAGATCGAAGCCACCATCGGCAACGCCCGGGCCTGGCTGCGCATCGAGGCAGACCATCCGGGAGGCTTCAGCGAATTCATCTGGCGCACGGTCGGCGGCACCCCGGTGCAGCACCGGCTCACTGACCTGAGCCAAGCACCAGCCACCGATCCCGCCACCGACGAACTCTCCCGGCAGTTGAAGAAGGCCGGTTTCCGCTTCTGCGGGCCCACGATCGTTTACGCCTTCGCGCAAGCTGTCGGTCTGTACAACGATCACCTGGTCTCCTGCCCGGCCTACGCCCGCTGCCGGGACGCAGCATGAGGCTGCCGTCCTGGCTGAGCCCGGTGTGGCTCGTGGTGGGGGCCATCGTCTCGGTGCAGGTTGGGGCTGCCTTCGCGAAATCACTGTTCGAGTTGGCGCCACCGACCGCCATCGCCTGGCTGCGGATGGCGGTGGCGGCTGCGGTGCTGATGCTGGTCGCACGGCCGCGGCTGACGGGACGCACCTGGGCCGAATGGCGAGTGGTCATCGGCTATGGCATCGCCCTGGCCACCATGAACTGGGCCATCTACATGTCGTTCTCCCGAATCCCGATCGGCTTGGCCGTCACCATCGAGTTCCTGGGTCCGCTCGCGGTGGCGCTGCTGGGCTCTCGTCGCTGGCTCGACCTGGTGTGGGTGGCGCTGGCCGGAATCGGCGTCGCGCTACTGGGAGTCTTCCCGGTCACGGTGGACTGGATCGGCGTCGGCTTCGCCCTGCTGGCCGCGACCGGCTGGGCGGCCTACATTCTGCTGGGGCGGCGCACGGGGGTGTCGTGGTCCGGAGTGACCGGGGTCAGCGTGGGCGCCATGTTGGGTGCCCTCATCTTTCTGGTGCCGGGAATTCTGTCCGGTGGCAGTGAGCTGCTGCAGCCGAAAGTGCTCCTGCTCGGGGCGGCAGTAGGGGTGCTGAGTTCGGTGATTCCCTACGGCTTGGAGATGGTGGCCCTGCGCAGCATCTCCCCGGGCATCTTCGGGATCCTGATGAGCCTGGAGCCGGCCGTGGCCGCCCTGGCCGCCCTCGTGATCCTCGGCGAGCAACTCAGCTGGGTGGAAATCGTCGCCATGGGCTGTGTGATCGTGGCCTCCGCCGGCGCAACGCGCACCTTGGGACGCCAGGCCACGCCACCGGAGGACCTCCTGCCTGGCTGACGCCGCAGCAATGGTCCGTAACGGGAGTCGAGGTGAGGAACCCGCCAGGGCAATACCCCTCAGCGGATCACCCTCAGCCGTTTCCGCGCATGACTGTGGGTCAGTGTCGCGTTGCCGGAGTAGGTGACCTTGACCAGCACCTTCCCGCGCCGGGTGAACCTCGGGAAGGAGACCCTCGCTTTCCCGTGGGAGTTCACCACCGCCCGAGCGGAACGTGACCCGATTCTCACCGTCGCGGTGCCCGTCCGGGGGGCACCCGATGCGTGGACGGTGACCACGAAGGTGGCTCTGGTACCGCTGCGCACCTTCTTGCGGAGCTTCACCGACGTGGAACTGGCTGCCTTCGTCACCGTGACTGAGGCTGTCGTCGTGGCGGCCGCGTAGGTGTCGGATCCGGAATAGCTGATCGGGACCTGGTGGCTGCCCACCGCGAGCGAACCGGCAGGAATCGCCAGGCTTGCCCGGCCCGAGACCAGACCGGCACTCACCGTGCGGGTGCCGATCTTCGCTGAGACGGTGCCGGTCAAATTGGCCTTGTCGATTCGAACCGGGATCGTTGCAGCCTTGTTCGCTGCGGTACGGACCGAGCCTGCCGTGACGGTGGCGGCGAGCAACTCCGAAGGCTTCCACAGGTTCTTGAGCAGCAGGTTCGCCACCGCGGTGTTGTCCAGATAGCTGCCGCGCACCAGATCTGACTGGGTAGCCGCGGCGGCCAAACCGGCCGCACCTTTGCCGGTGGCGTACAGCGGCACCAGTTGGTTGGTGTGGTCGCGGCGAAGCCAACTCAGGTCAGGAACTATGGTCTCCCCCGCAGGAGTGATGGGATCCCAGGTGGTGCCACTGGTGTCGGGCCCGGTCAGGTAGCCGGTCTCATGGTCGGCGGTGACAATCAGCAAGGTGTCATCCCAGGAGCTGTTGGCTTCCACCCAGGTCACGGTCGCGTCGATGGCTTTGACGAAATCGGCGGTCTCTTCGATGCTACGGGCGCTCTGATTGGCATGGCCGGCCCAGTCGATCGCACCGCCCTCGATCATGGTGAAGAAGCCCTTGCCGGCGGAGTCGTTCTGCTTCAGGACGTTCAATGCCGCCGTCGACATCGTGGCCAGATCGGGAACGTCGTTGCGCGCCGTGTCGTAGGGGACGGTGCTGGTTCCGGCACGCGACTGCTGCAGGGTGCTGGCGACCTGTGCGACTCCGAACACTCGCGAGGGAACCCAGGTGCCCGCGGCGATCGCGTCGAAATCGGCTGCGGTATCGATGAAGGTGAAGCCGGTGGCGCCGGTCGTCAGCTTGGCCCAGTCCGCTGAGCCGATCGCGCTGAAGGAGCCGGTACTCAGCTGCTGGTGGGAGTTGTCATAGAAGGGGTGTCCGGCACCCATGACCACGTCCAGATAGTCGTCGGTCAGGTATTGGTGGGTGATGGCGACCAGATCGCTGCGGCTCGGATCGTGCGCGGCGAAGGCGGCGGGGGTGGCGTGGCTGATAGGCACGGTGGTCACCACGCCAGTCGCCTTCCCCAGCGCATCGGCGCGCTGGGTCAGGTCTTCCAACTCGCGGCCGCTGCCATCGAAGCCGAGAACGCCATTGCGGGTCTTCACCCCGGTGGCCAGCGCGGTTCCGGCAGCTGCGGAGTCGGTCGGGTTGCTCTTGATCCAGTCGACGCTGCCCCAGGCTTTCGCCGAGCTATAGCCGACCTGACTGGCTGTCGTGGTCAGCGAATAGGTGCTCACCGAGGTCTGTACTGGCCACGACTCGAAGCTCAGCGAGGCCACGCCAGGCTCCTGCGTCAGGGAGCCAGCGGATCCGCTCACCTGCCGATAGGTCTTGTTGGTGGCGTAGGCGCTGTACAGATCGATCGCGTTGTAGCCCATGCCGTCGCCGATCATGATGATGACATTCTTCGGTGCTGCCGCTGGAAGCGTCTGGGCTGCGGCCGGGGTGGCAGGGGCGGTCAGTGGTGAGACGGCGAGGGCCATGAGGGCGGCCGCGGCAGCCCACCGGTTCGAGCGAGGGGTCATCGAATCGCCTTTCATCGCTGCAACCCGACGCGGATGACCGTTACTCGCCGCCACCGCCCGGGTGTGTTCGGCCTGAGAACACCATTGTCGGTCGCAACGCTGAACCAGGTCGGAGAACCGGGAAATCTGTGGCAGGCCAGACGTCGAGTCCGCGCGGACGGCTCATTCGGGATTGCTCAGACCCAACGATGTCGGGCTGCGCACTCCCGCCTCAGTGAGAGCCGCCAAGCAATGGCGCAGCAGCCAACGCTGCACTCCCCAATGCTGGTTGGGTTGGGTGTTGCCCGACACCCGAATGGTCATGGTGGCCGGCGAGACCGAGGTGACGCCGATGACTTTCGGTGTATCGATGAGCAGCGGTGCGATCTCCGGGTCATCCGCCGCGCGAGCGGCGACCTCGTCCAGGATGGCGATGGCGCGATCGGGGTCCTCGTTGTAGGCGACCGGAATGTCCACGATTGCCGTCGACCACCCCTGGCTCTGGTTGCCCAGCCGCAGGATCTCGCCGTTGCGGACGTACCAGATGGTGCCGGACACATCGCGCAGGCGGGTCACTCGCAGACCGAACTCCTCCACGGTTCCGGTGACCTCACCGGTGTCGATCAGATCACCGACGCCGTACTGGTCCTCCATCAGCATGAACATGCCGGAAAGGAAGTCTTTCACCAGGCTCTGCGCACCGAAGGCCAAGGCCACCCCACCCACACCGGCGGAGGTCAACAGCGGCGCCAGCGGCACACCGAAGATCGCCATGATCGTCAACAGCGCGATGATGAACAAGGTGATGCTGATGATGCTGGATCCCACCGAGCCCAGCGTGGTGGTGCGTTGCTCGAAGCGCTCGTCGTCGACCATCACTACCGATTCCCAGATCTGGTCGGCGCGACTGGGGCCTCGCTCGCGGCGCTTCTTGGCGCGCTCCAAGGCGTGCGTCGTCATGCGGTGCACCAGACGGATCAGCAGGAAGCGGGTCACCAGGGTGACCACGACGACCAGCAACACCGAAACCAACTGGCTGGTGGTCACCCAGGTGGGCAGATTCATGTACCCATTTTGGCCGATCTGGAATGCCCAGGGGCGATCGACGCGTTTCCCAAGCGTGAAACTGGTATCGATCACTGCTGGAGCTGCACAACCGTCGAGCAGTCGCCGTCTGGGCGATCTGCTCGCTCAGAGCACACGCGCGGCCTTGGCCGACCGTGGGTGCAGTGCCGACGTCGAACACGTCGAACTACACACCCTCGCCGGTGACCTCGCCACCGCACTCACGCAGCGACAGGTATCCGACGCTCTGGGCCAAGCCCAGGAGGCGGTCATCTCCGCCGACGGCGTGATCGCGGTGACACCGGTGTACAACGGCTCCTATTCGGGGCTGTTCAAGCTCTTCTTCGATGCCCTGGACCCGCGGGCGCTGATTGGGCGTCCGATGCTGCTCGGCGCGACTGGTGGCAGCCCGCGGCACTCCTTGATGGTCGAACATGCCATGCTGCCGCTGTTTTCCTTCTTGAAGGCAGATGTGAGCCCACTCGCGGTCTTCGCAGCCACCGCTGATTGGGCCGATACCGCTGAGTTGGACTTCCGTATCGCGCGCGCCGCGGACGCCTTCGCCCTACGCATGACGCAAGCCCGTCCACTCAAAGAGCTGCCCGAAGCCGCAGTGCCCAGCTACGACGACCTGTTGCACGGCTGAGCGCTACTTCTTGGCACCCTTCAGGGTTCCGGTGATACCTCCGGACGGCGAGCCCGCTGCACACACGGTGCGGTGATCGGGTACTGAACTCCACGACGCCGACGGCGCCTGGAAACGCAGGATTTCGTACTTGGACTTTCCGGAGTCCACCCCGACGAACTTCGTGAAGCCCTTCAAGCACACCTCCCGGTACAACTGGGCCAACTGCTTGTCGGTGGGGGCCTTCTTGCCCGTCCACTCTTTGGCCGCGTACACCTCGTAGTAGTGCTCGGTGTCGCAGGAGGTCAGTTTCACGCCGACACCGCCGGCAGGCGGCTGCTGGGTGCATTCGCCGACCTGAGGAAAGACCAGGTTGGTGTCCTTCAGCGAATCGGTGATCTTCACGTCCGTCGAACCGGCCAAGCACACCACGGTGCGGTTTTCCGGATCGCTCCAGTGAATCTCGCTAGGGGCCAGGTAGGTCAGCGTGTAGGGGCTGGCCGCCGTATTGACGCCGACGTAGTCACGGAAGATCGCGGGGCACTTCTGGCTGGCCGTGGTGCGCAAGACGTCCGGTCCGGGATAGCTCTGCTCGTCCAGCGGAACCAGTCCAGCCACCTCCCAGTTGTGCGGCTTTGCACAGTCCACGGTGGGCACCGACAGAGTCTTCCCGGAATCGAGACCGGCCGTGCAGTCTCCAACACTGAGTTGAGCCAAGGGCGGCTCGGTGGCGCTGGGATTCTGCGTCGGCGCGGCACCGGCGCAGCCGGTGACGGCCAGCACCAGCAGCACACCCGCGATCAGTCTTTTCATGGCCCCTCCCGTGGGCACACACCCTACCCGCGGAGCGGGAGGCCGACCGGTGTCAGGGCCGCCACTAGGCTTGAGCGCGATGCAACTCCGTGAGGTGATCTTCCCGCCGGGCGCGACCAGGCACGACTGGATCCTGGACGCGACGATGGCGGGCGCCATCGGCTTGCTGACCATTCCGCCGTATTCGATGCGCGGTTTGGATCAGCACCTCGATGTTGCGCAGATGGTGGCGGCGATCCTGATGGTGGCGCCGGTGGTGCTGCGTCGACATTCGCCGATCCTGATGTTGGCCGGTGTCACCGTGGCCGGGGTCATGCAACTGATCGTCTCCGATGCTCCGATGGCGACCTTGGCGGTCGTGCCGCTGGTTTCCTACACGATGGCGCGGTGGATTCCCGGTCACGAAGCTCGACTGGTCGTGGTGATCGGCGGCATCGCCTCGATTCTGGGGCCGGTGCGGTGGATCATTGATGATCCGACCTACATCAGTCTGAAGACCCTGCTGTCGCTGGTGCTGGCCTGGTCGGTGTGCATCGGGCTGGTGATCACCCCCTACGCCATCGGACGCCGGGTCCGCGAGGCGGTGGCCGCAGATCAGGATCGGGTCGAGGCCGCCGAAGAGCGCTACCAACGGCTCCTCGACGAACGCGAGCAGCAGGCGCGGCTGGCCGAGAGCAAGGCGCGCAGCCAGATCGCCCGCGAACTGCACGACATCGTGGCGCACTCGTTGTCGGTGATGATCGTGCAGGCCGAGGGCGGCAAAGCCGCCGCAGCCAAGCGTCCCGAAGCCGCCCAGGAGGCCTTGACCACCATTGCTGAGACCGGACGTGAGGCGCTCAGCGAGATGCGTCGTATCGTCGGGGTGCTGCGCGACGAGCCGAAATCCGAGCAAGTCGATTTCGCACCGGCACCCACCTTGAACGACATTGCCGAACTGGTGGAGCGCGCCTCGGACCGGGCCACCTTGGATGTGCGGGGACAGCCGCCGAAGGTTCCGGCGGCGCTGGCCCTGACGGTGTATCGAGTGGTGCAGGAAGCCCTGACGAACTTCTTGAAGCATGCCGGACCCGAAGCCACCGCGCAGGTCACCATCACCTACGGAATGCGCGACATCAGCATTGATGTTCTCGACAATGGAGCCGGCACCGGCAGTGAGGAGTCCACCTCTCCGGGGCACGGATTGCGCGGTATGAATGAACGTGTGACCTCGATGGGTGGGCGCCTGCTCACCCGCTCCCGACCGAGCGGCGGTTTCCAGGTCACCGCAGTACTGCCGCTGCGGGCCGGTCAGTGAAAGGAAGAGATCTATGAATGCCACCCGAGTGTTCCTGGCCGATGACCAGGCGCTGGTGCGCAGTGGTTTTCGCATGCTGATCGAGGCCGAAGACGATCTTCAGGTGGTCGGCGAGGCCGCAGACGGTGCGGACACCGTGGATCAAGTGACGCGCATTCCGACCGACGTGGTTCTCATGGACATCCGGATGCCGGTGATGGACGGCGTGGAGGCGACGCGGCAGATCGTGGCGGCCGGGGTTCCTACCCGGGTGCTGGTGCTGACGACCTTCGACCTGGACGAGTACGTGTTCTCGGCGCTGAAGGCCGGTGCGTCCGGCTTCATGCTCAAAGACGCCCGGCCCGATGATCTGTTGAATGCGATCCGAACCGTGGCCGACGGCGAGTCGGTGATCGCACCGTCGGCGACGCGGCGCCTGCTCGACCACGTCGTGCCGACGCTGCCGACAAATCCTGAGGGGGAGGATCCCCGGCTGGACATGCTCACCGAGCGCGAGCGTGAGGTGCTGGTGGAGATCGCCGCCGGGGCCACCAATGCTGAGATCGGCACCAAGCTGTACATGGCAGAGGGCACCGTGAAGACCCACATCGGGCGGCTACTGGCGAAGCTGCAGTGCCGTGACCGGGTCGGATTGGTGCTGTTCGCCTACGAGTCGGGACTGGTCCGACACGCCTGAGCGCTCAGGGGCAGCGGTCAGGGGCGTCCGAAATCCTGCGTCCAGTACGTGCCGTAGGGGCCGCCGGTGGCGTAGCCCACGCCCAGCTGGGTGTAGCTGGCCGACATGATGTTCTCGCAATGGCCCGGACTACCGAGCCAACCCTTCACGACATCGGACGCGGACGGGTAGCCCGCAGCGATGTTCTCGCCGATGGCTTGCCAGCGATAGCCGGTTTGCGAGATGCGGGTGGCGAAGCTGGTGCCGTCCTTGCTGGTGTGGGAGAAGTAGCTGCGCCGAGCCATGTCGCGACTGTGGGCTCGAGCCGCATAGCCGAGGCTGCCGTTCCAGGTGAGTGGCCCGACGGCAGGCAAGGTGGTCTTGCCGTCGCAGCTTCGGGCCTTGGCCCGGGCCTGATTCGTCAGCCGCAGGACCTCGGCCTCGTGGGAGTTGGCGGTGGTGGGAGTCGCCTTGTAGCGGATGGTGCGCTTGGTGCGGTACTTGCCGCTTGAGGTGCGCATCGAGATGCGCACAGTGCCTTTGGCGTGGCGCGGTGCGGTGACCACGATGGTGGTGCGGGAGACGTGTTTGATCTTGGTGGTCTTGGCGCCGCCGAAGTAGACCGCCTTCACCAGGTGCAGCCGCTTGCCGTGAATCGTGATGGTGGTGCCGCCGGCGACGGCGGCCGTCGTCCGACTGAGCGAGCTGATCGATGGTCGGGAGGCGGCCTCGGCCGGCTGCGGAACCAGCCACGAGCCGGCCATGACGATGAAGGCCAGGGTCGCGATCAGAGTCCTGCGATGCATAGACGCACCCTCTCCAGCTCGGCGGGCAGGCGGAGCTTCACACTAACCCGCGCGTCGTGGCGCCGGGAAGGTGCAAGCGGTCAACCACTCAGACCGAACTCGCCCCCGCTGGGTGGCGGCGATGTGCTCAGGCGGTTCCCAGCAGAGCGTCGGCCAGAGCTTCCGGGTCGTGACGATAGGTGTCCAGCGACATCTCGCCACCGCTGAGCGCCTCCAGAATGCGGGTCAATCCTTCGTTCACCGGGGTGGCAACCCCCACCTGCGCGCCGTAGTGGGCCACGGCGCCGTTGAGGAAGCTGACTTCGGTGCGGCCGCGACCCGAATGCAGGTCGATGTGGAAGGACGGCATCTTGTCGCCGCGGCCACTGCCGAGGGCTTTGGTGAGCGCCGGTTGAGCCAAGAATCGCGGTAGTCGCCTCGCGGCCAGCGCCAAGGCCCGCACCGGGGTACCCGGCAGGTCGACCGGAGCCAGGCCCAGTCCCGCCATCACGGCCAGGCATTCGCGCAGCACGCGAATCTCCAGGTCGTAGCTGACCGGGTCGGCGAACAGGGTCGAGACCGGTTCGTCCAGAATCGCGGAGGTGGCGTTGCCGGTGAGGTTGGTCAGCAGCTTCGACCATTTCATGGCGCGCGGTTCGGGGAAGCCTTGGGCCTGCAGCCCGGCAGAGTTGAGGGCCGCCACCAACCGCTCACCCAGCGGATGGTTCAGTGCGATGCCGATACCTCGCAGCTTCTCCTCGACGACCTGGCCCACACCGGGCTTGCTGACGGCGGTGGTCACGGTGCCGGTGACGACCTGCTCGGGTCCCAGGAGGTCGCCGATCAGGGGTTCGTTGGCCACCCCGTTCTGCAAACTCAGCACTGGCGGTAGCGGCAGGCCGGTCTCAATCAGTCCGCGCACGGCAGCTTCGGTGTCGAACGACTTCAGCGCCACAACCACCGCGTCGTGATCGTCAGCGGCGAGTGCGTCGGCGGCCGCGGTGTAGATCTGAACGTCGCGGACGGCCTCGGTGCGTCCGGAGCGGGTCAGGCGAAGGCCGTCGGCGGCGATGACTTCGGCGGTGTAGGGCTGCTCGGTGAAACTGACCCGGTGCCCCGCAGCGGCCAGCGAACCCCCGACATATGTGCCGATGGCTCCGGCACCCAGGAACAGCAGTTTCATCGGTCTCCTTCGAATCTCGCAGAGCAGCATGTCACAGCTGCCGGCGCGACATCAGTGCCGCACGACTCGAATCGTCGCCGTCCGGGTCACCGGTGTGACCTTGGTGTTGCCGGTGTACACGACGGTCAGCCGGTTTTTGCCCAGCCGGCTCAGCTTCGGGAAGCGGTACCGGACCAGCCCGCGATCGGCCTTGCGGAGGCTTCTGGTCTTGATCGGTTCACCATTCAGGAGGAACTGCACGCGGCCGGTGGGGCGTACTCCGGTGGCGGTCTTGAAGCGGGCAGTGAGCAGGATTCGAGTGCTTCTGCGCAGGGCCTTGGTGGCCGATGGCTGGAGCGTGGCCTTGGTTCGGGCCCGCACCACCGAGATGGTGAAGCGAGCCTTCTTGGTCACCGACCGATAGCGGTAGGTGACGGTGATGTGTCGGGTTCCGGTGCTGCGGGTCTTGAATCCGGTCACCGTCACCTTGTCGGCGACGCCCAACTTGCCTTGATTGAAGCGGGCCGTGGCGGAAAGGCGGCTGCGGTCCAGCCTGCTGCCGACGGGCCAGGATTTGCGTTGGGGATGCGCGGTCAGTCCGGTCAGTTTTGCTCGCGCCGGCGGCGAACTGCACAGATCGACATAGCGGTCGTACAACTTCAGCACCGAGGCCACGTTCGAGGTGATGTAGGAGGCGGTGGCGACACTGGCGGGATTGCTGACCTCGGTATCAGGCACAGCCACATTGCCCAGTTGGCGCAACTCCAGCAGCTTCTTCGAGCCGTACTGATCCCGGAGCTCGGCAGCCTCGAACAGCACTCGAGCCCGACGCAGGTGGGAGGCGTCCGAGATCAGCGTGTAGCTGCTGATTCGGTGGGCCTTCATCACCGCCACCGAGTACACCGCATTGCCGACTGTGCTGGAGGACTTCTCTTCCAGCAGCAGTCGGGACGGGTCGATCCCGGCGGCCACCAGCTTCTTTCGCAGTCGGGCGGCTTCGCTGTCTTTGGTGTCGGTGGCTTTTCCGCCCGACAGCACCGCCATCGAGGTGGGGTAGGCAGTCAAGGCCTTTTGGGCCAGCGCTGCGCGGCTGGTGAGTTCGGCGGAGTTGCCCGAACCGAGTACCACGAAGGCATGCCCACTCCTGGGCAGCCCGTGCGGCGCGGCGTAACTGAATCGTTGGGCCGACAGTGCCTGATCCCAGTCGCGCAGGAACGATCTCCACAGCTTGGCCTCGAAGGCCGACCGTGACTTCAGCTGTTTGAGAGCCAGGTCGACTTCGACCTTTCGGCCGGTCTCATGCAGATAGAGCAGCCGGGTACGAAGGCCGGACAGGCTGATCGTCGTCAGCGGGTTCGCCGCCTGGGCCGTCGGTGACGGCAGCAGCGTCAGCCACAGCGCGATCAGGACGATCACAGCGATGAAGCGATGTCTTCGACTCATGCGGACCTTCCCCGGTTTGTGGAGCAAACGTGGGTGTCGAAATCGTGAGGGTGCGCAATCCGAACGGGTGAGGCCCGGACTCTGAAGGTTCCTCGGCACAATACCTGCCTGGAGTAAACGGTGCCGATCCGATGTTCAAACGATGGCGAACATCGCCCCGGTAGGGTCGCGGTCGACAAAGGAGAACTCATGAGTGATGCACCGATCTCGCCGGCGGGCTTACCTGCCGGGCGGGACCCGCGAGGCATGTTGGTGCTGCGGACCCTGGCCATGCCGGCTGACACCAACCCGTGGGGTGACGTGTTCGGCGGCTGGCTGATGTCGCAGATGGACATCGCCGCGGGTCTGATGGCCGGCGAAGTGGCCAAGGGTCGTTCGGCCACCGTTTCGGTCGACGATGTGGTGTTTCACCGTCCGGTATCGGTCGGCCAGACCGTCTCCATCTATGCCGATCTGACCAAGGTGGGTCGCACCTCGATGGAGATCACCCTCGAGGTCTGGGCGCGCGCGGTGGTGCACGGCTACGAAGAAGAGCAGGCCTTCGTGGCCTCCGGCGTTTTCCACTATGTCGCCGTTGACGATGCCGGACGCCCGCGCCGCATCGAGGACAATCCGGAGTTCTTCACCCGCTGAGCCGACTGGGACTGGTAACCCCGCCCCGATACCCGCACAATGGCGGCATGGACCAAGCTGCGGAGCGGGACCCTGGCCTGACCTGGGAGGCCTATCTTCCCGGGCTCTTCGACCAGCCTGCGTCGGTTGCGCCACCGTCACCGCCAGCAGTCCGGGCTGCTGAGCCAGCGCAGCAGCGAAGCCGCTCAGATGCTGAGCCAGCGCCGCCGAAGACTCGGGCACCGAAGCCGCCGGCAGGTGTGCCGGCTGCCTTTCCGCCCCCGTCTGCGAGCAGTCGGTTTGTCGCCCGAAGTGCCGGACCCACGCCGCTGTCGCCGAGAATGATCTACGTGGTGGGCGTGGCGATCTTCTTGGGATTGGCCCTCTTCATCGCGATGCTGCCGTAGCCGGTGAACGGCTCAGTACTTCAGCAGCGGCTTCAGCGTTCGAACCCCTAACGGCTGCAACTCGGCAACCTGCGCCAGATACAGCTCTGCGCAGGCCAAGGCATCGGTGAGCGCGTTGTGGGCGGCGTAGCGCGGCAGCCCGTACTGGCTGCGCGCCGCGTTGAGCCGCAGGCTTCCGGGGGGCGGCTCGTCGTCGAAGCCCTGACTGAGTAGCTTGAACTGCAGCGCCATGGTGTCCACGACCGGAAACCGCGGCCGGAAACCATGGATGCGCTGGCAGGCGTTACCCAGGAAGCGCACCTCGATGGCGGCATGGTGGGCCAGCAGTACCCGTCCGTGGGCAGCGGTGAAGAACGCATCCAGTGCCTCGCCAGGACTCAGCGCGGTGGCCAGCGCGTCATCGGTGATGCCGTGGACGGTGGCACTGTCGCCCACATCACCGTCAGGACGCACCAGGAGGTGGCCGGCTCCCGACAGATCGACCTCCAGCCCGTTGACCGGCACGAAACCGATACTCAAGATCTGATCGCGACTCGGGTCCAGCCCGGTGGTCTCCAGATCAGTGGCCAGTAGCCGAATATCTTCGATGGGAGTCTTCATGCTCGGTTGCGGGTCGACCACGTACCGTTTCGCCGGGCCGTCAGGCAACTCGGAGGTGACCTGTCGCCAGGTTCGGGAGGTGAACAGCATTACGACATCAAATGGGTCTGGTAGCGGTACGCGAATCCCTGCTGGGCTCGCCGGATGATGCCGAAGGCATCGCGCAGATGCTTCTTCTCCAGTGCGGTCAGGTCGTCGGGGCTCACCGAGTTGTCCGCCGTGATGCCGGCGGCGGCCTGCTGGGCCTGGTGACGCAGCCGCAGGTAGGTGATGAACTCGAAGGCCTCCAACAGGGCATTCTCCGAATCGGCACTGAATGCGCCCGCAGCGCTGGCGGCGCGCAGCCGCTCGATCGTGTTCACCGCAGCGATGCCGTTGGCCAGGGAAAGCACGCGCACCAACTCGACGACGCAATGCACTCCCGATTTCAGATCGAGAGTGGCCCGGTGGCTGCCGCTGCGTTCCAGCACGAAACCCCGGAAGAAGCCGATCGGTGGCTGTCGCTCGACGGCCTCGGTGGCCAAGTGGCCGAGGAATCGTGGCGAGCGCGGCGCCAGCGAACGGATGGTGTCGCGAAGCGTCTCCGCACGCTGGCCGCCGCCGTGAATGCACCGGAAGTCGAAGAAGATCTGGGCATGCAGCACCGCATCGGATTCCGGTTCGGTGAGCCAGCGATGGAAGTCAGTGGTCCACGCCTTCAGGGTCTGACGCCAGCGCGGATTGGTAGCCATCACCTCCCCGGGGCAACGCGGATAGCCGCAGGTCTCCATGCCGGCGGTGACATATTCGGCCAGGGCGGCGAAATACGCGTCATCCTCGGCGGTGGCGGCGTCATCCAACAGCAGCACGTGGTCCTGGTCGCTGCCCAGTCCGTGCTCGTAGCGGCCCTGCGAGCCGAGCACCAACCATTCGTACGGCACCGGTGGCGGGCCCAGTTCGGCTTCGGCCAGTTTGAGCAGCCGATCACTGATGGCGTCGCTGACCGCAGTAACCAGGCGATGGATCTCGTCGGCGCTGGCGTCCTGCTCGATCAACTGCGCCACCAGCAGCGGCAGGCGTCCGGTGACCGTGGCCAGGCCTTCGGGCGATGCCTGCTTGGCGATGTCGCCTACGAGGAACACCGGGTTGGCGGTCTCCAGGCGCATCAGGTCGCCGGAGGACACCAGGCCCAACAGCTTGTCGCCGTCCACAACCGGAAGGTGATGCACATTGATGCCGAGCATCTCCAGCATGGCTTCCACCGCCAATGCCGTGGGAGCGATGGTGAGCGGATCAGTGGTCATGATCGTGGTCACCGGCTGTTCGCGGGACACATTGCTGGCCACCACCTTGGAACGCAGGTCGCGGTCGGTGAGGATGCCGCGAATGCGATTCCCTTCGGTGATGAGCAGCGCTGACACCTTGTGCTCGGTCATGATCTTGGCCGCCTGCCGGATCGTCAGATCCGGGGAGGCTGTGATGGGCTCGCGCTTGACCAGGTCGCCGACACGGGTCTTGAGCACGGTGCGTCCGCCGGAGTCACCTTGTAGTTCGGCGACGGCTCGCTTCATCACGTCCTTTTGGCCGGTGTCGAAGAACTCGGCGAACTCCGGCTCACCGGTGAGGAGCCGGTGAAAGACGTCGCCGGGCATCACCAGCACCAGGGAGTCCTCGATGGCGACGATCTTGTAGGCCGACGGTTGCCGGCTGCGCACCGAGGAGGTGCCGAAGCTGCTGCCCGGATCGGCTCGTTCGACGAGGTCCTTGCCGGCGCGGTAGATGTCGATTGCTCCGGAGCGAAGGATGTACAAGGAGTTGTTGGCCGCACCCAACTCGATGATGGTGGTGCCGCGTCGGAAGTAGCGCAGGTGCAAGCGGCCCACCAGGTCATCCAGCACCTTCGCCGGCAACAAGCTGTAGGGCGGGTGACTGCTCAGAAAATCGTGGATCTCGCGCAGTTCGACGTCCATTGCCAGAGTCTGACCCACCCCAGATACCCCGTCAATAGTCGCCGACGCCGTCGGCGCCCCGACGATCTTGCCGGTTGTGGCAGCGCGTGGCTGCCCGACGGGGGCTTTAGGGTTGAGGCGTGCTGCTGAAAGTGGTGGACGCTTCGCGCCGAGTTGGGGATCGCACCCTGTGGACTGAGCTGAGCTTCGACCTGGCCGCCGGAGACCGGCTGGTGGTGGCCGGCGCATCGGGCACCGGCAAGAGTCTGCTACTGCGAGGCATCGCGGGATTGGACGAGTTCGACGGCGGCTGTGAGTTTCGCGGGCGGCCGCAAGCCGAGTGGCCGATGCCGCAGTATCGGGCGCAGGTGATGTACGTGCCGCAAACTGCGGCGCTGGCGTCCGGCTCGGTGGCTGACGCACTGCAGGCGCCGTTCGCGCTGGCGGTCCACGCCGATCGGGAGTACTCCACCGATGCCGCCGAGAACCTGCTGGCCGTGTTGGGACGCGATCCGGCGATGCTCGCCGCTGAGACCGAGAACCTGTCCGGTGGCGAACTGCAGTCGGTGCTGCTGGCGCGGGCCTTGATGCTGGATCCCACCGTGCTGCTGCTCGACGAGGTCACCTCAGCGCTGGATGCGGCGGTTGCTCGCCGAGCCGAAGAGGTGCTCATCGACTGGGTCGATGCCGGGGAGCGCGCTCTGATCTGGGTCGGCCACGATGCCGGTGGACGTGAGCGGATGGGCACCGCCAGCCTGACGATCGGAGCCCAGCGATGAACGCGGTGCCGATCAGCAATCTGCAACTGGCGCTGGCCGCAGGGCTACTGCTGGTCTCGTTGGCCATGTCGCTGTGGCTGCGATTGGGGCTGGGCAAGGACATCCTCATCGCGGGGGTCCGGATGGTGGTGCAGCTGCTGCTGGTGGGCCTGATCCTGGGCTGGGTCTTCACCCTGCAGAACCCCTGGCTGGTGCTCGGAATCGGGCTGGTGATGACCTTCCTGGCCGCCCAGGCGGCGTCGCGGCGTCCCAAGCGGTTCTATCCCAAACTGCTGCTGGACAGCTTCGTCTCGATCCTGGTCAGTTCCTTCCTGTTGTCGGGTCTGGTCCTGAACGGCGTCTTGTTCGTGCAGCCGTGGTATGCCCCGCAATATCTGGTGCCGATTCTGGGCATGGTGCTGGGCAACTCGCTGACCGGCGTTTCGCTATCGGTGGATCGGTTCATCGCCAACCTGGATTCCGGCCGGGGTCAGATCGAGGGCATGCTCGCCGTCGGCGCCACCCGTCGCGAGGCGGCGCTGCCCGCGTTGCGGGAGGCGCTGCGGGCCGGCATGATCCCCACCCTGAACTCGATGGCCGTGATGGGCATCGTCAGCCTGCCCGGCATGATGACCGGCCAGATCCTGGCCGGCGCCTCCCCCGAAAGTGCGGTGCGCTACCAGATCGTGATCATGTTCGTGATCGCCGCCAGCACCGCCATGGGCTGCCTCCTGTCACTGGAATTCGCCTTCCGACGGATTTTCGACGGCCAACATCGGCTCCGACTGGAGAGGCTGCGCGCTCGCAGCTAGGCGAGCAGAGATCGGGCGGCCCCGTGCGGTCGCTAGAGTGCAAACCACACCCCGAGGAGAGGACGCCGGTATGCCCGAGGCCACCACCTTGACCACCAATGTGTCGGATACTGCGCTGGTTTTCGAAGGCGGCGGAATGCGGGTGGCCTACACGTCGGCGGTGGTGCGCACGTTGTTGGCCGAACAGATCTACTTCGATTGGGTGGCGGGCATTTCGGCGGGTTCATCGAACCTGGTCAACTACCTGTCCCGCGACCCGGTGCGGGCGAAGAAGTCGTTCGTGGAGTTCGCCGCCGACCCCAACTTCGGCAATCTGGGAACGTTCCTGCGCGGCAAAGGCATGTTCAACGCCGAGTACATCTATGAGCGGACTGCCGGCGCCGACCAGGCGCTGCCGTTCGACTTCGAGACCTTCCGGGCGAATCCAGCCCGACGCCGCGTCGGCACCTTCGAGGCCGACACCGGACGCAGCCTGTATTGGACCGAGGATGACCTGGATACCCTCACCTCGGTCATGAAGCGAGTGCGCGCCTCGTCCACCATGCCGGTGGTGATGCCACCGGTGGCGCTGGACGGCCACGTCTACATCGATGGTGCCCTCGGCGAGTCCGGCGGCATCCCCCTGGATGCGGCGAAGGCCGACGGATTCACCAAGTTCTTCGTGGTGCTCACCCAGGAACGCGACTATGTGAAAGGCCCCACCAAAGCGCCCTGGCTGTTCGACGCCTACTTCCGCAAGTACCCGGCCGCCGCCGAAGCAGTACAGACCCGGCATCTGCGCTACAACCGCACCCGCAACGAACTGTTCGAGCTGGAAGCCGCCGGTCAGGCCTATCTTTTTGTGCCTGATCGGATGGTGATCGAGAACGGCACCAAGAACGTGAACCAGCTTGCCGCCGCCTTCGCTGTCGGAACTGCGCAGGCCCGTCGCGAGGTACCCCGCTGGCGCGAGTTCCTGGGAATGTGACCACAGATCGACCATCGAGCCGTTGTTGCGCCACGAGGCGCGATCGGGCATAGCCTGGCTCGGTGCGTACGTTAACCGAATACTTGCCTGGTCTGACCCTCACCACCCTCACTCTCGACGCGCCCTTGGATCACGCCGATCCCACTGGCGAGAGCATTGAGATCTTCGCCCGCATCGCCACCGGCGACGGCGGCACCGACAAGCCCTATCTGGTGTTCCTGCAAGGCGGACCCGGTCACGAAGCGCCCCGTCCCGGATTGGTCCCCGCCACCCCGCCGTGGCTGCCTCGAGTGTTGGCCGACTACCAGGTGGTGATGCTCGACCAGCGCGGCACCGGACGCTCCACACCGGTCGGGGTGCGGGTGTCCGCCACCGAGTCAGGGCTGACGGCGCAGCCGACCGGCGCCCTGGCCGGACGCAGCGTTGCCGCCCAAGCCGACTACCTCACTCATCTGCGCGCCGACGAGATCGTCAACGACGCCGAGCTGGTGCGCGAAGCGCTCGGCGCGAAGACCTGGACGCTGCTGGGGCAGTCCTTCGGCGGTTTCACGAGCGTGCACTACCTGAGCACCCATCCGGAGTCGTTGGCTGGGGCGCTGATCACCGGCGGACTGACGGCGGTGCAGCGTCCGATCGACGATGTGTACGCGCTCACCTGGCAGATCATGATCGCCAAGTCCGAGGACTACTACCGACGTTTCCCCGGCGACCGTGAGCGGGTGCGGGAACTCACCGCGTTGTGTGCGGCCGGTGCGATCACACTGCCCAACGGTGATGTTGTTTCCCCGGATCGCTTCCGGACGGTGGGTCACCGCCTGGGGATGCAAGGCGGCGCCGAGGCGTTGCACTACCTGCTGGGACTGAACCACGAGTCGTCGGCATTCGCACACGACCTGGCGTCCACGATGCCGTTCGAGGGGCGCAACCCGCTGTATGCGGTGCTGCACGAGTCGAGCTATGCCGATGGGGTGGCGACACGCTGGTCGGCGGATCGCACCATGCCCGATCGGGTGCGGGAAGACGTGACTTTGCTGGGCGGGGAGCATCTGCACCGTTCGGTCTTCAGTGAGGACACCGAGCTGCGGGCGTTCGCGGAAGTCGCCGACCTGATCGCCGAACACGAGTGGAACCAGCTCTACTTCCCCGACGCGCTCGCCCATGCTGAGGTTCCGGTGGCAGCGGCGGTGTATTACGCCGATGCCTATGTGCCGCACCAGTTCTCGATGGAAACCGCCGCGTTACTGCCGGACTGCCGCACCTGGGTGACCAGTGAGTACGAGCACAATGGGCTACGCATGGACGTGGCGGTGATTGATCATCTGCTCGGTCTGCTGCACGCCAAGCGATGGCTATGAGTGTTCAGTCGGTGGGGTGAACCACGTGCAGCGACACCGTTCCGGCAGCGGTATCGACCTCCACCACTGAGCCGACGCTGACCTGGCGTCCCCGCCGGGTGTCGGTTTCGCCATCGACGCGCACCGCGCCGTCGGCCAGGAGCGCTTTGGCCTCGGCGCCGTCGGTGGCCACGTTCGCGAACTTGAGTAGTTGGCCCAGCCGGATCATGGTTTCGTCGGCGCTGATTTCGATATCCACCCCACCAGTCTCTACCCCGAACGGCCCAACGCTGTAGTCGCCAAAAACCGACCAAGGGGGCGGGGCGCGGCTAGCCTGAATCCATGGCCTCCAATCACACCCCTGATTCAGACTCGATGTTGCGACCCATGTTCAGCAGGACGGCGGCGTTGAGCCGCCCGGCGAACACCTTGTTCGACCAAGGCATGGCACCCGAGACCGCCTACCAGATCATTCACGACGAGGCGATGCTGGACGGCAACTCCCGGCTGAACCTGGCGACCTTCGTAGGTACCTGGATGGAGCCGCAGGCCCAACAGCTGTACTCCGACACCGTCGACAAGAACCTCATCGACAAGGACGAATACCCCTCCACTGCGGCCGTGGAGGAACGCTGTTGGCGGATCCTGGCCGATCTGTGGAATGCGCCGTCGCCCGACGATGCGCTGGGTACGTCCACCATCGGTTCTTCGGAGGCCGCCATGCTCGGCGGGCTGGCGATGAAGCGCCGCTGGCAGAGCGCCCGCAAGGCTGCGGGTAAGCCCTACGACAAGCCGAATTTGGTGATGAGCTCGGCGGTGCAGGTGTGTTGGGAGAAGTTTGCGGCCTATTTCGAGGTGGAGCCGCGCTACATCCCAGTCACTGAGGAGCATCCGCTGCTGGACGGCCACGACTTGGATCAGTACGTCGATGAGAACACCATCGGTGTGGTGGCGATCCTGGGCGTCACCTACACCGGCGCCTACGAGCCGGTCACTGAGATTGCGGCGGCCCTGGATCGCATTCAGGCTGCCTCCGGGGTGGATGTGCCGATTCACGTCGATGGGGCGTCCGGTGCGTTCGTGGCACCGTTCCTACAGGCTGAACTAGCGTGGGATTTCCGGGTGCCGCGAGTGGTGTCGATCAACGCCAGCGGGCACAAGTACGGCTTGGTGTATCCCGGTGTCGGCTGGGTGGTGTGGCGCCACGTCGACATGGTTCCCGATGAGCTGATCTTCCGGGTGGCGTACCTGGGTGGCGAAATGCCGACCTTGGCGATCAACTTCTCCCGTCCTGGTGCGCAGGTGCTGCTGCAGTACTACAACTTCCTGCGATTGGGGCGGGAGGGCTACACCGAGGTGCAGCAGGCCTGTCAGGACGTGGCGAAGTACCTTTCGGACGGAGTCGGTTCGATGTCGGCCTTCGAGTTGCTCTCTGATGGCACCGACATTCCGGTGTTCGCCTGGCGGCTGGTGGACGGTTACACCGACAAGTGGGATCTTCACGATTTGTCGGGGCAGTTGCGTCAGAAGGGTTGGATGGTGCCGGCTTATCCGTTGGCCGACAATCTCGCCGACCAGACGGTGATGCGCATCGTCGTCCGCGATGGACTCTCGCTGGATCTGGCCGACCAGTTGCTCGAGGCGATTGAGGCCTCAGTCAATTACCTGGACAACTTGGAGAGCCCCATGCCTAAGGAGGGCCGCCCCAGCCCGGGTTTCGCCCACTGAACGCAAGCCTTTCCCCGCCGGGCCTGGTCTGCGGTGTCGGCGCGGAGGTTTCGAGACGGCCCTTCGGGTCTCCTCAACCAGCCGGGGTGGAGGCGGCATGCGGGTTGCCGACTCGTTGTGGGGGTTGTTCTTCGTTCGGCTGGTTGAGGAGCGGCGTGGCCGCGTCTCGAAACCTGGTGAGGTAAATGACGGACGCCGTGCTCGCCGACTGCGTCGCGGGCTGATTCGACGAGCCGACGCTGAGAGCGGGCTACGGCTGCAGCAGCACCTTGATGGCGCGACGGGCATCCATGGCGGCGTACGCCTCGGCGGCCTGCTCCAACGGCAGGGTGAGGTCGAACACCTTGCCAGGGTTGATTTGCTTGGTCCAGATCATGTCGATCAGTTCGGGCAGGAAGCGACGTACGGGGGCGGGCCCACCGTGGAGATGGATCCCGGTGCGGAACATCGTCATCCCGGAGATGTTCACATCGTGGGAGAGTCCGACGAAGCCGACGTGGCCGCCGTGGCGGGTGGCAGCAATGGCTTGAGCCATGGCTTCATCGGTGCCCACGGCTTCAATGGTCGAATGCGCGCCGAGCCCGTTGGTGAGTTCTTTGATCGCGGCAGCGCCCTCCTCACCGCGCTCGGTGACGATGTCGGTGGCGCCGAACTCCCGGGCCAACGCCTGCCGATCAGCGTGGCGACTCATTGCGATGATCCGTTCGGCACCTTGCTGTTTGGCGGCCAGCACCGCCAGCAGTCCGACGGCTCCGTCGCCGACCACGGCCACTGTCTTGCCGGGGGCGACTTCAGCAGCGATGGCCCCGAACCAGCCGGTACCGAACACATCGGACGCGGTCAGTAGCGATGGGATCAACTCCGGGTCCGGCATGCCTGGGGTTGCTACCAGGGTGCCGTCGGCGAGTGCGATGCGGACGTATTCGGATTGGGAGCCGGTCGCGGCGGCGTACTGGGCCTGCACACAGTGGGTTTGATAGCCGGCACGGCAGATCTCACAGGTGTTGTCGGAGGCGTAGAAGGAGCCGATGACGAAGTCGCCGGGCTTCACAGTGGCCACGGCCGAGCCGACTTCGTGGACCACGCCGACATATTCGTGACCCATGGGGCGCGGCTGGGTCAACTGGTCGAAACCGCGGTAAGGCCACAGATCTGAGCCGCACACGCACGCCGCGGTCACCTTCAGGATGGCGTCGGTGGGTTCGACGATGGTGGGCATCTCGCGGTCGACGACGCGCACGTCGCCAGGGGCGTACATCAGGGTGCCGCGCATGGGTTGACTCCTCAGACGGTGGATTTCAGAGCCAGGTTATCCCGCCCCTGCCGCTGGTGGTTTCGGTGATCATCGCGACTCACCTGAGTGCAACGCCGTCGGATGTAGCGCCGGGGCCGGCTGTGGGTGAATTACTCTGGCACTGCCCTCAATGACGCCAAGCTCAGGAGCATCGTGGTCAACGACACCATTCGGATTCAGCGCAGCCACCGCAGCATTCGGGCCTTCACAGACGAGCCGGTGGCCGACGACGTCATCGACGTTCTCATGGACGTGGTCGCCCAGGCGCCCACCAGCAGCTTCTACCAGCAGCGGACGGTGATCCGGGTCGCCGACCCGAGCGTCCGTGAGGCGATCCGGCAGGCCTCCGGACAGCCCTACGTGGGGGGCACTCGCGGTGAGTTGTTCATCTTCGTGGTGGATCTGTATCGCAACGCTCAGATCCGGGCCGAGGCTGGCCTCGACAACACGGTGTTGGAATCCTCGGCGCTGTTCCTGCAAGGAATCGAGGACACCCTGATCGCGGCGCAGAACCTTGTGGTGGCCGCCGAGAGCCTGAAGCTGGGCACGGTGTATTTGGGCAGTATCGGTGGTGATCTGCGGTTGGTGATCGAGGCCCTCAAGCTGCCCGAGCGCACCTTCCCGCTGTTGGGGGTGCTGGTCGGCCATCCCGATCAGAATCCGACGTTGAAGCCGCGCCTGCCCCAGGAGTTCACCGTCGCCACCGACAGCTATCCGCGTTTCGAGAACATGCACGCCGCTCTGGCTGATTACGACGAAGTGGTGCGTCAGTACTACGACCTGCGTGATGCGTCCCGGCCGGTGGATTCCTTCACCCATCAGATCGAGATCAAGCCCGGCTTGGGCCGTGCCGAGCAAGAGGCCATTCGCGAGGTGCTTACCGAACAGCGACTTGCGCTCCACTGATAGCCGAGCACCGTTCGCGGGCGCCGACGTGGGCGCCTGGCCCGTCTTCAGTGCCGCACCCGGGTAGTGCTCTCGTTGCGGGCGACGGCGTGCGTCTTCGACAGGCCCGAGTGGGTGTGCTCTTCGCGTTCGCCACCCGCTTCATCGAGCCACGAATCCGAGGTCCATTCACTCGCTGGCCCATCCCGCACCGATCCGCTCCGTGCTGGCTCAGCTTGCACCGGCCCACCCCGCACCGGCCCACCCCGCACCGGCCCGCTCCGTGCTGGCTCAGCTTGCACCGGCCTGCCCTGTGCCGGACGACCCCGCACCGGCCCACCCCGCACCGAATCCGCAGCACGGTTGTCTGTGGGTTTCCGCCGCCGCGGCGCTCGCGTCGGATCCAGGCGTGCCGGTGGAATGAACTGCGGCAGCCCGTCGCCGGCGATCTCCACCTGCCACTGATCTCGCAGGCCATGTTTGGTCGGCTCGACGAGTCCGTGGTGGTGATGGCACAACAAAACCAGGTTTGACAAGGCAGTTTCCCCGCCGGCCCACCAGGGCTGAATGTGATGCGCCTCGCACCGGTTGGGCCTCATTCGACATCCGGGAAAGGCGCAGCCCTCGTCGCGGGCAGTCAACGCTGTGCGAATCGGCGGCGTCACCAAACGTGATCCGCGCCCGACATTGAGCACCTCCGAAGCCCCACCCAGCACCACCGGGATGAGCTCGGCATCGCAGCACACTCGGCGCAACTCGCCGGCCGAAAGATGCTGGCCCTCACCAATCAACCCGGCACCGGCAGCGTCTGCGAGAAGTTCGTTGTAGCTGAGCTTGACGAGCACCCGGGCAGCACCAACCCCAGGGGCTGGCTCGCTGTGGGCACTCGCGTGGATCAAGGCGATCAGCGAATCGGCGCGGCGCTGCTCGGATGTCGTGAACTCCAACAGTGGATCACGGGCCTCCACCGCGGTGCGCCGAAGCAGCTCGCCATGGGCATCCAGTTGTGCCAGCCAAGCCTCGGCCTCCAGCCGTGGCAGGCACCCATCAAAACGCACCGATGCGCCCTCGAACCAGAACCTCAGCGAGCGCGCCCGATGGGCCGCCTCGACGTCCCGCTGAAGCTTGGTCTCCAGCAACTCGTCGGCGTCGGTCGGCGCGACCTCAGCCAGCACCTTCTTGGCTGAGCGCGCCAGCTGCTCGGCATCCAGGGTCTTGGCCAGATCGATCATGACCTGTTCGGCCGCCACTTGTTGGGTGTCGTCCAGCTGCGGTCCCAGCCCGTCCAACACCTTGGTGATCGCGCGAGTCTGGCTGATTCCCAACCGTCCCTCACTGGCCGCCTGGCCCACATCGGGATGGCTGGCCAGTGACCTGGCTTGCGCGATGACCCCGCCGGCTTCTTTGCGAGACAAGGTCTCATGGCCGCTGAGCCACGACGACAGTGGTGTGCCGGCAGCACGTTCAGCCGCTTTGACCTGTTCGGCCTCGCCGACCAGCGTGGTGGCCAGTGCCCCCGTCCGATCATGGATGCGGCGCGCCGCACGAACCCACTCCAAGCGCACTCCGGGGTCGGTGCCTGCCCGGGCGGGGTCGACCCGATCGAGCAGGCGCTCGACCGCGGCCAGCACCTCGCCGACCGGGAGGAGTGTGTCTGTGTTCATACCCCCATTCTCGGGCGCGACACTGAGAAAATCGAACGCATGTGTGAATCTGTGGATAACTTCTTTCGCCGGTCGCCGGTCGCCGGTCGCCGGTCCTCGACTCAGCGCGAAGGCAGCGTCCCAGACATCACCAAAGGTAGAAAACGGTGACGACTCAGCGGCGCGAGATCCACCTCGAGCGCTTCGGTAGCGGTGAGCCAGCGCGCCTCGGCGATTTCGGCCGATGCCGTCGCTGAGGCTGCCTCGACGGCGGTGAGGTACACCACAAAGGCGTCTGCGATCACTTGGAAGCCGGGTTCGTTGGCGGCCTGCTCGTCGAAACGGCCCAGCGGGACGAAGCGTTCCGGGGCTATCCGAAGTTGCAGCTCCTCGGCCAACTCCCGGGCGATGGTCTGGACGGGGGTCTCCCCGGGTTCGGGCTTTCCGCCTGGCTGCAGAAAGGCGGAGGTGTCACGCTTGCGCACCATCAGCAGGCGGCCGTCCGGGCCGAGGATGATCGCCGCGCAGACGTGGATGGAGGTCACGACCCGAGCCTAAGCGTCCGGGAGGCGCCGCCCGGTGTGGCCCATCGATGGAGACAGGTCACGTGGGTTCGTGGGTTCGCTGGCCGACGCGGACGGATCACTCCTGCGAGCTGGCTGTTGGGGACTCCTCAGTCGCCTCACCAGGTTTCGAGACGCGGCGTTGCCGCTCCTCAACCAGCCGGGGAGGGGGTGTGGGGTTGGCGTTCCTCGGTCGGCTGCGGGGAGGGGGTGTTGGGTTGG
>DLGC01000004.1:157961-251944 GCA_002482525.1 Propionibacteriaceae bacterium UBA7704 | reverse complement strand
ATGGGCGGCGGCATGGGCGGCGGTCCCGGTGGCGGGCAGCCGCCGTCCCAGAATGGCACTCAGACCGGTACCGCGCCGACGCAGACCGACGGTGGTCCCACCGGGGGCAACGACGGCGGCGGGATGGGCGGACTGCTCAACGGCGCAACCGTGTCCGATGAGGTTCTGGCCCTGCTGAGCGCCAACAGTTCGGACTACACCTGGGTGGCTGCCACCACCGGATCGCAGAACGCGGCCAGCTACCAGCTGGCAGCCAACGCGTCGGTCATGGCCATCGGTGGCTTCAATGGTTCGGACCCCTCGCCCACCTTGGCCGAGTTCCAGGCCGATGTGGCCGCCGGGAAGATCCACTACTACATCGGTGGAACGGTCGGGCAGTCCAACGGCGGCTCCGATGCGGCCAGCCAGATCGCAACCTGGGTCTCGGAGAACTACACCGCCCAGACTGTGGACGGCGTCACGCTCTACGACCTGACGGCGAACTGAGGTGACGGTGATGAATGCAGTCCTGCCGCTGCCTGAGGTGAAGACTCAGCCGCTGCGTACGGCCAGCGTGGACGTGATCATCCCGGTCTACAACGAGGAGCGGGATCTGGCCGCATCGGTACTCCGCCTGGAGTCCTTTCTGGCCCAGACCTTCCCCTACGACTACCGGGTGGTGATCGCCGACAACGCCTCGACCGACACCACGCTGTCGATCGCGCAGCGGTTGGCCGCCCGCCATGAGCGCATCCAGGTGGTTCATCTGGACGCCAAGGGACGCGGCCGGGCGCTGCGCCAGGTGTGGTTGGCCTCCGATGCCGATGTGGTCGCCTACATGGACGTCGATCTATCGACGGACTTGAGGGCCTTGCTTCCCCTGGTGGCACCGCTGGTGACGGGCCATTCCGACATCGCCATCGGGTCACGACTCAGCCGCGGCTCGCGGGTGGTGCGGGGTCCGAAACGTGAGTTCATCTCGCGCTCCTACAACCTGATCCTGAAAGCCAGCCTGGGCGCCTCATTCTCCGATGCTCAGTGCGGTTTCAAGGCGATGCGTCGCGATGTCGCCGATCAACTGCTGCCCTTGGTCGAGGACAACAACTGGTTCTTCGACACCGAGTTGCTGGTGCTGGCCGAGCGCGCTGGCTTGCGGATCCACGAGGTCCCGGTCGACTGGGTCGATGATCCGGACAGCACCGTGGACATCGTGGCCACCGCGACCGAGGATCTCCGCGGGGTGTGGCGGCTGCTGCGTGGCTTCGCGGTCGGCAGTATCCCGCTGGATCGAGTGCGGGCCGAGTTGGCTCGAGCGGAGCTGACGTCGACCGTTCCTGGCGTACCGCGCGGCATGTTGGCGCAGCTGCTGCGTTTCGCGGCCGTCGGGGTGGCCAGCACCGCGGCCTACTTCGTGCTGTACCTGCTGCTGCGTCCGCTGGGCGCTCAGGCGGCCAACCTGGCCGCCCTGCTCATCACTGCGGTGTTGAATACGGCAGCCAATCGCCGATTCACCTTCGGGATCTCCGGACGCAAGGACGCACTGAAGCATCAGCTCGGTGGCCTGGTTGCGTTCGGATTGGCTCTCGGTCTGACGTCGGGTTCGTTGTGGCTGCTGTCCACCTCGTGGCCGACGGCCGGGCGCTGGGTGGAGGTGATGGTGCTGGTGGTGGCCAATGCGGTCGCCACTGTGATGAGATTCCTCAGCCTGCGGCTGATAATGCACCACAGGGAGTCGTAGGACACCTCACCGGGCGGGATGGGCTCGGCTGTGGTCGCGCCTCGCCCATCCCGTTCAGGCCGCCTGCGACAGATCTTCGTCCTGGCTCGACGATTGCGCCTCCGACGGCCTCGAGTTGGGCAGCTGGTCGAAGCTCGCCAGGAGGTCGAGTTCGTCGTTCAGTCGCGCCCAATCTCTGTCATTGCTTCGCGAAAACCCCGGACGCCACCGGTTCGAGTGGGCAGGCCGGAGTGCCGCCACCAGGAGAACCACGAGGGCCGCAAGGATCAGAAGCTGCGTCATGGCAGTAATCCTTCTATAGGAGCAAAGCTGCCACCAGTGGCTGAAATGTCACGTATCGAAGGATTAGCGCCACTATGCTTCGAGGCATGGCCATCACCCAGGTGAGTGTGATCCTGACCGAGCCGGTCGCGTTCTTCGAGTTCGGAGTGCCCGTCGAAGTGTTCGGCATCGACCGCACCGGCGACGGACTACCGAGTTTCGACTTCCGCGTGTGCGCCGCCGAGCCCGGCAGGCCACTGAGCACCGAAACCACCAGCGCCATGCAACTCGTCGCCCCACTCGGTCTGGACGCCGTCGTCGGTAGCGATCTGGTCGTGGTCGCCGCCACGGCGATCTCCCGCCATGGCAACTACCCTCCTGAGACTCTTGAGGCGATCCGGGCCGCCCACCGCGACGGCGCCATCCTCATGAGCATGTGTTCTGGCGCCTTCATTCTGGGCGCCGCCGGATTACTGGACGGCCTGGAGTGCACGACTCATTGGATGTTCACCGACAAGCTGCAACGTGACTATCCGCAAGCAAGGGTGAACCCGAATGTGCTGTTCGTCGACAGCGGCCAGATCATCACCAGTGCTGGAACAGCCGCCGCCGTAGACGCCTGTCTGCACCTGGTGCGTCGCGAACTCGGAGCTGGGGCGGCCAATCGCATCGCGCGCCGCATGGTGGTGCCACCCCAGCGCGACGGCGGCCAGCAGCAATACGTCCCCAACCCGGTACCGGAGTGCGCCAGCGACGGCTTCGCCGAACTGCTCGACTGGGCCAAAGGCAATCTGGCGCAACCCCACACCGTGGCAACGCTGGCGCGTCGAGCCAACCTCAGCGAACGCACCTTCGCCCGACGCTTCGCCACCGAGACCGGCACCACTCCCCATCACTGGCTGACGCAGCAGCGGATCCTCGCCGCCCGGGAGCTGCTGGAGACCACCGACGAACCTGTGGAACGCGTCGCGGGTCTGGTGGGCTTCAACTCCGCGGTGGTATTGCGCGATCACTTCCGCAGGCTCACCGGCATCTCGCCACTCACGTACCGCAAGCAGTTCTCGCTGCGCACCGACCAAGCCACCTCCTCAGCACGGGGCGCGAAGTCCGGCTAAGGTCTATCAAGTGAGCATTACACCTGTTGAACTTGCCCGTTATGTCGACCACACACTGCTGGCGCCCACTGCGGTCGCAGCCGATATCGAAGCCCTCGCCGCCGAGGCGGTGAGCCTAGGCACCTATTCGATCTGCATATCACCGTCGATGCTGCCGGTCACGACCGAGCTGGGCGAGGTCAAGGTCGCCACCGTCTGCGGTTTTCCTTCGGGCAAGCACACCGCCACCACCAAGGCCACCGAGGCCGTCGAGGCGGTTTCCCACGGTGCTGACGAGGTCGACATGGTCATCGATCTGGGCCTGGTGAAGGCCGGCCTCTTCGATCAGACCCGCACCGAGATCCTTGCGGTTCGCAACGCCGTTCCCAGCCCGCTGGTGCTGAAGGTGATCATCGAGTCGGCTGCCCTCACCGACGATGAGATCGTCGCTGCCTGCCGGGCAGCCGAAGCCGCCGGTGCTGATTTCGTGAAGACCTCCACCGGCTTCCATCCCGCAGGCGGCGCCTCGGTGCATGCCGTGGCGCTGATGGCTGCCACCGTGGGCGGACGGCTGGGCGTCAAGGCTTCCGGAGGCATTCGGGATTGGGATACCGCAGTAGCGATGATCAACGCCGGCGCCACCCGACTGGGGCTGTCCGGTACTGCCACCGTGCTCGCCGGCGGCAAGTCCAGCGGCTACTGAGCCCCTCCGTCACCGACTCCGGGTTGGTGGTCGCCCGTCACGCCAGACCGTTGGCGGTCAACCAGGATTGGGCGGCCCGCGTGCTGCCCTGGGCAATTTGGCGCTGGATTGCCACCAGGTCGTCTGTGGTGAGCTTGTCCACAACACCGGTGAGCTTCAGCACTGACTGCGGCGCTGCGTTTACGAAGGCCGAGTTCACCAGGAGCAACACGGGATCAGCGGCGGCCATCTGGTCAGGGTCGGTGAGTTCGACCAGGTCCACCTCGCCGAGATATTCGGTCCGTCGGAAGGCTCCGACGCCGGCCTGCCCGGACGCCACCAGCTTCGCCCGGGCGATCGGGTCATCCTGAATGCTGGCGGTGAACGCGGTGCCGTAAATCGCGTTCAAGCCGAGCAGCCCGTCGGCTCGCTCATTGCCCCAGCTCGGAATCGCGGCCACCTTGCCGTTGGACCAGGCCGCCAGATTCTCCAAGGTTCCCACCCCCGATTGCGCCGAGGTCATCCACACCACACCACCATCGGTGGAACCGGGATTCATCACCGTGATCTCCGGATCAACCAGATCAGCCAAGTCCTGCACGAGGTTGTCGGTGGGGTCCTCCGATTCACTGAGTTCGTTCCAGGCACTGAGCCCGTACACCGCAGCAGCGACCAGGGTGCCGCCGCCCAGAATGGCGAACCAATCCGCACCCATGGCCTGTGCCGAAGCGCCAGGACCCACACTCCCGGCGAGCAATTGGCCCAGCACTGTGCCCACCATGGTGGTGTCCACTCCGATCACGATCGGGGACTGCGAGGCTGCCGCGCTGGACGATGCACTCACCTCCGCAGTGGGTCGGGTCTGTGCGCAGCCGGAAAGCACCAGTGCCCCGGTTCCGATCAGAAAGGCTCGTCTATCCACCCGTCCAGTCTCACCCTTCGCCGGTGTCGGCAAAGGTAGGACGCGCAGCCGCCGGTTCGAAATCAGTGCCGCGATCACCCCGTGACCAGCCCGGATGACGACGCGTCAGCACGATGCACCGTGTCGACCGCTCACCGTTCACCACCACAACGCAGTGGGGCCCGGTCGACGGACCGGGCCCCACTGCGTTCGCGATCGATCAGCCGCGCGCCTTGAGCGCGGACTGCGCTGCCGCCAGGCGCGCGATCGGCACTCGGAACGGCGAGCAGGACACGTAGTTCAGGCCGACCTGCTGGCAGAACTCGATGGACGACGGGTCGCCACCATGCTCGCCACAGATGCCCAACTTGATGTCAGGACGGGTCTGCTTGCCCAGTTCGACGGCGGTCTGCACCAGCTTGCCGACACCGATCTGGTCGAGGCGGGCGAAGGGGTCGTTCTCGTAGATCTTCTTCTCGTAGTAGGCGTCCAGGAACTTGCCCGCATCGTCTCGGCTGAAGCCGAAAGTCATCTGGGTCAGGTCGTTGGTGCCGAAGGAGAAGAACTGCGCTTCCTTCGCGATCTCGTCGGCGGTCAAAGCCGCCCGCGGGATCTCGATCATGGTGCCGACCAGGTATTCCAGGTCGACACCGGCCTCGGCGATGATCGCATCGGCGGTCTCGACCACGATCTTCTTCACATACGCCAGCTCCTTGACCTCGCCAACCAGCGGGATCATGATCTCCGGCACGACCTTCCAGTCCGGGTGGGACTTCTGCACGTTGATGGCAGCCTCGATGATGGCTCGGGTCTGCATGGCACCGATCTCGGGGTAGGTGACGTCCAAGCGGCAGCCACGGTGACCCATCATCGGGTTGAACTCGTGCAGTGAAGCGATGATGTCCTTCAACTCATCCACGCCGAGCTTCATCTCCGCGGCCAGGGCGACGATGTCGTCCTCGTCGGTGGGTAGGAACTCGTGCAGCGGCGGATCCAGCAACCGGACGGTCACCGGGTAGCCCTCCATCGCCTCGTAGATACCTTCGAAGTCGCCCCGCTGCATCGGCAGCAGCTTGGCCAGAGCGGCCTCGCGCTGTTCGACGGTCTTGGAGACGATCATCTCCCGGATCGCGGCGATCCGGTCGGGCTCGAAGAACATGTGCTCGGTGCGGCACAGGCCGATGCCCTCAGCACCGAATTCGCGAGCCTGGCGGGCGTCGGCCGGAGTGTCGGCGTTGGTCCGGACCTTCATGGTGCGGATCTCGTCGGCCCAGCCGATGATGCGTCCGAAGTAGCCGCTGATCTCAGCCGGAACGGTCTTGATCTGCTGGCCGTAGACCGCGCCAGTGGAACCATCGAGGCTGATCCAATCATCAGCGGTGTAGGTCTGCCCACCCAGCGAGAAGGACTTTCCGTCCTTAGTGAAGGTGATCTCACCCAGGCCGGACACGCAGCAGGTGCCCATGCCGCGGGCCACCACAGCGGCGTGGGAGGTCATGCCGCCCCGCGCGGTGAGGATGCCCTTGGCGTAGTGCATGCCCTCGATGTCCTCCGGGGTGGTCTCCAGGCGAACCAGGATGACGTCTTCGCCGTTCTTGCCGCGGGCTGCGGCGTCCTCAGCAGTGAAGGAGACCTTGCCGCAGGCCGCACCCGGCGAGGCCGGCAGGCCCTTGCCGATGACGGTGGCGGCCTTCAGATCGGCGACGTCGAACTGCGGGTGCAGCAGGGCGTCGATCTGCTTGGGGTCGATCATGGCCACGGCCTGGTCAGGAGTGATCTGGCCCTCGTCGACCAGGTCGCAGGCGATCTTGAAGGCGGCAGCTGCGGTGCGCTTGCCGTTGCGGGTCTGCAGCATGAAGAGCGTGCCATCTTCGATGGTGAACTCCATGTCCTGCATGTCGTGGTAGTGGTTCTCCAGCTTGTTGACGATCTCGACGAACTGGTCGTAGACCGCCGGGTTCTCATCGCGAAGCTGATCGATGGTCTCCGGGGTCCGGATGCCGGCCACGACGTCTTCGCCCTGCGCGTTCATGAGGAACTCGCCGTACAGACCCTTGTCGCCGGTGGCGGGGTTGCGGGAGAAGGCCACGCCGGTACCGGAGGTGTCGCCGGTGTTGCCGAACACCATCGACTGGACGTTGACCGCGGTGCCCCAGGACGCCGGGATGTCGTTCATGCGACGGTAGTAGACCGCACGCGGGTTGTCCCAGGACCGGAACACGGCCTTGATGGCACCCATGAGCTGCTCGACCGGATCGGAGGGGAAGTCAGCACCGACTTTCTCCTTGTACTCAGCCTTGAACTGCTCGGCGAGCTCTTTGAGGTCGTCGGCGGTGAGCTCGGTGTCGTGCTTGACGCCCCGAGACTCCTTCATCGCGTCGATGAGTTCCTCGAAGTAGGACTTGCCTACCTCCATGACCACGTCGGAGTACATCTGGATGAACCGGCGGTAGGAGTCGTAGGCGAATCGCGGGTTGTTGGTCTTCTCGGCGAACCGTTCGGCAACCTCGTCGTTCATACCCAGGTTGAGGATGGTGTCCATCATGCCGGGCATGGAGGCGCGGGCACCGGAGCGCACCGACACCAGCAGCGGATTGTCCAAGTCGCCGAACTTCTTGCCGGTGAGGCCTTCCAAGGTGGTGACGTGCTGCATGATCTCGGCCTGGATGGCGTCGTTGATCAGCTCGCCGTCGACGTAGTACTGGGTGCAGGCCTCGGTGGTGATGGTGAAGCCCTGGGGTACCGGCATGCCCAGCCCGGTCATCTCCGCGAGGTTGGCTCCCTTGCCACCCAGCAGGTTCCGCATCGAGGCGTCGCCCTCGTCGAATTCGTACACGTATTTGTGATCAGTCATTGTGACGTTGAGTCTCCTTCAATGGCTCCGGCGGGGTTTGGCAGAGCAGAGCTGGAATCGGCACTGACTCAGCCGCTGGCGTTGGCGGAGCAGGTCCAACACCCATGCGCGTCAAAGCCCAAGGCTAGCGGGTGCGCCCAGCACAGCACAGGAGCACCGGACAACGACCACAGGCTGGACGATCAGGGCTGCCACAGTGAGAGTGTGCCGCACCCCAGGGCCGGCTGGGGCAGCGCGGCGGAGGTTGCCGCATCGCGGCTTCCGAAGCCGACGGAGTGCACCTCGGACCCGCTGATCTTCCGGGCTGCGTGACGCACAATAAATCGGGTGTGGAAATCCCCCACTCAATCAGCGCCCCGACCACAATTCGGCTGTCGTTGACAAAACCGCAACAACGGACCCAATCGCAGCCTGACTAGGGGTCACCCGAACAGGTGACACTGCGGGATTGGTCTCACGAGTTGATCAATTCAGGTGGCAAGAATGCTGAGTACTTGATAGCGTGAAGCCATACCCGTTCGGGGGGAACGGTGAGCTACCCACTCACCATTCGCGGGTCGTAACGAAATACCGTCACGACCGCAATCTAGGCAGGAAGCCATGCCCCCCACGCCTGGCGGAGCCCCTCTCCGCCGTGCCTTCACGGCACTGATCTCATCGATCTCGATGATCGTGCTCACCCTCGTCGCCGCGTTCCCTGCGGCGTCCGCCAACGCGGCCGTAACCGTCGAGCGCACCGACACTGCCACCGCCACCATCACCTCGCGCAGTGCGCGGGCCACCGCGGCCACCTACACCGATCGATTGCGCAGGAGTTCCACCAAACACAGCGTCACCGTTGCCAAGGTGAAGCGCGGTCGCTACCAGACCTATCTGACCTTCCCCGCCATGGCACTGGAGCCGGGCGAAGTGGTCACCTCCGCGACCCTCACCGTGAAGGTACGCAAGTCTTCGGCCAAGAAGGTGAAGCTGCAGGTGCGCGCGCTGCGCCACACCTGGACCGGCACCGGCATCAAGTACCAGAGTCGACCAGCTGTCGGCGCAGCGCTGGGCACGATGAAGATCACCAAGAAGCGCAGCACCGTCACCCTCTCACTGAAGACCTCGGCAACCGCTGCCCAGCTCTCCGACGGGCTTTCGGTACGACTGAGCACCACCTCCACCAGCCAACTCACGGTAAGCCACTCCGCCACGCTGCGGGTCAGGACATCCAAGGGCAAGTCACACAACACGACTCCTACGCCGACACCCACCCCGACACCGACGCCCACGCCCACCCCGACCCCCACGCCCACGCCCACGGCGGTAGCGACGGCGACCGCTACGCCGACACCGACGCCGACACCGACGCCCACCCCGACCCAGACCGCGACGCCAGTCGTCACCCCGACCCCCACGCCGGTCACCACCCCGACGACGTCAACGGCCGACAAGCAGGTCTTCGCCCATTACTTCCCGCCCTACCCGATCTCGCTGACCAATGCCGATCCGAGCCAGGACTACTACGCCACCCAATACCTGCTCCCCAGCGGCGAAGGTGGCAAGTTCGCCTGGTGCGGCGGCCTGCTCCGCGACCGCCCGCTGGGACGAGCTCCCCTCGCCGGTGACTATCAACTCGCCGACATGCACACCGAAGTACAGCAAGCCAAAGCCGCCGGCCTGGACGGCTTCGCCGTCGATCTCCTCACCACCAACACCGCTGATCGCAACTGGTACCTCGTCGAGAAGCTGATGCAGGCAGCCGCGACCGAGGGGGACTTCTCGGTGATGCTGCAGCCGGACATGTGGGCGATGGGAAGCATCTCCACCGATACCTTCGCCAGCGCGATCGCAAAGCTCGCCCGCTACGACTCGGTGTACACCCTGAACGGCAGTGTCGTCGTGGCACCCTTCGATGCCGAGGCCAAGACCGCCTCCTGGTACGCCACCGCGTTGGCGACATTGAAGGCGAACTACGGCGTCTCGGCCGTGCTGCTGCCGGTCTTCCTCGACGCCAGCAAGATGAGCGCCTACCAAGACGTCAGCGTCGGCTTCGGAAACTGGGGCGTGCGCAACACGGCGACCCTGAACAGTTGGCCGAACTGGTCGGCGCAAGCCCATTCACTGGGCAAGCTGTGGATGGAGCCGGTCTCGGTGCAGGATGTCCGCCCCAACCAGCAGATCTACGACGAGGCCTCCAATACCGAGACCCTTTCGACCAGTTGGAAGCGTGCTATCACCCAGGACGCCGACCTGGTGCTGCTCCCCACCTGGAATGACTACTCCGAGTCGACCAGCTTCGCACCATCCACCGACCATGGCTGGGCCTTCCTTGATGTGAACCAGTACTACGCCCGCCAGTTCCAAGCCGGCGCGACGACCGTCGACACCTCGACGCCGTCTCTCACCGACGAAGTGGTCATCTCTCACCGGATCCAGAAGGTCTCCACCCCGGTGAGCTACACCGCCACCATGAATCTGCGCAGCAGCTCCACCGCGGCACGCGACACCATCGAGGTGGTCACCATGCTGACCGCACCAGCCACGGTCACGGTGAAGATCGGAACGTCCACCTACTCCTACCAGGCGCCGGTCGGGCACTACGCCAAGACGTATCCACTTGCCGAAGGCACCTTCACAGCCACCGTGACGCGTGCCGGATCGACGGTGACGGGAGTCACCACCAAAGACGCGGTCAGTTTCGCGACAACAGCGCAGCAGGACTTGTCCTACCACGCCGTCACGAGCCTGAACCGCTAGCCGGGGGATTGCGTGCTCGGGTGCTGAATCTCATTCAGTGCCCGAGCGCGTTCGGCCACGCCGAGCCACCGGTTTTCCCAGCAGCACAAGGCCTTACTAGGGCATTCCACACAATTCGATCAGAATCACCGCGTTTCACTCACCAGATTTGCGCACAATGGCTCAGCACGAGAGCACTGCACGCTTATTCGACCGGTGGCCACAACTGCACTCTGGCTAGGAGTCACCCGCACGGGTGACCGTGTTGGGATTATCTTGCCATTTGAGTAATTCAGGTGTCAGGCTCGCTGGTCGGGTGCTAGCGTGAACGTATACCCGTTCGGGGGGAACGGCGAGCCACCCACTCGCTATTCGCGGGTCGTGACGAATAACAACGTAACGACCGCAACTAGGCAGGAAGCCATGCCCCCCATGCTTGGCGGATTCCCCCTCCGCCGTGCCCTTACGGCACTGATCTCGTCAATGTCGATGATCGTGCTGACAGTCGCGTCTATTCCCACAGCCACCCCCAGTGCAGCCGCTGGAACCACCGTCGCCACCGCTGTCTCGCCCACCGCTGTGAAGCGCACCGTCACCGTCTCGTCGAAATCGATCGCCTACACCGACCGCAAGAACAAGCAGGCCACCTATCGCAACCGCAGCACTTCGAAGGTGCAACGCGGGCGCTACGACACCTATCTGACCTTCCCCGCCGTGAAACTGGCCAGCAGTGCTCGCGTCACCAAAGTCACCCTGCGCGTGAAGCTGCGCTCGGCCTCGCACGCCGGTCAAGGCAAACTCCAGGTGCGCGCGGTGCGCAAGGGCTGGTCGGCGAGTTCCCTCAGCTACGCCAGCCGTCCGTCAGTGAGCACACGATTGGCGAAGACGTCGATCAACAAGAAGCGCGGCACGCTGACAGTTACCTTGAAGACCTCCGCCACCGCGAGCCGTCTGGCTAGCGGCCTCTCCCTGCGGTTGAGCCGCTCAAGCTCGAAATACACCGTCAAGCTGGCCAAGAAGGCCACCCTCAAGGTCTACACCTCCTCGTCCGCGACGGCCGGCACGAAGCTGTCCATCACCAACAAGCCGGTGTTCGCCCACTACTTCCCGCCGTACCCAGTTTCTTTGGACAACGCCAGCCCCAGCCGCGACTACTACGCAACCCAGTACCTGCGTCCGACCGGTGAGGGCAGCAAGTTCGCCTGGTGCGGCGGGCTGCTCCGCGACCGTCCGCTGGGGCGTTCCTCGATTTCGGGCGACTACCAGCTCGCCGACATGCGCACCGAGGTGCGCGAGGCGAAAGCCGCCGGCTTGGACGGCTTCGCCGTCGACATCCTCACCACCAATACCAGCGATCGGAACTGGTACTTGATTGAAAAGTTGCTGCGGGCTGCGGCCGCCGAGGGGAACTTCTCGATCATGCTGCAGCCCGACATGTGGGCGATGGGCAGTATCTCCAGTGGCACCTTCGCCAGTGCCATGGCCCGGCTCGCCAAGTACTCCGCCACCTACCGCGTGGGCGGACGGGTGATCGTGTCGCCGTTCAACGCCGAGGCCAAGAGCCCGGAGTGGTACCGCACCGCTTTGAGCAAGATGAAGTCGAGCTACGGCGTCTCGGCGACGCTGTTGCCGGTGTTCCTCGACGCCTCGAAGATGTCGTCCTACGCCAGCGTCAGCGGCGGCTTCGGGAACTGGGGAATCCGCAACACCGCTGCAGCTGCCAGCTGGACCAACTGGGCTGCCAAGGCTCACGCGCTCGGCAAACTGTGGATGGAACCGGTTTCGGTACAGGATGTCCGCCCCAACCAGCAGATCTATGACGAGGCCAGTAACACCGCCACCTTGGCGGCCACGTGGAACCGAGCCATCAGTCAGAAAGCCGATCTGGTGCTGCTGCCCACCTGGAACGACTATTCGGAGTCGACCAGCTTCGCGCCGTCCAGCGATCACGGTTGGGCATTCCTCGACCTGAACCAGTACTACCTGACCAAGTTCAAGACCGGTTCCTACCGGGTGAACGTCGATGAGGTCATCATTTCCCACCGGATCCAGAAGACCTCCACCCCGGTCAGCTATTCCAGCACTATGCGGCTGCGCGGCGGCTCCACCTCACCGAGCAACAAGGTCGAAGTCGTCACTTTGCTGACCAGCGCTGCCAGTGTGACTGTCACCATCGGTGGCAAGACCTACAGCTACCAGGCACCGGCCGGCAAGTACTCACAGTCATACAGCCTCGCCGAGGGCACCTTCACCGCCACGGTGAAACGTGCCGGATCGACGGTGACGGGAGTCACCACCAAAGACGCGGTCAGTTTCGCGACAACAGCGCAGCAGGACTTGTCCTACCACGCCGTCACGAGTCGAGACCGCTAGCCGGGGGATCAGGGGGATAGCGCGCCCGGGCTTCGACGAGAGTCGTTGCCCGGGCCTGCTGCTTGTTCGGGCCGAATCAGTCCAGGATCACATCGGTTTCAGCGGCAGCGCGCGGCGCCGGCGGTGGCCCGGATCGGAGACACCGTCGAGTGACCGCGAGCTTGATCGACAATCGCACCGTCATTCCGATCAGCATTCCCAGCAGCGCACCGGGAACGCCGAAGAACCACACACCCACTGCCACCAACGGCATCCCGATCAGAGTGCCGATGGTGGTCGAGCGCGCCAGCGCCCGCAACTCTCGGTAGGTTCCCAGCACAGCATGGCCGAGCACCGACACGAAGAAGGTGACGGCGAGCAGCACGGCCAACAACGCGATCTCGATCGCCGTGGGAGTCAGGGCGCCGGCACCCAGGAAATGCAGAATCCACGGACCCACCAGCACGGTGCCGACACCGATCGTGGCGCACATCCCGAGGGTCCACCACATCATGGTGCGGACCCGCTGGGCCGGATCCTCACCGCGAGGCACCCACCCCTGCAACACCGAAACGATCGGCAACAAGGCCACCAGTACCTGCCGGTAGAGCTTGTCGATCAAGGCGAACATCGGCTGCGCCAGCGGTGCCACCGTAGTCACGATCACCAGGGGCAAGACGGTGTAAAGCTGACTACCGAGGCTGGAGGCGACGCCACCGCCATAGCGCTTCAACAGCGGGAGCGTGCCAGGCAACTGCGCCGCCATTCCGGGTCGGTACCGAAGGTAGCGGAGGATCCACAGCAACGACGCCACGAAAGCCGCCAGCAGGCCCACTCCCTGCCAGATCAGGCCGTACAAGGCATCGGCGCCACGTTCCATCTCGACGATCCCGACAACGGTGAACGCCACCCGAGGCACCGTCTCGAGGGCCATGAGCGCGTAGGGGCGCGCCAAGCCCACGAAGAACCAGGTCGCAGTCAGGCCGGTCAGCGCCGCGACGACCGCACCCACCGCCGCGAGATCTGGACGCAGCGGCGACAGCAACAGCGAGGGCACCACCACGACCACCAGCGTGGGAACCAGCAGGATCAGTCTTACTTTGATCGAGGCCAGATACTCCACGGTGCGACTCGCCTGATCTCCTTGGGCGATCTCAGCGGGGCCGAAGATCCCCCACCCGTAGGCGATCAACATTGCGCCGAAGGCACCGAGATTCTGACCCAGTGCAATAGCACCCCAGGCGTTTTCGCCGCTGGAACGGATCATCGCTGGGATCGCCACCAGGGCAGCAATCGCCAACAACGCCATCGACAGCCCGAACCCGACCAGCTTGTTCAGGCCGGACAGTGCTCGCATCCCGGCGTCCTCTCCTAGTCACGGCCTATCTGGCGGCGGGCCGGTCCCGGCGCCGATTCTGCCACACCACCCTTTGAGCCCCGGCTGCGCGTAGCTACCCGTACAATCGCGACATGAAGGCACGGTTCGATCTTTCTGGCTTCACCGGCGCCGGCTACGACCGAGGTGGCTCGGCGGCGAAGCAAGTGCTGTGGCTGCTCTGCTCGGGGATCTTCCTTTCCCATTGGTGGTGTCCGCCTCAGACTCGGGCTCGCGTGCTGCGCGCCTTCGGCGCCGACCTGGCACCGGGAGTACTGATCCGGCACCGGGTGCGAATCCACTGGCCCTGGAAGCTGAGCGTCGGCGAGAACTCCTGGATCGGCGAAGGCACCTGGATCTTGAACCTGGAACCGGTGCGGATCGGGGCCAACACCTGCGTTTCCCAGGATGTGTTCCTGTGTACCGGGAGCCACGACCATCGCTCACCCACCTTCGAGTTCGACAACGCTCCCATCACGATCGGTGATGGCTCCTGGGTGGCGGCCCGGGCCACGGTGCTGCGCGGTGTGACCATCGGGGACAATGCCACCGTCGGCGCCAACGCCCTGGTGGTGGCCGACGTGGCCGACGGCGAAGTGGTCCTGGCTCCGGTCGCCAAGACGGCGAATCCCAAGGCACACGGCTAGATGCGCATCCTGTCGGTCGTCAGCCTGGTGAGTCCTGACGGTGCCTACGGCGGACCACTGCGGGTGGCGGCAAACCAAGCCCAAGCACTCATCGAGCAGGGACACCGAGTCACGCTGGCGGCCGGCGTGCGCGGCTACCCGACCATTCCCGACACCATTCAAGGGGTACCCGCACAGCTGTTCCCTGCCCGCACCGTCGTTCCGGGCACCGGGTTCGCAGGACTGGCCAGCCCCGGGCTGCAGCGATGGGTGCGCAAGGCTGCCCGCGCCTACGACGTGGCCCACATCCATATCGCCCGCGATCTGATCACCTTGCCTGCCGCGCGCGCTCTGGTGCAGGCGAAGATCCCGCTGTTCGTCCAACCCCACGGGATGATCGACCCCTCCAGCAATCCACTGGCAATCCCGCTGGACGCCCAACTCACCCGCCCGGTGCTGCGCGCCGCACAGGCGGTGTTCTATCTCACCAAGATGGAGCGCGACCATCTTCGACAGGTGGCCGGCGACCTCAATCTGCTGCCCCTGGCCAACGGAGTCCCGTTCGCTGAGGATCGACCCGCTGAACCCGGCTCCCCCGAGGTGCTGTTCCTGGCACGGTTGGCGCCCCGCAAGCGTCCGGTCACCTTCGTGGAAGCAGCCGAGCTCCTGGGGAGCCGCTTCCCCGAGGCGCATTTCACGGTGGTCGGGCCCGATGAAGGCGAAGGCTCAGCCGTGTCCGCAGCGATCGATCGCGCCCGCGCCGCAGGCGTGCCGGTGACCTGGGAGGGTGCACTGGCTCCGGAAGCGACCTTGGACCGGATGCGCAAGGCCTCGATCTACGTGTTGCCCAGCGTCGACGAGCCCTACGGAATGACGGTGGTCGAGGCGCTGAGCGTGGCCCGACCCGTCGTGGTCACCCACAGCTGCGGTCTGGCCGATTTCGTCACCGAGCACGACGCCGGTCGGGTCAGCGACCTCAGCGTGGCCGGATTGGCCGAGGCCATCGCAGCACTGCTGCAGGATCCGATCGAAGCAGTCGCCATGGGACGGCGCGGCCAGCAGGCCGTCCGAACCGAACTGAGCATGGCGGCTATCGCGACAGAGTTGTCAGCGCGCTACTCGGCGGCGATTTCTTCCTGATCCAGATCAGTCCCACCATCATCACGACCAGAGCACCGGTGGCCTGCAGCAGGGAACCCCGCCACAGGATCAGGCTGTAGACCGGCAGGATCGCGCCGGCCACTCCCCACCAGCCAGCCTGCGAATAGGCCGGCACCATGCGATCATCCAGCACCCGCAGGGCGAAGCCGATGATGATGAAGCCGACGACGACCGCGATCACACCCCCGTTGACCAACAGCTCCGACCACACCGGAGCGGACAGGTTGGTGAAGGAGTAGCCGCGATAGTCCGCGAGCATGATGCCGGTGTCTTCAGGTTTGTCCGGCCACACCGACCGGGGCACCCAGAACAGCAGGCTGCCCAGGAACTGACGCCCCGGCACGACCAGGCCATCGACGACATAGGAGTAGGCATTGGCGATCTGGAAGAAGGCGTCGTAGTCGGCGTTGCCGATGTACTCACTGAAGAAGCTCTGGCGGTCCTGCAACTGCGTTCCGGCGTTGCGGAACACGTTCAGGATCGGAAAGACGAACAGGAAAGCGAAGATCGTTCCCAGCATCGTCAACCGGGCGCGGTTCGCGGTGGCAGCGGCGCCGAGGAACATCACCAGGGCGAACGCCACCGTCCCCGCGGTGTAGCGCGCCGAGGTGAGCGGGTTGGCGACGAGCATCAGGCCCACGAAGCCGGCCGCAATCAGCAGCGGATAGCCGAGGCGTCCGGATTCGCCAGGTTGCAGCGATCGCCAATGCTGAGCGAAGGCGCCCACGGCGACCAGCAGCGGATAGATCGCCATGGCGTAGATGATCGCCAAGGTGGAGGAGTCTCCCCAGATGTAGGACTGCATGATCGCCGAATTGGTTCTGCTGGAAAAGATCGCCGACAGTCCCATTTTCGAGACGTAGTACCCCACGGCCGCGAGCCCCATCAGGTAAAGCAGCAACGCCCGGCCCACGCTGATTCCGACCTCCGGCAGTTCGCTGACCGGACGCTTGCGGGCGCTCGCCCACCGCATGAAGGCGCCCACCTCGTAGGCGATCACACCACCCAGGGTGATCAGCGCCGTCGGAACGTCCAGGTCGGGGTTGATCGAAGCCGTGGTCCACGGAATATCGCCGGCGCGCATCGAGGCGGTAGCCGCAATTCCGATGAAAATATAGGTGAATACCCAAAAGAAGAAATCAAACAGTCGCGGGATCCCGCGCACCCAGCGCACGGAGATCCGAATGCCGCTCCAGACACCAATCACGGTGGTGATGATCCAGCCCTGGCTACGCCCAACATCGTCAACGGTGAAGATCAACGCCCCGGGGATGCCGATGGCAAGGACCGCGATGGAAACCGCCATCCCGATGACCCAGCCACCGGAGATGGCCCGCGGATGGGTCACTGGAGGCGCCATGACTCGGGTCAAGCCCAGCCTCCCTCACTGGAATCAACGGTCCGGTAAGCCTACCGCTATTCTTGGGGGTTAGGGTCCGACCACAGGGGGATATATGGGGAGCCAAGAAGTACTGCGCATGCTTCGCAGCAGATGGCTGCTCATCGTACTCGCAGGACTACTGGGAACTTCGTTGGCGCTCACCGTCGCCGCCATTCAGAAGCCCAAATACACGGCGACCGCCGACGTCTTCGTCACGGTGACCAGCGGCCAGACCACCGGCGACCTGGCTCAGGGAGGCACGTTCTCCCAGGATCAAGCACGCAACTTCGCCGCGGTCGTTCCCAAAGAAATCGTGCTCGGCCCAGTCATCACCCAGTTCAACCTCGACACCACCTTGGAAGACCTGCGCAAGAACATCGACGTGTCGGTGCCGTTGAACACTTCCTTGATCACCATCGATGTCACCGACAAAGACCCTGAGATGGCGGCCGCCCTGGCCAACGCCATCGCGAATCAGCTCTCTATCGCTGTCTCAGACCTCAGTCCCAAGGTGAGCGACGTCAAGGGCGCCCCCGTGCGAGCGCAACTGATCGAAGCCGCGATCGTGCCGGACAAGCCCTCCTCGCCCAACATTCCGCTGTACGCGATGTTGGGCATGTTGGGCGGACTGGTGCTGGCCATCGGCTATCTGGTCGTCGTAGAACTCGTGGTGGCCCGGGTCGATTCCAGTGAGCAGATCGAGAGCCTCACCGGAAGCGTGGTGCTGGCCAGCCTGCCCCGGGATCGCAAACTGGCCCGCCATCCGATCGCGGTAACAGCCTTGCCCCTGTCGTTGCGCGCAGAAAGCGTCCGTCACGCCCGCACCGCGCTGAAGTATCTGCCCGGGGAGGGCAAACGCACATTCGTGGTCACCTCCTCAGTCAGCGGTGAAGGCAAGAGCACCACGGCGGCCAACCTCGCCGCCGCCTTCGCTGCCGAAGGTTTGAGCACCTGTCTGGTGGAAGCCGATCTGCGCCGACCCCGACTCGAAGGACTGCTGGACCTCACCGGGGGCCCGGGACTCAGCGACATCGTGGTCGGTCAGAGCAAGATCGAAGATGTCGTGCAACCGTGGGGGCCTGACAACCTCCAGGTGATCCTGGTCGGCACGGTGCCGCCGAATGCCAGCGAACTTCTCGGCTCCACCCGTGGCCGCGAAGCACTGCGCAGCATCGCTGATCGATTCGACGTCACGATCATCGACACCCCACCGCTGACCGCGGTGACCGACGCGGCCATCATCGGGCGGCAGTTCGGCGGCGTGGTGCTGGTCGTGGGCAGCGGCAAGCTGCGTACCTCTGAGCTTCGCCAGGCGATCGGCGCGCTGAGCGTCGCGGATGTGCCGATCCGCGGCACCTTGATGAACCTCGCCAAGGACGACGCCGCACGCCCCTATGCCTACACCTATGCCGACCGCAACCGACCGGGAACTCTGGCCGATCTGCTGCCGAAGGGGTGGCGTCCGGTGATCAAGGTCGCCGCCGCTGTGGTGGCCACCGCAGTGGTCGCGACCATCGCTGTGGTGATGGCGACCCGTCCGGGTGAGGCCATCGCTAGTGCGGGCACCACGCCAATGGCGGCGGCCTCGACACCGGCAGCCACCCAATCTCCACGGGCGGTGTTCATCGGGGATTCTCTGGTACAAGGAACCGCTGACGGTTCCTGGGTCACCCAGACCGCCGAGAACCTGGGTTGGGAGCCGATCAACCTCGGACGTGGTGGCACCGGCTACCAAACATCCTCAGGCAAGTCCGACTGTGGGGTCGACTACTGCCCGACCTTCGTCGAAATGGTGGACGCTGCCGTAGGACAGAATCCCGACATCATCGTGATCTCCGGTGGTGTCAATGATCAGAACAAGGACGTCGGCAACGCAGCCAAAACGTTGTTCCGCCGTCTGCGAGCGAGCCTGCCCAACGCCAAGATCCTGGTGTTGTCGCCGTTCATGGGGACCAACACCATGGCGACAACCGCGGCACAGGTGAAGGCCGCAGCGGCTCTGACCGGAGTGACCTATGTCGACATCGGATCTCCGTTCGAAGGTCAGCCGAACCTACTCAGCGCCGATGGCATCACCCCCACGAGCAAGGGCTACCAGGTACTGTCCGACACCATCACCAAAGCTCTGAAGAAAGCGGTGAACCAGTGACCCCGTCCCGCAGCGAGAGCCGCAGCATCCTGTTCGTGTGTACCGGCAACATCGCGCGCTCCCCCTTCATGGAGCTGACGCTGGCGCAGCGCTTGGCCGATACCTCCGCCGCTGCACTGCCGGTGCACTCAGCGGGCACCTATGCGCTGGCTCATTCGGGGGTGCATCCCGTGGTGGCCGAGGAACTCGACAATCGAGGCATCGACGCCAGCGGATTCACCACCACGCAGCTCAGTTCGCAACTGGTGCAGCAAGCCGGCCTGGTCCTCACCGCCACCCGGGACCACCGCCGACTGGTCGCCCGCCTGGCCCCGGAACGCCGCAATGTGACCTTCACCCTGCGCCAGTTCGTTCGCTTGATCCAACTCGACCCGGTCGGCGAGATCCGGGTGGCCACGAGCGGTCCGCTGGAGGCTCTGGCTCAGCTGGCCAATCGCAACCGCGGCCTGTCGGCCGGCAGCCAGGATGACGACGACATCGTGGATCCGGTGAATTCGCATCGCCGCCTGTTCCCGGCGACCTTCGCCGCCATCGACCCGGCCATCAGCCTGCTGGCAGAACTGATCACCGGGCTGAAGGATCTCTCCAGAAACCGTTCCTGACCCGTGCGCATCACCCTCCTCGGAATCAACTATCTGCCCGAGACCACCGGAATAGCCCCCTACACTGCGGGGGCCGCTGCGGGCTTGGCCGAACAGGGGCACGACATCACTGTGGTCACCGGCTACCCGCACTATCCGCAATGGCAGATCGCCGACGGCTACACCGGGCTCAGCCGACGTGAACTCGTCAACGACATCAAGGTGCAGCGCCTTCGCCACCCCGTACCCCGGGACGGCGGCGTCATCGGCCGTTCGCTCATGGAGGTGGGATTCGGGCTGCGGGCGGCCGCGAACTCGTGGTTCGGCGCCGACGTGGTGCTCGCAGTCACCCCGGCGCTGCTCAGTACCGCATTGATCATCGCGCGCGCCGCGCTGACCCGCCGTCCCAGCGTGGTGTGGGTTCAGGACATCTACACCCTCAGCGCCAGCCAGACCGGCGCGGCGTCCCGAATCGCCGGCCTCATTGGTCGCATCGAATCGGCGACCCTGCGCCACGCTGATCAGGTCGTGGTGATTCACGACCGCTTCAAGGCCTTCGTGACCAGCGAACTCGGTGTTGATCCTGCTCGGGTGCGGGTGGTTCGCAACTGGACCCACCTCACCGACCCCGGGCGTCGCGACGAAGCTCTGCGGACTCGACTGGGTTGGGCACCGCAGGACGTCATCGTGCTGCACGCCGGCAACATGGGTGCCAAGCAGAACTTGGAGAATGTCGTCAACGCCTCGCAGGTGGCGGCACAATCCGGATCACGCGTGCGCTTTGTGCTCATGGGCGACGGGCATCGACGTTCGGCGTTGCAGGCCATGGGAGCTAATCCGAATCTGCAGTTCCTCGACCCGGTGGATTCCGCGGAATTCGCCGACACACTAGCCAGTGCCGACATTCTGCTGGTGAATGAGCTTCCCGGAATGACCGAAATGTCGGTTCCCAGCAAGCTCACGTCCTATTTCCATTCCGGACGGCCCGTCCTGGCTGCGGTGGATGCCGACAGCGTCACGGCCGATGAGATCGCTGCGGCGGCCGCGGGCATCCGGGTTGATCCCGATGATCCAGCCTCGCTGCTGGCCGCTGCCGAGGCCCTGTCCGAGGATCCGCAACAGATGGCGCAGCTCGGTGCCGCCGGCCAGGAATACCGTCGCCGAGTGTTGTCACCCCAGCGGGCCACCGTCGAGTTGGGGCAGGCGCTCATCGCGGCGAGCTCACCCGCGCGCAGCGGTCGCTGACCGTCGCTGAACGTAAAAACGGAGGGGCACCGTCTCGCGATACCCCTCCGCACCAGCGTCTCCGACGATGTTCTTCGACCCGGTCAGAACCAACGATGCCCCCCGATCAGCGGATCCCGAGTTCGCCCTGAAGCGACTATCCCGTTTCCCGGGACCAACTGAATGACATCTGGCTGCCCGAACCGTACAACCGCTTCCCCCCGAAAGCCAGCCGTGCCGGTGCGCTGATGTACTCAGTATTACGACCCGAACCAAACTAATCCACCCTGACGGGGTCGTCTCAGGCATTCCTGAGCGAGTAGCGCACTTGCAACATCGTCGCTCAGCCGCCACACTATCTGCCAGTGTCACCCGTTCGGGGGAAGGGGTGCACTGTTCAGCCTCTCGGGGGATTGGCTGGATGGGTCTGAACCGGGGGGGATCATGACCACAGTTTCTGCGCAATTGGATGCTGTTGCACAAGCAGCATCGACTTCACGCGTGCCCGTCACCGTGCTCTCGAAGCGCGTTCAACTCACCGCCCTGTATGTGGGCGACGCCCTGATGATCAGTCTTGCTCTGATCGTCGCGGTCATGGCACGAGGCCTGCTGCCGTTTCCCGGCCAGGACGACACCTTGCTCATCATGCAGGCATCCGGCCCGTTCATCGTGGTCGGCTGGTTGGTGATGCTGCGCATCTTCGGTGCCGATTCGCTGCGTCATCTCCGTGCCGGGGCCATGGAATACAAGCGCGTGCTGATGGCCACCGCCGCCACTTCGGCGCTGCTCGGCATCACCGCCTACCTGATGAAGTACGACTTTCCTCGTGCCGCCTTCGTGCTCATGTTCACCTTCGGGTCCTTCGCGCTGCTGCTGGCCCGCTACGCCCGCCGCAAGGCGATGGGGGCCATCCACGCCCGAGGCGCGCTGACCACACCGCTGGTCGTCGCCGGTGACAGCGGTCACGTCGACGCCATCGCTCAGGTGCTGCGTCGGGAATCCTGGTTGGGCTACCGCGTCATCGGTGCCATCACCAGCGACAAGGTTGCCTACACTCCCGGTGGCCTGCCGGTGCTGGGCAACATGTCCGAAGCGGTTTCGATCATCGAAGAGCACGAAGCCGAAGCCGTCTTCTTCGCCGAAGGCTCATTCAACGCGGCTTCGGAGTTCCGCCACATGGCGTGGGAACTCGAGGAGCACGACATCCAGATGATCGTGGTGCCGGCCATCACCGATACCAGCGCCAATCGCCTCGAGGTGCGTCCGGTGGCCGGTCTGCCGCTGGTCGACGTTGAGCGGCCCCAGGCGCTGGCTTCGGGACGTTGGGTGAAGCGCACTTTCGACGTCATCGGCTCCACCATGCTGCTGATCGCGTCCGCGCCGGTGATGGCGATCGTGGCGCTGGCCATCAAGCTCGAGGACGGCGGTCCGGTGTTCTTCCGGCAGCGCCGCGTCGGCCTGAAGGGTGAAGAGTTCGAATGCCTGAAGTTCCGCAGCATGGCGGTGGACGCCGAAGCTCGCCTCGCCGAACTGGCGCATCTGAATGAAGGCGCTGGCCCGTTGTTCAAGATGACCCATGACCCCCGCATCACGCGAGTGGGTCGGTTCATCCGCCGCTTCTCTATCGATGAGCTGCCCCAGTTCTGGAATGCGCTGGTCGGCAACATGAGCCTGGTTGGTCCCCGGCCGGCCTTGGCCAGCGAGGTCGCCCACTACGACAAGGACGCCCGCCGTCGTCTCGATGTCCGCCCCGGACTGACCGGTCTATGGCAGGTATCCGGCCGTTCCGATCTTTCTTGGGAAGACACGGTGCGACTGGACAACTACTACGTCGACAACTGGTCTATGGTTCAGGATCTGATGATCCTGGGAAAGACAGCTCGCGCGGTCGTGGCGCCCAGCGGCGCCTACTGACCCACTCCCCCAAATGCCTCGGTGGCGTCGGTCCCGATCCCCCGACCGACGCCACCGAGCCTGTTCCGGTACCGTGTGACATCATGCTGAGTTCCACCGTCCGATGACGGCAACCCGAAGGCTGCCGTGGCCTCGTCTCATCACGGCTTTCGCCGTCCTCGGCATCAGCGCCTATCTGGCCATCAGCACCTATGCAGGTGTCATAGCCGGCGGTGGAAACGACCATCAGACCGCCGACTGGCTGATCGCCTACCCCGGGGAGTTCATCCGCCGCGGACTGTTCGGCGAGTTGCTGTTCACCGTCGCCCCCTCGGGGCCGGCCACCCTGTGGTTGCTGTTCACGATCCAAGTGGCTTGCTACGTTCCCATCTTCGCCTTCTTCATCAACTACCTGTTCCGAACCGACTTCTCCTGGTCGGCCATCGCCCTGGTCGCGTCGCCGGCCGCGTTGCCGTTCATCGGTTGGGATCCGCTGGGCGGGTTCCGCAAGGAGATTCTGGGCTTCGTGGCGCTGGTGCTCATCGCCGTGGCGCGTCGAGGATTGGCTCGAGGCTGGCGCATCGCCCTCCTGGCGGCGGCATTGTTGGTGTGGACCCTCGGAGTCTTCTCCTGGGAGTCGGTGGCTTTGTTGCTGCCCACAGTTGGCTTCCTGCTGTTGACCGAACCCACGATGCCACTGCGCCGCAGCTTCGCCGCTGCCTTCGCCGGCGTCGGAACCCTAGCCCTGGCAGCCTCCACGGTGTGGCACGGCACGGCCGCGACCTCCACCCAGTTGTGCACGAAGATCATCGAGCAGGGGCTAGGCCAGAACTTGTGCACCGGGGCCGTGGCGTGGATGGGTCGCAGCCTGCAGGACAGTCTGGACCTGGTCGCCAAAGACGCCCCCACCTACAGCGGGTATCTGGTCATGGCGGCCTTGGCGGTGCTCCCGATCGCACTCAGTCCGTGGCTGCGTCGATACTGGGCTTGGGCGCTGGCCGCGGCGATCGGGATCGCACCGCTGTTTGTACTCGGCATCGACTACGGGCGCTGGCTGCACATTCTGATCATCGAACTGTCAATCTGCATCGCGGTCAGCCATCGCGACCTGATCGAATCCCGGCTGTGGAATCCGCTATCGGTGGGCCTATTCGTCAGCCTCTGGGCCATTCCCCACGCAGCTCCCACCGGTGCCACCACCCCCGGCTGGCCATTCAAGGGGCTGCTCGCCACGGTCATCACCGAGTTGCAGACAATACTGATCTCCATCCGCTCGTGAACCTGCAGCCGGCCACTAGGCTGAAACCAGCGTGGCCTGGGTAAGAAGGGACAACAATGGCAAAGCGTGCCTTGATCACCGGAATCACCGGGCAGGACGGCTCCTACTTGGCAGAGTTCCTGGTGCAGAAGGGCTACGAGGTCCACGGCATCAAACGCCGTTCATCCCAGCTCAACACGCAGCGGATCGACCACATCTATCAGGATCCGCACCAATCGAACGTCCAGATGTTCCTGCACTACGGGGATCTGACCGACTCCACCAGCCTCACCCGGATCATCGGTGACGTGCGCCCCGACGAGATCTACAACCTGGGGGCCCAATCCCACGTCGCGGTGAGCTTCGAGGCACCCGAATACACCGCCGATGTGGATGCACTGGGTGCGCTGCGGATCCTGGAGTCGATCCGCCTGCTCGGGCTCACTGACAGTGTGCGGTTCTACCAGGCATCCACCTCCGAGTTGTACGGGCTGGTCCAGCAGGTGCCACAAACCGAGACCACACCGTTCCACCCCCGCTCGCCATATGCGGTAGCCAAGCTGTACGCCTACTGGATCACAGTGAACTACCGCGAGGCCTACGGGGTGTACGCCTGCAACGGCATCCTGTTCAACCACGAATCTCCCCGGCGAGGCGAAACCTTCGTGACCAGGAAGATCACCCGCGGACTGGCGCGGGTGCTCACCGGGCTGGATGACTGCCTGTACCTGGGCAACCTCAACGCATTGCGCGACTGGGGACACGCCAAGGACTACGTGCGCCTCCAGTGGCTGATGCTGCAGCAGGATCAACCCCAGGACTATGTGATCGCCACCGGCGAGCAGTACTCGGTTCGTCAGTTCGTGGCGAGCACCGCGAGGGCGCTCGGCATGCACCTGCGCTTCGAAGGTTCCGGGGTGGAAGAGATCGCCATCCTGGACACCCTCGACGACGGAGTGGAGACCGATCTGAGCCCTGGAGCCGTGGTGGCCCGGGTAGACCCGCGCTACTTCCGCCCCGCCGAGGTCGAGACCCTGTTGGGCGACGCAGCCAAGGCGCGGGTCCAACTGGACTGGACCCCTCAGATCGGAATCACCGAACTGATCGAGGAGATGGCGACCTCTGACTTGGCTGAGGCGCGGCGGTTGGCCTTCCTCAAACTCAACGGCTACGAGGTTCCCCCGCAGGCGGCGCAGTGAGTCGGCGCATCTTCGTCGCCGGCCACCGCGGCATGGTGGGCTCGGCGATCGTGCGGGCGTTGGCGTCCGATCCTGAGATCGAGGTGGTTACCGCCGGCCACGCCGAACTGGACCTGATCGACCAAGCGGCAGTGCGGGCATTCTTCGCCGATCAGCACCTCGACGAGGTGTATCTCGCCGCGGCCAAGGTCGGCGGTATCCATGCCAACGACACCTATCCGGCGGATTTCCTCTACGACAACCTGATGATCGAGGCCAATGTCATCGCCGCGGCCCACGCCAACGACGTCGACAGGCTGATGTTCCTGGGATCGTCATGCATCTATCCGCGGCTCGCCGAGCAACCGATGCGCGAAGACTCGCTGCTCACCGGGCCGCTGGAGCTGACCAACGAGCCGTACGCCATCGCGAAGATCGCCGGCATCAAGCTGTGCGAGAGCTATCACCGCCAATACGGACGTGACTATCGCTCCGTCATGCCCACCAATCTGTACGGCACCGGCGACAACTTCCACCCGACCAACTCCCACGTACTGCCGGCCATGCTGCGTCGCTTCCACGAGGCGTCCGTCAACGGCACCCCCGAAGTCGTGGTGTGGGGAACCGGGACTCCGCTGCGCGAGTTCTTGCACGTCGACGACATGGCAACCGCAGCAGTGTTCGTGGCCGGCCTGCCCGCCGAGCAGTACTGGACGCCGGCCACCGAACGCCTCTCCCATGTGAACGTGGGAAGCGGCGTGGAAATCAGCATCGCCGAACTGGCGCGCACCATTGCCGACGTCGTCGGCTACCGCGGACGCATCGTTCAGGATCCGACCAAACCCGACGGCACGCCACGCAAGCTCATGGACAGCTCCCGGCTTCGCGGGTTGGGATGGAAACCGCGCTACAGCCTGGCCGACGGGCTGGCTCAGACCTACGCCTGGTATCTGGAACACGGTGATCAGGTGCGCCAGGCCTGAAGCGGGAGTCCGCTACCGTTTCGTGCATGCCGAAGACTGCACCATTCGCCGCAATCCGCTACGCCCCGAACGCTGACCTCACTGCAGTGATCGCACCGCCCTATGACGTTCTTTCGGCGGCTGACGTCGCGCAGTTGGCCGCTCGTGACGTTCACAACATCGTGCACGTCGATGTGCCCACCCCCGAGGAAGCGGGATACCAGCGCGCTGCCCGAACCCTGCAGGAATGGCTCGCCGAGGGGGTGCTGGTGATGGATCCGGTGCCGTCGCTGACGATCTACCGCATGCAATTCACCGACGCCACCGGAGCACAACGGGTGATCAGCGGAGTGCTCACCGGGCTCGAGGTGGTCGACATCGACGCCGGCGGAGTGCTCCCCCACGAGCGAACCACTCCCAAGGCGGTCACCGACCGGCTGGACCTGACTCGTGCCACGGCTACCAACACCTCGCCGGTTTGGGGTCTGTCCCTGGCTGCTGGCCTCACCGAGGCTCTGGCCGCCCCGGCCGAAGCGGTCGGAGAACTCGATGTCGACGGCGTGGTGCATCGCGTGGAGCGGATCACCGATCCGACGCGGATCGCAGCCATCACCGAGATCCTGGCCGCCGATGACGTCCTGATCGCCGACGGCCATCACCGTTACGCGATCTCACGAAACTACCGAGATGAAGTGCGCGCGGCCACCGGGGACACAGCTGGCGCAGCTGAGTTTACGCTGGCTTTCATCAATGAACTGATCGAGGATCAGCTCAGCATCGAGGCCATCCACAGGGTATATACGGGCATAGAATTTGCGGGGCTTCAGCGCGATTTGGCCACCTGTTTCGAGATCGAACCCGCACCGGAGCCCAGCCCCGGAACGCTCGCCGAGATGGTGGAACGGGGGCGCCTGGTCCTACTCGCCCCCGACGGCTCGGCACACTGGCTCATCCCGAAGCCCGACGCCTTCGTCGATGTCCGAGCGCTCGACGGCGCCTATCTGGAGCATGCCTTGGCCGATTCGTCGGCGCAGGTCAGCTATCAGCACGGCTTGACCGAGACCGTGGAGTTGGTTACTTCGGGGGCGGTGGCAGCAGCGGTGCTGATCCGGCCGACGTCCTTGGCGGAGATCCGGCGAACCGCCCGAGAAGGCCTTTTGATGCCTCCGAAGTCAACCTTCTTCACTCCGAAACTGCGCACCGGGCTGGTGATGCGTCCGACGGCGGCGCTTGGCTGAACCCGCCCGGGTGTCACCCAATGAGGCTACCCGCTCGTTCGCCCCGCCACACCGGTGGGGCGGTGGCACCATGGTCGGTAGGTGGATAGCCGTTCCGCGGATGCCATTCAGAAGTACTGCACACGGGTGCCCGAGCCAGATGCCGGGCACCCGTTGCCACGTCGCGACGAAGCGGCCTCGAGGTCGGCCCCGGCCCACAATCCGTGCATCACCCCTTGATAATACAAACTCACCAGGGCGAACAATCGCGGACAAATGCTAGCCATTTGACACGCACAGGCTTCAGAATCTGTAGCCTGTGCGTGATCCAACCACCGTCGAGGAGTGACATGTCGCGTATCGCGAGCGCGGAGTTCCGCAGCAAGGTCTGCAGCGCGGAAGACGCAGCCAAAATCATCAAGAACGGCATGAACGTCGGATTCTCCGGCTTCACCGGGGCTGGCTACCCGAAGGCGGTACCCGGTGCCATCGCTGCCATCGCCAAAGAGGCCCATGCCCGCGGCGAGGAATTCAAGATCGGAGTACTCACCGGAGCCTCCACCGCACCCGAAATGGACGGCGTGCTCGCCGAGGCCGACGCCGTCGGCTACCGCATGCCGTACCAGTCCGATCCGATCATGCGAAACAAGATCAACGAGGGCATTTCCGGCTACCAGGACGTCCACCTGTCTCACTCGGGTCCGCAGGCGTGGGCCGGGTTCATGGGCAAGCTCGACGTCGCCCTGATCGAGGTCACCGCCATCACCGCCGACGGCGAACTGGTGCCCTCCTCGTCGATGGGCAACAACACCATCTGGCTGGAGGCCGCCGACAAGGTCATCCTGGAGGTCAACTCCTGGCAGAGCATCGACCTCACCGGCATGCACGATGTCTACGAAGGCAGCGCGCTGCCGCCCAACCGCACCCCGATCCCGATCATGGCCGCCGGGGACCGCATCGGCAGCACCACGATCAAGATCGACCCGGCGAAGGTCGTCGCCGTGGTGGAGACCGACTCCGAGGACCGCAACACCCCGTTCAAGCCGCTGGACGACGAGTCTCGGCTGATCGCCGGACACCTGTTGGACTTCCTCGCCAACGAGGTCAAGCAGGGGCGCCTGCCCAAGAACCTGCTGCCGTTGCAGTCCGGCGTGGGCAACATCGCCAACGCCGTGCTCGCCGGCCTGCTGGAGGGCCCGTTCGAGAACATCACCTCCTACACCGAGGTGATCCAGGACGGCATGGTGGACCTGTTGGACTCCGGCAAGATGACCGTCGCCTCGGCCACGGCTTTCTCGCTGAGCCCGGAGTACGCCACCAAGATGAACGACAACGCGGCGCACTACCGCAACAAGATCATCCTTCGCTCGCAGGAGATCTCGAACAACCCCGAGGTGATCCGTCGACTCGGAGTGATCTCCACCAATGGACTGATCGAGGCCGACATCTACGGCAATGTGAACTCCACCCACATCATGGGCTCCAAGATGCAGAACGGTATCGGTGGCTCGGGTGACTTCACGCGCAACGCGTTCATCTCCACTTTCGTCACCCCGTCCACGGCCAAGGGTGGTGCCATCTCCGCGATCGTGCCGATGGTCTCCCATCACGACCACACCGAGCACGATGTCATGGTGATCATCACCGAGCAGGGCCTGGCCGATCTACGCGGCCTGCCGCCGGCCAAGCGAGCCAAGGTCGTCATCGACAACTGCGCCCACCCCGACTACAAGGCGCAGTTGGAGGAGTACGTCGCTCAGGCCGCGAAAGCGACCAACAGTGCGCATACCCCGCACGACCTGAATAAGGCGCTCAGTTGGCATGCCCGGTTCCTCGAGACCGGCACTATGAAGGGCTGACCCGCATTCGTCGAAGCGCCCCCGTCCTGCCATGGACGGGGGCGCTTCGACGTTCGGGCGTTTCCTGATCCTGTCGAAAGGGGCAGCGGCGAGCCGGCCCCTTCGACAAGCTCAGCGAACGGAAAAGGGAAAGGCACGCGCAGCCAACGCGGAGGTTACGCGGTGAGGGAGGCGTTTCAGCGGTCCGCCAGCAACGCGATCCGAAGCTCTGCCATCGTGTCCACCAGCACGGTGGGCCCGGCGGCAGCCAGTTCTGAGCGAATCCCAGCTCCCCAGGTGACCGCGATGGAGTCCAGGCCGGCCGCCTGAGCGGCGCGAACGTCGACGACGGCGTCGCCCACGTAGACCGCATCGCTGCGGCTGGAGTTGAGCTTCTCGACGGCGAGCAGCAATGGCGCCGGATCCGGCTTGTGCGCTGTGGTGTCCTCCATGCCGACCACCAGTGGCACTGCGTGGCCCAGGTCGACCGCCGCCAACGTGCGTTCGGCTGAATGGCGCCGCTTGGAGGTGGCGACTCCGGTGCGCACGCCGGCGGAATCCAAGTCGGCCAACAGCTCGGCCATGCCCTCATAGCGCAGCACCTGCCGCTCGAGTTGTGAGAGGTTGAAATCCACGTACGCCTCGACCAGCGCATCGACATGATCGGGATAACGCTCGGTGAAGGTATCCCAGAGGGTTTGCCCAATCCAGCCTTGGGCCTGTACGGGGTCGGCATGAATGCCAAGAACGGTGTACAAAGCATGGTCATATGAGGCGATAATGAGCGGAATCGTATTAGCCAACGTTCCGTCGAGATCCCAGATGACGCAACGCCAGCGCGAGACAGCCATAGCCCAGAGCCTACCGATCCAGTGAAGGAGGACGGCGGTGAACCCGACTCGACCGCGCGGTCGTCGTCCCGGCAACACCGACACTCGCCGCGAGATTCGTGAGGCCGCACTAGCCATGTTCTATCGACACGGCTACGAAAAGGTCTCCCTGCGATCAGTGGCTCGCGAGGCCGGCGTCGATCCGGCGCTGATCCACCACTATTTCGACAGCAAATCCGATCTCTTCGCCGAAGCCGTCTTGGATATCGACCTGCCCGATCCGAAAGAGATGGTCGCGCGCGCCCTGGCCGGCGATCGCGCCACCATCGGCGAGCGCGTCGTAGCCGAGGTCCTGCAGATCTGGGAGACCCCGGAAGTGAAGACGCGACTGATCGCCATGCTCCGTGCCTCGGTCAACGGTTCGGAGATGCAACGGCCCTTCAGCCAATTCCTGGCTGCGGAGTATTTCGCGAAGATCGCAACCCAACTCGGCCACCACGACGCGAAGCAGCGCGCGGCGCTCGCCTTCTCGTTGATCGTGGGCCTGACCACCGCCCGCGATCTGCTGGAATCACCGAACCTGGCATCGCTGAGTCAGCGCCAACTCATCGCCGCCGCCGGCGCGGCCATGCAGGCGTATCTGGTCGAATCCTGGTGACGTAGGCTGGCTGCACCAGAACCTGCCACGGAGGAACAATGGACCAGCCGCAGCCTTCGACGGTGCCCGTCGAATCTGCACCGATGACCGAGACCGCGCCGAGCGCACCGGGATCGATCGAGGCCTGGCTCCCCGAAACGCAACCACAGACCGCCGCAGCGCTGAACCCCCGCACCGGTGAGCCGCAGCGTCCCTGGATCATCACCATCGCCACGGCGACCAGTCTGTTTGCGGTCGCCGTCCAGGTCGCCGCTCTGCTGTGGACCTACTGGAACGCGGTGGAAAGCTACAACAGCGCCGCCTGGCTGTTCGCACAATTCGCCGAGCCTTCGACGCTGGCCCGGGTGGGCCTGGTCGCCGCTGTCACTGCCACCACCCTGATCGCGTCCGCCGCGGCTTCGATCACCGGCTTCTATGCCTGGTGGGGCTATTCCTGGACGAGGATCTCGGGGATCGTCTCGGCCACCACCAGCCTGCTGGTGCTGTTGCTGAATCCGGTCGGGTGGGCTGCCATACCCCTGGCCCTGATCGGTGCGGGATTGCTCTGGTTCCCGGCAGCCGCCGTGTTCTTCCAGGCCTGGCAGCGGCATCGTCACCCGGACCCGGCTTTCCGGCCGCCGCTCGATGCGGTGTGGTACGGGCCGCTGCCCAAGTACCGTCCCTGAGAACTCAGCTCTGCAACGGCAGCAGCACGGCCCCGGCATGACCTGGCAACTGCACCTGGTTGCCGTCCACCTGAGCTCCCGAGGGCGTCGCCCATCGCAGCAGATGCGGACCGCCCAGATCGATGGTGACCGGCGTCGCGGCGAAGTTCACCACCACCGCCACGCCGCCGCGACGCATCAAGAACCAGCGGGCCGCTTCGTCGAATTCGCAACGGGTACGCGCCATCACCGGATTGGTCAGCTCGGAGTATTGGCCGCGCAGGGCGATCAGGCGGCGGTGGACGTCCATCATGACGGCGTGGTCGTCGGCGTCCCGCTCGTCCCAGCGCAGCTTGGCTGATTCGAAGGTCGTCGGATCCTGGGGATCGGGCACCTGGTCGGTGTCCCACCCCATGCGTGCGAACTCCGCCAACCGTCCCTGGGTAACCGCCTCACCCATGTCCGGCTCGGTGTAGCTGGAGAAGAACGGGAAGGGTGTGCTGGCCGCCCATTCCTGGCCCATGAACAGCATCGGGGTGAACCCGCTGGTCAACGTGAGCAGCGCAGCACAGGCCAACTGATCGATATCCAGAACTTCCTCGGGACGATCCCCGCGAGCCCGGTTACCGACCTGATCGTGGTTCTGCGAACACACCACCAACCGCCAGGCCGGCATCCGCCCGACATCCAAGGCGCTGCCGTGAACCCGGCCCCGGAAGCTCGACCACGTGCCGTCGTGGAAAAAGCCTCGCTCGCAGACTTTCGCCAAAGCGCTCAGCTCGGTGAAATCGGCATAGTACCCGTCGCCCTCGCCGGTGAGCGCCGAATGCAGAGCGTGGTGGAAGTCATCACTCCAGATAGCGTCCACCCCGTAGCCACCGGCCTGCCGGGAGGTGATGATGCGCGAATCGTTCTGGTCGGATTCCGCGATCAGGGTCAACGGCCGACGCAGATGCGCGGTGAGATCGGCGGTGACCATCGCCAGTTCCTCCAACAGGTGGGTCGGCGAATCGTCGACCAGCGCATGCACGGCATCCAGCCGCAGCGCATCGACATGCATATCGACGAACCAGTAGCGCACATTGTCGGAAATGTAGCGACGCACTTCGGTGCTGCCCGGACCATCCAAATTGATGACCGAACCCCAGACTCCGTCGTGCTCAGCGAGGTAGGGCCCGAACTTCGGTAGATAGTTCCCGACCGGTCCGAAATGGTTGTAGACCACGTCCTGAATGACACCCAAGCCCGCGGCATGCGCCGCATCAACGAAGCGGCGGTAGGCGTCCGGCCCGCCATAGGGCTCGTGGACGGCGAACCAGGCGACGCCGTCATAACCCCAGCCCCGATCGCCTTCGAAGGCGGCCACCGGCATCAGCTCGACGAAGTCGACGCCCAGGCCGGCCAGATGCTCCAGTCGCTCTGCAGCCGCGTCGAGGGTGCCCTGCGGCGTGAAGGTGCCCACATGCAACTCGTAGATCACCGAGCCGGCCAGCGGGCGTCCGTGCCAGTCTTTGTCATGCCACTCGAAGGCGGACGCATCGCTGGTGCGCGACAGGCCGTGCACGCCATGCGGTTGCCACCGGCTGCGCGGATCCGGGCGTGGTTGCGGGTCGTCGTCGATGAGATAGCCGTAGTCGACGCGACCCAGTGGTTCGGGCTCGCTGGGAGTCCACCAGCCGTCCACGCCGCGCTCCATCGGCACCACCCGGTCACCGACCTGCAACCGGACCTGCTGCGGAAGCGGGGCCCACACATCGAAACGTCCCCGCTCACCGGCGCGGCGCTGCTCGCGGACCAGCAGTGCCACCGGGAAACGGTCCAACAGCTGCCCGACTGGCACCGATCGTTGGGCATCGGTGGGAACCAGCCGCCCCGAGATCAGATCCCGCCAACGGCCTTCCGGCAATCGCAGCGTGGTGTCGCGCCAGCCGCCGTCGCGGGCCAGCCCGACCGCAAGGCGGGTCACGACCGTGATGGCGCCCCCGCGGCTGAAGGCCACCACATGATCGGCGGCGGCCCCGGTGGCGGGCAGGGGTCGATAGCGACTGAAGAAATCAGGATGGTCACGGCGCAAGGTCAACGCCTGATGGGTGACCAGGAGTTTGACTTCACCGGGATCGTCCAAGGCGGCCTCGACGCCGGGGCGATTCCCCAACCGCACCCGGGACAACACCGTGGAACGCAGCTCGAAGTCGACCGGGCGCCGATTGTCCGGGTCGACCAGATTGTGCTCCCACAGTTCACTGCCCTGATAGATGTCGGGGACGCCGGGGACGGTGAGCGTGAGCAGCTTGGCCGCCAGGGCATTGCTTCGGCCGGGCACGACGACCGCGTCGAGAACCCGCTGCAGCACCGCAACCACCTCGGGACTATCGAAGGCTGCGTCGGCGCAGGCCTGCATGGCGGCTTCGAACGGCTCATTGGGGGCGGTCCACGAGGTGTGCTCCCCCGACTCGCGCATGGCCTTGGTGATGTAGCTGTGCAGCCGTTCCCGGTCAGCGGGCCAGACGCCGATGATGGCTTGCCAGATGAGGTTTGCCAGTCCGGCGTCGGGAACCGGCACCAGCCGCAACAGCTCGTCAAGCGCTTCGGCCCACAGCTGCGGGATCTCGGCGAGCACACTGATCCGGGCTCGGGTGCCTTCTCCGCGTTTGGTGTCGTGGGTGGTTCCGGCCACCATCGCGGTGGGCCATTGTTCCTGGCGCAGCAGCATCTGCTCGTGGAACTCCTCGGTGGAGATCGAGAACAGGCTGGGGTCTCCCCCGACTTCGTTGAGCGAGGTGAGTCGGGACTCCCGGTAGAAGGCGCCGTCCTCGACCCCTTTGGCCATCACCATGCCGGAGGTCTGTTGGAAGCGCTGCGCGACCGGAGCAGCGCCATCGGCGAGGAGCGGGTAGAGCTGATTGAGCACCGCCCCCAGGTCGGGTCGGCGTTCCCAGGCGAAACCGAAGGCGCGTTCCAGATACTCCCGTCCCTGCGGCAGATAGGACCGATACACCTCGAAGTCGGCCATGATCTCGGCAATCGCGTCTTCGACCTGGCCCGGGTCGGGCGCAGCATCAAGCAGGGCCACCGCCTCGCGGGCAATGCGTCGAATCTCGGAGGCCAGAATGCCGTGCGCGACCACGAGCTTGCCGTCGTGCACCAACCGGGACCAGTCCACTGGCCATTCCCGCAGCCGGTTCTCGAGGGCGCTCAGCGGCGCGGCACCGACCGGGTCGACCAGGACCCGGTCGATCAAGGCCATCGCGTCGTAGCCGGTGGTGCCCTGCGTCGCCCACCCGGACGGCAGATCCTCCACCACCAGCGGCCCGGCATCGTCGCGGTCCAGCGCCAGGATCTTCTCCACCAGCACGTAGCCGCCACCGGTGAGCTGGGCCAGGTCGTCAAGGTACTTGCCGGGGTCGCGCAAGCCGTCGGGGTGGTCCACGCGCAGGCCGTCGACCAGTCCCTCGTCGAACCACCGTTGGATCTCGGCGTGGGAACGGGTGAACCACTCCGGGTCCTCCACCCGGATCGCGACCAGCGAGTTCACCGCGAAGAACCTGCGGTAGTTGAGATCACGGTCGGCGCGGCGCCAGCTCATCAGCTCATAGTGCTGGCGGGCATGCACCTCGTTCGGGTCGTCGTCGGCACTGCGCACCGTGTCCGGGGCCAGCGGAAATCGCTGACCGCGGTAGTGGAGTTCACCACCGAGCACGTTCAGGCCGGCGATGCGCCCGTCGGGAAGCAGGTCATCGTCGGCGACTACGGGCAGCCGCAGCTTGCCCCCGCCGAATTCCCAATCGATGTCGAAGGCGTCGGCATAGCTGGACGCCTGGCCGTGGGTGAGCACATGCCACCACCAGTCGTTTTCCCAGGGGCGGGCCACGCCCACATGGTTGGGCACGATATCGACCAGAACGCCCATGCCCAGGCGGTGTGCTTCCGTGGCCAGCGTGGACAGACCGGCGGCGCGTCCCCGGGAGACGTCAATGGAGCTGTGATCGGCCACGTCGTAGCCGTGGTCGCTACCGGATTCGGAGGCCAGCAGCGGAGACAGATACACCCAGTCGACGCCGAGTTCGTGGAGATAGCTCAGGGTCTGGGCCGCTGCGACCAGGTCGAAATCCTCGGTGATCTGCAGCCGGTAGGTGCTCTTCGGACTACGCATCGGTGCCTCAGCGATTCCGGCCCCCGATCGCGTCCGGGGCCACCGGATGCCGCGGGTCGGTGAGGTGGGGAAGGTTGGTCGATCCGGCTGGGTTCTGCACTGAATTCTCCTCGCTGTCCGAGCCACAGCCTAGCGAGTCCTGGTTTCAACGCCATTGCGGGCTAGCCTGATCGCCGTGAACAGCGCGACGTCTTGGCGAACGATCCGACGAGCGGTTGCTGCAGTCGTGCAGCGGGCGTCCCGACGTGGCCCGCGGGCCGCTTCAGGCTATCCGGGAGACCATCAGGGATATTTCGATATCAGCTACGAGCCCCGCCCTGACAATGTGGCCGACCCGGGCGAAGTGGTGTGGACCTGGGTGCCCTTTGAAGAGGATCACAGCCAGGGAAAGGACCGTCCGGTCCTGATCGTGGGACGCGACGACGGCTGGCTGCTCGCGCTACCGCTGACCAGCAAGGATCACGACGCCGACGCCGCTCAGGAGTCGCGCGCGGGCCGCTTCTGGGTCGATATCGGGAGCGGGAACTGGGACAGTTCGCGGCGTGAGAGCGAGGCCCGGGTGGATCGAGTGATTCGGGTGAATCCGCAGGCCGTGCGCCGGATCGGGGCCCGATTGGACGCCGAGCGTTTTGCTGCCGTGGCCGACGAGATCCGCCGTCACTGGTAGGAGGCGCGCAGGTTGCCCTTGCCGCCGACGCCGAACTGAACCAGCCCGCCCAGCACGACCAACCCCACTTCGACCAGGGTCGCGTTGGAGTTCAGCCACGTCATCCAGGCAGTCTGGGCGTAGGGCATCAGCAGCACTGGCGTCGATGCGACGATGAGGAAGGCTCCAGCCAGTGCTGTGGCGAGGACCAGCAACAGCCGGGGCACATTGAGCACCAACCCGGCCACGGCGGCGAGCACCGCCACGGCCACCGCCATGATCGTGGTCCACAAGATGTCGAACTCGACAACGCCGCCGAACCACCAACCGAGTTGCCAACCCAGCGATCCCATCAGGACCAGCACCCCCACCATGTAGAAGGCATAGGCGAGCGCGCCGACCACGAGCAGGCCTGCGACGGCGAAGATCCATTGCCACAGCGCCGGGAAACCAGGGATGGCCCCGGCAACGACCTGATAACCGGCCTGCCCGAGGAGGTAGCCGATCACTGCGCCGAGCAGGGCGAGTCCGATCCGAGCGACCCGCTGCCCGGCAAAGCACAGCAGCAGCCCGAGCAGAACCGTCGGCAACGCAGTCCAGATGACTGTCATGGCAGCAACGATACTCAGCCCTTTCGAGCGCACCACCGGCTGACAACGTCGAATCGGCGTCTGCCGATGGGACGCGAGCGGCATAGGGTCCACAACCACGCAGAATGTTGTCGTGATGTTCGAACATGCAGCCATCAACCTTCGCCTGGCACAACTCGGCCTGCCCGTACCGGCGGAGACCGCCGAATCCGCCGCCGCACGCCTGGTCGCACCACTCCTGGCGCGGCAGCGGGAACTCAGTCGACGGCTCGCCGAGCGGCTGTGCGCTGCAGACAACCGAATCCAGACCTGGCTGGACGACTACCTCGCCGACACCGGGATCACGCCGCAGTTACCCAAGCGCACCTTCGTACTGGACCAGCCTGGGCTGGCCCGGGCGTTATCGCTACCGCGTGACGCCGACGAGTTCACCTCGCCGCGGCTGTCCAGCTATCGGCTGGTCAACGGGGTGCTGCACAATCCCGCCAACGACCGTCGTACCACTGCCGGGGTCTTCCACATCGCCACCGGCGGACTGCCCATTCCTGACGACAAACGAGCGGTGCCCAAAGCAGCCTTCGCCCGGCTGTTGGAGCTGGCCTTCCAACCGCCCGAATCGGACCTGCTGCTGCCCTACACCTCGACCGCTGCCGAGCCGGCGGCCTGTTTCGTCTCCCTGCAACTGCGGCCGCTGGTGGCACCAGCGGTGCCCGGCTGGGTGCCGGAGAAGCGCATGGAGACCCGGTTCTTCGTCCCCGGTGGCCTGGTGTCCAATCTCGACTTCGTGGAGGGCATCTTCGGCAACGGCGGTGATCCGTACCTGCCGGAGAACGACGCGTCGCTGGCGCCCCACACCTGGACCGGCCACACCGGCGCCATCATCCTGGCCCCGCATCTGACCGGCGTCACCAAGGCCAGCCTGGGGTTGCCGCACCTGAGTGAGGCCACCGACCGTCAGCGCCGCGACGGCATGTGCTGGTCGGAGGAGTCCGAGCTGTACAACGACGGCAAGGCCTTCAAGGTGTGTGCGCGCGACGAGCGCGGCGTCATCGTGACCGTCATCGCCGACAACTATTTCGGCTACTGCAAGAAAGAGATCAAGACGCAGATCTCCTACTCGGCGAACCTCTTTGGCAACGCCGAGGAGGAACATTCCGGTGGTGCGCTGGTCTTCCCCAGCTACAACCTCGGGCAGGAGTACACCGTCACCGGCCGATTGGACGGCGAGTTCTCGCTGGCCGACGTGGTGGCGCGAAATCCCGAACGCTTCACGCTGCAGCCTGAGGGCTATGCGCTGGATCGAGAGCAATCACACATCGTGATCGTGCCACTGGGGGCAAATTTCTCGCTGCGCAGCCTGTCGGTGACGTGGACCAACCCCGACGGCAGTCCGGGGCGGCTTCGGATGCGTACCGCGACCACCTACCTCACCCCCGACGGCTACCAGGTGCGGATGGCCTCGCAGAGCGCGGACCGCACTCAGTGGAGCCTGATCGGGACGGTGCCTACCGCGACCAGCTGCCACAAGCCGAGCACTGTCTCCGGCGGCGGCAAGTCCGAGATCTCCAAGGCCATCACCGACGCCTTCATTTTCGGAAACGCCTATTCGCCGGACTTCGACGCCGACATGGACGCCGTTGGCGCCATTCTCGATCGCGACTTCAGCGACCGGTTCGTCGTCGCACGCCAGCCCGACCATCGCCAACTGCTGGCCCACGACCGTTCCATCGGCAGCGTCATCAAGCTCCTCACCCCGGCCCCGGAGTTCACCGATGACTACAACGCCTGGTTGGAGTCGATTCCGCCCCACGTCAAAGAACTGGTGTTCGTGGTCAAGCGCTACTACCGCCCCGAGTGGGGAACCGACTGGCGCAGCCACTTCACGGTGGGCATCATCAACGGCCGCCGCGGCAACCAGCTCCGGCTGGACGGCGACAAGATCACGGTCAACATGCTGCGGGTCGGCTTCGAGGCCGACGGATCCTGGCGGCTGTTCGGATTGCGCCACGATTTCAACCCAGCGGTGAAGGTCCAGACCGAGGACGACATCACCGCCTCGGCGGTGGTGAGCGGACGCCAACTCGGGCTCGACCCGAATCGCTCCTACAAGCTGGTGGAGAACTGTGAACAGCTGCTCTTCCAGCGCCCCGATGATGCCATTCATCGCGGCTACGACCAGCAGGCCGAGGCAGACATCGCCCAACCGGACACGTTCCTGTCGAACTTCCAGCCACTCAGCCACGCCGATGCCGCAGCCATGCGCGATGACGCGGTTGAGTTCAGCAAGTTCTCCAAGCCGATGCGGCGAATGCTGGGCCGGTTCGCCGACGCCCCCGCGGATTCCTCGCCGCAGTTCGTGGTCTCCTCGGCCAATCCTCGTCTGGTCGATGGCGCACCGAGCAAGAATCCGCGTTACCTGCAACGCCGCCCCGATGTGGTCAACGCCGACGTCACCGCGACGGCGGACCTGGCGTCCCATTTGGTGCGGCGGCTGCCGACCGACACCCCACTCCCGTTGCCGGTGGACATCGTTGCCGCAGGGCGGCGCAACAATCCGCCGGACGGTCCGATCCCACCGTTGTGCGCATTCAATCCGTTGCACTACTTCGAGTTGCCTGAGTTGTTCGCGGAGTTCATCTCCTCGATGACCGGTAAGTCCCCTTCCACCACTGGAGCCGGATCCGAAGGGGCTTTGACCAAGGGACCGTTCAACGCCATGCCCGCGGTCATCGACCTCAACGCCGCGCTGCTGTCCTATGCGTTGACCGGCTACGACGGCTGGGTCTCCTGTGCCGGCTATGTCGGCCCCACGGTGCGGGTCGATCACGACATCTCGATGCTGGTGCCCGAGGTCTTCAGCAGAATGAGCCCCGCCGAACGAGACGCCGAGCAGCTCATCGCCGAGGGTTGCCTGGAACCGCTGCAGGACTTCGAGTTCGAGGGACGTCTCATTCCGGCCAGCCGACTGGGCTACCGCATGACTCAGGCTTTCGCCAGGCGGTTCTTCGGGCGCATCTTCCTGCACCCGCATGTGGTGTTCAGTGACGAGATGCTGCGCCCCGAGTTGCAGGACCTGGCGGTCTTCGCCGAGTCGATTGCGACCACGGTGACCACCCATCAGCGGGTCGCCCAGGCCTATGTGGACGACGGCACGATCTCGATGGCGATTCCGCCGCTGCGGGCACTGCTGGAAATCATGGCTCACGGCCGCAGCGCGGAGGGCTGGGAATGGAACAGCCCTGATTTTCGAGGCCTGTTCGAGGCCGACTCGATCCTGGGCTCACCGTGGTACACCGAGCGGTTGGACGCGAAGCAGAGGGCGGCTGCCGAACGAGCTGCAGCCGGCTTGGCTGCCCTTCAGAAGTTCGCATCAACCCACGGCAATGAAGAACCCAGCGCCCGCTTGGAAGTCGCAGCTCGAATCGCCGCAGCCGAGGCCGAATACGCAAAATTCTGTAGTCAGGAATATCGGGACGGAATCGTTGGAACAGTCGGCCGACAGCCGCTGTAACCGGTGAAAGGCCGCACAGTGGGCTCCCACGGGCGCTCTCGCGGCGAACACCCACCGCGACTCACCTGGGTAAAGCCGCTTAGCGGTCAACACTGGGCCCCGAGAACTGGCACCATTACATCCGAAGGCCATTGACAGCTCGTCGGCAAGGGAGGCTGGAACAGATGGGGACGCCTGATCTCTCCACACGATATCTAGGAATGGATCTGTCTGGTCCGCTGATCGCGTCGTCGTCACCGATGACCCGCCATCTCGAAACCATGCAGGAGTTGGAGGCCGCTGGTGCCTCGGCAGTGGTGCTGCCCTCCTTGTTCGAGGAGGACGCCCGCGCTTCGGAATCGACGTCGTTGGCGGCGCGAGTCGCGCTGGTCAAGCAGGCCAAGGACCAACTCTCCATCCCGGTGATCGCCAGCCTCAACGCAACCCGCCCCGGCACCTGGCAGGACTATGCCGAGGCGCTCGTCGGCGCTGGTGCTGACGCCCTGGAGCTGAACCTGTACGCCGTGACCGCCGATATCTCCATCGCCTCGGCCGAGGTCGAGATGGAACACCTGGCCGCGATCGAAGCCGTCAAGATCGCCGTAGAGGTTCCGCTGGCGGTGAAGCTGTCCTCCTACTACTCGGCGATCTCCTCCTTCGCCGCCCGAGCCGTTGACGCCGGCGCAGACGGCTTGGTGCTGTTCAACCGCTTCTATGCCGCCGATATCGATCTGAACACCCTCCAATTGCACGCCGCCTTGGATCTATCGATTCCCGCTGATCAGCGCCTGGCGCTGCGCTGGATCGGCATCCTGCGGGCGCAGCTCCCGACGACCTCGTTGGCCTGTACCTCCGGCGTGCACACCGGCGCCGAACTCACCAAGGCCATCCTGGTCGGTGCCGATGTCGCCTGCACCGCCTCTGCGGTGATGCAGCGCGGTGCCGGTGCCGTGACCGAGATGCTCAACGAGACGTCGACGTGGCTCTCCAAGCACGATTTCGCCTCCGTGAGCGAAGCCCGCGGCAAGATGAGCGCAAGCTCCAGCCGGGGCTCGGCGGTCTACGAGCGAGCCCAGTACCTGGATGTGATCAAGGGCGAGTGGTGATCGGATAGCCGACCGGCACCACTACCACGGTGTCGTCGGCGACCTGATCGTGCCAACCACGAAGCCGCGCTGACAGCGGGATACTCAGGTAGCCCAGCCCCAGCGGCAACCACATCACCAGCATCATCACGGTGCGGATTGCGCTGCGTCCGATGCCGATCGGGCGTCCGCTGGCGCGATCGACGACGGCGATGTGAAGGACGCGTTTGCCCAGCGTCTGGCCGCGGGCATTCAACACCAGTACGTAACCGATGGGGACGATGAGCAACGCCAGCCACCCCAAAACCTGAGCCAGAGGTGCCAACGGTTCAGAGATCGCAGCGATGATGCTGGTGAACAAGCCGATGGCCAGCAGGATCACGAAGGACGCGGTGAACAAGACCACCATGTCGATCAGCGAGGCACTCAACCGCTGACCCGCCGATGCCATCGGCGCCGGCTCTGAGCCTCCCCCCGCTGGCGGTGGCCGATACTGGCTGGCTGAGGGCGCGGGCGGGTAGTTCTGGGGTGGTCGTGGCGGTGCCGGAACCACCGCTGGCGGATCAGGAATCGCCGACTCCGCGGGGAGGTAGGCGACCGGGCGCAGCAAAGACCGCTGCCTGGTGTGATCATCGACCAGGTCTTCCAGCAGGAGATTCAGCGACGCTTCTTCGTCTGCCAGCAGCGCCCCGCATCGCGGGCACGAGGGGGCCGAGGTGAGCGTCGCCAAGCCACACATGGAACAACTCACCGGCGATCGCCGCCCCTCCCCCGCTTCAGCCACGGCGTGTCCGGCTGCGGCGCCGGCAGCCGGCTCAGGCCCGCTCACGACGCTGCATCCCAGGCGAAAGGACGATGACCCCGAGGCCTTTGATAGCTTCGGAGGGCATTCGCAGTGTTCGCGAGATTCCCACATCGTCGAGGTGACGAGATATTTCGGTATTCATCGGTTCCTCAGCCCGGTATTCAGCAGCGGGAGCCTTGCCAGCACGAGCGCCCAACTCCACGCTGTCATCAGAACCTGCTTTGACAGAATCGGCCGGGATTTCGGCGCACCCATGCGGTGGCTGAGTCCCCGGACAGGCCTGACGGCGCGTCGGTCTCTCAGGATTACCGAAGGCGTGTCGCATCGATGACATCGGGTCTTCCGTTGCTTGAGGATGAAAACGAAGCGGGAGGGCAGCCTTCTCGGCCGCCCTCCCGTGTCAGGCTCACTTGTTGGATGCGCTCTGCTGTTCCTTGGCGTTGTTGGAGGCCTTGGTGCCGAGCTCGTCGAGCTTCTGCTGAAGCTCCTTCATCCGGCTCTTGTAGGTGCTGTTCCACTCGTCGTCGAACTTGTCGGCGTCCGGGCCCTTCCAGTTGGTTTTCGCATCAACCATCAGCTTGCTGACGCGCGCCGAGATTTCACCAACCTTGCCGGCTTCGGTCTTGAGATCGTTGGCCAGCTTTTCGATGGCCTCAATATTCATACCGTGAGTCAGTGACATGATCTATTCCCCTTTTTCCTGATGTGTGTCGTTGCTCTGTCTGAACTAGGCATTATCTTTTCCGAGTGAACTGCGTTCTGCAAGGAGAGTTCTATCCATCCGAGATCGGTGCCATCGCGACCTGCACCAGCTGAGGCATGCCCCGCTCCACCAGAAACCCCCGCCCCGGCACGAAGTCGCTGGATTTGCACCGCGGGAAGCTTGCCTGCACCACCGAGCCCATGTCGTCGTCGGGCTGCAGCACCAGCCCCCTGCGGCCGGCTTTGAATCGCTTCATGGCGTCGTAGGCCTGGCCCAGCGAGTTCGTCTCGCCTTCGGCCACCACAAAGTGATCACCGCTGGCAGCGGCCCGGATCACCCCACTGAGACCGTATTCGGCCTCACTGTTGGCCAACTCACCCATGCCCTCGATCAAGACCGCATGCCTGCGCTGCGCTCGGGATGCCTCGGTCAGCTCTGCGACCAAGTCATCCAAGGCTGCCGCAACCTTCTCACCTCCGACATGGACGCTGGCCCAGCCGTCGGCGGCAGTGAGTTCGCTGCGTCGATCGGCCAACAGATGGGTCGGTATCCGCAGGCGACGCAGTTCGGCGGCGACCAGCCGCAGCGCTGCCGAACGACCGCTGCCGGCGGCACCACCGATCACGAAGGTGCCCAATGGTGTCACGGTCGCGGTGGCGAAGCCCTCGGAATACATGCCGATCCGAATCGCGTCCCGGGACTCGGCCAACTCTCCGAGCGCAACCAACTCCGGCAGTCGTCGGATCTGCGGTGCGGCGGCAACTCCGCTGTGCTGCATGGCGACCGCGAACTGGGCCAACGCTTCGGCCTGCTCGCTGGCATCGCTCCCCGAGCCCAGCACCGCCACCTGCACTTCGGCATCGTCGACCACACAGCGTCCCGGCGGGCTGTCCGCGGCCAGGATGCTGGTGGGAACCCCGATCATGCCGTAGTCCTCTGCCGAGGCCATGCGCATCACGACTTTGCGTTGCACACTGGACGCCAAGGCCTGCGACAGCCCACTGCGCTGATCGGAGCTCATCACGAAGTGGACACCGACGGCACGGCCTTGCGCTGCGATCTCGGTGAGCATGTCCCAATACCGAGTCTTCGCAATGGGCTCGTACGCGGTGCGGAACGCCGCAATGCCGTCGATCAGGATCAGCAGGCGCGCCTCCTGGGAGTTGCCCGACAGGCGCCGATACTCCGTCAGGTTGGAGGCTGTCACCTGCCCGAACCGCTCGGAGCGGTCGACAACGACCTGCCGCAGCCAGTCGATCAGTCGCGCCACCCGTTCGTCGTCGGCGCCATTGATGATGCTTCCCACGTGCGGCAGGCACTCCAACGAATCCAGGCCGCGGGAGGAGAAGTCCAGACCGTACACATGGCAGGGGCCACCGCGAACCGTGAAACCGGCTGCCACCGCCAGCGTGCGCAACAAGGTGGTCTTGCCCGCACCGGAGGCGCCATAGATGACCAGGTTGCCCTCCTGATCGGGATGGAAAGCGACCGGCGTCTGCTGCTGATGGTCGGGATCGTCCATGATGCCGAAGACCAACTCGGTGTCACTGCGCCGGGTCGGCACCTCGCGGGAGAGGTCGTAGTGCGTTGCCAGATCGGGCAGCCACGGCTTGCGTGGAGCCGGCAGACTCGCCGTCCTTGCCGCATTCTGGACCGCAGTCACGATGCGGGAGATATCGGCCGGGCCGCGATCGGCACCTGCCTCGGTCTCCGGTGTCGCAGATCGTTCCCACACCTGCCCGGCGCCGAACTTCAACTCCTGGACGACCACCTCCGCCCGGCTGGTTCCCAGGCCGCTGTGGCCACCGACGTAGCCGGTCTGGAAGGGCACCAGCCGTCCGGGTCCGGTCTTGGACACGGCGCGTCCGGGAGTGTCCTGATCGAAGAAGGCGGCCTGCGGCGAGGCGAGGATGTCCTGGGAGTCGTCGACATCAGCCACGCGCAAAGCCAGCCGCAAGTTGGTGTTCGCCCGCAGTGGCCCCTTGATCACGCCCGACGGCTGTTGCGTGGCCAGAATCATGTGCAATCCCAGCGAGCGACCGCGCTGAGCCACGTTCACCACCCCGTCGATGAACTCCGGCACCTCCTGAACCAGGGCGGCGAACTCGTCGACCACGATCACCAGGCTCGGCGGGGCCAGCGCCGGGAATTTCTTCTCCATGGTCGGCAGGTCCTTGCACCGATGCTGATCGGTGATGAGGAGCTCTCGATAGTGCAGTTCCGCGGCCAGGGAGGTGAGCGCACGACGGACGCCATTCTTGTTCAGGTCAGTGACCAGACCAACAGTGTGGGGCAGGTTGTTGCAGTCGGCGAAGGCCGAGCCGCCTTTGTAGTCCACCAACAAGAAGTTGAGGCGCTGTGGGCTGTAGGTGCTCGCCATCGCCAGAATCCAGGTCTGCAACAACTCCGACTTACCCGAACCGGTCGTACCGCCGACGAGGGCATGGGGACCGTCAGCACGAAGATCCAAGCTGTGCGGCCCCGCCGCACCCTGGCCGATGACCGCGCGTAGTCCGCCCGACTTGCCCACCAACGGCTGCGGCGCCAGCGGCCCGACGACGATCGAGCGGTTCGCCTGCCAGCGTTCGATCACGAAGTTGTCGTCGATCATCGGATCAAAACCGCTCAGCGACAGCAGGTTCACCGAACGCGGCACATCGGAGGAATCCTCGCTCCGAGTCGCCAGATCGGTCACCGGTCCGATGCGGCGCGCCCAGTCCTCGACGGCTTGGCCGGAGATGGTCTCCACCGTGACCGGAGACACCTCCTCGCCCACATGCACGAAGCCGACCCGACCCTCAGCACTGGCGCGGGTTTCCAAAAAGACCCGACAGGTCGCCGGAAGCTGGCCCAACTCCGTGGCCACCCAGAGCACGAAAACTCCGTGGCGCCAGCCGGTTTCGGCGATGTCGACGAGGCGCCCGAATTCCGCCGGCGCATCGCTCTCGACCACCAGCAGCACGGCCGGGGTGGGCACTTCGCCCTTCTTCTGCTTCGCTTCGGCGCGCTTGGCGATCAGCGCCTCGATGCCGGCGAGCACCGCACCGGCACCACCTGTCGACTGGGCCAGATGGGCCTCCAGCGGTGAACTGGGGTTCAGGCAGTGCGGGATCCACTTCAGCCAGTCCCAGTCGACAGCAGTGCGGGGCGACGCAATCGCTGCCAACACCAAGTCCTCGGGGGAATGCAGTGAGGCCGCCTGCACCACCACCGCGCGCGCGGCGTCCACCGCCACCGAACGGGGACCGGCAACACCGATACCGCCCTCAGTGAATGGCCGAACCACGATGGGGACGTCGTGCACGGTGCGCAACGGCTTCAGGGCATCGGTCAGCTCGGCATAGAGGTGGCGCGGCGCCCGCTTGGCATCGGGCATGTCGATGGTGCTGCGCGCCGACGCCGACCCGAGCCCGAAGCGGAACTCTGCGAATCCTGGCATTTCGGGTCGCCGGGTCCACAGCAGCGGCAACAGATCGCGGGTCGCGGTCACGCATTCCGCCACCGAGGGGTGCTCGGCCAACCGCGAGGCGACTTCGCGCTCGTTGGCTTCGGCGAGGTCGTCGCACAGCTGGGACACATCCAGCCGCCACTGTTCGACCGCCTTCTTGAACGAGCGCTTGCCGAAGACCAGCTCGTCGACGTAGCTGGCCACGATCATCAGCGGCATCATCGCCATGAAGATGAGGCTCAATAGCTGCTGGGTCATCATCCACATGACGACAGCCATCAGGATCGGGGCGATCATCAAGAACACCGGGAACCGGCCCGGACGCGGCCGTTCGGGAACCTCCGGCCCGGCGAACGGCTCACCGGGATAGATCGGTGCCAACCGGGGCGAGCGAATGAACCCGACCGCGGTGGCTTCGACCCGTCCGACAGTGGCCATGGATTGCAGCGGCCGGATCGAGAACGTGGTGTCCCCGATCATCACCCGATCACCGACCTGCACCGTTTCGCGGTCGGTCACCTCGTCATTGACCAGGATCCCGTTGGCCGAGCCCAAATCGATCACCTCGACGTGCTCGGCCACGTTGACGCGCAGGTGTTGACGCGAAACCATCGTGTCGGTGAGCTGAACATCACAGCCCGCACCCCGGCCCACCACGCTGCTTCCCGACGGCAACCCGAACTTCTGCCCAGCGTCGGGTCCCTCCAACACGATCAGCTCGGCGGCCGCTTGTCGTCGTACTTCGACGAACTGCTCCCCGCTGCGCGTCAGCGCGATCGTCTGAGCCGACCGCAGCCCGCTCTCGATGACCAGACTGTCGGGGTTCAAGGTACGGGTCTGATGCCCGACTTCGGCCAGTGTCAGGCCGCTGGGGATGCCCCGCCGGTCCGGCGACAGCGGATCTGCCAGATACAGCTCCGCAGCAACGTCGGCCACGGTCGCCGATGAATCGTAGGTGATAGCGATGTCGGCCGATTCCTGACCGGGCCGATTCACGGTCAGCCGAAGCTTCACGCTCTCCCTCCAGCTGCGGGACCTGGAACGGTCTCGACCGCGACCCCCGAAGTCGGCGCTGCCGGGCTCGCGGCACGAGGCTGCCGCAAATCGAGACTGGCGAGGCGTTCCGGGAGGAGCGAACGGGGATTGACCCGCGCCCACAACCGGGCCCAGAAGCCCCGACGTGACAGCAACTCACGCTGAGTAGTCATCGCCCGCATCCACAACTGGTCAACATGCTGGGCAGAGGGCTCCTGCGGTCCGAAGGTGGCGGTGTCAACGGCTACGGCGAGTTCACTCACCGCCGGATCATTGATGATGCGGCTCTGCTCCAACCTCGTGCCGCGCTTGGCTCGCACCATGCCGAGATCCCGGCAACGGTCGAAGGTGTCGACCCAGGCGCCGGCGACCTGGCTGCTGGCGTTTCCGGCTCGCCGCCGGATTCGGCGTCGAACCGCCTTGGCGATGATGAGGGCGGCGGCCAGTCCAACGACGATCGCCACCGGCGGTCCGACCACTGCCAGTACCGCCAGCAGCCACTTCAGGATTTCGGCCCAAGGGTCATTGGTGATCTTGGTGCCGGTCAAGTCGTTGTCGGGCAACCCCACGGTGTTGTCTTGACTGCGGTTCACATTTGGGGGCGGCACATTGGTGGCCTGACGCTCCTTGGACACCGTCAACGGCTGCTGGGGAGGCACCCGGTCACGACTCGGTGTGAACTGCGAGGGCGGAATGGCTCGCCAGCCATCGGCGGTCTGAATCTCGACCCAGGCGGTGATGTCGCGTCCAAAGACCTCGCCGCCGTCGGGAACGATGGCGCCGAACACCACCCGGGCCGGAAAGCCTGCCTGATTGCACAGCAACGCGAAGGTGGCCGCGTACTGTTCGTCGCTGCCGATCAGATCCTGACCGAGCACGAAGCTGGTCAGACGTCCTTCGCTGTGCCCGGGCAGATAGTCGGTCTCACCCTGTCGAGTGCCATCGCTCCAATAGCCGGACTTCAGGAATTGGGCCAGCTGTGCGACGCGGCTGCCCGCATCGGGGGCATTGCCCGCCCACCGCTGCGCGGCGGAAGCCAGAAAGCCATAGCGCGCCGAGTCGACCGACGATGCCCCGCCGGGGGTCATCGCGGCGTCGAAGCCGGTGGGGATCGGCACGCTGGACACGACCAGTTGATCGCCGTCACCGAATCGATCCCCCTCGGTCAACAGGCCCTGACCGGTGCTCAGGTTGTAGCGCAGCGTGCTGGTATGGGTCTTGGTGTTCGCGCCGGTGAAGGCGATGGCCGTGTCCTGTCCCAGCGACGGAAGCCAGTTGCTCAACTCCCGGGTCTGGGCGTAGGCCGCGGCGAAAGTCACGGTGAGAGTGGTCGGTGTCCCCGAGGCAACCGACGGCAGGCGAGCTCCGAGCCGCTGGAACCCGGCATCGGCAGTGCCGGTGCCCGAGGCACTCCAGGTGTGACCGGTGTAATCGTCGAGGACGGCCATCCGCACCATGGCGCCGGACTGGACGCCTTCGACTGTGAACAGTTGGGTGTCGAACAGTTGTTTGACTGTCGTGGAGGAGTACTTGCGGAAGCCCACCAGGGGCGAGGCGAGGTCGTTGACTTCGACGGGCGGCTGCACATAGCTGCGCAGCACAAGACGCTGAGTGTCAGCTCCGGGCATCAGGCCCCCCACTGCCGAACCGGCGGCCAACGACACCGCCACCAGACCGGCACCGGCCAGCAATGCTGCACGGTGCGACCGTCCCGTACCGGCCAGAGTGCGCCTCCGCCGGGTACGCACCGCAACCCAGGCGAAACCGACCGCCGCCAACACCAGTCCGTGAGCCAGTTCCACAGCGTTGTCCAGAGTGCCCAGCAGGATGACGGCCACCAGCAGTGCCAGCGGCGTGATCATGACCACCGCCGCCCGGCGAGAACGGCGCGCCACGGCATTGCCGATCGAGCCGGTCACCAGCCCCAGCAGGAAGGGAAGCGCCAGATAGGGCCCATCCCCGATGACCGGAGGCAGCGTGGTCAGCATCTGCTTCCAGCCGTTGACCGCAAGATCTGCCAAGGCCACGATCGCGGTCGGGGTGGGAACGAAGCCGACGATGGCACTGTCCCGGGCCGCCACCGGCACCCCGACCAGGAAATAGGCCAGCACCATCCCTAACAGGGCCACCGTCCAGTGCCAGCGCCACGCCAGCACCAGATGGCTGATCAGGATTCCGAGCGCCACTGCCAGCGCACCGATCAGCATGAAGTGCCAGGTGTCGAAGGTTGAGGCAAATCCGAACAGCGCGATCAGGCTCAACAGCAGCAGGAACCCTGCGTCCACCAACTCTGCGGAGGTAGGACGCAACTCCTTCATCCGCGCGGTAAGCGTTCGCGAGCGACTGGTCGAGTCCTGACCGGCTTCGGGGCTGACGACTCTCATACCAGTTGCCCCCCTGCCAGTACGGCGGGCAGATCGGACAGTCCCGGAATGGTGACCATACTCAACCCGAACCCCTCTCGCAGCGAGATCCGGCCACCCTCCGTCACGCTGATCGCCAGCGTCGCCACCTCTCGGGGCAGATAGGCCCGGGCCTGCTGGAACTGCGTGAAGCCGCAGTTGGGCCCGGTCACCAGCACCACCACCGAGGCATCGGGAGCCAAGTGGTTCAGCCGACCCGTGGCCGGGGCGAGCTGCCAATCGGACAGTTCGGCACGCGAAAAGGTGTCCAGAGCCTGGAAGATCGCCGGCTGAACGGCCGCGTGTTCGCCGCAGATCACGGTGAGGTCCATCTCGTCGGCCAGCGCCCGAACGGCGATGGAGGCCGCCACCGAGATGGCGGTTTCAAACTCCTCCGAAGTGCGGTAGGAGTCGGCAGAAACATCGGTGACCACGGCGATGTGCGAACGCCGAGTGTCCAGGAACTGGCGCACCAGGAACCGCTCGCCCTCGCCCAGACCGCTGAACTTCGCGGTGCTGCGCCAGTGGATGTAACGGCGATCGTCGCCGGGCACATAGTCGCGCAGGGTGTGGAAGGCCAGGTCACTCATGGAGATGTCCTGGGTGGTGCGGCCCTCCAAATCCCGCAGCAGCCCGGCGCCCAGCGGTTCCAGCGGAACCGTGGTCGGATGCACGAACAGTTCGATGGGATCGGTCCAGGTGACCTCGCGCCGCACGACCCCGAAGGGGTCCCCCCGCTGCGTCGTGACCGGCCCGATCGGCACCACACTGCGCCGGGTACCCGGCACGACCGCCACGTCCTCGAACTCACCGCCCGGCGCCAGCAAAGGCAGCGTGAAGGCGGCCTGTGAGCTTCCCACAGCAAACTCCAGCCCCAACGGCAGCAGCGGGGCGGCTGCCTCATTGCGTACCGAGAATCGGACCGCGGCGGCTTCTCCGACCACGATGCGCTGCGGCGCGACATCGAACTCCACCGTGAGGCGGGTTCGACCGATCGCGAATAACACTGAGCCCAGCACAATCACGAAGAGCACGGCGGCTGTGTAGCTCAGTTCTCGCCACCCGAAGCGCGCTCCCAGATAGGTGAACGCCGCCGCCGCGCCGAGCAGCGTCCAGCCCAAACCTGAAATCGTGCCCAGCCAGCGGCCCACGACGGTCAGCCCCGGGCGCAATTCCTCGCCAACCGGCGCCAGGCGTTTCCCCAGCTCTCGTAGTGGCGCCAACCAGCGCGTCACCGTTGCGCGCACCGCTGCGATCCAATGCCCGGACTGCCGCGACGGCGCCGCGTCGACCGCCCCCGGCCCGGGAGCGGCTTGACGAGGCCTGACTTCGGTCTGCATGGGTCTCAGAGGCTCCGCTCGATCGGCGCTGCTACAGAATTGAGCAGTTCGTCGATGACACGTTCCACGGTGACGCCGGAGAACTGGGCCTCCGCACTGAGCAGCAACCGGTGACTCATGATCGGCACCGCGAGATCCTTGATGTCGTCGGGCAGCACATGATTGCGGCCCTTGCTGATCGCCCACGTCTTGGCCGCACGGATGTAGGCCAACGCACCACGCATCGACAGACCGAGTTTGACGTTGGCATGGCGGCGCGATTCGGTGGCCAGCTGTGACACGTAGGCCGCAATCGACGGCTCGACGTGGACATCGTTGGCGAAGGTGGCCATCTGCTGCACAGCGCTGGCCACGATGACCGGCGACACCGTTGCGGACCGGTCACGATTGGCGGCCTGCATCATGAGTTCGATGGCCACCTCGTGATCGGGGTAGCCGATGGAGGTCTTCATCAAGAAGCGGTCCAACTGGGCTTCGGGCAGCCGATAGGTGCCGGCCTGCTCGATCGGGTTCTGGGTGGCGATCACCATGAAGGGAACACCGACCGGGTGGCCCACGCCATCAATGGTGGCGCGGCCCTCCTCCATGATCTCCAGCAGCGCGGATTGCGTCTTGGGGCTGGCCCGGTTGATCTCGTCGGCCAGCACCACGGTGGCGAAGATCGGCCCCTTGTGGAACTCGAAAGTGCGCTTCTCCTGGTCGAAGACCGTGACGCCGGTGACATCGGAGGGCAGCAGGTCAGGGGTGAACTGTATTCGGGAGTGAGTGCCCTGCACACTGTTGGCCATCGCTTTGGCCAGCTGCGTCTTGCCGGTGCCCGGATTGTCCTCCAGCAGCAGGTGCCCCTCAGACAGCATGCAAGTCACCGCCAGCCGGATCACATCCCGCTTGCCGCGGATGGCGATCTCCACGTTGGACACGATTTGCTCGAAGGTCTGGTTAAACCAACGAGCCTGCTCTTCGGTGATCATGTGGTTCCTTGTCTTCGTTCTTTTTCCGTAGGCCGACTACCGGTAGGTGACTGTGTTTGAAGAGATGCCGTCGCAGCGGACTCGGACCGAATCGCCGGGCCAGACTGATCCCATCGAGGTACCTGATACGTCTCCAGGCATGTCACGGGTGCTCGTCACCACACCGTTCGTTATCCTCTGACATTTGAAGGGGCCCGAGAACCCGCTGGTGTACAGGCGCACAATCCCATAGCCCGGCGCTTTGGGAGCGTCGCTCACAGTGATCCTCACCGAGCGCGTATCCACCGGCGGCGGCGGCTTCGCACCGGTCGTTCGCTTGACAATCACGGGGTCGGGATTTGCGCGACTCGGGGTGGTGGCACTGGTGGTGAGTGTTGCCTTGATGGTGTACGTCGTGGAATAGCTCAACCCGCTACGACTGCCGGCGACTGTGATGGGCCCGGTGCCGCTGGCGGTATCGACGACTCTCCCGCCGATCGACAGCGTCAGAGTGGCTTTACGGCCGTTGCCGTCGGCACTCGCTTTGGCGCTGATCTTGGTGCCCGAGACTGTCGCGGAGGTGATCTTGGGCTTGGCCAGTGGACCGAACGAGGAAGTGCGCTGGCCCGACGACACCGAGCAGCGATTGGCCTCATTGCAGACCCTCACCGAGAAGGTGTGATCGGTTCCGTCGGGCTGTCCGGTGACGGTGTAGCTACGGGCACCGCCCTTGGGCCCCGGACTGCTGAGGGTCTTGTACGCCGAACCGTCGCGCAGCAGGGTCAGAACGGAATCGGCACCTCGCGAAGGTGGCACGGTGTAAGTCAGGGCGATCTGGCCGTCCACCCCAGTAGCGGCCGCCTGCCACGCACCCCAGTTGTCCGGAGTACCCACGGCCGCGAGCCGCGGTGAGGTCGCTGTGGTGGAGTGCGCCGCCCCACCGGTGGCATTGGTCGCCGTCACGCTGTAGGTGTAGTTGTCTCCGTCGAAAGCCACGGTGTCATCGGTGCAGGTCAGGATGCTGACCACGCTGCAGATGGCCTTGGTGCCGCCATCGGTGAGATTGTTGCGAACCACCCGATAGCTCACCGGGCCCGGGCCCTCTCGTGATGCCAGAGTCCAAGAAATCGTCACCTGCGTCGACGCCCCTACCGGGGTGCCGGGCTGAGGTGCGCTCACTGACAACCCGGCAGGCTTGCCCGACGATTGACCGGACACGGTCACCGAGGGGCCGAGGCCATAGTTGTTCTCACCGGTCACGGTGAAGCCGAGGGGCTCGTTGTTCGTCGAGGTGGGCACCCGGACACTGTTGCGCCCCGCCCCGACCGGGTGATCAACGCCCTCCACGCTGACGTGAACCACCTTGATCGGTGATCCGTCATTGGCGATCGTGCCCCAGCTCACCAGCACCGAATGATCCCGCGGATCGCTCACCTTGACCCACGCGGGAGCCCCCGGAGCGGTATCGGGCGTGATCGCCGCCGAGCGTCCACTCCACGACGACCATCCGGCCTTGTTGTGGGCACGCACCGCGAAGTGCACGGCCTCACCGTTGACCAGGCCGGCTACCTGGCCGGAGGTGGAGCGGTAGGTCATCGTCCGGCCAGACCCGGGCCCGGCGACGATCTTGACCTCGTAGGAGTCGATCGCTGCTCCATGAGCATCTCCAGGAGTCCAGGCCAGCGATGCCGAATGAGACTGAATCGTCGATCCTCCCCGCGGCGCCGACGGCGCGTCGGGCACCGAATAGACCTGCAATGTCACGGTGCCGCTGACCCATCGGCTCTCGCGCTGCGGGTCTGAACCCAGATCGGTCGCCGTCACCTCGAACACCAGGGTGCCGCTGGTGGTCTCCTTCGGTGTGATCGACACCGCACCACCGTTCGCGCTGACCGTGGCGGCTCCACCCGAGACCTGCCGGACGTTCACAACCGCCGTCTGAGCATCCAGCAATGGCGAGGTCACCAACAACGGAACATCCACCGCTGTGCCCGCCATGATGTCTCGCAGATTCACCGAACGCAGCTGGGGCGGATCGGCCGGGATCACAGTCACCGGAAGCTCGGCAATCGTGGCGGCTGTTCCGGCGATTCCGATGCGGACCACACCCTCGCCGTTGTCGGGGGCTGCCCCGGACGCCTGCAGGGCGACCACATCACGATCGGCGGTGGCGCTGACCCCGCTGACCGGGCTCGCCCAGTCGGCGGTATAGGTCAGCGAGCTCACGTCGATCGAACTCGGCGTCCACACATGACACAGGCTGGCGATGTGCAGGCTCTTGATCTCGCCGCCTTGCACGACCGTCTGCGGGTCCTCGGGACAACGCAGCACCGGTGTCGGCGCCCCCACCTGTACCGGGATGGAAATGACTGAAGTGAGCACGCCGTCGGCGGTCAACGATTCCGCATCCATCACTTCCAGGGTCACCGAGGCCGGCCCGACATAGCCATTGCGGCTGGTCAGCGTGAACCGCTGGGCATCATCCACCTTGCCCACCAGGTCGTCGACCGGCGCGGTGGCGAGATCTCCGCTGGAGATTCTCACGATCTTGGTGCGCGGCGATTCGACATAGTCGGCGATGGCGAAACTGGCCGTGGTGTTGGAGTCGATGGTGATGCTGGCATTCGGCTTCAGCTGCGGACCCACCTCGCCGGCCGCCGGAACATAGACCACGGCGGCAGTCACCGCGCCGCCGGAATCGGTGATCCGATACGGAATCACCTGGGCGTGCGGGGTCAGGGGCACCGTCAGTTCATCACCGACCAGGGTGAGCCCCTCGATGCTGGCCAGAACTTCGACGCTGAGGTTGTCGGTACCGTCTTCGACATCCCAGGCATCGGTCAACAGCGACGCAGTGGCCTTGTCCCCGTCCACCTCGGCATTGTGATCGACGGCGACCGGCGGGTTGTTGAAGCCCTCTTTGGAGGTGATCGTCACCGTCGCCGCCGGGCCGGTACCGCCATTGCCGACCAGGGCATAGTTGAACACCACCGGCTGAGCCTTGATCCCCGGCGCAGTGGCTCGGATCGGACCCACCTCGGTCTCGGCCGACACCGAATCCGGCACCGGAGAGTTCACCCGCGACAACGCCGCCAGACTCACCTGGTCATCGCGCGCAATGTAGTCGTTGACCAGCACATTCGCGTGCACCGTTACCCCAGGCGCTGCGGTGAAATGGTCATCGATGGCCACCGGAGCCTGGGTCTGTCCGGGATCGGACACCGCGATCTGAACCGTGCCGACGCCGGTGCGCCCGTACTTGTCGGAGACCACATATTCGAAGCTGTCGGTACCGACCATGCCCTCGGCCGGATAGGCCTCATAGGTGATGCTGTTCGGGCTGTTGCCCAGCACCCGCCCCAGCGACGGCGCGGAGTTGAGCCCGATCACGGTGACGGTGTCGCCGTCTGGATCCTGACCCGAGGTGGGAATGGGGATCTTGATGCGCGAGCCGGCCACCACCCGGGTTTCGACACTGGCCGCGCTCGGCGCACGATCAGGATCGTCCGCGGTGGGCTCGGGTCGGATCGTCACCAAGATCTGACTCTGCGCGGATTGGCCGTCCGGAGTCTGCGCGGTATAGGTGATGATGACCTGCCTGCTGCCGTCGGTCGTCGCCGGCGCCACATAGCGCACCTGGCTGCCGTGCACATAGGCCGCGCCGACGTCGCCTTGATCGGCGTCGGCGGGCAGCGCCGGATCGACGACCGGCAAGTGGCCGTCCGCTGCGGAGCCAAGACCGTCAGTGACCAGGCTGAGACGCTGCCCCGACACAGAGCGGTCGTTACTCAGGACGTCGATCAGAGTGGAATCCCCCACTCGGACCGTTGCGGTGTCGTTGTTGGCCAACACCACATCGGTCTTGAGTTCTGGAAGCTGAGTGATCAACACATCGCCACTGGCGGTCTGCGAACCATTGGTGATCTTGTAGTGGAGAACCTGCGGATTCGGCGAGAGCTGATCCGACTTCGGCAGGATCCGCACCCAGCGGCCCGAGATCACCTGTGCCGTGATCTGCCCTGGCTGGGCGGGTGTGACCGACTGCACGGTGAGGAGCTTTCCGCTGGGGTCGTAGTCGTTGCCGAGGACGTCGATCACCACCGGCGACGGGCCTCGGACGGTGGCCTGATCGGGCATCGCGACCGGACCGCCGGCACCACGATCGAACGCATCGATGCGAATCGTGCCTTTCGTCACCGCGGCCGAGCCGAACGCCACCGAGTACGTCAAGAAATAGGGGCCCTCCCGCGAGGCGATCACCTGTACCTGACCCGTCTTGGCGTCAGTGATGACTGAGAGATTCGCCTTCTGCGCCACCGGGCCATTCAGCGTGAGCTTGGCATTCAGATTTCGAGGATCCGCGCCGGGAATGTCGTTGGCAAGCGGGTACACGGTGATCGGCTGGCCGACCTGACCGCGAGCGGTGTCGGGCTCAGCGGTCGCCGCCACCGCAGCGACGGACTTGCGGGCCAGTACCCGCACCTTCACCGTCGACTTTTTCGTGGAGGCTCCCGCGCCATCGCTGACCACATAGCTCACCGTGTTCACCTGATCTGACTTGGCCTCACCGGCCGCGTACTCGATCACGCCGTCCGGAGTGACGGCGATCGGCGTCCCCTGCTGGTCGGAGGCGCTCTCCACCGTCACCGGATCACCTTCGGCGTCACGCCAGTTCGGCAGCACCGCCAATGACACACTGCCAAAAGAAGTCGTCACGTAGCGCGGAGAATTCGGAGTCGTCAACAGATAGGGCGCAGTCTCCTGATTGCCCGCATCCCGCACGATCACCTGACCTTTATCGGAAACCCGGCCGTTCGACACCGTGTACCCGAAGCGAACCAGCGGCACACCTTCGGGCAGAAAGAGCTTCACCGTCTGACCGTCCGGGCCGATTTCCAGGTCCACGCCATCGGGAACTCCGGCAGTGTCGAGGGCTTGGATCGACAGAATTCCGCCGGCGGTGTCGGTGTCGTTGTCGAGCAGGTGCAACACCGTGGTTCGATCCGTGCGCGCCTTGAGATCATCGTCGACCGCATGGGGATCGGCGTCGGAATCCTCGGCCTGCCGTTCCTGCTGTTCGCGCTGAGAGCCGCGAGGAGTCACCTGCGGCCAGTCGTCGATGCTGGTTTGGGTATCCAAATCCCAGGCACGGCCGTTGGCCTGGTCGTTCAACAGGATCAACGAATGGTTGATGCGGAACACCGGACGGATCAGCCCACCGCTACGGTCAACCTGCTGCACTTCGACACCATTGCCATCGCAGAATCGGACCACGCGCCCGACGCCTGCCCAGGCTCCGAAATCACAGCCGGCCAGGCGGGTCGGCGCCGCCGGGGCACCATCGCCGCCACCATCGACAGTGGTGATCTGACCCGACGCCAAGCCCACCCGGAAGAGCGACTTCGCCGACGCCACGAGGACAGTCTCGGCCGCCGGTCCGGGTTGCTGCAGTTGCGACACCTCGTCAACGGGCACCGATACCGTCTTGCCGCCGGGCAGATAGAGCTTGGCAGCCGTGACGTCCAGCGCGACGACCGACTGCCCCACCGTGGTGAGCGCAACGGAACCAAGCCCCTGCCAACCGGTCGACTCGCTGACCACGAAGTCAGTGCCGTCAGCGCGGATTGTCAAGAGCCGCCCGGCGGTATCGGCGGCGTAGACAGTGCCGTCCTCGGCCACGGCGAGCGAGGCCTTGGAGTCTTTATCAGTCAGCTTCAGGTCGGCCACTGGCTTGTTGTCGCCGCCCAGGCCAACCACATTCGCCGGGCCGGTCAGCGGATCGTAGGTTTGGGCCCAGATCTTTCCGGTGCGATCGATCATGGCCACCGTGCCGCCGCGGATCTGAACCGAACCGGTGGCGTCCAATCCGACGCCCTGCTCGGCCACTGGCTTGCCCGTTGCGGTGTCGATCGGCGTCAGGGTCGCACTGGATTGGTCCCACCCCAGAACTGCGTTGCCGTCCTGAAGAATGTCCAGTTCGTAACTGCGCAGCCGCTCCCCCGGCGGCGACAACCGAGCGTCCAGTCCGCTCACGGCCTTATTGATGCGTCCGTATTCGCCGCCGTCGTTGTTGGAGATCCAGATTCCGGTGTCATTGAGATCCAGCTCGCGCGTCGGATAGCCCGCAGCCGATACCGCCCACCAAACCAGGGAAAGCACCACACCGGCCACGAGAACGGTCGGCAGCATACGCACGAGCTTTCTCGTGAATCCCCTAGCCAAAGCGCCAACCCCCGCCAATGGTCAATCTGAACAAGTAGCGGCGAGCATACCGTTCTCCAAATGTGGAGCCAACCCGAATTACACCCTGCGGACAGATTGGATAGATCTCCCCTCCAACCCGGCTCAACCGGAGAAATCACCGTCGCTCCGCCAGTGCCGGGATTGTCCTCCAGCAACAGCACGCCCGCCGACAGGACGCCGGACTCTGCGAGCCGACCGGCATTCATCAACCAGCCACTACATGTAGTAAATCCAATTCGATCGGACCCCATCGCATTCAACGAGGGCACCCCAATCCCAGGGCTGTTCGAAGTACGCGTACCCAGTCACGTTTTTCGATAGCCAGATGGAGTTGCTGTACAAGCCCGCACTGTCGTACACCCTGCAACGATAGGTGCCCTGAAAGCCACTCGTCGTCATATAGACCTGCTTCCACGACGTACCGTCTGCGTAGTGGAACGAGGTACTCATCCAGATGTGCACGGACTTCACCGGTGGGGCGCTGGTCTTGCGAGAAACAACCACGCTTCCTGGACTGGAGCGGGCGGGGGTGGTCGAACTGGTCGTGAGCGTTGCTTTGACCTCGTACGTGGTGGAGTAGTCCAGCCCGGACCGGCTGCCCGCAACTTTGAGCGAACCAGAACCGCTCGCGGTATCGACGACCTTGCCTCCAATCCGCAGCGTCAAAGTGGCCTTGCGACCGTTGCCGTTCGCGGTCGCCACCCCACTGATCTTGTTTCCCGAAACAGTCGCCGAGGTGATCTTCGGCTTGGCCAATGGCCCAAACGAGGAGGCGCTGCGTCCAGCAGAAGTCGAGCACCGCTTGGCCTCATTGCACACTTTGAGCGAGAAGGTGTTGGACGTGCCATCGGGCTGCCCGGTCACCGTGTAGGTGCGCGCACCCCCGGCCGGCCCAGGGCTGGTCAACGTCTTGTAGGGGCTCCCGCCTCGCAGCAAGGTCAGTGCTGAGCTCGCCCCGCGAGAGGCGGGCACGGTGTAGGTGAGTTTGACCTTGCCGTCAGCACCGGTAGGCGCTGCACTCCAACTCGCCCACCTGTCCGGAGTGCCCGTGGCCACCAAAGTGGGCGAGGCTGCTGCCGCGGAATGCGCTGCACCGCCTGTGGCGTTGGTTGCCGTCACCGTGTAGGTGTAGCGCGCGCCATCGAAAGTCACCGTGTCATCGATACAGGTGGTGGCAGTCGTCGTACAGATCTTCTTGCCATCGCTACGCACCACCTGAAAACTCACCGGAGTAGGTCCTTCCGGCGAGACCAAGGTCCAGGAGACCGAGACCCGAGTCGCAGCACCGACCTGAGTAGCCGGCTGCGGCGCACGCACCACCAGCCCTGATGGCTTCCCCGAGGACTGGCCCCGCGCTGACACCGACGGGCCGATGTCATAGCTGTTCTCGCCGGCCACCGTGAAGCTATAGGACTCGTTGTTCGACGGCGTGGAGATCCGAACGCTGCTCTGCCCAGCGGCCACCCGGCGATCAGCCCCCGAGGACGTAACGTGAATTGCCGTGAGCGGTGAGCCGTCGTTGGCGATCTTGCCCCAACTGACCAGCACCGAATGATCCTGGGGATCGCTGACCTTCACCCATGCCGGAGCCCCTGGCGCGGTATCGGGGGTGATCGAGGCCGACCGCGGACTCCACGGCGACCAACCGGCCTTGTTGTGCGCCCGCACCACAAACGCAACCGCCTTGCCGTTGGCCAACCCCGTGACCTGCGCCGAGGTGGAACGCGCCGTCATCGTGCGTCCAGCGCCCGGCCCAGAGGCGATCTTGACTTCATAGGAGTCGATCGCAGCCCCATTGGCTTTGCCCGCCGCCCAGGTCAACGCTGCAGCATGAGACTGGATCACCGAACCACCTTGAGGCCTCGAGGGCGCTTCCGGAGTGGAGTACACCTGCACAGTGACGGTGCCCGTGACCCATCGACTCTGCCGATTCGGGTCGGAGGCCAGGTCAGTGGCCGTCACCTGAAACACCAGGGTGCCGCTGGTATCCGCATCCGGTGTGATTGACAACGACGCCCCACTAGTGGTCACACTCGCTTTTCCACCCGAGACCTGCACCGCCTTCACAACGGTTGGTTGAGCATCCAACAACGGCGAACTCACCAACATCGGAACGGTGACCGGACTGCCAGCCATGATGTCTTTCAGACTCACCGAACGCACCTGCGGTGGGTCAGCCGGAACCACCCTCACAGGCAGTTCGGCCACCGTGGCTGCAGTGCCGGCAATCCCAATCCGCACGGTACCTTCGCCGGCGTCAGGGGCATTCCCGGCGGCCTGCAAGGCGACGATCTCACGCTCGGCAGTGGCGCTGACCCCAGTGATGGGTGTGGCCCACTCCGCGGTGTAGGTCAGGCTGGCCGGATCGACCGAACCGGGCGTCCACACATGGCACAGACTGGCAATGTGCAAGCGCTTGACCTCGCCGCCCTGCACCACCGTTTGAGGATCCTCCGGACAACGCAGTACCGGCGTGGGTGCACCGACCTGTACCGGAATCGAAATCACCGCAGTCAGCACCCCCTCGGCGGTCATCGATTCGGCATCCATCACTTCCAAGGTCACCGAAGCCGGCCCGACGTACCCGTTGCTGCTGGTCAGCGTGAATCGCTGCGCATCATCCACACTCCCGGCCAGATCGTCCCCGGGGCTGGTGCCGACATCCGAGCTGGAGATTCGCACGACCTTGGTACGCGGAGATTCCACATAATCGGCGATGGAGAACGTCGCGGTCGCGTCCGAATCGATGCTGATACTCGCATTGGGTTTGAGTTGCGGCCCGACCGCTCCGGCCGCCGGCACGTACACCACGGCCGCGCTCACCGCACCGCCGGAATCAGTGATCCGATAGGGAATCACTTGGGCATGATCGGTCAACGGCACCGTTAGCTCATCGCCGACCAGAGTCATACCCTCGACGGCCGCCAACGTCTCTACCTTCAGGTTGTCGTTGCCATCTTCGACATCCCAAGCGTCGGCCAGCAACGAGGCAGTGGCTTTGCCCCCGTCCACTTCGGCGCTGTGATCGGACGCGACCGGCGGGTTGTTGAAGCCTTCCTTGGAGGTGATGGTCACCGTTGCCGCCGGTCCGGTGCCGCCGTTTCCGACCAAGGCATAGTTGAAGACCACCGGTTGGGCCTTGATTCCCGGCGCAGTCACCGTGATCGGGCCAACCTCGGACTCAGCCGATACCGAATCGGGAACTGGTGAGTTGACCCGGGCGAGATCGGCGAGATTGGCTCGGTCGTCTCTAGCGATGTAGTCGTTGACCAACACATTGGCATGCACGGTGGTTCGAGGCGCTGCAGTGAAGTGATCGTCAATGGCCACCGGCGCTTGGGTTTGTCCCGGATCAGTAACTGCCACCTGAACAGTGCCGACACCGGTGCGTCCGTACTTGTCGGAGACCACGTAGTCGAAGCTGTCCGTGCCGACCATGCCGACGGTCGGGTAAGCCTCGTAGGTAATGCTGTTCGGGCTGTGGCCCAGAACTCGTCCCAGCGCGGGTGCGGAGTTGAGGCCGGTCACCGTCACCGTGTCGCCGTCCGGGTCCTGCCCCGAAGTGGGGATCGGGATCTTGATTCGCGAGCCGGCCACCACCCGGGTCTCCACGCTGGCCGCGCTCGGAGCCCGATCCGGATCATCAGCATTGGGCTCGGGACGAATCGTCACCAGCACCTGGCTTTGCGCGGTCTGACCATCGGCAGTCTGTGCAGTGTAAGAAACGACGACCTGCCTATTGCCCGCCACCGTGGCAGGAGCCACGTACCGCACCTTGTCGCCATGCACATACGCCACCCCGACATCGCCTTGATCGGCATCAGCCGGCAACGCCGGATCAACAATCGGCAACACACCATCGGCATCGGTGCCGAGGCCATCAGTAACAAGGCTGAGCCGCTGGCCGGACACCGACCTGTCATTGCCGAGCACATCGATCAGAGTCGAATCGCCCACCCGCACTGTGGCGGAGTCATTGTTCGCCAACACCACATCGGCCTCAAGCCCGGGCAGCTGAGTGATCAAGACATCACCATCAGCATGCTGAGACCCATTGGTGATCCGGTAGTGCAGCACCTGCGGATTCGGGGCCAGACCCCCGACTTTGGGCAGTATCCGCACCCAGCGACCCGAGATGACCTGAGCCGTGATTTGGCCTGGCTTGGCCGGGGTGACTGACTGCACCGTGAGAAGCTCGCCGCCGGGGTCGTAATCGTTGCCGAGCACATCGATCAATACCGGCGCCTGTCCGCGAACGGTCGCCTGATCGGGCATCGCCACCGGACCATCAGCACCCCGACGCAACGCATCAATGCGGATCGTGCCCTTCGCGACCGCGGCTGAACCGAATGCCACCGAATACGACAGGAAGTAGGGCCCTTCCCGGGACGCGACCACCTGAACCTTGCCCGTCTTGGTGTCGGTAGTCACCGACAGGTTCGCCTTCTGCGCCACCGGGCCATTCACAGTGAGCTTGGCGTTCAGATTCCGCGGATCAGCCCCGGGAAGGTCATTGGCCAGCGGAAACACGGTGATCGGCTCGCCCACCTGACCGCGCGCGGTGTCCGGTTCGGCGACCGCAGCGACCGCAGCGGTCGACTTCCTGGCCAGCACTCGGACTTTGACAGAGGCCTTCCTCGGTTCGGATCCGGCACCATCGCTGACCCGATAGTTGACCGTTCGCACCTGGTCGGACGCCACTTCTCCAGCGGCATAGTCGATGATCCCGTCGGTGGTGACAGCCACCGCCGCACCATCCTGATCACTGGCGCTCACCACGCTGACCGGATCGCCCTCAGCATCGCGCCAGTTCGGGAGCACCGCCATCGACACCGTCCCGAATGACGTCACCACATACCGCGAAGAGGTCACCGTCTTCAATAGGTACGGCGCGGTCTCCTGACTGCCAGCATCACGCACCATAACCTGGCCCTCATCGGACACCCGGCCATTGGAGACGGTGTACCCGAACCTCACCAGAGGCACCCCGTCAGGCAAGTACAGCTTCACTGTTTGACCGTCGGGAGAGACCTCAAGATCCACACCGTCCGGAACGCCGGCAGTATTGAGAGATTGGATGGACAGGATGCCGCCGGCGGTGTCGGTGTCATTGTCCAGCAAGTGCAATACCGTCGTTCGGTCCGCACGAGCCTTCAGGTCGTCGTCGACGGCATGCGGCTTGGCATCCGACGGCTCGGCTTGGGCCTCCTGCTGCTCGCTTTGAGAGCCCTTCGGGGTGACCTGCGGCCAGTCATCGATGCTGGTTTGAGTGTCCAAGTCCCACGCGCGCCCATTGGCCTGATCATTCAACAGAATCAACGAATGGTTGATCCGAAACACCGGACGGATCAACCCACCGGTTCGGTCAACCTGCTGCACCTCGGCGCTGGCACCATCACAGGAACGCACCACTCGGCCGACCCCGGCCCACGCGCCGAAATCGCACCCGGCCAACCGAACCGGTGCGGCCGGAGCACCATCGCCACCACCATCGATGGTGGATACCTGGCCCGAAGCCAACCCCACCCAAACCAACGCCTTCGCTGAAGCCAGCAGCACACCGTCCGCCGAAGGGCCTGGCTGCTGCAACCGCGACACTTCATCCACCGCCACGGCCACCGACTTCCCATCGGGCAGAAACAGCCTGCCAGTCGTGACATCCAAGGCGACAATGGCCTGGCCCACTGTGGTAATTGCTATCGAGCCCAGGCCCTCCCAGCCAGCAGACTCGGCCACCGAGTAAGCCGCCCCATCGGCGCGGATCGTCAACAGTCGGCCCCGAGTATCTGCGACGTACACCGTGCCATCCGCAGCCACTGCCAACGAGGCTTTGACATCCTTGTCAGCGAGCCCCAGATCGGCGGTCGGCTGGTTGTCCCCACCCATTCCCGAGAGCTCCGCCGGACCGGTCAACGCGTCATAACCACGAACCCACAGCTTCCCAGTACGGTCCAGCACCGCCACGGTGCCACCACGAACCTGAACCTGCCCCGTGGCATCCACACCCATGCCCTGCTCAGCAATAGGCTTGCCGGTTGCGGTATCGACCGGGGTCAGCGTCGCGCCAGACTCGTCCCAGCCCAGCACCGCATTTCCATCCTGCAGGATGTCCAACTCATAGCTGGACGCCCGCTCGCCCGGCGGCGATAACCGGGCGTCCAGTCCACTCACAGCCTTATTGATCCGCCCATACTCACCACCAGCATTGTTTGAGATCCAAATTCCGGTGTCATTCAGATCCAACTCCCGCATCGGATAGCCCTGCGCCGCCACAGCCCACCAGACCAGCGAAAGCACCACACCGGCAACCAAGAATGTCGGCAGCAGCTTCACCGCTCGCGTCGCAAAAACCCTAGTCAAAGCGCCAGCCCCCGCACATGGTCAACCCGAACAAGTCGTTGCGAGCATACCGTTCTCTCAAATGCGGTCAAACCCCGGGATCCGAAAGACGGACAGCGCGGATAGTTCTATCCACTCGGTCCGCACCATCGCAGAAAATGGGCAGGGCACTCCCGTTTCCTGACCCTGTCGTTATCCGCCCCAGGGCACATGACCGCTGGAAACACCACCGCAAGTCACTTCGATCCAATACCCGCCATACAACTTGTCGGTGGTGTTCACCACATTGCCCTGCGTCCAGGAGTTACCCCACGCGCCGAACAAATCGCTATCACTGATTCGGCAGGTCGCAGTGCCGCCGAAGTTCCGCAGTTCCACGACCACCCAGTGACATCGACTCGACGTGCATTGGTAGGTGCTGTTCGAGATGCTCGCCTGAGCACCCTGGGTGACGATCACCTCTGGCGGCGGGATCGGCTTGGCGCCGGAGCTCGCATCACGACTGTCTTGGGCGTTGGCGCGACCATAGGAACTCGTTTCGATCACCGTCACCACCACAGTCACCGTCGTGCTCCACCCGATCGACCAGGAGCAACGCTTGGAGAGGGATCCTGCGCTCGAACCGGTTTCGCAACTCTGTCCGCCCGCCGTCACCCGAAGCTTGGCATTGGCACCGTTGCCGCTGCCTGACGCGTCCACGGTGAGAACGTCGCCGGTGACGTCTGCGGTGAAGGTCGGCTTTCTCAACGGCCCGTAGGGCGTCACGGTATGCGCAGCCGACGTCGTGCAGTTGTCCGCCTCATTGCACACCCGCAACGACAAGGAATAGGAGTCGCCGTTGGTCAGTCCAGTCAGGGTGGTGTTCACCCCGCCACCGCTGGGCGTTGCAGCCGGCAACGACCGGAACGGTGCGCCGTCCTTCAACAGGCTCACCGTAGAACTGGCACCGCGCGACGCCGGGACGGTGTACTCCAGCGAGATCTTGCCATCGGCACCGGTTGGGGTGGCCTTCCACGATTCCCAATCGTCGGGCGTGCCGGTGGCCGTCCATTGCGGCGACGACGCGCTCGCGGAATGGGTACTGCCGCCGGTGGCATTGGTGGCGGTCACGCGATAGTTGTAGCGACTTCCATCGAAGACCACCTTGTCGTCGATGCAACTCATCGCCGTGGCACCGCTGCAGATGTTCTTGCCATCACTGCGAACCACGCTGTAGGTGACCGGCGCAGGTCCTTCGGCAGAAGCGAGTGTCCACGACACAGCAACGCGGGTCGTGGACCCGACCGAGCTCTGCGGACGCGGGGTGGCCACGGTCAACCCCGTGGGCCTGCCCGAGGACTGCCCCTGCCGTGCGACCGCCGGGCCGATGTCGTAGGAGTTCTCCCCCGCGACCGAGAAGGTGTAGCGCTGGTTGTTCGACGGCGTCGTCACTCTCAGGCTGGTCGCACTCGCCGCGACCTTATGGTCAACGCCGTCCACCATGACGTGGATGACTGTCAGCGGCGATCCGTCGTTGAAAATCGGCCCCCACGACACCAGCACCGACGAATCCTGAGGGTCGGCGATCTTCACCCAGGCAGGCGAGCCGGGCGCAATATCGGGGGTGATCGGGGCCGACGGCCTGCTCCACGGCGACCAATCCGCCTTGTTGTGGGCGCGCACCTCGAGGGTGACCGCATCACCATTGCTTAGGCCACGGATCTGGCAGGGGGTGGAACGGCAACTGGTGACACGACCGCTGCCCGGACCGCTCTTGATCCGAACCTCGTAGTCGTCGATGGGTGCACCGTTCGCATTGCCCGGCTGCCAGGAGATCGTGGCGGCGTGGCTTTGCACGTCAGGCCCGCCCTGGGGGCGACCGGGCGCATCGGGAGGGGCGTACACCACCACGGTGACGGTTGCCTCCACCCACCGATCCTTACGGTTCGGGTCGGACGCCACGTCGGTCGCGCGGACGCGATAAGTCACCTCCCCGAACGTCTGCGGGTCGGGAGTGATGACCACCGAGGTGTCGTCGTGGGTCGCGGTGGCCGCGCCGCCGGAGGTCTGCTCGACCAGCAGCACTTTCGTTCGGGCATCCAGCAGGGGGGAGTCCAACGCGATGAAGATCGGCACCGGCGTTCCGGCCTTGATGTCGGTCAGCCTGATGGAGCGCAGTTGTGGCGGGGGTGCTGCGGTGACCACCACTGTGAGGGTGGCCGGTTTCGCGCTCGTCCCCGGCACGGTGATTGTCAGACTTCCCTGGCTCCCCCCGGTGGCAGCCCCCGAAGCCTGCACCTGAACCCGAGCACCATCACTGGACGCCGTCACCGCGTCGATGGGCTCCTTCCATTGCGCGTCGAACGTCACCGCGGCGGCGCCGTTCGGATCGGGAAGCCACACGTGGCACAGCGATGCGATGTCCAGATTCTTGATCTCACCGCCTTGCACCACTTCTTGGGGAGTGCTCGGACACCGCAGCACGGGAGTGGGGTCACCAACCTGAACCGGGATCGAGACCAGGGCGGTGAGAACGCCGTCATCGGTCTGCGATTCGGCATCCATCACCTCCACACTCACCGATCCCGGACCGACATAGCCACCGGAGGAGGTGAGCGTGAAGTGCGTGGCGTCCACGATCTCGGCGGCGAGATACTCCAGCGGCGACGATTCGATCCGGGCACCGGTGATGCGCACGATCTGGGTGCGCGGGGATTCTACGAAGTCGGAGACGGCGAAAGTTCGCGACGCGTCGCTGGGCAGCTCGATTCGACCGCCACCGCGCAATCGCGGTGCGCCAGCGACTCCGGTGGGGACATAGAGCACCGCCGCACTCACCGCACCACCGGCGTCGGTGACTTGGAAGGGAATGGCCTGGGGATGGTCGAGTACCGGAACAGTGACTTCATCACCGACCACCGTGAGACCTTCGATGGAGGTCAGCACTTCGGGAGTCAGCGCCGCCACCGGCCCGTCAACGTCCCAAGCTCGATCGAGCAGATGCGCCGTGGCCAGCTCACCGGAGATGGTCGCCGTTTGGTCCACCACGATGGGGGGATTGTTGAATCCCTCCTTGGCGAGGATCTTCAGCGAGGCCACCGGCCCGGTGCCACCATTGCCGACCAATGAGTAGTTGATTACCCGCGGCTGATCGAAAGCTCCGGGCGCCTCGGCAGAGATCGGGCCGGTGGAGCCGTCCAAGGACGCCCAGTTCGGCAGGGGCTGGTTGAGCTTGGCCAGGTCGGTGATCGAGACCTGATCGTCGACGGCGACCATATCGTTGGCCAGCACATGCGCTTCGACTTGGGCGCCGGGCGCCGCGGTGATCACATCGTCGATGGCCACCGGTGGCTGGGTCTGGCCTGGACCGCAGACGGCCACCCGGATGCTGCCGGAGCCAGTACGGCCATAGCGGTCGGTCACCAGATAGCTGAAGCTGTCGGTGCCGACCAGGCCATCGGCCGGGTAGGCCTCGTAGGTGATGCTCTTGGGATCGGTGGCCACGACTCGGCCCAGTTTCGGGGCCGCCGCGATGCCCACCACGGTGACCGTGTCGCCATCGGGATCCTGTCCAGAGGTCGGGATCGGAATCTTGACCCGCGAGCCGGCCACCACTCGGGCCTCGACACTTCCGGCATTGGGTGGCTGGTCGGGTTCGTCGGCGCTCGGCTCGGGTTTGACGGTCACCATCACCTGGCTCTGGGCGGTATCCCCTGAACTGGTCTGCGCGGTGTAGGAGATCATCACCTGCCGGGTTCCCGTGGCGGTGGCCGGGGCGACGTAACGCACCTGGCCACCCCAGACATAGGCCTTGCCAACGTCGCCTTGATCCTCGGTGGCGCTGCGGGACGGATCAGCGACCGGCAGTTCGCCGTCGCGGGCGGCACCCAAGCCGTCTGTCGTCAACGACAGGGCTTGGCCTGATAGGGAACTGTCGTTGGCCAAGACCGGGATCAGCACCGAATCCCCGACTCGTACCACGGCGTTGTCGTTGCGGGCGAGCACCGCATCCTGTTTCACAGCCGGCAGCTGGGTGAGCAGGACGTCGCCGGATGCCTCCTTGCTGCCGTTCGAGATCGTGTAGTGCACAGCCTGCGGGTTCGGCGAAAGGGTGTCCGTCGGCAGAATGCGCAGCCAACGACCCGCCACGACCTGAGCCGCCACCTGGGTCGGCTGCGCTGGATCAGCTGCCTGCACAGTGAGCAGGCCGCCCGCCGGGTCGTAGTCATTGGCCAAGACATCGACCAGCACCGGCGTCTGACCGCGGACGGCCACCTGGTCGGGCATGGCCACCGGACGGTCGGCGTCTGCGGCCGCCGCCGCATCTACCCGGATGCGTCCGCTCGCCACCGGCGCATTGCCGAAGGCAACCGAGTAGGTCAGGAAGTAGGAGCCTGCACGTTGGGCCACGGCGAGTACCTGGCCACTGCGAATGTCGGTGCTCACCGAAATGTTGGCTTTGCCCGACACCTCTGCGTTGAGCGTCAGCCGGGCCGACAAATCCCGCGGATCAGCGCCGGGGATGTCATTGGCCAGCGGCATGATCGATATCGGCTTACCCACCTCGCCGCGAGCGATGTCCGGTTGGGCCACCGCAGGGACCGTCGTGACCGACTTGCGCGCAGCCAGCACCCTCACATTCACCGTCGCGTTGGCGGTCATCCCGGCTGAGCCGTCGGTCACCTGATAGCTGATCCGCCGGGTGGTCTCAACAGGCTCGGCGTCGGCGGTGAAGTTGATCACGCCATCACTGGTCACCGGAATGGCAGAACCATCTTCGGCACTGGCGCTGAGGACGGTCACAGGATCGCCCTCGTCGTCGCGCCAATCGGTCGACACCGGGATAGCCAAGGTGGCGAAAGACGCAGCGGCATAGCGGATCGGCTGAAAGTGGGGACGCAGGTGCGGGGCTGATTCCTGACTGCCGGCATTACTCACCACGACAGCACCTTCATCACTGGCAGTGCCGTTGGAGACCACATAGGTGAACCGGGCCCGGGCGGCGCCACTGGGCAGCGAGAACAGCACGGTCTGGCCGTCGGGCGAGATGTGCGCGCCGGCCCCCTTCGGCAGCGCCTTGGTGTCGAGCGAGGTGATCGCCAGGACTCCACCCACCGAGTCCAGGTCGTTGTCCAACAGGTGCAGCACGGTGGTGCGATCAGGCCGGGCCTTCAGATCGTCATCGACTGCACGCGGCTTGGCGTCGGCACTGCGGGTCGTCTGCTTGGTCTCCTGATGCTGGTTCGCCTGCGGGCGAAGGTCGGGCCAGTTGTCGACGCTGCGCTGAGTATCGAGATCCCAAGCCCGGCCGTTGGCCTGATCATTGAGCAGGATCAGCGAGTGATTCACCCGAAACACCGGGCGGATCAGGCCGCCGCTTCGATCCACTTGCTGAACTTCGAGGCCAGTGTTGTCGCAGGCGCGCGACACCCGACCGACACCGGACCAGGCAGCGAAGTCGCATCCGGCCAGCCGCACCGGAGCAGCCGGTTCGCCATTTCCACCGGTGTCCACCGGATTCGCCAAGCCGTCGCTCAACCCCACGCGCAGCAGCGAAGAGCGGGTCGCGACCAGTACCCAATCAGCCGCCGGTCCGGGCTGCTGCAGGCGTGGCGATTGGTCGACGGGCAGCGTGACGACCTTCCCATTGGGCAATACCAGCTGGCCGGTGTCGGTATCAAGCATCACCAATTGATCGCCGACTGTAGTGAGGGCCGCCTTGTTCACCTGCGGCGCGTCGCTGAGCACCGGGTCGGCAAAGGCCACGCCGTCGGGGCGCAGTGTGATTCGACGCTGGTTGGCCCCGACGACCTCGACAGTGCCACTCTGCGTCACAGTCAGCGCGACCGAGCCTGCCGCCGCATCATCGGGAAGCCCCAATTCGGCCAGTGGCTTGGCTGCTGAGTCCAGCGCACCCAGATTCACGTCGCCAGTCAGCGGGTCATAGCGAGTAGCCCACAACCGACCGGCATGATCAACCTTCGCCACGGTGCCGCCACCTGCCATCAGCGAACCGGTCGAATCGACGGCAACCTCGGTGTTACCGGCCGGTTTTGCCAACGCAGTCTCGATCTGGAAAGCGGTGGCGTTGGATTGATGCCACCCCAGCACGAAGTTGCCGTCTTGCACGATGTCGAGTTGATAGCTCGCAGCACGGGCACCCGGTGGACCCAACCGGGCATCCAGGGCGCTCACCGCCTTGTTGATCCGGCCCAGTTCGCCGTCAGCATCGTTGGAGATCCAGATGCCGGTGTCATTGAGATCCAGTTCGCGAACCGGGAAGCCGTGAGACACCGCCGCAGTGACCACGAGCGCGATGACCGCGACCGCGGCAACGCCGGGCAGGAACCAACGTTCGGCCCGCCGCGCCAGTTTGTTGACCACTCCCGAAACCTCCGGACTGTCGCTACTCCCGGCCCCGAACGCGTTTCTGCCTGGTAGGCACCGAACCCGGGGTGGTGGTTGCGGTACCCGCACTGTTTGTCAGCGCCGTCGCGGTGGCAATAACTCCAGATCGTCGACGGTCACGATGCGGGCCGCCATCGCGTACTCGATCAGGCGGGCCTTGCGGCTGGACGCTGCCCCGGCCACTCCGCCGCGGAGTCCTTGGACCCCGGCTTCGGTGAATTTCTCGCAGATCAGGTCCAGCTTGCGATTGAACTTCGTGACCGACCATTCCAGTCGCTTGGACACTTGGCCCGACTGGGGCACCGCCCCGGCGCCGACCTTGCGACGGCTGAGCAGATCCTCGCACAAAGCGACCAGCAGCAGCTTCTGCTCGCCGGTGAGGGTCACCGGGCCCAGCGTCACCTGACCATCGCTGCTTTCGGTGATGGGTACCCGTTCGAAGGGCACTTCACTGACATGGAGGTCGAATTCGTAGGTGGTTGGTCCGGCGGTGAACCAGATGACGGTGGAGGGAAAGACCAGCGGCAGCCGGGCGCCCGGTGCCAGCCACGCCTGGAAGGTGCCACTGCCGTCGGCGACGGTTGCCGACAGCTGCGAGCCGACATTCTCCAGCCACCACAGCTCCGACTGCTGATAGATCACCAGGAAGAGCCGGTGCAGGAAGGGATTGTCATCGTCCAGCATCAGATCGCCTTCACGGCCGATCGTGAAGCGCTGCGCCGGGTCAGGCAGGTACTCCTCGCCGCAGTAATCGACGGTGAGCGCTGGAATCATTTCGAGCATCCTTTCGTCCAATCATTGGCGACATATGAGCCGTCCTTGCGGATCACTCTCACCTCGATGCACGCGGGGCTGTGGCTGGTGAAACTCACCGAGGCCTTCTTGGTGGGAATCCGTTGGTTGCTCCCGGCGGGGCGCCACTCGAACTGGTCATCAGGCAACGCATTGGAGTACGTCCAAGAGCACCGCACGAGGGTGCTCTTCCGGGTGCACTTCACCATCGGGGTGCCCGGTGGCGGCATCGGTTGGTCGACGTCCGGCGGCGGGGCCGTCACGGACGCGGTCGGGTCAGGTCGCTGCGGCTGCGGCTGTGTCACCACGACCCAGCCAATACCGACGAGGACACCCACCACCGCGAGGCCGACCGCCACGACCAGAATCGAGCGAGTCCGGGGGGCAGGAGGAACTGCAGGGACCTCCGACGAATCCGGCGCGCCACGGAGCACCGTCTCCCCAATAACGTGCTCGTCATAGGCCGCGATCGGCGCCACTGGGCGATGGGAGCGCCGCGTCTCCTGCGCGGCCGGATCCGCCTCCGAGGCTGCGCTCGATGCCGGGATGACCGGCGGTAGCGCGCTGTCGGGACTGATCCGCTGCGGTGCGCGCACCTGGGTGCGGTCGCCACCGTCATAGGCGCGCGCCTGATTGCTGTGGTGTTCGGCCGAGGCCAGCTCCAAGGGTGTGCGCGGTAGCCGCATCTCCTGCTCGATGGCCTGCAGTGCGCCGACGAATTCGAAGGCACTGCTCGGCCGTACTGCGGCGTCCTTGCCCATGGCCGCGCGAAGGAGCCGATCCAGGGAGGCCGGAACATCAGCTCGCCCGGTGGACGGTGCGGGCACATCGCGGATTCGACGCATCAGGGCGAACGGGGTGTTCTCGCCGCCCGGCACCTCGAACGGTGAGCGGCCCACCAGCAGGTGCCACAGCGTGGCGGCCAGCGAATACACATCGGATCGGACGCTGGCCGGTGCGGTGGCGTACAGGGTTTCGGGCGGCGACCAGGGCACCGACACCCCGACATCGTCCTCGTCGCCGGCGGCCAATTGGCCGGCGATTCCGAAGTCGGTCAGCCCGGGCCGTCCGTAGGCATCGGTGAGCACATTGGCCGGTTTGATGTCGCGGTGCAGCAGTCCGGCCCGATGGGCGGTCTCGACCGCAGCACCCAGCTGAATACCCAGCTTGAGCGTCTCTGCGACGGAGAACCGTTCGGCCCGCGCCCGTTCAGCGAGACTGGGACGCGGGTAGTACATCATGGCCAGGTAGGGCCGATGATCCACGGTGGTTCCGGTCGTGTAGACCGGAACGATGTAGGGGTGTTCCAGCCGGGCCATGGCGTTGGCCTCCGCGGTGAAGCGGTCAATAGTCGCCGCCGACAGTCCGGTCTCCCGCAGCACCTTCACCGCGACTTTGCGCTGCGGAGTGGCCTGGTCGTAGAGGAAGACATCGGCATAGCCGCCGCGTCCGAGCTTGCGGATGAAGGACAGCCCCACGATGTCTGGTGGAATGTCGGATTTGGTCAAGGCATCACCTCGAACACGAAGCTGATGCTCCCGGCCAGCACGACACGGGTCCCCGGCTCGATGATCACCGGATCATTGGGTCGCAATACCACCGGCATGGCTCCGGGAAGGATCACTTCAGTGCCATTGGTAGAGCCCAGATCGCACACCATCACGTTCCAGTAGTCGAGGCTCACCTCCAAATGCTGGCCCGATACGTCCTTGTCGGGATCGGATAGCCGCACCAGATTCGGCTGTTCGCCGGCGTAGCCGGTCGGGATCCGCGGGTTGCGACCCAGAATCGCCGCTCGATCCAGGCTCACCACACCCCCGGTGGACAACCGCAGTTGACCCAGCACTGGCCGGGGAATCTCGACGGGCTGCTGTTGCGGAATGGTGCCGCCGCACACTCGACAACTCCCGGCGTAGGCAGGGCTGAGATGGCCATCGGCGCACCGGGCTGCGACCACCATCACCACCGGCGGCAGTCCCATCAGCGCCGAACGATTCACCGTCCGGTCGCTGCCGGACTCGGTGACCGGTTCGCCGGTGGCCGGTGGCGGCGGTGCGATCGGGCCGGGAACCGGCTGCGGGCTCGCCGAGGTGGGCAGTGGTGCCGGCGGGGCCGGCGCAGGGACGGGTGCGGACACGGCCGGCGTAGGGACGGGTGCCGAAGCGGGTGAGGCTTGCTGGCGAACGGGGTGCGGCTCCGGCTCGGTCGGCGGCAGCTCAACGGCCCACGGCATGCCGGTGATCAGCGTGGCGGGTTTCGGCTCCGGCGACGGGCCCGGCTCGGTGGGAAGCTGTTCAGTCGAGATGGTCAGTGGTGAGTCCATCGTCGCGCTGGGATCGAGCACGGTGCCGTCGTCGCCGGGCGTACCGTCAGCGGACTGCGGGTCGGCTGCGGCCGCCGGCTCGGCTCCGGCTTTCGGTGGCAGCTGGGTGGCACCGAACAGGTGAGCGAAGGCGTCACCGTCGATCGGTTCTTCAGCCAGGGCTGCCGCATCGACGTCGGCTTCGGCGACCGGTACGGGATCGGCGGCGACGGGGTCGACCGGCGCAGGGTCGACCGGCGCAGGCTTCGCCGCGGCCGCTGCAGCCACGACCGGTGCGGGAGTCGAACCAGGATGTTCCGCTTCGGAGGCGAGCGTGGGTATCGGCGTCGCCGCTGCTGGCGCTATCGCCGGCTCGGTGGCCTGAGGTGCCCCGCAGTAGACCGCACCGGCCAGCACCGCGCCCCGGTCGATGACGAGTTCGTGGCCGTCGGCGGATCCCGCCAGGTGCAGGGCCGCCGCCGTTTCGCCAGGCTGCCAGGTGTCGTGCCACATGGTGTGCTCGGCGTGCAGCCCGGCGAGGGCCCCGACGCTACCGCTCACCCGTCCCCGCACCACCATCCGGACACCGGCCGGAGTGACTTGGAATGCCCCGAAACTGGCCAGCGATTTCAAACCGGTGGAGACCATCGCATCGAGCACATCTTCGATACCAGCACCGTCGGTGACCAGCTCCACGATGCGGTTCACCAGCGGGTCAGTCGCAGGCAGGTCCAGCAGGACCGCAGTTCGCTCGTTCACCACGGCGACCGCATCGCCGGGTTGGTACCGGACCAGGTGCTCGGTCATCCCTGACTCCCCCCGGCGGCAAGACTGGATCGCGGATTCGTGATCTCGTCCACGTCGGTCCGGTCATCATCGTCGGCGACGGCGACGACCACCACCGAGATGTTGTCATGTCCGCCGGCTTGCCAGGCGCGGTCCACCAGCTCTTTGGCGGCAAGCTCAGGATCGTCATAGCGGTTCAGAATCTGTGCAATCTCATCGTCGGTGAGTTCGTTGGTCAGGCCGTCCGAACAGATCACAAAGCGCTCTCCGGGGGTCTGCGGCAGTACCCACACATCGACCTGCGGTGCCGGTAGCGTCCCGATGGACCGGGTCACCACGCTGCGCGCGCTGTGATGCCGAGCCTGGTCGGCGGTGATGATTCCCTGAAGGATGAGTTCCTCGACTTCGGAATGATCCAAAGTAGCCCGCGACAAGACACCCTCATACTCCCGATACACCCGGGAGTCGCCCACATTGAACACCGCCCAATGCTCGGCGCCGCCGATGTCCACCCTCGCCAACCCCGTGACCGTCGAGCCCAAGCCCGCTGCTTCAGGATGTCGCTGGCCGTAGTCGAGGACGGTCTGATTCGCCTGCATCAGGACCTCAACGATGCTCGATTGCTCCAGATGGTCACGGTCGAGCTCCCGGAGTTGCGACACCACGATGTCGCTTGCGACCTCACCGGCGGCGTGCCCGCCCATGCCGTCGGCCACCGCCCACAGGTGCGTGCCCACGTAGGAGCGATCTTCATTGAGTGAGCGCACCGCACCGACATCCGTGCACGCCCCTGTCGCGACCCCGATCACTGCAACACCCCTGAGACCTCCGCCGCCCTGTGTGCTTTCCCTGTTGAACCCGCTTCGGGTTTCCACCGCGAGTACGAGACTCCGATTGTTCCATCCTCATAGGGGAACAGTGAACAACAATCTCGCGATGGGGATTTCTATCCGCTCCCGGCAATTCACCGGGATCACGTTGACGCGTCCCTAATCGCCCGGGCCGCACACCCCGACCGGGTCTACTTCAAGCGCCGCAGCCCCGTGATGCCACGCCACAGCGCCACCAGGCTCATTGCGACGGCGGCCCAGCCGAACACGACCGACCAGGCACCGGGAGCGCCGGACATGTCCCAGTACAGATAGAAGCAGCTGATCGGCAGGCAGACAATGCCGGCGATCAGGTAAGCCCAGGCGGTCTGTTTGGGCGTGAGCTGCTTCTCAGGGGTATCCACGTCAGGGAAGCCTAGTCCGCACGGTCCCGGCGCCGAGCCAGAATCATCGAAACAACGTGCTCGAGCCGTTGGGCGCCCAGCGCCAGCTCGGCTGCGGTCGGTGGGGCATCGCTGTCATCGCTCAGGCTGATCAACTCAGCAAAGCCCAACTCGTCAAGACGGTCCCGATCACGTACCCGCCCACCGAAGGCCCACACGGGGACGCCGCGTCCGGCGGCGATGCGCAGCACGCCCAATGGGGCTTTGCCCGCGGCGGTCTGACCGTCCAGCGAACCCTCACCAGTGAGGACCAGGTCGGCGCCGTCGATGGCGGCGTCCAGTCCGATGGCCTCGGCGATCAGTTCACTACCGCTGCGCAGCACAGCGCCCAACGCGAGGAGCGCCGCCCCCAAGCCACCGGCCGCACCGGCCCCAGGTCGATCCCTCAGGTCTCCGGCCCCAGCTGCGGCCAGCACATCGGCCCAGCGGGTCAGGCCTGCCTCCAACCACCGCACCTGTTGAGCATCAGCACCCTTCTGCGGAGCGAAGACGGTGGCAGCGCCGTCGGCCCCGAGCAGTGGATTGGTGACATCGCTGGCCGCCACGATCTCGCATGCCGAAAGTCGGGCGTCCAACGCGCGGAGGTCCACCTCAGCCAGTCTTGCCAGACCGACCGGATTCGGCGGCAGTGAACGCCCGGAGGCATCACGAAGCTGAGCCCCCAAACCGGCGAGCAGACCAGCGCCGCCGTCGCAGGTCGCGGTGCCGCCCAATCCGATGATGATGCGGGTCGACCCGGCGTCCAGTGCGGCACGGATCAGCGCAGCCAACCCCATGCTGGACGCACGCTCGATGCGCCGCTCGGCGGCGGGAAGCTGCGCCAATCCGATGACGGTGGCTGCTTCGATAATGGCCGTCCCGGAGCCGGTCAGCCCCAGCGGAGCCTGCATCGGGCGTCCGAGGGCATCCTGAGTGTCGACGCTGATCAGGTCGGCAGCCAGCGCCGCTGACAATACGGCCAAGGTTCCTTCGCCACCGTCGGCGAGCGGTTTGGCGATGCACTGAGCGTCGGGATAGACCTGTCGGACGCCGCGAGCCATCGCCGCAGCTGCCTCGGCAGCGGTCATCGACTCCTTGAAGGAATCGGGCGCCAACACCACTCTCATGGGCAGTGACCTGGCTCAGTCCTCGACAACCACGTCGCCTTGGTCTACGGCGAGGTGTGCCCGGTCCGGTCGCGTGACGCGGGCGTCCTGGTACGGCAGGTAGACCCCCCGGATGACCAGCAGCACCGAGGCGGTGACCGGGACCGCCACCAACGCGCCCAGCAGCCCCAGCAAAGCGCCGCCGATCATGGCGCCGATCAGAACCAGGGCACCGGGCACGGCGACGGCCTTGTTCATGACCCGGGGCGTGATGACGTAGGCCTCCAGTTGCATGTAGATGAAATACACGATGGCGAAGGCGATCCCCGCAGTCGGTGAATACAGCAGCGACACTGCTGTGGCGAGGATCCAGAACAGCACCGAGCCGATCATGGGGATCAAGGTGACGACGAGCGACACCATGGCCAGCACCACGGCATAGGGAACCCCGAGGATCAGCAACAGGACGAAGGAGAACGCCGCATTGAGGCCAGACAAGGTGATGCCGCCGGCGATGAAGCCGCCCACGGCGCCCGTGATCTTCTCGGTGAGTTCAGCCAGGCGTTCACGGCCGTAGGCAGGTGTCATCCGGTACAGAGCCTGCTTCATCTCGTCCAGCGAGGCCAGGAAGTACAGCGTCAGCACCGCCACGATCATGGTGACCGAGATCGCATTGATCGCCCCAGAGGCGAAGGCGATCGCGCCGGTTCCGACTGCCAGCAGATGCGCTGGATCAGACAGCCAGGTCTGGCTACTGTCCAGAGCGGCGTTCCAGGCGTCCGGTCCGCCGGTGAACGCCACCAGTCCGTGGAACCAATCCGAGGACTTGATTGCCGCGATGTACTCGGGAACCGCTTGGGCGAAATGGATCACCTGATTCACCGCAGCCGGAATCACGAAGAACACCAAGATCACCAGCAGCGCCAGAAACACCGAGAAGACCACACCGATGGCACGACCTCGACCCAGACCGCGACCCTCCAGCTTGCGCACCACCGGGTCCAGGGCCAACGCCAGGAACAGCGAAACCCCGACCATGATCAGGATCGACGACAGCGTCACCGTCGCTGCAGCGAGCGCGACCGCGACCAGGACCGCGATGGTCGAGATGAACGCCTTGGCAAAGGGATGGGCCGGATCGGTCATCACCCGGAGTCCGGCTGGCTCATCAATCTCTGGTGGGGTGTCGAGAGGGCTGGGCTCGGGAGCCTCGGACGCACGATCGGTCATGACAGGCCTCCTACGACTCGACCTCAGTCTCGGATTCGGGCAGTGACTCCGCGACCGCGGGTTCGGTGGGCTCACCGGGTGGTCGTTGCAGCAGGCTCAACACCAGCAAGGCGAGCAGCGCCACCACGGCGGTGGTGACAACCACCGGCGCCGAAATGGGCCGACTCATCACCAGGACGGCGGCAGCGACCAAGGCGACCAGCACCCGTAGCAGCACACGCTGGTTGTACAACCACTCGCCGGCCCTACCGGTGCTCAGGCCATGAGAATCAGCACGCTCCCGCAGGTTCTGGGTGAGGCCGGCATAGGCTGATCGGACCCTGCCCGCGGACCGGAACGGGCCGCCGAGCCACGCCACGATCCCGACCACGATCGCGAGCAGCACTGTGGCGGTGGCAAGGTCGTTGATCGCGCCGGTGATGGTATCGATGAAGATCACCAACACATCGTTGGGCATGATCTCGATGGGCACGCTGGCCTGGGCCACGACTTTTCCGACACCGACGCCGGCCAATACGGCCGCGCCGCCCAGACCGAGCCCCACCGCAGCACCGATGGTCGTATGCCAGCGACGAACACTGACCAGTACCGCGGCGACCAGCAGACCGAGTACCACGATTCCCAGCCAATAGCCGCTGACCAGCGCCGCCCGATAGGCCAGTTGTACCTGCACCAGCGAGTCGGCTTTGGCAATCACGATGGTCTTGTCGATGGCCGGAATTTGCGAGGCCAGGGTGAATCCTTGGTCGACCAGCGACTGCTTGACCCGATCAATCAGTGGCCCCAGCTTCAGTCCGAGTCCATCGCGGGTGATCACCAGGCTGGAGTTGGGATCACCGGACAGTGCATTGGTCACCTGATCGTGGGTGAGACGCAGGCTCTCTTGCCATACCTGGGCGAAGGCATCGGAGGACACCACCTGGTAGGTGACGTTGTACAGAGTGGATCGAACACCGTCGATGGCGGGCTGACGCAGCAGGTCCAGCGCGGTATTCACCCTGGGTCGATCGGGCATGGATTGCTGCAGGCCGTCGATCACCTCGTTGACGGAGGCATCGATATCGACCTGCTGCTCGATGGCCAGCACCACTTCCTCGCTGATGTAGGCCTGCACCTTCGGGTTGTGAATGAGCGGCCCGTAGGTGGCAACGAAGCTATCGGTGTTGCCGAGCAGGACGCGCGCCCAACCGGCGGTGATCGCCGCCGGCGTGAGGAGCGCGGCGATCACGATCAACAGCACGGCTACCGCGCCGCGCCACCGGGGACCTCTCGCGCGAGCCCGTGGCGTGCGGGAAGCGAGTTCGGCCGCCAACTGGGCGTTGGCGTGCTCGAGTTCGGCCAGACGCGCTTCGAGCTCGGTGACGGTGGAGTTCTCCTGAGGTGTCGCCATGATCGGTTCCTCCCGGTTGCGCGACGGTGAAGGATGCCTTCGTACTACTGGTACTGATCGCTATGGACCGTCACCGACACCAGAGAGAGGTGTCACCCCGGTGTCGGTGACGTCCACAGCATCGCTGCCATCAAGACGGGGCGATAGCCGGCGGCAGGTCGACCTGGAGCTGGCCACCAGGCCCGTTCGCCGCGGGATCACCCCGACTGGATCAGGCCAGCGCCTTTGCCTTGATCTGATCGAACTCGGCCTGAGTGATCGTGCCGGCATCAAGCAGAGCCTTGGCGTTGGCGATCTGCGCGGCGGGATCGGTCGCGCCGGAGACAGATCGGATGTAATCCTCGGTGGCCGCGCGTGACTGCTGCGCGGCAGCAACCTCACGTTCGGTCATACCCTTGCCGCGAACAATCACGTAGATCAGCGCAGTGATCAACGGTATGAACAGCAGTGCGATCAGCCAGAGGGCCTTGACCCCACCGTTCATTGATTTGTCACGGAAGACATCGAGAATGATCTGGAACAGGATCATCAGGTACATGATGAAGAAGAATCCCCAGATCATCAGCCACAAAAAGCCCCAAAAATCCATAATGGCGGTCGTCCTTTCGGTGTGGGCTCGTGCCACCGGGCGAAGTCCCCCAAGGTCGCCACAAGCCAGTGCAGTGTCACACTAGGGGTAACAGCTCGCACATTACTCCCGTAATGCGACGAGATTCGTGTTTTTACCACCTGCCCCGCGAATCGCTTCCGCCGAGCCCGCTGACGACGCCAACGACCCACCTGGCTACCGCGCCGGGCCGGCGCGCAACGTCCGGACGCCACGAAGCCCGGCCCCCGTGTCGGGACCGGGCTTCGTGAAGTCTGCGCGGTGAGTACTGCCCCCAACGGGGACGGTCAGGCCTGGTCCTCAGGGACCGCCAGCCACATCACGATGTAGGCAATGACGGGCAGCCCGATCAGCAGGCTCGTCACCACCCACAGGACACGGACCAAGGTCGGGTCCCAGCCCAGTGAGCGCGCCAGACCCCCACATACTCCGGCGATCATCTTGTCGCTGGTGGATCGAGTCAGCGGTTCCTTCATGTCAGATTCCTCTCATGGATGTCTCGGTAGCGGTGCGGAATCCCGGTGCCTGCCAGTTCGGGAGCTGCATCCGCATCTAGGAAGAACCTAGCGGCGGGGTTTCGCAGCCGCGTCGCCGCCATGTCTCAATCTCGATACGTTCACAGCGGCACCGAGTTCAGCGAAGTTCCGGGGTCGGATGCTTCACCGGCAACTCAATCCGCACTGCCGTGCCTTCGCCCTCCCGGGAACGCACCGATACCCGGCCGCCGTGTCGCTCGACGACGACCTTCACCAGCGGCAGGCCCAACCCGGAGCCGGAGATCCCCAGAGCGTTCGAGGCACGAGCCAGCTCACTCCACACATGCGGCAGATCATCGGCGGGGATGCCGATCCCGGTGTCGGCGACTTCGAGCCAAACCCGCCCATGGCCTTCACTGGCCCGAACCTCCACACAGTCACCTTCGCCGGTGAACTTGGCAGCGTTGGCCAAGAGATTGAACACCGCAAGGTAGAGCAGGTCGGAATCACCCTCAACGGGCGGGATGCGCCACGGGACCGTCGGAAAATCCACGGTGAACTCACGAGAGCTACCGCGCTGACGCAGGGCGGTGTTGACCGCCTCGGTAGCCTCCCCGACTATTTCGCCCAGATCAACCGGCTCGCACTCCAATGGTCGTGACTGCAAGCCTGACAGTTTCCGGAGATCGCTGACCAGGCTGCCCAGCCGTTGCGCCTGCGAATCGGCGATCTCCAGATGGGGCGATCCTTCGGTGCCGTGAGCGGCCAGCGCGGCTCGAATCGCAGTGAGCGGGTTCTTCAGTTCGTGGTCCAGGCGGGCAAGGAAATCCTGGTGCTCGACCCGGGCGTGCTCCGCACCGGACACCATCAGCGCGTGTCGGCGCTGTGCGGACCGCCGTGCGACGACAACGGCGATCACGGCGATTCCGGTGATGGCGACGCCCACACCGAGTGCCAGCGCCGCCGGGGAGGTGCTCACCCGCACCAGAACATCGGGATAGGTCAGGCTGAGCATGATTGCCGCGACGACGCCGAGGACCGACGGTATCGCCGCCAGCAGGATCCGCCCGGTGAGAGATCTCACGCTCGGTCCACTCTGGCCACGAAGCGATAGCCCAGGGACTGCACGGTCTCGATGAACCGTGGACGACCGGCGTCGTCGTTCAACACCCGGCGCAGCTCGGCGATCCGGTGATCCACAGCCCGGGTGCTGGCAGGAAAGTCGAAGCCCCACAACGTGGACAGCAGCCGGTCCCGGGAATGCACTTCGCCGGGTCTGCCCATCAGGTATTCCAGCAGCAGCAATGCCCGCGGGGTGAGCGCCAACTCCTTACCTGCCAGCCAGATGCGGCGGGCTCGGCGGTCGTAGACCAGGTCGCCGGCCACCAGACGGTCAGCGGCACTCAAGGGTGGTGCGCCAGCCGTGGCGCGCCGCAGTACGGCGCGAATCCGAGCGACCAGTTCATCGGGATCGAAGGGCTTGCTCAGATAGTCGTCGGCGCCCTCGTCCAGAGCTGCCGAACGCTCGGGGGTGGCGTCCACCTTGGTGAGCAGGATCAGCGGCGTCCAATCGCCTTGCTGCCTCAACTCGCGTACCACGCCACGACCATCCAGGCGGGGCATGAGCACATCACACACGATGATCGACGGACGCCACGCGGCGGCTGCCGCCAGCGCCGCGATGCCGTTGTCTGCGACGCGCACGTCGAATCCAGCATCGGAAAGAAAGGCACCCAACGAATCGGTGATGGCCGATTCGTCATCGACCAAAAGCACGCGGATTGCTTCAGCCATCGCTCACTCCGACACCGGATTTGGTTTGATAACGCAACGGAAGCCGGTCACCTTCAATTGCGGCTTGCCCCGATCCCAGTAAACGTGGTTGAACGGAGCCTCGATGCGCGCAGTCCCGATTTCACGAATGATGAAGTGGCCCAGACTTGCGGTGTCCTCCACGATCAAGATGTCGATCTTCTCGGCGAGCAGGGTCGTGAATGGGGCCGTCACCCGCACTTCATGGCAGTCCTCGGTGATCGCGGTGACCCGACTGCTTTGGTCGAGGGCGAGTTTTCCCCCCGGGCAGCCGGTCGTAACCTCGATTTCGTCGGCATAGTACGACCGCCGGGCGAGATCCTTCTCGGTCGGGTTGTCCGGCTTGGAGTAGGTCGAGGTGGCCGCAGGGGCCGATGCGGCTGCCGGGGTCGCGTCACCGGCGACTGCGGTGGTTGGACTGACCGTCGGGTTCTGAGTATCCGCCGGCGGCTGGTCGGGTGCGTTCGCAGAGACCAGTTCCACGCTGCATCCGCTCAATACCAGGATGGCGACACACAAACCGCCGAACCACCGCCGCGCTCGCCCTGCCCGCATCATGTCGCCCCGCCCGACTCTCGTACACCGTGCGATCGCACCATGTCGTACACCCCGATTGGGCCCAGATTCGCCATTCCCTCGGGCGCCTGGTCGGAAAGCATAGTGGGTTGCGCCCGAGGTGCGATCAGTGGCGGAATGGCCTCATCGGCGGTGACCCCGCTCGCCACGGTTTAGGCGTCCAAAAGACCCGCCCAGAAGGCAATCACAAAGACCGCGATCTGAAGGTATCCGAGCACCAATCCGATGATTGCAGCAGAGCGCCCCCGCTCTCCGGATTTGCCGATGCGCACCAGCGCCAGGTGACCCAGGACCACCGGGAGGACCATTCCGCCGAGTACGCCGGTGATGAGGGATACGACAGCCAGAGTGTTCATCGGAGGCTTCACGGTATTCGGGTAATAGGCCGGTGCCGGCTCGTGCATCGTGTAGTTGGACTCGTTCATGACGTCTCCTCAAATCCTGGGGTGCAGTGTTTGCGACCGCCTCGGGACTCAATCTAGGAAACGGATTTCGCAGCACGGTGGCAGCGTTGTCGCAGATCAGAGACAACGCTGCCACTGGCGGTGCTGAGCGGCGTGCTGGACCAGGTCAGGTCGACTCATCGGTGGGCGTCGGTGTCCCGGAGAGTTGTTCGTCGAGTGCCGTACGCAGGTCGACCACCGAGAAGTCAGGCACGATCGGCTCGATGTCTTTCAGTGCAGTGCTCGCCGTGACCGTGTTGGTCGGATCACCGATCACCCCCAGCACCACTGTGGGGTCCACCCCGAGGCCGTCCGCGACCTGTTGCACCGTCATCCAGCCCTTGATGTCGGCGGTGGTCATCTGGTTGGCGACGACGGGCTCGCGTCCGGAGGTCTGCCACAGCCCCATGGCTTGGGTGACTCCTACCGTGCCGAAGATCACTGCGACCCACAGCAGCGGCAGCAGCCATCTGGTCTTCTTCTTCATCATTTGGTCCTTTTCTCGGAGTTGTTCAGCAGGGCGGCGACCGCGACGGGGGGCCCGACGGTGAGAGCTCCGCGCACCGGGCAGGCCGCCACGCAGTCCAGACACCCGACGCAGTCGGGGTGTACGGCCGGATCGGCCTGGGAGACCGTGATTCCCACCGGACACGGTTTGTCGCACAGCTCACAATCGGTACAGACCTCGGCATTGCGTCGGATCCGCAGGAAGCTGAACCGCCCCAGCACGGTGAAGACCGCCCCGAGCGGGCAGAGGTAGCGGCACCAGAGTCGCTCTACGAACAGGGAGCCGAGCAGGACCAGCGCGGTGATGCCGACCGCAATCGCAATCACCTCGTTCCATTCGAACAGCCAACGCAGTCCGAAGATGGTCACGTAGGGGTCGTAGTCGGCAAACCATAGTTGTCCGCTGAAGTAGCTCATCAGCATGACCAGCCCCAACACCACGAAGCGTCCCTGGCGGAGCACCCGGTCGGTGCGCTCGGCGGGTCGCCACTGTGGCAGATGCAAGGCCCGGGCGGCTTTCCACAGCCAGTCCTGGACGGTGCCCAGCGGGCAGATCCAGCCGCAGAAGGCATTGCCGGCCAGCAGGATCGCGATCAGCACAGCCAACCCGAGCACCAGGTTCGACGTGTGGATCTTGGTGATCAGGGTGCCCGTGGTCATCCAGGTGAGCAGGGTCTCCACCGCACCGAAAGGACACAGGGCATCGACCGAGGCAGCACCGGAAGCCTCCTCGGATTGATGCTTGAAGGCCGTCACCAGAATGAACACGGCGAAGCCGAGTTGAACGATTCGACGAGCCAGGGTGGTGCGTCGCATATCGCGCAGGCGCTGCAGGGCCTTGCTCGGCCGACGCTGGCCGGAGTTGGTGGCTGTGGACATGGCTCCATCGAAGCCGGGCCGTGTGAAGCCTCGATGAAACGGCCGTGAAGCCTCCATGGGATACAGCCCGAATTCCGAAGGTGGCGCTTTTCCCACCGACACGGGAATTCACCGGCGATTGCAGCTACGGTCGTGAGTCATGGAATCCCCCGAGATGCAGGCATGGTGGCGCAGTGCGGTCACCTATCAGGTCTATCCGCGCAGCTTCGTCGACGCCGACGGCGACGGCGTCGGCGACATCGCGGGCATTCGCAGTCGCTTGCCCTATCTTGCCGATCTCGGCGTCGATGCGATCTGGATCAATCCCTGGTACCCCTCGCCGATGGCCGACGCCGGCTACGACGTGTCCGATTACCGCGACATCGAGCCGGTGTTCGGAGACCTGGCCGAGGCCGACGCCATGATCAGCGAAGCCCACCAACTGGGGCTGAAAGTGATTCTGGACATCGTGCCGAATCACACCTCCGATCAGCATCGCTTCTTTCGCCAGGCATTGAGCTCCGATCCCGGTTCACCGGCTCGTGACCGCTACTACTTCCGCCCCGGCAAGGGTGAACAGGGCGAGCTGCCGCCCAACGACTGGCGCAGTACCTTCGGCGGGCCTGCGTGGACCCGCAGCACCGATGCCGACGGAAATCCCGGCGAGTGGTATCTGCACCTGTTCACTCCCGGTCAACCGGACGTGAACTGGGATAACCCCGAGATCCGCGCCGAATTCGAGGACACCCTGCGGTTCTGGTTCGACCGCGGCGTTGACGGTTTCCGCATCGATGTCGCCTATGGCTTGACGAAGGATCCCGAGTTGAGCGACATCGGCGACTTCGTGTGGCCGGTCCCAGTGGACCGTCCGGTGAGTGTCGAGCACCCCCATTGGGATCGAACCGATGTGCACCAGATCTACCGGCAGTGGCGGGCGATCGCCGATGAGTACGACCCGCCTCGGGCCTACTGCGGCGAGATCTGGGTGGGACGCTCAGATCGGGTGGCGGCCTACCTGCGTCCGGACGAACTGCACACGGCGTTCAACTTCGAGTTTCTGCTGGCCCCGTGGCTGCCCGACCACCTGCGGGCCGTGATCGATGACACCATCGCGACCCACACCGAAGTCGGTGCCGCAGCCACGTGGGTATTGGGAAACCACGATGTCTGCCGCCCGGCGTCCCGGTTCGCCCGCGACCAGCATCAGGTGGATCCGACCGGTGCAACTTTTGGCTACTTCCGCGACTTGCCGGCCGACCCGGCACTCGGACAGCGCCGGGCCCGGGCCGCGGCCCTACTGATGCTGGCGCTGCCAGGGGCTGCCTACATCTATCAGGGCGAAGAGTTGGGTCTCCCCGAGGTCGAGGACCTGCCCGCCGAGGCGATGCAGGATCCGCTGTGGTTCCAGACCGACGGCCAGAACCCCGGACGCGACGGCTGCCGGATTCCGCTGCCATGGACCAGCGATCCGACGACCAGCTTCGGGTTCAGCCCCGCGAACGCCGCCACACCCTGGTTGCCGCAACCAGCGGATTGGGGCCGTTGGAGCCTGACCGAGCAGGACGGCGCGGCGGGCAGCATGCTGGAGTTGTACCGACAGGCGCTGGCGATCCGGGCCGATCACCCTGCTCTAGGCGATGGCACGTTGCAGTGGCTGGACGCCGGCGAATCAGTGTTGGCGTTCCGTCGCGACCCCCGTCTGGAGTGCTGGGTGAACTTCGGCGAGACCCCGGTCGCGCTTCCCGCGCAGGCTCAACTGCTGCTCTCCAGCGCCCCCCTGACCCCCGGCGGCTCCCTCCCCCCCGACACCACCGCCTGGCTCCTCCCCTAACGCTCCCGTCCGAAACGCTCCCAAAACAGGCAGTTGCTCCCGAAGGTTCGGGAGCAACTGCGCTTTTTGGGAGCGCCTACGGGGTGGGGGCGCCTTGAGGGGCGGCGGCGCGGGTAGCGGCGGCGTCTTCTACCTCTTCGCGGGACAACCCGAGCAGGAAGAGGACGGCGTCTAGGTAGGGGAGGTTGAGGGAGGTGTCGGCGGAGGCGCGGACGGTGGGTTTGGCGTTGAAGGCGATGCCCAATCCGGCCACGCTGAGCATGTCGAGGTCATTGGCGCCGTCGCCGATGGCGATGGTGCGGGAGAGCGGCAGGTGTTCGGCGGCGGCCCATTCACGCAGTTTGGTGGCTTTGGCGGCACGGTCGACGATGGGGCCTGCTACCCGTCCGGTGAGGTGGCCGTCGACGACCTCCAAGGTGTTGGCGTGCACGTAGGTGATGCCCAGTTCGGCGGCCAGCGGTGCCACGATCTCGGTGAATCCGCCGGAGACCACCCCGATCGACAGGCCCAGATCGCGCAGCGTTGCCACCAGAGTGCGCGCGCCGGGAGTGAGCGTGACCTCGGCACGCACCTGGTCAAAGATGCTGTCGGGCAACCCAGCCAAGACAGCGACCCGCTCCCGCAGGCTTTCGGCGAAGTCGAGTTCGCCACGCATAGCCCGCTCGGTGATCTGGCGCACCTGATCCTCACAACCGGCGTGGGCGGCGAGCAGTTCGATCACCTCGTCGCGGATCAGGGTCGAGTCCACGTCCATCACCACCAGGCGCCGACCCTGCCGGGCCAGACCTGCCGGCGAAACGGACACATCGAATCCCGCCTCGGCGGCTGCCGTCACCAGTGCCGGACGCAGCTGGTCCACCTCTGCTTGCGACACCCAGAACTCCAGGCTGGTCAGCGGGGTGCGGGATAGCCGTCGGCTGCGGTCGATATTGCCGCCATGCTCGGCGATGATCGCGGTGGTGATCGCCACATGGCTGGTCAGCAGCGGGCGTCCCAGGATCGTGACGATGACGCGATTGCGCCGGGGCGGGTTGTCGCCGATGCCTTCGGTGATCGAGACGGTCAGACCCAGCCGGGCGCAAGCTCCGGCCAGCCGGTCCTCCAGCGCGTCCAGACCGCCTTCAGGGACGCCGAGCAACACCCCGATGCTGAGCTGGCCACGCACCACGGTCTGCTCCAGGTCGAGGATCTCGGCGTCGGTTCCGGCCAGGGCGGCCATCACCCGGGTCAGCAGGCCTGGCGCGTCGGTTCCGGTGATGGTGGCGGCAAGCGAGTGCCCGGGGTCGGTCATGTGGGAATTGTGACACGACCCTCAGGCACTCACTTCCTGCGCCTACCACTTGACGTCCACCGGGGTGTTTCGTTGGGTAGTGGTGCCATCACCGAGCTGGCCATAGAAGTTGGATCCCCAACACTTCACACCATCGGAGAGCACCGCACAGGTGTGCTCATACCCAGCGTCGATAGCCGTCGCGCCACTGGCCAGACCGGTGACCGCCGTAGGCGCAAATGCGGTTGACGGTGCGGTGCCATCCCCAGCCTGACCGACGGCGTTGGCGCCCCAACACTTCACCGCACCGGACACAGTGGCACAAGCAAACGCGTTACCCACAGCAATCGCTGTCACGTCGCTGGTCAACCCCGTCAGGGAAACCGGCGTCGAGCGGCTGTCGGTCGTACCATCCATCAGTTGGTAGCCGAAGTTGGCGCCCCAGCACTTTGCTGCGCCGGAGACAATCGCACAGCTCGTCGCGCCGCTGGTGGAGATCGCGCTGACCCCACTGGAAAGACCGGTGACCGCCACGGGAGCTGAACTGTTGTTGGTGGATCCGTCGCCCAACTGACCCAGAGCGTTCCAGCCCCAACACTTCATCGCTCCAGACACGACTGCACAACCGTAGTAGTTCGCGAAGGACACAGCCGTCACACCGCTGCTGAGACCGGACACCGACACCGGCGTGGTGCTCTCGACATCTGTGCCATCGCCCAACTGACCATAGGCGTTCCATCCCCAACACTTCACCGCACCAGACACCACCGCGCAGGACGAATAGGCGCCAGCAGCAACAGCCGTGGCACCACTCGTCAACCCGGAGACTGTCACCGGCGTGCTGCTCATCGTGATGGAGCCATTGCCCAGATCACCGTGTCCGTTGCCGCCCCAGCACTTCACGGCACCCGACACGACCGCGCAGGTCTGTTCGTCTCCTGCCGAGATGGCCGTGACGCCGCTACCCAGGCCGTCCACTCCGAGGGGAACCGAACTGCTGGTGATCAGCGTGTCCACGCCGAGTTGCCCCTGGGCGTTCGAGCCCCAACACACCGCACCGCCCGACACAATCGCGCAGGAATGCGACTTCCCACTGGTGATTGCGGACGGAGCCGCTACCTTGATGGTCAGCGACTGCGTCACGGTGTTGTCGTGGGCGTCGGTCACGGAGAGTTGCATCGCAGCGGTCTCTCCCGGCGTGGACAAGGTCCCTGACACAACGCCGGTGGCACCATCCAGGCTGACCCCTGCCGGTAGATCTGTCGCCGACCACGTATAGGGCGTCGTGCCTCCAACTGCGGCGAGTGCGTGACTGAAGGTAACGCCCGGCATCACGGTCAACGGGCTCGATGTCGCGAAGGCGAGTGCCTTTGCGACCGAAAGGGGGATGTAGCGGCTATAGGTTCGAGCCTTGGCGTCTCTCACCTGGATCAGCAAGTTGTAGGAGTACGCCGTTGTCGGCGTGCCCGAGATCACACCTGTGGTGGAGTTCAGGCTCAGTCCGCCTGGCAAGTTGTAGATCGATGACCAGGTGTAGGGCGCAGTTCCACCGGACGCCTCCAGCGTTGTGTTCACCGGATCACCAACGACCGCAGCAGGCAGACTGGCAGTGACAATCGACAGCGATTCGGCGATGTCTATGGTCATCACCTTCGACGCGGTCTTGCCATCGCTGTCGGTGACAGTAATCGTCACGCCAGGCGCCCCCGCGGCCGTCGGGGTTCCGGAGATCACACCCGTGCTGCTGATCGATAACCCGGCCGGCAGGTTCGTCGCGGTCCACGAGTACGGACTGCGTCCCCCTGATCCGGTCAGGGTGGTCGAGTAGACCGTCCCCACGCTTCCCACCGGCAGGGTTGCGGTGGCGATCGACAATCCCGGAGCAACAGTCAGACTGAGACTCTTGGATGCGGTCTTGCCCTTGTTGTCGGTCACCGTGATCGTGACTGTCTTAGTCCCAGCGGTTGTTGGCGTTCCGGAGATCACTCCGGTCGATGAGGCAACGGACAGGCCGGCCGGCACGTTGGTCGCCGCCCAGGTGTAGGGCGTCGTGCCACCGGCTCCCACGAGGGTGAACGAATACGCGCTATCAACCACGGCACTGGTCAAGCTGGTGGTGCTGATCGACACCGCAGGTCCGATCGTCAAGGCGAGTGTCTTCGAATCGGTCTTGCCCGCATTGTCGGTCACCGTGACCGTCACACTCGGGGTCGCCACTGCAGTGGGGGTGCCCGAGATCACGCCCGTCGTGGTGTTCACCGACAGCCCCGACGGCAGGCCCGAAGCCGCCCAGGTGAATGGCGCGGTGCCTCCGGTAACAGCCAGGGTGAAGGAGTAGGCCGTGCCTACCACCGCGTTGGACAGGCTGGCGGTGCTGATCGACACCGCAGGCCCGACCGTCAACGTCAACGTCACCGAATCTGTCTTGCCCTTGTTGTCGGTCACCGTGATGGTCACGCTCGGGGCTTCCTCGGTGGAGGGAGTTCCCGAAATCACGCCGGTCGAGGTATCCAGGCTCAGCCCCGACGGCAGGCCCGTTGCCGCCCAGGTGTAGGGCACAGTTCCGCCAGTACCGGCCACCGTGGCCGAATACGCCGTGCCCATCACCGCATTCGGCAGACTCGTAGTGCTGATCGACACTGCCGCACTCACTGTAAGGGTGAAGGTCTTCGACACCGTCCGGTTGAGCGCATCGGTAGTTGTGATGGTCACACTCACCGCACCGGCTTCGATCGGGGTGCCCGTGATCGCTCCGGTATCACTGTCGAGGCCCAATCCTGCGGGGAGGGTGTCCATGCCCCAGGTGTAGGGCGCGGTGCCGCCGACACCGGCCACCGTGGCGCTGTACGACTCGCCCACGATGCCTTCGGGGAGGCTCGTCGTGGAAATCGCCAGTGGCACGATCACCGACAAGGTGAAGTCCTGGGTGGCGGTCTGGCCATTGTCATCGGTCACCATGATCGACACATTTGAGACGCCGACCGCATCCGGGGTGCCCGTGATCGCTCCGGTGGAACTACTCAGACTGAGCCCGCTCGGCAATCCGGTCGCCGACCACGAGTACGGCGAGGCGCCGCCCGTCGCGGTCACGGTGAGGTTGTAGTCCACCCCCACTCCTGCTTCGGGCAGGCTCGTGGTGGTGATCGAAACGGCCGGACCGATGGTCAAAGGCAGCGACTTGCTGGCGGTCTTGCCGTCGTTGTCGGTCACTGTCAGCGAGACGGTGAAGGTTCCCACCTGGGAGGTCGTCCCTACGATCACACCACCGGAAGTGTCCAGGTTGAGACCGTCCGGCAGGGCGGTGGCCGACCAGGTGTAGGGAGTCGCACCCCCGCTGGCGCTCAACGCGGAACTGTAGGCGATTCCAGCTATTCCGCCAGGAAGGGTCACCGTGCTGATCGACACCGCCGGGAGGCGGGTCAGGCTCAGCGCCTTGGTTGCGGTCTTGGAGTTCGCATCGGTAATGGTGAAGGTCACCGATGACGTCCCGGCAGTCGTGGGGGTACCAGTAATCGCTCCGGTGCTGGAGTCCAGGATCAGCCCGGCAGGCAAGGCAGTCGAGGACCAGGTGTAGGGCGCGGTGCCGCCGGAGCCACTGAGGCTGGTGGAGTAGGCGGTCCCAACGACGGCTGTGGGTAACTGCGAGGTCGCCACGCTCACCGACGGGTTCACCGTCATGTCGATCATGGCCAAGGTGCCCTTGCCGTTGGCGTCGGTCGCCGTGATCATCAGTTGCCAGACCCCCGACGCGGTCGGTGTTCCGGAGATCACTCCGGTCGACGCCACGACCGACAGGCCGCTCGGCAATCCCGATACCGACCAGGTGTAGGGCGCAGTGCCACCGGCTGCGTTCAGCGTGGTGGCATAGACGGTGCCCTTGACGGCGGCAGGCAGGCTCGTGGTGCTGATCGATACAGCAGGCCCGACCATCACCGACAGGTCGGCGAAAGCACCAGCAGCGTCGAGATCGGTGACGGTGAGGGACACCGCGAAGAGTCCTTCAACGCTCGGGGTGCCGGAGATCTCTCCGGTGGTCGCGTTGATGCTCAAACCGGCGGGCAGGCCCGTGGCTGACCAGTGATACGGGGTTCGACCGCCGGTCGCGACCGCGGTGTAGCTGTAGGCCGTGCCTCTCACTGCGTTGGGCAGACTGGCGGTGCTGATCGCGATCGCCGGTCCGACGGCCACTGTGAAGTCGTGGCTGGCAGTGCGGCTGTTGGCATCAGTGACGGTGACGGTGAGCGCGTAACTTCCCTCCGTCGTGGGAGTGCCGGAGAGGACACCGGTGGCAGCGTCCACGGTCAGTCCGTCCGGGATACCCTGCACCGCCCAGTTGTACGGGGTGGTGCCGCCCTCCGCAGCCAGGGTTGCCTCGTAGGCGGTGCCGACGATCGCGTCAGGCAGGCTGGTGGTCGTCACTGCCACCGCGGCACCGATGACCAACTGCAGGGTTGCGGTCGCAGTCTTGCCGTTGGCATCGCTCACGGTGAAGTCCGCATTGGTGATGCCCGCTTCGCTCGGTGTGCCGGTGATCGCACCGCTGGCCGGGTCAATGCTGAGGCCAGCAGGCAACCCGGTAGCGCTCCAGGTGTAGTTAGGAACCCCACCGGCGGCTTCCACGGTCGCGGTGTACGCGCTGGACGCTTCGCCACGGTCCAGCGCCGTCGTGGTGATCGAGACGCCTGCCTTGATGATCAGTTCAAAGACCTGAGTGTCGGCCTGTCCGGTGCTATCGCTGGCGGTGATCGTCACTGATGCGGTGGCAGCAGACGTCGGCACCCCGGTGATGGCGCCGCTGGTCGGGTCGATGCTCAGCCCAGCGGGCAGATCGGTGGCGCTCCACTGGTACGGGGCCAGGCCGCCGAGGACGCTCAGGGTGAGGTCGTAGTCGTAGCCGACCATGCCGTCGGTCAGCGTGGTGGTGATGATCGTGGTGGCATTGCCGATCTCGACGGCGTAGTTCGCAGAATCAGTGCGGCCCATGCCATCGGTGACCGTGGCGTGAACAGTGAAGCTGCCCTCGGCACTGGGGGTGCCTTCGATCAGACCGGAATCAGCATTCAGACTGAGGCCATCGGGCAGGCCCGTCGCCGACCAACTGTAGGGAAGGGTGCCCCCTGCGGCCTCAAGCTGGGCAGTCATGGCATGACCCACGATGCCGTCGGGCAGCGCTGTGGTCGAGATCGACACCACCGGGCGGATCTCCAGCGACACGGTGGCGGTGTCGGTCTTAGCGTGGTCGTCGGTCACGGTGAGCTGAACCGAGAAGGTCCCTGATTCAGTCGGAGTGCCGGTGATCGTAGGGCCGGAGACGCTCAGCCCGGCCGGCAAACCGGAGGCCGACCAGGAGTACGGCGTCGTGCCACCGGACGCGGCCAGGTTCGCGGAATAACCCTCTGCAACCACTCCGGTAGCCAGGCTGGCGGTGGTCACCGCCACCGCCGGGGCGATGGTGAGCTCCACCGAGCCGGTGTTGGTCTTGCCGTGGTCGTCGGTGACAGTGAGTTGGATGGTGAAGACACCAGCGACACTCGGGGAACCGGTGATGGTGTGGCCGGAGACGCTCAGCCCGGCC
>DLGC01000004.1:0-157938 GCA_002482525.1 Propionibacteriaceae bacterium UBA7704 | reverse complement strand
GCCAGGTTCGCGGAATAACCCTCGCCAACGATGCCATCAGCAAGCGTGTTGGTGGTCACCGAAACCGCCGCGCCGATGCTCAACGACACCGTCGCGGTATCGGTCTTGCCGTTCTTGTCGGTCACCGTCAGCTGCACCGAGGAGGTCCCGGTCACAGTCGGTGTACCGGAGACCACGCCGGTGGCGGCATTCAGAGTCAGCCCGGTCGGCAACCCGGTCGCGGACCAGGTGAACGGTGCCCGACCCGAATCAACAGCGAGCGTCGCGGAGTAGGAATCATCAACCACACCAGCCGGCAATGCACTGGTCGTGATCGCCGGAGCCGGCGGCTGCTCCGCAGCAGGATAGATGGCGACCGAATAGGACCGGCTGCTGGTCAACCCAGCGGCGTCGGTGACCATCAGATAGACGGTGAAGTCGCCGGTCTTGGTGGGGGTTCCGGAGAGTTCCCCGGTCGCGGCATCGAGGCTCAGGCCGTCGGGCAGACCAGTGCCCGACCACGCGTAGGGCGCTGTCGCCAGCGAGGCGTGCGCGGTCACCGCGTAGGACTCACCCTTGATCCCATCGGGGAGGCTCGTCAGATCGATCATCGGCGGCACGGCCACCACCGAGCCGGCATCGATAGTGAGCTGCGCGGACCGGGTCACCGTGCGATTCCCGGTGTCGGTGAGCGTCACCAGGATCGGGAACGTCCCACCGTTGAGCGGCGTTCCGGAGATCTCCCCAGTCGTGGCGTTGATCGTCAGACCGGCGGGCAGCCCCCAGGCCGTCCAGGCGTAGGGCTCGACGCCGCCCGAGGGGGACGGTGAGGCGGTATAGGCCACCCCGGCGGTACCGCTCACAATCGGGGACAGGTCCACGTCGAGGGTGGGCCGCACCAGGAGGCTGAGCGTGGCCACGTCGGTTTTGTCGTGATCGTCGGTGACGGTGAGCTGCACCGAGAAAGTTCCCGACTCCGTCGGTGCACCGGTGATGGTGTGACCCGACACACTCAATCCGGCGGGCAGGCCGGAGGCCGACCAGCGGTACGGACTGGTCCCACCGGTGGCTGCGAGGTCGGCGCTGTAGTCCTCGCCCGAGACGACCTCAGGCAGACTGCTGGTGGTGACCGATACCGCCGGAGCAATGGTCATCGACACGGTGGCGGTGTTGGTCTTGCCGTGGTCGTCGGTGACGGTCAGTTGCACCGAGAAGGTTCCCGATTCGGTCGGGGTGCCCGTGATGGTGTGACCCGACACGCTCAGACCGGCCGGCAGGCCTGACGCCGCCCAGCCATACGGCGTGGTACCACCCGCGGCAGCCAGCGTCGCCGAGTAGTCCTCACCAGCAATGCCGTCCGCAAGCGCATCAGTGGTCACCGACACGGCCGCTCCAACAGTCAACGACACCGTCGCGGTATCGGTCTTGGCGTTCTTGTCGGTCACCGTCACCTGCAGCGGCGAGGTTCCCATCGCAGTCGGTGTACCCGAGATCACGCCGGTAGCCGCGTCCAGACTCAACCCGGTCGGCAACCCGGTCACGGACCAGGTGAACGGCGCCCGACCCGAATCCACAGCCAAGGTCGCGGAGTAGGAATCATCAACCACACCCGCAGGAAGCGTGCTGGTCGTGATGCTCGGCGACGGCGGCTGCTCTGCAGCCGGGTACACCCGCACCGTGAACGACTTCGTGCTGGTCAGCCCGTCACTGTCGATGACATTCACATAGGCGGTGAAGTCGCCGGTCTGGGTGGGGGTGCCCGACAGTTCCCCAGTCGCAGCATCAAGACTCAAACCATCGGGAAGCCCATAGCCGGTCCAGGCATAGGGCTCGGTACCGCCGGTTGCGGTGAAGGTCTCGGCGTAGCTCTGACCCTTGATGGCGTCGGACAGGCTCACGGTGGTGATCGTCGGCGGTTTGGCAACCACGGAGCCGGCGCTGATGGTCAACTCGAAGCTGGTCGTCTGCGTGCGCCCCTGGGCATCGGTGACGGTGATGAAGACCGGGAACACTCCGGCGTTACGGGCGGTTCCCGAGATCGCGCCGGTCGCTGGGTCGATGACCAGTTCGTTGGGTAGTCCCCACGCCGACCAGGTATAGGGCTCCACGCCACCGGATGCCGGCGCCGATGCCGTGAACGGCTCACCAGCGGTTCCGGTGTGCCCGCCAGGCACCTCCACGCCCAAGGCGGCGCGCACCAGCAGGTCGATGGCGGCAGTGTTGGTCTTGCCGTGATCGTCGGTGACGGTGAGTTGCACCGAGAAGGTGCCCGACTCAGTGGGAGTACCGGTGATGGTGTGACCGGAGACGCTCAGCCCTGCGGGGAGACCCGAGGCAGACCAGGCATAGGGCGCAGTACCGCCGGTGGCAGCTAGCGAGGCGCTGTACTCCTCACCGGCCAAACCATCAGCCAAACTGTCGGTCGTCACCGAGACCGCCGCACCGATCACCAACGACACCGTGGCGGTATCGCTCTTGCTGTTCTTGTCGGTGACCGTCACCTGCACCTCTGAGGTGCCTGTCACGGTCGGCGTGCCACTGATCACACCAGTGGTCGCATTGACACTCAACCCGTCCGGCAACCCGGTCGCAGACCACGTGAACGGCGCCCGACCCGAATCCACAGCCAAGGTCGCGGAGTAGGAATCACCAACCACACCCGACGGCAGCGTGCTGGTCGTGATCGTCGGCGACGGCGGCTGCTCCGCAGCCGGGTACACCCGCACCGTGAAGGACTTCGTGCTGGTAAGTCCGTCGCTGTCGGTGACCATCAGGTAGACCGTGAAATCGCCGGTCTTGGTGGCCGTCCCCGACAGTTCGCCGGTGGTCGCATCAATGGCGGCTCCCTCGGGGAGACCGCTCGCACTCCAGGTGTAGGGGGCGGTACCTCCGGTGGCGGTCGGCGAGACGGCATAGCTGTCCCCCTTGACCAGGTCAGGCAGGCTCACGTCATCGATCAGAGGTGGCGTCGCCGTCACCGTGCCGGCGTCCACCTCCAGCTCGGCCGACTCGGTCACGGTACGGCCTTCGGCGTCGGTGACCGTCACGAAGATGGGGAAGGTGCCACCGTTAGGCGGAACACCGCTGATCTCACCGGTGTCTTCATTGATACTCACCCCTGCGGGCAGACCCCACGCCGACCAGGTATACGGAGTGACGCCACCCGTGGCCGGGGTCGACGCCGAGAAGGTCACCCCGGCAGTGCCGGTGAGCAGCGCGGACACATCAACGCTCAAGTTGGAGCGCACAACCAACGACAGCGTCCTGGAGTCGGTCTTGGCATTCGCGTCGGTGACGACGACCTTGACTGTCGACGTCCCGGCCTCGGTCGGCACGCCACCGATCTCGCCGGTCGCGGCGTCCAGGCTCAGGCCCGACGGCAACCCCGTCGCCGACCAGGTGAGCGGTGCCGTCCCGTAGCTCGCTGACAAGGTCTCGGAGTAGTCCTGACCCACCACGCCTTCGATCAGATCGTTGGTCGCGATAGCCGGCGCCGGTAGCGCCGTGTTCTGCTTCACTGTGAGTGACACCGAGCGCGACGCCTTGGCCGGAGCACCATTGCTCGCCAGCGTGATCGCCCGATAGGTGAACGTCCCTAGCTGTTTCACGGGGATCGCGATCGACGCCGCCCCGGTGTCACTCTGCTTTGCGGCGCCGACCGTCTTCCAGCTGCTGCCCGATTTCACCTGCACCGCGACGGCGCGTCGTTCGCGAACCGGCGAGAACTGCACCTTCGCCGTCACCGTGCGACTGAGGTACCCAACGCTCGGCAACGCCAGTGAAGCCGACTGTGCCGCGGTGGTGATGCGCATCGGAACGCCACTGGTGCGGCGATAGAGGCGCCCGCCGATCTTCTTCTTCGGCGCGATGACCCGAATGGTGGCTTTCTTCAGCGTGGTCGAGCCCGTCAATAGGTAGTAGCCGGACTTCTTGGTGGTGCCTCGCGAAATGGTCTTCCACCGGGCACCGACCCGGAGCTGCAGCTTCACCGGTCGCACGCCGTGCGTCTTCAGCTTCGAACTCACCCGGAATTGCTCGCCCCGAATCGGCTGACCCGGACGCACCAGTCCGGTGCGGATCGTCTTACTGGCGCTGGAGTAGGCGCGATAGGTGGTCTTGCCGATCTTGACCTTGGTGGCCCGCACCCGCACGACGATCCGAGGCTTCTTCGTCGAGGTGCGCAGCGTGAACCGGCCACTGGCGTTCGTCGTAGTCCTCGCGATGGTGCGCCACTTGCGGTTGACCCGAAGCTGCAACTTCACTGGCCGCGCTACTCGCGTGGACAGCCTGCCGGTGATCGAGAAGACCTCACCTCGTCCCGGCGTCGGTGGGGTCGCCGTTAACGGTGAGAACCGCGTCTTCACTGCGGCTTGCGCCGTCGGAAGCAATGCCGGTACCGCGACCGGGGCTGCCACCAGCATCCCCGTGACAACAGCAAGACTAACGAGGACAGAACTCAACCGGCGCATTGCTACCCCTCAACACCGAGGACGATCAGATGCGCGATATTCTATAGATTATGGATACGCAATATGGCTGATTCGATGAGGAAGCCCCCACTGTTCCTGCGAAAGCCGCTGTCGCGAGCCGGTACGGGCTACTCGGCGGCCCACTCCACCAGGCGTGTCTTCAGCACCTTGCCGGACTCGGTATACGGCAGGGCATCCACGACCACGTAGCGACCTGGGAGGCTTTCGTCCCCGAGGCGGGTCGCCACCCAGCCCGCCAACTCGTCAACCCCCAAGTCCGGGTGAAACTCCGAAAGCTCGACGAACGCGACCACAACCGGCGCCTCACCGGCCTTCTCAACAGCCACAACCGCGGCATCGGCCACTCCGACGTGTTCTTTCATGACCCGCTCGATGGCAGTCGCCGACACCGTCGTAAGACCGGCTTTGAACTGGTCCGCCGCCCGCTCCAGAAAGCGCAATCGACCATCACTCTCGATGATCACCTGATCGCCGCTGTGCCATCGTCCCGACCCGAACACCTGACGACTCAGCTCGGGGAGGCCGTAGTAACCCGCCGGCAGCGTCACGCCAGGCACCCCGGAGACCACCAATTCGCCGGGTTCTCCCGCAGCAACCACCGCCCCGCTGGAATCGACCACGCTCAGCGCAGCGGGCGCCAGCGCCTCACCCACATAGTCCTCATCGGGCAAGACCGTTGGCAGGGAAAGGGCGATCGGTGCCACCGCTTCGGTCGCGCCGTAGCCCAACCGCAACTCGGTGCCGAATCGTTGCTCGAACTCCTCCCGCAGCTGGGTCGAGACGGCCGGTCCGAAGACCACCAAGCGCAGCACACTCTCTTCACTTTCGACCGGCGGTGCCGCGAGGAGCTCGCGCACCTCGATGGCGCTCAGATTCGCCACGGTCGACTGCTGCCGAATGGCGGCGCGGATCCAGGTCGGCCCAGGCTTGGTGAAACCCATGCTCGACGCGGTCCACAGCGCGGCCAACGCCATGTTCCCCAAACCGGCGATGTGCGACAGCGGTAGTGAGATGAGGATTCGGTCGGTGGGCTGGACTCGGGCCGCGGCAGCATAGGCGATTGCCGCATGGCGCAGGTTGGCCTGAGTGAGCATGACGCCGCGAGGCCAGCCTGCTACGCCGGAGGTATAGAGCACCGCGAGCAGATCAGTGATCCGTCCTTCCTCCGGGCCAGACCATGGCGATGCCGCGGCGACGGCGTCGGCCAGCGCGACCACGGCGTCCCCGGCAGATGCTCCCGCCGCGAGCAGCGCACTCGACGGCAATCCGATCTCGGTGAGGAGGTCAAGCATTTCCGGCCCGGCGGCCTCAACCACACCTGCCGTCGGCTGAGTCAGCTCGACGGAGTAGGCCACTTCATCCAAGGACGCCCGCAGCGACACCGGGACGATGACAGCGCCCATGATCGAGGCGGCGAAGAAGGCCGCCAGGAACTCCCAACGATTGCTCAACTGAAGGTGCACACGGTCACCACGGCGCACACCCATGCCCGCCAGCACGGTTGCCAACCGTGACGCCTTGTCATGAAGCTGCGCAATGGTCATCGGTTCGCCGGTCTCGTGGGCTTCCCAGATGAAGGGCTGGTCGCCCCGGGTACGCGCCAGTTCGGCCAGTCGGGCATGAGCCAGGAATGGCGAGCCGGGTGTCTCGGGCACAGGCGGGTCCTTTCTACACAGCGGCGAAGGCAGCAGCGAATGCGGAGGTGTCGGCAGTGACTGCCTCGGAAATGCGCTCGGGAGAAGTATCCAACACTGCGGTGCGCAACCGCTGGTGGATTTCGATCAGCGGCGATGAAGTCAGCGCCGCCGCGGCCAGCCGGTAGCGGGATCCCAGTTCCCGGACCAAGGCGGCGTGCTCCCTCAGTCGCGTGGACGGATTGGCCCGGCTCGCCACCTGGTAGAACTCGCGGTAGGCCAGCTCGGCCGCCGGGGAGTGCCCGGCGTCGGCCTGCCAGATCTGCACCAACCGATCCGAAGCCTGGTGAATCTGCTCGCGGTGTTCGGGTAGCAGGTTCTGCGCCGCTGCCGTCAGATTGGCGGCATCGAGAAGTGCGCGCAACTCGGCCAGTTCCAGCGCGTCGCGGGCATTCAACTCGCTGACCCGAGCGCCTTTCTGCGGGATGAACTCGACCAGCCCCTCACCGGCGAATCGATGCAACACCTCGCGCAAGGGGGTGGGGCTGACGGCGTATCGCTCCGCCAGTTGAACCGTGAGCAGCCGCTCCCCTGGGGCGAACTCACCGCCCAGAATCGCCCGCCTGAGTTCACCTTCGACCCACTCGATGCGACTGATCGGCCCCCGCGGCATCGAATCAGTCATGACAAGACTCCTCAGTCTCAGTCAGAAGTCACAGCTGTCGAGCGGCGCATGCCAACGAATTGCGTCAGTACCGATCAGCTTGGTACCGCACTGTACCCCTCAGGACGTCGGCGACGAACTGGGAGCGGGGCTCGCTGAGGTCGTTCCGGCGGGTGCCGGTGTGGGAGTGGCCGTCGCGGTGGGCTGCTTGGGCGAATAGATGTAGACCGGGGTCCCGATAGGCGTGTTGGCGAAGATCCACTGCGCTTGGCTCAGCTGGCCGATATTCACGCAGCCATGGCTGGACTGGGCATAGCCGACGGAATGGAACCCCGGAGAGTAGTGGATGTACATGTCTGGATGGAACATCGTCGAATAGGGCATGGCGCCCGAGCCGTAATTCTCCGACGCCGGGCTGACCTGCTTGTCGAAGACCGACCAGGTGCCGTCGGCAGTCGGGAAGACGCGCCATTCGTGGGTCTTGGCGTGAGAGTTCCAGCCACCGAGGCGCACGGGGTACTTCTTGACGATCTTGCCCTTCTTGATCCAGAACAGCTTCCGCTGGGCCTGGTCGACACAGATGATGATCTTGTACTTGCCGCTGGTGCACTTCTTGGGAAGCGTCTTCGGCACGGCCGGGGTGTTCAAAGCCAGCGCTGCCCAGGTTTCTTCGGTCGTGGTCGCGGTGTCGTCCAGACCGCGGGAACGCTGGTAGTTGAGGATGGCATTGGCGCCGGCGGTTGTGATGTAGCTGCTGGTGGACCAGGAGTAGAACCCGTACTTCTTGAGCTTCTTGATCACCAACTCAGCGCAGCGACCGCTCGAGCCGGGACGCACCGTCACCTTCAGGCACCCTTTGAACTGCTTCTGGGTCTTGGCGTCGAGTTGCTGATACAGCGTGCTCGCGGTGGGCGTCGGGGTCGGTGTCGGCGTGGAGATCGGACTCGGCGCCGCCGAGGTGACCGTCGGGGTCGGCACACTGCTCGACGTCGCATGCGGGGCCACCTGGGCGCAGCCGGCAAGAATCACCGGGGCCAGCACGGCGAAGATGCCCCAACGGGCGATCGTCGGCACACGTACAGCGATTGACCGGACGCGATCCATCGGCCCCTCCCATCGGGCAAGTCATCGAGAACCCCGTACGGCTCACGCAAGTACAAATCGGCCGAACACTACCCGGCACACCTGAATCCACTCTTAGAGTTCCTGAGAGCGACGGAATCCAACGCGTGAATTCTAGCCCTCAGTTCAACATCATCCCTTGTCGGCTCGCTGCGAACAGGAACAGGTCAGCAATCTTGCGACACCAGGGAAACTGCGTTCACCAGGTGAGAAACGGCCCTGGGATTGCATCCATTCACGGCCCGGGCCAGGCCTGCTTCGGGTATCCCCGCTGCCGCTTCCGGCAACCGCGGCGTAGTGTGGTGATGTCCGCTTCAGCAAAGCATGGAATCGGAGACCCCTGATGAAGAACCTCACCCGCCGACCCCGGGCGTTGGTCGTGCTGGCCTCGCTGCCGCTGATCCTGAGCTTCGGCTTCGTTGCACCGAGCGCCCCCGCCCAAGCTGCACCGACGGTCCGCGCCGGGGTCGTTCTTCCCACTCACCTGGCTGCTGCAAAGACCAAGACCGTCCGTCCCCGCATCACGAAGCAGCCCAAGGGTGCGGTCATCAACCGCTACGGACTGAACACCAGCACCAAGCTGCGCGTCACGGCCACCGGCAAGAAGCTGCATTACCAGTGGCAATACCGCTCCGGCGGCAAGTGGCGCGCCATCGCGGGAGCCACCAAGCGCACCTACACGGTGAAGTCCTCGGTCTGGACCAATGGCGGTCGGTTCCGGGTGAAGGTCACGAAGAAGAAGGCGCGCCGCAGTTCCCATTCGGTGCGCGTGCGGGTGCTCTCCCCGACAAAGACGCCGGCAAAGGACGCCCAATCCAAGTTCGGGCTCACCGGACTGCGCCAAGGCGTGGATCTGTCGTCGTGGCAGTACCTGTCCACCGGACAGGTACAGATGGCAGCGGTGAGAAGCTGGGCGGGTTCGAACGGGTTCACCATCCTGCGTAACGGGACCGGCACTCGACCGATCAACCGCGACTATGTGGATGTCTGCTCGGGCAAGACCCGCAATGTCGGTGCCCGCCCGGTGGTTGAGGATTGCGCCTACTCCCAGTTCGCCGATCAGGCTCAGAGCTTCGGGCTCTCGCGGGGACACTACTGGTTCAACGGCTGGATCAGTTCACTGGACTCTTCCACCGGCGACAAGCTCTCCGGAGACTTCACCGCAGCCGACTCCGCCGACCAGTTCTTCACCTGGTTGACCACGGACGGCAACTACACCAAGACGAACGCCGAGCCCTTGGTGTTGGACATTGAGGCCGGCGGCACCTGGCGCGACAGCACGGGAACCTACAGTCAGAAGCTGCGGGCTTGGACCCCTGATGAGGCCAGCGAGTTCCTGACCCGGCTCAAGACTCGGCTCACTTCGTCGGGCTACAAGGCGAACCTCTACGTGTACATGAGTGCCAACGCCGCCTCCCAGTTGACGTCGGCCGGCAACTACCGCTGGCGCAGCGTGGCCCCGATCGCACGGCTGTGGGTGGCGTCCTGGGGCAAGGACAATGGCCGTATCCCCGATGCCCAGCCGAAGGTCGGCCCGTGGGCGACCAACGGCGGTTGGTCGATCTGGCAATACACCTCCAATGCCCGGATTCCCGGCTCCGGAGTGGGTGGGCTGGACGGCGACATTGCCAAGTCCAATGCCTGGACGGCGAAGTAGTCGCAGCCGCAACCGACCCACCGGCTGAGCTTGTCGAAGCCCTCAGCTGGCCCTTCGACAAGCTCAGAGAACGGGGACGCCCAGAGCACGACGGCGGTCAGCGGGTACTGCCAACCACACAGGAGTCACTGGGTGGTTCGCCTTCGGGGAAGGCGACGGCCATCGCCTGAGCGATCCGATGGGCCCGCTCCCGCCAGCCCCGAGAGGTGAAATGGATGCGATCGCCGATGAACCAGGAGTCCTTCACTTCGGAAGCCCAGTCGTAGATGCGCATGTTCGGATAGCGCTGACAGGCCTGACGCAAGGCGGTGTTCCAGCGTTGAATGACGGTGTTGGAGTAAGGGCCTGAGGTTCGCAAAGTCCTGGTCGTCAGCCACAACACCGGCTCACCGTTGGTGGGCGCCATCATGATGTCGATGCGCTTGTCCAAGGGGAACGATCCACCGACATACTGGTTGGCCGCTTCGTTGTTGCCCAAGGCGAAAGTCCAGCAGCCCACGAAGCCGTTCGCCAGGATCGTATCTTCGGCCTCGCGCGCATTGGGCTCGTTGTTGTAGCGCTCCACGATGGAGCGCGCCCCACGAATGTCGGTGACCAGCTTCGTGGTGCCGACCTGCTTGAACTGAGCGGGCAGCCGGTCCTTCTTCTTCGGGATGTAATAGCCCGACGTCAGACCCACCGATGTGGAGTCGCCGATGTACGCCACTGCGGTGCAATTGGTGCGCAGCTTGGTCGGTTCCGCTGGCACGCCTGGGGTGGCCGAGTCCGACGCTGACGGCTCAGCGGTGTCGGTCGGCACCGGCGGCATGTCGCCGGGCTGTGCACCGCCCGGCGCGGAGTTGGCGTTGCCGGGCACTGAGGCAGCAGCAGACTGATTATTGCCGCGCATCACGGCGATCGCCGTCAACGATCCGGCCGTCACCAGCGTCAACGCCAACAAGCCTGGCAGCCACACCGCTGGACGCACCGTCCGCGGTGGCACCGCCACGGCCTGGCGGCGATCCCACTGCACATAGGCCAGGAATCCATGGCGCCGGATCGGATCTTCGAGGAAGGTCCAGCTGAGGGCAGCCAGCACCACGGTGGCGGTGGTGAGCACCAGTGGTCGCACCCATGGCTGGTCGGCGACGAACACCTCGGGGGCGAAGACGAACAGCGGCAGGTGCCACAGGTAGATGCCATAGGAGCGCTCACCGATCCAGCGCAGCGGGGTGATCCCGAGCACGCGCGAGGTCCAGGTGAAAGGATGCGCAGCGACGAAGACCACGACCACGGTAGCCAGCGACAGCAGCAGGATGCCGCCTTGGTAGAGGAACGCCGAGTACTGATCGGTGAAGGCGAAGAGCAAGCCCATGACGACCAGGCCGGCGAGCGCGGCGGCGTCCAGTCCAACGCGATCCGCCCAGAACAGGCGGCCACGCTCCCTTCCGTGCCAGGCCAATGCGACCACTGCCCCGACCAACAGCCCTCCGGCGCGAGTGTCGGTTCCTTCATACAGCCGGGTCTGATCAAAACCAGGAGTGAACAGGAACCACATCAGCGCGAACGAGCCGATCGCCAGGATTCCGGTCATGACCGCCACCGGGATGGTCTTGCCCTTCCACAGCCAGAGCATTCCCAGCAGCAGCAATGGCCAGATCAGATAGAACTGCTCCTCGACCGACAGCGACCACAGATGATCCATCGGGCCGGATTGGAAACGTTCGAAATAGGACTGTCCCGAGGCGATGGTGTACCAGTTGGCCACATAGAACAGCGCCGCCAACGATTGACCCAGTTGCATCAGGAGGATGGCAATGGGCATGCCGGTGAACGGGGCACTGATCAACAAGGCGATGACCACCACCAGCAGAACCAAGACCACGGCCGGCAGTAGTCGACGCGCACGGCGCAGGTAGAAGTTCTTCAGATCGAAACCCCGGCGCTGGGTCTTTTCCCACGCCCGCAGCAGCACCGACGTGATCAGGAAGCCGCTCAGCGTGAAGAAGACCCCCACCCCCAACAGCCCGCCGGGCAGCGCATCAGGGTTGAGGTGATAGGCCAGAACAGCGGCCACAGCAATGGCCCGCACACCGTCGAGTCCCGGAAGGTAGGCACTACCTGGCTCAGCTGGACGGGGCATAACGCACATTGAAGTCCATCCAGAGCCGCGGCGCCACGAGTTCACAAAAAAGGCGACAGCGGACATTCCCCTGCATTCCGCGCATGGCCACAACGGCGTCGCTAGGCTCCTGCCATGGCAGAGTCCGCGTCGAGCACCACCCCCTCGGCTCCGGTACAGACCGGGCGAACGTTTTTCGGGCATCCGTGGGCGCTGGCGAACCTCTTCGGCGTCGAGATGTGGGAGCGGTTCAGCTTCTACGGCATGCAGGGCATCTTGCTGCTCTACCTGTATTACAGCGTCGACCAGGGCGGTCTGGGCATCGACAAGGCCGTCGCGTCGGGGATCATCGGCGCCTACGGCGGCACGGTCTATCTGTCGACGGTATTGGGCGCCTGGCTGGCGGACCGACTGTTCGGCAGCGAACGAGTGCTGTTCTGGTCAGCGGTCGTCATCATGGCCGGGCACATCGCCCTGGGGGTGATCCCTGGATTCGCCGGTGTCGGTATCGGCCTGGTGCTGGTCGCGATCGGCTCGGGCGGGTTGAAGGCGAATGTGAGTTCCGTGGTCGGCACCTTGTACGCGCCCGACGACGTGCGCCGCGATGCCGGGTTCTCACTGTTCTACCTCGGAGTGAATCTGGGTGCCTTTTTCGGCCCGTTGCTGACGGGGCTGACTCAGAACGTCGCCGGTTTTCATTGGGGCTTCGGCCTGGCGGCATTGGGCATGGCGCTTGGTTTGGTGCAGTACACCTTCGGCCGCCGCAGCATTCCGGCCGTCGCACGAGTCGCCCCCAACCCGCTGGCCCGGCAGCACTACCCCAGGGCGATCGCCATCGGTGCCGCCGGAGTTGTCGTGATCGTGGCGCTCGTGCTCACGGGGGTCATCCAGGTCGACACCTTGTCACAGACCGTCATCGTGGCGACGGTGATCGCCGCCGTCGGGCTCTTCGGGCTGCTGCTTTCGAGCAAGCGGGTCGATGCCACCGAACGTTCCCGGGTGTTGGCCTTCATTCCGCTGTTCCTCACCTCGGTGGCGTTCTGGTCGCTGTACCAGCAGCAGTTCACCGTGGTCACTTTCTACGCCGACTCCCAGTTGAACCGGAACATCCTGGGTTGGGAATTCCCGGTGACCTGGGTTCAGTCGATCAATCCCATCTTCATCATCACCTTGTCGGGAGCCTTCGCCGCCTTGTGGGGACGTTTGGGTAGCCGCCAACCGTCCACCCCGGTGAAGTTCGGTCTGGCCACGGTGATCATGGGCGTGGCCTTCTGGTTGTTCCTGCCGTTCGCCGGGGGCGGGCCCAGCTCGACCCCGGTTGTGGCGCTGATCGGGATCCTGTTCGTGTTCACCGTCGCCGAGTTGTTGCTGTCACCGATCGGACTATCGGCGTCCACCAAGTTGGCACCGAAGGCATACCGGACCCAGATGGTCGCGCTGTTCTTCTTGTCCAGCGCTTTGGGGACCACGATCGCCGGCACCCTCGGCGAGTACTACACGCAGGTGCCGGAGAGTCTCTATTTCGGCATCCTCGGTGTAGTCGCCGTCATTCTCGGCATTCTGGTGCTGATCTCAGCGCCGCTGATCCTGAAGCTCATGCGCGGCATCCGCTGACCGCCCCGAAACGCACGATTGCCCGGTGGGGGCGCGGACTTCCCCACCGGGCAACTGCGGAACGGACTGTGCGACTACTCCGTCGCGGGTTCGTTCACCAGCACGTCCCCCTGGGCCGACTTGGCATGTCGGAAGCCGAGAATCGACAGCACCAACAGCACCGCTGCACCCACGAAGGCCGCGATCGATGCGATGCCCATGATCAGAGCCATGGTTCCGAAGGCGTAGGCAGTCAGCAGAATGCTGCGCAAGGTCTCACCCATGAACATGGTCTGACGGGTCTGTCCCAGCTTGGTCAGTTCAGCCTGATCCGCGTTGGGATCCTTGGTCATCTGGATGTACTCGCCACTGATCTCTTCGTAGGTCTTGCCGCCTCCGATTGCCTTGAGGTGAGCAGCGATGTAGTGGTTTCCAAAGGCTTCGGCTTGCGCACCGGTGGTCATCGGCTGGCCAGCATAGGGAGCCAGCGCAGCCTGGTCGGCAGGATCGAGGCTGCCATAGGCCTGCTCAGTCGGCATGGTGACCTTCTGGGCTGCCAACTGCGACGACACCTGACCGCTGACGAAGCTGCTTGCAACGGCGAGCAAGACTCCGGCGGCCAACAGGACGACAGCCAGGGTGAGGCCGATCCAGGAGACCAGGCGGTCCAGAGCACTGCGTTTCATCTGAGGTTTCCCCCTCCAACTAATTGAATCTTGAATGATTCACTCAGTAGAAGGGTAACTCCTCCCGAGGCACGCTGTGACCGTTTTCGGAAACGTAGACACTAGTCAGACCTCGAATGGCTGTATCGCTGGATGGACCTCAGGAGTTACGGAGCTCAGGCCTTCGTAGCCCAATCGTGACCCTCATCGGCTGTCGAGGCTTCACAGTCTGCAGCGGGTGCACGCCGCAGGGCCTGGTCGTTCAGCGGCAGGTGTCCAGAAGTCGTAGCCAGACCTCGCTCGACGTCGGATAGGACGGCACTGCATGCCACAACTGCGAGATCGTCAGACCCCCAACGATGGCAACGGTCGCAGCATGGACGAGCTCAGCCACTTCGGTACCGACGAAGGTGGCACCGAGCAGCCGCCCGGTGTCGGCATCGATGACCAGCTGGGCCTGGCCGGGCGCATCGTCGCGCAGCAGCGCATAGCCGGCCGCACTCGACATCGGCACCTTCGGACACAGCGTTGTGATGCCGGCTCGCCGCGCAGCCTCCTCGGTCATGCCTACGGCAGCCACCTGGGGGTCGCTGAAGACGACCTGCGGAACCGGCACCTCGCTGGGAGCAGCGGGCAGCTCGCGTCCTTCAGCCCGCGCCGCGATCTGCTCACCGATCAGCCTGGCGCGATATTTGCCCCAGTGCGTGAGCGGAGCCTCGCCGCTGACGTCGCCCACGGCATACAGCCAGGCCGGACGGACGGACGGATCGGCGAAGGTCGCCGGGGTCAGTCCGACCGCCGCCAAGCCGATATCGTCGCTCGCCGGCTTGCGTCCGGTCGCGGCCAACACCTCGGCGAACTCGCGCGCGCGTCCGGCCACCGTCACCTGGACCGGACCACCATGCACCCGACCCAAACCCGAGGCGGTCGCTGTCGGACGCTGCGCCGCCGAGATCACAGCATCGAAGACCACCTCGACCCCGGCGTGGCGCAGCCCGTCGACGACGAAGTCGCCGGCAAACGGCTCCAGTCGAGTCAGCACCCGCTGCTCGCGCACCAGCAGCGTCACCTGAGATCCGAGTGCTGCCAGCCAATGGGCGGCCTCTACCGCGACCACACCGCCGCCGATCACCGCAATCGACTCAGGGATCTCGATCACACCGGTCGCGTCCCGGGAGGTCCACGGCTCCAGGCCCTGCAGGAAGTCGGGAATCACCGGAGTGCTTCCGGTGGCGACCACCACCGCGTGACGGGCTTCGACGCTGATCGTGCCGGTGTCGGAGGTGATGTCGACCCGGCGAGGGCCACTGATACGTCCCCGGCCACGGGCCACGTCGATTCCGGCCGTGTTCGCCCACTCCACCTGACCGGCGTCGCGATAGCCCGCCACCCAGGCGTCGCGACGGCGCAAGAGTGCTACCGGGTCGAGCTCGACCTGGTCAGGCAGTCCCTGCAGATTCTCAGCGGTGGCGCGCACCTCAACCGGACGCAGCAGCGCCTTGCTGGGCATGCACGCGTAGTAGGAGCACTCGCCGCCGACCAGCTCGTTCTCGATCAGCAATGCCGTACGGCTAGATCCGCGAAGGGCGTAGTCAGCAACGTTCTCCCCGGCCGGTCCGGCTCCGATCACCACTATGTCGTAGCTGTCGTGCATGCTGCTCCTTTCGATGCCGCGTCAACACGAACCCGCATCCATGGGCGCGACCCGGCGTCATGCAGAGAATCGGCCCCACCTCAACTCAACGCGTGCCAACGACGTTGCGCAATCCCCGCTTCACGGCGGAAATGGCAACACCGAGGCCGATTGCGCCGGGCAGCGATGTCACTCGATGGCCCGATCACGGGCATCGGGCTGAGCCGTCAATACGGACGGGCATCACCGCCTCCACCACGAGGCGGTGATCCTCGATTCGGGCAGTCGTAGCGTGCAGGCACTGCCCGCCAACGGTGAATGCACCGAGCTTGTCGGCGAGCCTCGCGCGCTGCCGATCGGGCAGCTCGATACCGGCTGCGGTGGCCGAGGACACCGCGAAGACGACCCGGCCCTCGCTGACGGTGGGTTCGAGATTGATCGTCACCGGTAGCGGTCCGAGCGCGGTTTGACGCTGGGTAGTGACCTGCACGCTGTCATCGATCGTCACCTGTGCGTCGTCGCCCAGCCGGGCTAGAGTGCGTGATTCGATCTTGGCGGTTACCGGGATGGCGCCACTGATCAGACCAGGCAAGACCGGGCCGTTGAGCTGCAGGTCGACGCCGATCGGCGCTCTGGCCGCGAGCTGCTCGCTCACCGAATAGCGGCCGGCGATTTCCGCCGCGATGGCCAAGGTGGTCAGAACCGCCACCACGAGGACCGCAATGCGAAGCCGTCTCATCTCAGGCGCCCCTCATTCGTGACGCAGTGCGTCGATCGGTCGCAGTGCAGCGGCGCGCGTGGCTGGATAGATGCCGAAGAACAGCCCGACCGCCAGCGCGAATCCGAAGGCGATCAGCACCGACCATGGGTCGATGACCAGTTGGAAGCCGGCGATCCGCACCTGGCACAGCAGAGCACCGAGGGTGATACCCGCCACGCCACCGATGACAGACAGCAGCGTGGCCTCGATAAGGAACTGGACGATGATTTCGGTGCGATCCGCCCCGATCGCCTTGCGGACACCAATCTCCCGGGTTCGCTCAGTGACCGTTACGAGCATGATGTTCATCACCCCGATTCCGCCGACCAGCAGCGAGATCGCCGCAATGGCACCGAGCATGATCGTCAAAGTGCCAGTGATTGAGCTGGCCGCCGAGAGCATGCTGGCCGAGGTAACCACCGTGAAGTCACGAGCCTGCGGAGTGGTCCGATGCCGCTGGTCGAGGATCGTCTCAACCTGAGTCTGGGCGTCAACGACCGTATCGGCGCTGGAGGCCTGGACTGCAATGCTGCTCAGATCGCCGTAGCCCGATATCCGATCCTGAACCGCCGAGAGCGGCGCGATCATTCGGTCATCGGAATCGCGAGCCCCTGCCGATCCCTTCTCGACGAGGATCCCAACGACAGTGAACGGGGTGCCGTCGAGCTGAATGTCCTGGCCGATCAAGGTTTCGGGCGGTTCGGTACTGAGGGCGGCCGCGACACTCGTGCCGACCAACACCACCCTGGCGTGACTCTGTTCATCGCTGGCAGTAATGGCCCGCCCCGCCGAGACCTGGTCGTTCGAAATCGTCAGATACTCGCTGGTGGTACCGATGGTGCTCGCCACCTCGTGGGAGGCACCGGCGTAGCTGGCGACCACACCCGCAGGAGACACCACAGGGGCAACGGCAGTCACATCGGCGGCCAGCCGCGGGTCCGCGAGGGCGTGGGCGTCCTCGCTGGTGAGGACGGCAGCACGAGTCTGGGTGCCGGTGTTGGCATCCTCCCCGGCAGCGGTGCGATGCAACCCAAGGAGTCCGGAGCTCTTGGTGACTCCGGGAGTCACGGTGAGGGTATTGGTGCCCAGGCTGGCGAGGGTCGAGGTGACACTGCGGCTGGCACCGTTACCCACCGCCACCAGGACGATCACGGCGGCGACGCCGATCAGTACACCGAGCATGGTCAGCGCGCTGCGTGCCTTGTTCGCGGTGACGCCGCGCCAGGCGAATCGAAAGCTCTCGACCAGATTCATCCGGCTGCCCCCAGCCGATTCCAGCACGGCGGTGGGTCGGTGACCGCAGCCTGGCGAGTGTCGGACTCGATGCGTCCATCGCGCATCCGCAGTACTCGCTTGGCATGGGCGGCCACTTCGTCCTCATGGGTGATCACCACCAAGGTGCGCCCTTCGACAGCCAGGCCGTCGAACAGGTCCAGCACCTCCGCGGTGCTGTGGCTGTCCAGCGCACCGGTGGGCTCATCGGCCAGCAGCAGCACCGGCTCGCCCACAATGGCCCGCGCGATCGAGACCCGCTGCTGTTGACCACCGGACAGCTGGGCCGAGGTGTGATCGAGGCGAGCAGCCAATCCGACCTGAGTCAGGGCAGCGATGGCGCGCTGCCGCCGCTCGGCGCGCGGCACCCCAGCGTAGGCAAGCGGCAACTCGACGTTCTCCAGCGCGCTGGTGCGGGCGATCAGGTTGAAGTGCTGGAAGACGAAACCGACGTTGCGGTTGCGGATTCGTGCCAGCGCCCGGTCGTCGAGATCACCGACATTGACCCCGTCGAGCAGAAAGGTGCCCGAGGTCGGCTCATCCAAGCAGCCGAGGATGTTCATCATCGTGGACTTTCCCGAACCCGAGGCACCCATGATGGCTACATAGTCGCCGGGGTCAACCCGCAGGCTCACGCCATCAACGGCGCGTACCTCAGAATCGCCTTGCTGGTAAATCTTGTGCAGGTCAGTGAGCTCGATCACCGCGGGACAGCTCATTTCGCGCCGCCGCCCACACTCGCGGTGAGAACCACCCGGTCACCGGCCTGCAGTCCTTCGACGATCTGGGTCTCAGTGGCGGTGACCAGTCCGGTCTTCACCGGCACCTTCGACTCACCGGAACCGTCGACCCTGAGCACCCAGGATTGATCGCCCTCGGTGAGTACGGCGCTGGAGGGCACCTTCAGCACGTTGGATACCGACGCCGTGGTAATCGTCGCGCTGGCGGTCTGACCGACGCGCACCGCCGAGGTGTCGCCGGCGAGCGCAATCGCTGCGTGATAGGTGACCACGTTGGCCTCGACAGTGCTGGCCGGATCAATCGCGGCCACCGTCCCGGTGAGCTGATCGCCGGAGGCCGGCAGGGCCACCGTTGCGGGCTGGCCCACGGCCAGTCCGTTCGCGTCGGCCTCGGCCACCGCAACCAAGACCGACACCACGTCCGGATCGACCAGGGTGACCAGCCCCTGCACCCCACTCGAACCACCCACCTGACCAGCTGAGCTGGGCTGGCCGACGACGGCGCTGACGGTGGACACCGTCGCGTCGAAGGGTGCATACAAGACAGTGTCAGCCAGAGCCGTGCGGGCCTGATCAAGGGCGGCTTCAGCGGCGGCGACCTGGGCCTCGGCGGCATCGACCGCGCCCGGGCGGGGACCCTGCTGAGCCACCGCGACGGTAGCTCGCTGCTGGTCGAGCGCCTTCTTCGCCGAGTCCCGAACACCCCGTTGAGTACTCAGCGCAGAGCGAGCTTGCAGCACGGCCGCATCCTGAGTGCGCTGCGCCTGTGCCAGCGCGGCTTTGGCGGTGGCGAGCGCAGCCTGATCGGCAGCCAATTGCATCTGCATCGTGGCGATCTGTGCGTTCAACTCCGCGATGCGCGCCGCCTCGGCAGGGTCGGCGGGGTTGAGTCCGGCGAGTTCGGCTTTGGCTGCGGCGAGTTGCTTGGTGTCGGCGTTCACAGCGGTCTGGGCGGTCGCGACTTGGTCCTGGGCGGCGGCAACGAGCTGGGCTTGCTGCTTCACCACCAAGTCGTAGTTGTCTTGGGCATCTGCCACCGCACGCTGGGCATTGTGCAGCGTCTGCTCGGCAGCGCGAATACCTGCGCTGTCGGCGGCACGCTCGGCACTGGTGCGTGTTTGTGTGGCGGTGGTCAGCGATGCCCGGGCGGCGGCCAGGCCGGCCTCGGCAGCATCGACCTGCTGACGGGCTGCGGTGTTGTCGACGGCGACCAGTCGGTCACCGGTGCGAACTCGGTCCCCCGACGACACATAGACCTCGGTGACGATGCCGGCTGCTCCTGGCATGGTCAGCTGCGAGGTAATGCCGGCCTCGGTGTTGCCGGAGGCGGTGAGGGTGGCAGAAACGTCGCCCCGAACGACCTCAGCAGTGGGCACGTCCGGCTTCGCGGGACGTGCTGCGCGGGCGATGACGACTCCGCCGCCGACAAGGGTTAGGGCGACCGCGATGGCCGAGATGATCAGCAGGCGACGTTTCATCGGCGTCCCTCCAGCCATCGTGCAGAGCTTCGAGTGATGTCCATGCCGGCAACATTGCCTTCGGCTTCTGCCAGACCCGTGGGAGATCGGTGACAGTTCGGTGAGAATGGCGCACTCTCACCGAACTGTCATTTTCACCGGCAATGATTGTCACCATGGAACAGGCCGCCGAGATCCTCGTCGTGGACGATGAGCCGTATATCGCCGAGATGCTCTCCATGAGTCTGCGCTACGCCGGTCACCGGGTAACCGCCGTCGCAACGGGCTCCGACGCGCTGCGAGCACTGCGATCGGGCACCCCCGATCTCGTGATTCTGGATGTGATGCTGCCTGACATCAGTGGCTTCGACCTGCTCAGCAAGTTGCGCGTCGGCGGACTGCCTCCCGTGCTGTTTCTGACGGCACGGGATTCGGTCGAGGACAAGGTGCACGGCCTCACCCTCGGCGGCGACGACTACGTCACCAAGCCGTTCAGCCTGGAGGAAGTTGTGGCCCGGGTGGGTGCTCTGCTGCGGCGCAGGAGCAGCACGGAAGCCACGGTGGACGCCGAGTCATTGCGGTATGCCGATCTGGTCATGGACGAGGATGCCCACCAGGTGTGGCGACAGGAGCAGTTGGTTCAGCTTTCCCCGACTGAGTTCGGATTGTTGCGCTTCCTGCTGCGCAATGCAGGCAAGGTGCTGTCGCGGGCTCAGATCCTCGACAACGTCTGGCACTACGACTTCAACGGCGACTCCTCGGTCGTGGACTCCTACATCCGCTACCTGCGACGCAAGATCGATGTCTTCGATCCACCCTTGATCGAGACCGTGCGCGGCATTGGCTACAGCTTGCGGCTGCCACGGCCACAGAAGTGACGCGCCATGACGACCCTCTCGCTTCGAGCCCGACTCGTGCTCGGCATGGTCTTGCTGATGGCCGCCGGGTTGATAGCCGCTCAGGTTGCCGGGATCGCGATCTTCCGCGCAGTCCAGCTGCAGCGCATCGATGAGACCCTCCAGGCGCCCTTCCAGTCAGGGACGATCCCGAAGGTCCTCACTCGACTGAGCGAGGATTGCGACACCAGCCGGATTGCCGGCGGGCTCAAACTCCCCGGTGACTATGCGGTAGTGCTGACCGATGAAGCCGGCGCCGTAACCTGCACCCTCGCGCAGAACAACCAATCCGGCGGCCCCGTTCTTGAACTCGATGGCCCGGCATTGGCGCGGGCCGCAGCCGAGAATCGGGTCGTTGCCCTCCCCGGCGCCAATCCGGACGGAGCGGGCTGGCGAGCGACCGTCAGCCCCATCGACGGCGGCTACGCGATCGTGGCCATATCCCTGGCCAGCACCAAAGAATCGGTCGCCCGGTTGACGCTGATCTCAGTGTTGGTGAGTCTGGGAATCCTGCTGATCGCCACGCTGGCAGGACTGATGATCGTCTCGGTGGCGCTGCGTCCGTTGACGGCGATTGAGGGAACGGCGCAGGAGATCGCAGCTGGAGACTTCAGTCGCACGATCGCCATCCCAGCACCGCACACCGAGGTGGGCCACCTCGCGTCCGCACTGAATGCGATGCTGTCCGAGCTGCGCGGTGCACTCGATCAGCGCGACGCCACTCAGACACGGTTGCGACGGTTTGTGGCCGATGCCAGCCACGAGCTACGGACCCCGCTGACGACCATCCGAGGCCATGCCGAACTGCTGCGAGACCGGGGCTCACACGACCCGGCAGATGTCGAGCGCAGCATCAGTCGCATCGAAGCCGAGTCGCGTCGGTTGTCGGTGATCGTGGACGATCTACTGCTGCTTGCCCGTTTGGATGACGTCCGCGAACTCACGCGTGAGCCGATCGATGTGTTGGCGATCGCCACCGAATCGCTGGTCGATGCCCGGGTTCGGGAGCCGGGCCGGGTGATCACGCTGCAGCATCCGACCGCCGAGCCTTGGCTTGATGTCGCGCCCACTGTGCTCGGACAGGAGGGGATGGTGCGCCAGGTGCTCACCAATCTGCTCGCCAACGCGCTCAAATACACACCGGTGGAATCGCCGATCGTGATCGAGGTCGGCGTCCGCCATGGTGAGGTGGTCGTCTCGGTGATCGATCGCGGACCTGGCCTGCCTCCCGGCAGCGAGGCGGTGGTCTTCGAGCGATTCCAGCGCGCCGATGCCGGCAGGGCTCGCAGCCAGGGCGGCGCCGGTCTTGGACTGGCGATTGCCGCCGGCATCGCCGAACGCCATGACGGCAGCCTGAGTTATGAACCCACGCCCGGTGGTGGCGCGACCTTCAGGCTGCGGCTGCCCCATCAGGACTTGTGAAAGGCGCCACGATGCCAGGGATGCGCAGCCCCGTTTTCGAGCCAGGGTTGGTCGAGGTACCGCCACCGACGGACGGTGGTCGACGCGGTGGCCTCGTGGTGTTTCTCGTGGTGGCCTTTGCCGCGACCTGGGCGATCTGGCTGCCCATCCTGATCCAGACCCACACCTCGGGAATTGCGATCATGCCGCCGTCATTCTTCGTGGCCTCGCTCGGCCCGGGCTGCGGCGCGATCGCCGCCTCCCTGTGGAGTGGAGGTTTCGGGGAGTTGACTGCCTGGGCGCGGCGAACCTTCGCCCTGGGGTTTGCCCCGGTCTGGTGGGCTTTCGCGATCGGTATGCCGATCGCCTACCTGGCAATGGGCTGGATCACGGCATTTCTGGTCACCGGGGCGTGGCCTGACCCGGCTGAGTTTGGGCTGACCGAGAAGCTGCCGGGCTTGGTCTGGCCAGCCGTGGCCATGGTTTGGGTGCTCACCTTCGGACTCGGCGAGGAAGCGGGGTGGCGTGGCTGGCTGCTTCCCCGTTTGTCGCGGAGGCTGTCGTTGTTTTGGGCAAGCCTGATCGTGGCGGGAGTGTGGATCGCCTGGCATCTGCCAGCATTCTTCTTCAATCCGACTTACATCGAGATGGGCCCAGGCATCATCGGTTGGATGCTCGCGTTGATCAGCGGCTCCTACCTGCTCGCCTGGATGACCGCCGGTGCCCGATGGAGCATTGTGCCCGTCCTGCTCTGGCATGCCGGATTCGACCTGCTCACGGCCGCCGACGTCTCGGCTGGAGTCATCGCCTCAACCATCAGCGCAGTCGTGATGATCCAAGGTGTGGCGTGCGCCTGGCTGCTGTGGCGAGGCCGCCGCTGACAGCGGGCTGATTCGCCGGATCAGCCGTCGATGGAACTCATATCGCCGTAGCGCGCCCCTTTGACCGCGTCGCGGGGAACCGCAGCGGTGAGTGCGGTCAGATCCTCGTCGCTGAGTCGGACGGCGACCGCCCGGACATTCTGCTCCAGATAGGCCACCCGCTTGGTGCCGGGGATCGGGACGATGTCGTCACCTTGAGCCAGCACCCAGGCCAGTGCCAGTTGCCCCGGGGTGCAGCCTTTGTCTTCAGCGATGGCCGCGACGGCCGCCACCAAGCGCAGGTTGGCGTCCAGGTTGTCCCCGTTGAGCCGGGGGAAGTAGGCACTGGCGCGCGAATCCTGCTCGGTGCCCACCGTCAGCGCCCCGGTCAGGATCCCTCGCCCGAGCGGCGAGTAAGGCACCAATCCGATGCCCAACTCCCGAAGCACCGGGAGAATCTCGTCCTCCACGTCGCGAGTGAACAGGGAATATTCCGTCTGCAGCGCCGTGATCGGATGGACGGCATGCGCGCGGCGGATGGTGGTCACCGACGCCTCCGACAGACCGAGATGGCGCACCTTTCCGGCAGTGACCAGTTCGGCCATGGCACCCACGGTCTCCTCAATGGGCACGCCTTTGTCGACGCGATGCTGGTAGTACAGATCGATCACGTCCACGCCGAGGCGTTGCAGCGAGGCGTCGCAGGCGGCGCGAACGTACTCGGGTCGCCCATTGATCCCTAACCGGGTGCCGTCAGGCAGGCGCTCGTTGCCGAACTTGGTCGCCAGCTGCACCTCGTCGCGCCGTCCGGCGATCGCACGTCCAACCAGACGCTCATTGGTGAACGGCCCATACATGTCGGCGGTGTCCAAGAAAGTGACGCCGAGGTCGAGGGCGCGCCGAATCGTCGCCAGACCAGCAGCTTCATCGGGGGCACCGTAGAACTCGCTCATGCCCATGCATCCCAGGCCGAGGCTGGAAACCTCGATCGGTGAGGTGGTGCCGAGACTGCGGACGCCCAGGGGGTTGAAGTCGTTCATTGTCTCCCTTTCGGCTGACCAGCCCATCGTGGAGCTGTTCTTGCAGTCTAGGTCGACGTGCCGGGATAGGAGCTGCCGGCGCATGGGCAGATGTGATGACCCGACGGTCGGCACCTCATCGGCCGATGGGCCCCTCAGACGAGCAGGCCCTTGGCCATCGCCACTGGTGCCGACGGGGCCAGCGGGAGCCGTTGCAGCAGTACGGCATGCACCGAGTGATACAGATCGGGTCGGCCCGGCCACACGGTGCCCGCGGGCTGATTCGCCGGATCCAGTTCGTGGACCCACGCACCGTCGCTGCCGATGAGGTAACGCTGGGCGTAATCCCAACAGCGGCGATACCACTGTTCATATTTGGGTTCCCAGGTGGCTTTGGCCAGTGCGGCCGATGCCGAGATGGCTTCGGCCAACACCCAGTGCATGCGCTGGGTGACCACCGGATGACCCTCCCAGTCGGTGGTGTAGACGAAGCCGTCGGCACCATCGGCGCGCCAGCCGTCGCCGACCGCACGCTCGAAGAGCTGAGTGGCGCTATCGATGAGGCCGGACGGGGCCGCGTCGCCGAGCGCGAAGTGCACGTGGAGGGCAAGCCGGGCCCACTCCAGCCCGTGCCCAACGGTCGCACCATAAGGTTCGAAGGGGTGGTCGGGCTGGTCGCGATGGTGTTCGAGCAACGGCTGCCAGGTGCGGTCGAAATGCTCCGGGATCCGCCAATGGTTGTTCGCAGCCCAGCCGAGCACGGTTCGGGTGATTCGCCCGGCTCGCTCCCGCCAGCGGGGATCGCCGGTGGCATCGGACGCCGCGAGTAGCGCCTCGACCGAGTGCATGTTGGCGTTGATGCCTCGGTACCCCGAGACGGTCTGCCAATCCTCGCTGGCCGAATCCAGGTGCAATCCGGGGCCGTCCTCCCAGAAGTGCTCGTCGAGAACGGCCAAGGCTTCGTCCAGGAGTTCGCGGGCACCGGCGAGGCCGGCGACGCTGGCCGAGGCGGCACCGAAGACGACGAAAGCGTGGGCGTAGCCTGCCTTGTTGCCATCCCGATCACCGGGCCGAGGGCCCACCGAGGCGTACCAGCCACCGTTGACGGGGTCATGAAGCTGCCCGGTGAGACCGCTCAGTGCGGCCTCCGCCAGCGCCCGGCTGCCAGGCAGACCGGCCAAGTGGCCGAGCGAGTAGACGTGCAGCATCCGAGAGGTGATCCAGGTGTGCACCGGGCGCGAGAGATCAGGAATACCGCCGTCGCCGAGGTAGTAGGCACCGCCGTCGGGATGCGGGAAGTGTCGTGCGAAACCCAGTTGAGCCGCGAACTGCTGGCGCAACCAGCTCTGGTGATCAGGTTGGCTGATCCATCGCGTCGACGTCATGAGGGGTTCTCCATTCGTGGGGTTGAGACGAGCGTCGCGGCCAGGAAGCCGCCGACGAAGGTGTCTCCCAAGCCGATGGTTGTCGGGGTGTCGGTGTCGATCAGTCGCGTCGGCACACAACACACCGACGGACCCATCACCGCTGCCAGTTGCTCGGCGAATTGCTGCCCGTCCGGACGCACCGGCAAGGCGCGAACCGCGGCCAGATCGTCGGTGGTGAAGTCGTCGCCGTTGCGATAGCGCACCCCGGCCAGATCGATGGCCGCGGCAAGGGCATCGCAATACCGCTGCGGGTTTCTGCCGAAGGCCAGGGCCCAGTACTGGGTGTGCACCACCACGGTGGGGGCAATCGAGAACTCGTGGAAGAAGTCGGCCAGTGCCTGCTTCACCTCGGGAGCATCGAGGAGGTCGATCTGCCGGCCGAGGTAGGACTGAAGTTCGTCCTCATTCAGGCTATGGACGTCGATACGTCCGCTGAACTCGCGACTGACGATGCTCCGTAGTGCCGGGTCGTGAAAGCCGGAGTCCTCGTAGAACACCACGGCTTCATCGGGCAATCTGCGCATCGCGGCCTGCAGGAAGCTCAACCGCTGGCGCAGTAGTTCGGGGTCGGTCATGACGTTGAAGCCGGCCGGCAAGAATGCTCGGGCTTCGGTGAGGGCCGCCGGCAGGTCTTCGCTGAGCACGAGGTCGCGGTTGGGCGGGTCGTTGACGTAGATGATTCGGTTGGGATGGGTGGAGTGCACCTCGCCGTCGATGACCGACACCGTCGCACCAGCGGGATACTGCACGATCACATGCGGGTCGAGGCTGTCCTCCGCTGCGCTGCACACATAGTCCACGGTTGCTGGCAGCAGGCGACGCACGTTGTCATCGATGCTGACGAGGTGCACCAGGCTGGGCACCCCTAGTTTGGCGATGGCCATGGCCGCCCGCACGCAGGTACCACCGAGACTGACCCGGTAGCCGAAGCGATCGGCGAAATCGATGGCTATCTGGGAGGAGCTGACGAAGCGCTCTCCGCCTTGATCGGCAGCCAGAAAGCCGAGCAGGGAGCAGACCAAAGAACGCTCGTCCTGGATCGGGACGGCCGGGTCGAGGTCGGCGAGCCCGATGTGATGCTCGCGGGCGAGATCAGCCAGAACGCTGGCGTTCCAGGTGATCTCGAAGTCGACACAGCCGCCCAATCCGAGGACGAGTTGGTGATTCATCAGTTCAGCTTCACTCAGCGGTAGAGGCCGGCCTTGCCGTCCGCGCCGAAGAGGGTGATCTTGTGCGCGGCAACCTCATTCATAGCGGCTACGCAGGCCGGCTGAATCATCAGCGGTTCACGCAGCTTGGGATCATCACCGAGCACCTCGCGCATCTTGGAGTGGTAGGCCACCTTGATGTCGGAGGAGATGTTGATCTTGTTGATGCCGGTGCGAGCGGCGATGCCGATCTCGTCATCGGGGTTGTTGGAGCCGCCGTGCAATACCAGCGGCATCGGCAGCAGGGCCTTGATCTCCTTCAGCAGCTCCAGCTTCAGTTGCGGCTTCATGCCGGCCGGATACAGACCATGGAAGGTACCGATCGCGATGGCCAGGCTGTCCACTCCGGTGGCCTCGACGAACTTCACCGCATCCTCAGGCTTGGTGTAGATCACTTCGTTGGCACCGGACTCGCCATAGGAGTCGTTGGCACCGATGGTGCCCAGCTCGGCTTCAACCGACAGGCCTACGGCATGGGCCGCCGCGACGACCTTCTTGGTGATCGCCACGTTCTCCTCGAACGGCTTGATCGAGGCATCGATCATGACCGAGGTGTAGCCGCTTTGAATCGAGGTCAACACCTGCTCGTAGGTACCGCCATGGTCGAGGTGGATCGCCATCGGCACCGAGGATCGGTGCGCGCGGGCGATGATCGCCTTGAGCAGGTCTGGCCCGATGTGGTCGTACTCGTCGGGGTGAATGGCGACGATCCACGGCGCCTGCAGCTCTTCGCACAGATCAGAGATCCCTGCGAACATTGCATAGTCGCTGATGTTGAACGCCGGTACGGCGAAGCCCGCCTCGTTGGCGACCTTAAGTACGCCGTCACCGCTGGTAAGCATGTCATATCTCCTTGTGAACTATTAATTGGTGGGTCTTGGGGTCAGTTCTTCACGGCACCGGCGGTCATGCCGCCGATGAAGTAACGCTGGAAGAACAGGAACAGCAGCAGGATCGGAATGCTGCCCAGAATCGACATCGACATCATCTGGTTCCACTCATAGGAGTGCTGTCCCATGAGCAGCTGAATGCCAATGGGGACGGTGCGCATATCCGGGGTCTTGGTAAGGGTCAGAGCGAACAGGTATTCGTTCCAGGCGAGCATGAAGGTGTAGATGCCGACCGAAACCAGCCCCGGTACCGAGATCGGCACCAGCACCCGCCACAGCGCCGTCCAGGAGCTGCCGCCGTCGACCTTGACCGCTTCGTCCAGTTCGCGCGGCAGGGTGTTGAAGTAGCCGGTCATCATGATGATCGCGTAAGGCAGGGTGAACACCATGTAGGTGAGGATCAGCCCTTGATAGCTGTTGTAAAGCCTGAGGAACATGATCAGGCCGAAGTACGGAATCAGCAGCGTGATCGGGGGCACCGCCTGAACGCTAACGATGACCACATTGAGGATCCGCTTGAACGGGAATTGGTAGCGGCTGAGGGCATAGGCGGCCAGCACGGCGACCAGCAGGGTGAGGACGGTCACCGACAGCGACACGAAGTAGCTGTTGATGAAGAACCGAACCTTGACCGGGTCGGTGAAGATCGCGGTGTAGGCCTCCAGCGTCGGGTTGGACGGGATCAGTTGCGGCGGATAGGCGAAGATGTCGGTGTTCTGCTTGAACGAACTCGACAGCATCCACAGCACGGGCAGCCCTGCGAAGAGCCCGCCGATGACCAGCCCGACCAGGACTCCGACTTGTGCCAAACGGCGACGTTGAATCCGCGTCATGTCAGTCCCTCGCCTTCTGCGCTCGCACGTAGAAGAACGCCAGCACCATCGAGATCGCCAGCACGATCACCGCGGCAGCCGATGCGGTGCCGAACTGATACTTGCTGAAGGCCAGCTTGTAGGTGAAGGTGCTCAACATCTCCGTCGAGCCCAACGGGCCGCCGCCGGTGGTCATCCAGATCAGCGCGAACTGTTGGGTCGTCCAGATGAAGTCCAGGAGTGCCATCGAGATGATGATCGGCTTCAACTGAGGCAAGGTGATGCTGGTGAAACGCTGCCAAGCGCTGGCCCCGTCGACCTGCGCGGCCTCGTAGTAATCAGTGGGGATGCCCTGCAGCCCGGCCAACAGGCTGACCATGTAGAACGGATAGCCCGACCAGATGTTGATGAAGGTGACCGCGAACAGTGCGGTTTCCGGCTGCGAAAGCCACTCCACCTGGGTGCCGGTGAGGTTGGCGGCCATCAACACATAGTTGACGACGCCGTTGGGCTCGAGGAGCAGCCGCCACAACACGGCGATGATCGCCACGGTGAACAGCCACGGCAACACGTAGATGGTGCGAAAGAGGGCCTTGGTGCGATTGCCCAGCAGGCCGGTGTTCAGCATCATGGCGAAGGCCAGCCCGATGATCAGGTGGGCGATCACGCTGACGCCGGTGAAGAACAGAGTGTTGGTGACTGCGGACCAGAATGACTCGCTGGTCAGAATGTCGCTGTAGTGCTTGAAGCCGACGAACTGAGGGTTCTTCTTCATGATCACGTTGTCCATCAGCGAGTAGCCGATGACCATCACGATCGGGATCACCATCAGGACCATCAACAGCACCATGGTGGGGGTGAGGTAGCCGTAGGGGACGAACGTCTTCTTGGGTTTTCTGATTGCCCCGGGACGCGGCTCGGGCGAACCGAGCTGTTGCACTTCTGCGTCCGGCAGCACTGCGCTGGTCACCGTTGACCACCTCCTTTCGATTGTGGAGTGGGAGCCGCCGAAGGGCGGTGCGGCTCCCACTCCGGTGCCTGCTGGAATCAGCCCTTGAAGGCCGTCTCCCAGGCACTCTGACTGGCCGTCAGCGCTTCATCGGCGCTTTGCTTGCCAGCAAGGTACTTCTGGAACTGCTCATCGAAGGACCTCATCAGATCTTCAGCCACCGGCAAGCCGGTGAACTCATTGGTGGGGGTGCCGGCCTGGTAGATCTCGAAGGCCTGCTTGAAGATCGGATCAGCATTGACGAAGTCCGGGACGGACTCGGTGTTGCCCGGGAAGGCATGGGCGGAGTTGCACAGCGTCGCGTTGACGTCTTTGCCCATCAGGAAGGACACCAGCTTGAACGCCTCGGCCTGATGCTCGCTGTTGTTGGCCACACCGATACCCCAGGAGGCGTACGGCATGCCGCGCTTACCGGAGTAACCGTCGGCTGCCGGAATGGCGGCCACGGAGAACTTCAGATCCTTGTTCTCTTCGCGGATCAGGTTCACGTGGGCCAGTGAGTCGATCATCATGCCGACGCGGCCGTTGGTGAACTCGTTGACCTTGTCCTGCTCCTTCATGGTGAAGGTGCCCTTGGCGATCGAGCCGGAGTCGTACATGCCCTTGATGAAGGTCATGACGTCCTTGACCTCGCTGTTGCCGGCCAGGTAGGGCTGGCCGTCCTTCAACATCGAGCCACCCGAGGCCCACACCCAGCTCATCACGTCGTTCTGGATGCCGTTGGGCACGGCGGTATCAAGCGGAAGCACCCACCCGGAAGCCTTGCCGGTCTTGGTGATCGCGGCGGCAGCAGCAGTGAACTCGGTGCGATTGCTCGGCACCGCAGACACCTTGGCGGCCTTGAGCAGATCTTCGTTGACGAACATCGGATAGACGAAGTTCGCCACCGGGATCATGTAGGTCGAGCCGTCGAGCTGCACCTGGGCAGCAAGCTGGCTCTCATCGAAGTTGGCTGCCTTCATGAGCTCGGAGAGGTTCGCCAGCGAACCCTGCTTCACGAAGTCGTTGACCCAGGCTCCGTCAAGACCGACCACGTCGGACATCGTGCCTGCGGCGGCACCGGCGACAACCTGCTCCTTAGTGGAGGCGTAAGGACCAGAAATCAACTTGACCTTGATTCCAGGATTCTCAGCCTCGAACTGATCCATCAGTCCGCGCAGCGAGCCAGCCGGAAGCTCCGGCTCCCACCACTGAGCGAATTCGAGGGTCACATCTCCTCCGGCCGACGGGGTGGTCCCGCCGCCGGAGCAACCAGTCATAGCAAGGGCGGCCGCTGCCATCACAGCGATTCCCGCCAAGTACTTTTTGCGCATCTCACTCCCTTGTCGTGCGTGGTGTGCCGAACAGCGGAGACTCCGCTCTGGAACTCGCGGCAACACCTTTCTGCACCATGATCACGCCGACTTCCTCGGCTAGTCAAGGATTTTTGCGGTTTTCTGCTGTCACAGAGCGATAACATCCGCGGACTCTTGCCATCTTTGCGCACTTAGTGGCAAGATAGACGCAGAATTCCGCATCCCTGGAGGAAAAGTGAGCAAGGAGAGCCTGTACCCCGCCCGACGTCGCGCGGAGATCCTTGAGTTCTTGCGGGATCGAGGCCAGGCCTCGATCGCCGAGTTGGCCACTGAGTTCGGAGTCTCGGACGACACCGTTCGCCGTGATGTTGAAACGTTAGCAACGCAGGGGTCGGTGGATCGTACCCATGGCGGCGTGACCATCACCCAGGAGGATCGCCTCAACGCGGTGATCCCCTTCTTCAAGCGGATCCACGCCAATGCTGACGCCAAGGACGCAATCGCCCGAGCCGCGGTCGCCCACATCGACGAAGGCCAAAGCGTGGTCATCAACGGCGGCACCACCACCCTCGCGCTGGCCAAACACCTTTCAGCGAAGCGCGGCCTCACGGTGGTGACCAACTCGCTGCCGCTGCCGCCGGAGATGTACTCCCGGGGAGCCCGAGAGATCTATCTGATCGGTGGCGCCTACCGGCTGCGCTCCCAGGTCACCATTGGCCCAGTGGTGCTCTCCGACGGCGCTGGGCGTCCGCGAGCAATTCATGCCGACTGGGCGATCATCGGCGTCGGCGGCGTCACCGACGAAGGCACCGTGTGGACCTCCAGCCTGCCGGAGGCCGGCATGATGCGCTCGATGATGGACTGCGCCAGCCACACCCTGTTGTTGGCCGACTCCAGCAAGTTCGGCAAGCGCGAGTTCGCTGAGGTTGGCGATCTTGCTGCCAACACCACCTTGGTGACCGAGCGCCGACCAGGCAGAGCACTACTGGACCGAGCCGCCGAGGTGGGCGCGACCGTCGTCGTGGCCGGTGAGGACGAAGCCGACTGAACTCGGCGCTCCTGAGGGCGGGCAGAGCGCAGCTGGTTCACGCCCGCTGGAGCAGCCGTCCGCGTGGGTGCGACGCCGGTCTATTTGATCTTGGCGGCGGACCGTCGGGAGCAGAGCCAGTCCCCCCAGTGCCCATACTGATAAGTGGCACAGACCCTGATCCACTTGCCCTTGTCCGCGCGGCGGAGCCGGTAGGTCGGCTTCGTCGCTGCGATGCCCTTTTTCACATTGATGGCAATGCCATTGCAGGACGATAGAGATTTGGTCTTGCACCGATACCAGAGGGGATCGGTATATTCGCCGACCCGGGGAGCGCTCAGGCTAAGGACCCTTTTGACCTTCAGACGGCCGGAGAACTTCGGACGTGGCACCTTTGCAGAGCAGGACACTTGGCTCTTCGCATAGCTGCAGGTATTGGTAATCCCCTTGTACTTGGTGACGATCTGACCGGCACCCGCCATCGAGCTGTAGGCGGTGTCGAACTCGAACCAGCCTCGGCCGCGGCCAGTTGAATCCCGTTTCATGGCATCGACGAGTTTGCTGCCGTCGAACCTGAACACGACGCTGTGCACGAAGAACTCACCCTCGGCGATGAGGCCGTGCTGGTAGATGAGAGTGTCTGTGGAAGTCACCTGAACCAGGAATACCTGGCCGTCAGCATCGCCATCGCTGAACTGCCGCACCACCAACCCATTCACAGAGATTTGGTCGAGCAGAACACCACCGGTGTTGACCTGAACGAGTTTGACCGCCGAAATCTTGCCTGCCAGCGGCACCTGATAGGCAACGTCGGGCTTCATCACAATGATGTTGCCTGAGTCAAGCGTCTTTCCCGTTGCCTGGGGAATGATCGTTGGCGTGGCGCCGGCGGGGGTTGCGCCGAGCAATACTGCCAAGGTCACTGCGAAGAATGCCGCACCAATTTTCACGACAGATCGAATCACGAATCGAAGCGTATCAATGACAGGGGCGACCGAGCACAGTCGCCGATCAACCACTGGACTGCCGAAAGACCACCAGGGCGGCCTTACCCCAGACCCAGCCCGGTCTCGATGGCCTCGATGATCTCCGGACGCAGCCGAGCGGCGGAAATCACCTTGTCGACCGAGCCGACTCGCACGGCTCGGTGAATGTCGTGGACGCCGTCGAATTCGGCGGCCACCTCGCTGATCTTCTCCGCACGAATGGCAGCCCGGGCATCGGCCAACTCCAACTGCAGCGCGGCGCGCTCATGGGAGCGGGCCGTGCGCAGTTTGGCTTCGATCGAGGCCACCCGCGGATCGGCGGCGGTGCGCTTGGCGACGTCACCAGCGAAGACCACCGCAGCGGCCGGAGCCCCACCGATCACGGATGCGAACGAGCCCTCGATCGCCAACACGGTCATCTTCGGATTCAACTGCTTGCTGAACACCACGAAGGCACCGCCGTGGTAGCGGCTGATCACCACGAACACGATCGGGCCGTCGAAGTTCACGATCGCCCGACCGATCTCAGCGCCGTACTCCAACTGCAGATTGCGCATCGACTCCGGGGAGCCATCGAAGCCGGACAGGTTCGCCAACACCACCACCGGACGGTTACCGGAGGCGGCGTTGATCGCCCGAGCCACCTTCTTGCTCGACCGCGGGAACAAGGTGCCGGCCGTCCAGGTGTCCGGACCGTCCGTGGGCGGGAACCCGGCCCGCGGCACCGGTGCACTCTCGATGCCCAACATCGCCACCGGATAGCCGCCGATCCGGGCGTCGACAACCACAGCGGTATCGGCATCAGCCATGCCCGCCCACCGCTCGGTTCGGGGATGATCGGCGTCACACACCGCGGCGATCACCGTGCGGATGTCGAAGGCCTTCTTCCGGTCGGGATTGTGGGTGGCCGAGAAGATCTGACCCACGGTCGCGAAGTCACTGCCGGCCAGCTCGTGGGGATGCTCCGATACGTCCCGATCGGACGGATCGGTCGTGGCTGCGCGTCGCGGACGCTCCTCACCAGGCAGCACATAGGTCTGCTCGTAGTGGCCCATCAGGATGCCGAAGGCGCCGGCCAGGTCGGGCGCCCAATACTGGGCTTGCCCGTTGGGTCCCATCACCCGGTCGTAGCCGCCGATGCCGAAGTTGTCCTCGGCCGAGACTCCCCCGGAGAAGTCCAACGACTGCTTGCCGGTGAGCACCATCGCCGAATCCGGCGTCATCACCAGGATGCCGCGGGTGTGCATCAGCATCGTCGCCTCGGCGTTCCAGTAAGGCTGGGCACCCACGTTGATGCCGGCGACCACGATGTTGATCTCACCGCCGTCCTGGGTGAACTCGACGATGCGGCGCAGCGCGGCTCCGACCCAGTCCATGTTCTCGGTGCCCGATTCCATCGAGATCCGAGCACCGGAGGACAGGGTGTACCACTCGATGGGGACGCCCATTTCGGCGGCCAGGTCGAGTGCGGCGATGATCCGCCGGCATTCGGGTTCGGCGACCGCGCCCAGGCCGCGGTTCGGGTCGCCGGAGAGCACGATGCGCGTGATGCCTTCCGGATAAAGCGGAGTCGGGGTGGTGACCAGGCCGGCGATGATGCCCGCCTTGTTCTGCCCCGGACGGCGCTTCACCTCGATCAGCCGGTCGGGGGCACCGGCAGTAACGTTCGGATCGAGATCGAGCTCGACCATAGTGCCGCCGGGCCCGGCCAAGGTTTCGGACAGTTCGTAGGGGTACACCAGTCCGCGGCGCCTGGCCCGAATCACCTGCGCGGCGTAATCGTCCAGGGGTTGCAGCGGCTCGGCTGGCGGCGGCACCACGGAGGCGGCCACTCCCGAGCCGGGCTTGGCGTGGAACCGGATCGCCAGTTTGGTGGGTGCGGTGTCGGGCCTGACGAAGGTGCCTTGGGCGACCACCTCCTCGATGCCGGTGCCGTCCGACAGCGGCGTGATCTTGTGCTGCAGGGTCATCACGTCGCGCAGGTCGAGTTCGATCTCGGGCCAGACGTAAACCCACACGTGGTTCATATCCAGCCGGCTGCCGGCTGCACCGCGCGCGGCGCGCGTCCGCCGGATCGACTCCAGGCAATTCTCCACCGCGCGTTCGGCGTGCGGCAGGCCGATCAATCGGCCGTTGGCGTCGCGGACTGCGGCGAGCTGGCTGACCTCGGCCATGGCGACCAGTCGGCGGTCTTCGGGGTTGGCCTTGGCGACGCAGTCGAACAGCAACACTCCCCGGGGGGCAGGCAGTCGGGTGGCGTCGAACTCGCTGAGCCGCCACAGGTTCAACCGGCGGAAGACCATCGGATGGACGCCGCGGACCCGCTCGTCCTCGACCGGCTCACCGTCCGCGTCGGGGCGGAAGGTGAGATAGTCGACGTCGCCGTCGGCCGAGCAGGCCGCGATGGTCACCCGGCTCACGCCTTCGCGTTCCCAGCCTCGGAGCTGCTCGCGCAGCGTGGTGGCTCGGTCGGGGTCCGGCCCGGACGGCCAGCCGACGTACAACTCGATGATCGCCTCACCGTCGGCCGGACGTCCGCGCAGCTGGTCGGCGACCATCGCCGCGACCGGGCCATCGGCGTCCAGATCGCCGGCTACTGCGTTCGCGGTGATGACCCGGATCGGGCGGTCGTCGATGACGCAATCACCAGTCACCACCGATCGCCCGGCGACGCTGAAGGCCCGCACCTCGCTGAGCTGATACTCCCGGTAGTGCTTGCGCAGCAGGATCTCCAGCAGCGGTTCGTGGGCGGTCACCCCGTCGACCAGCCGGGCAGCCAACGTCGGCGACATGCGTTCGGGAATGATGGCCAGCGCGGCGATGCGTTCGGCGTAGTCAGCGGCGTCCGGATGGGCGGCGAGATCGGCCACCTCGGTGGCCACTCCGGCCAACACCTGCTCGCGCTCGGCGTCCACCTGGGGTTGGTCGAACCAGCGGAATCGCACCGAGCGGGCCACATCGCTGACCGCGGGGAAGCGTCGCTGGGTGGCTCGGACGAGGCGTTCGAGCTGGGCCCGGGCCGAGCTGGCGAGTTCCTGATCGGGCGCGGTTTCGCCGATCCAGCGATCGAGGATCGCCAGGATCACCTGAACGTCGCCGGCCACCCGCTGCTGGGCGAGGAAGATTCGGAAGACGGCCTCGTCGAGTCCGGGCGTCCGGTCCAGATCGGTGACGTCGTAGTGGGCCAGCGCACGGGTCAGCCGGTCGACGAAGCGGCTCGGCAGCGCAGCCCGGGAGCTGTCGAGGCTCTGCAGATAACGGTGGAACAACTCCTTGTCGGAGTGGATGCGCAGCTCGGAGCCGTCCTCACCGACGGGACGGTTGCGGCTCAGTTCGGCCAGGTCGGCGAACAGCGTGACCAGGTCGATTTCGCCGGTCAGCACGTCGACGCCTTCGGTACGGGCGGCGTCGCGAGCGGCCAAGTAGGCGGGCAGGACTCCGGCGGTCGGGTCGGTGTCGTAGCCCATCAGGTGCGCGCTCAGCTCGTCGAGCTTGCGGGCGGCCAACGCCGGGGCGGACAGTTCGGCGGCTGCTTTCGGCAGGTCGATCTCACCGGCTTCGGCGACCTCCTCGGCGGCTTCGCCGAACGGTTCGAGGCGCACCAGCGGAGCCAGGCTTTCCACCTGGCTGCCGGAGATGACCATCAGTTCTTTGACGCGGGCGGCGAACGGTGCAGCGATGACGGTTTCCATCTTCATCGACTCCAGCACCACCACCGGAGCTCCGGCGGCGACCTCGTCGCCGACCGCTACCGGGGTGGCCACCACCAGTGCCGGGGCGGGTGAGCGCAGCACGCCACCCTCGTCCCGGGAGACCCGGTGGGCGACGCCGTTGACCTCGATGAACTGGACGGGTCCGTGGGTGGCGGTGACGATGCGGAACTGTTCGGTGCCGATCCGCAGCCGTCCGTGGGCATCGTCGAGCCGGGTCAGTTCGGCGTCGACCACGTCGTCACCGAGCCGGACGCGGTAGCGGTCGGGTCCGGTGCGGAAGACCACCAGGGTGTAGGTGGCGCCGCGCAGCTTCTGCTCCACGGTCAGTCCCGCCTTGTGCTGGGCCTGCGGGCGTCCGCCGTGGGCGGTTTCCAGCAGGTGCGCGATCTCGCGGCGCTCGACCTCTTCGAGAGCTTCGATCGCGGCACCGACCAGGGCCACGGCGGAGTACCGGTCGGCGACCAGGTCACCGTCGGCGCGGACGCGGTCGATCCAGCCGGTGTCTGCCCAGACCTGCTCGCCGGTGGCGTCCGGATCGGGTCCGACGACCTCCGGACGCGACAGCAGGTCGAGCACGAAGCTCTTGTTGGTGGCGCCGCCTTCGATGATCACGGTGGTTTCGGCCAGCGCGCGGCGCAGCCGTCCCAAGGCTTCGGTGCGGGTGCGTCCGGAGGCGATGACCTTGGCGATCATCGAGTCGAAGTCGGCCGGGATGGTGTCGCCTTCGCTGACCCCGGTGTCGACCCGGACGCCCGGGCCGACCGGCACGTCGAAGCGGGTGATCAGTCCTGGGGAGGGTGCGAAATCGCGGTCGGGGTCTTCGGCGTTGAGGCGGGCTTCGACGGCATGGCCCTGCTCGACGGGACGCTCCCCCAGGCGTCCGCCGTCGGCGACGCGCAGCTGGGCCTTGACCAGGTCGAAGTCGTTGGTGACTTCGGTGATCGGGTGCTCGACCTGCAGTCGGGTGTTGACCTCGAGGAAGGCGAACAGCTGCTCGCCGGGGTGGTAGAGGAACTCGACGGTGGCTGCGCCGACGTAGCCGACAGCCGGCACGAGTCGTTCGGCCGAGGCCCGCAGATCAGCGGTCTGCTCGGCAGTGAGCAGCGGCGAGGCGGACTCCTCGATGACCTTCTGGTTGCGGCGCTGCACGGTGCAGTCACGTACGCCGAGTGCCCAGGCGGTGCCGTGAGCATCAGCGATCACCTGCACCTCGACGTGGCGAGCGCCGGTGACGAGCTTTTCGAGGAACACCACGCCCGAGCCGAAGGCGCGTTCCGCCTCGTCGCGGGTGCGCTGGTAGGCGTCGGCGAGGTCATCGGCGGAATCGACCCGGCGGATGCCACGTCCGCCACCGCCGGCGGTGGCCTTGAGCATCAGCGGGTAACCGACTCGCTCAGCTGCGGCGAGCGCTTCGTCCAGGGAGTCGAGGCCGCCGCCACTCCAGGGCGCAACCGGTACGCCGACCTGTTCGGCGATCAGCTTGGAGCCGATCTTGTCGCCGAGTTTGCGCATCGCTGCCGCGCTCGGACCGATGAAGGTGATGCCGGCGGCGGTGACCTTTTCGGCGAAGTCGGCGTCCTCGGCGACGAAGCCCCAGCCGACCCAGGCAGCGTCCGCGCGCACCTCGGTGAGCGCCTGCAGCAACAGCTCGTGGTTGAGGTAGGGACGTGCCGAAGCGGGTCCGATCGAGTAGGCCTCGTCGGCCTCCCGGACGAACATGGCCGACTTCTCAGCGTCGGTGTACAGCGCAATGGTGGTGATCGGCTCGGCGTGGGGGCGTTCGGCGTTCAGGTCGCGGACCGCGTGGATGAGCCGCATCGCCGCCTCACCCCGATTGACGATCACGATGCGCTGAAACACGGGCTCTCCTCGACGTTGACAACCGACAGACACCCGTCGAACGGGCATCGTATTGATCCAACTGGATAGAACCGCCAAAGGAGAGGCTCTGACAGCCAAGAATCGAGTGCAGAGGTTGTGGGGTTCGGACAATCGGCGTCGGAGTCGTTCTCGACCGATCAGGCCCCCCGCCAAGGCCAGGAGTCCTGCCAAGCGGTATTGACCACCAAGCGCCGCCTCGCGGGGTGTTGATGTCGCAGCGGCGGAGAACACGAAACTCGAACTCGCGAAACGCGCATCTTCAGCTCAATGACCGATCGTGGCAATTCGCTGCTGAGCCCACTAGGTTTTCTTGGCCGCAGTGCATGAGGCGTGCAAGTGGGATGAAGTTGGTGGAAATGAGCCCATCTCTGATCGCTGAGGAAGTAGGTCTTGCGCTCGGCAACGAGTCCACATTGCGCAATTTGCAAAATTCATTGATCAGGGCAGATCAAAATTGAGCCGATCAGTGTAGGAGATGCTCGTCGAGCAGTACTTATCGAAATTCGCCCAATTGTCGACGAGCGTCCTAAACGTCAACACCATAACCGTCTTGCCTTGGAGCTCACTGCACTTGATCAACACAAGTGCAGTGAAGGTCGTCCCCTCAACCCCACACAGTCAGTAACAATGAGTGCATTGTTGTCTGCAACCGCGAATGACTGCAACACGCCCTCGCGCTATTTCTCACTATGTGGGCCAGTTTCGCAAGCGAATCTCGAACTCAGACCCGTGCAGCACGGAGTCACGCTTCTTGTCGATCTGTCTGGAGGACTCCCGCTGCCCGAAGGCGAGCTTCGCCTCCGCCCTCACACCCTGGCGGACTCGAGCCCCGCGGGAACAATTTGCGGACAGTCGAATCCGCCGACAAAGCCTTCAGCATGCCCTCGGCGGGGCCCCAAAACGAGCATCCAACAGCCTCCCCTCCCGGCCATGAGTCGAAAGAACTCGACCGAGGCTGTGCTCACCAGGGGGAGATGCGCCCTGATCAACCACCCTCATGGGCTCGACGGGGTTATTGCGAACAGCATCAACAGGCGCATGCAGCAGCACAGGACGAAGACGCTCGACATTGTCGCGGAGATGAACCCCATCCACATCATCCACATCACCGGCGACGGCTTTGACAAGGGTCGCCGCCAATTCCACTATCGCTCGCAGACTGCTCAAGGCCAGGGAGTTTAGGCTCCAACTACACCCCGAATTGTATACCGCCATCAATTCAGTCTACAGTTTCGAGCTGTATTGGACCGGACAGAGGTTTCGAATCAGCGGGTCGCCGCTCTAGACGACTGATAGACCAGGTGGGAAACTCGCATCAGTAGCAGGCAGCTGACGTTACAAGGGGGGCAAGTATGCGCGACATTCCGGAAGATCAGCGTGTCGTTTCGGTTACGGGACTGAGGAAATCCTTCGGAAACGCGCAAGCGGTGCGCGGTATTGACTTCTGCGTTCGACGAGGGGAGCTGTTCTCGTTCTTGGGTCCCAACGGCGCGGGCAAGTCGACGACGATCAACATGCTCTGCACGCTGCTTCGTCCGGATGAGGGCAAGATCACTGTGGACGGGATCGACGTGGTTTCCAAGCCTGATGCGGTCAAGGAACGCATCGGCATCGTATTCCAGGAATCACTTCTGGACAATGTCCTCACGGTAAAAGAGAATCTGCGGGTTCGCGCGTCGTTCTATCTCAAGGGTCGCGCGACGAAGGAGGTCGTCGAGCGCGCGGCGGAAGCCGCCGATGTCACTGACTTCATCGATCGTCCCTATGGTCGACTCTCGGGAGGTCAGCGTCGACGCGCCGACATCGCCCGCGCTCTGATCAACACGCCGCGGGTACTTTTCATGGATGAGCCCACCACCGGTTTAGATCCGCAGACGCGTCGGCACGTGTGGGCCACCATCAAGCGGCTGCAAGACGAACACGGGGTGACCATCTTCCTCACGACTCACTACATGGAGGAAGCGGCTGGGTCCGACTACGCCGTCGTCGTGGACGACGGACTTGTGGCCGCCGAGGGCACCCCTACCCAGCTCAAGGAGAAATACTCGGTGGAACTCCTGCGAATTGCGCCCAAGGATCCCGATGCCTTCGCGCAGCTCGTCAATCAGATGCCACACGAGACGGACGGCAAAGTGGTGAAGGACGGTCGTCAGTTCACGTTTGAGCTAGCGCGCACCATCGACGCCATACCTCTGCTCGAGCGGTTCCAACCCCATGTGGAGAGCTTCGAGGTAGTGCACGGAACGATGGACGATGTGTTCATCAACATCACTGGAAAGGAGCTCCGATCCTGATGTTGGCGCTCACATATCGCAACTGGAAGCTCTTCTACCGAGACCGCGGCACCGTTTTCTTCTCCCTATTGGGCCCTATCATCATCGTCCTTCTGTACATCTTCTTCCTGAAGGGCACTGTCACAGAGGAGCTCACCGTCGCTGATGGCACCATGGATTACCTCGTCGACAGTTGGATCATGGCCGGAATCATCGCTTCGGCGACCGTCACCACATGTTTGGCCGGCTACGGAACCATGATTCGCGACCGCGAGGATGGCATTGCTCGAGACTTCGACACCGCGCCAGTCGCCAAGTCGTCCGTAATCGGCGGGTACATGCTCAACTCCATGGTGATTGGCACAGTGATGAGCGTCATCTCCCTCGTGGTGGCCGAGATCTATATCGTCGCGAACGGTGGTGAGTTGCTCAGCCTCACCCAGCTTGCTCAAGTGCTCGGCATAATCTTGGCGGCAGTCTTCTCCGCTGCGGGTGTCTTGGGCTTGTTGTCGAGTTTCATCCCTTCGCAGAGCGCCTTCAGCGGTGCCAATATCACCGTCGGCGCCGCGATTGGATTCCTGGTGGGCGCCTATATCCCGATCGGTTCACTCCCGGAGGGCGTCCAACAGGTACTCATGCTGATTCCGGCAGCTCAGGCGGCTCGCGCGCTGCGAGAGGTCATGATGGCGGCGCCGATGGCTGAGGGATTCGACGGCGCCCCAGCCGGAGTGGTCAGTGAGTTCCGAACAGAGATGGGCGTCAACTTCGAGTTCGCCGGACATTCCGTGACCATGTTCGATTCGATTGCGTTCCTACTCGTGTCGGGTTTGGTCGGATTCGTGTTGGCCGTCATCGTGCTTGCGCTGAAGCGTAGGAGTCGCTGACTCGGGGTTGAGGGGGGGCGAATCAGGTGACCGTAGGGGAGTCGCTTGTGGTGGCCATCAAAATCGCAGATCATGAAGAGCTCGATCGCGACTTGCTGATGTCGGTTGTGTCCGCCGAACGCCGAGCGAAGGTGTCTCGACTTCATTTCGAAAGCGATCGCGTAGCCTCGCTGCTGGCTGCGGCAGTTGCCCGATGGATGTTGCAGGTATTCCTGGGTGTTCCCAACTCGGCGCTAGACATGCGGACAGACCCAGGCGGAAAGCCGTTCTGCGTGAACTTGAGGGACATCGGTGGCGAGTTCAACATGTCCCATACGCGCGGATGCGTTGCCTGCGGCGTAGCACCGGGGCGAATCGGGGTGGATGTGGAAGTCATCCGACCTGTGACAGTCGCGGACCTGTCCCCGGTGCTTCACTCGGAGGAGATCGACGAGCTCTCCGGCGCCACGAACGAAGCCCTCATTCGCGCGTGGACGCTGCGCGAGGCCTACATGAAGTACCTCGGGATGGGCTTGTCCCAACCCCCGGGGAGTTTCCGCATCGCGCGGCTTGCAGAAGAGCAGCCACAGGTGCAAGTGCGTGGCGTGCCGCAGACGCGGCTACGTGTGGTCAGCGCGCGCCGCGGCGATGCCTGGCTCGCGACAGTATCGGACACCGAAGCACCAGTTGTCTGGATCGACCTTCGCGAGTTCCAGGCCGATCTGCGGCGGGCAACGAGGATGGTGCTTGCATAAATGGGTTCAATCACGGATCGAATCGATAAGTGGTCTGCGGAAGCACCGGATCGCGTTGCCGTGTCGCATGGTGCGCGGGCAATGACCTATCGGGAGTTGGGGCAGGTCGTAGATCGGTATGCCCATCACATGCGACGACTCTTGGACCGGTCGGACGCTCTGTTCGTCCATATGGCACCAAGCCCGGAACTCGTGGGCGTCGTGCTGGCGACTTTCAAGTCCGGGATCCGCTTCGTCCCTGTGCGTCCGGACTGGTCACCGGAGGAGTTCGGTGACATAGGGTCAAAAACCGGGGCCCGACTGGTCATTGCGGATGAATCCAACGTCGCCGAGCTTAGTGATCGAGTACCAGACTGCACCGTGATGCCGCTCGACGAAGCTTTGCCTGCGACCGGCGTCGCCTACTCCTTTACCGCCGAGCCCGTCGAGGAAGCGTATGTGTACTGCACGTCGGGATCGACCGGTCGGCCCAAGGTTGTCCAGGGAAGTCATGCGGGACTACTGCACTTCATCGAATGGGAGTCCCGGGAGTTTCCCGTGGGACCCGGTCGACGCTCGAGTCTCCTGACCGCGCCCGGCTTCGATCCATTTCTGCGTGACATCCTGCTCCCGCTGCTCGGCGGTGGAACACTCTGCATTCCCGACGAACCGAGCGTGGTCGTCGACGCCGATGCACTGGCCGACTGGTTGGCGAGCGCACAGGTCAACCTCATGCACACCGTGCCGACGGTTTTCCGAGAGCTGCTGAACGCCGCCGATCTCAGTCATGTCGTCGCTCTCGAGCACGTGATCCTCGCTGGTGAGCCTCTGAGGAGCAGTGACGTAGCGCGGGCCAATGAGCGACTTCCCGGCACACGCCTGGTGAATCTATATGGTCCCACCGAGACGACACTGGCCACTTGCGTCCATCAGGTTCGCACCCAGGACGCTTCCTCAGCATTGGTCCCGATCGGTCATCCGATCCCAGGTTCGCGGATCGTGGTGCTCGACGAGGACGGGGGCGAATGTCCAGATGGGCAAGTCGGCGAGTTGATCGTCATCACCGGGCACGGGTCACATGGGTACCTTGGCGACCCCGACGGCAACGCTGAGGTGTTCAATTTCGGCGAGGCAGACGGTCTGCTGCACTACCGCACCGGGGACCTCGGCTGGATCGACACGGACGGTCTGGTGGTGTGCGACGGCCGGATCGATGACCAAGTGAAAATCCGCGGTGTGAAGGTCGACACCGCAGCGGTCGAAGCGGAACTATGTCAACAACCCGGCGTTGCCGACGCAGCGGTGGTAGCGGGCCAGGACGACACCGGCACGGTCCTCTGCGCGTTCGTCGTGCCAACGGGGGCCGACACGGTCATCGGTCCGCGTCTCGTTTCCGAGATGCCGCAGCACATGACTCCGTCACACTGGCAATCGCTAGAGCGGCTGCCTCGGCTCGCCACAGGCAAGATCAATCGCAAAGACCTTCGCCAGCGTCTCGACGAGATGTTGCATCGGCGTGTCGGTCGACGAATGCAGCCCGACACCAACGACCCGCGAGAGCAGTTGCGGGCACTGTGGCGGCGAGTTCTCGGCGTTCAGGACGTGACCGACGACACCGACTTCATTGAAGCCGGCGGCAATTCACTCCTGGCGGGCCGTTTGGCCCGCCAGGTACGCGGGACATTCGACAAGCAGATGCGTCCCGTCGACATCCTCCAGAATCCTACGATCGACGCCCAGGTCGAACTGCTCTCCACCGCGCGGGCTGCCACGCGCGGCCATCCCGCCCGTACGGACGACAGTGCTCTCGTTCCCGCCACCCGCCGTCAACTGGATGTCTATCTTGCGAGCCGCCTCGCCACGGAACCCTGCACCTACAACATCCCCAAGGCAGTCCGGGTCCGAGGCCGCTTGGATGTGACCCGGCTGATGTACTCGCTGACCCAACTGCCCAGGTACCACCCCGCACTACGGACCGTGTACCGGTTCGACCACGGCAACCTCGTTCAGGAGCTGTTGCCGTTGGACGATGTCGATGTGCGCCATCTCGAGGAACCTCAGGGTGAGCCCAGCGTGATTGCCCGATCTCTGATCAGACCCTTCGATCTGGAGCACGAGGCTCCGTTCCGCGCCGCAGTCGTTGAACTCGGCGCCGACGACCACCTGCTCTTCCTCGATATGCACCACATCGCCGTCGACGGGGTCTCCGAGGAACTCCTGAATGACACGTTGAACGCGTTGGCTGTCGGCGAGACTCCGTTGGCCGAGAGCACTTCGATAATGGAGCTAGCGAGGGAGGTCCCCAACCCGCAATCCGACGTGGCCGACTTCTCCGACCTCTTCGAAAAGCTCCCGCGTCTCGATCTCGCTGACGAACAGCGTTCGCACGGAAGTCAGTCCAACCACGGCACCGTGCACCGCTTCAGTCTGGCGGACTCACCGGAGACGATGGCCCGACGAAGCGGGACTTCCCTCACCGGGTTCGAGTATTTGACCGCCGCGTACGCGCTTGCCCTGTCATTGCACGCCGGAACCGATGATGTGGTGATCGGTATCGCAGACTCCGCACGCGAAGACCCTCGAGCAGACCGGACCGTCGGCATGCTGATGAACACTTTGCCACTCAGGTTGCGATTCCCGGCGGGCAGCACAGTCGGTGAAGTGCTCGAAAGTACACGGCTGTCGACTCGCGAGGCGATTGCTCGCGGGCCGGTTCCCGCTGCACTCCTTGAGGATCCTGCAGTGCCGCGCAACCCGGGACTACACCCGATCTTCACTGCGCTGCTGGTCTACCAGAACCATCCGCGTACCGAACTGCACATTCCGGGAGTGCATCTCGAACCCGTCCCAGTTCACACAGGCACCGCCAAGTACGACCTGTCGCTCTACGCAAATCCGACGGATGCAGGAACCGAGTTCGAACTGGAGTACTGCTCCGACCTGTTCGACGAACGCTTCTGCAGGCGATTCGAACACACGCTCCGGCGCCTGTTTGACAGTCTGGCCGTCGCCTTGGACCGTCGAATAGAGTCGATCGAACTCATCGACCACGACCGGCGACTGGGCAACACACGTCCACCACTTGCGGCCCTACCTTCCGAACCCGTGCATGAGAGGTTTGCGGCTGTTGCGCACCGGAGCCCGGACCTGACCGCGATTTGCCATGGTGACGAGCAAATGACCTATGGAGAGCTCAATGCTCGTTCGGACGCCATCGCGGCAGCACTCGAGAGCCACCCGCAATTCGCGCGGGGGATGTTGATTGGTCTCTTCATCGACCCCAGCCCCGACCTCGTCGCGGCGATCCTCGCGGTTCTCAAGGTGGGTGGCACCTACCTCCCCCTCGACCCGAGCCACCCTAATGCCCGCAACGCGAGGATCCTCGATCACAGCGATTGCCGACTCCTCGTGAGCGATAGGGATCTTGCCTCCAATCTCCCAAACGATGTTCTCTCGCTCCAGGCAGTACCAGCATCGGCGCCCGCACCCGAGCCGGTCTCGGTGTCCATGAATGATCCGATCTACGTGATCTACACATCGGGTTCCTCCGGAACACCCAAGGGAGTAGAACTCACTCACGGCAACATCGCCAACTTTGTTGACGGAATGAGCGCCGCCCTCAACCTGGATGAGCGCACCAGAATCTGCTGCCTCACGACGGTGACGTTCGACATCTTCGTTCTCGAAACGCTCCTGCCGTTGGCGATCGGCGGCAGTCTTGTCATGGCGACCGCCGACGAGCAGTTGGATCTGAGCCGTCTTGGCGAGCTACTCGAACGCCACCGGGCAAACACGCTTCAGACGACGCCGTCGCGACTGTCGATCTTCCTCAACCATCCGGAGTCGGAGCATCTGCTGTCCGGCATCCGCACATTCATTGTCGGCGGCGAGCCCATGCGGGTCGATGCCGCCGGGCAAGTGTTGGGCTTTGCATCGAAGCCAAGACTGTTCAACGTCTATGGCCCGACGGAGACTGCCGTGTGGTCCACAGCCAAGCAGGTGACGTCGATCAAGGACGTATCTGTCGGCCGTGAGATTCTCAACACGCGGCTCCACGTGATGGATGCGGCCGGACGACCCCGTCCAGTGGGTTCGATCGGTGAGTTGTGGATCGGGGGTCACGGCGTGGCTGCAGGTTACCTCCACGCCCCCGACCTGACTGCGCGCGCGTTCGTACCCGACCCACAGCACCCCGACGAGCGAGCCTTCCGTACCGGCGATATGGTGCGATGGAATGACCGAGGTGAACTCGATTGCCTGGGACGCCTGGATGACCAGGTGAAGGTCAGGGGTTATCGCATCGAACTCGGCGAGATCGAGCAGTGTATTGCCGCCCATCCGGCCGTTGACCGTTGTGTGTGCGCCTCCAAGCAGGATGCCATTAATGGGGGCACCGAGATCGTGGCGTTCTACACAGCGACGGGCCCGATCACAGAGGCCGAAATCCGGGCAACCATCCTCGCTAATCTTCCCGAGTACTTCCTACCGCAGGCTTATGTCGAGGTAAGTGATTTGCCCATGACCAGCAGCGGCAAGGCCGATCGGAAGTCCCTGCTGACGCGAGTGCCGGATCGTCCCCGATCGTCCACGGCATCAAAGCAGCATAGCGGGGCTGTCGAGTTTGTCCGCCAACAATGGCGGTCCGCGCTCGGCCACGATTCATTCGGCAACGATATTAGCTTCTTCGAAGTCGGAGGCACCTCCCTCAGCCTCGTGCAGTTGCACAACGCTCTCGAACGGGCACATCCCGGCATCGTGAATCTGGCCGCTATGTTCAGCCGTCCGACGGTGAATGCCACTGCGGAACTGCTGGACGCCGCTCCGGCCGCGTCGCCGGTGATGCTGGAAAAGCCCTTCCTGTTGCGCGCTCAGCACTTCGTGGCGGACAACCACACACCGGCGGTGGACATTCCGAAGCTCCGTGCCGCGGCGGAACGCCAAGGCGTGACACCGACAGAATTCCTCGCCGCCGCCTTTTGTTACCTATTGGGCCGCCTCACGGGTGGTCGCCCCTTCCCCTGGTACGTGATCGACGGCGGTGGCGAGACGCGAGCCGACCTCGATCCCGCCAGTTTGCGCCAGGCCACAGACATCGTCGAGGCCGCAGCGTCCGCTCTGCGCTTGGGCAAGGGCGCACACCGATTCAGTCAGCCTGAATGCGGCCCACGGGAACTCACCGCCGCCGTCCAACGGGGCGATGACTCGGCATCTCGCCAATACGACCTCGTGCTCCTCGTCGACGATCCCTTCACAGACGCCCCGCCGAGTATCCGAACCAATCAGTCCAGGCTCGGGCCACGCTTGGGTCGCTCGGTAGCCACGATGTATGAATCCGCACTCAACGAACTGATAGACCAAGGATTGGAAGAACTCCGATGAACAGAACTGCAGTGCTGTGTTCAGGCCAAGGAGCCCAGTACACAACCATGGGCAAGAAGCTCTATGAAGAGAATGCAAAGGCTCGGGAGATCTTCGATCAGGCCGACAAGGTGCTCGGATTCGAGCTGTCGGCATTGTGCTTCGAAGGCGAAGAAGCCGAACTCACGCTGACGGCCAACGCCCAGCCTGCGATCCTGACGTTGAGCTACGCGCACGCGAGTGCCTATTTCGACGATCTGAGCATCTATCCGGTGGCCTACGCGGGCCACAGTCTCGGCGAATACACCGCCTTGGTGTGCGCCGGGGCCATGGAGTTCACCGATGCCGTGAAGATAGTGCGGCTTCGCGGCGAACTCATGCAACGGGCCGCGACTGCGCCGTCAGGCATGGCCGCAGTCCTAGGCGGAAGCATCGGCCGTGTCGCCGCCGCGTGCGAGGCGGCAAGTACACCCCAGGAAATCGTCGTGATCTCCAATGAAAACGCCTCGAACCAGACGGTGATCTCGGGCCACGAGGCTGCGATCGGACGCGCTGCCGCGACCCTGGAAGCGGAGGGCTGCCGCATCAATCACCTCACCGTGAGTGCCCCCTTCCACTCTCCGTATATGCACGCTGCTGCCGATGAACTGCGATCAGAGCTCGAGAAGTACACCTACCAAGATCCGGCGGTCCCGGTCATCGCCAACGCGACTGCACGGCCTTACCGCGGCAAGGAATCGATCGTGAGCAATCTCACGAACCAGTTGGCTGCGCGGGTCCGATGGACAGCAACCATGGACTATCTGACCTCGCTGCGAATCAATTCCACAGTTGAAGTCGGCCCGAAGCAGGTCTTGTCGAATCTCATGCGCTCGGAGAAGCCCACCATCACGGCATTTTCGTTGGATTCGGAGCAGGACATTGATCGGTGGCGGGAGTTTATACGGCCGAAAGCGACCGACACGACACTGTTGGGCCGCTGCCTTGCCGTTGCCGTCGCGACACGCAACACGAACTTCGACTCCGAGCAGTACCGCATCGGCGTCGTCGAGCCTTACGAATCCATCCGCCAACTGCAGGAGAAGGTGGAAGGAGAGGAACGTCTCCCTTCCGACGAGGAGATGACGGAGGCACTGATCTCACTCAAGAAGATCCTCGAAACGAAAGGGACCGACGCCGCGGAGCAGCGCGCGCGCTTCGAACAGATCATGAAGGAGACGGCGACGTTCAACCGCCTCCGTGATAACGCGCGCGAACTGCGCCTCATCTGAACCTAGACGATGAGCCGGGGGAAGAACACATGACCGGAGCGCTGGATTTCAGCCTGGACGAAGTCGGCGTCCCCTTTGCCAATGATCTCGCCGAGCCTGTCGCGATCATCGGCATGGCAGGCCGTTTCCCCATGGCGGAGACTCTGGAGGAGTACTGGGACAACCTCGTCGAGGGCAGAGATTGCCATCGGCGTTTCCCACCGTCTCGAGCACGCGGCATGGACCTCAAGGAAGCGGAGCTGTGTGAGGCGGGCTATCTGTCGGAGATCGCGGAGTTCGATCACTCCTTTTTCGACATCTCCCGCCGCGAGGCCAGCCTTATGGATCCCAACCAGCGCATCTTCTTGGAGGAGGCACACCATGCCCTGGAGGATGCGGGTTTGGTGAACACCATCCGGGGGACGCGCGCAGGGGCCTGGATCGGGTTCAGCAAGGACCTTACTATCGACTTCGCTCGGCATGTGCAAACCCGGTACCCCGAACTGGCGGGCGAACTATCTGTTGCCGGCAATATGGGCTCGGTCATCGCCAGCCGCATCGCGTACTCCTTGGACCTGCGAGGTCCCGCCGTCAGTCTCGACACGGCCTGCTCCTCCGGCCTTTACGCCATGCTCTCGGCGGTAAGAGCGCTGCAACGCGGTGAGGTGCCGGTGGCACTCGTGGGCAGTGTCAAGGTGAACGTCGAGCCCATCCACAGAGGTTTGGATGATGAGATCGGGATCCGATCCTCCGATCACCGGACAAAGACCTTCGACCGGAGAGCCGATGGTATTTCCTCCGGGGAAGGCGCGTGCGCACTTGTGTTGAAGCGGCTTTCCGACGCCTTGGCCGACGGTGACCGCATCCGAGCAGTCATCAAGGGCATTGCGGCGAACCAGGACGGGAAGACCGTTGGTATCACGGCGCCGAACCCACAGGCTCAAACGGAACTCCTCCTGAACTGCTGGGAGACATCCGGAGCAGATCTCCGGAATCTGGTGCACATCGAAGCGCACGGTACAGGCACCCGACTGGGAGACCCAGTCGAGGTATCCGCCATTACCACTGCGCTGGCCAACCTGGAGTCGGGCCCGACGAGCGTAGGCCTTGGCTCGGTGAAGCCGAATATCGGACACCTCGACCACTTGGCACCCCTCGCTTCGGTGGCGAAGAGTGTCCTCATGCTCGAGCACGGGATGCTCGTGCCGACGATCTCATTTGAGGAACCGAACACAAAGCTCGAGTTCGTCGACTCTCCGCTGTACGTCAACGATCTCCTCCGTCCTATGCCAGGAATCCCAGGCACACCTCTCGTAGCCGTGAGCGCATTCGGTCTTGCTGGCACCAATGTGCATGTGCTCCTGGAGGCCCCACCCACGCCGCAGAACGTGGGGGCGCCCGACGAGGGCGACAAGCACGCGGTCGTACTTTCAGCGCGCACCGAACCAGCGCTGCGCAGACGCGTAGTCGATCTTGTGGCCTGGTACGAAAGGCACCCGTCCATCAGCGTGCCAGAGCTTGCGGCGGCGGCACGCGCGCAGTCGGGCGATCACGGTCACCGCCTGGCCTGCGTGGCCACCAACCGCCACGACTTGATGGAGTCTCTCGAATCTTGGCTGGGTGGCGGGGACCCCTCATCAGTGCTCGTGGGCGCACCGCAGCGGCCCACTCCTCCCCTCAACGCATCGGTGGGGGCGGCCGCTGCGGAAGCAGAAGCGTTCGCGGGCGGTGCGCTGCTACCCACTGGCCACCAGCCCAGGCTCGTGTCACTCCCCGGGTATCCGTTTGCTCCCGTCATGTGCTGGCCCGACGACCTGCGGCAAGCCGCGTCCATCCCAACCCCTACGACCACCCTGCTCACAGAGGCTGAGAGCATTCACCGGCTGCAGTTGACGCCTCGAACCTGCTGGGCACTGTTGGAGCACAAGGTCGGAACCCAGTACGTGCTGCCAGGCACCGCTCTCATCGACGTGATCGTCCGGCTCCTGCGCCAGCGCGGTATGGCAGGCCCGTTGGAGCTCAGCGACATCTTCTTCCTCCGGCCCCTCTCGCTGGGAATCGACGACCGCGCTGATTTGTGGATCATTCTTCGTCGCCGTGGTCAGGATGAGGAATTCGAAATAGTCCACGCTGCTGAGGGGCAGGCGAAGACGCTCGTCACTGGGCGTGCGTCCGGCGTCACCGGAGACCCAGAAATCATCACCGTGCCGCTCCGCGGCGAACTCACGGAGCTTCCCGACGACCGACAGCGGCACGTCGAGGTGCACATTGGGCGGCACTGGACCGACATCGGACGATGGATCGGGCAATTCAGCGAGGGCACCTTCTTCGCCCGATTCGATGTTCCGAAGACCGATCGAGCCGAAGCTCAGGAATCAGAGTGCTACCCGCCCCTGGTCGATCGGGCTTTCAACGCCCTTAATGCCCACTTCGGTCAAGGCACCTACCTCCCGTTCAGCATCGCCAGGCTCATTATCAACCGCACCCCGGACCTCAGTTCGATGGCTCGTCTCACCCAGCTCGACGCCGAGCCTGAAGGAATGACGTTTGACGTCGCGCTGATGAACCTCCATGGCGAGGTGTCGATGCATGCCTTCGGATACCGCGTTCGACAAATCGAACACACGTCGCGCCCGCGGTCCGCCACCCGCCACGAACCGTACTGGGCCCGTATCGATTCGGTCACCGGTGCAGACCGGATCGGATCCTTGGCACTCCTCGGTGCCGACGATGACACGGCACCCTATGCCGACGCAGCTCGCGCCCTGGGGATCACTTCGGTCATCGTGGGTAGCGATTCCGCCGATATCGCAGAACTAATCGAGCCGGGTGGGACACTCATCGATGTCAGGCGCAGCGAAGTTCCCCCCCGCAAGCTCGGTTGGCGACGTCGACGCGGAGATCACGCGATGCACCGACATCGCCCTGGCGATGAAGGCTGTTGCCGCCAAGGATATTCGAGTCGTAGTCGTGGACAGGAAGCGCAGCGAAGCGGGCCTCGTCTGGGCACTGAGCAAGTCGGTCAACGAGGAGTTTGCCGGACAGCGATTGCGCAGCATCGTTTGCGAAGGCACCGCCCCAGAGGACGTGTTGCGCGAAGCTCTCGCTGCCGCGCGACCTGACCAGGTTGGTTTGTTCTTCGGCGCGCCACACGAAGAGAGGTTCGGGCCGGTTCCGCGCGCCATCACCGGAGCTTCGGAACGCATCGCTGGACTCCACCATCTGATATCGGGGGGAAGCGGGGAACTGGCGGCTTCCCTGACCGAATGGCTCGCCGGGCGAGGCGCCAGGAGCATGAGTCTCCTGGGTCGACGTGCCGCCGACGGACTCCCCCATCTCGGAGTTTTACGGGACAGGGTGCGAGCGGCGGGCGCAGAGGTCGACTACTTCTCTTGCGATATCACCGACGAGACTTCGCTGGGAAACACCATTGCACATGCCATCGCAGCCCACGGCCCCGTGCACTACGTGTGGCAACTCGCCGGTCTCGCCGATGAGTCGTTGCTCGTCAACACGCAGCACCACGAGTTCCGCGGAGTGCTGGCGCCAAAGGTCCGGGGCACCTGGTTGCTCGATCAGTTGACCAAGGAACAACCACTCCACGCATTCGTGGTGTTCTCCTCGATCAGCTCGGTCGCAGGTGGCATCGGTCAGGCTGGATACGCCACAGCCAACGGCTATCTCGACCGTTTCGTCGAGCAGCGTGAGGGACCAGGCCTCTCGCTTGGCCTCAATTGGGCGGCGTGGAACGAGCAAGGGCTCGGTGTCCGCTTCGGGCTCGACGACTCCCAGAACACCCTGTTCGCCTTGTCCAACGACGAGGCGTTCGAGCTTCTCAACGACGTGCTCGCGCGTCCTCGCCGCAGGTCCGTACTCGGACGGCCGAACGTGCCCGTTATAGATGGTCGCCAGGGCAGTCCTCTATTGTTCGGCGGCTCAGACGGCCGGAACCCAGTGGGGCCTCGCCTGCCGGCGAACTCGGCGGGGGCCACGTCGGACGTCAAAGCCAACGAGGCCTGCGTCCCGTCACAAGACCTCGTTATGGCTGCGTGGCAAGCCACCCTCGGCGACCAGCCACTCGACGTCCGGGAGACATTTACAGATGCCGGCGGCGACTCGATTCTCGCGGTGCGACTCATGCGCGAGCTCCGGAGCCGCTTCGGCGACATCGTGGACATCTCCGCGGTGTTCACCTACCCAACCATCGAATCCATGTCGGCTCATCTCGATCAGGTGTCGACACCCAAGAGACCAACGTCGCTGGATCTGCCAGCGCCCCTGCCCCGCCCGGAGACCCACGATGAATTGGAAGACCTACTGACCGGTCTCGCCAACGGTGACGTCACCGTTGCGCAGGCGAGTGCACGCAGCGGGGGAATGGACGCAACTCGAAACAGCATTTCCGGGAGGTCAATGTGAACCTGCGCGAGTATCTCTACGAGCAGGTGGCAAGCCACCAGCTCGGGGTTCAGGAGGCGAAGTCCTACCTCAGCGAACTTTCGGTGGCGACAGGCCATGCCCACGATGTTGCCGTCGTGGGCATGGCCTGTCGCCTGCCAGAAGCAGACGACCCGGAGCAATTCTGGCTCAACCTGCGCGACGGGCGTGTATCCATTCGGCCACTGCCAGCGACGCGACACGCCAACTCAATCGCCTACATCCGTGCGTTTCATCAGGCGGATCTGATTCGTGAGAACAGAATCAACCCCGACGGGTCGCTACGTATCGATTTCGTCGAACGTGGCTACGTCGACCAGATTGAGATGTTCGACGCCGAGTTCTTCGGGATCAACCCACGCGAAGCCGCGGCCATGGATCCGAACCAGCGTCAACTGTTGGAGACCGCCTACCATGCGCTGCAAGACAGTGGCGTCCGCGCCAGCAGCCTGGCGGGTTCCCGTGCAGGGGTGTTCGTCGGCATCGATCACGTCGAAGAGCACAAGTACAAAAGACTGGCGAGCGACGATCCGCTCGTCGTGACGGGCACCTGGCCCGGCATCCTGGCCTCGCGTCTGTCCTATCTGTGGGATCTCCGCGGGCCGAGCATGGTGATCGACACTGCATGCTCCTCGGGCTTGGTGGCGGTGCATCAGGCATGCAAGAGCTTGCAGCAGGGAGAAACTGATCTAGCGCTCGTCGGCGGTCTCAGCAGCTACACCTACGAGGCCACGACGTTCGAGGGCGAGCTCCGAGCGCTCGAGTCGGTGGAGGCGGCGGATAGCTCAGTCCGTACTTTTGATCGTTCCGCCGCAGGCACTACCTGGGGTGAGGGTGTCGGCGTCGTCGTTCTCAAACGTCTCGACGAAGCCCGACGGGATGGAGATCGTATCCACGCGGTGATCCGTGGGAGCGCCATCAACAACGATGGCGCGTCCAACGGCATCACTGCGCCCAACGCGGAAGCCCAGGAACGGCTCCTACTCGATGCCTGGAACGACGCGCGAGTCGCACCGGACACGATCACGCATGTTGAAGCCCACGGCACCGGAACGGTACTCGGGGACCCAATCGAGATCAGCGCATTAACGAAGGCCTTCCGGCACCACACCGCCAACCGCCAGTTCTGCGGGGTCGGCTCGGTTAAGCCGAACATCGGCCACCTCGTCGGTGCCTCGGGCATCGCGTCGCTGCTCAAGGTGATCATGATGCTCAAGAAACATACGTATCTGGGTAGCCTCAACTTCAGCGAGCCCAACCAGTTCATCAACTTCGTCGAGTCGCCCGTCTTCGTGACCGACGAGACCAGTCACTGGGACGCGCCGGCGGGATCCCCTCGCCGTGCGGGAATCAACTCGTTCGGATTCAGCGGAACGAACTGCCACGTCGTCATGGAAGAGGCTCCGCCCGCTGTCCCCACTCTCGCGGAACCACCGTCCGCGCCCGCGATCTGCACCATTTCGGCTCGGTCGCGTGAGCAGTTGGAAATCTTGATAGAGGCGACGATCCGGAAGATTGAGGAACAACGCCCGGAACTTCGATCCGTCTGCCGCACCGCCAACCTTGGGCGCGAACATCAGCCATGGCGCGTGGCCGTTGTCGCGCAATCCCTCAACGAGCTTGTGGACGTGCTACGCCGGGTTCTCGCTCACCCTGCCGATGCCCAAATCCAAGGCGCGCGGCAGGGCCATTTCCGGCGGATTGGCGCAGGCAAGCCGAACCCCCAGACGGACGAGCTCACGGAGGCCCAGTTCCGGCACCTGGCCGAGCAAGGGTCACGCGCGGTCGCAGACTTGGCGACCCACCAGTCCATGGGGGATGCCCTGCGCGTCATGGAGTTGTACGTTCGTGGCGCCGATATCAACTGGGCCCAGGTACACCTAGGCGAGGAGGGACCGCGCGCCGATCTCCCCCTGTACCCATTCGCTCAGGTTCCATGCTGGCACGAGCGCGAGCCAGAGCGGGATGGCGAGATCCGAACGAACCTCGGCGCAGTGTTGACGGAACGGAGCGTCTCTACTCCCGCCGGCGATCACTACTTGGCGCGGTTCAATGCGTCGGAGCACTGGGTCCTGACCGACCATGTGATCCTCGGTCAGCACATCATTCCTGGCACCACCTATCTCGAGCTAGCCCTCGAGATTGCCATGCAATACGAGCATGGGCCCAAGCGGGTGACGGACCTCGTCTACTCGCAGCCATGCGTGGTCGCAACTGACGAGACGCGGGATGTCGTCGGGATCGTCGAGGCCAACTCAGGTCGCTGGGCCATGCGATTCGTGAGCGAGCAGGACGGCGATTGGGCCACCCACGCGACGTGTGTCGTCGAATCCTTGACGGACAAGCCTTTGGGGCATGTGAACATTGAGGAGCTCCGCTCTGGATTGGAAGCCGACCTCCGCGTACGATCGTTCGACCTCAAGCCGCGTGAGACAGCAATTTCACTCGGTCCCCGCTGGGCAAATGAGCGAATCGTTGCCGTCGGATCTGATTCGGTGCTTGTGGAGCTGGCCTTGACCGATGACATGCTGTCGGACCTACACGGCGCCGTGCTTCACGTCGCAATGTTCGACAATGCCGTCAATGCAATCAGCCAGAAGAGCGGCGAGGGTTTGTACCTCCCTTACCACTACCGGGAGGTGGTGTGCGTCAAGGGAATGCCCCGTCGCTTCTACAGCCACATCCGAATGAACAGCGCCGCATGGGATCTGTCCAAGGAGACCATCACCTACGATGTCGACCTCTTCGACCCGGACGGCCAGATCTTTGCGACGGTTCGCGGCTACTCAACGAAACACGTAGACGAGCGCGCTGCCGGGCGGATCCGCGAGACTGGTCAGCGCTCCGCCATCGAGTTTGGTTGGCGGCGGACGGCATCTCGTGAGACACCAGCACAGGGATATGGGCATGCGCTGGTAGTCGACGGTACGGAACTCGCAGATGCTCTGCGGGCCGCGGGAGCAGACGTCCGCACCGTCGACTGGAACAACCTCGAACGATGCCTTTCGACCAGCACTCCGAACCGCATCGTGTACGCGACGGGTTGGCATTCGACGAACCCGATGCCGAGCGATGAACCCGATCTTCCGGTAACGCGACTCCTCACCCTCGCCAAGTATCTCGACGCACTCAGCCTCGACCACCACGTCGATCTGGTCGTTGTGGGTACCGGCGCAGGACAGGTCGGACCTAACGACCTGATCACGCCAGAGGCCAACTCGCTCGCTGCGCTCGCGAACGCAATCGGACTGGAGTTCGAAGGCTTGAGCACCAGCTACGTCGATGCCCAACCCGGCGTCCCGGTCGACCTCTTGGCGGCCGAAATCCTTGCTGCAAACGGAGGACTCGACCGATTCGTGCGCGCGGACGGCTCTTGGGTGCGGGAACTAAGGAAGGCAACACTGCCCGAGGCCAAGCCCCTGGCGGTGGCGGGCAACCATTACCTCATCACGGGTGGCACGGGCGAACTAGGCTTGGCCCTTGCGGATCGTCTCTCCGACGAGGCCCAGGTGACGATCGCCCTGGTTTCGCACACCGACTGGAACAATCCGCAGGCGGATCCGAGCAGGCACGAAGCGCTCACCGCAAGGCTTGACGCCATTCGCAACAAAGGCTCAATCGTCGAAGTACACATGGCCGATGTCACCGAGAGGGAGGCGATGGCGCAAATCGTCAAGCTGCTTCGACACCGGTCACTCGACGGCCATCTGGCCGGAATCTTCCACTGCGCAGGCCTTGCGGGCGACGGCATCATCGTGAACAAATCAGAGGACACCTTCCGCCGAGTCTTCGACACGAAGGCGCGGGGCGCCATGCTGCTCGACGAGCTAACGCGGGACGATCCGCCGGGATACATGGTGCTGTACTCGTCGGTGCTTTCGGTATTCGGGGACATCGGGCAGGCCGACTACATGGCCGCCAACGCCTACCTCGATGCCTTCACCGACTGGCGAAACGCGCAGGGCCGCCGCACTCTCACCCTCAATTGGCCAGCGTGGCTCGAGGTAGGCATGGCAGTGCGCTACGGGGTGGCCGGGGCTGACAACACCATGGCATCCCTACCGACCGAGACTGCGCTCAATCTCCTTTCCGGAGCCATGACCACCGACCTGACTCGCGTCATGCCCGGCCAACTCTCTGCTACCAAGATTCAGTCACACAAGGGCCTCCGCTGCGCCCTAGGCGACGGACTCCAGTTCGACGGTCCCACCCCTGCAGCGCCGCCAACACAGGCCGCCGAGAGTGCCTTCGAGGAGTCAGCTAAGTACACCCCCACCGAGCGAGCCTTGCTCAGGGTTTGGGCGGACACGCTCCAAGTCAAGCGCATCGACATCTACGACAGTTTCACCGACCTCGGCGGCCAGTCATTCCTGGCCATTCAGCTCTATAAAGCAATCAACCGTGAGCTGGACGAGGTCATCGAGGTTGCCGACATCTACTCATTTCCCAGCGTGCAACTGCTTGCCGCGGAAATCGACCGCCGGGCTAGTCCTGTCCCTGCCCCGGCCGACGTCAACGACCTGATCGAACAGATCAACCAAGGCAGGACATCCATCTCCAATGCAGTTCGACAAATGAAAGCACACTGATGAACGCCAATGCTTATGAGCTTCGCGAAGTCACCGCCTACGTGTTGGAGCAGGTACGCCGGGGAGTATTCGATGCCGATAGTTCGGTCCATTTGCTCGAGCGGCTGAACGGGGCCGAAGAAACTCCCACCGATGATGACGAGATCGCCATCATCGGGATGTCCTGCAAGTTCCCTCACAGCGACGACTACGACGAATACTGGGACAACCTCGTCAACCAGGTCGGTGTGATCGGGTCCTTCCCTAAGGAACGACGTGACGACATGGGTGAAGAGGTGAAGCTGCAAGCTGGATGGCTCGAGCACATCGGTGACTTCGACGCCTCCTTCTTTCGGATTTCTCCCGCCGAAGCAATGGCGATGCACCCTGAGCAGCGCATCTTCCTAGAGCAGGCGTGGGCGTGTCTGGAGGACGCTGGCTACTGCGGGCAGGGAATCCGAGGCTCCAACACGGGCGTTTTTGTCGGCGTCGACCATTCCTATCCGATGGACTATAAGCCGCACGACGCCGAGCACAACTTGCTGGACATGGCAGGCTCGATGTCATCAGTCCTCGCGAGCCGCATAGCCTACGTCCTCGATCTCAAAGGCCCCAACATGGTGGTCGACACTGCCTGTTCCTCCGGGCTTGTTGCGATCCATCAGGCTTGCACTGCGATGCGCGCGGGAGATTGCGATATGGCGATCGCGGGCGGCCTACATCTGCTCAGCGTCGTGGACGCCACTTTCGACGGAGTTGCCTCCGAGGACGGCGTCCTTTGCTCGTTCGATCGCCGTTCGTCCGGCACGGTTTGGGGCGAGGGTTTTGGTTTCGTCACTCTCAAGCCGGCAAGAAAGGCCATCGCCGACGGCGACTACATCTACGCCATCATCAAGGGCATAGCGATCAACAATGACGGCCATACCACCGGTGTCACCGCCCCGAGTGCCGATACCCAGGCCGACGTGGTCGAGGATGCCTGGCGTCAGGCCAACATCGATCCGGAACACCTCAGTTACGTGGAGGCGCATGCCACGGGCACCATCCTCGGTGATCCGATCGAAGTCACCGGCTTGCGCACCGCCTTCGACAAGCACACGAGCCGCCGCCAGTTCTGCGCACTCGGTTCGGTCAAACCTAACCTCGGGCACGGGGTCAGCGCTGCATCCATGGCTTCGTTAATCAAGGTGTTGCTTGCGTTCCGTGAGCGCCAACTGCCACCGAACATCAACTTCACCGAGCCGAATCCGTACATACCGTTCCATGAGTCGCCGCTCTACGTCAGCGACACGACTCGTGACTGGGAGCCGAACGGCCCGGTGCGTTTGGCAGCGGTCAGTTCCTTCGGCTTCGGCCGCACGAACGTGCATGCGGTACTCAGCGAGGCTCCGCCCCGGGAAGTCGCCCGCCCAAAGCGTCGCGGCCCTCTGATCCTGCCGCTGTCGGGCCGGACTGAGGCCGCATGCCTCGCCCAGGTCGACAACCTCATCGAATGGATCGACCGGCATCCCGAAGCTCCGATCGAGGACATCTGTCACTCCGCAGCCGTGGGCAGGCATCACTTCGAGTATCGCGTGGCAGTTGTGGGCACCGAAAAAGGAGCGATCCTCCGGGGCCTCCGCGACATCGCATCCAGACGTTGGGACGCCGCTGGCGTATTCCGTGGTCACCATCGCGTGCTTAGCGCCAACATGGAGCGTCTGGACGACCATGACCTGTCAGTGTCTGACAGGCGGCGAATGGCTCGCGTCGCGGCCGACCTGGTCAGCGAAGGCATCGGTGGTGCCGAACAGGCTGGAGAGTTGTGTCATCAGTACGTCGCAGGAGCTGACGTGCAGTGGCCAGACTGTTTCCCAGACGGCCAGCACCGACGTCTCCCGTTGCCCACGTATCCATTTGAACGCAAGCACTTCTGGCTGGCGGTGGAGGATTCCAAGCCGACGGTGGCCGAGGCTGAGTCGCCCCTGCACCCGCTCATTGATCGGCTGGCTGTTCGTGGCCGCGACGAGGACGTATATGTCACCAAGTACGAAATTGGCCGACAATGGATTCTGACCGAACACATCATCAATGACCACTCAGTCATCCCGGGCACAGGGTTCCTGGAGATGATGTACACGGCGTGCGCGCACTCAAGTGGCTCGGTCGCGATCGAGCTTCGCGACGTGTTTCTGCAATCTCCCGCAATCGTCGCAGAAGAGGAACCCCTCGAAGTTCACATCGTGGTCGGCAAAACCGCCGAAACCATGAACGTCGAGGTCATGAGCGTCGACGTTGCGGGTCAGTGGAAGGTGCACGCCACCGCGCAAGCCAAAGTCCTCGACCCGGAGTCGCGCCCGGCATCCGTCAATCATGAGGCAGTGGTACGTGCAAGCTGCCGCGAGACCTTGCCCTTCGACCTATCCAAGGAGTACGGCGGATTCCGCTTCGGTCCGCGCTGGCGGAATGTGAACACGATCGAATTCAACGGCCAGCAAGTCCTGACGAGCCTGGAGATCGCGCCGCAATTCCAGGCGGATCTTGCAGAGTTCACACTGCATCCGGCGATGTTCGACAACGCGATCAACATCGCCGGCGAGTTTCTCATCCAGTTTGCCACCCACACGATGTTCCTGCCCTTCGCATGCAAAAGCCTGAAGATCTACGGCGCACTCCCATCGAAGTTCAATTCGCACCAGCGGATCCGCACCAAGATCGGGCGGCAGATGGGTGCGGCGACGATCGACATTACGCTTTATGAACCTGATGGCACCGTCCTCTGCGTGCTGGACAAATATTCACTCAAGCGTGTCAGCGAAAATCTGTTCACCGACACGCTTCATCACCGGATGGCTTTCGAGCGGCAGCCAGCGCTGCCGCTCGAAAGCCGCCTGGGAACGATCGTATTCTTCGGCAACGATTCGGCATCCTGCCAGCGGCTCGTCGACGGGCTCCGGCAGCATGCCGACCGGGTGGTGAACGTGCGACCCGGTCCGGCGTTCGAGCAAATCGGCACCGACGAGTACTGTGCGCCGGCAACCGATCCCGCCAGCCTGCTCCAGCACCTGCCGGACGCCGAGCACATCGTCCACGCAGGCAGCCTGTCATTGAGGGAAGCGCAGAGCCCAGATGAACTTCAGCAGCAGCAGACTGCAGCATTGCTCGGCATGGTCACCTTGATACAAACGCTCGGCGATGAGGGGCGACGGGCTCGCATATGCGTGCTCACCAGTGACGTTCATCGTGTCTTGGAGTCCGACGACCCCGCGAATCCGATGGGGGCGGCAGCACTCGCGCTCGCCCGGGTGGCCAACAACGAGTCCGTACGTTTGACGATGACTGGTATCGACGCCGACAACAGCTTCACTCCCGAACATCTGGCCGCTGAGTTGGCCCACGGAGCAGGTGACCCTGTCGTCGCCATCCGCAGGGGCGAGCGCTACCTGCCGGAGCTGCAGGAGGCCAGCATCGAGACCTTCGAGGCTGAGGCCGTCAGCCTACGTGCTGACGGCGTGTACGTCGTCACAGGTGGCCTCGACGGTATCGCAGGCGTCCTCATCGACGCGCTCACGACATCGGATTGCAAGCCACACTTCGCTGTGATCAGCCGGACGCCGGAAGGGGCGGGTGTCGACGACCCGAAGACCGCGAGCCGTGCACAGCGGCTGGCCGAGCTACAGGAAAAAGGCGCGAACATCGAACTTCTGTGCGCCGATATCACGGAGCTTGAGTCGATGGAGACCGCGATGGTCGGTCTGCGTGAACGTCATGGCCGCATCAACGGTCTCATCCACGGCGCAGGCGTACCAGGCGGTTGCCTACTTCGTAATCGAACGACGGAGGACTTCGAACGAGTGCTGCGGCCAAAGATCATGGGTAGTTGGACGCTCCGGAGGGTGACCGCGGACGACGACCTTGACTTCTCCGTGTTCAACTCGTCACTCATTTCGATTTTCGGCCCACTGGGCCAAGGGGACTACGCCGCCGCAAACGCCTACCTCAATGGGCTCGCGGATGCGGATCGCGCAAGGGGACGTAAGTCGACGTCGATAGCGTGGTCGATCTGGGCCCAAACTGGCATGTCGCGCAAGTCGGACATCGATTCGGTGCGGGGAGTCTTCCAGAGTCTTTCGGACTCCGAAGGCCACGACTCATTCCTTTCGGTCCTGGACCGCAGGATCGGCACCGTGCTCGTCGGTGCGCTCGACCGGCAGCGTGTGATCGATGCCGGTGGCCAGATCGGCGTGTCCCTCGCCGCCTCGCTGTCGGCGAAACTTGTTCACCGTCGCTCCCCCCAGACTCCGAAGCCGCTGGTCACCGTCCATCGCGATGTGACGGTCACCGGTCGAGGTGCCTTCACCGAAACCCAGATCGCGCTCGCCAACATCTGGGGGGGCATTCAGGGCATGGATGAGGTCAACGTTAGAGACCCGTTCAGCGAGACTGGAGGCGACTCCATCGTCCTTTCCCAATTCGTCAGCGCCATCAATGAGCGCTTCGGCCGCGTCATTGATATTTCGGATGTCTATTCCCGACCAACCGTGCACCAATTGGCTGACTACGTCGATCGTCAACTCGGAGCCGATCAGGCCAGTGGGGATCCCGAGGCGCTGACCGTGGAAGAGATCATGGACAGGGTCGAGAGCGGGACACTTACCCTTGATGAGGCCAGTCGCCTGCTGGATCACAGTGAGGTGCGGCCGTGACCACGCAGCTCTTCTGCATTCCGCACGCGGGGGCAGCCGCCCAATCGTATGCGAAGTTCCAGCCGGCTCTCAGTGATGTGGCCAACGTCATCACCGTGGAACTCGCCGGTCACGGAGCACGCATGCGGGAGACCTTGCCGACGACCTTGGCAGCACATGTCACAGACCTGGTTCCGCGCATCAGAGAGCGGATTAACGGACCCTTCGCCTTCTTCGGCCATTCTCTCGGCACCCTGTTGAGCTTCGAAATCCTCAGAACACTCGAGGCCGATGGGCTGGTGGCGTCCCATGCAATATTGTCCGGCAGATACACGCCCGATCTGCGTCCTACGTCCGAGTGGTACACAGCTCCTGACGGGGCATTTCTCGGCATGATTCGCCGGATTGGCAACACCGATCCCGCAGTCTTTGATCACCCCGACCTGGCGAAGGTGTTCGTGCCGATCCTGCGTGCCGACTACCAAGTGGCCGAGACCTTCGAGCTCGAAGAACCAGGACGCATCCTGCAGTGCCCAATCACAGCGCTCGCCGGTGGGATGGATGGAATTGTGAGTCATCGACAGCTGGCACGCTGGAAGGAGTTCACTTCCGGATCATTCCGGCATGAACTGGTGCCGGGTGGCCACTTCTATCTCTTCGACGACATCGATCGGACCGCCCGCACCATCCGCGCGGCATTGACCGGAACTTCAGCAATCGACGGCGAGGCCGAAAAATGACCACTAACCAAGAGATCAACCAATACGTCATGCGCGGGTCGCTCGAGGGCCGTATCGACCGAGGCATGGGTCTGGCCATCCTGAAACGGCTCGCCGCCAAACGGGAGCACGTGGATGTGGCCATCATCGGCATCGAGTGCATGTTCTCGAGCGCACAGAGCAAGGAGGAGTTCTGGGAGCACCTCATGACGGGGCGCGAAAGCATCCGCGGTTTGCCTTTGCATCGCGCCCACCAGGTGGAAGATGTGTTGGGCCTGCCCCGGTCCGAGCCCGGAGATTACTTCACTCCGATGGGCTACCTGGATGAAGTCGACGGCTTCGACGCTTCCTTGTTCCGGATCTCCCCCAAGGAAGCGCTAACGATCGATCCCAAGCAGCGCCTCTTCATGGAAGCGACGTTTCGGGCGTTGGAGGACGCCGGGTATGCCGGCGAGGACTCCCTCGGCAGCAATACTGGGGTCTTCGTGGGCGTTGATCACTTGAGCGACCTCGATTTCCCGTACAAGACGTTCACCGAGAAGACAGGCATGCTCGCGCAGACGGGTTCAATGCCAGGGCTCCTCGCCGGCCGGGTCAGCCATCACTTCAACTTCACTGGGCCGTCGATTGTGTTCGACACGGCTTGTTCGTCGTCGCTAGTTGCGCTTCATGCCGCGTGCGAGTCCCTCGCAGCCGGGGCGAGTGACGTCGCCGTCGCCGGTGGTGTCAACGTGTCCCTTTATACGGCTGGCCATAACCGATTTGGCAGCGTGGAGTCGTCGCACGCCCGAGTTCACACCTTCGCCAGAAACGCCAGCGGCACCAACTGGGCCGAGGGTGCGGCCGCCATCGTCCTCAAACCGCTGGACAAAGCCCTCGAGGACGGCGACCACGTGTATGCCGTGGTGAAGTCCGTGGCCATCAACAATGACGGAGCCACCAACGGAGTGACCTCTCCGAGCGCGCAAGCACAGGCACAGGTTCTCACCCAAGCGTGGCGAGATGCGCGCATCGACCCGTCGGAGGTGTCCTACATCGAGGCGCACGGGACGGGCACTCTCGTGGGCGACCAAATCGAGCTCAAGGGGCTCACTCAAGCTTTTCGACAGTTCACCGAGAGACGGCAGTTCTGCGGCCTGGGTTCGCTGAAGCCAAACATCGGCCATGCGGTGGGAGCTTCCGGCATCGCAGGTCTCATCAAGGTGACTTTGGCTCTCGAGAAACGGGCGCTGCCCCCGAGCATCAACTTCGACGAGCCGAATGGTGACATTCACTTCCAGGAGTCGCCGGTCTACCTCGTCGACTCTCCGACGCCGTGGGGCAACGGTGCAGAACCGTTGCTCGCCGGCGTGAGCTCATTCGGTTTCGCCGGCACGAACTGTCACGCAGTGTTGACTTCCGCGCCAGCGGTAGCGCCTGGCGCTACCGCCGAGGGCTTAGACGTGTTCACGCTGTCGACCCACGAGCGGACTCTGGCTCCCGAGCTTGTCGATCGATTCATCGGCTACCTCGACGACAACCCCGGTGTGTCGTACGCCGACCTGTGCTTCTCGGCGAATCGAGGGCGTCGCGACAGCAAGTGGCGCATGGCGTTCGTTGCGGAGGACACGACCGATCTCAAGGCACAGTTGATTCGGGCGGCAGAGCAGCTACAAAGCGGGCAACCGGCCTGGGAATCCGGTGAGGTGCGCGACGGATCCGCTGTAGAGTCGCTCCACGCCGCGATGCAGAAGTTCACCGCGAGCGGTCGGACTGACCGCGTCGCACTAGAAGAGACTGCCCGCTGCTATCGGCTGGGCGCCGATATTGACTGGGCCGCCCACTATGCCGGTCAGCACCGCCGCCGTTTGTCACTGCCTGTGTCGCCCCTGCTCAACACCAAGTATTGGGCAAACGCAGTGCTTGAACGCCCCACAGGCCGTGGCGCCCGTTCGGTGCACCTCAGCCTTCCAGTGTGGGAACTCGCGGCGAAGGCGACGGGCGACGATTGGTCAGGTTCGTGGCTCGTGCTGCACGAGGGTCGGCCACTTGACTTGGCCGTCGTCGAACAGCTCCACGAGCGTGGCGTCCGGGTGACCGAGGTGGTCACCGAAGCCGCACAGTCGTTGCGTCCGGCTCCGATCGTCGTCGATCCGGCGGATCCAGCAGCGCTGGCATGCGGCATACAGGAGATTCCAGCGGAACATGCACCTGATCGCGTGCTCCACTTGTGGGGCTTGGCCGAAGATCCCAGCCTCGATCGGTCGTACCTTTCGATTCTGCGTCTAATCCGAGCGACGCGACGCAGCGCGGAGCCCGTGAAGCTGACCGTTGTCACCGCCGACGCGCTGGTGGCCCGAGGCGACGGCGCTTCGGTTCCCACGCTAGGTGCTCTAGCTGCGGGCCCTGTGTTAGTCGCGAGTCGTGAGCTTCCGAAACTGGAGTGCCGACAGGTGGATTTCGGTCGGGACGAGATCGATGCCGCGGATGGACTCGTGGTCGATGCCCTGTTACGCGAAGCGGCATCCGACGATGGCCTGCGTCAGGTGGCATATAGCGGTCCGGCTCGCCTGGTGCCGAATTATCGCGAGGTCGAGCCGGAGACGCCTCGTTCGCAGATCCGTCCACATGGCCTCTACCTTTTGACGGGTGGTCTTGGCGGCATCGGCGCGGCCTTGGCAACTCGACTGGTCGAAAGGGACGGTGCCAACGTCATTCTCACGGGCCGGCGGGCGCTCCCTCCCGCGTCAACGTGGAAGCAAGTGTCGAGCGATCCGGATTCGGATAGGCAACTCGTCGCGCAGCTCCAGCTCCTCATGCGTCTGCGGAGTAGGGGAGCCGTCGTCGAATACCATCAGGTGGCCGTCGACGACGATGCCGCCATGACCGCGCTCGTGGATGATTGCGAACGTCGGTTAGGACCGTTCGCCGGGGTGTTCCATCTGGCTGGGATCTCGACCGGCGGGATGATCGAGCTGACCGATGACGCTCAGAGCCGACGGGTCCTTTCCGCGAAGGTGGGCGGCACGGAGACCATCGGAAGAATCTTTGCTGCTCGCCCTCTAGACTTCCTCATGCTTTTCTCGTCCTTCACCGCTCTGGTCGGTCCGGTGGCGCTAGTGGACTATTCATCGGCCTGTGCGTTTCAGGACTCTTATGCCGTCGCAACAAGCACGCCGAACCAGCGGGTGATCAGCGTGAGCTGGGACTCATGGAAGGACGTGGGCATGCTGACGCGGATCGAGCGCAAGAGTGAGGTTGACCAACGTCTGCAGGCGGCGCTTGGCGAAGGCATCAGCATCGACGACGGGATGGAGATCATCTCGTCGATACTGGCAGGTACCGGCTCCCGATTCGTGGTCACGGCGCGACCCGTGCGGGATATGTTTTACGACCTGGACAAGGCCTTCGACTTGAGTGACCTCGGCGACGGGCAAGACCCCGAATCAGTGTTCGAACGACCCGACTTGGCATCGCCGTACGTTGCCCCTTCCACTCCAATCGAGTTCGAGGTAGCCGATGTCTGGCAGCGGGTCTTCTCGATTCGCGAGGTGGGCCTCGATGACAACTTCTACGAACTGGGTGGGGACTCGTTGATGGCGCTGACGATCACATCAGCCCTCAACGAGAACTACGGCATGGAAGTGACGGACCTTTTCACGTACCCGACCGTGCGCGAGCTGGCCGACTTCCTCAACTCCCGCCAGCGTAACCTGCAAGCCGAGTTCCACGCGGCCAAGGTATGGCTGCGTTCCCGACCTGAGGCGGCAGAGCAGCCCAACACGTCCTACGTGAACGGAAGACTTGACGAGTACAGACGGCTGATCGACGAAATTGAGGTCGCGGATCACCCCACACAGAGTTATGACAGCATTCTTCTTCTCGGAGCCACCGGTTTCGTCGGGAACTATCTGTTGCACGAGCTGATGGAGCAGACCGACTCGAGGATCGAACTGCTGCTACGTCCGTCCATGACGGCCGCGTGGGATCGTCTCGCAGCGGGGCACAAGCGCTATTTCCCAGACGTGGACCTTGAGAACCATCGCGATCGCCTCGCCGTGCACGAGGGCGACGTCATGCAGCCGATGCTCGGTCTGAACGAAGATGCCTACCGTGAGCTTGCAGATCGTGTGGATGCCATCTGCAACTCCGCGGGACGTGTCGATCATTACGGTGACATCGAGAAGTTCCGGGATTCCAACGTGGCTCCAGTGCGACGGCTTATCGATCTTGCGCAGGTTGGCCGCGAGAAGCACATACACCATATGTCAACGATCGCCACCCGCGGCAACGTCCCGCAGCGAGACGAGATCTACTCGGAGTTCGACCGTGACATCGGCCAGGAACCGCTCAACGTTTACGCCGAAACGAAAGCTGAAGCAGAGGCCTTGCTGACTGCAGCCCAGGCAGCGGGCGTACATGTCAACTCTTACCGTCTGGGCTACGTCTGCGGAGACTCGCAGACTGGCAAGTTCCAGCCCGCGATCGACAAGAACGGCCTGTACCTGATCTCGCGGGCCCTCTACGAGATGACTGTGCTGCCGACGACCGGCATCGGCTTCTGGGAGTTCACGATGGTGGATGACATAGCCAAGCAGTTGGTGGCCATCATGAGACACCGCGAACTACTGGACCACACCTTCCATCTGCAGAACGGGCACTCGGTGGGAGTGACGGAGTTGAAGGCGGCCTACCGGCTCATCGGACGAACGCACGACGAGGTCGACAGCGACACTTTCATGGACTACTTGTACGAGAACTACGACGGCACGGCCGCCAGCCTCTATGTGCGAGACTTCTTGCTCCATTCGCACCTGTTGGATGCTCCTGGGCTCGTCCGCATGATGGTGCAGAGCAAATGGACCAGCGAAGTGCTTGACCGGCTCGGGTTGGGACATACCCCAGTCAAACCCGAAGACCTGGCTGTCCTGTTCCGCTACTGCCAAGAAGAAGGGTTCTTCAGCCCCGCTTGACGGAGGCTGCCCCCGAATAGCGCCAGCGAGCCGGCGATGCTGGCCCGCGCTGTACCCCGGAGCGGCCTTCGCGCGGGGCCGGGTCAACCACTCAAGCCACGTGGCCTACCATTGTCACCCACCTGCAGAACAGACGCGATTGCAGATTCCGCCGGACCAGAACGCGTCCCCGACGACCTTGGTCCTGCTCTTCAACTCCCCGGCGATGACAGCGCTAACGACAGCAGTGGCCCCGAACTGGGCGGATCCAACTGGCCGTCGCACCTCGTGATTGCGAAGGTGTTTGGCAGTTCGTCGTCGGCACGGCGCAGATCGCTGGGCTCGGCCCAAGTCGAGGCCCCTGGGAATTCGAAATCCGTCCGAGAGGTCGAGGCGGCGATTTGGGCGGAAACCGTGGATGCAGCACCGACTCCCCTAATCAATGCCACAGTCCGACTGGCGGAGGATACGAGATTCGAACTCGTGAGGGCGTGAACCCAACCCGCTTTCCAAGCGAGCGCCATAGGCCTCTAGGCGAATCCTCCGTCGGAGATGCTACCGGTGGGTCGGTCTCGACTCCAATCGAGGCCCAACTACCGGGTACGCATCAGTGCCCGTACTTCACCGTCGTGCCGTCGGCGCGAACATAGCTCAGCCCGGTCACCACCTTGTCGGGTTCGCCGGGCATCCGCACCAGCACGAGCACTGAGCCGTCACTCAACTTGGCCGCGGCCCACTCACCGTCGGGCTTCGACAGCGTGAGCTGCACATCGTGAGCCCCCACCGGGAGCACTCCCAATTGCCACGACACCGCCTCGGTTCCGCCCCAGGACACGGCACCGTCGAGAAGGTCCGAATCCTTGGCCGACGACCGCGGTATGCCGAAGCGCCCAATGATCCCCACGACGTCGGTCTGCTGACTCTCGTACACCACATAGGTCTCCGCGCCCATGGTCACCGCGGCGCCACGTGCCCCTTCAAAAGAGTGGACGGTGCCCGCCGCGTCCAGCCATACCCAGTCGACGGTCTCGGGACGAACCTTGGCTGACTCCAGCTGCCACACGGCGACGGTCACGCCGAAGGCCGGCATCCACTCCTGCGATCCGCCAGAACCACCCTGGTTGATTCCCAGCATCATCTGAGCCTGCGTGACCTCACCAGGGAAGATCACGACCACCGCCCGGGAACCGAACGCCACCCGCATCGGCGCAGAGTCCGCGGGCACTGTCCACGTCTTGTTGGCAACCACCGCATGCTCCCGCGAGCCGGTCGCAGTGGCGGTCACCACCCCGCCTTTGCTCTGAAGCTTCACCGACACCTCGTCGAACTCCGAGCGTGTCTTGTCCCACTGGAAGTAGCTGTTCACCTCCATGGTCTGGTGATCGAGGATCTGCGCAATGATCGGCGGGGCGACGACGATCGACACCGACGTCATCGCCACGATCACGGCCGCTGCCACGGCCAACCGACGCACCGTTCGCCCGCGCCGAGCCGTGCGTCCGGCCGACATGACTGCCACAGCGTCGATGTCGGCGTCCCAGGCTTCCGCCGCGGCGCTGAACTCCTCACGCAGACGATTTTCCAGATCGATCATCGCGAGCTCCCTTCACTGGTAGGCGCGTAGTTTTCGCGCAAAGCCGCCAGGCCGCGCGAGCAGGCAGATTTCACTGCACCGATAGTGATGCCCAAATGCTCTGCACAAGCGGCTTCGGACAGATCGTCGAGGTAGCGCAACACCACAACCCGGCGCTGCAGGGCGGGCAACGTGGCCAGGGCGCGAACAATCTCGTCACGGTCATCGACCACTGCCTGACCGTCGCCGCTCACTCCATCGACCCACTCCACCGGCACGGCCGGACGGCGGCGCCAGCGATCGATGTTGAGATTCACCAACGTCCGGCGCGCATAGGCAAGAGCCTCGCCACGCCGGACGCGACGCCACGCCACGTAGGTGCGCACGAGCGCTTCTTGCACCAAGTCGCTGGCCAACTCGCGGTCACCGGTGAGCAGATAGGCCGTGCGTCCGAGCGAGGTTGAGGACGCGGCAACGAACTCAGCGAACTCAGCATCGCGGGCGGCCGTCGATGATCCGAACATCGGCTTCCTTTCCTCGTGATCACCCTCCCCTACGCAGACTGCGGGCAAAAGGTTGCCTCGCGGCGTCAGCTTGTCCAGGCAGCCGCAATCACACCCAGCCCTGCCCTTGCCGCGAACCGGGCGCGCCAGACAGAGTGGGTCCATGCGCATCGCCTTGGGGCAACTGTTGTCCACCACCGACCCGGACGCCAACCTGGGCCTGGTGGCTGACTACACCGCGCAGGCAGCCGAACAGGGGGCCGAGCTGGTGGTCTTCCCCGAAGCCACCATGTGCTCCTTCGCCCGCCCCCGAGCCGACGCTGCTGAGCCCTTCGACGGGCCGTGGGCTACCGCCGTGCGGGCTATCGCCGCCGATGCCGGCATCACCGTCGTCGTGGGCATGTTCACCACGACCGACAGCCCGCAGGTCTACAACACGCTGCTGGTCACCGGCGGCACCGAGGCGCGCTACGACAAGATCCATCTGTTCGACGCTCTCGGCTACGCCGAGTCCCGGCAGATCCGGGCCGGCGAACACGCGGTAACCATCAAACTTTCCGGTCACACTCTGGGGCTGGCCACCTGCTACGACGTGCGCTTCCCTGCCCTGTTCACCGAGTTGGCCGGACGCGGCGCCGAGGCGGTCCTGCTCCCGGCTTCGTGGGCCGACGGCCCGGAGAAGCTGCATCAATGGCGCACGCTGGTGACGGCCCGGGCCATGGACTCCACCGCCTTCGTGGTCGGCGTCGATCAGGCCAAGCCGCCCACTGACCCCAACGGCCGCACCCCGACCGGCATCGGCCATTCCATAGTGGTCGGCCCCACCGGCACCGTGTTGCTCGAACTCGGCGAAGACCCCGAACTGGCGATCATCGACCTCGATCTGACCACCGTCGCGGGCGTCCGGGAGCGACTGCCGGTGTTGCAGCACCAGCGTCGAATTCAGTAGGCGCAACAATCTGCACCGACCTGGGTGATTCGCCCCACGACAGGCTGCGGGTCTCACCCATCGGGGGCGAATCGTTGCAGCGGCGCTGCCTAGACGGCGACGGGGTCGGCGGGGGCGCGCAACACATCGACCAGCGACGCTACGTCGATCGTGACTGCCTGCTGGGCGGCTAGGGCGATGTCGGGGAAGAGCACCGTGTCGGGGTTGGCGAGCTCGTCACGGGCGGCGTCCAGGGCAGCCTTGGCCGCGTAGGTGTAGTAGTTCACCTTGCGGACGCCGTGTTGGATGCAGGCCTGATACTCCGGCGCGCTGAGCCCCGAACCACCATGCATCACCAGGGGCACCCCGGCGGCTGCGCGGAGCCGGTCAATCAACTCGTAGTTGAGTTCGGGCTTGCGCCGGTAAAGCCCGTGCACGGTACCGAAGGACGCCGCCAGGGCGGTCACCCCGGTACGCGCCACGAACTCCCGTGCTTGCTTCGGGTCGGTATAGAGCGAGGCGTCGGCCACCCCCTGGGAGGGGTTGCCATTCTCGTTGCCGGTCATGACGCCGAGTTCACCCTCGATGCCGAAGCCGCGCTGGCGGGCCAGCTTCACCACCTCGGAGGTCAGCGCCACGTTCTCCTCGAAAGGCAGCGAGGAGCCGTCGATCATGGCCGAGTTGAAGCCCACCTCGAAGCCGCGAGCCACATAGTCGGCACTCGAGGCATGATCCACGTGCAGCACGAACGGCGCCGAACTGCGCTCGGCCAGCACGCGCATCACCGGGCCAATGTCCTCAATGCTCATCAGATGCTCGTGAACCTCGGCGTGCTGCAGAATCACCGGAGTTCTGGTGGCCTCGGCGACCGTGATCACGGCCAGCAGTGCCTCGAAGAACGGCACATTGATCGCAGCCAAGGCCACCTGTCGCCTCTCGGCGAAGGCGAGCGCCTCGGGCAGTCCAATCAGCATGGTCAGACCCCCCGCTCGTCGCGGAGTTGCGCGACCGCCTCGATCATTCCCCGAAGGGCAAACGATCGATCATCGGCGTTGATCAGCCCGCTGCTAGTGCCAGCAGCATCGGCCCCCAGCCGAATCATGCGGGTCACGTCGGCACCGGTTCCAACCCCAGCACCCTGCACGACCAGGATGTTCGGATTCACGGCCTTGACCGCCGCAGTGCTTTCGGTGATGTAGTCATCGACGGCCATCACGCCGGTTCCGATGTTGACCGTCGGCTCACAGATCACGATCGCCGGATCGAGCTGTGCCACGGCTCGACACTGTCGAATCGAGTCTGCGCACACGATCGTGGTCAGCCCGACCTCTTCAGCCCGCCGCATCGCAGCGTCCAACTCGCCCAGCGACAGCGGGTGCTCGGCGTGGTTCAGCACCACCGCCCGAGCACCGGCCTGGACGACCCCTTCGGGAAGGATGTGGCCCATGCCGCGCCCGAAGCCCATCGGGTCCAGGTGCTGGGCGGCGACGATGAGATTCGTCGTCGCACCAGCGATCGGAGCCAGATCAACATGCTGAGCGGTGAACACCACGTCAACATCGAGCTCTGCTGCCAACCCGTCGGCCACAATGGCAAAGCCTTTGATGGCCGCACCAGTCAAGTAGGCCTTCGGGTTGATCAGCAGAAAGGGCGACCTCGGTCGCCCGAGCTCAGTCGGTGGCGCCACCGGACAACTCCAGATACAGCTGATGAGCCTCGGCAGGCTTCAGACCATCGTGGACGATGCCACGCACGGCCTGAATCATCGCCACCGGAGCAACCCTCTGGAAGATGTTGCGTCCCATGTCGACACCGGCAGCACCCTGATCGATGGCATTGAATGCCATGGTCAGCGCCTCCAGGCTGGGCAGCTTCTTGCCGCCGGCCATGATGATCGGCACCGGGCAGCCAGCCACGACCTCGTCGAAACCCTCATCGATGTAGTAGGTCTTGACCATCTGGGCGCCGAACTCGGCGATGATCCGCGTGGCCAGCCCGAAGTAGCGGGCGTCGCGAGTGAGCTCCTTGCCCACCGCGGTCACACCGAGCACCGGCATGCCACAACGGTAACCCGCATCGATCTGGGTGTTCAGGTTCGCGATCGATTGGGTTTCGAACTCACCACCGATGAACACCTGGACGGCCACCGCAGCGGCATCGATGCGCACCGCGTCGGCCATCTCCATGGCCACCCGCTCATTCGACAGCTCCTTCAAGATGGACGGCCCGCCGGAGGCGCGCATCACCAAGGCATTGTCGACTGTCGACGGAATGACCGAGCGGAACACGCCGCGGGTGGCCATCAGCGCGTCGGCGTAGGGAGCCAGCGGCACGATGTTCAAATCGATGCGCTCCAGACCACGGGTGGGACCTTGGAAGTAGCCGTGGTCGAAGGCGAGCATGGCGGTGTGGCCGTCCTCGCCGAAGATGCGAGCCAGCCGGTGGCGCATTCCGAAGTCGAGTTGGCCAGCCCCCTTGATCGGGAAATCCCAGGAGGTTTGCGGGGTATCCAAACCCCAATCCTTGGCGTTGATGTTGCCGTCGAGGTCGGCCATTTCTAGTTCCTTTCGGTTGTGGGTTCAGGGGCTGCCGGCACCTCGGGCGGACGTTGTCCGGGATGCCAGGGCAGGTTGATGGTGTCGCCAGGGCTAGCCGGAGACTTGATGAAGACCATCGTGAAGATGTCATCGGAGGTGTTGCGGAAGTAGTGCATCTCGCCCGGGGCGCACCGGGCCACATCGCCGGGCACCATGGCGCGTGGCTCGCCGCAGTCCACCCACAAGGTCGCCTCACCGTCGATCACGATGAAGGACTCGTCACAGAAGTGATGAATGTGGTTGGTCATCTCATCGCCGGGACGCAGCGTCAGCAAGCCGATGTCGCTGGTCGGTCCTTGGATGATGTAGGCGGGACCCCAATCCCCATTGCGTGGCGGAACCCCATCCAGACGTCCTGATTGCATTGCCGAACTCCTAAATCACTCTCTCGTTGCCGCCATCGATCGGAACCTGTGCACCAGTGACACAGGCGAACGATGCTGTACACAGCTCCCGGGTCAGCAGGCCGACGTCGGCGCTGGTGATCTCGGTATGGAGCAGGTTGCGCCGCTTATAGTCATCGACGCTCATGCCGTAGTGCTCGGCGCGAGCAGCCAGCAGCTCCGGCGTCCATAGGCCGGTGTCGAACACGGCGTCGGGATGGATCATGTTCACCCGAATCCCTGCCGAAGCCCATTCCAACGCTGCCACTCGGGTGAGCTGGGTCACCGCGGCCTTCGAGGAGGAATACGCCGCCGCGCCCGGTCCGGGTGCGGCCACATTCTTCGACGCGATCAGCACCACCCGGCCGTAGGGGAATCCCGCGGCCAACAGCGGCATCGACTGGCCGTACAACTCCATGACGGCGTCAACATTCACCGACATGGTGCGCCGCCAGGCGTCGGCGGTCAGTTCACCGAGATTTGCGCTGGTGGGGAACACACCGGCTGCCACCACCAAGATGTCCATGCCGCCGAAGACCTCTACCTGGCGCGCCAGTGCAGCCGCTACGGCGCCCGGATCGGTGACATCGACCTGAAGACCCAGGTAGTTGGGCCCGTCGAAGGCGTCCAGCACCTTTTCTGACAGATCCCAACCGACAACACACGCACCGGCGTCCAGGAGTGCTTGGGTGCACCCTCTTCCGATTCCCGAGGCGGCACCGGTCACCAGCGCAACCTGTCCGACCAGCTCTGCATCCTGTGTGATGCGGGCCAGCTTCTGCTGCTGGTAGCTCCAGTATTCGAGGTCGAAGACGTGATTCAATCCAGCCGGTTGATATCCGCCCTGGGCGACGTTCTCGGTCATGATGCTCATGGTGTGCCGGTAGATCTCTGCCGTGGTTTCGGCCTCATGAGCAGTTCGGCCGGCCGTGAGCATGCCCCATTGCGGATCGAGAATCACCCGAGGCGTGTCATCCAACATGGGCACCGCAGCACCGGTTCGGGTCTGCTGAGCGACGAAGTAGGCGTCGTAGGCGGCGCGGTAACCGGCCAGATCGCGGCCAATCAGCGCAAACGGCTTGGTCCACGTGACGTGATCGGGAGTGACCGGACCGGCAGCGGTGGCGGCCAACATCGCCGGATCGGCAACGAAGGCCGCGATTTGTTCGTCGGAGCTTCGACGCACCACCAAGGCATGCCCAACCTGGTCACACAGCGCCTTGCGGAAGGCCGCTATCTCCTTGAGGTCACCGGCAGGCAGCGGCTCCGCCGCGGCCGCCGGCCGGTGGCGAGCAGCCTCCGCCGCGGCGCAGACCTGCTGATGACGCTGCCAGGCCTGTTCGGGAGTCGCCCCCACGGTAAACAGCCCATGGCCGAGCACCACGAGTCCGATCTCGTCGCCCCGACGCCCTCGCCAGGCGCTATCGCACGCCGTCACCAGATCTGGCCCGGGCATCGCGTAATCAACCACGACGCACAGCGAGCCCAGCAGTTCCCGAACCACAGCAGCGCCATTGACGCGATTGGACAGTGCCAACACCGCATCAGCGTGGGAATGCAACACCACCTCGTCGGGCAGCAGCGCATGCACCAGCGTCTCCACCGACGGGTCGGTGGCGTCGGCATCCATCAGGGCACACCGCAACTCATTGCGAAGCTGATCTGCGGGCACGCTCACCGGTGGCAGCAGCCGACGCACCCGGTCCAGGCGCAGCGGCGCGAAACCGTCGGCGGTGATCGTAGCCAGATCATGGCCGCTGGCTTTCACGAAGAGCACCGGCACCGTGGCATCGGTGATGTCGGTCACCACGGTCTTCACCGAGGCATTGCCGCCACCCCCGAGAACCAGCGTCCGGTCGGCTCCCATGCTGCGGCACACCGCTGCCAATTCGGTCACGATGCTGGCGCGGGCTTCTTGCAGGTTCACGTCACTCTCCGGTCTGATCGGCGTCTTCGCCGAGCTGGTATTGCTCCAGGGCCGCCACTTTCGGCGCTGACGGACTGCTCTCGTCGAAGTGCTGGTCGATCCAGTGGTTGACCAGATTGCGCGCCAACTCCAGGCCGATCACCCGTTGTCCCAAGGTGAGCACTTGGGCGTTGTTGGATTTGACCAGCCGTTCCACCGAGTAGGCGTCGTGCGCCACCGAGGCCCGGATTCCCTTCACGGTGGAGGCGGCCATCGCCATCCCGATGCCGGTTCCGCAGATCAGGAGAGCTCGGTCGGCCTGCCCATCGGCGACTTTGCGGGCTGCCGCTACTCCGATATGGGGGTAGTCAACGTCCTCGTCGCCGTCGATGCCCACGTCGATGACTTCATCGACGCGCGGATCGTTCTCCAGTTGGGTGCGCAGAGCCTCCTTGTAAGGCAGACCGGCGCTATCGGCACCGATCGCTATCCGCAATCCCATTGCTCCTCCTTCGAGCTCATGCATGGTCGGCTTCGTCGGCCATTGGGGTCTCTGGCAGCGTCCGCTGCTACTGGTTGGCCAGGGTCGCGCCGACCGCCTGGACGCAGAGCGCGAAGGACACCGCGCCTGGATCAGGGGTGCCGATGCTGCGTGCAGCCAAGGGTCGGGCTCGGCCCACTTTGGGGCTCAGTTCGGCCGTCCGCTGCGCAGCCTCCTCGGCGACGACGGCGGCGGCCTGCCAGGACGGCACCAGGCCGAGGCTCAGGTCTTTCTCCAAGGCCTCGACGAAGTAGACAGCCGAGTCCAACAGGGTCTTGTCGCCCACGCTGGCTTTGCCGAGTTCGGTGAGGGCATCGAGCCAGGCGTGACAGGCGCGCACAACCTGCTCGTCGCTGACATCGCCCTGATCGCCCAAGACAGCCCCGAAGGCCCGTAAACCCGCGCCCCACAGCACCCCGGAGGTGCCACCGGCGTATTCGGCCCAGGCGTCACCGGCTGCGGCCAACAGTCCTGCCGCACCGGCGTGCTGCTCGACGGCCTGGTTGGCTGCGGTGACCGCATGGTCCAAGCCACGCACCATTCCCCGGCCGTGGTCGCCGTCGCCGGCGACTGCGTCGAGCTCGCCCAGGTGGGCTTCGGCGTCGTGGATCGCTGACTGCGCAGCAACCAGCCCTGCCAGCACGACCTGGGCTACTGCTTGCGAATCGGCGTCACCGGGAGTGATGGTGATGCCGTAGTCGGCTTCGTCCTCGTCATCCACGCTCACCACGTCGGCGCCGCCGCCGGCGTCCAGGGAGCCGCGAGTGAAGGCTGAACTGCGGCACGGCGCGGTCCACAGCTCTTCGAGTTCGTCGTCCAGCCAGGTGAGAGTCAGCGAGACTCCACCCATGTCGAGGCTGGTGATCAGCTCGCCCACCTCGGGGGCGACGATGCGCAGCCCGGCTTCACGCAGCAGCGGAGCGATGTAGCCCCACAGACCGTAGAGCTCTTCATACTTGGTGGCACCCAAGCCGTTGACGATCGCTGCGACGCGATCCTCCGCCCCCTCGGGACGCTCGGCGAGCAGTTTGGTGACCAGCAGGTCGGCAAGCTCGCTGGCTCGCAGCGACGGTACATCCTCCAGGCCCGGCTCGCCGTGGACGCCCAGACCCAGGCCCATCATGCCTTTGGGCACGGTGAACAGCGGCTCCTCAGCACCGGGGAAGGTGCAGCCGGAGAATCCCAAGCCGAGGGTGAAGGTGCGCTGGTTGGCTTTGGTGCCCACCGCCATGACCTCATCCAGATCGAGGCCCTTCTCGGAGGCGGCACTGATGATCTTGAAGATCATGAAGTCGCCGGCGATGCCGCGTCGCTTCTCGAGTTCGGGTGCCGAGGCCACATCATCGGTGACGATCATCTGCCGCGCGGGCACGCCTTCGGCCTCCAGCCGGTCGCCGGCCAGACCGAAGTTCATCACGTCGCCGGCATAGTTGCCGTAGGCGAAGATCACTCCTTTGCCGCTGTTGGCGGCGCGGGCCACCGAGTAGGCCTGAGCGGTCGACGGTGAGGTGAAGATGTTTCCGATCACCGCACCATCGGCGAAGCCCGGGCCCACGTAGCCCATGAAGGCCGGGTAGTGGCCCGAACCGCCGCCACAGACGATGGCGACCTTGGGTTCGGCCGGACGGCGGCGTCGCACCACACCGCCGGTGACCGGACGAACCAGCTCCGGATACAGCTGCACAAAGCCGGTGACCGCGTCCGCAGTGAACTCTGCGGGGTCTTCATAGATTCGCGTCATCTCACATTCCTTCTTTCGCGAGTGGGGACCGAACCGCTGTGTGCGATCCCTGGGGTGATGTGGCCTATTCGAAGTTGCGGTGACGGGCGGCGAGCTCTGGATAGCTCAGCCCGCGCCGCTTGATGAGTTGCAGGATCATGAGGTCGAAAACGATCAAGGTGCACTGCTCGAACAACGAGCCCATCGGCTGAATGGACTCCACCAGATCGCCTTCGCCGAGATAGACCGTCGCAGGCACCTGCAGGACGTGATCGGCTGCGGTCGGGGTGGCAGCGGACGGCACTCCGGTCACGACCACGGTGGTTGCGCCGATGGCGGCGACCTTGCCGAACACGTAGTCCAAGTGCCCGATCTGTCCGGAGCCGTTGACCATGATGAGCAGGTCGTCAGGTCCCACTGCCGGCGTGGTGTCGTCCCAGCCCAGGCTGACGTCGAAGCCGCAGTGCATCAGGCGCATCGCGAAAGCTCGGCTGGCGAGCCCTTCGCGACCCACTCCGATGACGAAGATCCGTTCGGCGGCTTCGATGGCCGCCAGGACCGCTTCGACTTGTTCGGTGTCCATGCGTGCCAAGGTGGCGCGAATTTCGTCGGCTACCTGGGTGCTGTCTTGAGTGAAGTCGCTCATGCCGACACCGCCTCGACGACCGCCGGTGATCCACCGGAGCCCGGTGGAGCCACATGGGCTCGTTCCCGTCTTTCCATGAAACCGGCCATGATCCGGGTGACCAGCATGACCGCCAGCAGCATCGCGCCCCAGATGAACACCTTCATGTACGGGCCGAAGCGCATGATGGTGAAGGCCGACGACAGCAGCTGCAGCAGGATCAAAGACAGTGCCAGGCCGGAGACCCGGCCGCGTCCGCCGAAGGGATCGAAGCCGGCCAGCACGACGACGAGGATCGCCTGCAGCAGATAGGCCTCGCCGTAGCCGACGCGCGCCGAGGCGGTGCGCGAGACCATGATCATGGCGGCCAGCGCGCAGATCAGACCGACGATGGCGTAGGTGAGAATGACCAGACGCTCGTGACGGGCACCGCTGAAACGCAACGCGATGGCGTTCTCCCCGTAGAGGTAGATCCGTCGTCCCGTGCGGGTCCAACGCAGCATCATGCCCACCACGACGAAGGCGATCACGGTGATCAGGAAGACCATCGGAATGTTCGCGACCGTGACGGTGCCCAGTTTGAAGAACTCCTTCACCTTCACCGGAACCGAGGCTCCGCCAGTCATCACGGTGCCGACGCCGGTGTAGAAGATCGACGTGGCCAGCGTTGCCAGAATCGGTGGAATCGATGCCTTGGCGATCAGTAGGCCGTTGAACAAGCCACAGAGCAACCCGGTGATCAGCATGGCTGCCACAGCCATCGCCATGACTACGGGCGCTGGTGTGGTGGCGAGGTCGACGACCTTTCCGGTGAGGAACTCCGCACCGACGATGCCGGCCAGCACTGCGGTAGCAACGATGGACAGGTCGATTCCGCCGGTCAGCATGGCCAGACTCATCGCCACCGCCAGCAGACCGAACTCGGCGACCTGGGTCATCATCGATTGCATGTTGTTCATCGAGAAGAAGCTGCTGCCCAGCCCGATGGCCAGCAGCACCAACACCACGATGTTGGCTCCGGCCAGCACACTCACATGGCCGTGACCCTTGAAGCGGTCAAGTATTGCTTGCATTGTCTTGTCCCCTCAGCCGACCCGGAAGACCAGGTTTCGCTGGTCTGCTCTGCGTTGGCGGATGTAGATCATGGCCAGGCTGGCGAGCAGCACCGCACCGAAGAAGAAGGAAGCCCAGGTTGACGCCAGGCCGAGCTGAACCAGCGTCGTCTGGAACAACTGGAACAGCAGCACGCCCAAGAAGGTGCCCAAGATGGTGCCTTCACCGCCGGTCAGCTTGGCACCGCCGATGACGACCGCCGCGATCACCATCAGCTCAAAGCCGCTGAGCGCGACCGGATCGACGTTCTGAACCGCCGCGTAGTAGATCAAGCCGGCCAGGCCTGCCAACGCCCCGGTATAGCCGTAGACGAACAGGCGCGTGCGCAAAATGTTGACACCGATTCGAGAGGCGGCCTCAGGGTCGGAGCCCATCGCGAAGACGGAGCGTCCGATCATGGTGTGGTACAGCAGGAACCAGGTCAGGGCCATCACCGCTGCCACGATGGGCAGGAAGATCGACAGCCCGTAGACCCCTTCGGGCCGGGTGACGCTGACGATGTCGAGCAGCCCGAACTCGGCTAAGGACTTCGGCATTTGCGCGACCGGGTACTGACTGGTCCCCAGCAGCACTGCCATCAAGCCGCGGTAGACCGCCATCGTGCCCAGGGTCACGATCAGCGTTGGCAATCGAAGGAAGTGAATGAGCAGCGCGTTGATCAGGCCCAGGATGGTGCCGAAGAGGATCGAGACCGGCAGCATGAATGCCATCGTGTCCAGTCCAAAGGCCCACATCAGCTTGATCGACATGTAGGCCGACGTGATCGCCACCACGGGGAAGGACACATCGATGCCGCCGGAAACCAGCACCAACAACACCCCGACCGCCAGAATCATGGTGGGAGCACCTTCATGGACGAGATCGAAGACGGTCTCGAGGCTGAAGAACCGCGGGTTCTGTGAGGTGACCAGGATCGCGTAGCCGATGATGAGCAGCGTCAGATAGCGCTCTACCGGGGTGGAGCGGCGATGGAAGACGGCGCGAAAAGGAGACTTCATGCCTGCGACCCTCCTTGGGCTGCGGAGTCGACCTCGACGCGGGTGGTCGGCTCAGAGATCATCTGGGACAGCACCTCGACGAAGTTGGGTTGATTGCGCTCCTCCTCGGAGACGACGTTGACGATCGCGCCTTCGTACATGACGACGATCCGATTGCAGTTGGCCGCGATCTCCTCAGGCTCATCGGAGATGAACAGAATGCTCATGCCGTCGTCGGCGAGCTGCTGGATCTTCTCGTAGATCTCGGCCTTGGAGCCCACGTCGATCCCGACCGTGGGCGAGTCCAGGATCAGCAGCTTGGGATCGGTGAGGATCCACTTGCCGATGACGACCTTCTGCGCGTTTCCGCCGGAGAGCCGCCCCACCAGCGTGTCGATATTGCGGTTGTTGACACCCATCTGAGCCACCGCGCTTTGGGCCAGCTCCCGCTCGCGATGCAGGTTCAGAATGCCGAGCCGATTGACCAGTGTGTCCAGCCGGGTTGAGGAGATGTTGTGGCCGATGGTCTGCTCCATGAACAGCCCCTCGACCTGACGGTTCTCCGACACCAGGGCGATACCTCGACCCACCGCATCCTGCGGGGTTCGGATGTGTACCGGCTCGCCGTCGAGCAGCACCTCGCCGTGAGAAGGCGCGTTGAGTCCGAACAATGACAGCGCGATCTCGGTGCGCCCGGCACCGAGCAACCCGGTCAGGCCGAGCACGTCACCAGGACGGATGGCGAAGGAGACATCGCTGAAGTGACCTCGATCGGCTAGCTCACGAACCTCCAGCACCGGAGGCGTCACACCGTCTGTGTCGCGCGGCGTGCGCTGGTAGGCCGGGTATTCGACGCGACGTCCGGTCATGTGGAAGGTCAGGTCCGACTGGGTGAGTTCGCCGGCTTCGAAGTCGCCGACTTTGTGGCCATCGCGGAAGATCGTGATGGTGTCGGCGATGCGGAACACCTCGTCCAGCTTGTGCGAGATGAACACGATCGAGATGCCCTTTGCTTTGAGGCCCTCGACGACCTCCAGCAGCCGGTTCACCTCTTTTCGCGTGAGTGCCGCAGTCGGCTCGTCCATGAAGATCAGGCGAGCGTCCAACAGCAATGCGCGGGCGATAGCGACCAACTGCTTGTTCGCCATCGAAAGATTGGATACCGGCGCTTCGAGATCAAGCCTGACTTCCATCATGTCCAGCGCCTGCTGGGCCAGCTCGCTCATCTTCGTCATGCTCACTTGGCGAGTGCGGTTCTCCAGCATGTAGCTGAAGGCGATGTTCTCAGCGACGCTGAGTCCACCGAAGAGGGCCAAGTCTTGGAAGACGACCTGTACGCCGGCAGCAATGGCCGCGCCCGGGTCACCGGAGGGCATATCAACACCGTCTATCGCTACGGTTCCCGCATTCTGGCGGTACACCCCGGATGCGATTTTGACGAAGGTGGACTTCCCTGAGCCGTTCTCGCCGACGAGACAGCGAATCTCGCCTTGATTGATCGTGAGGTCGACATCGACCAAAGCATCAACTCCGCCGAACGAGATCGACAGGTTTCGTGCTTCGAGGATGGGTACTGACATGTGGCGTGCTCCTTGCCGACAGCAGTGGCTGGTTCTGGGTCTGTTCCGTCGGCCGTGTCTGGCGGGGATTGCTCCCCGCCAGACACGAGCGCTGGGTTAGATCAGAACGGCCACTTCCCGTTCCACGAGTCGAAGGGGTCTTCGCCCTTCTGGAACTGCAGGATCGCATCGCCGATGACGATCTTGCCGTCCACCTTGGAGGCGGTGTAGTTGTCCCACTTCAGATCGACGGTGGAGTCGATCTTCTCGCCCTTGAGGATGCGCAGCGCAAGCATGTTGCCCGCGTAGCCAGCGCCAGCCGGCTCCCACGCCTGACCGGAGTAGATCCAGCCCTCTTCAATGTAGGGGCCACCCACCGAGGGCAGGGTCAACTGCGACAGGGTGACGGTCTTGATCTTCTTCTCCTTCAGAACCTGAGCCATGTTCGACCCAGCCGACACCGAGCAGGAGATCATCCCGTCCAGCTTCGGGTACTTCTTGAGAATCTCGATGGCGTTCGAGCGAGCCTTGGCATCGTCGTTGGCATCTTCGTAAGGCTGAGCCTGAACGGGCTTGATGTTCGGGTAGTTCTCAGCCAGCCACTTCACCGCGGCGTTGTACCAGGCCATGTGGGTCTCGGAGGTCAGCGAACCGACTTCACCGACGAAGGTGCCGGAGTCCTTGCCCATGCCTTCAACCAGCTTGCGACCCATCAACTCGCCGAAGGCGTCATTGCTGAAAGCCTCCAGGTCGTAGTCGACTGCTTCGGTGTCAGCCAACGCGGGGCCCTCATGGCTGATGACCACGATGCCCTGCTGACGAGCCTTGGTGAGCACCGGCTCCAGCGCTAGCGGATCGTTCGGCACGACGACGATGGCATCGACGTTCTGAGCGATCAGATCCTCAATGATCTGGACCTGCTTGGCGGCGTCCTCGGAGTCCGGTCCGATCTGCCAGGCCTCAACCTCGCTACCGAAGTCGGTGTTGAACTGGTTGACACCTCGCTTCATGTCATCGAACCAGGTGATGCCATCAATCTTGGGAATAGTGGCGATCTTGTACTTTCCTTCGTGTGATGCGCCCCCGGTCGGGGTGCCTCCTCCGGTCGTGCCGCAAGCGGCGGACATGAGCAGGAGCGATGTCGCTACTGCAACACCACCCAGCATCTTCCAACTACGTGATTTCATCGACGTGAGTCTCCCTCGAGCTCGATCGAAGCCGTGCGCCCCAACGCAGCGACTTCAATGGACGTGTCGTCCCACTAGGGATAGTGGTGGGCGCTGCTTCCACAACCACGGTCGGTCCGCAAGCCTTCGCATCACCATTGAGCGGAAGCGAACTGCAGCACTTGAGTGGACTGTAGCTTCGCCGTTAGCTCCGTTGTTACCTTCAGTGCCATTGTGTTACAAAACTGTTATCAACAACACCTCGAGTGAGCATTCTGTTACGCAACCGCCCTCAGCAACGGAACAGAGTTCGCGATTCTGCAGCCCACTCGACGCGCTCCAGCCGTTCCGCTATATCGGCCTGACTAGGGACTGCTCTGCCACTCGGGCGCATCCCACCCCTGCGATGCGAACAACGGACAGCCAGAACGCAGTTCACAACTCCTGTGATAACTTCGCAGGGCCTTGCCACAACTTCTCACACGGCATAACATCGAGCATCACGGCGGGCAACCACCAACGGATCGATAACGCAATGAAGCGACGGCATCCCGCCCCGCATCCCGGAAGGAGACCCTCATGACTCGGGTCATCTCATTTGGCGCCTACATCGCAGATGCTCTTGGCTGGCCTTTCACCGAGGTCCCCCCGGGCCAGCAGCTGGCCTTCTTGCAGCGGATCAAGTTCACCGTCGCCGGCACTGCCGCCGCGCCATCGATGAACCTCGCCAAGCTCGGCCATGACGTCGTCAGCGTCGGTCGAATCGGCAATGACAACATCGGTCAGTTCTTGCTGAACGCGCTGAGCGGCTATGGCGCAGACACCAGCCGAATGGTGATCGACCCCGAGCTTCAAACCTCGTCGAGTCTGCTGCCCATCCGCCATGATGGCTCGCGTCCGGCTCTCCATGTCATTGGAGCCAATGCGGCTCTCAACGAGCACGACGTGCCGTGGGATCTGGTCACACCAGGAACCATCTTCCACATGGGCGGCGCCTTCGTGTTACCGGGCTTGGACGGTCCGCCCATGGCGCGCGTCCTGGCCAAGGCAAAGGAACTCGGAGCAATTACTACCTGCGACTTCCTGATGAGCCCGCGGGCCGACGCCCAGGAACTCATCTCGGGTTCCTTGCCTTATATCGACTACCTCATGCCCAATATTGAGGAGGCCAGCTGGCTGGTCGGCACCGAGGACCGCGCCGAGATTATCGCTTGGCTGCAATCCCACGGGGCGAACACCACCTTGTTGACCATGGGTGGCGACGGCGTCTCCGTGGCCCGCCGCGGCGAATCGGAAATCGTGGTGCCGGCATTCAAAGTCGACGTCGTCGACACCACCGGTTGCGGTGACGCCTTCACCTCCGGGTTCATTTCCGGCATAATCAGCGGCCTGAGTCTTGAGGAAAGTGTCGAGCGCGGCCTCGCGTGCGGTTCGTTGGTCGCAACCGATCTTGGATCAGATGCGGGAATCGTCGATCTGAACCAAGTGGAACTCTTCAGGACTACAAATCCGAGGCTGTGATCCTCAAAGTGGGCGGTACTTCGTGGACGGGCGTGGAATATGAGCGAGCAGATCGCCATCGATAGCGAAAAGCCGATCCGCGGTAAGGCGGCCCGACTGGAGTACATCCTTCGGGTGGCGCACGCCAGCGGTTTCGCCCATGTCGACGATCTCGCCGATGCCCTGGGCGTGAGTCGCATGACGATTCACCGTGATCTGGACGATCTGCACCAGAAGGGTCTGGTTCGCAAGGTCCGCGGCGGCGCCTCGATCACCTCCTCCACACAATTCGAGGCGGATTGGGATTACCGCATGCGCGCCCGTCTGAAGGAAAAACAGGCCATCGCGAATGCCGCCATCAATCTCATTGAAGAGGGCGACGTCGTACTGCTCGACGACTCCACCACCGCCCTGCAATTGGTGCCGCTGCTGAATCGCTTCGAAGCCCTGACTGTCATCACCAACTCCGAAATCGTGGTGGAGGAACTCCGCAAGTCCGAGTGGATCAATCTGATCTGCCTGGGTGGCCAGTACAACCGTCGCTCGGCGTCCTATCTAGGCGTGCTCAGTGAGGACGGCGTGTCACGCTTGGCCGCCGACGTGGCCTTCTTGTCATCCTCATCACTGCATGGCACCACGCTGTATCACCAGGACCAGCTCCAGTTGGCTATCAAGAAGGCGATAATGAAGGCCGCCAGTCGACGGGTCCTGGTCATTGATCACTCGAAGGTGGGTCAACGGGCCTTGTTCCGACTGTGCGAGGTCTCGGCATTCACTCATGTCGTCGTGGATTCCGGAGTGTCGCTCACCGAACAGCAGCTGATCGCCGAGCAGGGACTGGAAGTGATCGTCGCACCGCTGGACGAACCCGCCGACTCCTGATCTCCGCGGGCAGCAGATCAGCATCGCGCCGCGCTGAATTCTGAAGGATCATCGGCGACCCCGGATCCGCACCGCGGCAGCGATACTGCCGGAACCGCGGGAATACCGCGGCATCCTCGTTCGCTTTCACAGGAGTACCCCAGCCATTTGGAGATGCGATGACCACTCTCGCCGACTTTCACGCCACGACCATCACCGGCTCCGACCAAGCCCTGTCGGAGTACCTCGGAAAGGTGGTGCTCGTCGTCAACACGGCCAGCAAATGCGGCTTCACGCCACAGTTCGAGGGCCTGGAGAAGCTGTATGAGGACTTCAAGGACCGAGACTTCGTCATCCTGGGCTTCCCGTGCTCCCAGTTCAAGAATCAGGAGTTAGCCGACGATGCGGAGACCGCCGAGTTCTGCCAGCTGAACTACGGGGTGAGCTTCCCGATGTTCGCCAAGATCGACGTCAACGGCGCCAATGCCCACCCGCTGTACACCTGGCTGCGAAGCGAAGCCGGCGGCGTGCTCGGTGACGCCATCAAATGGAACTTCACCAAATTCCTGATCGGACGCGACGGCCAGGTCATTCGTCGTTACGCTCCGGCCACCGAGCCCGCAGCCATCGAGGCAGACCTCCGCGCTGCGTTCTGAGCGGTCACGATCCGCCGACAGCATCGAGAACGCGCCCTGCCCCGCCGCAACCCCGGCTAGGGTCAAGCTATGGCAGCAGTGTGGGCACCCCTGACGCCGTTGATCCTGGCCGGACTGATCCTGCCCACCTTCCTCATCGGGGAAATCCTGCTACTCCAGTCGGAGAAAGGCCCGCACAAGGCAGCGGCTTTCGTCGGCGGGTTCGCCACCACCAAGTTCGTCCAGGGCGTGGTGTTCGGTCTGCTGCTCTCCGGTGTGGCCTGGGGACTCCCCAAGGAAACCCGCTCTTCGATTACGGGCGTCATGCTGCTGATCGCGGCAGCGGTTTTCTATGCGTTTGCCGTCAGGTCCTATCTGCACCGCAACGAAGTGGCCGGCATCGATCGCATCATGGGAGCCATGAGCGGGCTGACTCCCTGGCGCGCCTTCGGCCTGGGGGTGGTCGGGGATCTGACCTCACTGCGACTGTGGGTGTTCACCTTGGGAGCAGTGACCGCCATCCAAGAGGACCGCCTCCCACTACTCGACGCGGCGCTGATCTTCCTGGGCTTCATTCTGCTGAGTCTGTCGCCCATGATCGCGCTGGCCTTGATCCCCTTCCTGGCGCCCGACCGCTCTGATCGAGTACTGGCCGCGATTCGCGGATGGCTGTTGCGTAAGGCCTACTGGGTGATGCTGGTTTTCGGAGCGCTGGTGGGCACCGCCATGATCTGGATCGGGCTGCGCAAGCTCGGCGTTCTGTGACCTCGCTCGACTCCAGCCGGACGCAGTGTTACTGCACCGCAGCACCCGCCGGAAGCCGATCCGGCTGAGCAACAGCCGCCGGCGTCTGTTTGATGAACAGCCAGGCAACCAAACCAGCAGCGGCAAACACACCAGCTCCGACAACGAACACTGCCGAATACCCGGCCACCATTGCCGACGGACTCGCGTGGCCGCCCGCAACGGCGACGTAGATCGCGGTGAGCACGGCCAGCCCGATCGACCCGCCAAGCTGGTTGGTGGCCGTAGCCGTGGCCGAAGCCACGCCGGCGTCGTGGGGATCGACCCCGCTCAGGGCAAGGTTGTTCAACGGCACGACGGTGAAACCCATCCCGACGCCCATCAGCGCCACCCCCGGCAGAACGTCAAGCCAGTAGTTGCCATCGACGCTGATCCCGCTGAGCAGCAACATTCCGGCAGTACTGATCAGTGGGCCGAACACCAGTTGCCGACGGGGCCCGAACTGGTCGATCATTCGCAGCGCGAACGGAACGGTACCCATCAACGACACGGTGAACGGCAGCGTGCCCAGCCCGGCCAGCAGCGGTGGGAAATGCAGCACCAACTGCAGATGGAAGGCCAGATAGACCATCGCTCCGACACCGACCACCCCCACCAGCGCCTGAATGGTGAAAGCGGCAGCTCGGGTGCGGTGCATCAGAATGCGAAGCGGCAGCAACGGGTGCGACACTCGGCGCTCGATGGCGACGAAGGCCGCAATCAGGGCCACCCCGAGGACAACGCAGCCGATGGTGGCTGGTGCGGTCCAGGAGAACTCGGCGAGAGTGAGCCCATAGACCAACGCGGCGAAGCCGACAGTAGCGCTGAGAGCTCCCCAGAGGTCGTAGCGGCGGTCACCCTCGGCGCGGCTCTCAGGCAGCAGAATCAATCCGGCCACCAGCCCGAGCAGGGCGACTGGCACGTTCACCAGCAGACACCACCGCCAGGAGAGGAACTCCGTCAGCACACCACCGAGCAGCATGCCCAGCGCTGAGCCCAGCCCTGCCAGCGAACCGAAAATTGCGAAGGCACGATTGCGCTCCGGCCCTTCGGCAAAGGTCAGGGTGACGAATGCCAGCGCTGCCGGTGCCATGAAAGCCGCGGCGCTGCCTTGTAGCGCACGCGAGGCGAGGAGTTCCGCGCCGCTGTGGGTGAGGCCACCCCAGGCTGATCCGGCACCAAACAGCACCAGGCCCACCAAGAAGGTGCGTTTGCGTCCCCACAGATCGGCAACGCGCCCGCCGAGCAACAGCAACGACCCGAAGGCGAGGGCATAGGCGGTTACAACCCATTGCCGACTGGCGTCGGAGAAGCCGAGATCGGCTTGGGCGCTGGGTAGCGCGACGTTGACGATGGTCCCGTCGAGCACGATCAGGAGTTGCGTGAGTGAAACCGTGGCGAGCGTCCACCAGCGGCGAGACGCCGAAACAGCGAGTCTTGGCACGAAAAATACCCTTTGCAGTCAGGGTGGGTCAGGCGGGTTTTCAGCCCTCGACCAGCACGTCCGAGACGTCGGCCACCACCGGGATCTGCCCGGCCAAGACACGAAGATTGTATCCGATTGTGGTCTGCCGGCCTGCCTGTCGAGCCCCGTCACAGTGTTCGCAGGCAGGCCGGCGCAGCCTCAATCGACCAGGCTGCTGAGGATCTTCTGCTCAAGGCGAAGATGGCGTTCGAGTTGCTCGTGGGCGTCATCGAGGTGGAAGGCATGGCCCTCGTATTCGCTGAGCAGAACTCCCTCGAAACCGGATTCCACGATCGCGGCCAACAGCTTGTCGACCGGGATTTGCGGATCAGTCAGCTCTTCGGTCACGTGGTAGAACTTCGAGTGGAAGTACTGGGTACGGTGCAGCAGGGTCTTGAAACCCTCGATGTCGGCCGGCCCGAACGACAAGAAGCCGAACATCTCGCTGATGGCCCACTTCTCGGCTTCGCCGCCCCCCATCTCGGCGATCTTGGCCTGCATGCCTGCCTCATCCAACCCGGCATGCCGGTTCTCGATCACATAGTCCAGCAACGCCGGATTGGCGCCATTGGCGATGTGGCGATCAAGGGCAGGCTGGGCCGGGCGCTCAATGAAGCAGCCGAAGTCCGGCACCATGCCCATGAAGGGGCTGTCGATGTCGTCCATCACCGCGAGCATCTGCTGGATCCGCTCGTCACTGGGCTTGGACGGTGCGTGAATCTCGATACCGATCCGGACGCCGTAGCGCTCGGCCATCGCAGCCGAGGCAGCCAGCAGGTGGGGCGGGATGTCGCCGGCCCGCAAGAACGGCGCCCCCAAGTCGCGGGCGGTCATCAGGTCGGCGGTGATGTCGTACATGATGTCGGCGTCGGTCGCGTCACGTCCGGTGATCTTGCCCTTGTCGAGATAGCCACCGTAGCTATTTATCGTGATGCCGTACTTCTCGGCGGCGGCCAGCACCGCAGCGATCTCGCTCGCCTTCGGCCGGGGGTACTGGTCGAAGACCATCGAGCCGATCAGTTCGCACTTCTCGATGCCGAGTTCGTTGAGTTCGGTGAACATCTCCGGCACGCCGTAGTCATCGACATCGACGAAGCGCTGCTCGAACCCGTACAGCGACACGGCCTGTTCGATCGTTCCGATCTTCATCTCAGTTCTCCTTCTGCAGGGTGAGGGTGCGAGTGGCCGAGCTATCGACCATGCCGTAGGCGCCGGGCCCGAACTGCATGTAGACATTGCGCAGGATCAGCCGGACGGCGACCTCGTGCTCACCGTCGGCGAGGCCGCCGTTGTAGACGCGAACCGTCAGATAGCGCTTGATCCCCCAGAACTCGGTCCAGGCCAGGGCGAGCTGATCGGGCATGAACAGCTTCTCGTTGAACTCCGCCAGCATCAGTGCGCTAGGGATCGCCTGGCCGTCGACGGTGATCTCGAGCTCCTCAATCGCCGACAGCGGCAGTCCGCGGTAGTAGTTCATGCCGATCGACAGGGCGAACCCGACGGTCTGGTCGTTGAGGGTGAGTTCCCGCAGGGCGCCGGGACGCAACACCCGGTCCTCATGGGGAAGCTTCATATACAGCGTGGGCACAATGGTCTCCTTATTCTCGTCAGGTTCAGGGGTTAGGCGGAGAAGAGTTCTCGCTCGAGTTTGTGGAGCATCGCGTGTTGGCGACGAACCTGGACTGGGCCGCGATAGGGGTCGCGCGGGCCTTCATACTCGCTGGACAGATAGCCGGTGTAGCCGTTGTCTTTCAAGACGGTGAGTAGCTCACGCCACGGGATATGCGGATCCTCCAAGGACTCGTCGACCTCGTAGAACTTCGCCTGGATGAACACCACATGTTTCAGCACGTCGATCAGGTCGCTGGCTGGAACCTTGAGGGCTCGCATCGGTACGGGGACCTCTTCCTCGGAGGTCGGCTCCTCACCGTCCCAGCCCAGGAAGGCTGTCTTGGTCATGAAGATGCCGGTGTCGATGAGCAGACCGAAGTTCTTGGTGCCGGTGCGTTCGATGAAGTCCAGGTAGCCGTCGACGACCTCGTGACGGATCGGAGTCGGGGAGTGAATCTCGGGGCAGATCACGATGCCAAGTTCGTGGGCGAGGTCCAGGTTGCGCTCGACGACCTGGTCCCAGATGGGGTGTGGGATCAGATCGAGGCTGACCACACCGATCTTGGGCCGGACGAAGGAGAAGCCGAGTTCGGCGGCCAACCGGAGGTCAGTGGCCAGTTGAGCAGCACCTTCGGCGACGGTGAGATCGCGATCGAGCCACATCCGGCTGTCGATCCAGGAGCCGTAATTGGTCGGCGTGAGGCTGTACTTCGCCAGCAGCGATTTCCACGTGTCGATCCACTGCGTGGACGGTTTCGGGTATCCGGGGATGTTGCCCTCGCCAAGGATCTCGATGCCGCTTGCACCAAGATCGGCGATCTCGGCCATGGCGTCTTCGAGGCTCATCAGCGTGTACATATCTCCGGTGTAGCTGTACAGCGAGACCCCGTAGGAGAAGGCCGGCGCAGCGATCGGATCGACGAGCGTCAGCTCCCTGTCTGCATGGGCAAGGTTCGGTTGGAATTCAATCGGGATGTACGGCGCGCGGTGGCGAATATCGACCGCAACGCGGTGGACGCCGGCGCTGAGACCGCCGGGATGGTGCACCTTCACCGTCATCGGCTCATCCAGCGCCCACCGATGCCCGGTGGAGGTGCGCAACGCTGCCAAAGAAAACTCGGTGCCTTGGAGCACGACAGTGGTTTCTTCGTGAGACCAGGTGCGCCCGTCGACGGTGACGTCAACGCCATCGACCAGACTGCTGGCCAGGCCTCGGTAGTTCGGATTACGCACCTGCACCTGAAACCCGGTGACGGTCTCGCCGTCGGTGGTGTTGCAGAAGCCGGTGTTCTGGATGATGTCTCGGTTGAGCATGACTGTTCCTTAGGTATTCGTTGTCTGAAGGCGCGGTCGCCCGCTGTGGCGGCGACGCAGGAGTAAGCCGAATCAGGCGGAGGTCAGACCGACCTCCGCCGGCTCTTTGTCGAGCACTTGGTCCAGGAACTGCGCAGAGAACACGGAGTCCAGCGCCATTCGAGCAGCACCGATGACCCCGCCGAGGGCACCGGATTTGGCGACCACGACCCGAAGATCTCGGCTGGCCAGCGGCAGCGCCCGCGAATAAATCGACTCTCGCACGCCGGCGAGCAACGGCTCACCCACTTCCACGATCTCGCCACCAATCACGATCACGCGGGGGTTGAACAACGCGGTGCAGGTGGCGAGCACCTCACCCAGCGCACGACCGGCTTCGCGCAGGGCCAGGACGGTTTCGAGGTTGCCCGCCCGCACCAGCGAGACGATATCGCTGGGCGAGTCAGCGGGAACGCCCCGCTCAGTGAGCCTCGCCGCGATGCTCATCCCGCCGGCCAGCGACTCCAGGCAGCCACGGTTTCCGCAGCGGCAGGGACGGTCGTTTGCGGCTTTGCTGTAAACATGGCCGAGGTCACCGGCCGCGCCTTGGGCTCCGTGCAGCAGGTGTTCACCGCTGATGATCCCCGCCCCGACGCCGGTGGCGACTTTGACGAACATCAGGTCGGCGACGTCGGGCCAAGCGACTGCGCGTTCGCCCAGGGCCAGCACATTGGCGTCATTGTCGACGAAAACCGGGCAACAGTAACGGTCTGCCAGCACCGTGCGGATGTCATAGCCGTCCCAGCCGGGCATGATCGGCGGGCTGGTCGGGCGCCCGGTGTGTTGATCCACCGGGCCGGGCAAGCCGACTCCGATTGCGAGCACGTCGCGCTCGGCGATCCCGGGTGTGGCGAGAAGCTCCTCCAGACGGGTCAGCACCAACTCCATGACGACCTTCGGGCCGTCGCCGATCCGAACCATGTCGGTGGCAGAGGCGAGAATCTCGCCGTGCAGATCCGCCACGCCGTAGGTGGCGTGGTTCGCCCCCAGATCGATGGCCAGTACGACCTTGCCCTCAGCATCAAACGCGAAAGCAGCGGACGGGCGTCCGCCGGTAGCCGCGGTTTCTTCGGCTTCACGAACCAGGCCGACGTCAGTCAGCACGCTGAGGCGTTGCGCCACGGTCGTGCGGGCCTGGCCGGTGAGTCCGGCGAGATCGCGCCTGGTTCGGGCTTTGCCGTCGCGCAGGATCTGGAGGATCTCTCCCGCACTCCCTGGCCGGTGAGCTTCCGGTCCTGCGACGTTGTGCATATTCGTGTCCGTTCCTTTTCGATTGTGCACGAGGTCCACTACTGAGGTGTGGATCCTTGGCGGGCCGGGCCTGCCGGCCCGCCAAAGGTCTTGGTCAGGCCTCCACCGAGTCGCGTTTGGCTTCGAGCCGGGCGCGAATCTCTTCGTACTTCTTCTCGGTGATCGGGTAGATCATGATCGGAATGATCGCCAGCAAGCTGAAGATCGCCGGCATGATGTTCACCGTGAAGTTGATACCCAGCGCGGCCTGCGCTGTCTGCTCCTGGGAGTTGGCCACATAACCGAAGGCACCCAGCAGGATCGCACCCAGCGATGCTCCCAACGCGGAGGCGATCTTGGTGCCGAGACTGACCGCGGCGTAGCCCGTACCATCGCTGCGGACGCCCGTCTTGTCCTCGGCGTAGTCGATGGAGTCCGGCACCATGGACATCACAACCGGCGCCGCGAAGTTGCCCAAGCCGTACAGCCCGGTGAGCACGAACACCATCGTCACATTGGACGGGTCGACGAAGAACAAGATGATCGTCGGCAGTGCGGTGACCAGCATCGAGATGATGACGGTCTTCTTCTTGCCGATGTACTTGGCCAACCGGGCGAACAGCGCGATGCCGATCGCACCAGCGAGAGAGGGCAGCATCATCAACGGGGCGATGAGGTCGAAGCGATGCATCTCGTAGATGTAGTAGAAGACCGCGACGCCGAGGCGTCCGAACAGTCCGGTAAGGATGAAGAACAGCGCCAGCGCCACCAGCATGAGCGGCTTGTTGCCGACGACAACCTTCACCGTGGTCAGCAGCGGAACCCTGGTCTGGGTGACCTCGGGCTGGATCACTTCCTTGCACTTGGCGAAGACGATCCAGAACATCGGCACCGCGATGACTGCCATGATGCCCGCGGTGATGGTGAAGCCCATCACACTCGTGGTCTTGCCATCACCGAAGCCGGAGAAGTGCAGGATCAGCGGCATGGTGAGGGCGCTCAGCGCGACAGCGCCGAGGTTGGTGCCGATCATGCGGAAGGAGTTGAGAGCCACCCGCTCTTGGGGATCGCGCGTCATGACGGTCGACAGCGCACCGTAAGGCAGGTTGACTGCGGAGTACAGGAAGCCCATCAGCAGGTAGGTGCCACCGGCCCAGAGGAGCTTCACCGTATCGCCACCCGGCACCGTCATGAAGGTGAGGATGACGCTGACTGCCAGGATTGGTGAGGCCCACAACAGCCAGGGACGGAATCGTCCGTATTTGGTTGGATGTCGCTCGGCGAATGCGCCAAGCATGGGGTCGAAGAGCGCGTCGGCCACGCGGGCGACGAGCATCAGGACGCCGACCGCACCGGCAGCGAGGCCGACGTTGTCGGTGTAGAAGAGGACCAAGTAGCTCGAGGCTAGGGTCCACATCAGCTGACTGGCGAAATCGCCCAGTCCGTAGGCAAGTTTGGTACCGAAGGTCAGCTTGTCCACGGAAGCGGCCGAAGAGGCCCCTGGGGCCGCCACAGTCTGCTCTGCCATTTCCAATTCCTTTTCACTAACACAACACTGTGTTTGCTGGCTTTGCCAGCCGGCACCGGCGGCGCCGGTACCGTTTGAGGCCCCACCTGCGTCCTGTCTCCACCAGGACGCAGGTGGGTGCCCGAAGGCAGCCTCAGGGCCGTCGGAGCTTTCCGCTCCGACTATTTTCAGTTGTTGGGGGTGAACACGACCGGCTGACCGGTCCGCGCTGAGGTGTAGATCGCGTCGAGGATCTCGGTCACCACGCAGGCCTGCTCGGCCTTCACGTAGGGCTCGGTGTCGTTGGCGATCGCGTCGAGCCAGGATTCCGCCTCCAGGCCGCCCATGTAGGCGAAGCCGTTCATCGCACCGCCGCCGGCTCCGAAGTAGGCAGCACCGACCTCAGGCTGGGTCTTGACCAAATCGCCGCCCTGAACGTTGTTGAGGGTGACGACCAGGTCGGCTCCGGTCTTGGCCTGAACCGTGTCGGCACCGCCGTCGGTGCCGCAGAGCGTGACGCATCCCTCGCGTGAGTCCTGAACGTTCAGCGCCCAGGCGGCCTCAACGAACAACGATGCGCCGTTGGTGAACTTGACGAACCCGAACGCGGAGTCCTCCACGCTGTACGTCGCCGGGTCCCAAGGACCGACCATGTTGCCCTCCGGCTTGTCGCCGAGCTTGAAGTTGACGACTCCGGTGACCGACTCGACGTCGTAGTTATCCATGTACCACAGTGCCAGGTCGATGGCGTGTCCACCCAGGTCGATCAGCGGACCGCCGCCCTGCTTGGACTTGTCGGTGAAGACGCCCCAGATCGGCACGCCCTTGCGGCGGACGGCGTGGGCTTTGGCTGCGTAGATCTCGCCGAGCCGGCCCTCATCGACGGCCTTGCGCAGGAACTGCGATTCCTTGCGGAAGCGGTACTGGAAGCCGACCGACAGCTTCTTGCCGGTGCGTTCGGCGGTCTCCACCATTTGGCGCGCCTCGGCGCCGGTGACGGCCATCGGCTTCTCAACCAGCACATGCTTGCCGGCTTCGAGGGCGGCACAGGTGATCTCGCAGTGAGTGACGTTCCAGGTGCACACGTGGATCACGTCGATCGACGGATCTGCGAGCAGTTCGCGGTAGTCGGTCGTCACGTAGGAGTCGGCAGAACCATGGCTGTCCTTGGCTTCTTGAGCCCGTTGCACGTCCAAGTCGCAGAACCCGACGATCTCGCACTTGTCGAGATGCTGGGACAGGCCCACGAGGTGCTTCTGGGTTCCTATAAAACCTAAGCCGATGATTCCGATACGAAGTTTCGTCATTGAAGTCCTTCCAGGGCCAGTCTTACGATTCGTAGAATCAGAACTCTGCGCATCTTATGCACACAACATGCGCAAGTCAATGCCTCGCTATGATCACATGGATCACCAACTCAGAAGGCAGGCACAGGTGCCCCCGATCTCCCCGCAGGAACCTTGGGCGCAGGTCTCCGAGGTGCTCCGTTTGATCCGCTCCGGCGAGGCCCAGACCCGCCCCGAGCTCGCCGACGCCGCCGGCCTTGGCCGCAACGTCATCACCCTGCGCATTCAAGCCGCCGAAACACTCGGCCTGATCCAGCCGTCCGGCGAGCTGCGGTCGCGAGGCGGCAGAGCCGCAGAAGTCTGGGAGGTCAACCCCGATGCCGCCCGCCTGCTCGTCGGCATCATCGGAGCGAACCAACTGCGCGTCGTCCTCGCCGATCTACGCCTCAAGCCCATTGCCGATCACATCGTGGACTGGCCCTATTCAGGCCCTGAGGAGACCTGCGAGCGCATGGCCCAAGAGATGGAGGCACTGCTCGCCGACGAGCCCCTGCCCTTGTGGGGTGTGGGAATCGGGATGCTGGCTCCGGTCGACTTCTTCACCGGACGCAGCGCTGATCCCGTGACGCCGACCGTTGCCGGACAGCGCTGGCCCCGGGATTTCGACGTCCGTCGGTGGTTCGTGCGCCGCCTCAACACCCCGGTGTGGGTGGAGTCGCTGTCCAACCTCATGGCACTGGGGGCAGCCGCGGAGCCGGGTGCCCCTGATGACCTCATCGCCATCAGGATGGAACTGGGCGTCGGCAGCGGAATTGTCTCCGACGGCAAAGTCCACCGAGGTGCGGACTGGATTGCTGGGGAGACCAATCACATCGTGGTCCAGCCCGATTCCGAACGCATCTGCATGTGCGGACGCCTCGGCTGCCTCGACGCTTTCGCTGGCGCATGGGCCGTCGAAGCGGACGCCCACAAGGCGATCGCCCAGGGGCGTCCAACCGTCCTCGCAGCGAAGGACCAAGCAGAAGTCGATCTCGACGCCATCGTCGACGCTGCGGAATCCGGGGATATTCCTGCGGCGGAGATCGTACTGCGCGCCGCCGATGCCTTGGGCAGAGTGCTGGCCGCCATCGTCACCTGGTTCAACCCGCGCCGAGTCGTGATCGGCGGCAACGCGCTGGCGTCGAGCCAGCTCTTTCACGGTGCCATGAGCCGGACTCTGTATGCCGTCGCACTCTCCGCGTCGGTCCGCCAGCTCGAACTGCGCCAAGGCCGGTCCGATCACTTCGAGGAGGTCCTCGGAGCCTTGACCATGGTGCGCGACGCCCTCTTCTCCCAGACGTTCCTGTCAGCCTGGGGACCACTGGGTGCACCCGATCGCGTCGACCAGCTTCACACCAGAGAGAGCCAGTTCTAGGCGAAGTGTTGCCTCCACCACCACTTGTGCATATTGTGTGCATAAGTACATGCGTACTTGCCATGTTGCGCCCGTAACGGATCACGTCGGTCGGCGGGCCTGGACGTCTCGAGGACGAGACGAGTGTGGAGGATCTGCGATGACCCGTCCGGTCACGTTATTCACCGGCCAGTGGGCCGACCTGCCATTTGAGCAGGTATGCAAATACGCCTCACAGTGGGGCTACGACGGATTGGAGATCGCCTGTTGGGGTGACCATCTCGACGTCTACCGCGCTGCAGCGGACTACACCTACGTGGCCGAAAAGAAGGCCACCCTAGAGCGCTACGGACTCGGGGTGTGGGCGATCAGCAACCACCTCAAAGGTCAGGCGGTCTGCGACGACCCGATCGACTTCCGGCACCGCGACATGGTCTCCGACCAGGTCTGGGGCGACGGTGAAGCCGAAGGTGTGCGGCAACGCGCGGCCGAAGAGATGAAGCTGACCGCCATCGCTGCCCGCAAGCTCGGCGTCGACACCGTGGTGGGCTTCACCGGCTCGAAGATCTGGCAGTACGTGGCGATGTTCCCACCAGTGCCCGACAGCGTCATTGATGAGGGGTACACCGACTTCGCAAACCGGTGGAACCCCATCCTGGATGTGTTCGACGCCGAAGGCGTGAGGTTCGCCCACGAAGTGCATCCCTCCGAGATCGCCTACGACTACTGGACCACCAAGCTCACCCTGGAGGCGATCAACCACCGAGCGGCGTTCGGCCTGAACTGGGACCCCTCCCACATGATGTGGCAGGAGATCGACCCGGCCGGGTTCCTTGTCGACTTCGCCGATCAGATCTATCACGTGGACTGCAAGGACACGAAGCTGGCCACCGGCAACGGCCGCAACGGCCGAATGTCCAGCCATCTTCCCTGGGGAGACCCGCGACGGGGCTGGACCTTCGTGTCCACCGGCAACGGCGATGTGCCCTGGGAACGCTGCTTCCGCACTCTCAACGCGATCGGCTACGCCGGTCCGATCTCGATCGAATGGGAGGACGCCGGCATGGATCGGCTTCGGGGTGCCAAGCAGGCGCTCGACTATGTCCGCGCCAACCTCTTCGATCCGCCGACCACGTCCTTCGACGCCGCCTTCAGCCAGACCGCGCAGCCCGGAATGGAGGCCTGAGGTGAGCCTCACTATCGGCGTCGACATCGGTGGCACCAACATCGTGGCCGGAGTGGTCACCAGCACGGGCACCATCGTGGCCAATGCCCGACGCGCCACCGACCCGACCGATCCTGCTCAGATCGAGACCGATGTCGCCGACGTGGTGACCGAACTCATGCAAACCCACGACGTGGTCGGCATCGGTATTGCTGCAGCTGGCTTCGTCAGCGCCAACCGACGCGAAATGCTGTTTGCGCCGAACATCGCTTGGCGCAACCATCCCTTGGCAGATCGGCTCGAACGCTTGATCGGGCACCCGGTCATCATCGAGAACGACGCGAACGCCGCCGCCTGGGCCGAATACCGGTTCGGCAACGGCCAGGGCAAAGCCGACGTGGTCATGCTGACGCTCGGCACTGGCTTGGGCGGAGCGATCATCACCGGCGGTGACCTCGTTCGCGGTGCCTTCGGCGCCGGTGCCGAACTCGGCCATGTGAAGGTCGTACCCGACGGCGAGGCTTGCGGCTGCGGACAACGCGGCTGCTGGGAGGCCTACGCCTCCGGTACCGCACTGGCCCGGGACGCACAGCGCTTCGCCCGCGAGTTTGCTACCGCGGCCAAGCCCATGCTGGACCAGGCCGGTGGCAAGCCACTCACCGGAGCCCACGTCACTGCGGCGGCTCGGCTCGGCGACCAAGCAGCATTGGGCTTGCTGCACCAGTTCGGACGCTACCTCGGCCTGGGTATCGCAACCTTGGCAGCGGTCACCGATCCCGAGCTGGTCGTCATTGGTGGGGGCATCACCGGCGTCGCCGGTGACCTCATCCTGCCCACGGCTCGCGAGTACTTCGTGAAGAACCTGTCAGGACGCGGCCATCGCGGCGAGCTTCAGATCCTGACCGCGAAGCTCGGCAACGACGCGGGCATCATCGGTGCCGCCGACTCCGCACGCACTCCCGCCGCCGACATTGTTCCGGCCTGAGGAAGAAGACCTGTCATGAGCCAGATCAAGACCGCGGTGAGTTGCTACAGCCTGCAGGATTCCTACGCCCGAGGCCGTCTCGACCTTGCCGGCGTGTTGTCGTTCATTGCCGACACCGGCGCCCAAGGGGTGGAACTGATCAGTGATCAGATGATCCCCGGCACGCCGTTCCCCAGCGAGGAGACCATCAGCGCCTGGCGGCGCGGGTTGGATGCGTCCGGCCTGGTGCCGGTCTGCAACGACATCTTCATCAACTCCACGCTGTACCGCAATCGCACCTTGCGCCTCCCCGAACAAGTGGAACTACTCAAGCGCGATCTCGATGTCAGCAAACGACTGGGTTTCAGCCTGGTCCGGCTGGTCTCGGACACCTCACCGGAGGTGACCCTGGCCACACTTCCGTATGCGGAGAGCATCGGAGTGACGATGGCGCTGGAGATCCACGCCGGCATGAGCTTCCAGGGCACCTTGACCCAGCGCTGGATCGAGATGATGACCAAGGCTCAGTCCGAGTACCTCGGCTTGGTCATCGACCTGGGCATCTTCTGCCAGCGGCATCCGCGGGTTTCAACCAACTACTTCCGCAGCATCGGGCTCACCGCAGCCGTCGCTGAGAAGATCGACGAGTTGTACGCCGCCAATGGCGACACCTTGCGGATCTTCGCCGACGGCAGCGACCACGGAATGAGCTTCCCGCCAGAACTCACCAGCCTGTTCCGTGCTCCGGTGGACCCGGAGTACGCCTTCTTCTCGACTGGGTACGAGAACACTGCACTCAGCGTTCTGGACGAGCACATCGACTACCTCCGCCACATCCACGGCAAGTTCTACGAAATGCTGCCCGACGGCACCGAGTACTCCATCGACACCCCGGCGATTCTCACCCGCCTGAACCACGTGGGCTATGACGGCTACATCGCCAGCGAGTACGAAGGCAACCGCTTCGCCCCGATCGATGCACCGGTCGACGATGTCGGCCAGGTTCGCGCCCACCAGGCCATGCTCGCCGCTCACCTCAACGACGGGAAGTGACGCCGTGTTCGACAGTTACGTCTTCACCGAGAACTCCGCCCGCAATGTCACCACTGAGAATGGCTCCACTGCTTTTCAGTTGGCGACTCTGATCACCTACTACCGCGGCATCCCGCTGTCGATGGTGCACGCCGTCGAAGTCGTCGTCGACGGCTGCGATGTCGCACCAGCAGAGCTCCGCATCTCGCCGAACGGCACCGACTGGTTCACTCTCGACGAGGCCACCACCGTCACCAGCTACCGGTGGGAGTACGGCACCCCACTGACCGTCCGCTGGCTCAACGGGGGGCTGCCGACCGGCGACCACGACGTCACCCTGCGGCTGAAGATCCGGGTGGCCTACATCCCAGTGCCGTTCGGCGGCGAACGCACTCGGACCATCACCATCTAAGCGGTTCGAGGAGGAGCCATGGCTAATGTGGAGCGCAGATTCGATGCGATCGTGATCGGATCCGGTCCCGGCGGCAGCACCGCGGTCAAGGAACTTACCGAGCGCGGTTTGGAGGTGCTGCTGCTCGACGCGGGCCGTGAGGTTCGTGAGGAGGACTTCATCCCGCCGGTGCACAAGAAGCCGGCAGTGATGGGCATGGATCTCGTGCCCCGCGCGAAGGCGATGGCGTCCGGACAGTTCCGGCAGGCGTGCCGACCGTACTTCAGCCCGGCCTCGAGCCGGTTCCTGGTCAACGACTTCGAGGACCCCTACACCCACCCGCTGAACCACCCCTATCTGTGGGTGCGCAGCAAGCTCCTCGGTGGACGGATGCACAGCTACGGGCGAGTGCTGCAGCGGATGTCGGATGTCGACTTCCACGCCGCCAGCTTGGACGGCTACGGCTCGGACTGGCCGATCAGCTACGCCGACCTGGAGCCGTGGTACGAGCGGGTCGAGACATCGGTGGGCGTCTACGGCGACGCCGATGGCCTGGTGCATCCGCCAGATGGCAGCTACCGCGGTCCGGGCTTCCTCACCAGAGTCGAGCGTGACTTCAAAGAGAAGATCGAGGGACGCTGGCCTGAGCGAAAGGTGATCTCCTGGCGGGTCCAGGCCCCCTTCCTTGACCGAGTGCCCCCAGGGATCGCCGATGCCAAGCAAACCGGTCGGCTCACCATCCGCACCGAGGCCGAAGTGGTGCACATCACCACCGATGACACCACCGGCCTGGCAACCGGAGCGATCTTCGTTGATCGCAACACCCGGCGCGAGCACCGCGTCTTCGCCGATGCGGTGGTGGTGTGCGCCTCAACTATCGAGTCGATCCGACTGCTGCTGAACTCCGGCTCGAGCCGCCACCCGAACGGCCTGGGTAACTCCTCGGGCATCCTGGGGCACTACTTCATGGACCAGACGATCAGCGTCGGCTTCTTCGACGCGCCGAGGTTCCCCGGGGTGTGGGATCCGGCCGACAATGTGCCCGCAGACCCCTTCTACGGCGTACCAGGCGGCATTCTGATTCCGCGCTACGAGAACCTCGACACCGAGCAGGATGCCGGCTTCAAACGGGGCATCTCCTTCCAGGGTCTGGGTGGCCGCTTCCCGGTCCCGGACGGCCATGGTGCCGCATTCGGCCTCGGCGGCTCCGGCGAGATGCTGGCTCGCTTCGACAATCACGTCCGGCTCAGTTCCCGCAAGGACAAGTGGGGCCTGCCGCTACCGTTCATTGACCTGTCGATGGGCGAGAACGACCGCAAGCTGTTGCAGCGCACGATGGGGGTGCTGCGCGAGATGGCCGACGAAGCCGGCTTGCGGGTCAACTTCATCGGCTCGGCCGCAGGACTGGAATCGCCCAAGGTGTGGCCCGATTTCAACCCGCTGCAGCGAGCGATCTTCAAGCAAGGCATCAAACTGTCGATCGTGCTCGGTGCCGCCATCCACGAGACCGGTGGCGCGCGGATGGGCAACGATCCAGCAATGTCGGTGGTCAATGGGGTCAATCAGCTCTGGGACGCCCCGAACGTGTTCGTGCCCGACGCGGCGTCCTTCGTCAGCGGGAGCACGGTCGGGCCGGCGCTCACGATCATGGCGCTGTCGGCGCGCAGCGCCGCCTTCGTCGCCGAACATGCCACCGACGGCACCCTCACCCGCCCCACCCAGGCGGCGACGATCTGACCCCAGCCACGCTGCCCTGGCCAAAGCCAATCCCCCGCGCGATCACTCACCTGAGCTCTCGCTGCGACCTCCCCCGCTTTCGGTATGACCCTCGACGAAGCGCTGCGGGCTACGCCAGAAGGCCTCGTAACCGGGGGTCATCCCCAGCCACGAGGCCTTCTGATGTGGTGCGCGAGAGAGGAGTTGAACCTCCACGTCCTTTCGGACACACGGACCTGAACCGTGCGCGTCTGCCATTCCGCCACTCGCGCGCAAACTCCGTAGAGCCAGCCGAAAGAGGCTACCACAGCGCCCCCGTCCGCCCCCAAACCGGACAGCGTCCCCAGCTCGGTCGAGCGCACGTTCTTGGAGCGACGCACCGACTCGTCACAGAAGCGGTCACCCAGGGCGGGTTTGACGCGACGACCACAAGTGCGAAAACCTCCGGCACGGGTTCAGACCCGGAGGCGCGCGGGTGGCGCACATATGGTGGATGGATGGTCCATAGATAGGCTTGGGCCGCAGCCACAGGTGCAGGAGGGGCGCATGGGAGTCTTCGACAAAGTCGAGAAGGGACTCGAGAACGTCGTCGGCAATGTTTTCGCGCGCGCTTTCAAGGGCGATGTGCAGCCGGTGGAGATCACCGCACGGCTTCAGCGTGAGCTGGATTCAGAGATCACCTTGCTCAGTCGTGACCGTACGTTGGTACCTAATACCTTCACCATCGGGCTGTCCCAGCACGACTACGACCGACTCATGCCCTACAGCCAGACGCTCAACGCCGAGATCGGCAAGCAGCTGATGACTTACGCCGCCGAGAAGGGCTACATCTTCAACGGCCCCATCACCATCGACTACCAACTGAATGCCGCCCTTCCCATCGGGCGTTTCACCGTCGACTCCAACGCCGTCGCCGGAGTAGTCGACGCAGCCGCACCGGCCAAGCCGTCCAGCCGTCCGGCGACCCTGGTCATCGAAGTGAATGGTGTACGGCACCCGCTCACCCCGCCGGGGCTCACCATCGGACGCGGCAGCGAAGCCGACCTACGGATCAACGATCCGGGCGTCTCCCGGCTCCATGCCCAAGTCAAAGTGGTTCAGACCGATACCGGTGTCAGCGTCAGCGTGGAAGACCTGGGCTCCACCAACGGCATCACCGTCGACGGGGTGCGCACCCGGCAGGCCATGCTCACCCAGGGCAGCCGCATCGACATCGGCTCCACCCACCTGACGATCCTCTCCCCGGTGGGCGATAGCTGATGTCCGATCTGGTCGTCCTCGGCCTCAAGCTGGGCTTCCTGGCACTGCTGTGGCTGTTCATCGCGTTCGTGGCGAACGTGATCCGAACCGACCTTTTCGGACGCAAGGTGCCCGCCGTCGAACTCGCTCAAGCCACTCTGGACGCCGGAGCACCGCCCGGACAGCAGGAGCGCCTGTCCCGCAAGGTGGCCAAGCAACTACCGACCAAGTTGAAGGTGACCCACGGCCGCCAAGCCGGCATGGTGATTCCTCTGGCCGGTGGCGTCCTGATCGGCCGAGGCACCGACTGCCAGTTGATCCTCGACGACGACTACGTCTCAACCCACCATGCCCGGCTGGTGCTGACCACCGCCGGCTACCAGGTAGAGGATCTCGGTTCCACCAACGGCACCTTCGTGAACGAACATCGACTCACCGCAGCGACCGCCTTCGGGCTCGGTGACACCCTCCGCATCGGACGCACCCTGATGAGTGTGGAGAAATAGATGACCTTGGCGCTGCGATACCTCGCCCATTCCGAGATCGGTCTGGTTCGCAAGAACAATCAGGACTCGGCGTATGTGTCCCCCACCATGTTGGCCGTTGCCGACGGCATGGGTGGCGCGGCCGCCGGCGATCTCGCCTCGGCGATCGCAGTGGACCAGCTCGCCAAGGCCGACAGCGAACATCCCGGCGGCGAGGACATGCTGTCGGCGATGACCACCGCAATCAGTGACGCCTCCGATCTGATCAACGAGTTGGTCGACACCGATCCGTCCCTGGATGGCATGGGTTCGACCGCCTGTGTGCTCATGTTCGACGGCGAGCAGTTGGCGCTGGCCAACATCGGCGACTCCCGCGCCTATCGGTACCGCGACCGCGAGCTCACCCGGCTCTCGCGCGACCACTCCTGGGTGCAGAGTTTGATTGACGAGGGCAAGATCACCGAGGCCGAGGCCCTGGAGCATCCGCACCGCTCCTTGATCCTCAAAGTCATCAACGGCCAACCCCAGCACACCCCGGACGTAGCGCTGCTGGACGTGCAGGTCGGCGATCGGCTGCTGCTGTGCTCCGACGGCCTGTGCGGCCTGGTCACTGACGATGTGATTGCAGCCCGCATCTCCGGCGAGCGCCAAGACGTCATGGACGCCATGATTCGGGTGGCGCACCTTGAAGGCGGCCTGGACAACATCACCATCATCATCGCCGACGTCGTCGACGGCGAAGCCGAGGGTGAACCCCAGATCCTGGGAGCAGCCGAACTCATCGACGTGGCGAACTTCAACGCCGAATCCACCCTGGTGCAGAAGGTGGCCGATCAGGTTCCTACCATCCAAGCCGCACCCGTCGAGGGCGAGGTGGCTCGCTATTCGCCGACCACCAAACGTCACGGCTTCGCCTGGCTGAAGATCCTGGCTGCGGTCCTGGTGCCAATACTCGTCATCGGTGGCAGCGGATTCCTGTGGTACTCCTACACCCAGGAGCAGTACTACGTCGGACCTCACGACCAATACCTGGGCATCTACCAGGGCATCCCCGAACCGACCTTCGGCCTGCCGCTGTCCCACCTGGTGCAACCGGACGCAACGCTGATCTCCGACCTGCCTATCTACTACCAGGAGCAGGTCCAGCAGACCATCCCGGCGTCATCCCTGGACGGTGCCCGCGCAACCCTGGTGATGCTGCAGGAAAAGGCAGCCGAATGCGTCCAGATACGCAACAGCGCAACGGCCTCGCCCTCGCCTTCGCCTTCGATCTCACCGACGGGTCCGACCAGTACGGCCTCCGCTGAAGTCTCTGCCGACCCGTCACCGACGGCAACCCCGACGGCGTCCGTGGACTGCTGATGGAACCGATAGTCGGTTATCGCAAACGACGCGGTGTCGAAGCCTTCATGTTGGCCTTCGCCATCGCCTTGGCCATGGCCGGATACGTCCTGACCCATCTGGACCGCTATCACGAGCTGCCGCCGCAGTGGCCGTGGGCTCTGGCGGCCCTGGGCGGCGTGGCGATCACCGTGCATCTGGTCATCCGCTGGCGGCTTCCCTACGCCGACCCGTTGATTCTGCCGATGGTCATGCTGCTCAACGGCATGGGCCTGGCCATGATCCACCGCCTCGACCTCAGCGACACCAAAGCGCCACATAGTGCGGAGTTGCAGCTCGTATGGCTGTTCGTCGCGGCAGCGGTCTGTATCACGGTGATCGTGCTGCTGCGCGACTATCGCGTCCTGCAGCGCTACCCCTATCTGCTGTTCCTCGCCGGCATAACCCTGCTGCTGCTGCCGATGGTGCCCGGCCTCGGCCTGGACAAGAACGGCGCCCAGATCTGGATCCACGTCGGCCCGTACAGCTTCCAGCCCGCCGAGGTCGCCAAGCTCGTCCTGACCGTCGCCTTCGCGTCCTATCTGGTGGAGAAGCGCGAGGTGTTGAAGAAGGCCAGCGGACGCGTCCTGGGCATCGATCTGCCCCGCCCTCGCGACTTGGGCCCAATCGTGGTGATGTGGCTGGCCAGCCTGGCCGTCCTGATCTTCCAGAAGGATCTGGGCACCTCGCTGCTGTTCTTCGGCCTGTTCGTGGTGATGCTCTACGTCGCCACCGAACGGCCCAGTTGGGCGATCCTGGGAACCGGCCTGTTCCTGATCGGGGCCGTGGGCGCCTACTTCGCCTTCGGCCATGTGCAGACCCGCGTCTCGGCCTGGTTGGACCCGTTCTCCGACTACGACCGCAACTATCAGGTGATCCAGGCACAATTCGGAATCGCCTGGGGCGGCATCTTCGGTACCGGCTGGGGGCTGGGTCGACCGAACCTGACCCCGCTGGCCAAGACCGACTTCATCGGTGCCGCCTTGGGTGAGGAACTCGGCGTCACCGGCCTGTTGGCAATCATCCTGATCTACGGGCTCATCGTGGCCCGCGGATTCCGGGCCGCCTTGGGCGCCCGCGACCCCTTCGGCAAGCTGCTGGCCACCGGGCTGTCCTTCGTCTTCGCCGTCCAGGTCTTCGCCATTCTCGGCGGCGTCACCCGGCTGCTGCCGCTGACCGGATTGACCACACCGTTCATGTCGCAAGGCGGCTCCTCGCTGGTGGCCAACTGGATCATGGTGGCCCTGCTGCTGGTGATCACTCACCAGGTACGCCGCCCGGCAGTGAATATCGCCACCATGCCGGTCGCCTCGCTGGAAGGTGACACCACCGAGTTGATCGAGGTTGGTTCACTGGCAAGTGCAGCACCGGCACCAGCGGCGCCACAGGTGTCGACTCCCGATGCGGACGCTCCGCTGGTGCACGCCGACGCTGCATCCACAGCTGAGGAGGAAACCGCCATGGTGCCATCGGTCGATACCGACGATGCTCCGGCGACGACGACTCAGATCCCCCACGATGAATCGATCACCGACATCATCGAACGGCCGGAGGATCCCGAATGAACCGGCCGATCCGCGCTGTGGCGCTGGTGTCGATGCTGATGACGCTGGCGCTCATGATCAATCTGAGCATCGCCTATCTGGCGCAGGCCCCGTACTTCAATGACCGTCCGGAGAACCGTCGAGTCACCGATGCCCGCTTCGGTCAGGACCGGGGGCCGATCATGGTCGGCAACACACCGATCGCGAAGTCCACGCCGGTCGATGACCAGTACCGCTACCAGCGCTCCTATCCCGCCGGCGAACTGTATGCGCCGGTCACCGGCTACTACTCCTATCTCTATGGCGCTTCGGCGCTGGAATCGTCCTTCTCCGCGGAATTGGCCGGCCAGGACAGTTCGCAGTTCCTGTCGCGCCTGATCGAATTGGCCTCCGGGGCCAGCACCAAGGGTGGCACCGTGGAGACCACCCTCAGCGCCAAAGCCCAGAAGGCGGCCTGGAAGGGCCTGGCCGGGCGCAAAGGTGCGGTGGTGGCCATCGACTACACGACCGGCGCCATCAAAGCCCTGGTGACCTCACCGAGTTACAACCCCGATGACCTCGCCACCCACGATCTGCAGGCCTCACAGAAGGCGTGGAAGAAGCTCAACACCGACTCGACCAAGCCGTTGTCGAATCGAGCCACCCGAGAGATCTATCCGCCGGGCTCGACCTTCAAGCTGGTCACCAGTGCTGCCGCCCTGGAAGCAGGCATGAGCGCAGACTCCCCGGTGAACGCCACCTCCTACCGGCTACCCGGGTCGACCAAGTCCATCTCGGAGAACTGCGGCGGCAAGGAGATCACGCTCACCCAGGCGTTGATGGTCTCCTGCAATCCCGCCTACGCCCGGCTCGGCGTGGATCTCGGCCAAGACGCACTGCGGACTCAAGCCGAGAAGTTCGGTTTCGGCACCAAGTTCTTGGCCGACATCGGGTCGGTGGCCAGTGTCTACCCCGATGACCTGGACGCAGCACAGACCGCCATGACCGCCATCGGCGAGTACGAGGTGGCCGCCACTCCGCTGCAGATGGCGCTGGTCTCGGCGGCCGTCGCCAACGACGGCGTGATCATGCAGCCCTACATCGTCGACCAGGTATTGGATGCCGACCTGCGCGTCACCAGCCAGGCCACGCCCAAACAGTGGAGCAAGGCGATCAGCAACAGCACCGCCGCCGAGCTGCGCAAAATGATGGTCAAGGTAGTGCAGAGCGGTACCGGCTATCGGGCCAAGATCTCCGGCGTCACCGTCGGCGGCAAGACCGGCACCGCGAACTCCGACTACAAACGCAACCCCTACGCCTGGTTCACAGCCTGGGCTGATGACCCCCACATTGCCGTCTGCGTCTTCGTCGAGGATGCCGAGATCTCGGCCTCCGAAATCGCAGGCGGACGGATCTCGGCCCCGATCGCGAAATCTGTGATCGAGGCACTTCGATGAAGCAAGGAGCGAAAGTGCCCCACAATCGGCAACAATGGAGCCGTTGCGCCGCTGAATCACCCCACGGCACCGCGGGGCGGAAAGGAATTAGGCGATGACCGATGAGCCAAGGATCCTCAGCGGACGCTACCAACTGGGAGCGACGCTTGGACGTGGTGGCATGGCAGAAGTCCGGCGAGCCAAGGACCTGCTGCTGAGTCGTGAAGTGGCGATCAAGCAGCTTCGCGTCGACTTGGCGTCCGACCCCACCTTCCAGGAACGCTTCCGCCGCGAGGCCAAGTCGGCAGGTGCGCTGAACCATCCCAACATCGTGGCCGTCTACGACACCGGCGACGCGGCCGACCCGGCCACCGGTGTGAAGGTGCCCTACATCGTCATGGAGCTGGTCGAGGGCCACACCCTGCGCGACCTGCTGCGTACCGGTCGTCAGATTCAGCCCACCAAGGCGTTGGCCTTCGCCAAGGGCGTCCTGGATGCGCTGGCCTACAGCCACAAGGCCGGCATCGTGCATCGCGACATCAAGCCGGCCAATGTGATGCTCACCCCCGAGGGCGAGATCAAGGTCATGGACTTCGGGATCGCGCGCGCAGTGGCCGACACGTCAGCCACCATGACGCAGACCGCTGCGGTGATCGGAACCGCCCAATATCTGTCTCCCGAACAGGCCCGCGGTGAAACCGTGGACGCCCGCAGCGACATCTACTCCGCCGGCTGTCTGCTCTACGAACTGCTGACTGGGCGTCCGCCGTTCCAGGGCGATTCGCCGGTGAGTGTGGCTTACCAGCATGTGCGGGAAAACCCGGTGCCGCCCAGTCACCTGGACGCCATGATCACCCCGGACATGGACAACATCGTGCTCAAGGCGTTGGCCAAGGACCCGGCCGATCGCTACCAAACGGCTTCGGCGATGAGCGCCGACATCGGACGGCTGCTGGCCGGCCAAGAGGTGCTCGCCCGACCGGTTCCGGTAGCGGCCGCCATGCCGGCGTCCACCGATGCCACTGCCGTCATGACGACAGCCAGCCCGCTGCCGGCGCTGCCGCCGGAGGAGGTGCCCGAGCCCAAGCGACGCATCGGTCTGATCGCCTTCCTGGTCGCCCTGGCCGTGGTTGCCATCGGTACCGGCATCTTCTTCGTGGTGCGGGCGAATAGTGGCTCTGACATGGTCGCCGTCCCCTCGGTGCTGTACCGCAGTCCGGCCGAGGCCACCCAGATCCTGACCGACAGCCAACTCCAAGTGAATGTGGTCTCCGTCGCCGGGCCGGACGATGGCACGCGCAATCAGGTGACCGATCAGAACCCGCAGTCCGGTGCCCAGGTGCCGATCAACACCACGGTGACCATCCAGGTCAACACCGGGCCGACCAAAGCGACGATCCCGTTCGGATTGAAGGGTCAGAAGGTCGACTTGGTGATGCAGCAGCTCAGCGACCTCGGCTTCACCAATGTGCACAAGTTGGCCGATCCCAATGAGGACGTCTCAGCCAAGGCCAAAGAGGTGACCAGCATCACTCCCGCCGAAGGGCAGGCAGTGCCGGTGGACACCGATATCACCGTGTACTACGCCACCGGCAAGTCACCGGTGCCGAACTTCAAAGGCTACGACCAGGCCCAAGCCGAGCAGGTCGCCAACGATGCCGGATTCACGGTGACGTTCAAGGAGCAGGAATCCAGCACCGAAACCCCGGGGTTGGTATTCAAGCAGAACCCGTCACCGGGCACGGTGGTGTCGCGCACCACTGCGATCACGTTGTGGATCGCGGTCGAGCCGATCCCCAGCCCATCACCATCGGCGTCACCGACGGCCTAGGCCAGGCGCACGCCAGTCAGCCGCCGAGCGCCATCAGCGGGGTCAAGCCGGCCGCGCGCGTCGGCGCTTCGGTGTCGCCACAGGTGACCAGCCAGTTGGCCAGCATCTGATAGCCGCCCTCGGTGAGGACCGACTCCGGGTGGAATTGCACGCTCTCCACCGGCAGCGTCCGATGGCGCACCGCCATGATCACTCCCGAGTCGGTGGTGGCGCTGACCTCCAGTTCCGTGGGAACCGTTGTGGGGTCCAAAGCCAGCGAGTGGTAGCGGGTGGCGGTGAACGGATTGGGCAGGCCGGCGAAGACGCCGCGTCCGTCATGGTGCACCAGGGAGGTCTTGCCGTGCAGCAACTCCGGCGCGCGATCAACAACGCCGCCGAAAGCCACCGAGATCGATTGCAGTCCCAGGCACACGCCGAAGATGGGACGCCTGCCGGCTTGGCTGCGAACCACGTCAATGCACACCCCGGCGCCTTCGGGAGTACCCGGACCCGGTGAGAGCAGAATGCCGTCGAAACCATCGGCCCAGGACGTCTCGGCGAAGCGCTCATCGTCGTTGCGCCACACCTCGACCTCAGCCCCGATCTGCGACAGGTACTGCACGAGGTTGTAGACGAACGAGTCGTAGTTGTCGATCACCAGGATGCGCGCCATGGGGTTCATTCTCCCTCACTGAGCGACGTGGCAGTGGTCTGGTCCGGGCTCGGATATCCTGTTGGACGGTTCAGCGTGATCTCAACAAGGAGCGACCGGTGCCCGAAGCTAAGAGCCCGAAGTCCACGACCCAGTCCGACGACGCCGTAGACGACGTGGCCGACGATTCCACCCCCGAGGTGCTCGACGACGCCGAGGATGCCGCCGCGCCCGCCGAGGACGCCCCCGCGCCCGCCGAGGAGCCGACCAAGCCGTCGCGCCGACCTGACCCGGTGCAGGCCGAGAAGGACCGCCAGAAGGCCGTCAAGGAGCGCCAGAAGGCCGAGGCCGAGGCGCGTCGCGCCGACATGAAGAAGGGTGCCCAAGCGGAGAAGGAGACCCAGAAGGCCATCAAGGAAGCCACCGCACTGCAGCGGAAGGCGGACAAGGCCCAGGAGGTCGCCGACAAGCTGCAGGCCGCAGCCGATGAGGCCAACGATGCTGTGTTGAAGGACCCGACAGATCAGGCCAACGCACGAGCCGAGAAGGCCGCCAATGCGGCCGCCTCAGCCCAGGACACCGCCGGCCGGCTCCAGAAGGAAGCGTCGGCGGCGCTGAAGAAGGCCAACAAGCTGCGCGCCGCCCAGCGTGCCGCCGGCAGGGACAAGGTGGAGGCTCCCGACAGCCGCCAGTGGGTACCGCCGACCTTCATCACCGTCGGTCTGCTGGGGGTGCTCTGGCTGGTCGTGTACTACATCAGCGTCGCCGCGAGCATCACCGTTCCGTACCTCACCGACCTGGGCGGCTGGAATGTCATCATCGGCATGGGGCTGATGGCGGCCTCGTTCGGCATCGCCACTTTGTGGAAGTAGCACCGCTCACGCCCGTCGATCCCGGCCGCGCGGGAGGAGTACCTCAGCCCTGCGGCTTCAGCAGCGGGAACAGGATCGTCTCCCGAATGCCGGCTCCGGTGAGCAGCATCAACAGCCGATCCACGCCCAGCCCCATGCCGCCCATGGGCGGTGCGCCGAACTCCAGCGCCGCCAGGAAGTCCTCGTCCAGTTGCATCGCTTCGGGATCACCGGCGGCTGCCTTCAATGACTGGGCAACCAGGCGCTCCCGCTGAATCACCGGGTCGATGAGCTCAGAGAAACCCGTGCCACGCTCCACGCCACCGATGATCAGGTCCCAGGCCTCGATGAGGTTCGAATCGCTGCGATGCTCACGGGCCAGCGGTTGGGCGATCGGCGGATAGTCGCACACGAAGGTCGGCTGCAACAGGTGGGGTTCCACCAGCTCACCGAACAACTCCATGACCAGCTTCTGGGCCGGCCAAGCGGGGTCGTACTCGACATCGTGGGCATCGGCGATCACGCGCAACCGCTCCGCAGCGGTGTCGGGGGTGATTTCCTCCCCCAGTGTCTCCGACAAGGTCGGGTACACCGGACGCCACTGCCATTCGCCATCCAGATCGATCTCGCCGGCAGGGGTGTCGATCACCCGGGTGCCCAAGGTGGCGTCCGCGACGTTCTGCACCAGGCGTTTGGTCATGGCCGCGATGGAGTTCTGATCACCCCAGGCCTGGTAGGCCTCCAGCATCGTGAACTCGGCCGAATGAGAGGAGTCAATGCCTTCATTGCGGAAGATCCGACCGATCTCGTACACCCGATCCGCACCGCCGACCATGGCTCGCTTCAGGTACAGCTCCAGCGCAATGCGCAAGGTCATGTCAATGTCGAAGGCGTTCAGGTGGGTGCCGAACGGACGGGCCGCCGCGCCGCCGTGCACCAACTGCAGCACGGGAGTTTCCACTTCCAGGTAGCCCTCATCGTGGAGCGTTTCGCGCAGACTGCGCATCATCGCCGCACGGGTGCGCACCATATCGCGCGCCTCGGGACGGGCCACCAGGTCGGCATAGCGTTGCCGAACCCGGGTCTCCTCGCCGAGTTCCTTGTGCAAGGTCGGCAGCGGACGCAGCGCCTTGGAGGCCATCAGCCAGGAGGTGGCCAGCACACTGAGCTCGCCGCGGCGAGAAGAGATCACCCGGCCGGTCACCGAGATGAAATCACCCAGATCGACATCAGCCTTCCAGGTCTCCAAGGATTCGGCTCCCACTTCGGCCAGCGAGATCATCACCTGCAGCCGGGCGCCGGCGTCCTGCTGGGTGAAGCCGTCCTGCAGGGTCGCGAAGCACAGCTTGCCGGTGTTGCGCAGGAACACCACCCGGCCGCTGACACTGACCACATCCTGGGTCTCCTCGCCGAGTTCCAACCCACCCCACTGGGCGTGAACCTGGGCGGCCGTGTGCGTGCGCGGCACCGTGATCGCATAGGGGGCACGCCCCTGAGCCAGCAGCTTGGCGCGTTTGTCGTGGCGCACCTGTTCTTGCTCGCTCATCGACACCTGCGGCCCGGCTGATTCAGTCACGGGCTAAGGCTACCGAGTTCGGGCGACCTCGCGTGCCGCAGCCCACGCCTCACAGCAGCCAGGCCAGGCCCAACCCGGCCAACACCACCACCGCGATCATGGCGGCCACCAGGGCGATCACGCCCAGCAGCCGGGCTCGACGGACCTGGGCTTGTGCTGCCTCGACATCCACCACAGGAATCTCGACGCCCTCGGTCGGCGCGACCGGCTCGGAGCCGAACTGCGTGGGAATCGGACGGACGGGATAGTGCTCGCGCGGCAACTCGACGGGTGGATCGTCGGATCGATCCACCTCGGGCACCGGAGGCGCGGAGTGCAACACCCGCGGTGCCGCGACTTGGGTGAATTCCGCTTCAGCATGTGCGTCCCGGGAGCCGAGTTGAGTGTCGTCGTCGGATCGAAGCCCACGAGTGGATCTCCGAGTGACGTCAAGGGCATCGTCGCTCACTGACCGGTGGCCCCCGGCCTAGTCATTCGACACCAGCGTGAACTCGGCATCGCCGAGGAAGAACCGTTCCGTGAGCGGCTCCTCCTGGTCGGGCGCCAGCAGTCGTTCGGTGCCGTCGGCGCCCACCAGGATCACACCATTGGTGGATCCCAGATCGCGCACCATCCACACCCCTCGCACCAGCCGCAGCAGCGCGTGGGCCTTGGACACGGTGCGGCTGTTGTCGGGCACGATCAGGAGCTGAGCATCCGGATGGGCCCGCATTGCGCCCGGCTTGCGTCCGGCCACCACGATGTTGCCGGTGAGTTCGACCGCGTTACCGTCGCGTCCCACGATGGCCCAGTTCTGGCGGAACCGCGAAGCCAACATGGTCTGGTCCAGTTCGGTGGTTTCCTCGACCAGCGACATTCCGACCCGACGCGACGGCGGCGCGGATTTCGCCGGTGGGCGCGGCTGCGGCTCCGGTGCCGCGGCAGGCTGCGCCGCCGAGGTCTCGGGCTTGGCCGCCAACTCCGGTGGCGGTGTCGGTTCCGCGGGCTGTGCCGAGGCCGGGCTCGGCACAGCCGTCTCCCGGGAGGGGCGCGCCCGCTTGATCCCGAGATCGTCATCGAAAGGACGGTCGAAGGCGGCAGCCACCAGGTCGACAGCCGTAATCGGAGCAGACTCCCGGGGAACCGGCGTCCAACGGCTCGGCTCTGGAGTCTGCTCCCGGTCGGGATCGGTCATGTCGTCGCCTTCCTTGGCCTCGACGGCCGGGTCGGGATCATCGATGCTGGGCGAAGCAGCAGCCGCAGCATCGGCGAGTTGTGGTGGGGTGAGCCCCCACTGCAGGTGGTCCTCGGCCATCATCGACGGCACCGCCGCCGGTTGGATGGGGTCGGTCGGTTCATCGGCGAACGTCACCCGAGGTAGCGGGGTGGGCTCATCTGCCCAGATCCGCGAGGGGGTCTTCACGACCCCCGACCAAATGGCATTGCCCCAGCCCAGCACACTGGCCCAGATCGGAAACCACAAAGCGGCCACGACGGTCATCGTCGGCCCGTAGCCGAAGGCTAGGCCGATGCGATGACAGGCGATCAGCACCAGCACCACGTCGACCACGGGGATCAGAATCAGCCACGGCGAGAATCCGCCCAAGCGCAACAGGACGGCCAAATTCCACACCGGAATCCAGGCCTGAGCTTTCGCCACGCCAACCTTGCCGAACACCGCGGCGAGCGCCAACGACACCCACACGTAGCCAACGGCCACCATCACCAGGTAGATCAGCGATATTGCCGAATCGCCGCTACCCATGTTGTTCCGACACCGACAAGCGCCGCCTCCCCTCGCCTGCTCGTAGCCCCCGGAAGAATGAGGTCAGCGACATCGCCGCCTGAATTCTCTGTCTCATGCTCCCTCGTCGCGCAGTGCGCTGACGCTCAGTCTCTACCTGATTCCAGAAAATGTCAGCCTCGGCCGCTGAGATCGGGACGCCACCGAACACGGCGCGATCTACCGCGACGGCCAGTTCCAGCGACGCCTCATCACCGAATACCGTAGCCATCTCGGTTCGGGTGGCCTTTTCCGGAACGATCAGGCCGGCATCAGCCCGGGAGTCGACCAGTTCCTCCCAGCCCCCCACCATGCGCAGGGCCGGTTGAGAGTGCCGGCGGCGATGACGGCGACGCAGGCTCTTGGCCACCACGATCACCCCGAAGGGTCCGAGCAGCAGCAGCAAGGCGAGTACCACGATCCCGGTGATGCGCAGGATGGGCCACAACCAGGCCAGGTTCAGTTCCGAGGGTGGATCGTTGGCGGTGCCGGGAGAGCCACCGATATCGGGTGGGTCGACCTCACTGGCCGGAAGCGGAAGCACCTGGGTCCGGTTCTGCGGATCGCGACGATCCTCCACTTTCTGATCGGGGTTCACCTCATGCTGTGGCGTCGCGTCCACCGCCGCCCACCGGCCGTCCGCGCCCTCGACCTCGACCCACGCCGACAGGTTCTTGCCGCGGCATTCGCCGTCGGCGCAGACCGGAATGCCGTCGTCGCTCCCGGAGAGCCGAGTACCGATCACCACGCGGGCCGGGAAGCCGAGTTGGTCGGCGATCAGGGCGAGCGCCACCGCGAACTGCTCGTCGTCGCCGACGGCACCGACCAGCGTCGTCGACTCCGGATCATCATCGACGCCCTGTTGTCGGGCCAGTAGCGCGTCGAACAGTTCCGTCAAGCGGGCCAAGGAATGGCCGGCGGTACTGGCCCGGAACTGGTAGCCGCCACCCAGGTCAGCGACCCACGCCGGAACCGGATCGGTGGCGGTCAGACTGTGGCTGAGGTAGCCCCGGGCCGTCAGCCGCCGAGCCAACTCCGCCAAGCCCGCTCCGCTGCTGTCCTGGTTCTGAAGCTTCACCCACCGCACCAGACTGTCCGGGGCGGTGAAGCGGGCGCTGCGTCCCGGCGAGGACAGTTCGCTCACCGCAACCGGATCGGCGATCGCCACCTGTGCGGTGTAGCCGTCACCGGCGGCCACACCACCGGGCACGGTGTCGATCATGGCGCCGGAGGCCGGGTCGTAGTAGAACCCGTCGCTGAGCTGGCTGGCTCGGTCCCCGGTGAAGGTCACACTCGCCAACGAACCGGCGCTGGGCAGCCAGACGGTTCCCGAGCCGGCGCTGGTGATGGCGATCGTGGTCCGCTGACCGCCGCCCGGGTCACGATAGGCGGGCAGCCGCCGATAGTCGGTACCCGACGCGGTGAAGGTCTCGCCGTCGTAATCGGTCAAGGTGGCCAACCGCACCCGATCAGGAAGCGCCCCGGAACCACTCACGGTGAACAGGACCCGCTGGTAGTTCGCGTCGCTGAACGCGCTGCGATACACCTCCAAGGGAGTCAATTCGGTGGCCAGCTGCTGCTCGGGTTGCGCGCGCGATCGCAACACTTCCCGGGTCGAGCCGCCGAGCACCACCGGCGTTGCGACCACCGAGACCGCGACAGCTATCACGATCAGGGCTAGGCCCAGAGTTGTCACCCGCAACACGGAGAGCGCATGCGGGCGGGTCAACTGCACGCCGCTGACGCGGGCGGCCTGCCGCAACGCCTCGCTACGAACGATCCGGGATCGCCACACCAGCCATGCCAGTGAACTGCCGAGGGCGACCAGACCCAGCAGCGCCTCGCGCATGGGTGGCATCACGATGCCATTCCACTGCCAGGCGGCGCCGGTACGGTCGGCGCCGAACAACAGTCCGAACCAGGTCATCACTCCGAACACCAGTGCGGCGCCGAGGTGCGCCCGGGTTCGACTCCACGAAAGCAGCAACCCCGCCAGCGTGCCCACCGCGAAGACCACCAAGGCCGGCACCAGCAGGTTGCGGTAGCCCCCCACCGGGAGATCGACCGTCACCAAGTCCTTCCAGGAGGTCACGAAACCGCCGAAGAACAGCGCCAGGCCGCGCGCCAATCCGTTGCCGAAGAGCGGCACGACGACGGTGAGGCCGATGACCAGCAACGCACCGATCAGCCACACGGCAGTGATCACCGGGGTCCACATCAGGCGGTGGGCGAACACGGCGATCGTCGTCGCCGCCGTCACCGAGAGCAGCACGACCGCCAGGAAGCGGAGGTTGTCATAGATCGGCCACGCGGCGAACGCGGCCACCGTGACCATCGCAGCGGCGTAGATCGCGCCGCCGGCCTCCACCCGCCCGAAGTCGCCCCGGGCCAGGCGCGTCGCCCGCCGGCTCATGATTGCGCCCCCCGCAGCAGCAGTTGGCTCAGGTCCGCCAGCACACCGACCCGAAGCACGCTCACCTGCCCGAAACGGACCATGCCCGGTCGCACCTGCTCGTCGCAGACCACGGCCAGCATCTCGACATCTCCGGGAAGAGCGAGTGCAGCCTGCCGCAGGGAGTGCAAACCGACCGGTGCGCCGCACACCGCCACCACCAGCGACAGTTGTGGCACCGTGTCGGAGACCACCCGGCAGCATTCCTCAAGGCTGGTTCCCCGGACGTACCGCTCAACGGTGCAGAAGGCATCCATCAGCAGTCGCGGAGTGAGCGTGGGCAGCGAGTTGACCGTCCTCACTTTCGCCCGAATCAGCTCCGGCAGGGCAGCCCCGGTGATCATGGAGAGTTCGCGACCGTCGGAGGCGGCTTGCACCGCGACCGAGGCCGCCGCGCTGACAGCCAGCTCGAACTCCTCGGCATCGGTGTACTCGGCCTCGCTGGTGGCCAGCACCACCGCGATACGCGATTTGCGCGACTCCTCGTATTGGCGAACCATCAACTGGCCGGTCTTCGCCGTCGACTTCCAGTGGATCTGACGCCGCGAGTCACCCTGGGCATAGGGACGAATGGCATGGAAGGCGATGTCGGAATCCACCAGATGCCGGGTCGGATTGCCTTCCAGGTCGCGGACCAGCCCGACGCTGGTCGAAGGCACTCGAACGGTGCGCGGATGGACGTACAGCTCGTGCACCTCGGCGAAGGTCGATTCGCGGCGGAAGAGCCCCACCGGGTCGGCGCGCACCGCAGTCACCGGCCCGATCGTGATGACACCGCGGCGGTGGGCCGGGATCACCAACTCCTCGACCCATTCCCGTTGCGGACGCAGCAGCGGCAGCACCACCTCCAGCAGGCCCTCGCCGATGGGGACGTCCAACCGCCCCGGCAGTGCGCTGCGGCGACCGGCATTGCGCACCCGCACCTGGCCGACGACCTCGCTACCGGCCACCACTCGCTGGTCGCCGATGTCGAGTTCCACCTGATAGTCGGCGCGACCCAGCAGGAAGGGCAGCGCCAGGAGCACCAGGGTCAGTGCGGCCACGCCGGCGATGGTCCACTCCACCCAGCCGAAGATCAGCCCCATCGAGGTGCCGACGGCGGCCACCGCGATGGCGAGCCAGCCAGCCGCGGTCACCGTTCGGCTGATGGCGCCGACTGTTCGGCGCGAGGCTCGTCGCAGGCGTTCGATCGTGCGGGCGAGTCGCACCATGGCGGTCGCCATCGTCCGCGCCCGCCGCGTCTCGCCCATCGCACGGGTGTGCGTACGGGTGCGCGTCTCAGCAGCCGAGTTGCTCTGCCACAGGCGGGACGGTTCCATGGACGGTGGGCCTTGCTGCTAGCGGGTGACCGGCTGCGACGGCGGCGCCACGGCCAGCACCACCTGGCCGATGATCGCATCGGCGGTCACGCCGTCGAACTCGGCTTCGGGGTGCAGGATGAGTCGATGGGACAGCACCGGTGCCGCGAGCAATTTCACGTCGTCGGGAACCACATAGTCCCGGCCCTGGGTCAGTGCTCGAGTACGAACCGCCCGGGTCAACGCCATGCCACCTCGAACGCTGGCACCCAACCGAACCTGCTCGGCGTCTCGGGTGGCATCGATCAGTCGAGCGATGTAGTCATAGATCAGCGGATCGACATAAACCTGGCCGGACAGCTCCGACATGGCCGAAATGGTCTGCCGAGTGATCACCGGGGCGACATCGCGACGAGTGCGCACCGAGCCTTCGAAGATCTGGACGGTCGCCGCCCGGTCGGGATATCCCAGTGAGGTCTTCAGCATGAACCGGTCCAGTTGGGCCTCGGGAAGGCGATAGGTGCCGGCCTGCTCAATGGGGTTCTGGGTGGCGATCACCAAGAACGGTCGGCCGACTTCCCGAGTCACGCCGTCGACGGTCACCCGTCCCTCCGACATCACTTCCAGCAGCGCCGACTGCGTCTTGGGGCTGGCCCGGTTGATCTCATCGGCGAGCACCACATTGGCGAAGACCGGACCGGCATGGAACTCGAAATCGCCGGTCTTCTGGTCGTAGACGGTAATGCCCGTGACGTCACCGGGAAGCAGATCCGGCGTGAACTGGATGCGGGTATTGGTGCCTTGCACCGACTGCGCCACAGCGCGTGCCAGCGAGGTCTTGCCGGTACCCGGGACGTCCTCCAGCAGCACGTGGCCGTCGCTGATCATCGCGATCAGTACCAACTCGATCACGTGACGCTTGCCCAGGATCACCTGTTCCACGTTGTCGGCAACGCTATGAAAATCACGTTGGAATGTCGCCAACTGCTCGGTGGTCACAGCCATCTTTCCCCTCCTGGTTGAGGCGATCCGAGGATGCCTCCTGGTGTCCTGCTCATCGTCGTCACCCGCAGCTTCCTGACAATCCCTGCTGCGGTTTGATCACATGCGAGTCCAAGTTCCATGCCAACGGCCAACTCACCGTCACCCCGACATTGCGATAGGCGGTGGCACCCTCGGGTACCACCGTGTCGGTCGGCGCCACCCATGACCCGTCCACCTCGTATTCGAGCCTGCCGAAGGAGTAGTTGACGGTTCCCAGGTCCATGGTGGTCGCGCTGGCCAGTTGCAGTTCCGAGCCGGGGGTGCACGCTGTGACCCCGACCGTCGCCTGTACCGGGAACGGTGCACCATGAGGATCGGCGCCGACCTTGCCCCAATCCCCACACACATCGGTCCAGCTGGTGTGGCAGTAGCGGACGCGATAGTTGTCGGCGAAGTTGGTACCGAAGCCATCAGGTTTGTCGAACTTCGCGACCATGTTGTTGGGTGGCTGTTCGGCGGAGACCGGGGTATCGGTCACCAGCCACTTCGGGTGAGTATCGGTGCCCTGAACAGTGCTGTTCACCGCGTACACATATCCCGAGGGCGCATCCGGTAACTGCACCGCGTTGACCTGTTGGGTGACCGAGTCCGACCCGTACGTGACTCCGTTGAACAACGAAGCAACACACATGGTGAAGGTGTAGGTCTCCCCGGCCGGCACCGAGAACTGGGCATTGGCGCTGGTCTCAGTCGGGTTGCACGACTTGGCCGCCTGGGAGAATCCGTAGCGCAGCACCGATCCGTCACCATTGGTGGAGGCCGCCCCCTTGGCGGTGATCACCGCGGTGGCGCCCGAACTCTCGCTGGAGGCCAGCGTCAGCGATAGCCCGGTCGGTTTGCCGATGCCACTGGCTGTGACGGTGACCGCCTCGCCGGCGGTCGATCCCTCCAGATCCGGCGGCACATCCCAGGACGACACCGGGGTGACAGTGATCGACGTGGCGTGATTGGGAATCTCCAGCCGGTCCACCACCACGGTGTCGTTGCCGTGTGGATCGACAGTCTGTTTCACTCCACTGGAGGTGGTGATCCGCAGCGACCCGGTACGGACGGTGTCGATCCCTGAGACGGTCAGCGACACCACACCTCCCGAACCGTCGGAGGTCACCACCGGAGCCGCGGTGACCTGTTTGGGTGCGCTGGGCGCCAGATAGGCCCAGGCCTGGACCGAGACTCCGCTGGACGACTCGCCGACGGAGTTGTGCGAGGTCACGTCGTAGGTGCGGATCTCCCCCAGCGGCGCCGAGATGGACTCGCACACCCCGGCGGTGTCGCAGTGGGCGACGACCTTGCCTGCCTGACGAACCACATAGTCGGTGACCTCGGGGTAGGAGCTGCGAGCCTCGCCGGGACGCACCCTCAGTTGCACGCTGTCTGCGGTGTAGCCGCTTTGGTACACACTGCCCGGCGCCAGCGGATAGCTCTGCAGATCAACGGTGACGGTGGCATTGCGTTCCCCGGCGGTGACGCGGTTCTGCATGTCGGCCAGCACCACGCTGGCCGAACAACGCCCACTCACCGAGCTCGTCCATGCCGCCCGCACCGAGCTGTCGGAGGCCTTGGTGAAGGTCATTCCGGGGCATTCGGGGCCACCGGCGACGCTCACCACGCGCAGCGGGCTGCGCGGCAACGGATTCACCTCACCGGCACCGCCGACGACCGTGATCTCGCAGGAATCTCCCTCGTTCTGAGAGCACACCTTGTTGTAACTGGCACCGCTGGGCTGCAACGCCGGGGCAGGACCGACCCGAATCGTCAACACCGCCGGCACGACGGCCTCGTGGCTGAGGATCGATACCGTCACACGATCATCGCGGCCCACGACGGCATCATCAGCACCGATGATCGTCAGTTGCTGATCGGTCAGGGTCACTGCGAAGTCGGGGGCTGCGGCGCTGATGGCGTAATGCACTGCGGCCTGGTCGGCCACCCCGGCCCAGGTCGTCATGGCCGCCAGATCATAGGTTGCGGTCTCCCCCGGGCTGACGGTCACCGAGGCCGCCTTCAAGATGGGCTGCGGCACTTCCGGGGTCACCCGGATCGGCACCGCCAAATAGGTGTACGCGTCCTGACCGGCCAACCGGACCGGCACGATGCAGGAGTCATCCCACGGTGCGCCCCGTCCGGCGCGGTATTCCAACACCGTTCCCGAAACCAGGACGCAGCTTCCCTCGCTGCGGGCGCCGGACGCCGCCAACCCTTCGGTGCTGACTTCGAGCACCGACGCCGTGGGTCGGGCCACGACATCGTTGAGATCGAAGCTGACCGATTCCTTCTCCGCGACGACCTGGGCGGTGAGATCGCTGCGCAGGCTCAGCGGCAGATCACTGGTGCCCGGTATCCGCAAGAACGCATAGGTGCCGATGACGGCTCCGTCGCTGGTGGTCAGTGAGGAGCCATCCGCGCCAGTGGCTGTCACCTGGAACGGGATGATGCGAGTACGTTCACTCAGGGCGCCCGACAGCGACCAGCCGGACACCGACACCCCCGCCGCGCTGCCGCCGGAGTCCCCCTGCCACAGGCTCAACTGCAGTTGGCCTGATTCGCCGCCGGGCCAGGTCGCCTTATCGGTGACCACGTCAACCCCCGCCGGGAACTGTTCGCGGGTCTCAGCGGTGAGGACGGTGTCGGTGACCACCGGGTAGTTCGGCACCTCGGTGTCTACGACCCGGATCACGATCAGACCGTCGGCAGTGTTTCCGGAGTCGCTCTTGACGCGGTAGCGATACGACGTGGTGCCCGTCTGGTTGCCCGCATTGACCACGATCTCGGTATCGGTGGTCTGATCGATCAGGCCCGACAGCCGCTGGTATTCGGGGTTCGCAGAGCCATCCTCGGCGAATTCGCGAGTGTTGGGCTTCACCTCGGTGATGGTCAGCGTGCCACCGTTGGGATCGATGTCGTTGGCCAATGCCGGCACCCGGATCTGATTGCCCCGACCGACCTGAACCTCGGCGTAGTCGGTGTACGTGATGGGAGCGGGGTTGATGGCCTGGTCCAGCACACCGATGCGTACCACCCCGACCCCGACCGCACCCTCGCTGTCAACCACGCGATAGCTGAACTCGACCTGTCCGGAGAAGCCGGCGACGCTGGTGTAGCTGATCGACTTTCCGTCACCGGACACCGCCGCGGAGCCGGATTTCGGTTGCGTGAGCACCTGGTCCAGCCGGACCGCATCACCGTCGGGGTCGATGCCGTAGTCGTCGAATCCGATGGCGACGGTCTGACCGCTCAGCACCCGTCCGGTCAACGTCACCGGCACCGGTGGCTGATTGGCGCCACCGGGAAGCACCGTCACCACGATGGTCGCCTCGGCAACCAGCCGTGGGTTGCCCGCCACATAGCAGCCGTAGTTGATCCGATAGACGCCGGCTTTGGTCGGGGCCAGCGTGCGCACCATGTTTCCGGAGGCGAAGGCGAGCATGGTGGGATCGGAGGCGTACACCGCTCGGGGGTCCAGGCGTAGTTGCCCACCGACCGGCGCGATGTCGTTCTTGGTCACCGGAATGTCGAGCTGAGCGCCGGCACGCACGGTGACCGCGTCGGCCACCGCGATGGGGGCGACCTGCTGGGCCTCGGGGAGCAGGTAGACCGCAGCCTGACCGCGGGCCTCACCACCCTGGCCGTCGGCGACGGCGTAGTTGATCACGCCGATCTTGCCGGGTGTGTCGTCGGGGGTGGTGCCTGACACCCGGAGGTACTGCTGCCCGACAACGTCCACCGACATTTCGCCACCGGCGACAGCCTGCGGCTGAGCGCCGCTGAGCAGCAGCACCCGCCCGGTTGGATTGTCCACCGCGTTGAGCACGTCGACGGTGGCGTCCTCGTTCGGACGCACGAAGGCCACCACGGCGCCCGTGGTCAGACTCGGCTCCCCGCTGGTCACGGTGATGCGCACCTGACCCGTCGCTTTGCTCTGGCCGTCAGTGACCACGTATTCCACGAAATGGGTGCCGACCTTGTCGGATTCGAAGGTGAAGGAGGTCGCCGCGAAGCTGACCTTCTCCCCACCCAGCGGACGCACCTCGGAGATCGACAGTTGATCCATCGTGCCCAGCAGGTGCCGGGACAGGTCGATGGTCGTCGGCGCTCCGGCCTGGCGGGTGACCGCAAACGACTCTGCGACCAGGGTCGGACGGCGGGTGACCCGCACCACCAGAGTCTTGGTGGCGGTGTCCCCGTTGATGTCGGACACGGTCAGCGTGATCGGCACCCGCTGGTCGGCGGTGGCGTTGGCATCGCGATGCTGCACCACCACATCGCCCTCGGGGTTCACCGCGACACGGACAGACGTGTTGGGGGTGCTGGCATTGCTGAGCAGCACCTGGTCGCCCTCGGGGTCGACCCAGCCGTTCAACACCGGGACCCGGATCGTGCCGCCCGGCGCGACTTCAGGGGTCGGCCATTGGACCCGGCAGGCATCGTCGCACTGCGGGGCCCGGTTGCCGCTCTGCACGGTGAGCCGGACGGTAGCGGTGTTGGAATAGCGGCCTTGGGCGGAGGTGCCGTCGCTGTCGCGATAGGTGAAGCTGGCCGAACCGGTGGCCCCGGAGGCGACGCGGACGGCGAGACGCTGATTGTTGTCGGTCAGTTCGACCGTTCCGAAGTTGGGATCCAGATCGCCGAGTTGCTTGCCGTCAATGGTGAGGATGTCGGTGTTGGCGTCGTAGTCGTTCAGAAGCACCGGCAGATTCACCAGCGCCCCGGCGCGCACTCCGAACTGATCGTTGACCGCCACGGGGGGTTTGGGCTCGCGCACCGTTTCGGCACGTTGACCGGTATCGGAACTCTGCTGCTGGTCCTGAACGGCCAGCTGCCAGTCTTGGCTGGACGGCACCAGCGCGCCGTCCGGCAGCGTCCACGCCCAACCCGAACGGGTCTCGTTGAGGACGGCCCGATCGGCGGTCATCATCAGCTGCGGCAGGGCATCGTCGACGAGTCGGTGACCGGCATAGTCCAGCGCGGTCGCCCGGCCGTGACTCCACAAGGTGCCGCCGCCCTCGCGAGGCAGCCAGGCACCGACGAGATCTGCGTCGAGAACGGTCGGCGTGATGGGCACGCCCAAAGCTCCACCGGGTCGATAGGTGGGTGTGATGTTCGCTTCGAAGTCGAGGACGAAGAGCCCTTGCTGGTCGGCCACCGCGAAGCCGGTACCGGAGTTCGCCGGTCGCTGCACCGCGATGGCCCCGACGATCGGCAGGTTCACCGGCTCCGAGCGTCCCGACAGCCAGGTGCGACCGTCGGCGCCGACCACCATCCAGTGGTCCCCGACCGAAGTCACCTGGGAGCCGGGATCGGTCGGGCCCGCGCGCACCGCGCTGAGGGACCGCTGGACACCGGCGCTGATGTCGTACTGGAGTACCTGGCTGGTGACTGCGGAGTAGGCGGTGAGCAGACCGTTGTCATTCACACTGATGGCGGCGGCTGTGAAGACGCTGTCGGGAGAATCTGCGGCGTGAAGCTGGGTGAGCGCGGCGACCGCGTCCAGTCGTCCGTAGCTGACCGTCCCGGTGTTGGAACGAAAGGCCACATAGGGCCCGGCCTGGGCGACCTGCTCGGTTCCGGCGGGGGTTGCGGCGGCCTCGGCGAGAGCCTCGGCATCCAGGTTGGTCGGCGTCCCGGCGTCGATCGGCGAAATGCGTCCCATTCCGTCAGCGACCAGATAGGCCTGGTCGCCGCCTTGGAACACCCTGCTGGGGTCTTTCGCCTGGCGAACCGTGTCCAGTTCGGCCAAGGCGGTGTTGACCCGGGCGTAGCGCTGATCGGTGCCGGTCTGCAGGATCCACACCGACGCGCTGGGCCGTCGCACCGTCTCGGTGTCCAAACCCGGCCACACGAGCGCCAACGCCGCCAGCACCGCCACTGTCACCACAATCCCGATTGCGGGCAGCCAGCGACGCCAACTCATGTCAGAGGACTCCGACCAGCAGCCAGACGACGACCGCCACCATCACGGTGATGACCACCCCGGCGACCACCCACGGCCACGAAGAGCGACGCACCGGCGGCGTATGGGTCATCGAGGTGGAGTCGCTACCGGCACTGCGGCTACTCAGCCCCATCCCGGCGGGCCGCTTTCGTTCGCTGGTTTGGGCCACTTTGACGCGGGTCACCCCGAAGTCGGAGTCAGCGTCGAAATCGGCCGGTGCCGACGACCATCCCGATGCAGTGAGTTCGAGCGGGGTCTCAGGCAGGCCGTTGAGGCGCTGCACCTGCTGTAGGTCGCGGGCGAACTCGGCCGCGCTCTGGTGCCGGTCCCTCGGCACCAGACTCATGGACCGGGACAGCACCTCCTCCAGCCGTGCGGGCACATCCCAGCGTCCGGTCGGCTGCTGCGCGACCCGCACAATGCGCTGTTTGATCTGGTCCAAGCCGTTCTGGCCGTCCGGAACCTCGAAGGGGCTGCGCCCGGCGAGCAGGGAGTACACGGTGGCGCCCAATCCCCACACTTCGGAGGCGACCGAACCGACGGTGCTGACGCTCAGCACTTCTGGCGCGCTCCACGGCACCGACATGGCGAAGACGTCGCGCGGGTTGGCCACCCGCAAGGAGGCTGCGATCCCGAAATCGGAGAGCACCGGTGCGCCGTACTCGGTGATCAGAATGTTCGACGGCTTCACATCCCGATGCAGGACGCCGGCACGGTGGGCCGTCTCCAGAGCACAGGCGACCTTCACTCCGGTGTTGAGCACCTCGGCCAGCGACAGTTGCTCGCTGCGATAGCGCTGTCCCATGGAGGAGGCGCACAACTCCATGACGATGTAGGGCCGACCATCGGCCGACACGCTCGCCTGGTGGATGGTGACGATGGACGGGTGGGCCGAAAGTCGGGCCAAGGCGTCGGCCTCGGCGTGGAACATGCGGCGCACTTCCGGATCGGAAACCTCGGTGGGAAGCACTTTGACGGCGACCTGGCGACGCGGCAGATTCTGTTCATAGAGGAAGACGTCGGCAAATCCACCTGAGCCCAACGGACGCAGATAGGTGAAGCCCGCGATCACGGGCGGATTCGCCGGAAGGCGCGACACCAGAAATCCCCCCCGAGACTGTGGTCGTTTCAGCCGCCAACTGCGCATTGGTCCTGGGCCGAGGTGTCCAATGCAATGACTTAGGAATGGTACACGTCAGCGCCGTACCACGGCATCTGGTGAGAGAACGTCGTATCCATCCCGACCAGCCGACCCCACGATTCCGAGGGTTCAGTCCCGGCCGTAGATGTCCCGGGTGTAGACCTTGTCGGACACGTCATCGAGAACATCGGTACGCCGATTGGCGATGATGATGTCGGAGCGTTGCTTGAACTCGTCCAGATCCCGTACCACCTCGGAGAAGAAGAACTCGTCGGCGGTCAGCGTTGGCTCGTAGACGATGACGTCGACCCCTTTGGCTTTGATTCGCTTCATTACGCCTTGAACCGAGGAGGATCGGAAATTGTCCGAGCCGGACTTCATCACCAATCGGTACACCCCGACCACGCGGGGTTCGCGACGCAGAATGTCGGCCGCTATGAAGTCCTTGCGGGTGGTGTTGGCGTCAACGACGGCGGCGATCAGGTTCTGGGGGACGGCCAGGTAGTTGGCCAGGAGCTGTTTGGTGTCCTTGGGCAGGCAATAGCCGCCGTAGCCGAAGGACGGATTGTTGTAGTGGGCGCCGATCCGGGGATCCAGCCCCACGCCTTCGATGACCTGCGCGGTGTCGAGGCCATGGACCACTGCGTAGGTGTCGAGTTCGTTGAAGTAGGCCACCCGCAGCGCCAGATAGGTGTTGGCGAACAGCTTGATCGCTTCGGCCTCCGCCGACTGCGTGAGCAGCACCGCGACGTCGGAATCGGCAGCGGCCTGGCTGAGCAGGTCGGCCACGATGCGTCCGCGGTGACCGGTGTCGCCGACCACAATCCGCGAAGGGTGCAGGTTGTCGTGCAGGGCTCGGCCTTCGCGAAGAAACTCGGGGGAGAACACGATGGCGTCTGAGTCGAAGCGTCGCCGCAGCGAGTCGGTGAAGCCCACCGGCACCGTCGATTTGATCACGATGATCGCGCCAGGGTTGCCTGCCAGCACCTGCGCCACCACCGACTGCACCGAGGAGGTGTCGAACTGGTTGGTCTCCGGGTCGTAGTTGGTCGGAGTGGCGACCACCACCAGGTCGGCATCGCGATAGGCCTGATCCGGGTCGACAGTGGCCGTCAGGGTCGCGCGGCCGGTTGCGAACCACTCCTCAAGGTCGGAATCGACCAGCGGACATTGCCCGGCTGCGATGCGTTCGATCCGCTCGGCGTCGACGTCGATCGCGGTCACGTCGTTGGCTTGGGCCAGCAGGACCGCCAGCGATAGTCCGACATAGCCGGTGCCCGCGACAGCGATCTTCACCGGAGGTCCGCGGTGATCGTTTCGTTCACACGGCGCAGGCTAGGGTCGACGATCGACCGTTGGGGCAATTCGGTGTGACGGCTGTGCGTCGATCCGGTGCCCAGTGGTGGAACTGTGCTGCCACCGTGGGATACGCCGGACGGCTACAGGTGGCGCTTCCACCAGGTGAGGATGTGGTCGAAACGGGCCAGTCGATGCTGCGGGGTCCCCGATCGGCTGAGTTCGTGATTCTCGCCGGGAAAGATCAACAGTTCAGCCTCGACGCCACGGAGCTTGAGTTCGGTGTAGTAGCGCTGGGCCACGCTGATCGGACATCTCAGGTCATTTTCGGAGTGGATGATGAGCGTAGGGGTGTCCACCAGGTGCGCGCAGTAGAGCGGTGAATGCTGGTCGATGTCGGTCAAGTCACCTTGGTACTCGGTCGGGAAGAACCAGCCGATGTCGGAGGCGCCGATCATGGAGCGACCATCGAGGTACCCGCGTTCGACGATGGCCGCCGAGAAGCGGTGGGTGTGGCCGATCAGCCAGGCCGCAAGGAAGCCGCCGTAGGAACCGCCCATCACTGCGACGCGTTCACGGTCCAACTCGGGCATGGTGTCCAGGCAGGAATCCAGGAAGGCGGTGACATCGGCCATGTCGACCTCCCCCATGGCGCCCTTGACAGCTCGCCCGTGAGCTTGGCCGTAGCCGGCCGACCCGCGCGGATTGCACATCAGCACCGCGTAGCCCGCACCGACCAGCACCTGGGCTTCGTCGTGGAAGTTCCCGCTGTAGGCCGAAAACGGGCCGCCGTGAATCATCAGGACCACCGGATGCGGGCCTGCGGTAGCGGGGGTCAACGTCCAGCCGTGCACCGGATAGCCGTCTGCGGCGTTGGTCTGATGCGGACGCGGCGCAACCACCGGATCGGGGAAATCGGCGTGAAAACCGGTCAGCGGCTGATTCGGATCGTCGAGATCGACCACTTCGCACGCCGAGGTCGGCGTCGTCAGGATGCCGACTCGCACCGGTCCAGCCGCAGCCAGGCACTTCAGCGAGCCGTCCGCGCTGATGCGTTCCCGCTCGCCGTGCTCATCCACGACGATCGCCTGCCCACTGCCGTGCACGTGGTCGATGGCCAGCACCGCGTCACCGAAGGCCGCCAGCGAGCCTTCGATCCCGACAGTCTCCGGGTTGGTGACCATGTGGCCCACGCCCCCCGCGGTTGGCACCACACACACCCCGGCGTTCACCCCGGCCACGTCGATTCCGGAGGCGCCGGTGTGGATTCCGACGAAGAACACCTGATCACCCACCACCACCGGTGAGCCCAGCACGCTGGGGCCCAGCGTCGATTCGGTCAGTCGCACCGGTTCCGCGGCATCAGGATCGAAGCGATACAGATCGGCACGCAGGTCACGGTCGGCGCCAGGGTGGCGCGCCGAAATGGCGATCACCGAGCCACCGATCCAGGCCACCGCGTCATGATCGAAGTCACCGAACGACACCTGCTGCGACGGCGGCACCGAGGTGGCACCAGAAGCGTCCAACGCCGCCCGTCCGACCGGTTTCACCACCGGTTCACCGCGCGGATCGGGCACATCGAGGACGAACACCTGGCGGCGCTGGTCGCCGAGATAGCCAACGCCATTGGCGTGGAACTTCAGCTGATCGATCAGCCGAGGATCCTCGTGACCGGTATCAACGCCGTCCGTGGTACCGAAGCGTCCCTCGGCCGGCACCGAAGCCACATATGCCAGGCGTTGAGAATTCGGACTGAATGCAAATTCTCGAACGCCCAATTTGGCATCGGTGACGACCATCGGCTCGCCGCCGTCCGCGGGAATGATCGCCAATTGGGCAGCAGCGCCCGGTTCGGAGCGTAAAAATGCAATCACTCGCCCATCGGGAGAAAATTGGGGGCTCGTATCTCTAAAACCCCTAGTGAGTCGCTGTGAAGGCGCTCCAGCCAATGAGATCCGCCAGAGCTGGCCGACATAGTCATCGGCTGACAAGCTGGGACGGGTCGCCGAGACCACTGCCCACCCACCATCGGGATAAACCGAAGGCGCAGACAGCGTGACGATCTTTTCCACATTCTGAGGGCGCACGCCGGGCAGCCTAGCGGCCCGAGGCCCCCATTCAAAAACATCCACCTAACGGCCGTTGGGGAATCTTGGGGTGCACCCGGAATTGCGCTCCTAATTCGTTGCCGAAGCCGTGATCTCAGGCAGCCGGACCGGTCCGAGGCCGGCGTCGGGTACTCGCCCGGGACGAACGGAACCGGCTGCGGCGGGCCTTGCGACGCGGTAGGTATTTCGGCCCACCAGCACGACTGCCCGACCATTCGAAGGCTCGGTAATCCCCACGTCAGGCCATCACTGTTTCTGGTCGCCACCTACAGTTCAGACGTGAAACGCCGCACAGTGTGGGTGGCGGCGGTGGGGGGAATAGCCACCGCCGCGCTCTTGGGCATTGGCGCGTGGGGCTGGCAGTTGCAGGCCTCGGCGACCTCCGGACGCAGCGCCTTGACCGAGGGGATGAGCGCCCTGAAGTCGAGTGACCTCACCACGGCGCGCGCCGACTTCACCAAGGCCCAGGCCGAGTTCGATCGCAGCGGCGCCCTCACCGGTCCGGTGTGGCTGCAGTCGATTCCCTTTCTGGGACGCCAGCTGGAGGCGGTCGATCAACTCGCCGAGATCGGCAGCGAGGGCTCTTCGGCAGCCATTCAGGTGATCGACTTGATGGACGCCTCGAAGGCCGGCGGACCCGACGGAAGTGTCAACGACATCATCAAGGTGGCCAAGCCCTACCTGCTCAGTGCGCTGGGATCGTTCAATCGCATAGCCGCGGTCGCTCCGCAGCTGAGCACCGACGGCCTGGCGCCGCCGCTGGCCGATGCCGTCCAGACGATGCAGGACACCCTGGCGCCCCTGGAGCCGCTGTTCGCTCAGTCCGACGCGCTGACCACGATGGTGACCTATCTGTTGGATCAGGATCACCGCTTCCTGCTGGTGTCGCAGAACAATGCCGAACTCCGCGCCACCGGCGGCTTCATGGGCAGCATGGGCTGGGTGAAGGCCGGCCCCAGCGGACTGAAACTCGAGAAGTACCAGAACGTCTACTCGCTGCCGTGGACCTCGACCGCTCACGTGAAGCGTCCACCGGGTGCCCGCATGGGGTCATGGAAGAACCTCGCCTTCTGGGATGCGAACTGGTGGCTGGATTTTCCGACGAGCACGAACACCATGCTGACCATCTATGACGGGCTCACCCCCAAGCAGCGGTCGGTGGACGGCGTCATCGCCATCGATCTGGTCACCGTGAAGGCTCTCCTGGCCGAATTCGGCCCCATCGAGTTGCCCGCTTTCCACAAGACGATCACCGCCAAGAACATGATCCCCACCCTGAGTCGGCTGGTCACCCAGGATCTCGCCACCGCATCGGTGGACACCCGCAAGGACATTCTTCGCGCGCTCAGCGAAGCGCTCCTCACCAAGATCATGAACGTCACCCCGGATCGGCTGGTGCCCACCGCCCAGATTCTGGCTCAGATGGCGAACGAGAAGCATCTGCAGTTCTCGGTGCGTGACGCCCAGGCCCAGGCGGCGCTGTCGACGCTCGCGCTGGGGGCAACGATCACGCCGCCGCAGGGGATGACCGACCAACTCGGTGTGGTGAATGTGCTGAACTGGCCGAGCAAGCTCAATTTCGGCATGCACAAATCGGCCGACTACCAGGTCTCGCTCAACGAATCCGGCAGCGCCACCACCACGCTCGCCCTGACCTATGTCAAGGACAAGGAGCGACTGCTCAGCGTGGGACGCGATTGGTTCGGCGGGTATCTCCGGGTGTACCGACCCGCCGGCACCACCTTGGACGCCGCCAGTTCCAAACGCAGCATGAAGCCGGTGAACCACCAACAGCGCAGCGCGGAGACCAAACCGGCCATGGCGTCGGGCGAACTCGGCGGTGCCGCCATCACCCAGGGTTACTCGGTGCTGCTGGGCGAGACGCGCACCCTCACCTTCACCAACACCGTCCCCAATGCCCTGGTCGCCGGGGCCGCCCCCGCGTTGCCGGCCCAACCGGCAACGCCGACATCGGCCGGGGACGGCAGCTTCCACTACCGGCTGTACGTGATGCGGCAGGCAGATCTGGAGGACAATCCGATCTCGGTCACGGTGACCGCGCCGGCGGGCTGGAAGATCACGAGCACCGCAGCCTGGCAGCGCTACAGCTCGACGGTGGTCGAGACCGCCACCGACGGCACCACGGCCACGATGTCCACACCACTGGCCGCTGACCTGATCATGGATGTGACGCTGGTCAAAGGCTGAGACCGGGTCGCGGATTGAGTTGATCGCACAGCGAGCAGCAATTCTGCGGCAGGGCCCCGCGGATTCGCGTCTCTCCAGTTGATGAGTGAGTACTCACTCACTATGATCTTCGATGTGAGTCGTGCAACCCCCATGGCGCCGGATGAGCGCCGCCGCGCAATCGTCGACGCAACCGTCGGCCTGCTCCTGGACAAGGGCACCGACCTGACCACCAAAGAGATCGCTCAGGCCGCCGGCGTCGCCGAGGGCACCATTTTCCGAGCCTTCGAGACCAAGGACGAGGTCATTCACGCTGCGGTCTGCACCGCCCTGCAACCAACCCCCAGCCTGAACGAGATCGCCGAGTTGTCCGACGATCAAACCCTTGAGCTTCGGGTCGAGGCGCTGCTGCACATTCTGATCGCCGAAATCCACCGCACCCGCTCCCTGCTGGTGATCCTCACCCACGACCAGGGCCGCACGCCCGGCGAGCACGGTCACCGCGGCCTGCATCCGGGTGGCATTCACGACGGCCGCGAGCGACTGCTGCAGGCCACCATCGATGCCCTGTCCCCCTATGCCGACCAGCTCCGCGTCCCCGCGCCGACCGCCGGACGGGTGCTGACCGCGCTGGCTTTCGCCAGCAGCTTCCCGACGCCCAACGAACTGTCCCCCACGCCTGAAACGATGGCCAATGTCGTCTTGCACGGCATTGCTGAAGGAGTCTGATGTTCCGCCTCTTCAAGGTCTACCTGCGCCCCTATACCCCGCTTCTGCTGGGCGTTGTGGGTCTGCAATTGCTGCAGACCATGGCAGCGCTGTACTTGCCCAGCCTGAACGCCTCGATCATCGACGACGGTGTGGCCACCGGCAACACCACGGTGATCTGGCAGCTCGGCGCGATCATGCTGCTGGTCTCGATCGTTCAGATCATCGCCCAGATCGGCGCCGCCTGGTTCGGCGCTCGCTCCTCCATGGCCTTCGGACGCGACTTGCGCCAGGCGATTTTCGATCGGGCGTTGTCGTTCTCATCCAAGGAGATGAACTCCTTCGGAGCCCCCACCCTGATCACCCGCAACACCAACGACGTCCAACAGATCCAGATGCTGGTGCTGATGACAGCGATCATGATCGTGGCCGCCCCCTTGATGATGGTGGGTGGCGTGGTGATGGCGCTGCGCGAAGATCCCGGTCTGAGCTGGCTGATCCTGGTCGCGGTTGTGGTGCTGGGCAGCATCATCGGCGTCCTGGTCTCGCAGATGACACCACTGTTCCGACTCATGCAGACCCGCGTCGACAACCTCAACCGGGTGCTGCGCGAACAGATCTCCGGCCTTCGCGTCATCCGGGCGTTCGTTCGCGAACCCCAGGAGCATCAGCGCTTCGATGCCGCCAACCATGAACTCACCGACACCGCGATCCGCGTCGGACGTCGCATGATGACGCTATTCCCCGCGGTCTTCTTCGTGATGAACCTCTCCTCGATCGCCGTGGTGTGGTTCGGTGCCTTCCGCATCGCGGCCGGCGATCTGCAGGTAGGACAATTGACCGCCTATCTAGCCTATCTGGCACAGATCCTGATGAGCGTGATGATGTCCACGATGATGCTGATGATGGCTCCGCGCGCGATAGTCTCGGCCGGACGCATCAACGAGGTGCTCGGCACCGACAGTTCGGTGGTCACCTCCAGCAATCCGGTGACCGAGTTGAGTCGCTACGGCGAGGTCAGCTTCGCCGACGTCAGCTTCGCCTACCCCGGAGCCAGCCACCCGGTGCTGTCCGACATCAGCTTCAGCATTCGGCCCGGCACCACGACGGCCATCATCGGTTCCACCGGTGCCGGAAAGTCCACCCTGCTGAATCTGATCCCAAGATTGTTCGACGCCACTGCGGGCACGGTCAGCGTGGACGGCATCGACGTCCGCGACCTCGACCCCGACATGCTGTGGGGCCGCATCGGCCTGGTGCCACAGCGCCCCTACCTGTTCACCGGAACCGTGGCCTCCAATCTGCGGCTCAGCAAGCCCGACGCCACCGATGAAGAGCTGTGGCACGCCTTGCGCGTGGCCCAGGCCGAGGACTTCGTCTCCGCGATGCCCGACGGCTTGAACTCACCGATCAGCCAGGGCGGCACCAATGTCTCCGGCGGCCAGCGACAACGGCTGGCGATCGCCCGGGCACTGGTGAGGCGTCCGGAGATCTATCTGTTCGACGACTCCTTCTCCGCCTTGGACGTCTCCACCGATGCCGCACTACGAGCCGCCTTGGCACCCGAGGTCAAGGACGCTGCGGTGCTGGTGGTCGCGCAGCGGGTGTCGACGATTCGCACCGCCGACACCATCGTGGTGCTCGAGGACGGCGCCATCGTCGGCATCGGAACCCACACCGAGTTGATCGACGGCTGCCCCACCTATGCCGAGATCGTGGAAAGTCAGTTCAAGGCCTCGGAGGTGGCCGCATGAGCGAGCAGAACACCAAACCTGTCAAGGCCAACGAGCGCCCCAAATACGGTCCGCAAGGCCGTGGTGGTGGACCCATGGGGCACGGTACCGGCACCGGGGAGAAGGCGATCTCCTTCGGTCCGTCGATGAAGCGCCTGCTGAGCCACCTGGGTCCGGAGTTACCGCTCATCATTGCGGTGGTCGTCATGGTGGCCTTGGCCACCGCCGGCAATGCGATCGGACCAGCCGTCCTCGGCCAGGGCACCAACCTGATCTACAACGCCGTAGTGGTGAACCACACCGCGATCGACTTCACGGCATTGAGCCGAGTCTTGATACTGGCCGCCGTGCTCTACATCGGCTTCTTCGGGTTGAGTTGGGCCGCCGGTTTGATGGTCAACTCCATCGTGCAGCGCTCCATCTATCGGATGCGCAAGCAGGTCAGCGAAAAGACCGCCCGGCTGCCCTTGAAGTACTTCGACAGCCAACCCCGCGGTGAGTTGCTCAGCCGAGTCACCAACGATGTCGACAACATCTCGCAGTCGCTGCAACAGACGTTGATGCAGATCGTGTCCAATCTGTTCACCGTCGTCGGTGTGGTCGCGATGATGTTCGTGGTCTCCTGGCCGCTGGCCCTGGTGGCCTTGATCACGATCCCGATCGCGGGCGGCTTGACCATGATCATCGGGTCGCGATCCCAGAAGCTGTTCGCGAAGATGTGGAAGGCCACCGGCGAGTTGAACTCCCAGGTCGAGGAGGCCTACACCGGCCACGACCTGATCACCGTGTTCGGACGCCGCCGCGAGATCGAGGCCGAGTTCAAGGCGAAGAACGCCGAGTTGTTCGAATCGTCCTTCGGCGCACAGTTCGTCTCCGGGATCATCATGCCGGTGATGTTCTTCGTCGGGAACCTCAACTATGTGGTCATCGCCGTAGTGGGCGGTCTGATGGTCACCACCGGCACCTTGACCGTCGGCGGGGTGCAGGCGTTCATCCAATACAGCCGCATGTTCACCCATCCGATCACCACCCTGGCCTCGATGGCCAACCTGCTGCAATCAGGGGTGGCCTCGGCCGAGCGGGTTTTCGAAGTGTTGGACACCGAGGAGCAGCAGCCCGAGACCGGAGCGGCGCTTCCGATGCCGATCCAGGGACGCGTCGCCTTCACCGATGTGTCGTTCTCCTACGATCCCGACAAGCCACTGATCACCGATCTGAATCTGGTCGCCGAGCCCGGTTCGACGGTGGCGATCGTCGGCCCCACCGGCGCCGGCAAGACCACCTTGGTGAATCTGATCATGCGCTTCTACGAGGTGCAGACCGGCCGCGTCACCATCGACGGTATCGACATCAGCACAGTGCCCCGCAGCGAGCTGCGCAGTCAGCTCGGCATGGTGCTGCAGGATGCCTGGCTGTTCGGCGGCACCATCCGCGACAACATCGCCTACGGACTCGACGGCGCCACCGAGGAACAGATTCTGGCTGCGGCCAAGGCAACCTATGTCGATCGCTTCGTCCACTCCCTCCCGGATGGGTACGACACCGTGATCAATGAGGAGGCGTCGAACCTGTCGTCGGGCGAGAAGCAGCTCATCACGATCGCTCGCGCCTTCCTGGCTGATCGCTCGATCCTGATTCTGGACGAGGCGACCAGTTCGGTGGATACCCGTACCGAACTGCTGGTGCAACGCGCCATGAACAAGCTGCGTCAGGGTCGGACCAGCTTCGTCATCGCGCACCGGTTGAGCACTATTCGCGATGCCGATGTGATTCTGGTGATGGAGGACGGCGCCATCGTCGAGCAAGGTAGTCACGACGAGTTGATCAAGGCCGAGGGTGCCTATCACCGCCTCTATCAGGCCCAGTTCGCCGCTGCCATTACCGACGATGAGGACTCCGCCGCCTGATCGAATGATCCATCGAGTCGACGGGCAAGCGCAGAGACCCATCGGCTGCCTCGGAGCCCTTCGTCTGCTAGCCTGCAGAAAGTGAAGGCTGTTCTCGTTTCCCGCTCAGGAGGCCATCCGTGCGCAAGCCAGCGGCAATGATCGTTGCTATCGCTCTATCACTCGGACTGGTGGTCGGAACCGGCACCACTCGGGCTGACGCAGCGACGAAACCCCACGCACCTGCTCGGGTCGACACCGCCTGGCCGATGCCGAACGAGAAGTTCACCGTTGACGGCAACATCGGCACCAACATCTCGCGTCTCGTGACGCTGCGCCGGTGGAAGGACGGCTCGTGGCAGAAGGTCGCGACCGTGCGCACGAACAAACACGGGAAATACCGCTTCACGCTGCGGGCTCCGGAGAAGCAGATCAAGCTGCGGGTGACGGCCAAGAAGGTCCGCACCAGGAATCACTTCTACCCCACGGTGCGTTCGCGGTACAAGGTGTTCAAGACCATGCCGCAGGGTGCCGTCATCGGCGACATTTTCGAACCGATCGTGGTCAATGAGCCCTACGAGGTCTACATCCGTACCAACGCCAACCGCAGAACGCGGAATGTCCAGCTGCAGGTCAAACAAGATGCCACCACGTGGGTAACCGTCGCCGACGGCTACACCGACAACTTTGGTCGGGTATGGCTGCCCTACACCCCCACCGCCATCGGAACGATCACCGTCCGAGCCCATCTGGTGGCCTGGCAGGGTGTCGCGGCCTATGACGGACCTGAGGCCACGCTCACCGTCGTCGCGCCGTAGGGCCGGGAGCCGCGACTACGCTGCGGTCATGGAGCGCGCGCTGCGTATCGGCGAGGTCGCCGAGCGAACGGGGCTGACTCGTCGCACCCTGCGCCACTATGACGAACTGGGCCTCCTGGTGCCCTCAGGACGTAGCTCGAGCGACTACCGCCTCTACAGCGAAGCCGACCTCGTGCGGCTGCTCCAGATCCAGAGCCTCAAGGCGTTGGGACTCAATCTCGCTGAGATCGGGCTCGCTCTCGCCGATCCCCACCTGGACGCAACCGCCACTCTCACAGCTCACCGCGAGGCACTCGCCCACCGCATCGCCGCAGAGCAGCAACTCGCTGATCGTCTGGCCGGGTTGGCTCGCAGCAGCCAGCGAAGCTGGCAGGACGTCCTGGCAGCGATTGCCGCCGTCCAGTTGCTGGCGCACCCCGATCCCATGGTTCGACTGCGGGCTGCGATGGAGATGCCCGCCGACCCGGTCGAACTGCTGAATGCCCTGCGCGACGAAACAGATCCGGCGGTCCAGGAGATGCTGATCTGGTCGTTGGTCCAGCACCCGCAGCAGGCCTCGGCGGTGCGGGCGGAGCTGGCGGCATCGGCGTCGGGCTACCGCCGCGCGCTGCTCCGAGCCGTAGCCAAATGGTCGGATCTGACGGCGGCGCCGGCGGTGATCGACTGCCTGAACGACGATGACCCGACCGTGCGCGACCAGGCGGTGGACACCTTGGGCCAGCTCGTCTGTCCGGAAGCCACCACAGCGCTCATCGACCTCCTGGGCGGCGAGAGGGTCAACCGCGACCGCCTCATCACGGCCTTGGCTCACCATGGCGCGGCAGCCGTCGCAGGGCTGGTCCGAACACTTCACTCGTCCGCCTCAGCGGCACGAAGCGCGGCGGCCGAGTGCCTTGGGCTTGTCGAGGAAGCCTCCGTCGATCTCGTGATACCGGCCTTGCGTCAGGCCTTGAACGACCCGGACCGCGAGGTACGCCAGACCGCACTGATGAGCCTGGGCAGCCTGGGTGGGCGCGCCCGGGAGGCACTCATGGCGGCCACCACGGATCCCGAGCTTCGCCCACTCGCGACCCGCCTGCTCGACGCTGGCGCCCGGTGAACGTCGACGCCTGCCGCTGACCATCGGCGAATTCGAAAGCGTACGAACCCGTATATCCACTCCCCCTTTGTTAGAACATTTCTTGAGGATCTGAGAAAGGAAGATTTTCCTGATAATCGGACCGCCGATGGGCCACCTGGCAAGACGCCGCGAATCAGGCGAACGCGGACGACACGACCTCGAGAACTTCGCGTCGTTCGGCGGGTCCGAGCTTGGCCAGACTCTCGATGATGGCGGCCGAAAGCTCATCGACCTGGGTGCGCGCCGCTCGGTACAGCCAGGCTCGGCCCTCAAGATGTCTGGTAGCCAGACCCTTTTTCGCGAGTCGATCCAGCACTGTCATGACGGTGGTGTAGGCCAGGTCACGGTCGACGGAGAGGGCATCGTGGACTTCCCTCACGGAAACAGATTCCGGGCGCGACCACAGGATGCTCATCACCGCCTGTTCCAACTCACCCGGGACTGCCATGGCGCACATGGTAGATCAAAGATTGCGGTCTACGACAGCCAGTAGTAGATTGCGCGCCATGAGCGCGGAAACCCTTGCCAGATGGCAGTTCGGTATTACCACCGTGTATCACTTCCTCTTCGTACCCATCACCATCGCGCTGTCGATGCTGGTGGCTGTACTCCAGACGTTGTGGTACCGGTCAGGGGAGGAGAAGTTCCTTCGCCTGACCAAGTTCTTCGGAAAGGTGTTCCTGATCAACTTCGCTATGGGCGTTGTGACGGGCATCGTGCAGGAGTTCCAGTTCGGTCTGAACTGGTCTGAATACTCCCGCTTCGTCGGTGACATCTTCGGTGCACCTCTGGCGATGGAGGCCCTGCTGGCCTTCTTCCTGGAGTCGGTGTTCCTGGGAGTCTGGGTCTTCGGTTGGGATCGCTTGCCCAAGAAGCTTCACTTGATGAGCATCTGGTTGGGCTCGATCGGCACCTTGTTGTCGGCGATCTTCATTCTGGCGGCCAACTCCTTCATGCAGAATCCTGCGGGCTCGTTCTACAACGAGGCGACCGGTCGTGCGGAAATGACCGATCTGCTGCAGGTTCTGGTGAACCCGGTCAACCTGGTCACCTTCCCGCACGTCATCGCCGGTGCATACGTCACCGCGGGCGGCATCATCGTGGGCATCTCCGGTTGGTGGTTGGCCAAGCTCGCCAAAGCTGGCGACGCTGACGCCGAGACCAAGTCGGCCTGGCACTGGTCGACTCGCTTCGGCGCCTGGGTCCTGATCATCGCCGGCGCAGCCGTGATCATCACCGGTGACCTGCAGGGCAAGGTCGTCACCGCTGAGCAGCCGATCAAGATGGCTGCCGCAGAGGGCCTGTGCAACACCGAGTCGGCAGCGGGCTTCTCGCTGATCCTGGTCGGTAGCAGTTGTGAGGGTGTCGCCGAGGGCCAGAGCATCACCGCTCTGACCATCCCGGGTCTGTTCTCGATCCTGGGTTCGGAGAACTACGACGTCAACGCTGTGATGTACGGCATCAACAACCTCAACGAGCAGTACACCAAGGAAGGCTTCAGCAACGTGCAGTTGCAGAAGGACACCGCCGGTTCACTGGTCAAGGATGTTGCCTCCTACAACGCAGCCAACGCTGATGCACCGTTCGACTTCGCACCGAGCATTCCGGTCTCGTTCTGGACCTTCCGGACGATGATCGCGCTGGGCGGTCTGGCAATCATCGTGGGCATCTGGGTCCTCATCGCCACCAACAAGGGCAAGGACCCCAAGGGTGGTTCGCTGTGGACTGCTGCGATGATCGCAACCCCGCTGATGGCTCTGTTCGCCAACAGCTTCGGGTGGATCTTCGCCGAGATGGGTCGCCAGCCGTTCGTCGTGTACGGCGTGCTGCCCACCATGAGCGCGAACTCTCCTGGCGTTAGCGCCATCGAGGTCGGTCTCACCATGGTGCTGTTCACCGTGATCTACGGCGCCCTCGCGGTGGTCGAGGTCGGGCTGCAGCTTCACTTCATCAAGCAGGGACTGCCGGAAGTCACCGAGCCTGTTGTGCTCACCGACGACGACGCTCCCGTGAGCTTCGCGTACTGAGAGAGGCTGAGAAATGTTTGCACTTGAAGTAGCAGCTCCCGCGGTGGGCTTGCAGATTCTGTGGGTGATCTTGATCGCCGTCCTGTGGATCGGCTATCTGGTTCTGGAAGGCTTCGACTACGGCGTGGCCATGCTGATTCCTTTCCTCGGCAAGAACGACAAGGAAAAGCGAGTCATGGTGAACACCATCGGCCCGGTCTGGGACGGTAACGAGGTCTGGCTGCTCACCGCTGGTGGCGCCACCTTCGCGGCCTTCCCCGCCTGGTACGCGACCCTGTTCTCGGGCGCTTACCTGCCGTTGTTCCTGATCCTGGTTGGCCTGATCATTCGTGGTGTGTCCTTCGAGTACCGCTCGAAGCACCCCGAGACCAAGTGGCGTAACACCTTCGACTGGATGGCGGCCATCGGCTCGTTCATCGTGCCGCTGGTGTTCGGCATTGCCTTCGCCAACTTCATCATGGGCCTGCCGGTTGCCCTGGCCACCGGCGACATGAACACCCCGGTCCTGCTGCAGCCTGCAGCGGAGCACCTGTTCGTGCTGACTCCGGCACCGTACTTCCTGCAGCTGTTCATCAACGGCTACGGATTCGGCGTCCTGGGTGGCATCGTGCTGGTCGTGGCGTTCCTGTTCCATGGAGCCATCTACCTGACCCTCAAGACCCGTCCGGGCGAACTGCACGATCGTGCACGCAAGTTCGCTCAGACCATCGGTCTGGTGGCCATCGTCGGTGGCGCGGTCTACCTGATCTGGCAGAACCTGATGTTCCCGGCCGAGGCGGCTCTCACTGAGGCTGCCCTGGGCGTGAACCTGGCTCCGGCTCTTCAGCTGGCCGGTTGGATCATGACCGTGGTCGCGGCTGTGGCTCTGATCGCAGCTTGGTGGTTCGTCGGTCACGGACGCGAAGGCATCGCCTTCATCTCCACTTCGGTGGCGATCCTGTCCGTGGCAGTCATCACCTTCCTGACCATGGTTCCGGGCCTCGGATTCGTCGACGCTGCTGGTGATCGCACCACGGCGCCGTTGAATCTGTTGAACGCATCCTCGAGCCAGACCACTCTGGTTCTGATGACGATCGTCGCGGTGATCTTCGTGCCGATCGTGCTCGCCTACACCGCGTGGTCTTACTGGGTGTTCCGTCAGCGCCTCGGCGTTGAGAACATGCCCGATGAGGTAGCGCTGGCGAGTTGACGATGGCGGGGCCTATTGACCCCCGTCTACTGCGCCGGGCCTCGGCGACCAGGGGTTTCCTGGTCGCCGGGGTCGCGGTAGGAAGCGCAACAGCCATCCTGACTCTTGGTCAGGCATGGCTGTTGTCGCGTTCAGTGGCGGGAATATTCGATACTGGCAGTCTGGACGGTCTATGGACCGCAGCACTGCTGCTGCTGGCAGTCTTCGCCGGCAAAGCACTCTTGAGCTGGTTACACCAGTGGATTGCACATCGCACCTCTGCGGCCGTGAAGTCGCAACTCCGGCGCGACATCATCGGCGCCCGACTGGCTCATCCTGTCGATTCCCCCACCACCACGGGTGGATTGATCACCTTGGTCACCCAAGGCTTGGACGCCTTGGACGGTTACTACTCCAAGTACCTGCCGCAACTCGTGCTGGCCGTGACCGTACCCATCATCATCGGCGTGGCGATCCTGACTTCCGACTTCTGGTCGGCGGTGATCGTGGCGGTGACGATGCCTCTGATCCCGATGTTCATGGCCTTGGTGGGCTGGACCACCGAGACCATCACGAAGCGTCGCTGGGCGGTCCAAACCCGACTGGCACACCACTTCGCCGACCTGGTCACCGGCCTGCCGACCCTGCAGGTGTTCGGCCGGGCCAAGGCCCAGGCCCGCGGCCTGAAGGAGACCGAAGCAGCCCACGTTCGTGAGACCATGGCGACGCTGCGCGTCTCGTTCCTGTCTGCCGGCGTGCTGGAACTGCTCTCAACCCTGAGCGTTGCCGTGATCGCGGTCACCATCGGCTTCCGGGTGGTCTTCGGTGAGCTCGATCTGGCCACCGCCTTGTTCGTGCTGATTCTGGCCCCCGAGGCCTATCTGCCGATCCGTCAGGTGGGCGTCCACTACCACGACTCCGCTGACGGTGTGGCTGCCGCGAAGTCGGCCTTCGCCTTGATCGATGCCCACGAGCCCGAGCGGGTCGGCGTCGGCGCCGCAGCCAAGCTGGTCTTCAGCGAGCAGCCTGGTTCCTCGGTTTCAGACACGGCGCCGACCGATGCACACCCTGAGACTGCGGCGACCGACGGCCCCTTGCTGAGCGTGCGCGGCCTCACGCACACGTACCCGGGGACGGACGTCCCCGCTCTGCAGCCGATCAGTTTCGACATCGCCGCCGGCGACGTCGTCGCGATCGCGGGCGGCAGCGGCGGTGGCAAGACCACCTTGATCAACTCCCTGCTCGGCTTCCTGAGCCCCAGCGGGGGTGACCTGCTGGTCAACGGTGCTCCGGTCTCTGATTGGCCCGCCTGGCGCCGCCAGGTGGCCTATGTGGGCCAGTTCCCGGGTCTGGTGAACGGGACCATCTCCGACAATGTGCGCTTGGGCAGTTCCGATGCGACCGATGCCGATATTCGGGCGGCCCTGGACGCCGCCGGTGCGCCGGAGCTCAGCCTCGACCATTCGGTCGGCGACAACGCCGAGGGCGTTTCGTCGGGTGAACGGCGACGCATCGCCACCGCTCGAGCGCTGCTACGCATCAATCGCGACCACGGACGCCTGCTGATCCTGGACGAGCCCACTGCGGGCTTGGACCCCGATGCCGAGGCGACGTTGTTGGAGAGCCTGCGTAACTCGGGGGTCGCCGTGATCGTGGTGAGCCACCGTCCGGCAGTGCTCAGCGCAGCGGATCGAGTGATCACTGTCGAGGCCGTCGAGGCTGACCCTTCGACAGGCTCAGGGAACGGGGAGGAAGACTCCGAAGACGGTCGGGAGCCACTGGTTGGTGGCAGTGCGCTGGCTGAGCACACTCCGCTGGCCGAGCACACTCCGCTGGCTGAGCCTGACGAAGCCCAGGGCGACAGCCCTTCGACAAGCTCAGGGAACGTCGGAGCGGACTCAGGGAACGACGACGACACAGCGCCCGGCGATAGCCCGTCGGCTGAGCTTGACGAGGCCCCGCAGACCAGCGGGCTGATCCGCAGTCTGATGGACGCTGTGCCGAAGTCACGCAAGTGGCTGGCGCTGTCGATCTTCCTGGCTTTCAGCGCCACCGCAGCCCAGGTGGCTCTGATGGGCACCTCGGCCTGGCTGCTCACCTTTGCGGCGCTGATCGTGCCTCCGCTGTTCCTGCAGACCCCCGCGGTGCTGGTGCGGTTCTTCGCCATCTCGCGGGCAGCACTGCGCTACGCCGAGCGTCTCGCCAGCCACAATCTGGCCTTGCGCATGCAGTCAGCGCTGCGCATGGTGACCTACCAACGTCTAGCAGGCACCACACTGTTGGGACGTCGCCGCGGCGACCTGCTCACGCGAGTGGTCGCCGATGTCGAGGCCGTCAAGGACCTGATGGTTCGGGTGTGGATTCCGTTCATCTCGGCCACCGGTGTGATCTTGATCACCGGTCTCGCGCTGGGCTTCATCTCACCCGGAAGCGGCCTGGTGGTGCTCGCCAGCGCCGCCGTCGCCGGTCTGCTACTGCCCTGGCTGGCCCAACGCGGTTCGGCTAAGGCTGATGCCGAGGCCGTTCCGTTGCGCGGTGAACTCGGCAATGCGGTGCACGAGATCGCCACGGCGGCGCCAGACCTGGTGGCCTACGGGGCTGACGGTACCTACACCGAGAAGCTGCTCGCCATCGACGGCAAGCTTCGTGATGATGAGGCGCGCAGCACCTGGGTTCGCGGAATCACCACCGCCGGTCAATTGCTGGCCGCCGGCATCGCGGTCGTCGGTGCCCTGCTCATCGGCGGCGCACAGGCCCATAACGGTGTCCTGCTGCCCCAGATGATGGACTGGATCACCAATATGGTGTTCCTCAACGCCACTCCACCACCGATGTACGCCATGCAGGCCACAGTGCTGGCCGTGCTGGTGCTCACTCCGCTGGCTCTCCACGAGGCTCTCTCGAACCTGGTGCAGGCAGCGCAGGTGAACACCCGCGCCCAAGCCGCCCTGGCCCGTGTGGAGGAGATTCTGGACGCCGAGCCGGTCGGATCTGGTGACTTGCCGTCGCTGCCCGATCCGGTGGCCGATCCTGGCTTGAGCCTTCACGATCTGAGTGTCGGCTGGCCTGGCCAGGACCCGGTGCAGACCGGTCTGAGCCTGGAACTGGCCCGAGGCGAGATCGTGGGTCTGGTTGGACCCAGCGGCATCGGCAAGACCACGGTCGCCGCCACCGTGCTGGGTTTGATCCCACCGGTCAGCGGCGAGGCGGTGATTCGGGGACGCGTCGGCTATCTGCCGCAGGATGCCCACATCTTCACGACCTCAGTCGCGGAGAATGTGAAGATCGGCAACAAGTTCGCCACGGATGCCGAGGTGCGAGCTGCCTTGCATCGTTCGGGTCTGGCGGTCGATCCGCATCGCCTGGTCGGCGAGACCGGTGCTCATCTGTCTGGCGGCGAAGCCCGCCGGGTAGCGCTGGCGCGCCTGTTGGTCGGCGAGTTCCAGGTCCTGATCCTCGATGAGCCCACCGAGCACCTTGATCTACTCACGGCCACCGCGCTGATGGACGACATCTGGCAGAACACCTCCGATGCCGCCGTCCTGGTCATCACCCATGACCCGGCCGTGATCTCCCGCTGCGACCGGGTGATCACCCTGGCCTGAAACCCATCGAGCGCCCTCGACTCGCCGATTGCCTCACCCCGGGTGGGCAATCTCAGCAGTCGGGGGCGTTCGGTTTCTCCGGTTCAGCCGATCAGCCGCAACAGCGCCGGTCCGAGATTGGGGCCGTCGGGTTCGAGTTGACGCAGCGCCAGCCAACCGAGATAGGCCACATAAGCCAGGCGGGCACGTTCGGCAGCCTCGGCGTCCGGCAGACCCTTGGCACTGAGAAGCTGCTCGACGAAGGCCAACCGCCGTTGATGAACCCGTGCCACCACCGGACCGATCTGCGGATCATCGGCCATGCCGATCAGACGCCATTCGGCCTGATCCTCGAGGTGACCGGCGTTGAAGGCCACCGAGATCACCTGCTCAAGCGCCTCGTCGGCCGAGACCCCTTGGAGGCGCTCAATAGTGTTGCTGGTGGCTGCACGCTCCCACTCCTCCAGCACGGCCTGCACCAGCTCGGCACGATCACGGAAGTGCCAGTAGAAGCTGCCCCGCGTGGCACCCAGGCGCGGCGCGAGGGCATCGACTGCAATACGGTCAAATCCCTGCTCGGCGCCCATTGCGATCGCTGCGTCGATCCAGTCTTTGCGGGACAAGCGGCGCTTCGAATCAGCCATATTGCGAGCCTACCGTACAGCGGTGTACGGTCACTTTCCATACATCACTGTATGGAGGAAGCCATGGCCACCCCGTCCTACACCGCCACACCGAGCGGCCCCGCGGCGCTACGCGTTCTGACGCCGCCGCTACAGGACCGCCAGACGCTCGCTCGGCTGCGGCCGGCCGCCATCGGGGCTTCGGCGACTCTGTTCGCCATCGCCGCGATTCACGCTGCGTGGGGCGCCGGTCGTACGTGGCCCTATCCGGACGGCCCCACCTTGGCCCGCAATGTGCTCGGCCTGAGCGACTCACCCGGCGTGCCACCACCAGCGGCCACTATGGCCGTGAGTGGAGCGCTCGCCGCTGCAGCTGCCGCCGCCGTGGCGCGGACGTCGGTCAATCCCCGGATCCGCACGGCGGCACGCCTCATCACGCTCCCCGCGGCCGCGGTGTTGGCCCTTCGCGGCGTAGGCGGTTTCGCCCAGTCCCTGCTGGCCCCGGACGCGGCCACCGAGGAGTTCACCCGTAACGACCTGCGCCTCTATTCGCCGCTGTGCCTGGCACTCGCTGCCGGCCTGGCTGTCCTGGAGAAGCCGACGAGGGCGAAGTCCTGAACCCGGTGGTGCTCGCTACGTGCTCGGCCCAATTCGAGGCGCTGCTCGAGCCGGCGCCGGCGCAACCGCCCTTCATTCGAACTCACGCCTCGAACCCTGCCGCGACGCCAAGCCGAACTCATCGTGGCTACCGGCCAGGCGTGATCCTCAGTCTTCGGCGAGGACGATCAACCGATCCTCGGGGCCAAAGCTGACCAGTTCGCTCTTCTCGGGATTGAGTCGAATCCCGTAGGCGTGTTGGCTGCTGTGGGCGTGCTCGGCGATCCGGTAGCCGATGGCCGTCTCACCGCGTCGACGCGCAGCCTCCAGCAGGGTATAGAAGTTCACCGGTTCTGCGAGGGCCACGTACAGCTCGGCCGGACGAAGGTACACCTCGCTGCCAGCAGCCTCGAACAAGATGGTGAATACCTGCGCCAAGCCGCGATTCTCTGAGATCTGGGAAAGCAGCAAAGCCACCAGCTTGTCGCTAACGATCAGGTCGTCGGCCCGAGCGACCTCAGCCAGTTCCCGGTTGGCATCGTCCAACATCTCACTGACGATATTCAGATGCAGATCCAGCTTGTCGGCCAGATCCCGCAGGTGCAGCAGCGTTACCAAGGTTCGATTGTCGGCTCGAGCGAGGTCGTGGCGACTGGTGTCGGCGAGCAAGATGATGTGGTCGTAGCTGGCGATGTCGAGGCTATCGAGGACCGCACGATGGGTGGGATCGCCGTCGACGTGAGTGACGGTGGCGTTGCTCAGCTCCGGTATCGACGGCATGGGGCCGTCATTGACCACTGTCACCTGCGAACCGCCAGCCACATACTCGTCGAGTTCAGCGACCATCACTGGCAGCACCGGGTTGACCCCCAGAATCAGGGTTCGCTCGGGCGGATTCTGCTTGGGTGAGCCGAGCACGATGTGCGTCGTGTCGATGCTCTCTGGGATAGCTCCCAGGAAGATCTCGCTGTCGTCAGCGGCAATCACGATGATCTCATCGCCCTCAGCCAGCACGGCTTCCGCAGGCGGATTGATCAGTGGCTGACCATTCACCACCAGTCCGATGACGGCGCACTTGTTGAACGCCTGCTGCGCCTCAAAGTAGGTCTTACCTACCAAGGCGGGCTGAGAGGTGAAGTACAGCTCGTCACCGTCGAAGTCCAGGAACTCCTGGTAGACCACCGAGAGCCCGGACTGCCGACAGCTCTGCACGGTGATCCGCCCAATGACTTCGGAGCCGACCACCCAGTGGACTTCTTCGCCACCGGCAAGTCTGGCGACTTCCAGATTGTCCGGGTGACTGAGCTCGGCGACGATGTGATACGACGACTCCGGTCGATTGGGGTTATTGGTCAGGGCCAACGCGGTCTTGATCACATCGGAGTCCGGGTCTGGCGAGCCCTCGGGTGCAAGCAACACGATGCTGCGCGCCCATTGCGGGCTTCCCATGTTGATGTCTGCCAGCGACTTAGGATCACCGCTGCGAGTGATCACTCTGGTGCGGCCGAGATTGCGGCACTGGGCTTTGATCTCGTCGTCCATCTCGACCTTGTCGCGCTCAGCGACGATGACAATGGTCGACCGGCCCACTGATTCGTTGGCGATCGCGAGTTCACTGACGATCGAGTGCACCTTGTCGCTCCAGCCCAGGATCAGTGAATGGTTGCGCTCGAGCACCCTGGAGCGGCCTTTGCGGAGTTCGGCGATCTTGTTGTCGAACGCCCCGGAGATGATGCCGATCAAGCTGGCGACGATGACCAAGCCACCAATGGTGATCAGCAACATGAACAGGCGAAATCCCCAACCCGCGTCGCCGCCCATCGTGCCCGGGTCGAGAGTGCGCATCAGGCCACCCCACCACATGTCGATCAAGTCGCCCTCAGCGGCATCATCGGGGTAGGCGTGAACCACGAAAGCAACCGTGCCGATCACCGTGACCAGCGCAATGGTCGCCAAGCCGAGCAAGCCCATCAGCGCCAGAGTGCCTCGCGCCATCCAGTTGTCGAACCAGTATCGGAGTCGCTCAGCGAACGTCGGTGCATCCATGTCGCCCCTCAATCAGCCTCGGTGATGCTGGGAGTCTAGTGAGCAATCGGCTGCGCGCACAGCGTTCACGGCGCGCAGTCATCGGCCCCTCGCGCAGGGTCGTGGGTCAGCCAGCTGTGATCGACCACCGGATCCGACGCAGGTATTCCTGGCCGGGACGCAGCGTCACCGACGGGAAGGAGGGCTGATTAGGAGCATCGGGAAAGCCCTGCGGCTCGATCGCCAGGCCGGCGCGGCCGATCAGTTCCCCTGAATAGAGCTGGACGGCCGGGGCATCGCTGAGCACCCGCAGCGTGAGGCCATCGGGCCCTTCCAGCCGTACGTGCTCACGCCACCCGGATCCGTCGACCACGAAGTTGTGATCGATCCCGCCATTCGCGTCGAGTCCGGTGGACACGGCCGCCGCGCAGGCCTGCTTCACCATGGCGCCGGCACGGAAGTCCAACGCTGTGCCCGTCACCGCACGAATCTCTCCGGTTGGAATCAAGGCTGCATCAACCGGGGTGTAGGCGGACGCCGGCACGGTCAGCCGGTGATCGTCGATCGACGTACCGCCCAATCGGAAGTAGGGATGCGTGGTGAGGTTCACCGGGGTGGCGGCATCCGTGCGGGCGCGATAGACGACCTCGGCGCCATCGTCCAAGACCGTGTACGTCGTGCGAACCACGACTCGACCCGGATAGCCCTGGTCGCCGTCCTCGCTGACCAGGGTAAAGGTGGCCGAGTTCTCGGTCACCTCGGCCACCTGCCAGATTCGCTCGGAGAATCCGCCCGGGCCGCCATGAAGCTGATTGTCACCCTCGTTGGCGAGCAGGCGATAGTTGCGACCGTCCAACTCGAAACGCGCATGGCCGATCCGATTCGCGCAGCGTCCCACGCTGGCGCCCAGATAGCTGGAATGCACGGCATCGGGATCGTCGCGGGAGACCACGACATTTCGCCAGGACCCATCGGGCAGCGCAACATCGAAACCGTGCAGGGTGGCTCCCAGCGGGAGCAGGGTGAGTGCAAAGCCGCCACGGTGCAGCCTGATCGGGGTGTTCACACCGCGAGGCTACCGGTCGCTACGGTCCGAAGCAGCGAAATCCTCACCGCTCCAAGGCCGGAACGATCAGGCCGTCCGCATCAAGACGCCCCGCCCCGAACGCCGCCAAGAAGACCGCGACCACCTGCTCGGTGGTTCCGGTGTCGGGTGAGTTCGGGTCGACGAAGTCGTGCATCCAGCGCAGTTCGGGATCCAGATTCGCGACACCGGAGGTCTCGGCCACCGGGAAGAACACCTGCTCGGTGAAGGCCTCGGCAACATCGCGGCGAATGGCGAAGTCACCAGGATTGGCAATCAGCACGACACGTTCCAACCGATGCCCAGGTACCACGGAGCGGTCGAACATCGCCTCTGAGATCTGCAGGAACGGCAGGATTCCACGGGTTGGGAACCCGGGATAGGCATAGGGACTCCCCGGCAGATCGGCCTTCTTGCGCGGATCCCACCAGTAATAGACATTCGGGAGAAGCTGGGGAGAGCGGGCAAAGAGCCGCACCAGCGGCATCGGGGTGGCCTTCGGAGCGATCAGCGGTGCTGCCAATACCAGCCGCGTCGCTCGCGGCCGATTCGCCGCCACCCAGGCGGCCAAGGTCGCGCCAGCAGACAGGCCGCCGACCCAGATCGGTTCGGGGAACCCTGCAGCGATATCCATGCAGGCATCCGCGTGATCGAGCAACTGCGCAACGGTCAGCTCCGCCAGATCGCGGTTGAGCACATCGGCCCTCCCATGGAGAGGCATCCGCGGCAGCAACACACGAAAACCGCGAGCGGCCAACGCTTCAGCGACCAGCGTGAACTGGGAGGGCGCATTGGTGAAGCCGTGCCACAGCACCACGGTGGCACGGGCTTCGGCTTCGGGTTCGAACAGCTTGGCGCGCGTCGCCTCGCCGATATCGTCGTCTGCAGCGAGGAGTTCGGCGAAGCGCTCGCGGGCCTGGTCCGGGCTACTGGCCGGTCGCTGGCGGCTCGAAGGCAGCGCGGGCATGGGCAACCATCTGCGAAAGGCCGCCACGTCGTGGGCGTTGCTCATTGAGTGCTTTCCGTTCGGGGAGTGTCGCGCTCGACGCTAGCACCCGAATCTGTTCAGAACCGGTCAGGATCTTCGCGAAACTCCCACTATTGCCGGTCGCACTTCGCCATGATGGTCATAACAGCCGAGTGGTGTTCAACCGCCGCGGGTCAGCTTCACAACGCCACCGTCCGAACGCTCAGGGCACCGCGACACGGAAGGGAAGATCAAGCATGGACACCGTCTACCTCGGAATGGAGTTGCGAAGCCCCCTCGTCGCTTCTGCAGGTCCGCTCACTCAGAATGTCGACGAGGTGAAGCAGCTCGCTGACACCGGCGTGGGCGCCATCGTGATGCACTCGATGTTCGCTGAAAAGCTGCTGCGAGATGCTGCCGCCGACGCCGCCATGGAGGACTCCTACGCCGAGCTGTCCGCAGAAGCCACCAGTGTCTTCCCTGAACCACTGCAGGACGTCGATCCGGCCAACCACTACCTCAACCTGGTTCAGCGCAGCGTCGCAGCCGTCGATATCCCGATTATCGCCAGCTTGAACGCCGCCCACACCGGCACCTGGGTCAGCTACGCCCAACAGCTCGCCGATGCCGGCGCTTCGGCCATCGAATGCAACATCTACTTCGTGCCGGGGAATGCCACCTTGACCGGGGCCGAGGTGGAGTTGCGTCACCTTCAGATCGTGGAAGCCGTGACCGGTGCGGTGGATGTGCCGGTCGCGGTGAAGTTGTCGCCGCATTTCTCCAGCGTCGGCAACTTCGCGTTGCGACTGATCGACGCCGGCGCCGACGGCCTCGTGCTGTTCAACCGCTTCCTGCAGCCTCGCATGGACATCAAGACGCTGTCGGTGGAGCCGGGCGTGACGCTGTCGAGCTCGGAGGAGAGCCATCTGCCGCGGGCGTGGATCGCTACCTTGCGCAATCGCACCGCTGCCTCGCTGGCGGCGACGTCCGGGGTGGAGACCGCCGCCGACGTCATCGCCTACCTACTGGCCGGCGCCGATGTGGTGATGACCACCTCCGCACTGGTGCGTCATGGCATCAGCTACGCCGAAACGCTGCTGAGCGGCGTCGAGGAGTGGCGGGCGCGGCGCGGATTCGCCTCCATCGCCGAAATGCGCGGCAAGCTGGCGCTTCCTTCCGAAACCGACGGCGACGTCGCTGCCCGCAATGACTATTTGGCTGCGCTGGAGAAGGCCCAGATAACCTACGGGTCCACCGTCGGCTGAGCGCACCGTCGGCGACCTGCGAACCGGTTTGTTCGACGACTAGAGTGTGATCGACGCCTCACAGGAAGGGTGCCGAGATCAGCGACCAGGACAACAGTGACATCAGCGATGTCTCCGATCCCCTGACCCCCGCCCGGCCACTGACGATCGCGGAGTTCACCGACAACTATGGCCCGGCTCATTCGGGCCTGTTGTATGCGGTTCAGTTCTTGGAGGAACAGGTTCTGGCCGCCGGACACAAAGTGCTGCTGGTCGCCCCTGAGGCGAAAGGCCCGAACCCGCATGCAGGCAATCCGAATCGGCGTGAAATCCGATTGCCCAGCGTCCCGATTCCCGGCGCGGGTATCCGACTGAGCATGGGCCAGGACTTCGACTACCGGCTCGCCCAGATGGTGGCCAACCCGCCGGACGTCATCCATATTCACGGTTTAGGCTCGATCGGGCTGCTGGGAATGTGGGTGGCCGAGCGCACGAACCGTCCCATGGTGATCACGTGGCATACCGACCTGGAGGCCTACGCCGATCACTACTGGCATCTGGTGCCGTTGCTGAATGCGGCCTACAAGGTTTACAAGCTGCACATGGACAAGCCGTCGTGGGCCCAGATCAAGAAGACGCGTTTCAAGCGACCTCGGCGCGGCGGAGCCCAGGTCGACCTGCTGGAGCTGTCGGCCAACATGCTCACCGACGCCGATCTGGTCACGACACCGTCGGACAAGACCGCCAAGCGCGTCCTGGAGATTGCGCCCAATGCCAAAGTGCGGGTAGTCCCCAACGGCACCGATGCGCTGCCCGAGTTGCCTCCGATCAGCAAACACCGCGGACCGCGGCTGCTCTATGTAGGCCGGATCTCGCTGGAAAAGGGCATCGGTCTGATGCTGGATGCCTTCGAGTTGGTGCGCGATCAGATCCCCAATGCCGAACTGATGATCGTCGGCGACTGGAAGAGCACTCCCCCGAAGTTGCGCCGCAAGCTGCAGCGGGCCTCCCGCTTCGGCGGCGTGAAACTCCCCGGGCAGGTGCCGCGGGAGAAGCTCGGCGCCTACTACGCCTCCGGTGATGCCTTCGTCTTCGCCTCGCTCACCGACACTCAGGCTCTGGTGCTTCACGAAGCTGCCCATGCCGGGCTTCCCTTCGTGATGGTCGACCACGAGCTCCGCCTGGTGATCGACCCCGGCGTCAACGCGGTACTCGCCCGACCCAACGCCGTGTCTTTGGCCGGCGCCATGATCGGCATGATCAATGCCCTGGAAGATCCCGAGTTCGCCGCGCGGGCCCGCGCCCGCTCCCAAGAGATGGCGGCTCAGTGGACGATCGCCAACCAGTCCGAAGAGTTCGTGCGCATCTACGAGCAGCTGGCCGCCGGAGAGAAGGTGCCGCTGACCGAAGGGCTGTGCCCTGACTATGGACGCAAGATCTTCCCGAACCGGACAGTGACGGCCTCCTTCGACCCGCCACCGTCGCAGGGCTGAGTACCGGGATCGATCAGCGGCGGTCGACCTTCACCGATCGGAAGCCCCGCAACCGCAAGCTGTTCAGCACCACGAAGACGCTGGAGAAAGCCATAGCGGCACCGGCGATCATCGGGTTGAGCAGGCCCAATGCCGCCAGCGGGATGGCCGCGACGTTGTACCCGAATGCCCAGAACAGGTTGCCGTGAATGGTCCCCACCGTCGCCCGCGACAGGCGCACGGCATCCACCGCCAGCAGCAGATCTGGTTGCATCAAGGTCAGGTCGGCGGCCTGGATCGCGGCATCAGTGCCACTACCCAGGGCAATGCCCAACTCTGATTGCGCCAACGCAGCAGAATCGTTGACACCGTCACCGACCATGGCCACCTTGTGCCCCTGCGCTTGCAGGTCAACGATGGCTTGCATCTTGTCCGCCGGCAGCACCTCGGCGAGCACCGTGGCGATGCCCAACTCGGTGGCGACCTGTTGGGCGGCAGCACGATTGTCACCGGTGAGCAGGACCGGCTCCAAGCCCAGTCGTGTGAACCACTCGATGGCGGCGGCAGACGTCGGCTTGATCGTGTCGGCGACCGCAATCGTGCCGCGGAACTCACCGTCCCACTCCACCGCAACGGTCGTGACCGCGCCCGCGGCAGACAGGTCATCGGTCTGCGTCGACGGTGCCCCGATCCAGTCGCTGCGTCCGACGCGCACCTGATGCCCGTTGACGGTGGCGGTAACGCCCTGGCCCGGAGTGTTCACCAGATCATCGGCGGAGGCGGTATCGGACAGCGCCGCGATGGCTTTAGCCACTGGATGCTCTGATCCGGCTTCCGCGGCCGAGGCATAGCGGCTCAGCTCGACGCGACTCACGCCCTCGGCGGGATCAACACTCACCACCGTCATCGTGCCGGTGGTCACGGTGCCGGTTTTGTCCAGCACCACGGTGTCGATGTCACTAACGCGCTCCAGGGCTTCGGCGCCCTTGATCACGATGCCGAGTTGCGCGCCGCGTCCGGTTCCGACCAGCAACGCGGTGGGCGTGGCCAGACCCAGCGCGCAGGGGCAGGCGATGATGAGGACGGCGACTGCTGCTGCGGCGGCGAACGACAGGCTCTCCCCCAGCAGCAGCCAGGTGATCAAGGTGACCAGGGACAGCCCGATCACCACCGGCACGAAGACCGCAGAGATCCGGTCGGCAAGGGCTTGCACCCGAGTCTTGCCCGCCTGCGCCTGCTCGACCAGTCGCGCGATCTGCGCCAGTTGGGTGTGCTTGCCGACCCGGGTGGCACGCACCAGCAGGCGTCCGGTGGTGTTCAGGGTGGCGCCGATGACGGAATCGCCAGGGCCGACCTCGACCGGCACCGACTCGCCGGTCACCAGCGAGTTGTCGACAGCAGAGGTGCCGGTGAGCACATCACCGTCGGTGGCGACCTTCTCGCCCGGACGCACCACAAACTCGTCGCCGACGGCCAATTGGTCGATTCCGACGAGCTTCTCGCGGCCGTCCACGATCACTGAGGCCTTGGTCGCGCCCAGCTTCAGCAGCGAACGCACTGCCTCACCGGCGGTGTGCTTGGCGCGTGCCTCCAGGAAGCGTCCTAGCAGCAGGAAGAACACGATCCCTACGACGGCCTCGAAGTAGATCGCAGCCTGGCCGTGGCCTCGTACGAGAGTGAATTCAAAAGGATGGGTATAGCCGAGTTGCCCGGCTGAGGTGAACAGCAGGGCGTACACCGACCAGGCGAACGCTGCGGTGGTGCCCAGGCTGATCAAGGTGTCCATCGTGGTGGAGCCGTGCCGGGCGTTGACGAGCGTGGAGTGGTGGAACGGCCAGGCCGCCCAGGTGTAGACCGGAACGGTCAGCACCAGGCTGACCCACTGCCAACCGGGGAACTGCCAGGCAGGCACCATCGACAGTGCGATGACCGGGACGCCGATGATCGCAGCCACCACCAGCCGGACGCGCAGGCTGGCTGCGTGATCAACAGGTTCCGCTTCCGGCTGGGGGATGGCTGCGTCGTACCCGGCATTCTGAACGGTACGGATCAGATCGTCGATCTTGAGCAACTCGGGAAAGACGACCGTGGCCTTCTCGGTGGCGTAGTTCACCGATGCCTGCACACCATCGAGCTTGTTCAGCTTCTTTTCGATGCGTGCCGCGCACGAGGCGCAGGTCATCCCCGTGATGTCGAGTTCGACGGATTCTTGCGTGGGGGTGCTCATGATGGGGTCAACGCCGTTCAGGCGACGCTGTAATCCCCGGCCTCGGCAACGGCTTCAACGATCCGGTCGAAGTCGATGGGGGTCTCGGAGGTGACGTCCAGCTTTCCGTCAGCCAGGGTGACCTTCACATCGGTGACACCAGGGATGGCGGAGACTTCTTCGGTGATGTGCATGACACAGTGCTGGCAGGTCATTCCGGTAACGGTGTAGGTAGCGTTCATTGTTCTCTTTCTGGGTGGGGGGTCAGGAGCGGACCAGACGGGCAATGGCTGCATGCGCCTCGTCGATCTTCGCGGCCGCTTCTTCGTCGGTACCTCGTGCGGCGCGGACCACACAGTGGCTCAGGTGTTCATGCAGCATCGCCAGCGCCAGCGATTCGAGGGCGCTGGTGGTGGCTGACACCTGAGTGAGGATGTCGATGCAGTATTCGTCGGATTCGACCATCCGCTGCAGCCCGCGCGCCTGCCCTTCGATGCGCTTGAGCCGACGCAGATACTCGCTCTTGTTGTCCAAGTAGCCATGCCCGGCGTCGTGATGACAGGCGGGCTCGTGTGACAACTGTGAAAGTTGATCCTCAGGCATTTTCTATCCTCCCTAGCCAGAATACCCCCCTGGGGTACCCGTACCCAAGCGAGGATGTGGACGCAATGTGCATAACCCACCACCAAAGGCCTGCACTACACCCTCCTCAGGGTGGTCTGTCAAGTGGTTGATCGTTGCCGAAAGTTCACTCAGGAATTCCTTGGTCCACACTGTTGCGGAAGCAACTGTCCTTGTCAGCGCCATGTTCTGGGAAAGTAGTGAACCGTGTCCACACAACGACCACCGGGCCATGCACAGGCCTCGCGCCGCAGCCCCCCAGTTATCCCCATTTCATCCACAGGGGGCTGTGGATGAAGGCATTGAGGTTGCGTCCCCGGCAGGACTACGGTTGCCCGATCGAGGAGCTGAATGATTGTCAGAGCCGCGTCCTAGGTTGCTCCATAGAGGATCCGCCCCCCGAACCAGGACACGGTTGGAAGGTGTGCAATGTCACTTGCTGAAGTGATGCCGTACGGCGCTGAAGCCGACGCAGAACACGGTGGTGTTGATCGCACGCCCCCACAAGATGTCGGTGCTGAGCAGAGCGTCTTGGGCGCCATGCTCATGTCGAAGGATGCCATCGGCGACGTCGCCGAAGTCCTCAAAGGCCGTGACTTCTACCGGCCCTCCCACGAAATCATCTTCGACACGATCCTGAATCTGTACAGCCGCGGCGAACCGGCCGACGCGATCACTGTGGCCGATGAACTGACCAAGCGTGGCGATCTGGCTCGCGCCGGTGGCCACATGTATCTGCACGATCTGCTGGCCACGGTCTCCATCGCCTCCAACGCCGCCTACTACGCCGAGATCGTCCGGGAGAAGGCGGTCCTGCGTCGTCTGGTCGAGGCGGCGATGAAGATCTCGCAGCTGGGCTATTCCGGACGCGGCGATGTGGCCGGGATCGTCGATGTCGCCCAGCAAGCCATTTACGAGGTCGCCGAAGGTAAGGCCAGCGAGGACTACCAGCCGCTGAGTGTCTTGATGGAAGCCACCCTCGACGAGATGGAGGCGCTGAGCAACAACGGCGTGATGGCCGGGGTTCCGACCGGCTTCCTGGACCTCGACGACCTCACCAATGGTCTCCACCCCGGCCAGATGGTCATCATCGCCGCCCGTCCCGGTATGGGTAAGTCGACCCTCGGCCTGGACTTCGCTCGAGCGGCATCGATCAAGAACGGCCTGTGTGCGGCCTTCTTCAGCTTGGAAATGACGAAGACCGAGATCGTGATGCGCCTCATCTCGGCCGAGGCGCAGGTGCCGCTGAACGAGATTCGTCGCGGCAACATGAGCGAGGAGAACTGGCGCCGGATCGCTCAGAAGACCGCCGAGGTGTCCTCCGCGCCGCTGTTCATCGACGACTCGCCCAACCAGACGATGATGGAGATTCGCGCCAAGGCCCGTCGCCTCAAGCAGCGCAATGATCT
>DLGC01000007.1 GCA_002482525.1 Propionibacteriaceae bacterium UBA7704 | reverse complement strand
GCCGCCGGATCGTGCACGCCGGCGACGCCACCGGCGCGGAGCTGCTGCGCGCCATGCTCGCCGCCGCCCAACGCACCGCATCGGTGTCGCTGTGGGAGTACGCGCTGGTCACCGAGATCCTCACCGACGCCGACGGCGTGACCGGCGTCCTGGTGCGCACCCCAACGGGAATGATCGAGCTACGCACCGCGCAGGTGCTCCTGGCCACCGGTGGCATCGGCGGATTGTTCGAGCACACCACCAACCCACTGTCTTCGCGCGGCCAAGGTTTGGCCTTGGCCTATCGGGCCGGTGCCACGCTGCGCGACCTCGAGATGGTGCAGTTCCATCCCACCGCGCTGGACGTGGGCATCGATCCGATGCCGCTGGTCAGCGAGGCGGTGCGCGGCGAGGGCGCGATTCTGGTCGATGAGGACGGCGAGCGCATCATCGCCGATCCACTGTCGGCCCGCGATGTGGTCTCCCGCGCCGAATGGGCCGCCCTGCAGGCCGGACGCAGCGTCTTCCTCGATGCCCGCCGCCACCCTGGCGAGCGTTTCGTCGAGTTGTTCGGATCGATCACTGAGATGGCCCGCGAAGCCGGCATCGACCCGGTGACCCAACTGCTACCGGTGCGTCCGGCTGCGCACTACCACATGGGGGGTGTCCGGGTGGATCTGGCCGGGCGCACCGACGTACCTGGGCTGTTCGCCGCCGGCGAGGTGGCCTCCACGGGTCTGCACGGTGCGAATCGGCTGGCGTCGAACTCCCTCTTGGAGGCGGTCGTGTGTGGACGCTGGGTCGCCCAGGAGTGGAAGAGCCTCGGGCTGAGCGCCGGGCAACCAGCCGCCGCGCCAGGGTTGCATCCGGTGCCGGGCGTCGAGCCGCCGTCGGACCCGATCGTCGACCAGGTGCGCCGCATCGTGTCAGCCTCGGCCGGTGTGCTGCGTGATGCCGAGCGACTCAGCGCAGCTCTGGCCGAACTGGCACCGCTGCGTCACCACGATGCCGGGCTGGTCGGCCATCTGCTGGTGGAGGCTGCCCTGCAGCGCACCGAATCCCGCGGCGGACATACCCGCACCGATTTCCCGGACCGGGCCGACATCGGCCAGCATCTGGTGATCGCCGGGGCAGCAAGCACCGTCACCGCCGAACCGATCGGAGCCGTCGCATGACCGGATCACACCTGCGCAGCTTGCCCAGGATCGTCATCGAGCCGCTGGTGCGCGCTGCGTTGCTGGAGGATCTGGGCCGAGCCGGGGACGTCACCACTGATTCGGTGATCAGTCCCGAGGCGCAAGCCCAGGTTGCGTTGGTGGCACGCGAGCCCGGCGTCATCGCCGGGACTGACTGCGCGCGGCTGGCCTGGGAACTGCTCGATGGGTCCATCGAGATCACCGACTTGCTGCCTGATGGCTCTCGAGTACAGCCGGGCACGGTGATCGGGGTGGCCAGCGGCCCAGCACGTGGCTTGTTGAGCGGGGAACGCACGGCTTTGAACTTCCTGGGTCACCTGTCGGGAGTTGCTACCGGCACGGCCACCATCGCCGATGCCATCGCCCACACCAAGGCTTCGGTGGCCGACACCCGTAAGACCATTCCGGGGCTGCGCGCGCTGCAGAAGCATGCTGTGGTCGCCGGCGGCGGCTCCAATCACCGCTTCGGGCTGGATGATGCGGTGCTGATCAAGGACAACCATGTTGCGGTCGCCGGGGGCATCACTGCAGCAGTGACCGCAGCCAAGGCCCACGTGGGCCACTTGGTGAAGATCGAGGTCGAGGTGGACACCCTCGACCAGCTCGCCGAGCTGTTGGAAGCCGGCGCGGACGCGGTGTTGCTGGACAACATGGGCCCCGATTTGTTGCGTGAGGCGGTGGCGATGGTGAACGGTCGGCTGATCACTGAGGCGTCCGGACGCATCACGCCGACCACCGCGGTTCCGTTAGCTGAAGCAGGGGTGGATCTCATCTCGGTGGGGTGGCTGACCCACTCAGCGCGGGTGCTCGATATCGGCCTGGACTACGTCGGCGCCTAACCCCGCTGGCCGCCATTGGCAGCAGCCGCCACCGGGCAACAAATGTGCACGGTCTCATTCTGCGGTGCACACAGTCGGTGGTCGGTTGCTTCACCGTAACGGGGTGCCGCTACGGTGACCCCTATGACTGTGGAGAACGAGACGGCGAAGCCCCTCGAACCAGCCGATGAAAACCCGCTGACCGCCCATCATCAGGCGGGACCGCTTTTCGAGCCGACGCATCCGTTGGCGCTGGCACCGGTCGCCGCGCCGCCGCATTCGGTAGACGGCTTTGTGCGCGAGTTCCTGCGGGAGCTGAATACCGGTCAGGGTGTGGCGCTGTCCCGTTCGACGGTCAACGATCAGTACCTGGCATTGGCCCGCACGGTGCGCCACTATCTGATGGCGCGCTGGTTGGAAACGTCCAAGCATCAGCGGGCGTCCAAGGCCAAGACTGTGGGCTATCTGTCGGCGGAGTACCTCCTCGGACGCCAACTGGGCAACGCACTGCTGGCCACCGACTTGAACGACATCGTCGATGAGGCGATGAAAGTCTGTGGTCTGGATTTGCCGACTTTGCGCGCTCAAGAGGTGGAGCCTGGCCTGGGTAATGGCGGCTTGGGGCGGCTGGCGGCCTGTTTCATCGACTCGCTGGCAACGATGAGCGTGCCGTGTATTGGTTATGGCATTCGGTATGAGTACGGCATCTTCAAGCAGACCTTCGTCGAGGGACGCCAGGTCGAACAGCCCGATACGTGGCTGGCATTGGGCAGCCCGTGGGAGTTCCCGCACCCCGAAGCCGCTGTGCAGGTCAACTTCGGCGGCCACACCGAAACGTATGAAGAGGACGGCGTGCTGCGCACCCGATGGGTGCCGAGCTGGAATGTGCTGGGGGTGCCGTACAACTACATGGTGCCCGGCTATCAGAATGGCCGGGTCAACACCTTGCGGCTGTGGAGTGCGCAGGCGACCAAAGCGTTCGATCTGGCGATCTTCAACTCCGGCGACTACGCCGAGGCGGTGCGAGCTCAGACTTTCGCCGAGAACATCACCAAGGTCTTGTACCCCGAGGATTCAACCCCGCAGGGCAAGGAGCTGCGCCTGCAGCAGCAGTACTTCTTTGTGGCGTGTTCGATTCGCGACTTCATCGATCAGGGCTTGGAGGAGGGCTTCGACTGGAACGAGTTGCCTAATCGGATCATCTTCCAGCTCAACGACACTCACCCGGTGATTGCGGTACCGGAGTTGATGCGGGTGCTGGTCGATGAGCACAAGCTGGACTGGGATCAGGCGTGGAAGATCACCCGCAAGTGCTTCGCCTACACCTGTCACACGCTGTTGCCCGAGGCTTTGGAAGTGTGGCCGGCTGAGCTACTGGGACGGTTGCTGCCACGGCACTTGGAGATCATCTACCGCATCAACGACGAGTTCTTGGAGCAGGTGCGGGATCGCTTCGGTGGTGACGAGTTGAAGGTGCGTTCGATGTCGATCGTCGCGGACTTCCCTGAGCGTCATATCCGTATGGCCCATCTGGCGACGATTGCGGCCCGGAAGGTCAATGGCGTGGCTGCACTGCACTCGGAGTTGCTGCGCGACAAGCTGCTGCCGGCCTTCAGTGATTACTGGCCGGACAAGTTCACCAATGTCACCAATGGTGTGACTCCGCGGCGCTTCATCCGGTTGGCTAATCCGTGGTTGTCGCAGTTGATCACCGACACGCTAGGGCCGGGATGGGTGACCGACTTGGACCGGCTGGCGGAGTTGGAGCCCTACGCCGAGGACGAGGATTTCCGGATGGCGTTCCGGCAGGCCAAAGCCAACAACAAGCAGCGGCTGTTTGATTTGCTGCGGGCGCGCGACGACATCGATCTGGCCAATCATCATCTGTTGGATGTGATGGTCAAGCGCCTTCACGAGTACAAGCGGCAGACGTTGAAGGTGCTGCACATCGTCAGTTTGTACGAGCAGATCATTTCCGGTGAGGTCGATCCGGCGTCGATCACCCCACGCACGGTGATTTTCGGTGCCAAGTCAGCACCGGGCTATCGGATGGCCAAGGAGATCATCTTCTTGATCAACAAGGTGGCTGAAACGATCAACGCCGACCCGCGGGTCGAAGGACGCCTCAATGTCGCCTTCCCGGCCAACTACAACGTGACATTGGCCGAGAAGCTGATTCCGGCGGCTGATCTGAGCGAACAGATTTCGCTGGCCGGCATGGAGGCATCAGGCACCGGCAACATGAAGTTCGCCCTCAACGGTGCGCTGACCATCGGCACCGATGACGGTGCGAATGTGGAGATTCGCCAACTGGTCGGCGATGCCCACTTCTTCGGTTTCGGGATGACCGAACCGGAGGTGACCGCGCTTCGCAACAGTGGCTATCACCCGACTGAGTTCTACGAGAGCACGCCGCTGTTGAAGCGGGCGCTGGATCTGATCTCTTCGGGGGCGTTCTCCGACGGTGATCGCGGAACCTTCGAGCCGGTGGTGTCGAACCTGCTCTACGACGACCGCTTCATGGCATTGGCGGACTTCCAGTCCTACATCGACGCCCAAGCCCAGGTGGAGGCCGCCTACGCCGACACCGAGGCCTGGACCAAGTCGGCGATTCTGAATGTTGCGCGCACCGGTTTCTTCTCCTCCGACCGCTCGATGCGCGACTACCTCACGCGGATTTGGCGCGCCGAGGCTGTGGTTTAGGGGACGCCTCGCCAACGCGGGAACCCACCCCGCCAACGTGAGGACACCCTCGCCAACGTGACGACACCCTCGCCAACGTGACGACACCCTCGCCAACGTGAGGACAGCCACCGGCGCCGCACAGCCTCGCCGACGCAGATACCACTCCACCGGCATGAGGACAGCTCGCCGACTTATGGGCACCCTTCGCTGCCGGCTCGCGTCTCAACCCGTCGCGATCAGCGGTGGCGATTCGCAGTCGCACACCCGACGACTCGGCACCACGTCGCCATCGGGTGGCCCATTTCGAGACCGCAGCGCGGCGAATCGCTGGAACCGCGCCGGAGGAGTGAACTCCGGCAATCCGGTGGTCGCATTGATGCGAACCCGCCACTGATCGCGAATGCCGTGTTTGGCAGGCTCCAGATAGCCATGGTGGTGATGGCAGAGCAGTACGAGATTGGAAATCTCGGTACGACCCTCGTCCCACCACGGCGTGATGTGGTGCGCCTCGCACGAATCCGGCCGAACATCACACCCAGGAAAGGCGCAGCCGCCGTCGCGCAGCACTAGGGCGTCACGAAGGGGACGAGTGACCAGCCGATACTGCCGTCCAACGTCCAGGACCTCCGACTCAGAACCGAGTACTGCCGGAATCAGGTCGGCATCGCAACACAGCCGTCGCAACTCCCCCGCGCTCAGCGATTCACCGTCGGCGATAATCCCGGCCCCGGCCGCACGGGCCTGCAGCCTGTCGTAGGACAACGTCACCAGCACTCGCGGCGTCCCTGCACCAGCGACGGGTGCAGACTTCCCCACTGAGTCGAGCAACGCGATCAGCGCATCGGCACGCCGCTGATCCGGCGTAGGCGCATCATCCAACGGATCACGCCGCTCGATAGCGGTACGCCGAAGCTTCTCCCGATGAGCGTTGATCGCCGCCACGAAGCGCTCCCCCTCCGCGAGCGGCAGCGACCCCTCAAAGCGCAGCGAACCCTCGTCGGTGAAGAATCGCAGACTGCGCGATCGATGCGCCGCCTCAGCCTGCCGCTGCAGCCGAACCTCCAACAGTTCCTCAGCCTCAGCGGGGACCACCTGGCGCAACACCTGTGGCGCGGCTTTGCCGAGTTGCCCGGCATCCATAGTGGCCGCCATGCCGACCATGAGCCTTTCCGCCTCCACCTTCTGCGTCGCATCCAGTTGCGGCCCAATGCCGTCCAGCACCCTGCCGATGGCCTGCGCCTGCCCGCTACTGATGCGTCCGGTCGACGCGGCCTCCCCCACTTGGCGGCGCTGCCCCAGATTGCGCGCGGCGAACAGGTCACGCGTAGCTTCCTTGCGCGAAATCACTTCCGTGGTACCCAGCCAGGTCACCATCGGTGTGCCGGTGGCCCTCTCCGCCGCCTGCGCCTTCTCGGCCTCGGCGGTCAGTAACCCGGTGAGCGCATCCAGGCGTCCGCGCAAACGCCGCGCGGTGCTCACCCACCGCAATCGGTCGTCAGGTGGAGCGTCGGATCGATGCGGATCAAGACTGTCCAAGGCAGCCTCAATCCGGGCCAGGGCTTCCCCGGCCGGAATCAATCCGTTGCTGTGCTGCATAGGACGAGTCTGGCAGCCGCCACTGACAAAACAGAACAGGTGTTCGAAAGGATGTGGATAACTCCTTGACTCCCCAGATCGCGGCCGTCCCGAACCGTAATCGAGGTGGCAGCGCGTCCGATCCTCTGCTGAACTAGCTAGTCACACCATCGAGGAGACCCCATGCTCACCGCGCTGCTGTTCGACGTGGACGGCACCCTGGCCGAAACCGAACGCGACGGCCATCGCAGCGCCTACAACGCGGCCTTCGCCGAGTTCGGCCTGGATTGGCACTGGGACGCCGACTTCTACGGCACGCTGCTCCCGGTCGCGGGCGGTAAAGAACGGCTACGGCACTTCCTTCAGCACTCCCGTGTGCCCGAAGCGGACCGGCCCGACATCGACGACCTGATCGGGCAGATCTACGCGACAAAAACCCAGCTCTTTCAGCGGTGGCTCGCTTCGGACGCCGCTGCGCTGCGTCCCGGTGTAGCGCGGTTGATTCGCGAGGCCCACGAGCAGGGCGTGGCGCTCGGCGTGGTCACTACCACCAGCCCGGGAAATGTCACCGCGTTGCTGGAACATCAGCTCGGCGCCGGCTCAACAGACTGGTTCACCGTCATCGCCGCGGGCGACATAGTGCCCGCCAAGAAACCAGCCCCCGACGCCTATCTGTGGGCGCTGGACCAGCTCGGTTTGGCCGCCTCGGAGTGCCTAGCCATTGAGGATTCCGGCATCGGTCTGCGCTCGGCAACGGCTGCCGGAATCCCGACGGTCATCACGGTGAGTGGCTACACCGCCAATGACGACTTCGCCGGGGCGTTAGCCGTCCTCAGCGACCTAGGTGAGCCGGACGCACCGTATCGCCGCCTGGATCAGCCGGGCTCCGGAATCGTTGGTCTCACCACGCTGAATGCGTGGCACATACACCGCTGATTGGTTCAGGAGATGGGCGCCGAGGCCGTAACGTCGGCTCCTTCGGAGGCAGCAACTACAGCGCCAGAACTCTCATCGGCCACTAGCCTGCCATGGAGAAGCTTCCATCTGGCGCCCAGACCCTCGTCGAGCTCACGCCGGACGAGGTTCGACAGGTAAGGCGCGTCAAGCATCCCCTGGATGATCAGATAGTTCTCTACCAGGAAGTACCGAACCAGTGGGAGGTAGTGATCCTCATAGACACGCCTACTGATGCGACGGCCGGATCTCGCCTTGAGGACGGTATTGCATAGTTCGAGCCCGATATCGACATAGCTGTAATAGAGGACAACCCGCTCCGACTCGGGCTCATCGGAATACAAGCGAGCCCAATCACTGTGAGACCACGACCGTGCCAGAGAGAGCATTTGCGGATGCTCGGCACGGTAGTTGGCCAAGCTGTTGGCAAGGTCGCCGATGGCGCGTTCCGCCGCGTTCCTGCTGGACACCTGTGAGAGTTGATATGCCAACAGGCCCACGACGGCGGTGAGCATGGCCGAGACGACACCGATCAGAACCGAGACAGACTCCATGACCCCCAAGTCTGGCATTCCCTCCACGGACCCTTCCGAAACTCGCCGAGCTAGTCGATGAGTGCCTTGTTGCGCTGTTCCGGCAACAGCAACGCTGCGCCCGCGGCGAGCAGGAAGGCAGCCCCGAAGACGGCGAAGACCAGCACCAAGCCACCACCGGCCAGCATCACGGGCACCAGCAGCGGAGCGATGATCGACGCGATGCGTCCGAACGCGGCCGCCGCGCCGGTTCCGGTGCCGCGTATGCCAGTCGGATAGATCTCTGGTCCGATGGCGTACAGCGCACCCCAGGCTCCGAGGTTGAAGAAGCTCAGCGCACAGCCGGCCACCAGCAGCGCGGTCTCGCTGCCGGAGAAGCCGAAGAAGACCGCCGAAATCGCCGAGCCCAGCAAGAAGGTAGCCAGCGTGGGACGGCGTCCCCACTTCTCCACCAGATAGGCCGATGCGGCGTAGCCGGGCAGTTGGGCCAGCGTGATGATCAGCGTGTAGGTCAGGGTCGCGGTGAGGGTGAAGCGATCCTTGAGCAGGCTGGGCAGCCAGATGAACGCCCCGTAATACGACAGGTTGATCAGGAACCACACCGCCCACAGCGCGATGGTGCGTTTGCGCAACTCGGCCGACCAGATCGACACCGTGCCAGTCACCGTCTCGGGCGAAAGATCAGGGCTGAGTACCGGTTCGACACCGGCTGCAGTCTCGAAGCCCACCACGGCGGCTTCGGCTTCGGAGTAGCGGCCCTTGCGCTCCAGGAAGCGCACCGACTCCGGCAGCCCCCAGCGCACCACGGCGGCATAGACAGCCGGCACCAAGCCGATCGCCAGCGCCCACCGCCAGCCGTCCGCGGAGGCCGGTATGAGCAGGTAGCCGATCAGCGCAGCGGCCAGCCACCCCACCGCCCAGAAGGCTTCGAGGGCGACGACGATGCGTCCACGGATGTGTTTGGGGGCGAACTCACTGACCAGCGTGGACGCCACGGGCAGCTCCGCGCCGAGCCCGAGTCCGACGATGAACCGCAGCGCGATCAACACGCCAACCCCGGCCACCAGCGCGGACGCCCCTGTCGCCAGTCCGTAGATCAGCAAGGTGATGGCGAAGACTTGGCGGCGTCCGACCTTGTCGGCGAGCAATCCGCCCAGCGTGGCACCCAGCGCCATGCCCACGAAGCCGACCGACCCGATCCAGCTCAACGTGGTGGCGTCCAGGCCCCATTGCACCTTCAGCGCCAGCATCACGTACGAGATCAGACCGACGTCCATGGCATCCAACGCCCAGCCGACGCCCGCACCGCCGAGCAGTCGCGCATGCTTGCTGGTGAAGGGCAGCCGGTCGAGCCGCTGCGCCCGGGTGAGGGTGGTGTCTTCGACCTCGGAGGTGGCCATGAGTGTCCCTTCGTTGACCAGGCGCATCCTATTCAGGCTTGCGCCCTGCGGCCCAGCACCGGGCATTGGGGCGTGGCTCGGGCGGAGTTCGGATCAGCGTCGATCACCGTCGTCACGCAGCCCAGGCCCCAGCCACCAGGGCACGCACAACCAGCAGAACAACCAGGCACGTCCCGCACCAGCTTTCGCGGCGGCACTGTCCGAACTGACGTCCAGACAGAGCAAACGGGCGGGCTCACCGATGAGGTGAGTCCCGCCCGTCGCGAGTGTTGCTCAGACGAGGGTGGCGTCCAAGGTGATGGTGGTGCCGGTGAGCGCGGCCGATACCGGGCAGCCGGTCTTGGCGGTCTCGGCGAAGGTGGCGAACTCCTCAGCGCTCAGGCCGGGTACTGAAGCCTTCACGGTGAGCAGAATGCCGGTGATGCCGGTGCCGGGAACGAAGGTGACGTCGGCTTTGGTCTCGACGGTGGCAGGCGGGGTGCCGTTGCCGGCCAGCGCGTGGGACAGCGCCATCGAGTAGCAGGCCGAGTGGGCTGCAGCGATCAGTTCTTCGGGAGTGGTGGTGTGGCCACCTTCTTGCCCGGCGCGGGACTTCCAGTCAACCTCGACGCTGCCGAGCGCGGAGCTGAGGAACTCAACCTCGCCTTGGCCCTCCATCAGGGAGCCGGCCCAATGGGTCTGTGCGGAACTAACGGTCATGTTGGTCTGCCTTTCTGTAGTCTCCGAGGGTCGTGCCCACCTCACCGTGCCCAACCGCGTGGAGGCAAGCCCGATTCCACGTTTTTCGATGATCTAGGTAGCTTCACCACCATGGACGCAGCAGATCGGCCTTCACTGGCGCATCCGGGGCGGCCCGGACCCAACACCAGGCTGGCGCTGATCGGTGCCGTGGGCATGGTGATCTTCTCGCTGCTGGTGCTGGCCGGAGATCGGGTCTATGACGCCGTCACCGAAGCCGAGGGCATCGCTGGACTGGACCGTCCGGTGTTGAATTGGATGATCGCCCACCGAACCCCGGCGCTGGACGCGGCGATCACTGCTTTCACCGATCTGGGACGCACGCTGCCCATGGTGGTGATGGCGCTGCTGCTGAGCGGATTGCTGTATTGGCGCTACCGGGAGATCTCGATCTGGGTGCTGATGAGCATTGCCGCAGTCGGATCGGTGACCTTCACCTGGGTGGGCAAAGCCGCCGTGGGACGGGCGCGTCCGCCGATCACCGATGCGGTGCCACCGTATGAGACGAGCTTCTCGTTTCCGTCCGGCCACACCCTGAACAGCACGGTGATCGCCGGGATGCTGGCCTACCTCACGTTCTGGTTGGCCAAACGGGTGTGGGTACGGGTGTTGGCGATCATCGCGGCAGTGGTGTGGGCGATTGCGATGGGCCTGAGCCGGATCTATCTGGGACACCACTGGCTGACCGATGTGGTCTTCGCCTGGCTACTGGGGATGGCCTGGCTGGCGCTGCTGATCACTGCCCACCAACTGCTGCTTCGATTTCCGTTTGCCCGACCATCCCGGTAGAGTCATCCCGCGTCCTTGAAGGACGATGGGGCTATGGCGCAGTTGGTAGCGCGCTTCCATGGCATGGAAGAGGTCAGGGGTTCGAATCCCCTTAGCTCCACCTTTGATGAGTCGGCACATCGGCAGCCTCCGTCTGGATGGAATCGAAGGTGACGGTGCCGTCCACAATCGCGGTGAGCGGAATTCTGAGTTGATCCCATTGGACCGATCGCGAACCCCAAGGCCAACCCGTCAGTTCGCGTGAATGAGCGAGCGCCTCGAACGCCAGCAACCACAAGGGTTAGCGCGACATCACTCTGCGACCACCAGCACCCGGCTAGCTCCATCCCGGATGAAGAACGCCAACTCCCCATTCGAGCGATGCACCCCCCACAGTTGCGGAACTCCAGACAGAACGCCGCCCGAATCGCCGGTCAGCCAGTACCCGCCGGACGGATCAGAAATCACGGCTTGAGTTGGCGATAGCGCAACCAGGACGTAGACATCACTCAGCCCCGAAGCGAGCACCGATGCCTTCGTTGGCGTCCGGACTGGCGCAGACACCACCGACATGGGGTGCTCGCCATCGTCTCGTAGGACGTACTGAACGCGTTCGTCGACGACCACTGCGTTGGTCGCACCAGCGGGCAGGTCGCGCCGAACGCGCGCCCCGGTCCCAAGATCGACAGACCACAGTTGGCCTCGAGTCGATTCGTCGCCGTCCACCCCAACCCAGGCGGCACCTGCCTCCACACTGACCTCACCCCAGGGAAGGTCTCGCGCGAGCACCGTGCTGGAGTCCGTCGGGGTCCACTTCGAAAGGTCGAACCCACCGGAGGTCGCCCCGTCAGTCAACCAAACCGCGCCACCTTCGAAAGCGACGGGACGCGGCATAGTTAACTGCGGGCCCGGCTGCCGAGCCGCAGCAATCTGGGTGACTTCTCCGTCCGGAAGTCGCTGGGCATAGAGGCTCCAGGTCCAGCAATACTGCGGCGATTGCGGGCACTCTTCTGGTGGCCACACCTGCTCCTCGCGATGAACGAGGTAGGTATCGGTTCCAGCATCGACCGCCACCCCGAGGCGCGAATACCGTCCTACCTCAACCGCCGGAAACGTCGCGATCTCGCCCGTCGTCAGATTCATTGCGGCATAGGTGGTCCGCTCGTCGGAGGTAACCTCCGCATCGACGCCACCCTCGCCCGGGCGGGCAAGGCCAAAGAAGGCGAAGTCCTTCGACGCGGTCGCGCCGTAAGAACTCGCGCTCACCGAGGTCGGCAATGCCCACACATGATGGACATCAAGCCCTAGCGGGAACGGAAACGCGCTCGCCGATACCTCAACCGGCCGACCACTCTCTGGAGCTTCCCCGCCGACACCGGTCGGGCCACCCTCGCATGACGTTAGGAGAGCCGTCGAGAGCACCGCTGCACCGGCGAACGCCAGCGTTCGAACCGTCACCATATGATCGCGTGATCGAGCGAGGCATCGTAGATTCGTCCGGAATCAGCATTCTCGTGACGCTTACCGTCCCACGGGTCGTACATCTTCATTTGCCACCTCTTGACTGCTTTGTAGTAGCCGTATGTCGCGAGCGCATGTCTTCCCGATAACCCCTGGTTCATATACCACGGCAATCGCCCCATCTGGACGACGTTGATTGATGGGGCCTTGTACGTGCCAATACCCCACACAATACGCTTTCGGAACTGCTCCAGACTCAGACCGCGTGCCGTAACGTACGGGTTCTTCGATTGAAACGCATTCAATCCGGGCGCGATTCTGTTGATGGACGTGCCGTCCGGAGTCGTCCCCATCTTCCGAGCGATTGTCGACTGACGCGGAAGCTTGGACCTCAGTGCGGACAGCGCTACGCGACCCGATGCCGGTGCACAGTAGTAGTCGGTGGACTGCTTCTGCACGCGGACCTTCAGAGTCTTCCCGCCCTGCACCGCAAGCGGGGCAAAGCCGGCAAGCTCACTCGTCTGCCGCAGTTTGTGCGCCTCTGTGCTCACCACTTTCGAGCCCTTCAACCCATGAGGGCTCCCGGGCGGAGCCGCGTGGGCAAGCGACGCACCAGCACTGAAGCAGATTGCGACACTCAGGCCACCCAGCACGATATTTCTGAGCCACATTGACATAGAATCCCTTTCGTCGGTGATCGACTCCGACGCTATGAACACCGACACCTACGCACAAGGTGGCGACACCAAGACTGTGGATAAGTTCGTAACACCAACGAGGCTCAAGGAATTCACGGCACGTTTCAATCCAAATTGGAACTGGGTCGAGCAATGCCTTTGCCGACCACCACTCAAAGCTTCGTAACGATCTGCTCCCGCTGGAACTTCGCTACGACGAGCACAAAGGCGAGAACGTCGAGGACGGCGAGCACCACGGCCACAACCAGCGCGACGACAACGTTGAAGAGCATGACCCCGGTCGCCTGACCGATGACGAGGGCAAGAACCGGGAAGACCACGAACATCGAGGTACCTTGTGCGCCCTGCATCGTGGTCGAGCGACCCGATACGGCGACGATCATGCTGGTTGCGAGGAAGCTGACCAGCGGCACCAGCAACACGATGAGCACGGCCCAAGTCCAGGTTGGGAAGAAGATGCCGCCCATCATCGGGGCGCCGAGCACGCCCACGAGCACCGTGTAGATCACGAAGGACGCCCAAGTCAGCACGACCGCCGGAATCACCGAACCCAGCACCTTCGCCAGCACCAGTTCGCGGTTGGACAGCGGCGTGTAGAGCAGGCCCTCGATAGTGCGGCGCTCCTTCTCGCCGACAAGGCTCGAGGAGGCGGTGATCGAGGCCGTCATGACCGGGATGAGAAGGAAGAACGGCGCGAAGAAGTACACGATCACCGCATACACGACCACCTGCTCGGTGGTGTAGTCGGCAGGGACGACGCCCGCGGGAAAGTGATCGAGGAAGCCCTGTAACCCGGCGATCGTCGAGGTGAGAATGCCGGAGCCGCCGAGCAAGATGATCGCCACCGGAAACACCACCGCGAAGACCACCGGCACCGCCACCAGTGAAGAGAGCAGTTGCTTGTTGCGGACGACCTCTAGCCAGTCTTTGCGCATCACGGCCGCGACGCGTTGCCAGCCGATCGGGCTGCGGCGTCCGACACTGGGCCGGGTGTGGGTCTGGGTGGTCATGCGGCGACCTCCTTGTCGAGCGTGGTGAAGTAGAAGTCTTCGATGGTCGGATGCAGCGGAATCACCGCGCGCACGCCGACGCCCGCGCCGACGAGTGCCGCGACCACCTCAGAGACGGTGGAGTCATCGTCGGCTCCGAAGGTGAACTCGCCCTCAGCCGCATCTTCGACCGTCGCCAGTGAGGCCGCGATCCGGCGGGCCTCCCCCTGACCCCCGTCGACGCTCACCGAGTAGCGGTTTCCGGGCCACTGCCGCTGCAACAGCTCCTCGACGGGGCCGGCAGCCAACAGGTGGCCCTGTTTGATGATGCCGATGTCGTCACACAGCAGCTCCAAGCCGGCGAGTTGATGGGTCGAGATCACGACGGTGGTGTTCGAGACCTGAATCATCTGCTTGAGGTAGCTGATGAGCTCGGCAGCGGCTTCTGGGTCCAGCCCGGCGGTCGGCTCGTCCAGGAACAACAACTCCGGCTCGTGGAGGATCGCGCGTCCGATGGCGAGCTTCTGACGCATCCCTTTGCTGAACTCTCCGGCGAGCGAATCTGCACGCACACTGAGCCCGAAGGTTTCCAGCACCTCATCGACGCGCCCGGCCAGCGCGCTTCGATCGATGCCGTACAGCGCACCCCAGATGCGCAGGTTCTCCCGCGCCGACAAGGTCTCATACAGGTTCGTGTCGGTCTGCACGCCGATGCGTTGACGCAGCGCGTCGGCATTGCGCGCGGTTACCGGCTCTCCGAACAGGGCAACGCTGCCGTCGTCGGGAGTGAGCAGGCCGTTGAGTAGCCGGATCGTGGTGGTCTTGCCCGAGCCATTGGGGCCGAGCAATCCGAAGGCTCGCCCACGACTCACGCTGAACGACAGCGCCGAGACGGCTTCGCGGTCACCGAAGCGCTTCGTGAGCCGATCAGCGCAGACGGTCGGATGGGTCATCGAGGTTCCTTTCGTTCGACGACAGCGTCGAATCGCGAGATGTTTGCATCACCTACATCCTTGCAATACAAGCTAGCTGCGTCAACTGTGGCCTCCCCATCAGCGAGAAACCCCTCGGCGCCCCGGTCTCCCCCACTCACGCGAGACCGGCTACCCGCCGGGACGCATCAGTCCGAAGGCGTCGAGGCAGGTGCCTCAGCGTCGCGCCAAACGCGACGCAGCCCAGCCCGCAGCGGCACCACGATCACTGACAGCGACGCGGCAACCGCGGCCGGAAGCATCACCGGGACGGCTAGCCCCCAACGGCCCTGCGGGTTGCGAGCATTCAGCACCGATGCCGCCACCGTCGAGACCGAGACACTTGCCAGCATGGTCGCGCTTGCCGCATCCACAAGGCGGTCTTCCACCTCGTCCTGCTGACGCAGCGCCCACACCGCGGGCAGCACGCCCATCAACACACCAGCAACCAGCGAGAACTTCGATGCGCTGCCTCTGGTGCGTCCGCCCAAGTCAAAGCTCGATGGCACACGATCCGGAAGTCCCCGCCAGGCCACCGCCACAACGCCTGCAGCAACGCCGGCCACAGCAGCGGGCACGAACTGCGCAATCCGAACAGCACGCTCGGGAACCTGCTCGAACACCTCACTGGTGGCATCGTCGGGACGGATCAGCTTGAGCTTCACCGCCACCGCCCCCAGGTTCAGCGTCCAGCCAGCTCCCAGCAGGCGCGGCACGATGATTCGCGGGTTTTCGGGATCGAAGATGCGTGATCGAACGCCGCCGTTCAGCAGACCCCGGGTCTCAATGGGAATGCCGAACACTCGAAATCGGGGTTCCTCGGCAGCAACATCGCCGATGAGTGCCTCCACAAGCTCTGCCGCGTAACGCTCCGGAGGACCGAGCACCTCCAGCGGGTCAACCCCAGCCTCGTTCAACTCATCGAGCTGCGCCGCGAGAGCCTCCAACGCCTGCGCGCGATCCGCTCGTCCGAGCCCGTCGAGATGCGCACCAACCGCGCGCAGATAGGACGTGGTCATGCTTCACCTCGCTTCCCCAGCAACTGCTGCATCGCTTCACTGAGTGCGCTCCACGCCGTCGTGCCCTCGGCGAGCGCAGCACGACCCTCGTCGGTGAGGCGGTAGTACTTGCGTGGTGGTCCGCCCGCGGACTCCACCCATCTCGTCGCCACCTTGCCGGCCTTGTCCAGGCGAGCCAGCAGCGGATAGACCGTGCCCGGGGTTGCGGTGAGCGCCGGGTGCTCGCCGAGCCGATCGATGATCGCGATGGAGTAGCACTCCTCGCGATCAAGCACGGCCAGGATCGCCAACTCAAGCACTCCCTTGCGGAGTTGCGCCGTTCGATCACTGATTGGCATGCAACCAAGCCTTGCAATACAAAGTAGTCATGTCAAAGCCGAGTCACATCCACTGACGCCCGCCACTCGCCCAGATCAGCACCATGGCCAGCGACGCACCACCACCGCGGTCGCGCGGCGGGGATCACACCTCCCGCCGCGCGACCGCGGTCCGTCACCAACCTCAGCTGAGGCGACTGCCCGTCACCAGGCGTCAGGGCTTACCTTCATGATGTTTCGGAAGTTATCCGCCCACTGATCGAACCAGACCCCGGTCTTGGACTCGATCTTGAGCAATGACTCATCGTTTTCATCGAGGGCAGGGTTGGTCAGGTTGGGCGACCCGACCCACATGATCGTCGAGTTTGGATGCCCGTCGTAATTCCCCTCGATGAGCATGTACTTCGCGTGAACGATCATATTGCCCACATGAGCGTTGTCGACATTGATGCGCTTCGCGGCACTCGGGGAGTCCTTGGACTTGAGGTAGGTCTTCACCTTGGACCCCATGTTCTCCCCGTTGACCGCAATGTCGAAGTAGCAGCCCTGCTTCGCCAACGACTGGATCTTCGCCGCGACCTTTTCTCGAGTGAAGTTGTAGGTGGCAATCCGAATCTTGGTGGCGTGACCTGACGCCGAGGGGCGGGTCGTATTGCCGGAGCACTTCACGTTGTTGAGGATTCCCACCATCACGTCGTCGGAGGTCTTGGTCACTGTGCGCGGGAAGAAGTAGGCCTTGTAGGCACCATCGGTGACCGTTCGGTAGTAGTTGGGTTGCCGGACATTCTTGGCCTCGTCCTCGAAATACTTGACGTAACCGTCGTACAGCGTCTTACGGCCAACCACGGTCATCATGGCATCCCAGGCACCGTTGCCCCAGGTCGGGGTTATGTGCGAGGTGCCTTGGACGACCACGTAGTCGGACAGCCCAACACGGCTGAACAAGAAGACCTTGCTGTGATTCACGGCTGATCCAAGACACCCGCGACCACTGCCCGCCGTCGTTTGATACCCGACGCCACAGCGCTTGATGTAGGACCCGGAATGCACCTTCATATCGTTCTTGAGTGTGGTGTAGTCGGCGCTGAGTTTCGCGCCCGCATCCAGGAGGATCTTGACTGTCACTCCTCGGTCGAGCGCGCGCTGCAGAGCAGGGGTCGGGTTAGGCGCACTGCTCCCGGCCCAGTCATCCCAGCCGTAGAGGGAAATTCTGATCTGCGCACCTCGGGTGGTGTTGTTGATCAGTTCGACCAGGTGCTGATTCAACTCCTGACTCGAATCCGAATCCGACGTCACCTTGATCCCTGACACACCTCTGGCCGAAAGCGGAAGGTTGAACCGCGGCCCGGCCTTCACCACATAGCCGGCTGCTGTAGCTGGGATTGGACTGGTTCCAACCAACGCCGCAATGCTCACAGCGAAGGCCAAGCCCGCAGAGAATAATCGCCTCACGAAATCACCGTTCCTCGTCAAGGCACAGCGGTGTCGACCGCGTGCACTGGTGGGTTTGCCGCCCATGTGGTGGACAAGCCTCACAGATTTCCCGACGATCGCGAGCTCAAAATCTCAATTAATGAGAACAGTGTTTCTCTTTTGGGCGAACCGCCCCGCCCGCAACGGGCCACGAAGTGGCGTCAGCTACGGCCCAGCACCACCGCAGAGCGGTACTCGCCCCAGCCGGACATCTTCGCCAACGCCTCGGCGTGAACCGGCTGCTGGTGGGCATCCACCCAGGTCTCACCCAGCTCAGAGTCGGTCCAGGGGTCCTCGATGAAACCAATGCCGTCGACCACGCCATGCAACGTCACCCAGTGGGCGCAGGCATCGGCGTGCATCAGCAGTTGGTCGATCAGCAGCAACACGATGGCACCGTCGGCGACCAACGCGAGCAGCTCGTCAATGCCGGGATCGGCATTGAGCACCGGAATGCCCAGTTCCTCAGCGCGCGCCTTGAACTCGGCCTGGGTGCGCTCGCTCAGATCCTGACGCCACGCTTCCGGCTTTTCCTCCAGTTGCAGCGGCTCGGCAGTATTCACAATCACCGTGGCCGCAACACCCTGATCGGCCAAACCAATCGCCAGGCCGTAAGCATCACAGGCCGGCACGATCGTGGCTCGACGCCACAGGTCCATCTCCGAAGCCGGGTCCAGCGCCGGGGTGAGACCCAAAGCGCTCGTTGCCGTCAGCGCTGAGACCGGACCGCAGGTGAAATCGGTGGTCTGCCGGAAATACGGCAACTCCGGCACGTCCCAATCCCCCAGGCGACGCACGAAACCCAGCGGAACCACGTCAGCACTCACCGGTGGGGCGGCCGCACTCACCGGGGCCGCCAGGGCGACGAAACCGGCCGCGCTGACTGCCTCGGCCCACGCCGTCGCATCGGCAGGCAGTTCAACCTTCAGACTGATGCCGCCCTCGGCAGCCAACTCCTCGGCCGCATGCTCGGCCAACTCGCCAAACAACTCCACCGCGCCGGTCAACTCAGTGAGCTTCTGCTGTGCAGTTCCAGCCCGGTGGTAGCCCAGCGCGATCAGTTCACGATCACCCTCGGTCAGCTGATACACCGTGCGCACCAGCGCGCCACCGGCACCGGCACCGGCCAGTGCGGCCGCGACGCCCTCGGGCAGCGCGAACGGCGCACCGACCTGCTCCCAGGTCGAACCCTGCGGCACCGAAACACTGCGGTAGGTCACACTCATCTGCGGTCAGTTCTCCTCGTTGTGGTCCAGCGATCCGGCTTCCATTCCGGGCACGGACGCCAGCAACTCGCGGGTGTAAGGATGCTCCGGTTTGGCAAACACCTGTCGGGTCGGACCCGATTCCACCACATGGCCCGATTGCATCACGTACACCCGGTCAGCGATCCGAGCCACCACCGTCAGGTCGTGGGTGATGAACACGATCGCCAAGCCCAGTTTGTCGCGAAGATCGGCCAGCGTCTCCAAGATCTTGGCCTGCACCGGGGCGTCCAGAGCCGACACCGCCTCGTCGCAGAACAACACCGTCGGTTGCGGGGCCAGCGCCCGCGCAATCGCCACTCGCTGCCGTTCACCACCGGAAAGCCGGGCCGGACGCCGAGTAGCCAGCGCCGGATCGAGTCCGACCAGCTCCAACAACTCCGGCACCACACTGGCCGGACGCCCCGCTGAGCGCAGCGCCTCCACCAAGGTGGCCCCGATAGTCTTGGCCGGATTCAGCGACGCGTACGGATTTTGAAACACCAACTGGGCGCGTTGTGGTGCCCACGCCTGCGGCTCGCCCTGCTCATCGAGATAGCCGTAGCGACCCTCATCGGGGTGTTCCAGGGTGAGCAGGCAACGAGTGAAGGTCGTCTTGCCCGAGCCGGACTCCCCCACCACGCCGATGATTTCCCCAGCCCGCAGGTCCAGACCGGCATCCGCCACCGCAGGCACGTCACTGCCCGGATAGGTCTTGGTGATACCGCGAGCAGCCAGCACCATGCGGCCCGCATCAGTCGTGCTGTGCAGTCGACGACCCGACAAGCCGATCTCGACCAGCTGCTTAGTGACCTCGTCGCGAGGATTGTTGAAGACGTCCTCGGCCGGTCCGGATTCGACCACCCGCCCACTCTGGAAGACCGCCAAGTCATCACAGTATTCCCTAGCCAGGAACAGGTCGTGGGTGATGAGAACCATCGACATGTCGTGGTTGGCTCGCACCGTGGCCAGCAGCTCCAAAATCCCGGCCTGGGTGGTCACGTCTAAGGCAGTGGTCGGTTCGTCGGCGATGAGAATCTTCGGTCCCGGTGCCAACGCGGCGGCAATCGCCACCCGCTGGCGCATGCCGCCGGACAGCTCATGCGGATAGGCGCGCACCACCTTTTCGGGCAGCCCCACCTCCTGCAGCCGTCGAGCGGCCTCGGCGTGACGCTGGCCAGCGGAGGTCGGACGCTGGTCCGGCGGCAGTCCGTCGAGGATCTGTTCACCGCAGCGGCGCAACGGATCCAGCGAGGTGAAGGGATCTTGCGGCAGCCACACCACCCGACCACCGCGCAGCCGCCGCCACGCGGGCTCGCCGGCGTCCAAGCGGCACTCGTCGGCATCGATGCGGTAGCTGCCGTGCACCACCGAGCCGGTGGGCAGCAGTCCAGCCAGCGCCTTGGCGGTCATCGACTTACCCGAGCCGGACTGTCCGACCACACCCAAACAGGTGCCCTTGCGTAGCTGCAGATCGACCCCGTGCAGAATCGATGTCTCGCCGATGTCGACGCACAAATCGGCCACGTCAAAGGCGAGATCAGTCCGCCCCGAATCGGTCGGCAGCGGTTCGGTTGTCATCGCGTCGGTCATCCCTCGGCCACCCCACTACGTTCTGACAGCCAATCGCCCACCAGGTTGAAGGCGATCGCGGTCAACACGATCGCTACCCCCGGTGCAATCGCGGCAGCCGGATTGATGAACAACAGTGCCCGGGCGTCGTTGAGCTGACGTCCCCAGTCGGCCTGCTGCGGCGACACCCCCAAACCCAGGAAGGACAGCGACGACAGCGCCACCAAGCCGACAGCCATGTCGAGGAAGAGGTTCGCCCCCACCAGGCCACGGATGACCGGCATCAGGTGTCCGAACATCACGCGGAAGCGTCCCAGGCCCAACAGCTTGGCTGCTTCCAGGTAGGGCTCATGCACCCGGGCCAGGGCGGCCGAACGGATCAGTCGAATGTCGAACGGTGCGAACAACACGATCATCACCGCCACGCTCACCCAATAGCCGCCACCGATCACACCGGCGGCCACAATGGCCAGCAGCAGCGACGGCAACGATAAAGTGATGTCGACGAACCGTGACACCACCCAGTCGATCCAGCCGCCCAGATAGGCCGCGCTCAGTCCGAGCAGCAGCCCCAGCAGAATCGATGCCAACGCGATCGCCATCGGACCCACGATCGCGGTCTGCGCACCGGCCACGGTGAGCAGCCAAATGTCGCGCCCCAGCGCATCGGTACCCAGCAGATGTCCCGGTGTTCCTGGCGGAGTCGCCCCCAGCAGGATGTCTTGGTCGAGCGCCCCGGCTCCGAAGGCCGGAATCAGCGCCCACGCGAACACCACCAGCAGTTCGATCATGCTGATCACCACGGCGGCGCTCAGTTTGTTGCGGCGACCCCAGGCCAGCCAGCGGGCTGGTGCCGCGGGAGCAGTGATGGCGGTCATGCTTCGGCTCCTGCCAAGGTCGTCACGTTGCGGGATTTGCGTCGCCGCCGACGGCGAAGCCGCGGGTCCAACACGATCACCAGCGTGTCGACCACGGCCGTGGTGGTGCAGATGGCCACTGCCAGCAGCAGTGTGACGGCCTGAACCACCGGCACATCTTTGAAGGTGACGGCTTCAGCCAGCAGGCTGCCCAGGCCGCCGATGGCGAAGGTGACCTCCACCAACACGGTGCCACTGACCAGCGTCGCGAGCACCAGGCCGGTTGAGGTGACGATCGGCAGCGCAGCATTTCCGACCTGGGCGCGGGTGATCTTGCTTTCCCGAAGCCCCCGGGAGCGGGAGAACCCGGTGTAGTCGGAGTTCACCTCGCGGATCATGGCGATGCGGGTGACCTTGATGATGGACGCCAACACTCCGGCGGCCAGCGTCATCACCGGCAAGAACAAGTGCCACAGCAGATCCAGCGTGCCGCCATCGCCCAGCCCGTAGACCGGGAACCAGCCCAGCCAGACGGCGAACACGTACAGCGACAACAGGCCCAACGCGAAGCTCGGGGCACTGAGCATGGCCACCGCGGTGGCGTTGATGCCCCGATCCAGCGCACTGCCTTGGCGATGGGCTGCGATGACGCCGGCCGGAATGCCGATCGCTGCCGACACCAACCCGGCCAGCACTGCCAACTGCAAGGTGACTTCAGCCCGTCCCTGAATCATCTGGGAGACCGGCAGCCCGGTCTTGATCGAGGTGCCTAGATCGCCGTGCAGGAATCCGGTCACCCAGCGCAGGTACTGCTCCCAAATCGGGTCGTCGAGGTGGTACTCGGCCCGAATGGAAGCCAGCAGCTCTGGGCTGACCGGCCGCGCGCCTATCAGAGACCGGGCGGGGTCACCCGGCATCAGATAGAGCAGCGCGAACACGATCATCGAGAGCACGACCAGCACGACGAGAAGTTCGCCGAGCCGCCGGGCTATCTGAACCAGCGTTGCCAAGAGGTATCAGGCGCTCTGAGTGAAGGCTGCTGCCCAGTTGGTCTGCAGCGTGTACGAACCGAAGTCGTTGGCCACAACCCCCTTGCGGGTAGCCAGCGCAGCCTGACCCCAGTACACCGGCACGTAGATCGACTGCTCCAAAGCCACCGAGGTGGTCGCCATGATCTCGTCGAACTGCTTCTGCTTGTCATCGATGGAGTTGATCGCAGCCACCTGGGCGGCGAGCTTGTCATCGGTCCAGTTAGCGGGGTTTGCCCCCGGACCGCTGGCAGCCAGCAGCCAGCTCGAGATCTCGTTCGGGATCGAGGTCGTGGGCAGGTAGATCATCCACTCCAGACCAGCCTTGCCGTTTCCGAGATCGTTCAGCCAGCTATCCAGCGTGACTTCCTTCACGTTCACGGTGATGCCGATCTTGCTCAGCGAGTCAGCGATCGCCAAGGAGGCCTTGCCGACTGCCGGGTAACCGGTCGGGTAGGTCAACGCGGTGGTGAAGCCATCAGCATGGCTCGACTTGGCCAGTTCTGCCTTGGCGTTCTCGAGCGAGAACGATGCCCCCGGCAACTTCGCGACGCCAGCCTTGGCCGCGTCCAAGCCGACCAGCGGAGCCAACTGCTCCGGAGAGTCGATGCCGGTGGCAGCCGCTGCCTTGCCCTTGAGGATGCCGGCGACGATGCCGCTCTTGTCGACCGCCATCGCGATCGCGTTGCGGACATGGATGTCATTGAAGGGGGCGACATTGGGATCGAAGGTCAGACCCTGGTAGGAGCGGTCGCCATAGAACTGAACCGTGGCACCGCTGGCACCCCACTGCTCGGACTGATCCAGCGGAACACCGAGGGCAACGTCGGCCTGTCCTTGCTGGAAGGCCACCTGCCGGGTCGCATCATCGGTGATGAAATCGATGCGCACCGTGGCGGGGCCGTCGTTGGTGCCCCAGTAGTTCTCATTCTTGGCCAGCGACACATGGCTGGTGGGATCGAACTCAGTGACCGTGTACGGGCCGGTGCCAACGATCAAGTCCGTGGCCGAACCGTAGCTCTTGGCCTTCTCATAGAAGGCCTTGGAGGTCACGAACAGACCACCGGCGTTGGAAACATCAGAGCCGAAAGCGTTGTTCGGCGCGTCCAAAGTGAAGGTGATTTCCCAGTCGCCGGTCTGCTTCACCGAGGTGATGTTGGTGGGCCAGTAGACCGACACACCCGGAGACTTCTTGGGGTCCCGCGCCACCTCGACGGAGAACAGAATGTCCTCCACAGTCACCGGGGTGCCGTCGGAGAACTTCACGTCCTTGCGAATCTGGAACTTCCACACCTTGTTGTCGGTCTGCGTCCAAGACTCAGCCAGGGCGGGAACCAAGGCGCCAGCGTTGTCCAGGCCGAGCAGACCTTCCTGGAACAGCGCAGCAATCTGGTAGTTCGCGATTCCGGCTTCCTGGTTGACCGACAGCGTGCCGAGCTGGCTGGCGGTCGCGACCTTGAGGGATTCCAGCGGGGCGCCGGGGGCGGAAGAGCCGCCGCCTGCGGGTGCCTGACCCGTGGTGCATCCGGTTACCGCAAGCAGTGCGGTGGCCATCGCGCTGACGGCGATTGCCAATAGCGTCTTTCGCGCTTGGCGCGGGCTTCGTGCTGACATGAACAAGTCACTCCTTCGGCTCTCGTGCAGTGCAGAGACTACGACCGGGGCTTGTTGAAAACGAGATCAGATCCGAGGTGGAACCAAGCTGTTACAAAACAACCCCGGAAACAGCGGATTCCGAGCCATGTCGAGGGGCACAACTACGGATTCCGCATGCTGGTGGCCAAATGAGTACGGTGTTCGAAGAATCATCAGATGTGGAATCGCGCTGAATCGTGCCGGATTCGAGGCACCATGGTGATCGCTACCCGTCCAGTCGAGGACCGCAACGCACCAGGAGAAAGCATGAGCCAGCCGCAACCGATCCCCGGATCACCAGCCGCGAACGGCGCAACCTCGCCCAGCCCTGCTGGCGCAACCTGGATCACCGGACGGGTGACGCGCGACTCGGCGTCCGACCCCGGCGAAGGGCCCGATGACCAGGGCCGCTGGCCGCTGGAGCCGGGACGCTATCGACTGGTGATCTCGTTGGCCTGCCCGTGGGCGCACCGAGCCAATCTCACCCGCCGCGTTCTCGGGCTGGATCAGGTGATTTCGCTGGCTGTGGTTGATCCGATCCGCGACGAGCGTGGCTGGCGCTTCTGGCTGGACCCTGACCATCGCGATCCCGTCTTGGGCATCGAATACCTGTCCGAGGCCTTCCGCGCGACCGATCCGAACTATTCGGGACGCTTCACCGTACCGACGCTGATCGACACCGTCACCGGGCAAGTGGTCACCAACGATTTCCCGCAACTCAGCCCCGACCTGATCACCGAATGGGTCGACTACCACCGCCCGGACGCACCAACGCTGCTACCGACCGACCCTGACCAGCGCGCAGAACACGACGAGTTGGCCGAACAGATCACCGCTGACGTGAACCGAGGGGTCTATCGGGTCGGCTACGCCGAGGATCAGCACAGCTACGAGGCTGCCTACGACCGGCTGTTCGGCCGCCTCGATCAACTCTCCCAGCGGCTCGAGTCGCGTCGATTCCTGTTCGGTGACACGGTTCGCGATGCCGACATTCGACTGTTCACCACTTTGGTTCGCTTCGACGCGGTCTACCACGGGCTGTTCCGCTGCAACCGGCACAAGCTGAGCGAACTGCCGGTGCTGTGGAACTATCTGCGCGATCTCTATCAACTGCCGGGCTTCGGCGACACCGTCGACTTCGACCACATCAAGCGCCACTACTACCTGACCGACACCGATAACAATCCGTCCGGGATTGTGCCCAAAGGCCCTGATCTCAGCGGTTGGCCGAGCCTGAACGGCTAAGGCCAGCGCCGTCCCGACACGCCGTGAATTTGCCCGGTTCCGCCGACCCGCACTAGCCTGCAACGCTGTTCGCCCAACACCGGGCGGCCCGGAAAAGGAAACTCTGATGTCTGCGACCAACGACCTGATGCTGCAGCCCACGCTGTCGCATGCCGTCGTGATCGCGTTGCCGGAGTGCTTCCGAGGCAGCGAAGACGAGTACGGCGCCCAGGGGTCGCCGCGCACCTAGCCACAAGCTCAGCCTTGCTGGCCTAAGAACCGCGAGCCGCCCCTCACCAACCACGTGACGGGCGGTTTTTTGCGTCCCGAACACCCACCACAACCCCATGGACGTTCAGCTGGTGAAACCACGGCCACAGCCCGTGCGGGGGTTCGACTCCCCTGGTCCATACGAAGCCGAACACAACTCCCAGCGGGGCACCCAGAAGAAATGGGGCTCACAGTCATGCGGCCCGCTGCGGAGGTTCGACCGACAACTCAACAGTGCATCCGCACGGTGCAGCAGGGACGCCACCGGCCAACCGGCCGGGCCCACGCTGCCCACGCGCCTCAGACTCTCCTGGGGATAAGCCTTCGGTGCCTCCGCTTGCGCGGAAGCCGGACCGGGCGGGAACAAAGACAGCCGAGCCGGACCTACCGGTTCGGCACTGGCATTCGTAGCTCAGTGGACAGAGCACCGGCTTGCGAAGCCGGCGGTCGCAGGTTCGACTCCTGCCGAATGCGCTTCGGCGAGCCATCGCCGGCCCCTGCCCGCAGCAGTCGGCGACTCGGTGACCCCGCACGCTCTGGTCCGATACTGAGACCGCTCACAGATGCCTCGAAATCGGCTCACAACTCCCGCTAGGGTGAGCGCCGCAAGGCTGGTCGCGCCCACGCCAGGCGCAAAGCCTCCGCACAGTCGGCCCGAGGCGCCCACGCGTCCAGAAACGAACGGGGATCCCATCGTGAACCCACCGACCATCTTCCGGGCACCGAAGTGGCTGCTCGCCCTCGTCGCTGTGGGCTTGATCGCGCTGGGCGCAGCGGGGGGTCTACTCGCGGCCCGCGCGATTCCCGAGTTGAGCCTCGGCCAAACATCAGCAAAGGACAGCAACACCCAGATCGTCCAGGCGGTGACCCGCGAGCAGCAAGTGGTGCTGCTGAGCCTCGGCATTCAGGGCATCGCCACCAAGACCTCGAAGTCGACCTTCCTGGGTCTGGCCGTCCCCGGAAGCTCCCGGTCGACCTTCCTGCAATACAGCTTCCAAGCCAAACTCGGTCTGGAAGGCGGCCAGGTGCGGGTAACCCCTACCGCCGACAACTCCTATCGGGTCTCGATCCCGGCGTTCACCTTCATCGGGCATTCCGACGAGAGCTTCCAGATGGCCTCGGAGAAGAACGGCGCACTGAGCTGGGTGACGCCGAAGATCGATACCAACGAGATGATCACTGCCTTGCTCAATGACGAAGCCCAGGCACAGTACGTCGCGCAGCATCAGTCTGAACTGCAGAGCCAGGCCGAGTCGTTCTACAGCCAGCTCATTTCCGGCATCGACCCCACTGCCACAGTGGTGTTCGAGTACGTCGGGTAGCACCGACTCCCCCAGCCCGCACCACACCGGGCGCGAGATTCCCGAATCTGGGCCGAGAAGCGGCCACAATGGGCTCGGGAGGACGGAATGGTCACAATCCACTCCGGCGGCCAAACCGGTGTTGACCGGGTCGCCCTCGCCGTCAGAGATAACTCGCGCAGCCCCGGGCTTGCGCTCACCATCGACTGTGCCCACCCCTTCGGTAAGCCGGTGCGCTGCGTCCAGCCCGCTGAGGTTGACGCAGCACTCGCCTTCCTGGACGGGCTTCCCCACCCCACAGTTCTGAACATCGCCGAACCTCGAGAATCCGAGCAACCCGGCGTTTACCTGGCCGCCGCACACTTGCTGCGGAGACTGCTTCACCAATGGCCCACAACACAGAAAGGAGGGGCCGAATCATGACCCAAGTGGCTGTTTACAACGCCGGCGGTGGCCAGTTGCTGCACACCGTCGACTTGAACCACGCGATTCGCATGCTGGTGCGCCGGGTCGCTCGCGTCCGCGAAGCTGTCGAGGACCGAACCTTCGGCCCCTTTCCGCTGCCGCGTTCGTTGGAGTTGGTGCGCTGGATCTACACCAAGTGGGTGTGGGAGGCCACCGGCACTCCCCCAGTCAGCCGTGACAATGTGCTGGCCCGCGACAACTACACCTGTGGCTACTGCGGACGAACCGGCACCACCTGGGACCACATCGTGCCCAAGTGCCAAGGCGGTACCTCCACCTGGCTGAACACCGTCGCGGCCTGCGAGTCGTGCAACGGCAAGAAGAAGGGCGGACGGACCCCCGATCAGGCCGGCATGCGCCTGCAGGTCACCCCGTTCGTGCCGACCATGGCGCAGTTGCTGCCCAAACGCCGCCGCTGAGCCCACACCCCGGGGGTCGGAATCGGTCCCCGGGGCGTCCCTTCCTGCGAGCGCCCGCTCGCGCATCACCCAAACCTGCGGCAGCGCTGTGCCTACGTCTGAGGCGGACAGTGCAGCGCGCCGTGAACCATCTAGGAGAAAGGCACAATCATGAACACCACTTTCCCGGTGCCTTTGCCGGGTACCACCAACACCTTGATGTGGGCACAGCCCTACGAGATCGAACCGGCCGCAACCAACCAGTTGCGCAACATCAGCAAACTGCCCTGGGTTGAGCACCTGCGGGTCATGCCCGATGTCCACCTGGGCAAGGGTGCGACCGTCGGCTCGGTGATCGCCATGCGCGACGCCGTGGCACCGGCGGCGGTGGGTGTTGACATCGGCTGCGGCATGGCCGCGGTGCGCACCAGCCTCACGCTGAACGATCTGCCCGATGAGCTGCACTCGCTGCGCGCGGCGATTGAGGCCGCCGTCCCGGTGGGCTACAACGGCAACAAGGGCACCGCCCCGATCCTGCGTACCGACTACCGGTTGAACCGCACCTTCACCAACTTGTTGGGACGGTTCTCCGAACTGCGGGCACCGCGCATCGCCGACCGCGAAAGCAAGGCTGCCTCCCAGTGCGGAAGCCTCGGCGGCGGAAATCACTTCATCGAGTTGTGCGCTGCCGAGGGCGATGAGCACCTGTGGCTCACCTTGCACTCCGGCAGCCGCAACATCGGCAAGGAACTGGCCGAGCGCCACATGGCGACCGCCAAGACCCTCGAGCACAATCTGGGTCTGCGCGATCGCAATCTGGCGGTGTTCTTGGCCGGCACCGACGAGATGGAGGCCTACTTGCACGACCTGTGGTGGGCGCAGGATTACGCGATGACCAGCCGCATGATCATGTTGGCCACCGTGAAGCGGGTGCTCACCGATTGGCGGGCCGAGCAGTCGGCGGTACCGATCGGCTTCGATGAGCCGATTCTGTGCCACCACAACTATGTGGCGACCGAGACCTATGACGAGGTGGAACTGATCGTGACCCGCAAGGGTGCGATCCGGGCCGCGCTCGGTGACCGCGGTCTGATTCCGGGGTCTATGGGTACCGGCAGCTACGTGGTTCGCGGCTTGGGCAACGAGCAGTCGCTGTGCTCCGCCTCGCACGGTGCGGGACGGCGCATGTCGCGCACCGCGGCCAAGCGCACCTTCACCACCAAGGATCTGGCACGCCAGACCTCCGGAGTGGAGTGCCGCAAGGACGCCGGGGTGGTCGATGAGATCCCCGGCGCCTACAAGGACATCAACGACGTCATCGCCGCACAGAGCGACCTGGTTGAGGTCACTGATCGGCTGCACACCCTGCTGTGCGTCAAGGGCTGAGTTGATGCCGATGCCTGCCTGGGATGGTCTCGATCATCTCAGGCAGGCATCCTTACCCGGCTGACATCATGGACGACAACGCTCGGACCCAATCCGGAAGGCGCACAGTGACCGACCCCGACTGGATCACCACAGCCTGCGAAATAACTCACACAGCGGTGACCGCTCTCACCGCGACCGAACACCAAGCGCTCATCGCGACCGTGCTGGACAACCTCGGTGTCGACATCACCGCCCGAGCACCGTGGGATGCCCCGGAAGCTCCTCCTGGACAACGACGCAGCGACGGCTGGGAACTCGTCGCCCGCTACGCGGGGAGCGCGCCGTGTCTGATGTTCCTCGAAGGCGCCACCACCGTGTGGCGATTCCAGCACGGCGAAGACCAAGCACGCGTGCTGGCCGAATGCCCACCCGGGGAGTTCTTCGTCTGTGACGAGGCGGCCAGCTATCTGCTGTGCAGCAATCATCACGACGTCGTCATCGGCTGGGGTGCGGCAACCGCTTGGGTCGACGCCCTGGCACAGTCCACGTCGCCGAGCTAGCCAGGCTCTCCCGATGCCTCACTCGCCACAGACCGTGGCACACCCCGAACACTCAGCGGCTTCCCTAGACTGAGGCCATGCGAGGTTGGCGACTTCTCCTGGTTCAGATCGGCATGCCGATCGCGGTGCTGGGTTTCTACTTCCTGGTGCCCATACCGTCGGCGGACGCACCTGCCGGAACGGTGCTCGGCGCCATCATCGGTCTGGTCTGCCTGAGCTTCATCGGCTGGGTCATCATTCGCGAACTGCGCCTGGCGCAGCGCCACCTGCAGCCGATCCACCTGCTGCTGGCCTTTGAGTTGGCGCTGTTGGTGTTCGCCTTGATCTACTTCCTGATGCATGTTCGCGACCCGTCGCAGTTCGCCGGCCTCGACACCCGTCTGGACGCGCTGTACTTCTCGATGGTCACCACCGCCACCGTCGGCTACGGCGATATTCATGCCGTCAGCCAGACCGCCCGAGCCGTCGTGACTGCCCAGATCGCGTTCAACCTGGTTTTCGTGGCCGGCATCGTCGCTCTGGTCCAAACCCAGATCCGGATGCGTTCGGAGGCTCGTATCGCCGCCGCCTCCTCATCCTCCGACGATTCACCGTCGGGGTAGGTCTTTGCTCCCGCCCAAGACCAGAGTGATCCTGGCGTTGACCGAGGCCAGTCCGGCCGCGTCCAACCGCTCCCGCAAACCGGTCTCCTGGATCGTCGGCGGCGGGCCCAGGGCAACGATCTGCAGCACGCCCTGACGAACCGTTATCTCGCTGATCTGCCAGCCCTGTGACTGAGCCCACTCCTGAGCCGGCCCGGTCGCCTGGGCCACCATGAGTTCCTGCTGCAACACGATGGAGCTGCCGATTCCCAACGGAATCACCAGGATCAGCACTGCGCCAAGCACCGTCACCAGTGCCCCGCGCCGGAGCCTGCCCACTTTCACCCCACCCCGGATGGCGGCATGGCGCACCCGAAAGGCCAAGAAGATGATCGTCCCGGTAGCGATGATGGCGGTCACATTGGTGGTGAACAACAGCAAAGCTCCCAGCGCCTGCTGCGGCGCACCCGACTCAAGGGTGAGCCCGACCACGGCCAGCGGTGGCACCAGCGAGATGGCGATGGCGACGCCGGGCAAAGTGTCGGAGATGTCGGAGCGCACCATGGCGAACGCTCCCACCTCACCGGTGGCCAGTGCCGCCACCAGGTCGATCAACCGCGGACTCACCCGCGCTGCGATCTGGGAGTTGGTGTCGGCGGTCAACATCGCATGATGGGTCATCCCCAGTAGATAGGCGATCGCCACCACGATCAGCGCACCGGCCAGTACCAGCGCCATATTGATCAGGATCATGCGGCGGTTGGCCAACACCACCGATAACGCAGTACCCAGAATCGGAGTCATCAACGGAGCCACGATCATGGCGCCGATCACGGTGGCGGTCGAGTCGGCGATGATGCCTGCAGTGGCAATCACCGACGACAACACGATCAGTACCCAGAATGCCGACCACTTCAGCCGATGATCACCGCCGTGAGTGATGAACAGCTTCGACATCATGCGCTGCACGGCGGCCGGCGTCGCCTGCCATTGCCGCATCGTCTCCACAGGTGCGGCGGCACCGTCCGCGGTGGCCATGTCAGGCTCCTTCCTTCGACGTCGAGGGGCCGGTCTGGACCGATTCGGCCACCATCAGTGTCGGCCAACGATGGTCAGCCGCTAGCCGTCCCACCAGTCCGACCACGGCGCCGATGATCGCCAGGACGGCGACCGCACCCCCAGCCGAAATCGTGAGCACCACGCCCAGCAACACCGCCGTGAACGGGAGCCTCATCGCCCCGGCCACAGCCGCTGCGATGGCAGCCGCGATGAGCCCGGCACTGACAGCATCACCGGAGACAATCGAGATCGTGCTCGCCACGATCGTGGCCATCGCTACCGCCGGAAAGATCTGACCGCCCCGAAACCCGCCACCCAGCGACACGGCGTAGGCCACGAACTTTCCCGCCAGCACCACCAAGGCCACTCCCAGCGAGCCCAGCCCCAGGTAGTCGACCATGGCGGTCTGTCCGGACATCACCACCAGCGTGGGAGCCACTCCGGTGACCGACGTGACGACCACCGCCACGACGCCGACCACAGCACCGCTGGCCAGCAGCAAGCCCGTGGGTCGCGACTGCCCCCACCGCCGCCACAGCGTCCCGCCACGCAGCGCCAGCACGGCCAACGCCGCAGCCACCAATGACACCGGAATAGCCCAGGCCACATCGACCAGCGGCACGCTCGGATACGCCGGCAGCCCTGGCAGGCTCAGCACCGACTCCCCCAGCCCAACCCACGGGCCCACCCCGACCTGCAGCGAATAGCTGGCTGCCAGGCCGACCAGCGACGGCACCAGCACCTTCATCGAAGACAGCTTCGGACCGGCCACGGTGGCCATTTCCAGCAGCAGGATCGCCGTCACCACCGGATTTCCGAAGATGGCGCCCACTGCGGCCATGCCACCGACGATCATCATCACCTGCCGCGCCGGGGACGCCGAGTCACGCACCACCACAGCACCGGCGGCGGTGCCGATGGCGATCAGCGGCGCTTCCGGACCGAGCACCGCGCCGAAGGACAATCCGGCCACTGCCGCCAACACGACCGATGCGACCTCCCGAGGCCCGATATCCATCGACAGCCCATCCAGAGGACCGTGCCCTCCGGCACCGGGCAGTCGAATGGCTGCCGCCGTCAGTCCGGCACCGATCAAAGGCAGCGCAATCACCAGCCACCATGGGGCTTGGGATTCACCCAACATCTCGGGCAAGCCGTGCCACAGCCAGTGGCTGAGCCCGTGTTGAACACCGATGAAGGCAGCAGCCAGCAGGCCGGCCAACAGCCCAACGACCACAGCGACGCCCGAGAGCTTCACAATGACCGAAGCCTCACCGGGTGCGGCTCCGTCCGGAGAATCGGGGTCCAATGTCTCTCCTTTGATCACCAGAAAATTACTCTGCGAAAGTCACCACTAGTGGGGATTTACTCATTTCCGGGCGAACCCGTCAATCAGCAAGTACCGCCTGCCAAACCAGAGAGAACCCGGCCTCCTGACACGCCATCCCTCATTCCCGGCTGGTTGAGGAGCGAACG
>DLGC01000025.1:283-33201 GCA_002482525.1 Propionibacteriaceae bacterium UBA7704 | reverse complement strand
AACCAGCCGGAAGTCGGGGGTGGTCTCGTTCTTTGTGTGGTTTTCGCGGCCCCGGCTGGTTGGGGAGGGCGCGTAGCGTCGGTCTCGAAACCTGTCTGCGTACCTCACCTCGGCTGGTTGAGGAGGCCCGTGGGGCCGTCTCGAAACCTCGCGAGCTGGTTTGTGGAGTTGCTTCGGGGGTTTCGAGACGCTCTCTTCGTTCGCTCCTCAACCAGCCGGAAGTCGGGGGTGGCCTCGTACTTCGTGCGGTTTTCCCGGCCCCGGCTGGTTGAGGAGGACGCGTAGCGTCGGTCTCGAGACCTCGCAAGCGAGGTGGACTACTCGCCCGGTGGTGGGTTGGTCGAGGAGCGATGCACGATGGTGCAGGGCTCGTAGCTGCGCTCGCCCAGTTCATCGATGGTTCGATTGAGGGTGTGGCGGGCGGCGATGCGTCCCATCTCGTAGAAGGGGATGCGCACCGTGGTGAGCGCCGGCGCCAGATCGGCAGCCAGTGGTTCGTCGTCGTAGCCGACTACCGACACATCATCGGGGATGCGCAGACCCATCCGGGCCAGTGCCAGGTAGGCCCCGGCCGCCATCTGATCGTTGCCGAGCAGTAGAGCAGTCGGAGGGTTCGGCACATCCATGGCGCGCATAGTGAGCTCATAGCCGGAATCGATGCGGTAGTTGCCGTAGTAGACCGGGTTCTTCGCCGGATCGAGCCCGGCGGCTTCGAGGCCTTCCAAATAGCCGCGAAGCCGAATCTTCGTGGCCCAGGCTGCCTCGCGTCCGGCGATGAAAGCGACATGGCGATGACCCAGCGACAACACATGCTCGATCGCGGCACGACCCCCGGCCAACTCGTCGGGCAGGATGCACGGCAGACTGCGATCGGGGGTGAACGCGTTGACCAACAGAGCCGGCACATGTTTGGGCACCGGGGGAAAGTCGACCTGGCGGGTACCCATGGCGGCGAAGATCAGTGCATCGACCTGACGGTCGAGCAGATCGTCGACGGCGGCCTGCAGTCGTGAGGGATTACGGGTGGTGTTGACCATGAGCAGCATCGAGCCCTGCTCCCACATCAGGTCGTGGATGCCGGCGATCATGGGGCCGGAGAACGGTTGGATTGCGATCTCGTCGGTGAGGAATCCGATGGTGCTGGTGGTGCCCAGACGGAGACCTTGGGCTGCGCGGTTGGGGCGATAGCCGAGTTCCTCGACCGCAGCCAGCACCCGCGCTCGCGTTGCGGCGCTGATCTTGGCGTCGCGTCCATTGAGAACCAGCGAGACCGTGGTCGGTGAGACACCTGCGGCGCGTCCGACATCGGTCATGGTCGGACGCAGTGGCGTCGGGTTGTCGTCCATGGTCCTTCCTGAGCTGCCTGCTGGCGTCAGTTAACCGCCGTGCGACAACCCGGGTCAATGTCGAACCAGACAGCCCTTCACCAGCACTTGACCCTCAGCCGCAGGTCACCCCGGTGGCGTGAATGGGGCAGTAGCCATTCGGGTTCTTGTCCAGATACTGCTGGTGGTAGCGCTCGGCGTAGTAGAACGGGCCTGCCGGGGCGATCTCAGTGGTGATCGAGCCGTAGCCAGCCGCGCCGAGGCGGGACGCAAAGTCGGTCAGTGAGGCCTGAGCCGCCGCCTGCTGTTCGGGACCGGTGGTGTAGATCGCCGAGCGGTATTGGCTGCCATGATCGTTGCCTTGGCGCATGCCCTGGGTGGGGTCGTGATTCTCCCAGAACACCGTCAGCAGTGCGGCATAGTCGGTCTTGGTCGGGTCGTAGACCACTTTGACGGTCTCGGCATGGCCGGTGCGTCCAGTGCAGGTCTCTTCGTAGGTGGGGTTGGCGGTGTAGCCGCCGGCGTAGCCCACCGCAGTGGTGATCACTCCGGGAAGCCGCCAGAACAACTTCTCCGCGCCCCAGAAGCAGCCCATGGCGAAGTAGGCGACTTCGGCGCCGTCAGGCACGGCGTCGATGCGGGTGCCGAGCACCTCGTGGAAGGTGCTGCTGGGAGTGAGGATGGGGTGGTCGCGGCCAGGCAGTGCCTGCTCCGGGGTGATCATCGCTGACCTGTTGAGTCCGAACATGCTTGTGAAACACCGTCACCGAGCCGGACATTCCGGCCCGGCCGGCCCAGGAGCCGGCAGCAGTCGGGCTACGTCAGCCGCCAATCGATGGGCGCGGCACCTTGTGCGGCGAGGGCGGCGTTGGCACGGCTGAACGGACGTGAGCCGAAGAATCCGTAGCGCGCAGCCATCGGGGAGGGGTGCGGAGACTGGATCTGCGGGATATCGCCGAGGCGCGGAGCGAGGGCTTGAGCGTCGCGACCCCACAGGATCGCCACCAGCGGCCCGCCGCGCGCAACCAGGGCATCGATGGCGCAGTCGGTGACCTCTTCCCAGCCTTTGCCCTGATGCGAGCGCGGTGCTCCCGGACGCACCGTCAGCACTCTGTTGAGCAGCAGCACGCCCTGCTCGAACCACGGGGTCAAGTCCCCGGATGTCGCTGGCGAAATGCCCAGGTCGGCCTCGAGTTCGGCGTAGATGTTCTTCAGGCTGGGCGGCAGCGGACGCACCTCGGGCGCGACCGAGAACGACAACCCGACGGCGTGGCCGGGAGTGGGGTAGGGATCCTGGCCGACGATCAGCACGCGCACCGCCGAAAGCGGGCGACTGAAGGCGCGCAGGATGTTGTCGCCGGCCGGCAGATAGCCGCGCCCGGCAGCGAGTTCGCTGCGCAGGAAATCACCCATGGTGGCGATCCGATCCGCGACCGGAGCCAGCGCTTCGGCCCAGTCCGGGGCTACCAAATCCGGCAACGGCTTCCTCACCCGCGTCAGCCTAACGGCTCGGCGGGCGGTGTCGGCAAGACGGTGGCGACGCTGGCTACAGTTGGCCCATGCTGACGCCACGCCCACGCCCGCGACTGCGCGACACGGACGGCCCACGAGTGCCCCAGGGATTGATCACGGCCTCGGAATGGGGCTGGCGGACGTTGATCGTGGTGGCTGTGCTGGGCGTGGTGTGGTGGCTGCTCACCTACTTCTCGGCGGTGAGTGTGCCGGTCGCCGTGGCGATGCTGCTCACTGCGCTGCTGGCGCCGGCCTACGCCCGCATGCGGGCCTGGAGATGGCCGCGCGCGCTGGCTGCCGCTGTGGCACTGGCGATAATGGCCGTTGTGATCGTGGCTGTGTTCACACTGGTGGGAACCACCGTGGTGAAGCAGTGGCCGCAGCTGTTCCAGGAAGCCGCGACCGGCGTGACCGCCTTCTTGAGTTGGTTGGGCACCGGTCCGCTGCAGATCAGCCAGACCGAATTGAACGCGTACCTCACTCAACTCTCGAACTGGGTGAGCAGCTCTATGGCCGAACTCGCCTCGCTGGCCGCGAAAGCCGGTGTCGGAGTGGGCCACTTCCTGGCCGGTACTGCCATCGCATTGATCGCCACCTTCTTCTTCCTCGCTTCCGGAGACCAGATCTGGAGCGCGGTACTTCGACTGGTACCCCGCCACTACCAGCGCGCCACTGATCGTGCTGCTGGGCTGGGCTGGGAATCTCTGGTGGCCTATATGCGTGCCCAGGTGCTGGTGGCGCTGGTCGATGCCGCAGGCATCACCGTCGGCGCGTTGGTGCTGCAGCTCCCGATGGCCTGGGCGTTGTTCGCATTGACCTTCGTGGCCGCGTTCGTGCCGGTGGTCGGCGCCGTGCTCGCCGGAACGGTGGCGGTAGCCCTGGCGCTGGTCACCCATGGACCGGTCACCGCCTTGATCATGCTGGCCATCACAATCGCCGTGATGGAAGCCGAGGGGCACTTCCTGCAACCGATCCTGCTGGGGCGGGCGGTCTCCTTGCATCCGCTGGTGGTCCTGCTCGGTTTGGCAGTGGGAGCCACCGTGGCCGGAATCGTGGGCGCCCTCCTGGTGGTGCCGGTGTTGGCCTTCTTCGCCGCCTTCATCCGAGGTCTCGACTCGACGCGGTTCGGCGAGCCACTGCGGGCTGACTTACCAGAATCGAAAGCTTGACCTTCTGTTTTGTGAAGTTGGGCTTACTATGGAGGCATGAGTAACCCTGATCTTGGCCCCATCCTGGAAGACCTTGCCGCTGGTCGCATCGATGCGGCCGAGGCTGCCCGGCGCATCGATGCCTTGAAGAACGAGTCCGAAACGCCGGAGCCGACGCCGATCGAGCCCACCAACGAAGAACTCGGCGAGGATTCCGATGCCGGACGCACCGAGTATTCACCACACGCCCGTGACGTCTTCGAGCCCGACGCAGCCGCCAGTTCGCGCCGACGTCCGGCGGGCACCAAAGGCGTGGATCGCATCGCCGTGCGCGCTGTCGGACGCCGCGTGCGCATCATCGGTGACCCGGCGGTTGCCACCGCCTCAGCTGAAGGCCCCCACGTACTGCGCCGCAACGGATCTGTGCTGGAGGTGTCCAGCGATGGCGAGTTCGGTCCCAGCTTCGACGGCTTCTCGATCCTCCGTCCGCCCCGCAACTTCGATGACATTCGTGCGCTCGGCTTGGGCAAAGAACTCAGCCTGCGGGTGAACCCGGCCATCCCTCTCGATGTGGAGGTCACCGCCGGCCAACTGGTCTGCACCGGAGTTCCCTACCTGGGCAAGGTGCGGCTTACCGCCGGCGCAGCCGAGTTGCGCGGATTGCGCGAGATCAGCGACGCGCTGGTGCAGGCCGGCTCGGCGACGCTGGCCGGCACGATCACCTCCGGACGTTCCCGGGTGCGCGCCGAATCCGGTCAGATCACGATCGAACTCGACGAGGCGTCCAATGTGACCGTGCAGGGCGAAGCCCAACTCGGCAAGGTCACCTTCGGCGGCATCACCTCCGCTCAGGATGAACTGGTGCTGGGCAACGGCACCGCCCGCCTGGACGTGGCCGCCGTCATGGGGTGGGCCAATGTCGTCATCGCAGCGGACGCCGACAAGTGAGCCAGCCGCAGTACCGGGCTCCGGCTGACTGCCCGGTCTGCGGGGGTGAGCTGATCACCACCCGCGTGGGTTGTCGAGCGTGCGGTACCGAGTTGGTCGGCGAGTTCGCTCACTGCGACTTCTGTGGCCTCGACGAGCGCGAGACCGAGGTGTTGCGGGTGTTCCTGGCTTCCCGCGGAAACCTTCGCGAGGTCGAGAAGCACCTGGGGGTGTCGTACCCCACCGCGCGCGCCCGCTTCACCGAGTTACTCGCCAAACTGGGGCTGGCCGGTGAGGACGTACCGCCCGCAGCGATGACCCGCGAGCAGGTGCTCAGTGAGGTGGCCTCCGGTGCCTTGACCCCGGACGAGGCTGCGGCGCTGTTGGCTGGGCTCGACTAGCTCAGAGTGTGGGTGCTTTCACCTCGACGATGGTGACCTCGATGGTGCTGCCGGTGGGGGCTGTGTAGCTGACCGTCTCGCCGACCTTGTGGCCGAGCACCGCTTCTCCCAGTGGTGATTGCGGGCTGAAGACCTCGAGATCGATCGAGGCGTCCGCGGCGATCATCTCGCGGGAGCCGATCATGAAGGTGTCGGTGTCGTCGGGGTCGTCGTCGTAGTAGATGGTGACGGTGCTGCCAGGAGTGGCCTCATCGGGTCCGCCGGGAGCCACGCCGACCTGGGCATTCTCCAGCATGGCGGTGAGGACGCGGATGCGGGCCTCTTGGTGCCCCTGTTCCTCCCGGGCGGCGTGATAGCCGGCGTTCTCGCTCAGGTCGCCTTCTTCGCGGGCAGTGGCGATCTTGGCGGCCACTGCGCGTCGGCCCTCACCCTTGAGGTAGGCGAGTTCCTCGGTGAGGCGGTCGTAGGCGTCCTGCGTGAGCCAGGTGGTGGATGCGGTCATAATCGCCCAATTTACCGATCAGGGCCGGATAGCTCGAAATCGAGGACCACCAGATGAATCGCGCACCTTAGCGGGGAATCCCCACATGTCCCGGTTGGTTGAGCACAATGATGACTATGTCTACCGCCACGACCGGACGCCGATTGCTTCATGTCCACGCCCATCCCGACGATGAGTCGAGCAAGGGTGCGGCTACGACTGCGCTTTATCGCAGCCAGGGCGCAGCAGTGTGGGTGGCGACCTGTACCGGTGGTGAGCGCGGCGACATTCTCAACCCGAAAATGGACACGGTGGAGAATCTGCGCCGGCTGCCCGAGTTGCGCCGCGAAGAGATGGCGGCAGCCGCGCGCATTTTGGGCATCGAACAGGTGTGGCTGGGCTATCACGACTCCGGAATGGGCCCGGAGGTGGCCGCCGATTCCTTCGCAGCCCAGGACGTCGACGTCGCTGCCGGACCTTTGGTGAAGGTGATCCGCGAGTTCCGTCCGCAGGTGGTCACCACCTACGACGAGAACGGTGGCTATCCGCACCCCGACCACATCATGGCTCACAAGGTCTCGATGGCCGCGGTCGCTGCGGCAGCAGACCCGGACGCCTGGCCCCAGCACGGTGAGCCGTGGCGGGTGGCCAAGGTCTACTACGACATCACCTTGCATCGTGGACGCTACGCCGCCCTGGATCAGGCGATGCACGAGGCCGGTCTGGAGAGCCCCTACTCCGATTGGTTGGATGGCTGGACCGAGACCGATGCCGATCGGGCGCGTATCACGACTCGCATTCAGTGCGCTGATTTCTTCGCAGTGCGCAACGAAGCGTTGAAGGCTCATGCCACCCAGATCGATCCCGATGGCCGCTGGTTTGCGGTCCCGCTGGCGATCCAGCAGCAGGCGCATCCCACGGAGGACTATCAACTGGTCTTGTCGCGGGTTCCGGTGACCCTGCCTGAGGACGATCTCTTTGCTGGGGTTGCCTTCCCCGAGCCCGAATTGCCGCAAGACTGGATCTATCACGGTTTCCCCGCTGCCTAGGAGACAACATGAAAGCAGTTGTGGTCTACGAGTCCGTGTTCGGTAACACCGCTCAGGTGGCCGAGGCGATTGCTGTCGGCATTGGTGCGGAGGCGGTGGCGGTGTCCACCGCCGAGGTGGAGCCCGACGAGTTGGCCGACGTCGATCTGGTGGTCGCCGGCGGTCCGGTGTTCGCCTTCCAGCTGTCCAGCGACCAGATGCGCGTGTCCATTGGCAACAAGCCGGCACCAGGCGCACCACCAGCAGATCTGTCGCATCCCTCGATGCGCACCTGGCTGGACGGTGTGAATACTGCGACCGGGCTGTGCGCGGCGTTCGACACCCAAGTGCGTGGGCCTTTCGGAAGCGGGGCGCCGGCCATCGCCAAAGCGCTGCAGGCCCGCGGTTTGCGCCTGATCGCGTCCCCGGAAGGCTTCATCGTGGACGGCAAGTATGGTCCGCTGCGGGCCGGTGAGTTGGAGCGGGCCCAGGAGTGGGGGGCTCAGTTGCGCCGTCTGGCCGATGCCGAGCGGGCACAAGATCAGCCCTAGCCTCGGCCCGCCAAAGGCCTGACCTTCCCTTAAGCTGACGGCCGTGAATCGACTCCACGACGCGACCTCTCCCTACCTGCGGCTGCATGCCGACAATCCGATCGACTGGTGGGAATGGGGGCCGCAGGCTCTGGCGGAGGCACGCCGCACGGATCGCCCGATCCTGTTGTCCGTGGGCTATGCGTCCTGCCACTGGTGCCATGTCATGGCCGAGGAGTCCTTCTCCGATCCAGACATCGCCGCATTGGTGAACCCCAATTTCGTGGCGATCAAAGTTGATCGCGAGGAACGCCCCGACGTTGACGCGGTGTTCATGTCCGCTACCCAGGCGCTCACCGGTTCGGGTGGCTGGCCGATGACGGTCTTCTGTACCCCCGATGGACGCCCCTTCTTCGCCGGTACCTACTTCCCGCCGCAGGCCAACGCGCAACAGCCGGCCTTTGCCGATGTGCTGGTCGCCATCACCGAGGCTTGGCGTGATCGACGCGACGAAGCCGATGCCAGTGCCACCGCGATCAGCCAGGCGCTGGCTGAGGTCTTCGAACCACCGGCCGGCGGTGCGGATCGGCTCAACGTGTGGGAGGTGCAGCAGCAGCTCTCGGCCCAGTTCGATCCGATTCATGGGGGCTTCGGTGCCGCTCCGAAATTCCCGGCCACGCAGGTGCTGGACGCTCTCCTGGTCAAGGGGGAGACCGGTTCGTTGGATGTGGCCCAGCGCAGCCTGGAGGCGATGGCTCGCGGCGGGATCTACGACCAGCTCGGCGGCGGCTTCCACCGCTACAGCGTCGACGCTGCGTGGGTGGTGCCGCACTTCGAGAAGATGCTCTACGACAATGCCCTGTTGCTGGGAACCTATGCCCGCTCGTGGCGGCGGGCCCCCGATCACGACCCTTTGGTGCGCTGGCATCGAGAGCGGGTCGTGCGCGGCATTGCGGGCTGGCTGGGTCGGGAACTGCGCACCGACGGGGGCGGCTTTGCGTCATCGCTGGATGCCGACAGCCTCGATGCTCTCGGTCAACCGCACGAGGGCATCTACTACTGCTGGACGCCGGCGCTGCTGACCGACGCCCTGGGTGCCGAAGACGGTGATTGGGCAGCCGAGGTGTTCCACGTGACCAACCACGGAACCTTCGAGCATGGCCTGTCCACTCTGCAGCTGCGCGGCAACCCCGACCCGGAGCGGCTGGCCGAGGTTACCGAGAAGCTGCTCACTGAGCGTTTCACCCGCTACGCCCCGGCCCGCGACGACAAGGTGGTGGCCGCCTGGAACGGTTGGGCCATCGACTCGCTGTGCTTTGCCGCCATGATCTTCGGTGAACCGCAGTGGTTGGAGTGGGCTCGCGAGGCCGCCGAGTACGTGTGGAGTGTGCACTGGGTCGAGGGCGGATTGCGTCGCAGTTCGTTGGACGGCCAGGTCGGCCCCACCGACGGCTTTGCCGACGACTACGGCGCCACGGCGCTGGGCTTCGCACGGCTGGCCGGAACCGTGGGTGATTCGGTGTGGCTGCACCGCGCCCGACAGGTGCTCGAGGTGGCGTTGCCGCGCTTCGAGGCTGCTGATGGTGGATTCTTCGATGCTGCCGCCGATGCCGAGGCGCTGTTCGCCCGTCCGCGCGGTTTCATGGATGACCCCACCCCATCGGGTACCTCGGCGTTGATCTCGGCGCTCCGTCTGGTGGGCTTGATGGCCGATGAGCCGGGCTTTGTTGCGCGTGCCGATCGTGCCGCCGTCACGCTGCGTGGAACCTTGGAGGCTTCGCCGCGCTTCGCCGGGGCGGCGCTGGCGGACGCTCTGGTGGCCGACGAGGCGCGCACCGGGCTGCGTCCCGCCGTAGCCGTGGTGGTTGATTCCGCCGCCGACCCGTTCGCTGAGCTGACTCGGGCCACGTGGCGGATGGCCCCGGTCGGCACGGCGGTCATCACCGGCGCGGTGGGCGCCGAAGGCTTCGCCCACCACTTCGAGGGTCGCACCACCCCGGCGGTCTATGTCTGTCGCGGCGAGACCTGCTTCGACCCGGCCACCGATGTGAAGCCGCTGCGTACCGCGCTGTGGAGTCGAGTCGGTGCTGTCGGCGCTGCCCGGGAGGCCGACGCCGACCCCGGCTGCTACTCCTAGCCCCAACGCAGTGACCGCTCGATGAGTCGAACGGGCTAGGCGAAAATGGCGACGCAGATCGCGGCGAAATGGATCATCGCGGCCAGCAGGGTGAAGGCGTGGAAGACCTCGTGGAATCCGAACCAGGTCGGTGATGGGTTGGGGAGCTTTCGGGCGTAGACCATCGCGCCGATGCTGTAGGCGATTCCGCCGAGCAGAATCAAAATGACCACCGCCGGGCTGCCTTCGGTCCAGAAGGCCGGCAGCCACCACACGCCGGCCCAGCCCAGCCCGAGGTAGGCGATGACGTCGACCCAGCGCGGCGCGGATTGCCAGAAGACGCGCACCAACACGGCCACGAGGGCGAAGCCCCAGATCAGACTCAGCAGCAGGGTCGCTGAGCGTGGATCGAGCACGCTCAGCGCAATCGGGGTGTAGGTGGCGGCGATGAAGACGAAGATGTTGGCGTGGTCCCAGCGGCGCAGAGCGGCTTTGGTGCCCGGCGTCCAGTTTCCGAGGTGATAGGCGGCGCTGGTACCGAACAGCAGCAGGGCACCCCCCAGCCAGATGGCACTGCCCACCTTTTCGGGCGTGGACGGCGCGAGCACCACCAGCAGCACTCCGCCGATGATGGCCAGGGGTGTGATGCCGAGGTGCAGCCAGCCTCGCATCTTGGGTTTGGGCGGTTCAGTCGGTAGCACGGTCGTCTCTCCGGGATGGATTGTCATGTCGCCTCCTTACCTACGGTAGCGTAACTTACTTCACCGTAGGTTGATGCCCAGCCAATTTCAAGACCCCGACGCACAGGTTCGGCAAAGGTTGTGCCTTGTTGACGGCGGTAGTGTTCAGCTATGGCGATCAGCGGGTGGCCCGGTGAACTTCTGGACCGGGCGCAATCCTGGGGGTTCCTCTATCGATACTACGAGAAAAGGGTGCTACGCGAGCTTGATGCCTCGTCCCTGCCCCGCCACATCGCAGTGCTGGCAGATGGTAACCGCCGCTGGGCGCGCACCAATGCTCCCGGCAAGCCGCTGGTGGTCGGGTATCAGGCCGGAGCGGACAAACTGAAGGAGTTCGTGGGCTGGTGCTCCGAACTCGACATTCCGTTGGTCACCTTGTGGGTGTTGTCCACCGATAACCTGCGCCGCTCCGAAGGCGCCGAAGTGGCGCCGCTGTTGGACGTGATCCAGCGGCTGTTCACCGATCTGGCCAGCATCGCCGACTATCGAGTTCAGATGGTGGGAGACGCCAGCCTGCTGCCCGCCGAGATGGCTGCCACCATCGTCAGTGCCGAGGCCGCGACCGCGAACAACTCCGGCTGTCATGTGAACGTGGCGATCGCCTACGGCGGACGCCATGAATTGCGCGACGCCGTTCGATCGTTGCTGTCCAGTGAGGCGTCCAAAGGAAACAGCCTGGATCAGCTCGCCGACAGCCTGGAGATCGACGACATCGCCGAACACCTCTATACCGCCGGTCAGCCTGATCCGGACCTGATCATCCGTACCTCCGGCGAGCAGCGGATGTCGGGATTCCTCATCTGGCAGGCCGCTCACAGTGAGTTCTACTTCTGCGAGGCGCTCTGGCCGGACTTCCGCAAGGTCGACTTCGTCCGGGCCTTGCGCTCCTACGCCCAGCGGGAACGCCGCTTCGGGCGCTGAGCGGTGCCACCGTGATCGGCGCCGCCTACGGGCGGCCTCAGCGAACCCGGCGTAGGGCGCTGGTGGCCGATCGGGATGCGTAGCCGGATCTCTTCACGCGGACCCGCACCGAGAGGGCATGACCTTCGTCTCGCCAGGTAGGGCGGTAGTGGGCCGTGGTGGCGCCGGCGATCTTGCGGCCGTCGCGAAGCCACTGGTACCTGAAGGCACTCGGCTTCGGCGACCAGGCGCCGTGCCGGGCGGTGAGTCGGAGTCCGACCCGGGCGGTTCCGATGATGCGCGGCGCGCGACGCTTGGTGAGCGTTCCCCTTCTGATGGTCACCGCGGCGCTGAGGCGCTTGACGATGCTGGGCCCCAGCGTGGCGACCACCTGCGCCTTCACCGTCGCGTCCAGATCGGCCACTGTCGCGCGATAGCTGCGTCCGGTGGCGCCCGGGATCGCGACCCCATCTCGGAACCACTGCACCGATAGCCGGGCGGTGCTCGGCTGCGCCGCGGCAGCGACGGTCAGCGTCTGCCCCACGGCTGCGGTTCCGCTCACTCGGGGCGTGGTCAACGTCACCGTCGGGCTGGGAGTGGGCGAGGGGGAGGGGGTTACCGGTGGCGTGACACCGGCCATGGCCTGGCTGAGCGCCGCCGGTGCGTTGACAACACCGGCCCCGCACACGGACGCCGCACAGGACGTTGAAAACGGGGTGGCGGTCTCGGTGAGGATCGTGGTGATCTCAGCCACACTCAGTTCAGGTCGCGCCGCCCGCAGTAGCGCGACCACGCCGGAAACATGCGGCACCGACATCGAGGTGCCGATGGTGTCGATGTAGCCGTCCTGGCAGGAGGGCATCGCCAGCGGGCACAGCGAACGGATCGTGCCCGGGGCGGCGATCGTGGCCGGAACCGCAGCAGTGCCCACGTTGCTGTATTGCTCCAGAACTCCTGCAGCGGTGGAAGCGGTGACCCGAATGATGTTGTCGCAGGTTGCCGGAGCCGTGTCATCGATGGTGTTTCGTGGCCCAGAGTCGGTCCAGGTATTTCCGGCCGCCACCACCACCGCAACGTCGTGGGCGACCGCGGCATCGATGGCATCTTGAAGTTCGGTGGGGCAGGTCGGCCACGGCACCGCGATCGACAGGCTCAGCACATCGGCCGGATGAGCATTGGTCGGGACACCCGGGACTGCGATGCCGGCACCCCAGCGGATGGCCGCCGCCAAGTCGGCATCGTCGGCGATCGACCATTGGTCGCCCATGACCCGCACTGGCACGATCGTCGCCTCGGGGGCCACACCGACCACACCGGTGCCGTTCTTCAGCGCTGCCGCCACACCGGCCGTCTGCTCGCCGTGGGCGTACGGTCCGATGTCGTTGCCGGAGGCATCGCTTTGACGCCCAGTGTCGGTGGGATCAGCATCCCAGCCATCGCCGTCCGCGGCGTAGGTCTGGTTGCTGATGAAGTCGTATCCGGCCACCACGTTGCCGCCGTACAGCGTGGACCACGAACCGGTCAGATCCGGATGCGGCGTGAGGCCGGAGTCCAGCATGGCGATGGTCGCGCCGCTGCCGGTGGACACCGTCCAAGCCTCAGCAGCGCGCACCCCGTAGGCCGAGCCAGCGGCCAGGTTCCACTGCTGCTGCGATTCGTCGGTCGCAGCCACGGCGGGGGTCGTGGCTGCCAACAGCGCCGTCAAGACACCGCCGGCGACGGCGACGCGCACGCACCTGCCACTCATGCTTCCCCCGAAGATCATCCGGACGCATCGTAGACCACGCCCGTCCGGCGCTGCGCCCGGAGCCTGCTCAGCTCGCGCGACGCTTGGCGCTGGTCGCGGTACGTGAGGTGTAGTACGAACGCTTCACCGTGACGCGAACCGAAATCTTGTGACCACGGTCCTTGGAGGTGAGTCGGTATCCGGCCTTGGTGGCGCGCTTGATCTTCTTGCCGTCGCGCAGCCATTGGTAGGTGACCGTCGAGGGTTTCGGCGACCAGGCCCCGGCATAGGCGGTCAGCTTCTTGCCGACGCGCATGGTGCCCTTGACCTTGGGTGACTTCGACTTGGCGAAGGTGCCGTAGCTGACGTTCACCGTGCCGCTGGTGCGGGTTGCCGAAGCCGATCCCACCGTGGCGGTCACGGTGACGCTGATGTTGTGATGGAAATCAGCAGTCGTCAGCGCCAAGGTCGAGCGAGTCGCACCCGCGATGATCGTGCCGTCACGCAACCACTGGTACTTCAAATAGGCCGAATGGGTGCTGGCTCGGGGGGCAGCGGTGACCGTGGCGCCTACCCGGGCTGCGCCGGAGATTCCGACAGAGGTGATCGCCGGTGCTGCAAGCTGAGCGATGGCCGCTGCTGCATTCGCGATGCCGACACCGCAGGACGTCGTGCTGCAGCCGCCACTGGCGGGGGTGGTGTTGGTGGTGAGCATGGTCTTCAGCTGGGCGGGCGTCAGTCGGGCGTCGGCCGACCGCAGCAGAGCGAGGATGCCAGAGACGTGTGGGGCAGCCATCGACGTGCCGTCCATCGAGCCATAACCCTCGGTGGTCGGACCCTGCACACCGTTGTTCACCGTGGAGTAGATACCTACCCCCGGTGCTGCCACCGTCGCCGGGAAGCTCGCGGTGCCGTAGTTGCTCCACGATGACTTGGCACCACTGGAGTTCGTTGCAGTCACGCGAATCACGTTGTTGCAGTTGGCGGGGAACTGGCCATCGATGGGAAGGGCGTTGCCGTTTTCGTCGCCATTGCCGGCCGCGACGACCACAGCGGTACCGGCATTGACCGCAGCATTGATGGCGCTCTGCATGCTGCTGCTGCACGTCCCGGGGCCGCCAAGGGAGAGATTCAGCACATCGGCCGGATGCTTGTTGTCAGGGACTCCGGGCACGTGAATACCGGCTCCCCAGTTGATGCCCGCGATGATGTCGGACTCCCGGCCTCCGGTCCAGCCGAGAACTCGGATCGGTTCAATGAACGCCGACGGGGCGACTCCGGCAACGCCCTTGGCGTTCCCGACGATGGCAGCGGCGGTGCCGGCCACGTGGGTACCGTGCCAACTGGATCGCACATATTCGGTTGGGCTTGTCGGGTACCAGTCGCCCTCATCGGTGGGATTGGAATCCCAGCCGTTGCCGTCGCCGCCGTTGTCCTCCTTGTAGGGGGAGGTTGCGCCATAGCTGACGAAGTCATAGCCGGTGATGACGTTGGCCTTCAAGTCTGAATGCGAGGTGATGCCGGTGTCGATGACGCCGATCACCGCGCCGGCGCCGCGGCTGGTCGACCATGCATTCTCGGCTTTGACGCCGTAGGTGCTGCTTGCCTGATTGTTGATGTTCCACAACGACGAGTAGTAGGTGTCGTTGGTCGTCGTGGCGTGCGCCGTGCGTGACACCTCCGCCGAAAGCACGGTGGCGCGCTCTTCAGCCTGGGCACTCACCCGCTGGGCCTGGACTGCGCTGGTGCCGTTCACAGTGACCGCAACGGTATTCGGGCCGATGGCGACCGCATCGGTCACCGCTGCCCGCGTCGCGGAGATCGCCGACACGGCTGCTCGAGTCGGGTCGGCGGTTCCGGGGGCGACGGTCACCATGATGGTGGCAAGGTCGGACGTCCCGCGGGTGCGCGTGGAATTCTCGGCCCAGCCCGGGGCCGCCGTGGCCGTGAGGCTCGCTACTGTCAGCACTGCAACTGCAGTCCACCGAACGTTCTTCATCAAGATCCTCACGCCGTCGCCAACTGGCTGCCTCCGGTGGGCTCAGAACGACGTTCTTGGCCAGCGTCCCCCATCTTGGACCACACGAGCCCGTTGTGTCGCATCGACAGCGGCAATCCGCACGACATCAGCGCAAATTCTTCCGTTGCGGAGGTGTTGGGTGATGTCGGTTCAGCTCAGCGGACGAATCGCTGGGGGCTGCTGGCGGAGCGCGTGACGTAGGCCGACCGCTTCACCGTGATGCGAATCGAGATCTTGTGCCCGCGATCCTTGGCCGTGAGTCGATAGTGGGTCTTGGTGGCTTTGGCGATCTTGTGACCGTCGCGCAGCCATTGGTAGCGATAGCTCGTGGGGCTCTGCGTCCAGCGGCCGCGGAAGGCTGTGAGGGTGCGCCCGACTCGTGCCGTGCCCCGGGCCTTGGGGGAACGCTGCTTACCGAAGGTGCCCTTCGCCACGCTCACCCGGGCGCTGGTCTTGGTGACGGTGACGCCAGATGATGTCGCCGTGATCCTCACCGAGACGGCGTGCCGGTAATCGGCTTTGCTGAGGCGGTAGCTCGAGCGGGTCGCGGTGGCGATGGCGGCACCGTCGCGCAACCACTGATAGGACAGATGGTCGGCGTCGAGGCTGCTCGGCATCGATGCCCGGACGACCCGCCCCACGCGTGCGGTACCGGCAACCTTGGCCGTGGTAACCGCCGGCGGCGCAAGGTGCGCCACCGCAGCGGCAGCATTGACGATGCCCTTCCCGCACCGCGCCGTGGTGCAACCATCACTCAAAGCGGTGGTGTGGCCGCTGATCACCGCAGTGACCTGGGCCGGCGTCAGCGATGGGGCGATCGACTTCAGCAGTGCCACCTCGCCGGCGACGTGCGGGGCCGCCATCGAGGTACCGACCATGAACTGGTAGGAGTCCGGCCAGGTCGACAAGATCCAATGCTGCGGGTTGGGATCGCTGCCCGATGTTGCCGATCCGCCCGGAGCGGCCACTGTTGCCGGAAATGCCGTGGTTCCGTGGTTGCTGTAGCCGGCGAGCTTGCCGTCGACGCCGGTTGAGGTCACCCGGATGACATTGCTGCAGTTGGCCGGGTAGGTCGCAGCGAGGCTGGTTGCATCGTTGCCTGCGGCCACCACGACGGAGGTTCCTGCTGCCACGGCTTGATTGATGGCGGTTTGCAGGGCGGTGGGGCAGCTCAGGTTCAAGGAACTGCTGCTGCCTAGTGAGAGATTCAGCACATCGGCGGGATGCGCGTTGCTGACCGAGGCTCCGCCCTTGCTGACTCCCGCACCCCACAGGATTGCCGACACCAGGTCGGCGTCGCTGCCGCCGTAGGCGCCCAGCATGCGGATCGGCTCGATCTTGGCGTTCGGTGCGACCCCGAAGGTGCCCACACCGTTGTTGGCGATGCCGGCTGCGATACCGGCAACGTGGGTGCCGTGCCAGGAGGTCGCCGAAACCGGACCGGCGTCGGTGGGATTGGTGTCGTCGTCGATGAAGTCATAGCCGGCGATCACATGGGCGTTCAGGTCGGTATTGCGGGTGATGCCGGTATCGATGATTCCGATCACCGTCCCCGCGCCGGTCGACGTCGCCCAGGCGCTCTCCGCCTTGACGCCATAGGTGCTCGCCGAGCCGTTGTTGAGGTTCCACAAGTAGCTGTAGTAGCTGTCGTCGGTCTTCGTCGGGTACACCGTGCCGGCCACCTCGGCGGCCTTCACACCGCGCTGATCCTCGGCACGATCCTCGATAGCAGCAGCCTGTCGGCGGGATGTGGTGGTGATGGTGACCGCGGCGATCGTCGAGCCCAGCCGCTGGACATCGGTCACGGTTCCACCGGCTCGCTCCACTGCCTGTTCTGCGGCAGCGGCCGGGTCGGAGCGGGTGCTATCGAAGGTGACCAGGATCGTTTGATCCTCGGTCTGGGGCTGCGCCCAACTCGGGGCAGCACTAAGCAGCAGGCCAGTCGTGGCCAACAGAGCAACAATGCTCAAGCGTGCGGTGTGCATGGGGGGGGTCCTTACGCTTGACACCACGTGCCTGGGCTTCGCGGCGCTGGGTAGGGCGCCCTTCGGCCAGGCAATTCCATGGTCCCACCACAGGGAGGAGACCGCAGCGTAACGGGCGGATTTCCTCACCCTGAATTGTTGGCGCTATCCGTCTGACCAGCATTTCTGCACGGTTTCGCTCTGCGTGTCGAGATGACAATCGGCCAGGAAACGCGCATAGGCTCGAACTGCGAGGGGGCGCCCCGCCCTTTCGACGAGAGGTACCCATGCGACGTCCCGCTCTGTTGAGCCTGACTCGCGGGCCATCACCGGGCCCATACCCCTCCGGCTAGCCAAGGACAGGCGCCGGACGTGGGTGACGTTCGGCCCGGACAAGGATCGACATGCCGCGCACCTCTACTCGGACCGCGTTCTCCGGGACCCGCGACCAAGCAGTGGCATTGAAGACGTATGTGATCGACACTTCGGTCCTGCTGAGCGATCCGCAGGCCCTGCGCAAGTTCGACGAGCACTCGGTAGTGGTCCCGCTGGTGGTGATCACCGAACTCGAAGCAAAACGTCACCATCCCGAGCTGGGATACTTCGCCCGCACCGCGCTGCGGTTCCTCGATGAACTACGAGTCACCTATGGCCGGCTGGACGCCCCGGTACCGGTGAACGAAGCCGAAGGCACCGTGCGGGTGGAACTCAACCACACCGATCCCGAAGTACTCCCCGCCGGCTTCCGGCTCGGTGACAACGACTCCCGCATTCTCGCCGTGGCACTGAACTACCGCGCTGAGGGCAACGACGTCGTGCTGGTCAGCAAGGACCTGCCGATGCGGGTGAAGGCATCTGCGGTCGGGCTGGCCGCAGAGGAGTACCGCAACGAACTCACCCCCGACACCGGGTGGACCGGCATGGCCGAACTCGATGTCACCGATGCCAGCGTCGAGACGCTGTACGCCGAAGGGTCGGCGACCGTTCCCGAGACCGTCGATCTGCCCGCCCACACCGGGGTGGTGCTGCACGCCAGCAGCTCCTCCGCGCTGGGTCGCATGATGGCCGACGGCACCGTGAAACTGATCAAGGACCGTGAGGTCTTCGGCATCCACGGCCGCTCCGCAGAACAGCGCGTCGCTTTGGACATCTTGATGGACTCCGACGTGGGCATCGTGTCGTTGGGTGGACGTGCCGGCACCGGCAAATCGGCGCTGGCCTTGTGCGCAGGCTTGGAGGCGGTGTTGGAACGTCGCCAATACTCCAAGGTGATCGTGTTCCGTCCGCTGTACGCCGTGGGCGGCCAGGAACTGGGCTACCTGCCAGGCAGCGAGAACGAGAAGATGAACCCCTGGGGCCAGGCCGTGTTCGACACCTTGAGCTCGGTGACCTCGAAGAATGTGATCGATGAGGTGCTCGCCCAGGAGATGCTGGAAGTGCTGCCACTGACCCACATTCGAGGCCGGTCCCTGCATGACGCCTTCGTGATCGTCGACGAGGCGCAATCTCTGGAGCGCAATGTGCTGCTCACGGTGCTGTCTCGCATCGGCCAGAACTCCCGAGTGGTGCTCACCCACGATGTGGGCCAGCGCGACAACCTGCGCGTTGGACGCCACGACGGGGTTGTCGCAGTGGTCGAGCGGCTGAAGGGCAACCCGCTGTTCGCACACGTCACCCTGACTCGCTCGGAGCGCTCGCCGATTGCTGCCTTGGTGACCGAAATGCTGGAGGACGTCGGTATCTGAGTTCGCCACGAGGCAGGCAGCAGCAATGCGACATCGAAACTGAGCGAGGAATTCACCAAGCGAGGCTCTGTTCGTCACTGCGGTTCCCTACGGTGCGTGCGTCCGGCCATTGATCACTGATCAGTGTGTAGAGGTCGGCGACTACCTGAAGGGAACCACATGCACCTGCTGTCCACATTCGGGCGCCGGCTTGTTGCTGGCGTGGCCGTTTCGGCGAGCCTGGCACTGACACTGACTGCTTGCGCCGGCGGGAGCACCCCGTCCACCGCCGGCGGCGATAAGGCGGCCACCGCCACCAGCCTGTCGGACTTCGGCACCATGGCCGACCTGGAAGCTGCCGCGAAGGCGGAGGGCACCCTCAACGTCATCGCCCTTCCCCGCGACTGGGCCAACTACGGCGAGATCTTGGACGCCTTTGCCGCGGCCTACCCCGAGATCACCATCAACGAGCAGTCCCCAGACGTCTCGAGTGCAGAAGAGATCCAGGCGGCCAAGACCAATGCCGGCCTCGATACCGCTCCCGACGTCTTCGACCTGGGCCTGACCGTGACCCTGCAGAACACTGACCAGTTCGCCCCCTACAAGGTGGCCACCTGGGAAGACATCCCGGCCAACCTCAAGGATGCCAACGGTGCTTACACCGGTGACTACGGCGGCTACATGTCGATCGGCTACGACTCGGCGAAGTACCCTGAGCCGACCAGTCTGAAGGACCTGCTGGGCGTTAAGTACAAGGGCGCGGTGGCGCTCAACGGCGATCCGACCCAAGCTGGTGCAGCTTTCGGTGCGGTCGGCCTGGCCACCGTCCAGAATGGTGGCACCTTGGACGACTACACGCCCGGCATCGACTTCTTCTCCCAAATGAAGAAGGCCGGAAACCTGCTCAAGGTGGACGTGACCACCGCGACGGTGACCAGCGGCGAGACCCCCGTGGTCTTCGACTGGGACTACCTCAACGCTGCTCACACCGCTGACAAGGCCAGCTGGAAGGTCACCATCCTGCCCGGCACGGGCTACGCGGCCTACTACAACCAGGCGATCAACAAGGAGGCCCCGCATCCGGCCGCCGCACGGTTGTGGGAGGAGTTCCTGTACTCCGACGCTGCTCAGAACATGTGGCTCAAGGGTGGTGCCCGTCCGGTGCGTATGGACGCCATGACCAGTGCCGGCACGATCGATGCCGCCCTGGCCGCGAAGCTGCCCGCAGCCCCGGCCGACTCGGTGGTCCCGACCGCCGCGCAAAGCGATGCCGCCGGCACGCTGCTCGGCGAGAAGTGGGCCGCGGCCGTTCAGTGAGTGCTCTGGCTGAGGCAAACAGCCTGACCGTCGGCGCCGGGGTGGGACACGATGTCTCACCCCGGACGCCGCGTCTGTGGGCGCGGTTGGACCTGGCCTGGCTTGGATTGCTGCCCTTCGGACTGTATTTGTTGTTCTTCCTTGCGCTACCCACAGTGCTCGCCGTGGGTAGCGGAATCGTTGTCGACGGCCATGTGGACCTGTCGAATCTGGCGTCGCTGGCCGACCCCGTCATCATGGCAACCTTTTGGAATTCAACCTGGCTGTCGCTGCTGACGGCCGTGGTCGGAGCCGTGCTGGGAGCAGCCGTGTGCTACGCGATGCTGGGCCTTCCCGAGACGGGCACTATTCGCAGCGCCGTCGACGCCGCGGCCGGTGTCCTGGCCCAGTTCGGCGGCGTGATGCTGGCTTTCGCCTTCATTGCCACCATCGGCGTGCATGGCGTGCTGACCCAAGGTGTGGCTCACTACTTGGGCATCGACATCTTCGCCAATGGTGCCTGGATTTATGATCTGCCCGGTCTGATCCTGCCCTACCTCTACTTTCAAGTGCCGCTCATGGTGATCACCTTCAGCCCGGCCATGGCTGCGCTCAAGCCGCAGTGGGCGGAGGCCAACCTCACCTTGGGGGGAACCCGGCGTGGATTCTGGCTGCATATCGGTCTACCGGTGCTCGCGCCGTCCTTCCTGGCCAGCCTGCTGCTGCTGTTTGCCAATGCCTTCTCCTCCTACGCAACCGCAGCAGCACTAGCCAGCCAGGGCTCCCAGATCGTCACCTTGCAGATCCGCACGGCCCTGACGAGCGAAACGCTGCTCGGTCGGCAGAACCTGGCCGGGGTGCTGGCGCTGGGCATGGTGGTGGTAGTCAGCCTCGTCATGTGGGCCTATGCCGCGATTCAGCGGCGGACTGCGCGGTGGCAGTCATGAAGGCCATCGGAATCGAGCCGAGCCGCGGTGCCCGCTGGCTGATTGGCAGCGTGATCGGCATCCTGTTCGCGATCCCCTTGCTGTCCACGGTGATGTATACATTCCGCGATGGCGACAGCGGTGGTCTCACCGTGGCTCACTGGGCGGGCCTCTTCGATTCGAACAATCAACACGTCCTGAAGCCGCTATGGATCGGTCTGACCAACTCCCTGATTCTGGCCGTGGTGACGGTGGGGATTGTTCTGGTGCTCTTGGCGCCGACGATGATTCTGATCAACCTGCGGCTGCCCCAACTGCGACGCGCCTTCGAGTTCTTGGTGCTGTTGCCGATTTCGATTCCAGCCATCGTGTTGGTGGTGGGCCTGAGCCCGATCTACCAAGTGATCGGACACACCCTCGGAACCGGCGCTTGGACGCTTGCCTTCGCCTATGGCATCACAGTCCTTCCGTTCGCCTTTCGGTCCATTCAGGCATCGATTGATGCCATCGATCTGACGACCTTGGCAGAAGCCTCGCGTGCCAGTGGTGCTGGGTGGCTGGCGACCTTGGTGTTGGTGTTGGTGCCGAACCTGAGGGCCGGCCTCTTGGCCGCTTCGCTGATCTCCACCGCGGCGGTCCTGGGTGAGTTCACCATCGCTTCGCTTCTGAACCGACAGGTTCTGCAAACGTCGCTGTTCGTGGTTGCCAAGATGGACGGCTACGCCTCGTCGATGTTCACCTTGTTGGCCTTGGCGCTGGCTTTCGGCCTGCTGATCGTCATCGGTCGTCTAGGACGCATTTCGCTACGGAAGGAAGCATGATGGGCATCGCGGTCGAGCAGAAGTCAGGGACCCGAGTCGAGTTGCGTCAGATCACCAAGAGCTTCGGTGACCGAGTCGTTCTCGACGCTCTCGACCTCGACGTCGCGCCGGGGGAGTTCGTGTCTCTGCTGGGCCCCTCGGGCTGCGGCAAGACCACGGCGTTGCGAGTGCTCGCCGGGTTGGAGACCTCCGATGCCGGGGAAGTCCGTTTCGGCGGCCAGGATGTCTCGGCGATTCCGGTGAATCACCGAGACATCGGAATGGTCTTTCAGTCGTACTCGCTGTTTCCGCACCTGCGGGTGATCGACAATGTCGCCTACGGGTTGCGTCGTCGCAAGGTTGCCAAGGCCGAGGCGAGCCGTCGGGCGAGTGAGGCACTGGAGATGGTCGGCCTGGACGAGTTCGGTGAGCGGTATCCGCATCAACTCTCCGGTGGTCAGCAGCAGCGCGTCGCGTTGGCTCGGGCCTTGGTCACCGAGCCGCGGGTATTGCTGCTGGACGAGCCGCTGTCGGCGTTGGACGCCAAGGTGCGGGTGCAGCTACGCGACGAGATCCGGCGCATTCAGTTGCGGCTGGGCATCACGACGGTCTTCGTGACCCACGATCAGGAGGAAGCTCTGGCGGTCTCGGATCGGGTCGCGGTGATGGGCCACGGCAGTATCGAGCAGATCGGGACCCCCGAAGAGCTGTACCTGCGCCCGGCCACCGCCACAGTCGCAGAATTCGTCGGATTGTCCAGCAAGGTTCCTGGCCTGGCTCGCGATGGTCAGGTATCGGTGCTGGGCCAGCAGTTGGTGTTGCGGGAGCCGGTAGCCGACGGTGCCGTCGAGGTGTATCTGCGCCCGGAAGATCTGCGGCTGGTGGCCAACACGGAACCTGGCTTCGACGTGATCGTCACCGAGACCAGCTTCTTGGGCAGCTTCCGGAGAACCTTGGCCCACACTGAGGGCGGCATCGAGGTGCGCCTGCAGCATGCAGCCACCGACCGGGTGATGCCCGGTGATCAGCTTCACGTGGCCGTGGCGTCCACCTCGGTGCTGGCCAAGCCCGCTGCCTGAGCACTCCTAGCCGCGTTGGATCGGGGCAGTGACCCGATAGAGCGCGTACTCGAACTCTCGGCCCTCCCGACTCACCGGCACCCTGATCGCCGCCACGTCGGTGGCAAGGCGTCGCAGCGTGACCTCCAGGTCGGGGCTGGCCGTCTCGCACCAGATGACCAGCGCTCCACCGGGATTCAGCAGCGCCAGCGCCCGGGCCAGCAACGGCTCGGCGTAGACCTGCTGGTTGTGGTCGTGGATCAGGAAGCTGGGTCCGTTGTCGACATCGAGCAGAATCGCATCCCACCTCGGTGACCCCGTACTCAACTCATCGGCAATGTCGCCGACGACCAACTCCACCCGGGGATCGGCGCTGATGCGTCGGAGCTGATCGGTGAGTCCGGCTTGGGCCCAGGCGATCAGAGGCTCGGCGAGTTCGACGACACGGACCTTGGTTGCTCCGCGATCAAGCAGCCGCGCGGTGGTGAAACCCAGCCCCAGCCCGCCGACGAGCACCCGTCGGGGAGGATCGCCGGCAGCGTCGGCCAGTGCGTGTTCGGAGGTCGCGTCCACGCTGTCCATGGCGAAGACACCGTTGACGACCAGTTCGATGATCTCCCCGCGTTGTCGGAGCACCACTTCGCCGTGCTCGGTCTCGGCCCGGCCCAGCGTGATTGATTCCACACCGCCATGATGGCAGGACCCTGATGAGTGTCGGTGCGCACCGCTAGGGTGTGTCCATGAGGCGCAATGCGGCACTGCAGACCATCTTCGCCATCTTCTTGGGACTGGTGCTGGTCTCCTTTGTGTGGATCGGGCTGCTCACGTTTTATCCCGAACCGGAGTGGACCGACGATGGCGGAGCTTCGCGCGAAACCTGGCGGCTGATCTTCGGCGTGTTGCTGCTGGTGATCGCCACCGTGGTCTCCGCGGTCTCGCTGTCGCTATCGCGTCGGCTGGAAGTGATCGCCAACGGGCTGCTGCTGGGCGGGGTCTTCACGATGATCTCCTCGGTGGGGATGGCCTTCTCCATGGACAGCAGCGGCTGGCGATTCGCGGTCGTGACCGCAGCCCTATTGCTCACCATCGCCGTTGGCTATCTACGGTTCGCTCGTCGACCCCGTGCTGTCGAATCTGAAGCAACTCCCGTCGCCAAAGACGAGTCCGCCGCCGCGGTGGACGCCGATCTGGTGGCTCGGGTCGAGAAGCTCGAGTCCGGGTGGGAAAGCCTGCGCCGCGCTTTGGACTAGCGGGCCCTAGACGCAGCACAACCCCGCACCCGATGAGGATGTGGGGTTGTGCGCAGTTGCTCACAGCAGCTCGGACGCCTCGGTCAGCACCTTTCGCAGGATCGCAGTGATTTCGGCGAACTCCTCCTCGCCGATGGTCAGCGGCGGAGCCAACTGGATGACAGGGTCGCCACGGTCGTCGGCGCGACAGTACAGGCCGGCCTCATACAGCGCCTTGGACAGGAAGCCACGCAGCAACTTCTCGGATTCCTCCTCGTTGAAGGTCTCGCGAGTGGCCTTGTCCTTGACCAGTTCAATGCCGTAGAAGTAGCCGGCACCGCGAACGTCTCCGACGATCGGGATGTCCAGCAGCGTCTCCAGTTGCGCTTTGAACGCCGGCGCCAGATCCTTGACCCGTTGGTTCAGGCCCTCGGCCTCCATGAGGTCCAGATTGGCCAGGGCGACCGCCGCCGAAACCGGATGGCCGCCGAAGGTGTAGCCATGAGCGAAAGCCGTGGTTCCATGACGGAACGGCTCGAACAGCCTCTCCGAAGCGATCATGGCGCCGATCGGTGAATAACCCGAACTCAGACCCTTGGCGCAGGTGATGATGTCGGGCACGTAGTCGAAGTCGTTGCAGGCGAACATTGAACCGATACGTCCGAAGGCGCAGATGGTCTCATCCGAGACCAGCAGCACGTCATATTGGTCGCAGATCTCCCGTACCCGCTGGAAGTATCCCGGCGGCGGCGGGAAGCAGCCGCCGGAGTTCTGAACCGGCTCCAGGAAGAGTGCGGCCACCGTGTCGGGGCCTTCGGCTTCGATCATCTCGGCGATCTGGTTGGCTGCCCACTGGCCGAAGGCGTACTCGTCGTCGGCGAACTCCTCAGGGGCGCGGTAGAAGCAGGTGTTGGGTACCTTCAATGCGCCAGGAACCAGCGGCTCGAAGACCGTCTTGATGTCGGGAATGCCGGTGATCGACAGGGCGCCGTGCGGAGTGCCGTGGTAGGCGATCGAACGGGAGATCACCTTGGTCTTTTCGGTCTTGCCGGTCAGCTTGAAGTACTGCTTGGCTAGCTTCCACGCCGCCTCGACCGCTTCGCCGCCACCGCTGGTGAAGAACACCCGGTTGAGATCGGCCGGGGCATATCCGGCCAAGCGTTCGGCGAGTTCGATGGCAGCCGGGTGGGCGTAGCTCCACAGCGGGAAGAAGGCCAACTGCTCGGCCTGCTTGGCCGCGGCCTGAGCCAATTCGGTGCGTCCGTGGCCGACCTGGACGGTGAACAGTCCCGACAGTCCGTCGATGTAGCGGTTGCCGGCGGCGTCCCAGATGTGATGGCCGGAACCGCGCACGATCACGGGAACCTCTGCGCCCTTCCCGCCTGCTTCGACCGGCTCGTAGACGGAATGGCGGGTGAAATGCCCCCACAGGTGGTCTCGTGCCGCATCGGTCAGCGAGGTGCCGGTGCTGGTGGTGAGCGGTTGGTTCGGATCAGTCAGACTCATCGAGTTCCCCAGTTGTAGTGCTGCTTATTGAGCTTCAGGTATACGTAGGTTTCGGTATTCGTCACCCCGGGTAGTGCCCGGATCTTCTGCATGAGAACTTCGAGCAACTCGTCGTCGTTCTCGCACACCACCTCGACCAGAATGTCGTGGGCGCCTGCGGTAGTCACCACGTAGTCGATCTGAGGAATGTCGCACAATGCCTCGGCGATCGGTGACGCGTCACCGGAGGTTTTCACCCCGATCATCGCTTGTCGGTGGAAACCAACGCGCAGTGGATCGGTCACGGCGACGATCTGCATGGTGCCGGTATCGATCATGCGCTGAACCCGTTGTCGGACCGCGCCTTCAGACAAGCCGACCTCGGTGGCGATGTTCACATATGACATGCGGCCATCGGCCTGCAGCAGTTCGATGATGCGCTTGCCTACGTCATCGATCGATGGATCCAGGGGTGACATGTCTTGATCATGCACTCCGGATTGCGTAGTTTTCAACCCAGCGAACTACGAATCGAGCAGTAACCCCCGCGAAACAAATGCGGATTATCGTGTTCACCATCCAAGTTGAGGGTAGGAGGGGACCATGGGCGTCTCGCCGATGCCATCGAGGCTCGATGGCTCCTGCTGTCTTGATGGCGATTTCAACGCCGTGCGCTCGTTGCGCCCAGGGGACACCATGGATGCGACGACCACGGCTCAGTATCTGACCCAGGGTGGACACTTCGACTTATGTGATTGCTGATTAGGAGGCGACCATGAACGACCGACCAGATCAAGAACTTCGCAGGCTGGTGCGATCCATTTCGAACGCATCGCTGTCGCGGCGTGCGGCCTTTGGCGGACTGGCTGCTGTGGCTGCCGCCGGAGTGCTTTCCGCATGCGGGAGCCCTGCCCAGGGCGGCAAGACTGCAGCGCCAGCACCGACCGATCTCTCCGACGTCGACAAGATCGTCAACTGGTCCAACTGGCCGCTGTACATGGACGAGGCCGATGACGGCAGCTACCCCACTTTGCAGGCGTTCACCAAGCAGACCGGTATCAAGGTCAACTACAACACCGACTACAACGACAACGAGGAGTTCTTCGCCAAGGTCCAGCCGCTGCTGGCAGCCGGGCAAGACACCGGGCGCGATCTGTGGGTGAGCACCGACTGGATGGTTGCCCGATTGATCTCGCTGGGCTACATCCAGCCGCTGAACAAGGACAACATCCCCAATGCGGGCAATCTGCAGCCCTCGTTGCAGGACGTCAGCTACGACCCCGGACGCGTGTACTCGCTGCCGTGGCAGGGCATCTTCGCCGGGATCGGCTACAACTTGGCGCGCACCGGTGGCCGCAAGGTGACCAGCATGGATCAGCTCCTTCATGACAAGCAGTTGAAGGGCAAGGTTGTTCTGCTCAGCGAGATGCGTGACACCGTCGGCCTGATGCTGATGGAGCAAGGCAAGCGCCTGGACAACTTCACCGCTGATGATTTCGCGGCAGCGCTCACGGTGATTCAGGATGCCAAGGATGCCGGGCAGCTTCGGGGTTTCTCGGGTAACAACTACGCCGATGACCTCGACAAGGGTGTGGTCGCGGCCTCCGTGGTGTGGGCCGGCGACGTCGCGCAGATGGCTGTGGGGAACAAGAACCTGGGAGTAACCCTCCCGGACACCGGTTTCACCTTGTCCTACGACAACCTGGTCATCCCCGCCATGGCCCAGCACAAGACCAACGCCGAAAAGCTGATCAACTACTACTACAACCCGGAGGTCATGGCGCAGGTCACCGGCTGGGTGAACTACCTCAGCCCGGTCGCCGGCGTGAAGGACGTCTTGCTGAAGAGCTCCGACCCGGACGTGGTTGCCGTGGCGAAGAGCCAGCTCGTCTTCCCCGATGACGCGACCATGGCCCGCGCTCAGAAGTTCCGTGCGCTGACGTCAGAGGAAGACTTGTCGTTCACCCGTCAATACCAGGCGCTGGTAACCGGCTAGTCATGAGTTCAGGAATGCAACGTATTGCGACGGGGGAGCTCCGACTGGTGGAGCTCTCCCGCCACTACGGTGACTTCGTTGCCGTCGACGGTATTGATCTGGACGTTCCGGCGGGGTCGTTCTTCGCGCTGCTCGGGCCGTCCGGGTGCGGAAAGACCACCACCTTGCGGATGGTCGCTGGCCTGGAGGAGCCTTCGGCTGGACGGATCATGCTGGGGGCCGATGACATCACCAACACCAGAGCGCATCAGCGTCGGGTCAATACCGTCTTTCAAAGCTATGCACTGTTTCCGCATCTGAGCATCATCGACAATGTCGGCTTCGGCCTGCGGCGACTGAAGGTTGCCGACTGGAAGTCGAAAGCGATGGAAGCCTTGGCGATGGTGAAGCTCGCCGACCGGGCCAACCAGCGTCCCCGGCAGTTGTCCGGAGGCATGCAGCAGCGGGTTGCTCTGGCTCGCGCGATCGTCAACCGGCCGGAAATCCTGCTGCTCGACGAGCCGTTGGGTGCCTTGGACCTGAAGCTACGCCGCGAGATGCAGATCGAGCTGAAGCGGATTCAGTCGGAGGTGGGGATCACCTTCATCCACGTCACCCACGACCAGGAAGAGGCCATGACCATGGCCGACACCGTCGCGGTGATGCGCGATGGGCATATCGAACAACTCGGTGCGCCCGCTGAACTTTACGACCGGCCGGCGACGGCATTCGTGGCGAACTTCCTGGGCAAGTCCAATCTGATTCCGATCGAGCTCATCGAGCCGGGCGTAGCGGTGATCACTGCTGTTACTCCCGGGGTGAAGATCCCGGTTGCACCCCAGACCATTCCTGCCACCATCAGTGAGGGCTTGCATCTGGGCATCCGTCCGGAGAAGGTGCATCTCGCCAGCGGCGGTGTCCAAGACGACCGGCCCCAATTGGTGGGGCAGGTATCCGACGTGTCTTTCACCGGCGTATCCACCGACTATTTGGTGCGCTTGGAATGGGGGCAGGAGTTCACCCTCACCCAACCCAATGACGGCACGTCTCGGGCGCGGCTGGGCGAGCGCGTCACCCTGACCTGGGATCCGAAACAGGCATTCGTGGTGGGGGCCGACTGATGGCTTTCGCCCTTCCTGGTGCACGGCCTCGGAAGTCCGCGAAACGTCGCCGTGGCCTCTTCGTGCCTGCGATTCTGCTGCTGCCGGCGTTGATTTGGCTGGTCTTCTTCTTCGTGGTGCCGACCATTGCGCTGGCATCGCAGTCGCTGCAGACCGGCAGCATCTACCAGGGCTTCCAGTTCACCTGGGCCTTCAGCAACTACACCGAGGCGCTGTCGACCTACTGGTCACAGATGGTTCGCTCGTTCATCTACGCCGCGAGCGCCACGGTCTTCACTTTGGCAATCGGCTTCCCACTGGCGTGGTTCATTGCTCATCGCTCCGGTCGGTTCAAGAACATCGTGTTGGTGTTGGTCGTGGCTCCCTTCTTCACCAACTTCTTGATCCGCACCCTGGCCTGGCAGACCATTCTGGTTGACGGCGGGTTCGTCGCGAACGTGATGAAAGCCACCGGGATCACCGGCTTCCTCAATTGGATCGGCCTGGTTCCCAACGATTCGCTGCTCGGCTCGCCGTTCGCGGTGATCTGTGGCTTGATCTACAACTTCCTGCCGTTCATGGTGCTTCCGCTCTACACATCGGTGGAACGCATCGATCAGCGCTATCTCGACGCTGCGGCGGACCTGTACTCCAACGGCTGGAACACCTTCTGGAAGGTGATCTGGCCGCTGTCGTTGCCGGGGGTTGTTGCCGGCACCTTGCTGACCTTCATTCCGGCGGTCGGCGACTACATCAACGCCAAGATCTTGGGAAATGCCAATACCACCATGGTCGGCAAGGTGATCGAGTCAGAGTTCTTGGTCAACCTGAACTACCCGATTGCGGCCGCGCTGTCCTTCGTGCTGATGATCATCATCATCGTGATGGTGAGCGCCTATGTGCGCGCCGCTGGTACTGAGGAGTTGGTCTGATGGGATCCGCTATCTCGACCGCGCTGAGGTGGCTTCGTAAGCACGCGATCATCATCATCGGATTGTTGATCATCGCCTACATCATGCTGCCCAATATCGTCGTCATCATCTTCTCCTTCAACCAGCCCGTCGGGCGTCGAAACGGAATCTGGCACGAGTTCTCCTTCAACGCCTGGACTCACATCTGCGCCCCGGCCGGAATGTGCGACGCCGTTGGGCTGAGCTTGGGCATCGGAGTCGTGGCTGCCCTGGTCGCGACAGTGATCGGCACGATGGCGGCCTTCGCCCTGGTTCGTTACCGGTTCCGCGGCCGCGGCACCACCAATCTGCTGGTCTTCTTCCCGATGGCCACCCCTGAGGTCGTCATGGGTTCCTCATTGTTGACCCTCTTCATTGCGGTGGGTGTGCGCAGTGGCATCGCCACCATTTTGATCGCGCACATCTTGTTCACCTTGTCGTTCGTGGTCACGACGGTGAAGGCGCGCGTCGCGTCCATGGACCCGGCGTTGGAACAAGCTGCCGCAGACCTCTATGCCACCCCGTCGCAGGCCTTCTGGCGGGTGACCTTCCCGCTGGCCGCTCCGGGAATCGCTGCGGGTGCCTTGCTGGCCTTCGCGCTCAGCTTCGACGACTACATCGTCACGAGCTTCAACGCCGGGCCTTCGACGATCACGTTCCCGATGTACATCTGGGGCGCTGCCCAGAAGGGTGTGCCGGTGCAGGTGAATGTGATCGGCACGATCATGTTCCTCGGAGCGATTGCGATTGTGGCTATCGCGCAGGGCATCGGGTCTCGAAAGTCGAAAGTGGAGGCGTAAATGCGCATTCTGGTGGTCGGTGCCGGCGGGGTGGGCGACGCAGTCGCTCGGATCGCCGCTCGGCGGAGCTTCTTCGACACCATGGTGATCGCCGACTACGACCTGGCGAAGGCGCAGGCCACGGTGGATGCCGTCCAACAGGCAGGGGAGAGCCGTTTCGAAGCGGCCTTCGTCGATGCTTCCAGCGCGGATTCGGTCGCCGAACTGGCGCGCGCTCACGGCATCACCCATGTCCTCAATGCGGTGGATCCGCGGTTCGTCATGGGCATCTTCACTGGTGCCTTCGCGGCCGGTGCGGATTATCTGGACATGGCGATGAGCCTGTCCCATCCGCACCCCGATAAGCCGTACTCCGAAACTGGCGTCAAACTCGGCGACGATCAATTCGCCCAGGCGCAGGCTTGGGAAGATGCCGGACGCCTGGCGCTGGTCGGGATCGGCGTCGAGCCGGGCCTGTCGGACGTCTTCGCCCGGTATGCCGCCGATCACCTGTTCAGTGAGATCGATGAACTGGGCGTGCGCGATGGCGCGAACCTCGCGGTACACGACGAGGACGGCAACGAGATCTTCGCGCCGAGCTTCTCGATCTGGACCACCATCGAGGAGTGTCTCAACCCGCCGGTGATCTACGAGACCGACCGAGGCTGGTTCACCACGCCCCCATTCAGCGAGCCGGAAGTCTTCACCTTCCCCGACGGCATCGGTGAGGTCGAGTGCGTCAACGTCGAGCATGAAGAAGTCCTGCTCATGCCGCGCTGGGTCGACGCCAAGCGTGTCACCTTCAAATATGGCCTGGGTGATGAGTTCATCGGCGTGCTGAAGACGCTCCACGCGCTCGGCCTGGATCGCACCGCCCCGGTGTCCGTCAAGGGTGTCGAGGTGTCGCCGCGCGATGTGGTGGCCGCGGTGCTGCCTGACCCGGCCACCATCGGTCCGCGGATGACCGGCAAGACCTGTGCCGGGTTGTACGTCACCGGCACCGGCACCGACGGCCAGCCGCGCCGGACCTACCTGTATCACGTGGTCGACAACCAGTGGGCGATGGCCAACTACGGCGCTCAGTGCGTGGTGTGGCAGACCGCCATCAATCCGGTGATCGCCCTGGAATTGCTTGCCACCGGAGTGTGGCAAGGAGCGGGTGTTCGCGGCCCCGAGTCCTTCGACGCCGTGCCGTTCCTGGATCTGCTGGCTGGCGCGGCGCCGGCCGGCTACGACTCCCCGTGGGGAATAGAGGAAAAGTGATCGAGCAGAAGAGAATTCTTGCTACCAGTTTGCCCGGACCGAAGTCTGTGGCGCTCGCGGCCCGTCGCAAGGCCGCGGTGTCCTCAGCAGTCAGCGGTGGCAATGACCTGTACATTGAGGCGGCCGAAGGCGCGATTCTGGTCGACGTCGACGGTAACCAGCACATCGATTTCGGATCCGGAATCGGGGTGGCTTCGGTGGGCCACAACGCGCCGCGGGTGGTGGCGGCAGTCACCAAGCAGGCCAACAGCTATGGCCACACCTGCTTCATGGTCAGCCCCTACGACAGCTACATCCAGGTCTGCGAAACCCTGGATCGCGTGACCCCGGGCGATTTCGAGAAGAAGTCGGCCCTGTTCAACACGGGCGCTGAAGCGGTGGAGAACGCCGTCAAGGTGGCTCGTGCCTACACCGGTCGCTCCGCAGTCATCGTGTTCGATCACGCCTACCACGGACGCACCAATCTGACGATGGCGATGACCGCCAAGGTTCAGCCCTACAAGGACGGATTCGGACCCTTCGCCCCGGAGATCTATCGCATGCCGATGGCCTACTCCTACCGCTGGCCCGGCGGTGCTGAAAACTGCGCCGAGGAGGCTTTCGCCGAGTTCGCCAGCAAGGCCCACATCCAGGTCGGCGAGGACCATATCGCCGCCGTGGTGCTGGAGCCCATCCAGGGCGAGGGCGGCTTCATCGTCCCAGCACCGGGCTTCGTGAAAAAACTGCGCGAATGGTGCACCGAGCACGGCATCGTGTTCGTCGCCGACGAGGTGCAAAGTGGCTTCTGCCGCACCGGAAAGTGGTTCGCCATCGAGCATGAAGACGTCGTTCCTGACCTGATCACCTCCGCCAAGGCGCTGGGTGGCGGTTTGCCCATCGCTGCGCTCACCGGTCGCGCCGAGATCATGGACGCAGCAGTGCCCGGTGGCCTGGGCGGCACCTTCGGCGGTAACCCGCTGTCCTGTGTAGCCGCGCTGGCGGCCATCGAAACCATGCAAGCCGATGGTCTTGCTGATCGTGCCGCCGAGATCGGACGTCGCCTGGAGGCGCGCCTGACCGGGTTGGCCGAGCAGTTCCCGCAGATCGGCGAGGTGCGCGGACGGGGCGCCATGATGGCCATCGAGTTGGTGAATCCCGACGGTTCGAAGACCCCCGATGCGGCTTTGGCCAAAGCGGTGGTGGCTGCCTGTGGTCGTCGCGGTGTGCTGATGCTCTCCTGTGGCAGCTACGGCAATGTGATCCGCATGCTGCCGCCGCTGGTCATGGACTTCGCCCTGCTTGATGACGCCATGGATGTGCTCACCGAGTCCTTCACCGAGGCTCTGGCCTGATCGATCCGTCCGGGGCCTGACGAGAGCAGCCGATCTGCCTCTCGTCAGGCCCCGGAGTCAATCCCCCGCCGCCCCGTCCTCCCTCGGCCAGCTGCCTGATAGCTGAACTCCCCTCTTTACGGCGGACCGTTCCGGTCGGCTCGTTGTTCGATGGCGAGTCTTTCCCCCCCGGTTGGTTGAGGAG
>DLGC01000025.1:0-266 GCA_002482525.1 Propionibacteriaceae bacterium UBA7704 | reverse complement strand
TCGCGGGCTGATCTGTGGAGTTGTCTTGGGGGGTTTCGAGACGCTCACTTCGTTCGCTCCTCAACCAGCCGGATGTGGGGAGGTGTTCGCTCCTCATTCAGTCGGTTGGGGTGGCGGGTGTTTGGTGTGGTTGTTTGTTTGGTGGCGGGTCTTCCCCCCCGGTTGGTTGAGGAGGCCCGTAGGGCCGTCTCGAAACCTCGCGGGCTGATCTGTGGAGTTGCCTTGGGGGGTTTCGAGACGCTCACTTCGTTCGCTCCTCAACCAGC
>DLGC01000009.1 GCA_002482525.1 Propionibacteriaceae bacterium UBA7704 | reverse complement strand
AGCGTCCGTCTCGAAACCTGGCGAGCTGGTTTGTGGACTGTGTCGGGGGTTTCGAGACGCTCTCTTCGTTCGCTCCTCAACCAGCCGGAGCGGGAGGTTGTATGACCCTCATCCCACCGAGGTTGGGACGGGCGTGAGCGCCATCGGTCAGGGCCTGGTGTGACTCGATGGGAATAAGGCTGCTGCGGGCCCCGGAGATGATGGCGTCCTCGATGGTCTCCAGCAGCGAAGAGCGCAGCTTCCATCGCTGCCAGTACAGCGGGATGTCCACCGGTGGGCCGGGTAGACGCCTCAGCGACCCCGAGGCGATGGCGTCGGCGGATTGATACTCCGGCACCAGGCCCCACCCGAAGCCGAGTTCGATGGCCCGGGCGTAGTCGCTGGAAGCTGGAATTCGGTTGCGCGGCGGTCGCGCGGGATCGATTCCTAGGCGCTGCAAATAGCGGGTCTGCAGATCGTCGCGTCGATCGAAATCCACCACGGGCGCATCGGCGAAACCGGCGAACCCGGTGTGGAGTTCGAATCGGTACACCAGGCTGGGATGCGCCACCGGTAGGTAGCGCATCGCGCCCAGCGGACGCACCGAACAGCCAGCGACCGGGGCGGATTGCGAGGTGACCGCGGCCGAGACGGTGCCAGACTCCAACAGACCCGCGGTGTAGTCCTGGTCGTCGCGGTGGAGTTCGAAGCTCAATCCCTGCTCCACCAGGGGTGCCAATGCGGGCAGGAACCAGGTGGCCAAGCTGTCGGCGTTGACCGCCAGAGGCACCTCGGTGCGTCCGAGTTCACCGACGCCCAGCTCGGTCAAGGTGTCGTGTTCGAGGGCATCGAGTTGGCGGGCCAACCGCACCACTGCTTCCCCGGCCGGGGTTGGGTGCACCGGCTTGGAGCGCACGAGGAGCACTCTGCCCAGCCGGGACTCCAAAGCCTTCAGCCGCTGCGAGACCGCCGAAGGAGTGATGTGCAACTCCGTCGCCGCGGCATCCAGTGAGCCGGTCGAGACGACGGCGGCCAGCGTTCGGACCAAATCGAGGGGCAACTCCACATAAGCCATGCTAATGCAACTGAAGAAAGCTGAACTGTACTTATGTGATGCCGTTGGCTAGCGTCGAAGTGTGCCCGCACTACTCGCCGGACTCGGTCTCGGCTATTCCTTGATCATCGCCATCGGCGCCCAGAACGCCTACGTGCTCCGCCAAGGGATGACGGGCAAACACCTCGGACTGATGGTTGCGATCTGCAGCCTTTCCGATGCGGTGCTGATCGTGGCCGGGATTCTTGGCGTCGGCACGGCCACCCAGCTGTGGCCCTGGCTGGTGCCCGTGGTCCGCTGGCTGGGTGCGACCTTCCTGATCGGCTATGCGGTGATCGCTGCTCGACGGGCGTTGCGTCCCCAAGCTGGGGGGCTGCAGCCCGGTGCAGAACCCGCATCGGGGGCTTCGTCCGGCGCAGTATCGGTGGCACTCACCACGATGGCCCTCACCTGGCTCAACCCGCACGTCTACCTGGACACCGTCTTCCTGCTGGGTTCGGTGGGCGCCAGCCAAGGCGCTGGGCGCTGGCTCTTCGCCCTGGGCGCTTTCCTAGCCAGTGTCAGCTGGTTCGTCGGACTGGCCTACGGGGCGCGCTATCTGGGTCGGTGGCTCGCCGGACCTCGTGCGTGGCGCTATGTGGACGGTGCCATCGCTGTCGCGATGCTGATTCTGGGAGTGTCGCTGGTGCTGCACTGAGTGGTGCCTCTTGCAGTGAGAAAGGACGGCCCGGTGTGGGAGCCGGGTCGCCCTTTTCTCCGATCAGGGCCGCCAGAATGGCATTCTCGAAAGGCTGATCCCACAGTAGGTGCCAGCACTGCTCGGCGGGGGTGGGACGAGCGGTTTTCCCTAGAGACGCTAGCCTGACCGCAGGCCGAAACGGGAGGTGTTAGTGAGCCACGAGCCAGCCCTGGTCGAGCAGCCCGGGCAGCCGTCACCGATCGGTCCGCACTCCGCGCTGCTGCAACGCCATCGGTGGCGTCGATTCCAGCATGCCGTGGTGCTGCAAGGCACCCATGCGGTGCACTACCGGCGCTCGCTGGCGCGCCCCGATGAGCCCTGGCGGCGGGTGGGGACGGTCAGCGACGATGCCGTAGCGGCGGTCGACCTGGACCTGCTTTCGGGAAGGCTCACGGCGCGAGTTCCTGAGAGCATCGGTGCGGCGGTCTATCAGCTTCGAGGCGCGGTATGGCGCCGTGTCGATGAGGCGATATGGCACCGTCGCGGCGAGTCGATCGAGGTGCGCTTCCGGCCCGAGCTGATGACCGCGTTGGCTTTCCCCTTCGTGATTGCACCGCTGTCGCCCAGCACTGTCCTGGTGGCCGAGGGCGAGTCCGTGTTCAGCTACCACCGGCGTCGCGACGGGGAGTGGGTGCGATCAGCGTGCCTGCAGGTGGTCGATTCCGACGTGACGCCTGCGGCGCATTCTTCGACCAAAGTGGCGCAGGTCACCGGCGAGTTGGATGCTACGGCGGGCGCGACCGGGGTGCGGCGGGCGACGTTGAGCCGATCCTTGAGCTCGGCCGGTATTCGAGGCACTGATCTGGGCGTGTGTGTTGAACACGATGGACGCCGATTCCTGTTGTTCGGCGATACCCACTGGACTCGGCCGTGGCTGGTCACCAGGGATTCGATCGCGGAAGTCCTCGACTCCGACCCGCTTCCGGTGGTGCGCTTCCATGGATCTCCGCTGCGCGTTTCCCGGGCCACCATGGGGGAGTACGACGTGCCCTTGGATGCGATCTCGGTGGCCGGCCAGTGGTATGGCTTCTTCTCCAGCGATCATTTCCGCAACGGCGTCACCATGGGGCGATCGGTGCTGGCTCGCGCGCGAAACCCGCACCCGGTGCTGGACGCGAACCGTCGCCATCACCCGGTGCGTTTCGATGGTCTGGCCACCGTGAGTGATCGGCATTTCATCAATATCTCCGCCCAGCTGCGGCCCGCCCGTGAGGTACCCGGCGCTGGTGGCGACGGCGAGGTCGTGCTGCTGTGGGGGACCGGCTCCTATCGGGCATCCGAGCTGCGGCTGGCGATGCTTCCGGTCGCGGCACTGCCCCAGCGCAGGGGCGCCGACCTCAGCCTGCAGTTCTGGGACGGATCCGGCTGGAGTGAATCCGAGTCGGACGCGGCGCCCCTGTTCGGCCCGGCGGCTCTGGGTGAGATCTCGGTGCGCTGGGTTCCCGAGGTGGGCCGCTATCTGTTGTTGTCGATGTCTGGTCCGGCTGATCCGGCTGGAATGGCGGTGACGCTGCGCTGGGCCGACCGTCCGGCAGGGCCGTGGACGCCGAGGCTGAGCCTGATGGACTGGGTGGCTGTGGGAATGGTCGACGATGTGCAGCGTCGCTTCATCAAGGCCCGAGCCGGCGATCCGGTGTCCGATGATCTATTCGGCGCGCAAGCCCGCAGTACGGGGGGCGCCTATGCGCCGTATCTGTTCGACGTCCGTCGTGACGGCGCAGAGCTGGTGCTGCGCTACACGCTCTCAACCTGGAACCCCTATCAAGTGGTGCTCATGCAGCACCGGCTTGTCCCCGGTGAGTTCTGAGTCGGTCCAGGCCGAGCTTCAGTGGCCGGGTGGCCAGCAGTAGCAGCAATGACCAGAACCCTGCTCCGGGCACCAACAGTGAAACCACCAATGCGGCGAGGAGCAGCGCAGCGGTGACCGCACCGGTCCGTACCGACTCGGTGCTGACCTGCTGGCCCTCAGCCCACGCTTCAGGGTGGCGATGCAGCAGCCACGTCATGGCGACCATGCATAGCGAGGCACCCAACATGGTGCCGATGTAGATCACATACTCAGTGGTGCCTTCGGGCAGCGAAAAGATGATGGCCGTCGCCACCGGCATCAGCACGATCATGGCCAGCCAGGCCATGTTCACCCCGAACAGCCCGGGAACCTCATCCTGGATTCGGGCGAAGAGCCGGTGATGGCTGCGCCAGAACCGGGCAATGAGGACGAAACTCAGCGCAAAACCGATCAATCCGGTGCCGTTGTGCTCGAGGTAGCCCGTGGCGTCGAAACCCTCGGCCGCGCTGTCGTTGACCGAATCCATCAGCGGAAGGATCAACAAGGTCAATGCGATCGCGACCGCCGCATCGGAGAAGAACACCAGCCGCTCGATCGGGGGATTCTGGGTAGGGGCCATACCTGAAGTATGTCAATGGCCCGCCCGACTGACGTGCCCTTCGTCGGGCCAAGGGAACGTGTTGGGTGCCGGGGCACCTAGATCGGGGAGGCGTTGGCTGAGCATGTCGAAGCCCCCGACGCTGCGCCGTCCGCGCTAGGCGCCCAACAGCCGACGGGCCTCCGCCGGATCCACGCTGTGGCGCTCCTGGCTGGCGACGGCACGCACCTGGGCGGTGATCTCGACCAGATCGCCACCGTGCTCACCCAGGAGCGCGGCTACCGCGGAGCGTCCGCTTTGGCGACCCAGCCGCAGTGATCGCTCAGCTCCCACCAACTCGGGGGCGTATGGCTCGTAGGTCTGCGGATCGCGGGCCAGAGCCGCGACATGCAAGCCGGATTCGGTGGTGAAGATGTCCGGGCCGATCACCGGCGCGTGGCCGGGAATCGGGCGTCCGGTCCACTCGCTGAGGGCTTCGGCGGCGCGGCGCAGCGCATGCAGGTCGTAGTCGGCGCTGCCTTGCAGGGTGAGGAAGGCCGCAACCTCCTCGGTGCGGGCGATGCCGGCTCGTTCACCCATGCCCAGCAGGCTCACATCGGCCCAAGCTGCTCCGGCCTCGATGGCGGCGATCGCCCCGGCGGTGGCCATGCCGAAGTCGTTGTGCAGGTGGACGCCGACCTCGCGGTCGAAGCGGGACCGGACCGCCGACACCACCTCGGCCAACAAACCCGGCGAGAGCACCCCGACAGTGTCGGCGATCCGTACCCGATCGGCTCCGGCTGCGGAGGCCGCCGCAGCGACGTCGAGGAGGAAATCGACATCAGCACGGCTGGCGTCCTCCAAGCCGATCGAGACATACTGCACCCCGGCATCGCGGGCGACGTCGACCAGCCGTCCGACCTCGGCCAGAGCCCAGGCGCGATCACGGTTCAGCCGATTTGCCAGGTGCCGATCGGAGACCGGCAGTGCGAACGAAACTACTTCCGGACCCAGCCCAGCTGCAGCGCGAATGTCGTCCGGGCGCGCCCGGCACCAGATCGCTCGGCGCAGTTCGGGGGCGACATCGGCCGCCACCGCCATGAGCTCGGCCAACGGCTCGGCGCCATAAGCCAACTCGGTGACCGCATGACCCAACTCGATCTCTTCCACGCCGATTGCGGCGATGGCGGCCACCAGGGCGGTCTTCTGGCTGGCGCTCAGGTAGGGCACCGGAGCCTGGGCGCCCTCGCGCAAGGTGGTGTCGATCAGTCGCCCCATGGTGGCCTCCTTGTGGTGGCGGTTAGCCGCAGCCGGTGCCTGGCCCCGAGCACGAGGTCTTGCAGTCCCGTGGGGGTAGTGCGCGGCGGGGTTGGTTGCCGGCGAAGACGTCGGTGACGGCTTCGCTGATGAGTCCGTCGGATTCGTAGACGTTCAGCCCGGAGCTGATGAGTACTTGGCGGGGTGTTTCGCCGATCTGGTTGCAGATGAGTGCTTTGCAGTCGGACAGGATTCCGGCGAGCATGGCCCAGCGTCCGGCTCCGCCGCCGGCGGCAGGGGTGCGCCGACGATCCACGAGGTGTGGGGTGATGTGTCCGTCGGTGTTGGTGTTTTCGTAGATGAGGATTTCGTCGGCGCCGCCGAGGTGCTGGTTGACCAGGTAGCCTTCTTGGCTGACCACAGCGATGTTGGGTCGGTCCTTGGCGGGGGCCTTGGCTGCCATCAATCGGTCGATGGCTTGTTGGCTGTGGGCATCGCCGAGTAGGCCGACGGCATCGGCGCGGCAGCGTTGGCAGTGGGCCATCAGGTTGATGTGGGCTTTTGTGTCGGTGTGGGCTTTGGCGATCTGTTCGGTGGTGGGTTCGGCCAGGCTGCCGAACAGGGTGCCTTCGACGGGGTAGAGCGGAATGTTGTTCATGGTGTCAGCACCCAACTCGGCCGCGACGCGGGCGACGTCGGCGATGCCTTCGTCGGTGACGCCGGGCACCAGAATGGTGTTGATCTTGACCGTGACGCCGCGTTGTTTGAGTCCGGCGATGGAGGCCAACTGGCGCTCCAGCACCAACTCGCCGGCCTCGCGACCGCGATAGATCTGCTTGTTGTCGCGCACCCATTTGTAGATCTGTCCGCCGATGTCGGGGTCGGTGGTGTTCATGGTGATGGTGACGTGGCTGATGTCCAACTCGGCCACCGCATCCAGATGGTGGGCTAACTCCAAGCCGTTGCTGGAGACACACAGCAGCAGGTCGGGGTGCTTGGCCTTGACTAGCTCGAAGGTGCGCAGCGTCTTGTCGGCGTTGGCGAACGGGTCACCAGGCCCGGCGATGCCCACTACGGCCAGGTTCGGCAGATCAGCACGCACCGCATCCACATAGCGCAGTGCTTCCTCAGGGGTGAGGACCTGGGACGACACCCCGGGCCGGGATTCCGAGACACAGTCGAACTTGCGGTTGCAGTAGTTGCATTGCACATTGCACTTGGGTGCCACCGGCAGATGAACCCGCGCGGTACGAGCCGCAGCAGCCTCATCAAAACAGGGATGCTCACTGATCGGGAGCTTCGTCGGGGTCAGGGGTGCAGTCATGATGAGCCCTTCACATGTAGGAGTAGCCGACTTCGGATTCGTCTTGGCGAACCTGGATCAAGGTGTTGATCACCCGATCGAACAGTTCCTGAGTTCCGCGGTAGCCCAGGTGCAGCAGTCGCTGGCCGCCGACCCGGTCGTGGATCGGCAGGCCGACCCTCACCAGCGGGATGTTCAGCCGCCGCGAGGTGGCATATCCCTTGGAGTGGCCGATCAGCAGATCGGGCTTGAGTTCTTTGGCGCGAGCCTCGATCTCGTTGAAGTCGCCGTCGTCGAGCACCTCGATGTCGGGCAGGTCGGGGTTGATCCGAGCGATCTCGGAGGCCAGGAAGCCGGAGCGTCCGCCGCTGGCCACCAGGAGTGGTTTGATGCCGATCTCGGCCAGGAAGCTGGCCACGCCGACCACCAGATCCTCATCGCCGAACACGATGGCGGTGCGTCCGGCACCGTATTTGTGGCCGTCGATGTAGGCGTCGATGAGGCGGCCACGCTCCTTGGCCAGCCAGGTCGGCATCTCCGCCCCGGACAGCTCACTCAAGCGATCGGTGAACTCATCGGTCAGCCGGATCCCGATCGGCATGGGCAGATGGCTATGCGGCACGGAGAAGGTCTTGGCCAAGTACTCCCCGGCCAGATCGACACCGGGAGTCACCAGACCGCCCAAGGTGATGGACGCCTGAGCTGAACCGCTGGCTGCGACTTGATCGGCGGTGGTGCCGCCTTCGGGAATCATGTCGTAGCGGGCGGCACTGGAACCATCCATACGGTCGGAGTAGTCCGGCATCAGAATCGGTTCGACGCCGTAGCCAGCGCTGATTTCCAGCAGATGGCGCAGGTCGGCGGTGGACACGATTCCGGGGAACAGATTGACCTTCTGCGATGTCTCACCGGCCACCGCCTGTTCGACCACGACCGCCTTGACCGCGGCATGGAAGCCGTCGGCATGGGTGCCGGCATAGGACGGGGTGGGCGCAAAGACCAGTTGCGGAATCTCCTGCCCGGTTTGCGCAGTCAGCCCTTCAGTGGGATGGGCAATGCGGCGAATCATGGAGTCGACATCCTCACCGATGGTCTCGGTCAGGCAGGTGGACGCCAGCCCGATCATCGCCGGGGAGTACACCCGGGTCACATTGGCCACACCGGTGCGCAGATTCGCCTCGCCGCCGAAGACGGTGGCTGCCTCTCCGACCGAGGAGGACGCGATGTCCATCGGCTCGGCGAAGTGGCTGATCAGATAGCGGCGGATATAGGTCGCGCACCCTTGTGAGCCGTGAAGGAACGGCACCGTGCGCTCGAAGCCGGTGTAGGCCAGGCAGGCGCCCAGCGGCATGCACATCCGGCAGGCATTCGTCGTCGAGGTCGACTTGGTCGGGGTGGAGCAGGCGGTCTTGTCCTGATCGGCCAAGGGGAGGGTCTTGGTGGTCATCTCAGGCCTCCTTCACTGCCGCGTTGGCTTGGTGCCGAGGCGCGAACTGCCATACCGGGCTACACACCGAATCGCGAACCTCGCGGGCAAAGTTCGCCATGCCGACGAAGCCCTCGAGGGGCAGCTTGCGTTCGTGGTTGTGATCACAGAAAGCCACGCCCAGCTTGTAGGCCAAGGGACGCTCTTTGACGCCGCCGACGAACAGGTCGGCCTTGCCTTCGGCCAGGAAGGCTGACAACTCGGCGGGATTGGAGTCGTCCACGATCACGGTTCCCTCATCGCACAGATCGGTGAGGTACTCGTAATCATCGGGGGTGCCGGTCTGGCTGCCGGCCAACACCGTCTTCATGCCCAGCAGGCGCAGCGCTTTGACCAGCGAGATGGCCTTGAACGCGCCGCCGACATAGATCGCGGCCCGCTTGCCTTCCAAATCGCGGCGGCACTCTTCGATGACCGGCAGAATCTCGGCGATCTCGCCGCTGACCAGTTCGCGGGTGCGTTCCAACATCTCGGGGTCTTTGAAGTGCTCGGCCACCGCGTACAGCGCCGCGGCCATGTCGTCGATCCCGAAATAGGAGACCTTCTTGAACGGGATGCCGTATTTGGCCTGCATCTGGATGGCGAGTTGGGTGGTCGAGCCCGAGCATTGCACCAGGTTCAGGGCCGCCCCGTGCGAGCGGCGAATGTCGTCCACCCGGCCGTCCCCGGTGAGGTTGGCCACCACCTCCACGCCCATGCGGCGCAGGTACTCGGTGATGATCCAGATCTCGCCGGCGAGGTTGAAGTCGCCCAGGATGTTCACGCTGTGCTTGCTGATGCCATCGGTGTCGGCGGTGCCGATCAGCGTCATCAAGGCTTCGCAGGCTGCGTCGTAGCCCTGCTTCTTGGAGCCCTGAAAACCCTCGGACTGCACCGGCACCACCGGGATGCCGTACTTCTCCGACACCGTCCGGCAGACGGCGCCCACGTCATCACCGATGACGCCGACGATGCAGGTGGCGTAGACGAACGCCGCCGCCGGATGGTGTCGTTCGATGAGTTCGACCAAGCTGTCCTCGAGCTGACGCTCCCCGCCGAACACCACATGGCGCTCGCGAAGATCGGTGGAGAAGCTCAGTCGGTGCAGTTCGGGGCCACTGGACAGCGCCCCGCGAATATCCCAGGTGTAGACCGCACAGCCGATCGGGCCGTGCACCAGGTGCACCGCATCCGCAATCGGATACAGCACCACCCGCGAACCACAGAAGGTGCACGCGCGCTGGCTGACCGAGCCGGCGACCGACTGCTTCTCGCAGTCGATGGCCTTCTTGGTTCCAACCCCGCTTCGAATAACCTGTCCGGCTCGTGCGGCCAACACCTCGGTCATCACAGCACCAGTTCGAACTCGTGATCGACGGAGTCGCGATCTCGACGATCCAGCAGTGCGTCGATCATCTTGACCAGCAGCCGCACCGCGCCGGCGTAGCCGACGGTCGGCATCAGGCCGTGGCCAACCCGATCCAGAATCGGCCAGCCCACCCGGACGAACGGGATGTCCTCGGCGCGGGCGATGTACTTGCCGTAGGTGTTGCCCAGCAGCAGGTCCACCGGCTCGGCCTTGATCCACTGGTGCAGCGTGAACAGGTCACCTTCCACCTTGATGTTGCCGGCCTTGGGGCCGAGAATCCGCTCAGCCTCGCTCACGAACCGCTTGCCCGGCGTACCGGTCAGTACGTGCACCGGAATCATGCCCAGGTCACGAGCGAACTCGGTCAACGCCAGTACGTGATCCGGATCACCGAAGATGGCGACCTTCTTGCCGTGGAAGTGCTGCTGGGTATCGACCATCAGGTCGACCAGCCGTCCCCGCTCGTTCTCCAGCTCGTGGGTGAGCTCGCCGCCGCGGAACTGAAGCTTGGCCATGAAACGGTCCGTGGCACCGATCCCAATCGGAAGATCCAGGATCTCGCGAGGAACGTAGGCCTTCTTCTCCACTGCGATAGCAGCCTCCCGCGAGGCCCACCAGCCCAGTCCCAGAGTGGCCACACCGCGGCCGAGGTTCTGAAGCTCCTCGACGGTGGTGCCGCCTTCGGGATAGAAGATGTGCTGGCCGGTTTGGGGTGCGTCCATGACACCGGAAGTGTCGGGGAACATGGTCACCTTCAGCCCGGTGCCCTCGGCCAGCCGACGCAACTCCCGCATATCAGACGGATCAACGAAGCCCGGTGCGATGTTCACCTGCACCTTGTCGGTGCTCTTGCGCTTGGTGTCCTTGATCTCGACGGCGAAGTAGTTCGCCATCGCGGTGCACATATTGGCGAAGCCGACCACATGCGAGCCCACATAGCTGGGCGTGCTGGCGTGGAAGACGTGCTTGCCTTCGGGGATCAGCTCCTGACGCTTGGCTTCGCCCACGATCTGCGGAATGTCGTCACCGATGGTCTCCGACAGGCAGGTGGTGTGGACCGCGACGACATCAGGGTTGTAGGTCGTGAACACCGTGTTCAGGCCCTGCAACAGGTTCGGCTGCCCGCCGAACACCGAGGCACCCTCGGTGAACGAACTGGTGGCGGCCATCACCGGCTCCTTGAAGTGCCGGGTCAGGTGGCTGCGGTGATAGGAGCAGCAACCCTGCGAGCCGTGGGAGTACGGCAGGCACCGGTGGATACCCAAGGCGGCGTACATGGCGCCGATCGGCTGGCAGGTCTTGGCCGGATTGATGCGCAGCGCGCTGCGCTCGGTGACCTCATTAGGTGTGTGCTTCAGCATGAGTCCGATTCCTTTCAGGCCGACTTCTTCTTGGCCGCCCACGGCGGAGTGACGAGGCGCCAGACTTCGGCGTTGACCATGCGATCGATCTCGATGTAGAAGTTGACCGCACCCTTGAACCCGGCGTAGGGGCCGCCGTAGTCGTAGTTGTGGAGCTGCTTGCAGGGCACGCCCATCTTCTCGATGACGTACTTGTCTTTGATGCCAGAGCAGACCAGCGCAGGCTTATGGGCCTCGATCAACATCTCGAGTTCCACGTGCGAGATGTCATCGACGACCAGGGAACCCTGGGCCATCTCGGGCATCATGCCTTCGTAGTCGTGCATCTTCAGGCCCTTGGCCTCCAACTCGGCGAGCTCTTCCTCCGTCTTGCGAGGGTTGAAGCGCACCGGATCGGGGCCGATTTCGAGTTCCTCGATGGCGCGGGAGTCGGCGTCGATGGTGATGGTGTCAGCCATCGCCGAGCCCTCGTAGTCATCGCGGTGAGCGAACTCATAGCCGGCCGAAACCACCGGCATTCCCATGTCAGCGAACAGCGCCTGATAGTGATGGGCCCGGGAACCACCGACGTAGAGCATGACCGGACGTCCGTTGACCCGTGAACGCACCTGGTGGCGAACGGGTTCCACCTCGGCCATCTCCTGGGCGATGACGACCTCGATGCGTGCGATCAGGTCCGGGTCGCCGAAGTAGCGTCCGATCTTTCGCAGGCTCTTGGCGGTCGACTCCGCACCGATGAAGTTCACCTTCAGCCACGGAATGCCGTACTTGGATTCCATCATCTCGGCCATGTAGTTGATCGAGCGATGGCACTGGATGAGGTTGAGGTTCGCATCGGCGGAGCGGGCGATCTCGGAATACTGCACATTGCCGCTGAAGGTGGAGATCAACTGGATACCGCATCGATTGAGCATGCGCTCGATCTCGAACGCGTCACCGCCGATGTTGTATTCACCCAGCATGTTGACCCGGAAGGGGTTGGTCTTCTCCGCCGCAGGCAGTTCCTCGGTGCCGACCACATTGGTGAACAACCCGTTGTTGGCGATGTGGTGGCCGGCCGACTGGCTGACCCCCTTGTAGCCCTCGCAGGAGAAGCCGAAGATGTTGATCCCCAACTGCTCCTTCATCTGGCGAGCGACCGCATGCACATCGTCACCGATCAGACCGACCGGGCAGGTGGAGAACACCGCGATCGCCTTGGGATGGAACAGGTCGTAGGCCTCCTGAATGGCCTGCGCCAGTTTTTGCTCGCCACCGAAGATGATCTCGTTCTCGCTCATGTCGGTGGTGAAGGCGTAGTTCAGGAAGTTCTGATCCTCGTCGGCGACGTCGGCCTGGTTGCGCCGGGTCATCCACGCGTAGTAGGAGCACCCCACCGGACCGTGCACGATGTGCACGATGTCGGTGATCGGCCCGAGCACCACGCCCTTGCAGCCTGCATAACAGCAGCCGCGCTGGGTGATGATGCCGGGTGCGGTGCGCGTATTGGCCTCGATCTTCGGAATCTCGACCGGGTCGTTGATCTTGATATGGCGGGACCGCTTGCGCAGCACCTTGGGCGGGTAGGCCCGCACCAAGGTCTTCGCAAGCGCCTCCGGATCCGGCGAGTTCATCGGCATGGACAGTCCTGGCTCGGGACGAGACAGGTCGATGGCGGCCACCGCGTCCAAGTCGACGGCGGCCAGTGCCTTGGCAGGCAACGTGGGGGCCAGCTCGGGCTTCTTCATGGGTGCTCCTCAGACGGTGATCGGATCAGGCGACGTCGAGCATGCCGTGCTCGAGCAGGAGGCTCTCCAAGGTGTCGACCTCCATGGGCTTGGGGATGATGAACATGTCGTTGCCCTCGATGTTGGCTGCCAGGGTGCGGTACTCGTCGGCCTGATGGCAGGTCGGGTCCCACTCGATGACGGTCTTCTTGTTGATCTCGGCGCGCTGCACGTCGTTGTCCCGGGGGACGAAGTGGATCATCTGGGTGCCGAGTTCCTTGGCGAAGTGATCGATCAGCTCGTACTCGTTGTCGACCTTGCGGCTGTTGCAGATGATGCCGCCCAGCCGGACGGTGCCGGTGGAGGCGAACTTCTTGATGCCCTTGCAGATGTTGTTCGCGGCGTACATGGCCATCATCTCGCCGGATGCCACGATGTAGATTTCCTCGGCCTTGCCTTCGCGGATCGGCATGGCAAACCCGCCACACACCACGTCACCGAGGACGTCGTAGAAGACGTAGTCGAGATCTTCCTCGTAGGCGCCCAGGCGCTCGAGCAGGTTGATGGAGGTGATGATGCCGCGGCCGGCGCAGCCGACGCCCGGCTCGGGGCCACCGGACTCCACGCAACGGGATTCGCTGAACCCGGTTGCCAGCACGTCATCGAGTTCGACGTCCTCGCCCTCGATCCGGAGAGTGTCCAGCACCGAGCGCTGAGCGAGACCGCCGAGCAGCAAGCGGGTGGAGTCGGCCTTGGGGT
>DLGC01000005.1 GCA_002482525.1 Propionibacteriaceae bacterium UBA7704 | reverse complement strand
CCGATCTCAGAGTGCTCATTCTGGTCGATACCGGCCAGCTCCTCGGCCTGGGTGACCCGCCAGCCCATCGTGTACTTGATGGCGAAGGCGATGATCAAGGTGACCACGAAGGAGTAGATCATCGAGGTGAAGGCGCCGATGGCCTGAATGCCGAGCTGTGAAGCGTCACCACCGTAGAACAGGCCAGCCGCCGCGCCCTCTGCCGCAACGGGAGTGGCGAAGAAGCCGATCAGCAAGGTACCGATCAGACCGCCAACCATGTGAACGCCCACGACGTCGAGCGAGTCGTCGTAGCCGAGCTTGTACTTCAGACCCACGGCGAAGGCGCAGCCGACACCGGCGATCACGCCGATGGCAATGGCACCCAGCGGGTCCACGTTGCCAGCAGCAGGAGTGATGGCGACCAGACCGGCGACCACACCCGAAGCAGCACCCAGCGAGGTGGCATGTCCATCACGGAGCTTCTCAACGATCAGCCAGGCGAGCATTGCAGCGCTGGTTGCGACCAGGGTGTTGACCCAGGCGAGGCTGGCGCGCTCGTCGGCAGCAGCGGCCGAACCGGCGTTGAAGCCGAACCAGCCGAACCACAGCAGGGCAGCGCCGAGCATGACCAGGGTCATGTTGTGCGGACGCATCGGCTTGGAGCCGAACCCGATCCGCGGGCCGATCACGAGGGCCAGTGCCAGCGCGGCAGCGCCAGCGTTGATGTGGATCGCAGTACCACCGGCGAAGTCGATCACGCCGAGGTTGAAGGCCCAGCCATCGCTGGCCCAGACCCAGTGCGCGATCGGGAAGTACACCAAGGTGGCCCAGATCACGGTGAACAGAGTCCAGGCACCGAACTTCACGCGGTCTGCGATAGCGCCGGAGATCAGGGCCACGGTGATGATCGCGAATCCGGCCTGGAAGCCGACGAACGCGAGCGCCGGGTAGGAGCTGCCGTCAGGGCCCGCCGTGCCGGGATCGGCGACGAGCTGACCCAGTCCGGCGTACTCGAAGGGATTGCCGAGCAGGCCGCCACCGAGATCGGTACCGAATGCCATGCTGTAGCCGTACAAGGCCCACAGCACACCAACGGTGCCCATCGCGATGAAGCTCATCATCATCATGTTCAGCACGCCCTTGGCGCGCACCATTCCGCCATAGAAGAACGCGACGCCTGGAGTCATCACGAGCACGAGAGCCGCGCTGGTGAGGAGCCAGGCTGTGGCGCCTTGGTCGAGTTCTAGAATCATGTCTAGAAGCCTGACCCAGCGCTGTTACGTGGTGGTTCTGTCCGTGTTACGAAGCGGTTATGCAGTGTTACAGCCTGGTTGCGTCCTCCACAGCAGACACCTGGGTATTTCATGGCAGATTTGCTGGCAAAGGCGAGGTCGGCGGACTAGCTTTGAGGTATGGCACCAACGGTCGGTACCCAACCCTCATGGGATGGGTCCGGGCCCGAGGTGCTTTGCTATCTGCGCTAGTCCGTGGAGGATTCGCGCCTGAACCTAGGAGGTTGCCATGGACGTCCTCATCACTGGTCGTCATTGCCAGATCCCAGATGACTTCCGCGCTCGCGCCGAAGACAAGATCGCCTCGATCACCAAGCTCAAAGATCGAGTCATCCGGGTCGAGGTCCAGGTATCCACTCACGGTTCGAGGCGCCAACCAGAGCAGTCCACCCAGGTGGAGATCACCCTGCATGGACGGGGCCCCGTGGTGCGGGCTGAGGCGTCCGCTGATGACAAGACGGTCGCTTTCGACCGTGCTTTCGATCGCTTGATGGCGCAACTGCGACGGGCTTCGGATCGTCGCAAGACCCACCGTGGGCTGCGCGGACAGGTGGTGGCCCCGGAGGATCTGGCGCCGGTCGACTACGAGGCGGCGCCCGGGCCCGAGGTCCACAACGTGGCCGGACTTGAAGTCGTGGGTGATGGACCGCTGGTGGTCCGTGAAAAGCACTTCGGTGCCGTGCCGCTGACCTTGGCGCAGGCCTTGGATGAGATGGAACTGGTCGGCCATGACTTCTTCATCTACGTGGACGCCGATACCGGCGCCCCCAGTGCGGTCTACCGCCGTCGCGCCTACGACTACGGCGTGATCCACCTCGACATGTCCGAGCGCGGCGAAGCCACCGCATAGAAGAGCTGTCACCGAGCGCTTCCGTTTCGGTCATTCGCTCCGCCCTGTGCCGGAGCGAATGACGCAAACGGGAACGCTCGGCATGACCTGTGATTGAAGAGGAGCGGGATTGGTTGCAGTGGTAGGCGCGGCGCAGGCGCGACGGATCGCGTTGGCCGCACAGGGATTCGGACGCGAGCGCGGACGCACCGTGACGATGCGGCAGGTGCAGCGGGTGATCTCGCAGGTGGCACAGTTCCAGGTCGATTCGGTGAATGTCTGCGTTCGTGCGCACTACATGCCGCTGTACGCCCGGCTAGGTGACTACGACCGAGCCCTGTTGGATCGAGCGGTCAACGCTAAACCGAGGCGGGTCTACGAGTTCTGGGGACATGCGGCGAGCTTGATCGATGTGGAACTGGCACCAGCATTCCGGTTCCGAGGTGAGGAGCATCGCCAGCGTCCCTGGAGCATGATGCGCGAGGTGCTCGCCTCCAAACCCGAGTTGGTCGACAAGGTTTACGCTCAAGTCGCCGCGCGTGGTCCGCTGACCGCCCGAGAGATCGAACACGAACAGGAACGCGCCAAAGGCCCCTGGTGGGACTGGTCAGAGGCGAAATCGGCGCTGGAATGGCTGTTCTATATAGGCGAGCTATCCAGCGCCGGCCGCAACTCCCAGTTCGAGCGGCGTTTTGACCTGCCCGAGCGGGTGCTGCCCGCGGCCATTCATGGCACTCCGACGCCGACCGACGACGAAGCCCGTATCGAGCTCGCCCGACGGGCCGCTGCAGCTCTCGGCGTGTTCAACGAGGCGGGGTTGGCCGAGTACTTCTACACCGATCGCCGTAAGACCGGCGAGGCTTTGGCGTACCTGATCGCCACCGGTGAGGTCGAACCGGTCAGCGTGCGGGGTTGGTCACGGCCGGGCTATCTGTGGAGCGCAGCTGCCCGTCCGCGAAAACTCGAGGTCGATACCTTGGTGTCGCCCTTCGACTCGCTGGTCTTCGACCGAGCGCGGTTGCTGGAGACCTTCGGCGTGCACTACCGAATCGGGCTGTATACCCCCAAAGCCGAACGCGTGCACGGGTATTACGTCTACCTGTTCGTCATGGATGACCGAATTGCGGCTCGAGTCGACTTGAAAGCCGACCGCAAGGCATCGCGGTTGCTGGTTCAGTCTGCCTGGTTGGAACAGGGGAGTGGGGAGACCGAAACTGTGCACCGCCTCGGCGACGAGTTGCGGCGGCTCGCGGATTGGTTGGGTCTGGCTGACGTATCAGTGACAGGCGTTGGCGACCTGGCGTCGGCCCTGGCAGCCAGTTATTGATTCGTTATCACGGCGCGTCGACATACCCGGTACTGTTACGCCACCTTCATATGGGCTGGGTAGCGTTCCTGGCGTCCTCGGCCCATCGGCACGAAGACCGTACTCAAAGAAGAAAGAAGGATGCGTTATGCGCGTCACGAAAACTCTGACCGTGGCGGCAGCGGCAGCCGCCCTCGCGCTCACCTTCGCCGGTTGTTCCAGCCCGGCGCCCGAGCCCACCACAACTCCCACCGTGGACTATGGCCTTGTTGAGGCCGGCGCCCTGACGGTGTGCTCCGATGTTCCTTATGCTCCGTTTGAGTTCGAGGATGCCAACTCCGCCAGCGGCTACAGCGGTTTCGACATCGAGCTGGTCGATGCCATTGCCAGCAAACTCGGCTTGACCACCAAGGTCAAGGTCACCAACTTTGATGCGCTGCAGTCCGGCACCGCATTGGAAGCCGATAGCTGTGACATGGCGGCGTCGGCCATGACCATCACTGACGAGCGGAAGAAGAACCTCGACTTCGCTGATCCGAACTACGACTCGCTGCAATCGCTGTTGGTCAAGACCGATTCCGGTATCACTGACTTGGCGGGTACCGCAGGCAAGACCATCGGTGTCCAGAAGGGCACCACCGGCAAGGACTATGCAACCGCACATGCGCCCAAGGACGCCAAGCTGGTCGACTTCCCGGATGACGGCAAGATGTGGTTGGCCATGCAGGCCGGTCAGGTTGACGCCTTGCTGCAGGATCAGCCGGTGAACCACGAGCACGAGGTCGCCGACTCCAACTACAAGATCGTGGAAACCTACGACACCAATGAGCAATACGGTTTCGCCTTTGCCAAGGGCAAGAAGCCTGCACTGCTGGCTGCGGTGAACGAGCAACTGGCTGCACTTCGCGCCGACGGCACGTACGACACCATCTACAAGAAGTACTTCGGCTGACTGGATCAGGGTGGGCCTGGTGATCTACCAGTCCCACCCTGCCCAGCCATAGTTCTGGAGTTCGTGTGAGTGTCCTTCCATACTTGAAGCCGACCTCCCGTCAACGGCTCGGCAGGCTCGCCTCCTATGCCGTCGGAGTGATCTTTATCTTGCTCATCTTGGTCTTCACCGATTGGGCGCATATTCAGAAGGTCTTCTTCAACCCCGAAGTCGCGGTGGAGATGTGGCCAGCCATCGTGACGGTGGCGATGAAGAACACTCTCATCTACACCGTTTCAAGCTACATCCTGGGATCACTGCTGGCGATCGTACTCGCTGTGCTGAAGCTGGCGGGTGGTCCTTTAGGGTGGTTTGCCTCGGCGTTCATTGAGTTGTTTCGAGGCATCCCAGCGCTTCTGACTATCTTCTCGATGGCCTATGTGCTTCCCATCGCTTTTGGCCTACGGCTGCCGAGCGTCATCGCAGGTATCACAGCACTCACCATTGTGACCGGTGCTTACGCCGCCGAGATCGTGCGCGCGGGGATTCAGGCCGTGCCATCGGGGCAGACGGAGGCGGCCCGGTCTTTGGGCATGGGTTCCGGGCAGACCATGTTTTGGGTGGTACTTCCCCAGGCCATGCGAATTGTGATTCCGCCGATGACGAACGAGTTCGTCATGCTCTTGAAGGACACATCACTTCTCTACATTGGCGGTTTCGCCATCATGGAGAAGGAACTCGTGACTTTCGGGCAAGATGCGCTATCCATGACCGGCAACGCCACCCCGATCGTCATGGTTGCAATCGCCTATTTGATCGTGACCCTCCCGTTGACCTGGTTGGTGGGCAAACTCGAGAAGAAGTTGGACCCCAAGCGATGAACAACCTGTTTCCGAATCTGGAGTCCGCTCAGGCACCGGTGGTCGTGCGGGGATTGCACAAGAGTTTTGGCGACAACGAGGTACTCAAGGGCATCGATCTGACTGTGGAACAGGGCGAAGTCGTCTGCGTCATCGGACCATCGGGCTCGGGCAAGTCCACCTTGCTTCGATGCCTGAACTTGCTGGAACAGCCTACGAAGGGATCGATCCAGCTGCTTGGCGCTGAGATGACCGACCCCGATGTTGAACTCAACCAGGTGCGCACCCATGTGGGCATGGTGTTCCAGTCGTTCAATCTGTTCCCGAACATGACCGCGATCGGCAACTGTGTCATCGCCCAGCGTCAGGTGCTCAAGCGCTCCAAGGCCGAGGCTGTCGAGATCGCGAAGAAGAACCTGGAACTGGTCGGGCTTTCAGATCGCATGGACTACTACCCGGCCAAGCTGTCCGGTGGACAACAGCAGCGGGTGGCGATCGCACGCGCGCTGTCGATGGACCCACGCGTCATGCTCTTCGACGAACCGACCGCAGCGCTGGACCCGGAGTTGGTCGGCGACGTGCTGGCCGTCATGCGCGACCTAGCACAGGCTGGCATGACCATGGTTGTGGTTACCCACGAGATGCTCTTCGCCCGCGATGTGTCGGACCGCACGGTCTTCATGGACGGCGGCGTGATCGTCGAGCAGGGCCCGTCACGGGATCTGATCACCAATCCCGGGCATGAGCGCACCCTGATCTTCCTGAAGCGCGTCCTGAACCCGACAAACGTTGACGATTCCGAATTGGGCGAGACCGAACCGGACTGATCCGGTGTGATCTAGGTGACATCGGCGGTTTCGGCTCCGGTGAGCTCAACCAACTCCGTCGGGCTCAGCGGGAACACTGCGTGGGGATGGCCGGCAGCCGCCCAGATCTCGTTGAAGCGGAACAGTTCGGCATCGATCAGCATCACCGGTGGCGTGGTGTGGGCGACGGGGGAGACCCCGCCAATGGAGAAGCCGGTGGCAGTTTTGACGAAATCGGCATCGGCGCGGCCGAGCTTGCCGACGATCGCCGCGACCTTCTTCTCATCCACGCGTAGGTCGCCGGAGGTCACCACCAGCACCGCCGCATCATCGGACTTACGCCGGAACACGATGCTCTTGGCGATCTGACCCAGCTCCACGCCCAGCGCTGCGGCGGCGTCGGCTGCGGTGCGCCCGGTGACCGGCAGCATCACCACCTCGTGGGGATGCCCGGCGTCGGCCAGGAAGGTTGCGACTTTCACTGCACTGGGATGGATCTCAGATTGGCTCACAGAGCACATGGTGTCAGGTGAGTGGCGCGGGCTTCGACAGGCTCAGCCAACGGGCACGGCTCGCTCCCTGAGTTTGGCGAAGCATCGCTCGCTGAGCTTGTCGAAGGGTGTTACCAGCAACGATAAGATCGCCCGGTGATCACGCGAATGTCCCAACTGTTCTTCCGCACCCTCCGTGAAGACCCCGCCGACGCGGAAGTGCCCAGCCATCGCTGGCTGGTGCGAGCCGGCTACATCCGCCGAGTCGCTCCCGGCATCTACTCCTGGCTCCCGCTGGGTCTGCGGGTGCTGCAGAACGTCGAGCAGATCGTGCGTGAGGAGATGGACGCCATCGGTGCCCAAGAGGTGCGCTTCCCTGGCCTGCTGCCTCGCGAGCCCTACGAAGCCAGCAATCGGTGGACCGAGTACGGCGCGAACCTGTTCCGGCTGGTCGACCGCAAGGGTGGTGACTACCTGCTCGGCCCCACCCACGAAGAGATGTTCACCCTGCTGGTGAAGGACCTGTACTCCTCCTACAAGGACCTGCCGCTGTCGCTGTACCAGATTCAGATCAAGTACCGCGACGAGGCCCGCCCGCGCGCGGGCATCCTGCGTGGGCGCGAATTCGTGATGAAGGACTCCTACTCCTTCGACGTCAATGACGCAGGCCTGGACGCCAGCTACGCCAACCATCGCGAGGCCTACATCAGGATCTTCGATCGGCTGGGCTTGGACTATGTGATCGTGCAGGCGATGTCCGGAGCGATGGGGGGCTCGGCCTCGGAAGAGTTCCTTGCGATCGCCGACAACGGCGAAGACACCTTCGTTCGCTCGCCCGGCGGCTATGCCGCGAATGTTGAGGCGGTCCGGGTCACTGCACCCCCGCAGCAGGATCCCGCCGGCGTCGGGCCGGTCACCGAGATCGACACCCCGGCTACCGGCACCATCGCCGAGCTGGTGGATGCTGTGAACGCTCAGTTCCCTCGCGCCGAAGGCCCCTGGACGGCGGCCGACACTTTGAAGAATGTGGTCTTCACGCTGCAGCATCCCGACGGTAGCTCCGAACTCCTCATCGTCGGACTCCCCGGTGACCGTGACGTCGATGTGAAGCGACTGGAAGCCGCGGTCGCCCCCGCAGAGGCCGTCGCCGCCACCGACGAGGATTTCGCAGCGCATCCTGCGCTGGTCAAGGGCTACATCGGGCCGGTCCAGGTCACCGAATCCGGCGTTGTACAGTTCCTCGGCACCAAAGGCCTGAGCGCGGTGCGCTACCTGACCGACCCGCGGGTGGTTGCCGGCACGTCCTGGATCACCGGGGCCAACCGTGCCGATACACACCAGTTGAATGTGGTGGCCGGTCGGGATTTCACGTCCGATGGTGTGATCGATGTCGCCGAGGTGCGCGAAGGCGACCCGGCGCCGGATGGTTCGGGTCCGCTGAGTCTGGCCCGGGGCATTGAGATGGGTCACATCTTCCAGTTGGGGCGCAAATACGCCGAGGCGCTCGGTCTGAAGGTGCTCGACGAGAACGGCAAGCTGGTCACGGTGACGATGGGCTCCTACGGGGTGGGGGTGTCGCGTGCGGTCGCCGCCGTCGCGGAGTCCACCTGCGATGACCGCGGATTGAGCTGGCCGCGCGCCCTGGCTCCCTTCGACGTTCAGGTCTTGGCCACCGGCAAGGGAGACGAGATCGCTACCGCCGCCGAGAAACTGGCCCAGGATCTCGACGCCGCCGGGCTGCGGGTCCTCCTCGACGACCGCAAAGCCAGCCCCGGAGTGAAGTTCACCGATGCGGAAGTGATGGGCATGCCCACCTCCGTGGTCGTCGGACGCGGTTTGGCCGATGGCCTGGTCGAGGTTCGTGATCGCGCTAGTGGGGAGCGCCTTGAGGTGCCGATCGGAGACGCTGTCGCACACCTGGTGGGGGTGGTTCGCGGCTGAATCGGCCGCGACCGCCTAGGATGGTCGCCAAGCGGTACCCCAACGCGCCGGTGCAACCGGCCACAATCACATCCAAAAACCGGATCGAGGCAGCAGGTGCTTTCCACTGATATCAGCACACTCCTTGACCCGGTGGTTGCCGCTCACGACCTGGAGATTGACCGAATCGAGATCACCTCCGCCGGCAAGCGTTCGATCGTGCGGATCTTCCTCGACGGCGACGGCCCCGACGGCCACGGACCGTCGCTGGATCAGATCGCCGAGGCCACCCGCAGCATCTCGGCGAGCATGGACGCCAGCGATGTCTCGCGCGGCAAGCCCTACACCTTGGAGGTTTCCTCCCGAGGCGTCACCCAGCCGCTGACCGAGACCAAACACTTCCGGCGCAACACCGGACGCCTGATCACCGTAGTAACGCCCGAGTCCGAGATCACCGGACGCATCGTGAGCGTGACCGACGACGAGGTGGAACTGCAGGTCGGTGCAGCCAGCCAACCGGTGGCATTGGCCCAGATCACCAAAGCAACAGTCCAACTGGAACTGAATCGGCCCATCGCCGGCTCCGATGACGACAATGAGGAGGCCTGACATGGATGTCGACCTGAGCGCCCTGAAGGCGCTGGAACGCGACAAGGAAATCAGTATGGAGGTGCTGCTGAGTGCGCTCAGCGAGGCACTTCTGAATGCCTACGCCAAGACCCCCGGTGCGATCGATGGCGCCCGGGTGGACATCGACCGACGCAGCGGCAAAGTGAGTGTGCTGGCTCCCGAACTCGATGATGAGGGAAACACCATCGGAGAATTCGATCACACCCCCGAGGGGTTCGGACGCGTCGCGGCCGCAACGGCGCGCCAGGTCATCTTCCAACGGCTGCGCGAGGCCGAGGACGAACAGAAGTACGGCCACTTCGCCGGTTCCGAGGGCGACATCCTGCTCGGGATCGTCCAGCAGGATCGCGACCCGCGCGTCGTGCGTATTGATCTGGGCAGCATCGAGGCGATCCTTCCCGCCGCTGAGCAAGCTCCCGGCGAGGACTACAGCCACGGCAAGCGTCTGCGCGTGTTCGTCGTCAGCGTGCGCCGAGAACTCCGAGGTCCCCAGGTGGTGGTCTCGCGAACCCATCCGAGCCTTGTGGCCAAGCTTTTCGCGATGGAAGTCCCAGAAATTGAGCAGGGCACCGTCGAGATCAAGGCCATCGCGCGCGAGGCAGGGCACCGCACCAAGATCGCTGTCGTCAGCCATAACCCTGATGTCTCGGCCAAGGGAGCCTGCATCGGTCCGATGGGTCAGCGGGTGCGTGCGGTCATGCACGAGCTGAACGAGGAGAAGATCGACATCATCGACTACTCCGACGAACCTGAGGTGTTCGTGGCGCAGGCTCTCAGCCCCGCCAAGGTGACGTCGGTCACTGTGGTCGACCCTGGAGCGAAAGCGGCACGGGTCGTCGTGCCCGATTACCAGCTCAGCCTGGCGATCGGCCGCGAAGGGCAGAACGCCAGGCTGGCCGCCCGGCTTACCGGCTGGCGAATCGACATTCGCTCCGATACCGCCGAGTGAGTCCTCGCACCTGACCCACTCGGCGTCAGGATGTCGGCTGACTGGAAGGCTGATTGGCCCCAGGGCCGTACTCGGCCCACACCTCTTGGAGTGCGGTCAGTACTGTGCTCTGGTCGAGATTGAGTTCGGTTGCGATGGCGGATGCCATCGCGGTGAGCATCTCGGTGTTGCGTCCGCCGCCACCGGTATTGGGACCCCCGGACGGGGCGGCCCCAGTGGGGGCGCCGCTCGGTGCACCGCTGGGAGGGGTGCCGTTGCCGTCGGACGGGCGCGATGCCTGCATCGCATTGTCCAAGGCGGTCTTCACCGCAGACTCGTCCACGCCCAACTTCTCGGCCAATGCCGTGGCCATCTCGGTGGTGTCGAGCTGTCGGTTCTGGCCCATACCGCCTCCGGGGCCTTGGCCATAGCCGGACGTACCTTGAGTGGTCGTGTCGGAGCCCGCCAAATTCGCGGCCATCGCGCCGACTCCCACCGCGGCTCCCACAGCGAGGACGCCCCCGCCGATCGCCAGTCCGATGCGCTGCTTGCTGTTCATGTAGCTCCTCGTTGGTTCGATGGACACCAGAAAAGTCGAGTCGGCTGTGTCATTGCTCCGCCTTGGCTGGGTGTTCGCTGTGTAATGCGCCGCCTAGACTGCTGAGCCATGGAACCCGTCCGCACCTGTGTCGTCTGCCGGAATCGCGCACCCCAGTCTCATCTGGTGCGAATGGTGGGGGTCGACCGAGTGCTGGTCGTCGATGCGGATCGACGACTGCCCGGACGAGGGTGCTATCTGCATCGCTCCTGTGCCGCCAAAGCGCCGGTGCGGGTGTTTGCCCGAGGCCTGCGAACTGCGTTGGACCCGGATCAGGTCGCCGAGGTGTTGGCCACGCTGAGTGCCGATTGAGTCATTGAGCCTCGAGGGCGATAGACTGCACAGCGCGCGTTCACCGATCCGAGGTGAACACCAACCCGAAAGTGGGCTAACGCTCATGACCACTCGATGAGTATCTCGAAATGAGCAAACCGAACTAGGTGGTCCAACGCGCCTGCGTGGACCTGAAGGAGAGTAGTGGCTAAGGTCCGCGTCTACGAGCTTGCGAAAGAGCTCGGACTCGAAAGCAAGGAACTTTTACAGACCCTCAATGACATGGGGGAGTTTGTGCGTTCCGCATCCTCGACCATCGAGGCCCCCGTCGTCCGCAAGCTGCGCGAGAAAGCGTCCGCAGAGAAGACGGCACCCGCAGCTGAGGCCAAACCGGCCAGGTCTGAGGCCAAGCCGGCCCCGCGCAAGCCTGCCGCGCCCGCAGCTGAGGCCAAGCAGGAACCCAAAGCTGAGACGCCTGCCCCGACCTCCGCGCCGACCGCGGCACCGGTTGCAGAACCTGTCGCACCCGAGGCAAAGGCCGAATCCAAGCCTGCGGCCAAGCCCGCCGAAACCCCGGCCGCCAAAGCAACTCCGGCGCCGAGCCCGGCCGTGCCGAGGCCCCGCCCCGGGCCCCGTCCCGGTGGTACCGGCGGACTTCCCGGCAGCAACTCCCGTCGTCCGGGCGCCCCGCGTCCGGGGAACAACCCCTTCGCATCCCGTCAGGGCATGGGCGTGCAGCGCCCGCGTCCGGACAATGCCGGGCGCTCCGAGCGTCCGTTCAACGACCGTGGGCCCGGTCAGCGCAGTGATCGTCCGCCGCGTCCCGGTGGTGGCGTGGCAGGAGTGCCGCGCCCGAATCCGGGCATGATGCCCAAGACTGCCGCCAACGGCGGCGCTGGTGCTCCGGCCCGCGCCGGTCAGGGTGGACGTCCTGGTGCCGGCGGTCGCGGCGGACGCCCCGGTGGTGGCCCCGGTCGCGGTGGTGCTCCCGGTGCCGGTGGCGGCTTCGGTGGCCCTCCGGCTNNACTGGTGGTGGCCGTGGTGGCCGTGGTGGCCGCAGCGGATCGGGTACCCAAGGCGCTTTCGGGCGTCCCGGTGGGCCCGCCAAGCGCGGCCGCAAGTCCAAGAAGCAGCGCCGTCAAGAATTCGACCAGATGGAGGCGCCATCGATTGGTGGCGTGCGCGTCCGTCAAGGTGATGGCCAGATCGTCCGGCTTCGCCGCGGATCTTCGCTGACCGACCTTGCCGAGAAGATCGGTGTCGAGCCGGCGTCGCTGGTGCAAGTGCTGTTCCACCTCGGTGAAATGGTCAACGCCACTCAGTCGGTCGCCGATGACACCCTCGAAGTGCTGGGTGCCGAGCTCAACTACAAGATCGAGGTCGTCTCGCCCGAGGACGAGGATCGCGAACTGTTGGAGAGCTTCGACATCGAATTCGGTGAAGATCTCGGCGACGAGGACGATCTGGAGGCACGCCCGCCGGTGGTCACCGTCATNNTCACGTTGACCATGGCAAGACCAAGCTGCTGGACGCGTTGCGTCACACCGACGTGGTAGCCGGAGAGGCCGGGGGTATCACCCAGGCCATCGGCGCCTACCAGGTGCGCACCGAGGTCGACGGCAAGAAGCGACGGATCACCTTCATCGACACCCCCGGTCACGAGGCGTTCACCGCCATGCGAGCCCGTGGTGCGAAGTCCACCGACATCGCGGTGTTGGTGGTCGCGGCCGATGACGGTGTGATGCCGCAGACCATTGAGGCACTGAACCACGCCAAGGCAGCCGATGTGCCGGTCGTGGTTGCGGTCAACAAGATCGACAAAGAGGGCGCCGATCCGACCAAGGTGCGTGGACAGCTCACCGAATACGGGCTGATCCCGGAGGAGTACGGCGGCGACACGATGTTCGTCGATGTCTCTGCCAAGGCCGAGTTGGGTCTGGACGGGTTGCTGGAAGCCATCGTGCTGACTGCCGACGCCGCTTTGGATCTGCGAGCGAATCCGGACATGCCTGCGCAGGGTGTGGCTATCGAAGCTCACCTGGACAAGGGCCGTGGCCCGGTTGCCACCGTTCTGGTGCACCGTGGCACGCTGCGTACCGGCGACTCGATCGTGGCCGGTTCGGCCTTCGGCCGGGTGCGAGCCTTGATCAACGATCAAGGCGGCACCGTGGACGAAGCCCCGCCGTCGATGCCCGTGCAGGTGCTCGGTCTGACGTCGGTGCCTGGTGCCGGTGACAACTTCCTGGTGGTGGAGGACGACCGTATGGCTCGTCAGATCGCCGAGAAGCGCGAGGCCCGTCAGCGGGCCGCGATGCTGGCCAAGACCACGCGCCGCAAGACGCTGGATCAGTTGTTCGAGCAGTTGGCCAAGGGCGAGGCGGAGGAACTGCGCCTGATCCTGAAGGGCGACTCTGCCGGTGCCGTCGAAGCCCTCGAGGATGCGCTACTGCAGATCGATGTGGGCGAAGAAGTGGAGTTGCGGGTCATCGACCGCGGCGTTGGTGCCATCACCGAGACCAACGTCACCTTGGCGGCGGCTTCGGATGCCGTCATCATCGGCTTCAACGTGCGTGCTCAAGGCAAGGCCACTCAGCTGGCCGATGCCGAAGGTGTCGACGTCCGCTACTACTCGGTCATCTACGCCGCTATCGACGAGGTTGAGGCTGCCTTGAAGGGCATGCTGAAGCCGATCTTCGAGGAGAAAGTGCTTGGCCAGGCGGAGATCCGCGAGATCTTCAAGTCCTCCAAGTTCGGCACCATCGCCGGCTGCATGGTGTTGTCCGGGCTGCTCCGGCGCAATGCCAAAGCCCGCCTGCTGCGTGACGGCGTTGTGGTCGCGGAGACCTCGATCGCCTCGCTGCGGCGTGAGAAGGACGATGCCACCGAAGTCCGAGAGGGCTTCGAGTGCGGTACCACCTTGGCGAATTTCTCCGACATCAAGAAGGGCGACATCATCGAGACCTTCGAGATGGTGGAGAAGCCGCGCGACTGACACTCAACTCGTCCGCCCGGCTCTGAGTCATCGGGGCCGGGCGGACGTGTCGAAAGGAACAACCATGAGTAGTCCGCACTACGGCAAGGTCGCTGAACAGATCAAGTTCATCGTCGCCGAGATGTTGCAGCGTCGGATCAAAGACCCTCGGCTGGGTTTCGTCACCGTGACCGATGTGCGCCTTACCGGCGACGGGCACGAGGCCACCGTCTTCTACACCGTGCTCGGCGACGCCCAGGCGCGCGACGAAACCGCGATGGCTCTGAAGTCGGCCTCGGGCCTGCTGCGTTCGACGGTGGGCAAGCGGCTGGGGTTGAAGTTCACCCCGACCTTGGCCTTCGTCCTCGATGCTGTTGAGGAGGACGCCGCGCATCTGGAAGATGTCATCGCCCGAGCCAAGCAGCAGGATGCGGCCGTGGCCGCGCAGGCCGAGGGGGCGGTGTTCGCCGGGGACGCCGATCCCTACCGCAAGCCGCACGCTGAGGACGAAGACGAGAGCCAAGACCTTGGCTGATGCCGGCGTTTCCGGCCTGGTCGTGGTGGACAAGCCGCAGGGCTGGACATCACACCAGGTGGTCGGGCGCTGTCGACGCCTGTACGGCACCCGCAAGGTCGGTCATGCCGGAACTTTGGATCCGATGGCAACCGGCGTGTTGCTGGTCGGGGTGAACCGAGCCACCCGCCTCTTGGGCCATCTCGCCGGTCACGACAAGAGCTATACCGCGACCATTCGGCTGGGGATCGATACCCTCACTGACGATGCCGAGGGCGAGATCACGGCGGCGAACGGTGCCACCGGAATCACCGAAGCCGCCATCGGTGCCGGTGTGGAGCGTTTCACTGGCGACATCAGCCAGGTTCCCTCGGCGGTGTCTGCGATCAAGGTCGACGGCAAACGTTCCTACGCCCGGGTGCGAGCAGGGGAGCAGGTCGCCTTGGTGGCGCGTCCGGTCACCGTGACGCGGTTCGACGTGATCGCGGTGCGAGTCGGCACCGAAACACTGTCCGACTCTGCCAATGCAGTGATCGACGTGGTCGACGTCGACGTCGTCGTTGACTGCTCGACGGGTACCTACATTCGGGCGTTGGCCCGCGACCTCGGTGCCGCACTGGGCACCGGGGGACACCTGACAGCGCTGCGGCGCACTCGGGTGGGCGGCTTCGACCTTTCCCAGGTGATGATCGATGCCACGATGCTGGAGCACCACGGCAGTGAATCCGCAGTGCCACCTGCGCTGATACCGCTGGCTGAGGTCGTGCGCCGAGCCTTCCCGATTCTCGAACTCGAGACCGAGCAGGCCCACGACGTCCATTTTGGCCGGGCGTTGTCGGTGAATCTCGAAGCCGGACTGACCGCCGTCATGTTCAAGGGCGAGTTTCTGGCCCTCTATCGACCAGATGGCGTCGGACGCGCCGTCGCCGATGCGGTTTTCGTTTCCTAGCCGACGAATCACGCCTTGGCGCACAAGCCGCCGCGCCGAAACACGGGGTGGGGTATAGCGGTGGCATGGTGCAATGATCAGGATCGCAGAATAGTACTCGTTGGCGATCCTCATCGTTGTGCACAAAAGGTAACAATCCGGTCGGTTTCGGCACGGCTGTGCTCGTGTAACGTTTGCCCCACTTCGCCGCAGGCACGGCATCTTGGCGGCGGGGACTTGTATCCATCACTAGGGAGGACAGTTAGATGGAGAAGCGTTTTGGTTCCTTCAAGCGGGTTGGCACCATCGTGGTTGCTGCGGCCTGCATGGCGCTGACGGCCGGTTGTAGCGGCGGAGTTGCCGGCGGCGGAAACAGCGATACCGGTGGCGCCCTGAAGTTCGGCATGCTGGCGCCATTCTCGGGCAGCGAAAGCGCCTTCGGCGAATACATGAAGAACGGCGCAACGTTGGCCGTTGATGAGATCAACGCCGCTGGTGGCGTCAATGGTCAGCAGATTGAACTCATCGCCGAAGACGAAGCCTGCGATGCGACCACTGCGGTGGCCGGCGCCAACAAGTTGGTTTCCCAAGGGGTCATTGCCTCGGTGGGCGGCTACTGCTCGGGTGCAACTCTGCCCACGTTGCCGATTTTCCTGCAGGCAAAGATCCCAATGGTCATCGCTGCGGCGAATTCCGATGATCTAGTGGCTGCCAAACAGCCCAATGTGTTCCTGGTCAACGGCACCGGAACTCAGCAGGCGCAGGCTGCGGTTAAGTTCGCCGAGAAGTCGGCGGCGAAGTCGATCTACGTGATCGACGAGGGCGATGCCTATTCCACCAACCTGTCCAAGGCATTCATCTCTCAGGCCAAGGAGGCGGGGCTGAACGTCTCGGGGAGCACCACCGTGACCCCCACGGACAAGGACTTCTCCACCGATGTCGACAAGATGATGAAGGCAGGCACCGACTTCGTCTACTACACCGGCTACTACCAGGCCGGTTCGCTGGTCAACCATCAGGCCAAGGCCGCAGGGTACAAGGGCATCTTCCTGATCGGCGACGGCGCGGTCGATGCCAAGTTCGCCGAGATCACCGGCAAGGGCTTCACCGACAATGTGTACGGCACCTTCACGATGACTCCGGACATGTTGCAGGACGGTGGCGCCTGGAGCGCGGCTTACAAGGACAAGTTCGGCACCGATCCTGGCCCCTACGCACTGCAGTCCTACAACGCGGTCAAGGTAATGGCCGAGGGCATCAAGCAGGCCGGTTCCACCGATATGGACAAGGTGGACGCAGCGCTGCACAATCTGAAGGACTTCAGCACCGCATCCGGTTCGATCTCCTTCACCGAGCAGGGCACGCTGACCGACGCGAAGTTCGTCATCGTCACGATCGCGCCGGACGGCAAGTTCGTCCTGTCTGACCGGCTCGAAGGTTAAGACCGAGACTCTGGCTGTCACCTGCTGGTGGCAGCCAGAGTCGCATTACTGAGGGATTCGCGTGACCCAGATCATTCTCAACGGCTTGTTCGTCGGATCGTTCTATGCCCTGGTGGCGCTCGGCTACAGCATGGTTTACGGCGTCATCAAGCTGCTCAACTTCGCTCACGGTGACATCTACATGTTGGGCGCTTTCGTGGGCCTGGTCATCCTGACGGCCTTTCCCGGCCTGGGCGCCGGAGCCACCATCCCGGTGCTGATGCTGGTGCTGCTGATCTCGATGCTGGCCAGCGGCTTTGTCGGGGTGGGCATCGAACGTGTCGCCTACCGGCCGTTGCGATCCGCGCCCCGGTTGGCGGTGCTCATCACCGCAGTCGGCATGTCATTCACCCTGGAATACGGCATTCGACAGATCTTCGGTCCGAGCCCACAGGCTTATCCACTGCGAGTGACCGGAGACCCGCTGCCGGTCTTCGATGCTCAGTTGTCCAGCGCTCAGTTGGTACTGATGGTGGTTGCGGCGTTGCTGATGGCCGGGTTGGGGCTCTATGTCGATCGCACCCGGGAGGGTCGCGCCATGCGCGCCATCGCCTTGGATCAGCGGGCATCAACCCTGATGGGGATCGACGTCAACCGCACCATTTCGAGGGTCTTCTTCATCGGATCGGCCCTGGCCGGCGCCGGTGGTGTGATGGCCGGCGCGTTCTACGGCTCGGTGGACTTCCTGATGGGTTTCACGATCGGGCTGAAGGCCTTCACCGCAGCCGTCATCGGGGGCATCGGCAGCTTGTACGGCGCCATGATCGGCGGCTTGATCCTGGGGCTGCTGGAGTCCTTCGGCACCACCTGGGTAGGCGGCGAATGGCGTGATGTGTTCTCCTTTGCCTGCCTCATCCTGTTCCTGACCTTCCGTCCCACCGGTGTGCTCGGCACCCGTGTGGTGGAACGGATGTGATGACGATGCCGCTCGTGCTGAAGGAGTCTTCGTCGGAGTTGCTGGTGCCTCCGAATCGGCACCAGATGCCGCCGCCGGCACCGTTTCGGTGGCGCAGCGAGAAAGGCGCCCTGAATGTGCTGGGTATCGCCGTGTTCATCCTCGCGCTCGCCGTGCCGTTCATCACCGCCTCGCCGTACGTCATCTCCATTCTCACCGCAGGCCTGATCTACGTCATGCTCGCTTTGGGTCTGAACGTCGTGGTGGGCTATGCCGGACTGCTGGACCTGGGCTATGTCGCCTTCTTCGCTGTCGGCGCCTACACCTCCGGGATTCTCACCACCACCTTCGGCTTCTCCATGCTTGAGGCGGTGCCGGTGACCATCCTGGTGTGCATCGTGGCCGGCATCATCATCGGCGGCCCGACGCTGCGCCTGCGCAGCGACTACCTGGCCATCGTCACCCTGGGATTCGGTGAAATCATCCGCCTCACCGCCCGAAACTTGGAGATCACGGGAGGCGCCACCGGCATTTCCGGAATCCCCTCCTGGAGCTTCTTCGGGTGGGACATGGCCGACGGTCTGGTCATTGCCGGTATCGAGTTCAATGGCAAGATCCTGCTGTACTACTTCGTCGCCCTCGTGGTCGGCCTGGTGGGAGTCGGCGGGATATCGCGGCTGTCCCGGGGCAAGATGGGACGGGCCTGGAAGGCCGTCCGCGATGACGAGGATGCCGCCGAAGCCATGGGCATCAACACCTATTTCACCAAGATCACCGCCTACATCATCGGTGCGGTCTGGGCCGGGCTCGCCGGGCAGCTGATGGGGACCTACCTCAGCGCGATCTCGCCGACCAGCTTCACCTTCTTGTACTCGGCGCTGATCCTGATGGCGGTCGTCCTCGGCGGTATGGGTTCGACCCCGGGTGTCATCATCGGCGCGTTGTTCGTGTCGCTGGCCCCGGAGTTCCTGCGCGAGTTCGCTGAATGGCGCTACGTGCTGTTCGGGGTGTTGCTCGTGGTGACCATGATCTTCCGTCCTCAGGGCATTTGGCCGGCCAACGCCGTGTTCCCGTGGTCACCGGCCCTGGCTGCCCGGAGAGCCCGGCGCGCGAAGGCCACCGAGGCCCCCGAAGACTCTGCGGCAGGGAGGCCCGCATGAGCGTGCGCAACACCTTGTTGGAGGTGAAGGATCTGCACCTCCAGTTCGGAGGGGTGAAAGCAGTCGATGGGCTGACGATGTCGGTTCATGAGAACGAGATCGTGTCCGTGATCGGACCCAACGGTGCCGGCAAGACCAGTGCCTTCAACTGCATCAGCGGCTTCTATCGACCGACGGCCGGCAGTATCACTTTCATGGGGAAGTCGATCATGCGTGCCCGCCCGTCGCGGATCACCCAGATGGGCATGGCTCGAACCTTCCAGAATCTGCGGCTGTTCGCCGACATGTCGATCGTGGACAACGTCAAGACTGCAGCCCACGCCACTATGTCGCAGGCGTGGTACGACGCCTTCTTGCACACACCCCGATTCCGACGTACCGAGCGGGCCTGCGAGGCCGATGCCCTGGCGTGGCTGGATTTCGTCGGGTTCAGCGGCGATCCGGAGGCATTCGTCGGGCAGCTTCCCTACGGCGGCCAGCGCAAGGTCGAAATAGCTCGGGCGTTGGCAACCTCGCCCAAAGTGCTGCTGTTGGACGAGCCTGCCGCCGGGCTGAACCACACCGAGACCCAACACCTGATGGCGCTGATTCGCCAGATCCGCGACCTCGGTGTCTCGATCGTGCTGATCGAGCACGACATGGGTTTGGTGATGGATATCTCCGAGCGAATCATCGTGCTCAACTACGGACGCGAAATCGCAGACGGCACCCCCGAGGAGATCCGCAACAACCCGCAGGTGATCGAGGCCTACCTGGGATCCGATGAGGAGGACGCGCAGTGAGCTGGTTGAGCGTTCAGAACGTCGACGTGTTCTACGGGCGGGTGAAGGCGCTGTCCGGGCTCAGCTTCGACCTCGAAGAAGGCGAGATCGTGGCCCTGCTGGGCAACAACGGAGCGGGGAAGTCCACGACCTTGAATCTGGTCTCCGGCATCGTGCGCCCCACGGCGGGAACGGCGACCTGGAACGGCGTGGATCTGGCCAAGATCCGGGCCCATAATCTGGTGGCCGAAGGCATCGTGCAGGTCCCGGAAGGGCGGCGCATTTTCAGCACCATGACTGTTCACGAGAATCTGCAGTTGGGCGGGTACCGGGTCACTAGTAAGGCCGTGATCGCCGAGCGGATCGAGCACGCCTACACCTTGATGCCCCGGCTGGCCGAACGCCGCGATCAACAAGGCGGCACCCTGTCCGGAGGTGAGCAGCAGATGCTGGCTATCGGAAGGGCGCTGGTCAGCGGACCCAAGCTGTTGCTGTTGGACGAGCCCTCGATGGGGTTGGCACCCCTCATGGTCAACCAGGTGATGGAGCTCATCAAGGCGGTCAACGACCAAGGCACTTCGGTGTTGGTCGTGGAGCAGAACGCCAAAGCGGCGTTGCGCATCGCCCACCGGGCCTATGTGTTGGAGACCGGCACTATTTCGCTGTCCGGGACCGGCGCCGAACTCGCCGCCGATCCGCGCGTCGTGGAGGCCTACCTGGGTGGCCAGTAGTACCCACCAGAGCGCGGCAGCGACTCGGCGTTCGGGCGGGTGCGGCTAAACTATCCGGCGGTACTCAGCCGTGGTGCCGGAAAGGGTGCAATGGGTTCCTCAGTAGTCGTCATCGGGAACTTCGATGGCGTCCATCCCGGGCACCGTGAGGTACTGGCCGAGGCAAAGCGACGCCACCCCGAACTGCCGCTGATCGTGGTCACCTTCTGGCCCCATCCGGTGTCAGTGTTGCGTCCAGACGCTGCCCCCATGCTGCTCACCAGCCTGGAGGGACGCATCGAGCATCTCACCGCTGCCGGTGCCGACGACGTTCAGGTCGTCGACTTCACCTCCGAATTCGCTGCCTGGGCACCGTCGCGATTCGTCGAGGAGATCGTGGTTCCGCTCGATCCGACACTGGTCGTGGTCGGAGAGAACTTCCGGTTCGGCCATGGTGCGGTCGGCTCGGTCGACACGCTGACCGAACTGGCCGCGGGACGCTTCGAGGTGGAGGGGCTGGCTTTGGTGCGCTTCGGCGATGAGGAGACCTGCTCCACCCGCATTCGGGAGGCGTTGGCGGCGGGCAATGTCGAACACGCCGCCGAACACCTGGGTCGTCCGTTCTGTTTTCGGGGTGTCGTGACTCACGGGGATCGCCGTGGTCGGGAATTGGGTTTCCCGACGGCGAACCTGCCGGTGCCCCCCATGCTGGCCTGTCCCAGCGACGGCGTCTACGCGGGTTGGGTGACGCGCCGCGACGGCCTGGACGCCCACGGCGAGGCTGCCTTGAACGGCGACGCGGAGCGCTGGCCGGCGGCAATCTCGGTGGGTACGAACCCCACCTTCGACGGGCTGTCCCGGCGAGTGGAATCCTATGTCCTGGATCGTGACGACCTCGAGCTCTACGACGCGCCGATCAATGTTGAGTTCATCGCCCGGATTCGTGGGCAGATCCGCTTCACCGAGATCGGCGAGCTCATCGCGCAGATGCGTGACGACGTGCGGCATTGCCGCGAACTGCTTGGTCTGCGTCACTCCTGATCCTGAATAACGATGAAGCCCCGACCGAATCCGGTCGGGGCTTCATCGTGTCCGCAATAGGGATCAGGCAGGAACTGACAGCGACTGCAGAATGTCCTCGACCCGCTGCTTGGCATCGCCGAACAGCATCTGGGTGTTCTCCTTGAAGAACAGGGGATTCTGCACGCCGGCGTAGCCGGTGGCCATCGACCGCTTGAACACGATCACATTGGCGGCCTTCCAAACCTCCAGCACCGGCATACCGGCGATGGGGGAGTTGGGGTCGTCCAGCGCAGCCGGGTTCACGGTGTCGTTGGCACCGATGACCAGCACCACATCGGTGTCGTCGAAGTCCTCGTTGATCTCGTCCATTTCCAGAACGATGTCGTAGGGGACATTCGCCTCGGCCAGCAGCACGTTCATGTGCCCGGGCAGGCGTCCGGCCACCGGGTGAACCCCGAAGCGGACGTTGATGCCTTGGGCACGCAACTTGCTGGTGATCTCGGCCACCGGGTACTGGGCCTTGGCGACAGCCATGCCGTAGCCGGGGGTGATGATGACGCTCTTGGCGTTCATCAGCATGTCGGCTGCGCCGGCTGCGTCGATCTCGCGGTGCTCGCCCTGCTCCTCATCGGAGGCTGCCACCGTGCCGGTGTCGACGCCGAAGCCACCCAGGATCACCGAGATGAACGAGCGGTTCATGGCCCGACACATGATGTAGCTCAGGATGGCACCCGAGGAGCCCACCAACGAACCGGTGATGATCAGCAGGTTGTTGCCCAGCATGAAGCCGGCCGCTGCTGCCGCCCATCCGGAGTAGGAGTTCAGCATCGAGACCACGACAGGCATGTCGCCGCCGCCGATGGCTGCCACCATGTGGAAGCCGAGGGCAAAGCCGATGACGGCAATCGCGATGATCAAGACCCAGCCCAACGCGGTGGGTGCGTGAGTCATCGGATCGACGCCCGCGACGGTGAACCAGATCATGAGGGCGAAGAACACGATGAAGCCAACCAGGTTGAGGACATTGCGTCCGGGCAGCGTCAGCGGGGCTGACTTCATCTTCGCCGACAGCTTCAGGTAGGCGATCACCGAACCGGTGAAGGTGTAGGCACCGATCAGCACCCCCAGAGCAACCTCCACCAAGTGGACGGTGAGAGCGTCAGAACCTTCACCGGCCGGCGGGACCGCGAAGGAGTTGAAGCCCACCAGAACTGCGGCCATACCCACGAAGGAGTGGAACATGGCGATCAGTTCGGGCATCTGTGTCATTTCGACCTTGCGTGCCACCGGGGTGCCGATGAGGGCGCCGATGAGCAATGCGCCGATGATCAGCGCCAAGGTGATTTCCGGAGACCAGCGGGTAGCGGCGAGTTCGGCAGGAATCCCGGGCTGGTGAACCGCCCACGATTCGTAGACCGACGCAGCGATGACCGCAGCCAGTGCGAGCACCATACCGATCATGCCGGCGATGTTGCCCATACGGGCCGTGGTCTGCTTCGACAGTCCGGCTAGCGACAGAATGAACAGGATGCCGGCAACGATGTACAGGCCTTTGAACAGTTGATCGATTTGTTCAACACTGAGTCCCATCTCAGGCCTCCTTCCTGAACATGCTGAGCATTCGGTAGGACACCAGGAAGCCACCGAAGATGTTGATCGAAGCGATGGTCGCCGCGATGAACGACATCACCAATACGGCAATGTCGGTCGATCCCAGCTGCAGCACCGCACCGACCAGGATGATGCCCGAGATGGCGTTGGTCTGAGCCATCAGTGGCGTGTGCAGTGAGTGCGAGACGCCGCTGATCACATAGAAGCCGACCACCACAGCCAAGGCGAAGACGGTGAACGCACCCACGAAGCTGGCCGGGGAGAAGGTGACTGCGAGCACCACCAAGACCGCCGCAATGGCCGACATGATGAGCCGATTTCGTGCCGAAGCCTTGGCCTGGGCCGCCTCGCGGGCGGCTTTGACCTCGGGATCCTCGACCTCGACGACCGCAGCTTCAGCAGCCTTCGGGGCTGCCGAAACCTGAACCGGTGGCGGCGGCCACAGAATCTCGTTGTCCTTGGTGACCGTCACTCCACGCAGCACGACATCGTCGAAATTGAGTTCGACTTCGCCGTCCTTGTTCGGGGTAAGCAGCTTGAACAGGTTCACCACATTGGTGCCGTACAGCTGCGAGGCCTGCGTGGGCAGACGTCCGGGCAGATCGGTGTAGCCGATGATCTTCACACCGTTTTCGGTGACGACCATCTTGTCGGCGACCGAACCTTCGACATTGCCGCCATTGGAGGCCGCCATGTCGACGATGACCGATCCGGGCTTCATGGTCGCGACCATCTCCGCAGTGATCAGCCGGGGCGCGGGGCGTCCCGGGATCAGCGCGGTGGTGATGATGATGTCGACGTCCTTGCACTGGTCGGCATACATCTGGGCGGCCGCTTCGTTGTAGGCCTCGCTGGCCTCTTTGGCGTAGCCGTCACTGGACTGCTGTTGTTCGGCCTGGACAGCGACGAACTCGCCGCCCATCGACTGAACCTGCTCGGCTACCTCGGCACGTAGGTCGGTGGCTCGAACGATGGCGCCCAGAGACTTGGCGGTGCCGATCGCCGCCAGGCCGGCCACACCGGCTCCGGAGACGAACACCTTGGCTGGCGGAACCTTGCCTGCTGCGGTCACTTGGCCGGTGAAGAAGGAGCCGAACTCGTTGGCGGCTTCCACAACAGCGCGATAGCCGGCGATGTTCGCCATAGAGGAGAGGACGTCCAACGCCTGGGCACGAGAGATACGCGGCACCGCGTCCATGGCCAGGGCAGTCACGCCTCGCTTGTTGAGCTTCTCCAGCAACTCGGGGCTACGCCCGGGTGCCAACAGCGAAATCAGCATCGTTCCCTTGCTGAGCTGGCTGATTTCGCGGGTATTCGGAGCATTGATCTTCGCGACGATCGGGGCACCCCACGTTTGGGCCCGGTCGCCGATCGTGGCGCCGGCTGCCTCGTAATCGGCGTCGGGGTAAGAGGATTTGGCTCCCGCCCCTTCCTCGACGATCACGCTGTGTCCGAGTTTGATGAGTTGGGCGACTGTTTTGGGGGTAGCCGCGACGCGCGTCTCCCCCTTGAGAGTCTCTAGGGGAATCCCGATTTGCATCAGCAAAAGTCCTTCCAGTGGATCCGGGATGGCAAAGTCCGCCGGGAAGGTACCTTAGTCGGGTTGTACGCCTCGTCTCACCATGTCGTCCACTAAGGCGCGGATATGTGAGGATGTCGGCGCAAATGGTGCCTTCACCGCGCCCGATTCGCCGCGGAGCACCCCATACAGCTAGACTTCTGGCGCCGTCAAGACGGCCGCGGATGCCTAAGTGCTGCCCAGCGATCTCGTACCAATCCGAAGTCGTGCCACATGGTGGGGTAGCGCCGCGCAACGGAAGTCGAAAGGAGAGCAGCCAACCCGATGGATGCTGACACCAAGAAGAAGATCATCGAAGAGTACGCGTTGACCCCGGGGGACACCGGATCGCCGGATGTCCAGATCGCGCTGCTCACCAAGCGGATCTCGCACCTGACCGAACATCTGAAGACCCACAAGGGCGACCATCACAGTCGCCGTGGTCTGATGCTCATGGTCGGCCAGCGCCGCCGCCTGCTCAACTACGTCGCAAAGAACGATGTTGAGCATTACCGCTCACTGATCGCGCGCCTCGGCCTGCGTCGGTGACCCAATCTTGACCGCCAAGCCGGTGACGGAACGTTCCGTCACCGGCTTGACGCGCATAACAACTCAAAACCGAGCCTGGGGCCGGTAGCCGTTTTGGTCCTCGGTAGTGACTTTCGGGAGGTGCGTACGCACTCCCCGCGAGCCTCGATCGAAGACCGGACGGGGGCCCGAACCCAGGCCAACCCGAAAGGAAACCCCTATGGAAGGTCCTGACCTTCGTTACACCGAGGCCGTGATTGACAACGGCGCTCTGGGCAAGCACGTGGTTCGCTTCGAATCCGGCCTGCTCGCCAAGCAAGCCAACGGCAGCGCTGCTGTCTACCTTGACGGCGACACCATGTTGCTGTCCGCCACCACCGCGCAGAAGAACCCGCGCGACGCGATCGACTTCTTCCCGCTGACTGTCGATGTGGAGGAGCGGATGTACGCCGCGGGCCGCATCCCCGGTTCCTTCTTCCGTCGTGAGGGTCGGCCCTCCGAAGGCGCCATCCTGGCTGCCCGCCTGACCGACCGTCCGCTGCGTCCCTGCTTCATCAAGGGACTGCGCAACGAGGTTCAGGTCGTCATCACCGTGATGGCCCTGAACCCCAACGTCCGCTACGACGTGCTGGCCATCAACGCCGGCTCGGCGTCCACCACATTGGCGGGCCTGCCCTTCTCCGGCCCTGTCGGCGGCGTGCGGGTCGCTCTGATCGGTGACCAGTGGGTCGGCTTCCCGACCGTGGAGCAGTCCGAACAGGCGACCTTCGAAATGGCGATCGCCGGTCGGGTGCTGCCTGACGGTGATGTGGCCATCATGATGGTCGAGGCCGAATCCACCGAGGTCACCTGGGATCTGGTGCGTTCCGGTCGTACCGCGCCCAGCGAGGAGATCGTCGCGCAGGGGCTGGAGGCCGCCAAGCCGTTCCTCAAGGCGCTGTGCGACGCACAGGCCGAGTTGGCCGCGATGCTGCCCAAGCCGGTCTCGGAGTTCCCGGTCTTCCTGGATTACCAGCCCGATGTCTACGAAGCTGTCGAGGCGACCGGTTCGGCGCGTCTGGCCGAGGTCATGAGCATCGCCGGCAAGCAGGAGCGCGATGAGGCCACCGATGCCTTGAAGGAAGCGATCCACGCTGAGCTGGATGCCCGGTTCGAGGGTCGCGAGAACGAGATCAGCGGTGCTTTCAAGGCCTTGACCAAGAAGATCGTGCGTCACCGCACCCTCACCGAGCAGGTTCGTATCGACGGTCGTGGGCTGCGGGACATCCGCACCCTGTCGGCCGAGGTCGGCGTGCTGCCGCGGGTGCACGGTTCGGCGCTGTTCCAGCGCGGCGAGACCCAGATTCTGGGCGTCTCCACGCTGAACATGCTGGACATGGAGCAGAAGCTCGACACGCTGTCTCCGGAAACCACCAAGCGCTACATGCACAACTACAACTTCCCGCCCTACTCCACCGGTGAGACCGGCCGAGTCGGTTCGCCCAAGCGCCGCGAAATCGGCCACGGTGCACTGGCTGAGCGGGCGTTGCTGCCGGTGCTGCCCAGCCGCGAGGAGTTCCCTTACGCCATCCGCGAGGTTTCCGAGGCGCTGGGCTCGAACGGTTCGACGTCCATGGGCTCGGTGTGTGCGTCCACGTTGGCGCTGCTGAACGCCGGTGTGCCGCTGCGCTCCCCGGTCGCCGGCATCGCCATGGGCCTGATGAGCGAGGAGCTCGACGGTGAGACCAAGTATGTGGCGCTGACCGACATCCTGGGTGCTGAGGATGCTCTGGGCGACATGGACTTCAAGGTCGCCGGTACTCGGGACTTCGTCACCGCGTTGCAGTTGGACACCAAGCTCGACGGCATTCCCGCCGACGTGCTGGCCGGTGCTCTGCTGCAGGCCCGTGAGGCCCGCTACGCCATCTTGGACGTCATGGCCGAGGCCATCGACACCCCCGATGAGATGAGCCCCTACGCTCCGCGGATCATCACCGTGCACATCCCGGTCGACAAGATCGGCGAGGTGATCGGGCCCAAGGGCAAGATGATCAACCAGATTCAGGACGACACCGGCGCCAACATCTCCATCGAGGATGACGGCACCATCTACATCGGTGCCGAAGACGGTGAGTCCGCTGAGGCGGCCCGCAGCCTGATCAACGCGATCGCCAACCCGACCATGCCGGAGAAGGGCGAGCGTTACCTGGGCACCGTGGTGAAGATCATGCCCTTCGGCGCCTTCGTCTCCTTGCTTCCCGGCAAGGACGGCCTGCTCCACATCACCAAGCTGCGCGACCTGGTCGGCGGGGCTCGGGTGGAGAACGTCGAAGACGTGGTCAGCGTTGGACAGAAGATCCAGGTCGAGATCGCCGAGATCGACCCCAAGGGCAAGCTGTCGCTGATCCCCGTGATCGACGAAGAGGCCAAGTCCGAGGCCCCTGCCGAAGCCTGATCGACTACCCGAAAGCCGGCGCCCCCCGCGGGGGACGCCGGCTTTCGCGTCTCCACCTCGCTACACCCAGGTGAAGTTGCTACAGCTGCACCGGTAGCAACGTGACCTAGATGTAGCGAGGAAGGAGTGGGGCGCGTTTTTGGGGGTGTGGATTGTGACCGGCGGACGCCCAGCATGCCGATGACGTGAGGCATGAGTGAATTGCGGCGGACCCGGGAGTTCGTTACCGACCACGGATGGACCCACTATGACCTGCGCAAGGCTCGCCAGTCGGACGAATTGGTTCGGGTTCGGCGGGGTAGCTACATCGGCAGCACTGTGGCAGACGCACGGCAGCGACACCTCGACTTGATTCGAGCCACACTTCCCGAGATCAGTGATGGCAGTGTGGTGAGCCACGCGTCCGCCGCAGCGGTCCACGGGATTCCGGTTGCCGGCGATGCCTGGACTCGGGTGTGGGCGACCCGTCCTGGTGGTGGCAATGGACGCATCGGCCCTGTCCTTCACCTCAGGCGCTGCCGGCTTGATGATGCCGAGATCACCGTGGTCGATGGCATCCCGGTGACGAGCCTGGAGCGGACTGCGGTCGATCTTGCTCGGGGCCGTTCTCAGGAGTGGGGTGTCATTGCCTGCGATGCCGCGGCCGCAGCCGGTGCCGATCTCGGGCTCGCCAGCGCAATTGTGGCCTCGATGCGGAAATGGCCTGGGGCGAAACGTGCCGCCTGGGCGTTGGCGTTCGTGGACCCCCTGGCGCAATCACCACTGGAGTCAATCAGCCGGCTGCAGATGCACCGACTCGGGTTCCCGGTGCCGATCACGCAGTTCCCGGTCTATCGCGACGGCGTGCTGGTCGCCACCTGCGACTTCGGGTGGGAAGGGCATCGCCTCGTCGGAGAATGCGATGGCAAGTTCAAATACGCCGACCTGCTGCGTCCGGGTGAGCGACCCGAAGACGCCGTCATGCGTGAGAAACACCGCGAAGAGCGAATCCGTGGCGCCGGATTCTGGATTTCGCGCTGGAGTTGGCACGACGCCTGGCACCCCGACCGTCTGCGATCGATCTTGACCGCAGGCTTCGCGTCCGCTCCGCACCATTGACCCCAACGTCGCTACACATACGTCACGTTGCTACCTCCGCACCTGTAGCAACGTGACGTACGTGTAGCGAGGAGGGACGGGGTGGGGGACTCTAGGATGTGCGCAGACGAAAGGGAGACCATGCAGGTAGCGGTGTTTGGTGCCAAGGGACGGATGGGCGCTGAGGTGTGCCGAGCTGTTGAGGCAGCTCAGGATCTGGAACTGGTTGCGGCTTTGGATGCCGAGGACGACAAGGCGGCGGCCGAAGCGGCCGACGTGGTGGTCGACTTCACAGTGCCGGGCGTCGTCATGGACAACCTCGCCTGGTGCATCGAACACGGCGTGCATGCTGTGGTGGGCACCACTGGCTTCAGCGAGGACCGCCTGCAGAGTCTGCGCGACCAGTTGGACGCCAAGCCAGGGGTGAACATCCTGGTGGCGCCGAATTTCTCCATCGGTGCCGTGCTGATGATGCACTTCGCCGAACAGGCCGCAGCCTTTTTCGAATCTGCCGAAATCATCGAATTGCACCACCCCAACAAGGTGGACGCACCGTCTGGAACCGCCCAGGCGACCGCTAGGCGGATCGCTGCGGCCCGGGCAGCGGCCGGACTGGGTGACGTGCCGGACGCCACCAACACGGGCCTGGCGGGCGCGCGTGGCGCCGAGGTCGACGGCATCCACGTTCACGGAGTGAGGCTGCGCGGCCTCATCGCCCATCAGGAGGTGCTGCTGGGTGGCCCGGGGGAGACCCTCACCATTCGCCACGATTCGATGGACCGAGTCGGCTTCATGCCCGGCGTGCTCGCTGCGGTACGGTCGGTTGCCGATCTGCCCGGCCTCACCGTGGGAATTGATCGTCTCCTAGGGCTGTGACGTGCGCAAGGGCATCGTCGCGGTAGTAATCGTCGCAGTACTGCTGGGCGGTGCCTGGATCGCCGACAGCAGTGTTCGTGCAGCGGAGGAGGGTGAGGCCGCTGCTCAGGTCGCTGCCGCCCTGGGAGCGGCGGAGGGGACGACCTCGGTGCAGCTGGGCGGGTTTCCGTTCTCAGTGTCCTACCTGACGAAATCAGTTCCGCAGGCATCGCTGGAGGTGGCGTCCTTTCCGACCACAATCGCTGGTACCCAGGTCACCGTGACCGACCTGCGACTCACCACCGGAACCGTCACTACGGAGCCCGACTCACTCACCGCACAAGCGGTCAGCGGCCGAGCTTCGATGAGCTATCAGGACCTGAGCAGCCTCGTCGGCCTGCCCATCACCTTTGGAGGGCAGAACCGGCTGCAACTGCAGTACTCGGTGGCACTCTTCGGCACGGAACTCAGCGCTGAGGTGTCTGCGGTACCCCAGGTCGACCCCGCCACTCACGCGCTTGCTCTCACCGATCCTCAGGTGTCGATCGTGGGCTTCGACCTGCCGTCCGCGGCGGTTCAGCAGGTGGTGGACAGCGTGGTGAAGCCGCTGGATCTCGCCTTGCCCTATGGCCTGAACCTTGTGGGTTTCGAACCAAACGCTGATCAGGTCACCATCGTCTTTGCGGCAGATTCGATGACGGTGCCGATCCAGCGCTGAACCTCACACCAGGCCGGTGTGCAGCCTGATCAGCCTCAGCCGCGGGCCCTCGGCGTCCATGGCAACCTCGGTGTGAGCACCATCGGCATCCCAGCCGGCCTCCCGCAGGAACTTCAGCAGTACGTCATCGGTGCTGCGCACCCACCAGGTGGCGCGACTGAAGCCATCGGCACGCAGAGTGTCGGCCACCGCATTCAGCAGCCGCGAGCCGTGGCCCTGGTGCTGCGCCACCGGATCCACGACGAACTCGGCGACCAACGCATCGCTGCCGGCCTCGGCGTCGGGATCGTCACTGGGCCCGATCGCGGCGAAGCCGGTGATCCGTTCGCTGCCCAACGCCACCAGCACCCGATACTGCGCCAACGGCGGACGCACGATGGCCTCATACCAACTGTTTGTCATGTCGGCCAGATCGACGGCGGCGAGCATGCCGCTTGAAGTCTGTTCGGGCAGATGTGCTACCCACGCCCGGCGTTGAAGGGCGGCGATGGTCTCTGCTTCGGCGGGCAGTGCCAGGCGTACGGAATCTGCGATCACGGCGGTCATGGTACCCATCGAAGTTGCTGCCGCGAACCGATGCTTCCGGTGGCGACGGGTCGCTCGCGATAGGTTGGACGGGTGCGAGAGTCTTTAAGAACCCCTCCAGCCCTGCAACCCGATACCCTCCGAGTGATCCCGCTGGGAGGTCACGGCGACATCGGCCGCAACATGAGCTCTTTCGAGATCAACGGCGAACTGATGTTCATCGACTGTGGGGTGCTGTTTCCCTCGGAGGAACAACCCGGCGTCGACCTGATCCTGCCGGGTCTGCACCTGGTGGAGGACCGCCTCGACGAGGTGAAAGCACTGGTCCTCACCCACGGCCACGAGGACCACATCGGCGGTGTGCCCTACCTGCTTCGTCGGCGCGGCGATATTCCGGTCTTCGGTTCCAAGCTCACCTTGGCTCTGCTGAGCGCCAAGCTGCGCGAGCATCGACTGCGCGAGGTTGACCTGCGTGAGGTCGCCGAAGGTGAGCGGGTTCAGATGGGCGAGTTCGACCTGGAGTTCTACTCGGTCAACCATTCCATTCCGGACGCCTTGGCCGTGGCAGTCCGAACCAAGGCTGGAACCGTACTGCACACCGGCGACTTCAAGATGGATCAGCTTCCCTTGGATCATCGGCTCACCGACCTGCGGGGATTCGCCCGGCTAGGGGAGGAAGGCGTCGATCTGTTCATGGTCGATTCGACCAATGCCGATGTGCCGGGTTTCACCGCCCACGAACGCGACATCGAACCCGCCTTGGAGCGGGTCTTCGCCAGCGCTCAGCAGAAACTGATCGTGGCCTGCTTCGCCTCCCACGTGCACCGCGTCCAGCAGGTCATGGACCTGGCCGTCAAACACGGCCGCAAGGTCGTCTATGTCGGGCGCTCCATGCTGCGCAACATGACAGTCGCTCGCGAGTTGGGCTTCCTGAAGGTCCCCGAGAACACCTTGATCGATCTGAAGGAGATCGAGGATTATCCCGACGATCAGGTGTTGATCATCTCCACCGGCTCCCAGGGGGAGCCGCTCAGCGCCTTGTCCCGTATCTCCAACCACGAGCACCCGGTGATCACCGCCGGACCGGGGGACGTGGTGCTGCTGGCGTCCTCGCTGATCCCGGGCAATGAGAACTCCGTCTATCGGGTGATCAACGGGCTGAGCCGCAATGGGGTCAGCGTGGTGCACAAGGGCAACGCGATGGTGCACGTCTCGGGGCACTCCAGCGCCGGCGAACTGCTGTACTGCTACAACCTGATCACCCCTCGGCATGTGCTGCCGGTCCATGGCGAGGTGCGTCACCTGATCGCCAATGCCAAGTTGGCCACCGATACCGGGGTGCCTGCCGACCGTGTGTTCCCTGTCGAGGACGGTGCGGTGATCGACCTTCCGGCAGGTGGCAAGGCTCGGGTGGTCGGTCAACTCGACTGCAGCTACATCTTCGTCGACGGTCTGACCGAAGGGGAGGTGTCCGATACCGAACTCACCGATCGCAAGATCCTGGGCGAGGAAGGCATCATCAGCGTGGTGACGGTGGTGAGTTTCCGCTCCCAGCAGATCGTCAGCGGCCCCGACATTCACGCCCGCGGTTTCGTCGATGACGATTCGGTGTTCGACCAGGTTCGGCCCGACCTGGTCGGGGTGATTGAGCGTGCCTTGGCCGACGGAGTCGAAGACACCTTCCAGTTGCAGCAGTTGGTGCGCCGAACCATCGGACGCTGGGTGAACAACAACTATCGTCGTCGCCCGATGATCCTGCCGATCGTGGTGGAGTCCTGACACCGGCTCGATTCGCAACCACGGCTGCGGTTCAGGTATCGTAGTGCGGTCCCTGTTGTGGGGGCTTCTTTCGCGTGCATCTCACGGGTGCGCGACGTGCGACTAAACGAGGAGTAATCCAGTGGCTGCTGTGTGTGACATCTGTGGCAAGGGCCCCGGCTTCGGTCACAACGTGCCCTGGTCGAAGAAGAAGACCAACCGTCGCTGGAACCCGAACATCCAGCGGGTGCGGGCGACCGTCGAGGGCACCCCGAAGCGTTTGAACGTCTGCACGTCCTGCCTGAAGGCCGGACGCGTCACTCGCTGACTTGAGCATCTGTGGGAGACCCGCTTCGGCGGGTCTCTTGCTGTGTTCTGAGAGGATGACGCCATGACGAGTCCAGAACCGGCCGAGACGCCCGTGCAGTCTGTAGTGGCTGAGCCGGCCGGAATGATCGACGAAAGCGGAAACCTGCCTTCCTGGGACGTGTTTCACCCCCAGGAGGCCGACATCGATGCCGCAGCGACGCCGTCCGTGGTGGCGGTGCCGGATCCTCGCGATCAGCAACGCCGTTCCGGAGCCCGCTGGGGAGCACTGGGCTTGGTGGGGGGCCTTGCCGGCGTCCTGATCGGGCTCGTCGCCCAGTTCGCGTTCAACCAAGGTCCTGGTTTGGTCGTCGCCATTGGGGTGGCCCTCCTATCCATGGCGATCATTGGTTTCGGCTACTACCGCTTCTGGTCATCGGGGCGGAACTAGCCCCCGCCTAGGGCCTGTCCCACGGCTTCGTCGGCGCGACCGCCTAGGCTGAACAACTGTGGAAGCTTCGATCGGTGGTTGGCGTACTCGGGCGTACGCGGAGCTGACCGCATCCTTGGCTACGGTGCTGGGGGAGCGGACCGCCAAGGAGTTCACCGCACTGCGCATCCACACCGTCGGCGATCTGCTGCGACACATCCCGCGGCACTACCTGTCCGGCACCGAACTGACCGACCTGAGTAGCTTGATCCCCGGTGAACTGGTCGCGGTCACAGCCCGGGTTGCCAAGCTGCAACGGTTCGAGTCACACAGCGCCCCGGGCGGCAAGCCCCGGCCCGGACGCCTGGAGGTGACCCTCACCGACGGCAGCGGACGCCTCAGTGCGACCTTCTTCGGCAAGTCGCACCTGCTGGACTGGTGGGAACGCCAACTCAGCGCCGGCTATTCGGGGCTTTTCGTGGGCAAGGTGGGGGTCTTTCGCGACCAGTTGCAGATGAGCCATCCGGTCTTCGTGATGATGGACGAAGCCGGACGCATCGTCGCCAACTCCGAGGAGAAGGAACGCCTGGCCACCCTGTCGCAGGGCGGCCTGGTGGGGATGTATCCCGCCACGGCCAAGTTGCCGACCTGGAAGGTCGCAGAGTGTGCCCGACTGGCACTGGCAGCATTCAGCGGCAGCGAGGATCCCTGGCCGACCTGGTTGCGGGAACGCGCCGGCGTGCTGGAGTTGGCAGAGGCCTTCGCCGCGGTCCACCAGCCCGTCAACCGCTCCCAGGCCGAGGCCGGAGCGCAACGACTGATCTTCGATGAGGCCATGGCGACCCAGCTCACCATGGCCTACCGGCGCGCCGATGCGTCCGCCCGGCAGGCCGAGCCGCGCTGCCGTCGTGCCGACGCGTTGCTGGGCGCTTTCGAGCAGCGGCTTCCGTTTGCGTTGACAGCCGGTCAGCTGCAGGTGGGGGAGGAGATCTTCGCCGACCTCGCCAAGACCACTCCGATGCAACGCCTGCTGCAGGGCGAGGTGGGTTCGGGCAAGACGGTCGTAGCGTTGCGTGCCATGTTGTCGGTCATCGACGCCGGCGGTCAGTGCGCCCTGCTGGCGCCCACCGAGGTGTTGGCCGCCCAGCACTTCCAGACCATAACCAGACTCCTGGGTGATCTGGGTGGCGGACGCCTGCTGGGCGCACCGGAGCAGGCCACCGATGTGGTGTTGTTGACCGGCTCGTTGTCGACTGCGGCCAAGCGTTCGGCATTGCTGCGGGCGGCCAGTGGTGAGGCGGGCATCGTGATCGGAACCCACGCGCTGCTCTCCGACCAGGTGCAGTTTGCCGACCTTGGCCTGGTCGTGATCGATGAACAGCACCGTTTCGGTGTCGAGCAACGCGCCGCGCTGACCAGCAAAGCCGACAAGCATCCGCATGTGCTGGTGCTTACCGCGACGCCGATTCCGCGCTCGGTGGCCATGACGATCTTCGGTGACCTGGAGACCTCCACGCTGACCGAGATCCCGGCGGGGCGTGCCGAGGTCTCGACGGTGGTGGTCGACGCGGCCAGCCGTCCGCAATGGGTCGATCGCGCCTGGCAGCGCGTCGTCGAAGAAGTCAACGCTGGTCGTCAGGTCTTCGTGGTGGCGCCCAAGATCGGTGGGCAGAAGGCCACCACCGACGGCAAGGGTGTGGTCGAGTTGGCCGCAGAATTGGCGTCCGGTCCGCTGGCGGGTGTGCGCCTGCAGGTGCTGCATGGACAGCTCCCCAGCGAGGAAAAGGACCAGGTGATGGCCGACTTCGCCGCTGGCAACACCGATGTCCTGGTGGCGACCACCGTGATCGAGGTCGGCGTCGATGTGCCGAATGCCTCGATGATGGTGGTGTGGGACGCGGACCGATTCGGAGTCTCCCAGCTTCATCAGCTGCGCGGACGCATCGGTCGCGGTGAGCATCCCGGTGTGTGCCTGCTGATCACCTCCGTGGCCGCCGGTGAGCCCGCTCGGCAGCGACTGGATGCGGTGGCTGCGACCCGCGACGGCTTCCAGCTGGCCGATTTGGATCTGGAACAGCGTCGGGAGGGCGATGTGCTGGGTTCGGCGCAGGCCGGAACGCGCTCCAGCCTGCGGCTGTTGCGAGTCACTGAGCATGCCGAGGTCATCGCTGCGGCTCGTGAACTGGCTATCGAATGCGTTCGCCGCGACCCGGAACTGACCATCCCTGGTTTCGCCGACGCCATCCGGTTCACCGAACGCCTGGCAGGCGGTGATTGGCTGGACAGCGCGTGATCCCCCTACGCTTTCGCCTGTGACCAGGATCATCGCAGGTAGTCGCAAAGGCCACCGGCTGCGCACCCCGGCACAGGACAGCACCCGTCCCACCACGGACCGGGTGCGCGAGGCGCTCTTCTCTGCGATCGCCGACTGGGCAGGCACCAGCGGTGAACCGGCCGACGAACAGCTGCGTGATCTGGCCCTGATCGATCTGTACGCCGGTTCGGCCGCGGTTGCCTTGGAGGCTGCCAGCCGTGGCGCCCAGCCCACCTTTGCGGTGGAATCGCAGCCGAAGGTGGCCGCGATCGCCAGGGACAATGCTGCGGTGCTCGGGCTGGGTACTCGGGTGGTCGCCGCAGCGGTGGAACCGTGGCTATCGGGAATCCGGTCTATTCAGGCCGATGTCGTCTGGGCAGACCCGCCCTATGCGATGTCGAACGACGAGTGTGACCGAATGATGGCCTTGGTCGTGGACCGCGACTGGTTGAAGCCGGACGGGCTGCTCATCCTCGAGCGTTCGTCCAGAGATGAGGCCCCACAATTCCCGGCTGCGATGACGCAGCGCTGGTCGCGGCGCTACGGTGAGACGCTGCTGTACTTCGCTATGAAGGAATGACTTTGCTAGCTGTATGTCCGGGATCGTTCGATCCGATCACCAAAGGACACCTCGACGTGATCACCCGCGCTGCCCAGATCTTCGACGAGGTGCTCGTTGCGGTGGGTCAGAACTCGACCAAGCAATACCTGTTCACCGCTGCCGAGCGAGTGCAACTGGTTGAGGAGTCGACCGCCCACCTCGACAACATCAAGGTGGATCAGGTGACCGGGCTGTTGGTCGACTTCGTGAACAAGCACGGCGGCAAGGTGGTCGTCAAAGGCGTTCGTTTCGCTGCGGACTTCGAACTCGAGTTGCAGATGGCAAACTTGAACTCGGTTGTCGGCGGTATCGAGACCTTGATCCTGCCGGCGGCCTCACAGTGGTCGACGCTGTCCTCGTCGATGGTGCGCGAGATCGCGATCCACGGCGGTGACATCACGACCTTTGTACCGGTGCCGGTGGCGAGGGAAATCGCCCGTAGATCGACTGAAGAAGGGTGGGGGCGATGATTGATCGAACCGAACAGGCTCTTCACCGCTTGAAGGATGTTGTCGCGAACGCCAAGTCGGTGCCGATGTCGGCGTCATGCATGGTGAATCGGTCCGAACTCATGGGCCTGGTCGACAGTGCTTTGGCGGCGCTCAGCGACGATCTGCAGGAGGCTCAGCGGGTCACGTCGACCTCATTGGAGACCTTGGAGCGCGCCCAGGAGGAGGCCAAGCAGATCGTGGCCGCCGCCGAGGACCGTGCTAAGTACCTGGCGAGCCAGGGCCCGGTGAATCAAGAAGCGCAGCGGCAGGCCGCAGAGATGCAGCAGCAGGCATTGGTTGACGCCGAGGCATTGCGCCGCGAGGCCGATGCCTACGTCGATGCCCGTATTGCGAGTTTTGAGGCCGGACTGTTGAAGACCATGGCTCAGGTGCGCACGATGCGCGAGCGCTTGGCGCATCGTTCCTCGCTCGACCAGAACCTCGACCGGGTCGAGGACGACGCCACTCGCACGCTGCCCCGCGTGCAGAGCTGACCTCGCTTTTGCCGCTGACCACCTGGGTTGGTAGAGTTCTTCGTTGGTTATGACGCTGCCGAGCCATGCCGAAGGGAACCGAGTTGACTCCCAGCTTGCCTGACCCCCGATCCGGGTTCGTCCTGGACACTCATGACTTGAGTCGGAGGGCGGGTGAGGTGCTGGAAATCGCCCGGGTCGCGGAGGCTCCTGCGGATCTCGGCATCGAAGTAATCGGAGTACCACTCGGCTCACCCATCGAGTTCAACCTGCAGTTGGCATCGGTCGGGGAGGGAGTGTTGGTCACCGGAACCGCCGAGGTTCTGCTGAAAGGTAACTGCACCCGTTGCCTGGAGGAGATCAGTTCTGTCGAACTGATCGATCTCCAGGAATTGTTCTGTTACCCCGGCAAGGAACTCGACGACGAGGAGGCCAGTCGGATCGAGGGCACGCTGATTGACCTCGAGCCGATCCTGCGGGACGCTGTGGTGCTTGACCTGCCGTTCACGCCATTGTGTCGTCCGGACTGTGCCGGGTTGTGTCCCGAATGTGGGGAGAACCTGAACACGGCGCCGGAGCATCGTCACACTGATGCCATCGACCCTCGATGGACCAGTCTGGTGGAGTGGACTCAGACCGAAGACGAAACGAAGAACTAGGAGAATCGCCGTGGCCGTCCCCAAGCGGAGAATGTCCCGTGCTAACACCCGGGCCCGCCGGTCGATGTGGAAGACCTCTGCGCCGACTCTGGTTACCTGCGCCAATGCTGCGTGCGGTGCCAAGCACCTGCCGCACACTGCCTGCCCCGAGTGCGGCCAGTACGGTCCGCGCGCTGCGCGTCGGCAGGTACTGGACTCCTGAGCGCAGACATGGTGGCCGGGAGTGATGCGGCTCCGGGCCGCGCACAGCGGTTGCTGAACGAACTGGGTATCGATCTCGATCCCCAGTTGTTCGGGCTTGCCATGACTCACCGGTCCTACGCCTACGAGAATGGTGGGTTGCCCCACAACGAGCGTCTGGAATTCCTCGGCGACGCAGTGCTCGGGGTGGTGGTCACCGAACATCTCTACCGGACCTATCCTGAGCTTCCCGAAGGCCGGCTGGCCAAGCTGCGGGCTGCGGTGGTCAACTCCCACAGCCTCGCCGACGTGGCGCGTGACCTTGATCTGGGTTCTGAGATCCGGCTGGGCCGCGGCGAGCAGACCACCGGCGGCAACGACAAGTCCTCCATCTTGGCTGACTCCCTGGAAGCCTTCCTGGGTGCGGTCCTGATCTCTTGTGGACGCGAGAGCGCCGATCGGTTGATCCGCCATCTCTTCGACCCGCTGGTCACTGAAGCGGCAGCACTGGGCGCGGGATTGGACTGGAAGACGAGTTTGCAGGAGCTGTGCGCGGAACGTGAGTTGGGCCCGGTCAGCTACCAGATCACCGAATCCGGCCCCGACCACGACAAGCGATTCGACGCCGTCGCGGTGGTGACCGGCAACCGATTCGAAGCCGGTCACGGCACGTCCAAGAAACAGGCCGAGCAAGGCGCAGCCGAGCACGCCTTCCGGGCCATCACCGGCGAACAGTAGGCCGATGCCGGAGCTGCCCGAAGTCGAGGTGGTTCGCCGAGGCCTGGAAACCGCCGTCAGCCATCGCACCATCGCAGCGGTCCGCGTCCTGGACCCGCGGGTGCTGCGCCGTCATGTCGGCGGCCCCGACGACTTCGCCACCACGGCAGCCGGACGCACCGTGCAGGCGGTGCGGCGGCGGGGAAAATACCTGTGGCTGCCGCTGGCCGATGGCGATGCCGTGGTCGCCCATCTCGGGATGAGCGGACAGTTCCGGGTGGATGATCCCGGCCAGCCGTTGCCTGCGCACTGCCGGGTGGTGCTGCGCTTCGCTGATGATGGGCCGGAACTGCGCTACGCCGACCAGCGGATGTTCGGCAGCCTCTGGGTGGCCGCGGATGGCGCAGCCGGTCCCGCAGAACTGGCCCACATCGCCGCCGACCTGTTCGATCCCGAGCTGGATCGGGCCACGCTGGTCCGCTCGATCCGGTCGCGCCGCAGCGGCATCAAGCGAGTGCTGCTCAACCAGGAAGTGGTCTCAGGAATCGGCAACATCTACGCCGACGAGGCGCTGTGGACGGCGAAGATCCACTACGACACGCCGGCGAACCGGCTCAGCGCACCGCGGGTGAACCTGCTGCTGGATGCGGCGACGGCGGTCATGTCGGCGGCCCTGGCCGAAGGCGGTACTTCCTTCGACGCGCTCTATGTCAACGTGAACGGTAGTTCGGGCTACTTCGGCCGCTCACTGGCTGCCTATGGACGCGCCGATTTGCCGTGTTTGCGCTGCGGGACACCGATCGTCAGGGAAGCCTTCACCAACCGCTCCTCCTACCGCTGCCCACGTTGCCAGCCTCGGCCCAGAGTGGCTGGTGAGTGAGTGTGGTGACGGGCGTATATTCTTCGCACTTGTGAGCTTTGGCGAGGTCTACAAGCGGTACCGACACGTGCTGCGGCAGTTCATCAAGTTCGGCATGGTCGGCGCCGCCGGGGTGGCGGTCAACATGCTGGCCGCCATCCTGATGAACAAAGCCAACGGCGGCACCGTGAACGCCCAGCGGGTGCTGTTCGCGATTCCCGGCACCGAATTCAACTTCCGCTACACCTCGCTGGTCTGGATCGTGGCTTTCGTGGTCGCCAACATCTTCAACTTCCAACTCAACCGGACCTGGACTTTCCGCGGCACGGCCAAGGCGCCGTGGTTCCACGAGTTCTGGCCATTCTTGGCCGTCGGTAGTGCTGCGGCTTTCCTCGGCTTGTTCATCAAGATCGGCTTCACCAACCCCACCTCGCCGCTTTATCTGCCGTCCCCCTGGTTCCACGAGGACGCCGGCTTGCATTCTCGCGAGTATTGGGCGCAGTTGTTGACTATCTTCATCACCATGCCGATCAACTTTGCGGCCAACAAGCTGTGGACCTTCCGCCACGTCCGTCGCCGCTACGCCCGCGAGCAGCAGGAGGTGAACGGCTGAGATGTACCTCAAGAGCCTCACCCTGCGCGGCTTCAAGTCTTTCGCCTCCAGCACGACCATGGTCTTCGAACCGGGAATCACCTGCGTGGTTGGGCCCAACGGTTCGGGAAAGTCCAATGTGGTGGACGCGCTGGCTTGGGTCATGGGTGAGCAAGGTGCCAAGTCGTTGCGGGGCGGCAAGATGGAAGATGTCATCTTCGCCGGTACCTCCGGACGGGCACCATTGGGGCGTGCTGAGGTATTGCTGACGATCGACAATACCGACGGCGCGCTGCCCATCGACTACACCGAAGTGACGATTAGTCGCACCATGTTTCGTAGTGGCGGGTCCGAATATGCCATCAACGGCACCCCCGCTCGGCTCCTGGATGTTCAAGAGTTGCTCAGCGACTCCGGCATCGGTCGCGAGATGCACGTGATCGTGGGGCAGGGGCAGCTCGATTCCATTCTGCAGGCGACACCGGAGACCCGCCGTGGCTTCATCGAGGAAGCCGCCGGGGTCCTCAAGCATCGCAAGCGCAAGGAGAAGGCCGAGCGGAAGCTGGAATCCACCGAGGGGAACTTGCATCGCCTCAACGATCTGCTCAGCGAGATCCGACGCCAGCTCAAGCCGCTGGGCCGGCAGGCTGAGGTTGCCCGCAAGGCGGCCGTGGTACAGGCGGAAGTGCGTGACGCCAAGGCCCGCCTGTATGCCGACGATTTGCACCAGGCCCGGCAATCACTGGCCACCGAGTTGGAAGCCGAAGCCGAGCTGAAGCGCCGTCGCCAGGAACTGGAGTCGCAGCTCGACCAGGCCCGCGCCGCCGAACAAGCCGCCGAGGCCGCCAGCCGGGAGGCACTGCCGCGGCTGACCGAGGCACAGGAAACCTGGTACGCCTTGGCCGGGCTGGCCGAGCGGGTGTCCAGCACGGCCACGATCGCCGGGGACCGGCTACGCAACGCTCAATCCATCACCACCGAGGAACGCCCCGGACGCGATCCCGAAGCGATCGAGCGCGAGGCCGCCGAAGTTCAGGCAGCCCAGGCCGAGCTTGCCACCGAAGTCGAAGCGTTGAGCGCTGCGCTGGCGCTGGCCACCGAGCACCGCCAGCAGGCCGAGGCGGCCAATGCCGAGGCTGAGCAGCAATATGCGGCACAGCAACGCGCCATCGCTGATCGGCGGGAGGGTTTGGCTCGGCTGGTCGGTGAGGTCAACACCTTGCGCAGCCGCGTCGAAGCCGCCGGCGCCGAGATCGACCGGCTGGAACAGGCCGGCGATCAGGCCAGGCAACGCGGCGCGGAAGCCCGCCGAGATTTTGCTGTGCTGGAAACGCGGCTCGCCGGACTGAGTGCCGGTGAATCCGGACTCGATGCGGCCTATGAGAGTGCCGCAGCGCAACAGGCCGCCGCAGCAGCCGAGTGGGAACGACTCCAGGACGCTCACCGTGCCGCGACCGCCGAACGCGGCGCCTTGGCTGCCCGCGCCGAAGCGCTCGCCGTGGGCCTCACCCAACGCGACGGTAGTTCGGCGCTGCTGGCTGCCGGCGACCAACTCGACGGCTTGCTGGGCTCGGTGGCTGCGCTGATTACTGTCGAAACCCGAGACCAAGCCGCTATCGCCGCGGCCCTCGGTGCCGCCGCCGACGCGGTAGCCGTGACCGGCGTCGACGCCGCTGTCCAGGTGTTCGACCACCTGAAGGCCGAGGACTTGGGACGCGCCGGGATGCTGCTTGGTGGTGCGCCGGTCAATCCAGGGGAGTGGCCGGACCTGCCCGGCACCGCCCGCTGGGCGGTGGACTCCATCAGCTGTTCGGACGAGTTGCGTGGACCGCTACATCGACTGCTCTTCAAGGTGGCGGTGGTTGACGATCTCGACCAAGCCCGCTCGCTGGTGGATCGGCTCCCCGAGATCACCGCCGTCACCACCGATGGGGACCTGCTCAGCTCCTGGTTCGCTGCCGGTGGATCGTCGGCCGCACCCTCGGTCATCGAGGTGCGGGCAGCGATCGACGAGACCAACGCCAAGCTGGAGGCTGCGCAGGCTGAGTCCGAACGGCTGCGCTTCGCCGTCGCTGAAGCCGGCGAGAAGGCGGCCCAAGCCTCCGCAGTGACCGAGGCGGCCTTGGCGCGGCTGCACGAATCCGACGCCGAGTATGCAGCGTTGGCCGAAGAGGCCGCGGTGTTGAACCAATCCGCAGCAGCCGCCCAGGGCGAGGCCGGACGGCTCTCCGCGGCCGCCGAGGCGGCTATCGCTCATCGCGACCAGGCCTTGACGCATTTGACCGAGTTGGAGCACAGGCTGGAGTTGGCCGAGGCTCAAACCGAACTCAGTGAGGCCGATCCGACCGAGCGGGATCGCAGCTCCGATGTGGCCCGTGCTGCGCGATCGGCAGAAATGGACTCTCGGCTGGCTCTGCGCACCGCCGAAGAACGTGCTCGAGCGCTGGCCGACCGCGTGAACGGCCTCGCCCGCGCTGCTCAAGCCGAGCGCGACGCCCGCGCCCAGGCCGCCGCCCGCCGGGAGCAGCTACGGCGCGAGGCCGACATCGCCGCCTCGGTCCTGCAGGCTGCTGAATGGCTGAGCCTTCGTATCGCCAACTCCCGCGCCCTGGCCGAAGTGGAGCGCACCAATGCCCAGGCCGCCCGCAACGCGGCCGAATCCGATCTGAGCGCAGCGCGGCAACGCAGCCGCGAGTTGGCTCGCGCTTTCGAGGGCATGGTCGACACTGTCCATCGTGACGAGTTGGCGCGCGCCCAGCAGCAGATGAAGATCGAAGCCCTTGCTGAACGCGCCATGGCCGAGCTCGGCCTGGAGGTCGAGACGCTGCTGGCCGACTATGGTCCCGAGGTGCCGGTTCCGGTGCTCATCAACCCCGACGGCGTTCCCTATGGCGACGACGACGAGCGGCCCGAACCGATCGCCTACCAGCGCGCCGAACAGGAGAAGCGGCTGCGAGGCGCCGAACGGGACCTGGCCGTGCTCGGCAAGGTCAATCCGTTGGCGCTGGAGGAGTTCGAAGCGCTCAGTGAACGGCATGGTTTCCTGGCCGAGCAACTCGTCGATCTGCGCAAGTCCCGCGAGGATCTGTTGGAGATCATCAACGACGTCGACACCCGGGTACAGGAGGTGTTCGCTCAGGCCTACGCCGACGTCGAGGTCACCTTCGCTGATGCCTTCTCCCGATTGTTCCCTGGTGGCGAAGGCCGATTGGTGCTGACTGAGCCCGAGGAGTGGCTGACCACGGGGGTGGAGGTGGAGGCGCGCCCGGCCGGTAAGAAGGTCAAGCGGCTCTCGTTGCTGTCCGGTGGCGAGCGGTCCTTGGTCGCGGTGGCCTTCCTGGTTGCCTTGTTCAAAGCCCGCCCCAGCCCCTTCTACATTCTCGACGAGGTCGAGGCGGCCCTGGATGATGTGAACTTGGGAAGGCTGTTGGAGATCTACCAGGAACTGCGCGACGACAGCCAGTTGCTGGTCATCACCCACCAGAAGCGCACCATGGAAATCGCGGACGCACTCTATGGCGTGACCATGCGTTCGGACGGCGTGACTACGGTGATCAGTCAACGCCTGAGGGAAAGCTGAAGCTTGCCGGGGAAGTCCCTGAGGGGTGCGGGATGTGATCAGCGGTCAGGCATAATGGAGAACGCCGATCCTCGAAGGGGCCCATTGTGTTCGTGACCATTGTCGTAACAGCCGTGATCGTGGTCGTGGCCCTGGCGATTATCGCTGTTGTTGCCGTCGGAATGAATGGCTCGATGGCCGACAAGGCTCCCGAGCTCGCCGATGTGATGGCCAACACGGCTCGTCACCTCAACGGGGATGCCGAGCCGCCGAAGGTCCTGGTCGATCTGTTCGAGGAGATTCCCGAGTTGCGGCCCTCGGCCCGAAGCGCGGATTCCGCCTCGGCGGTGCGTCCCAGCCCGGCCCCGGCCTCGGATCGTCGCTGACCGACAGCGCACCCCACTAGACTCCCCGGGTGGAAATCTTCTGGTTCGTCCTCGGCGGGATCGTGCTGGCCATTCTGGTCGCAACCGTCACCATCCTCGTTGGGCGCAATCCCGAATTGCCCCCCGCCGAACCCGCAGCGGAACTGCCAGCCGAAGCCGATGAGCCGGGTTCAGACATCGAGCAGGCCACGGACGCCCAGCCTCCTGCTGATGAAACCTCCGGCGGCGAACCCGAAGCCGTCACCGATGTTCCCGAGCCAGCCGCGACCCGCTTGGCCCGGCTGCGTCGCCGGCTGTCAGCGAGCAACAACCCCTTTGCACGAGGTCTGCTGTCGGTATTGGCCGCTGATCGCATGGATGCCGAGGCATGGGACGACCTGGAAGCGACCCTCATCAGCGCAGATCTGGGCGTGGGGCCCACCGAGGAACTGGTGGCCGCCCTACGCCGTGAGCTATCCATCGACGGGGTTGCCGATCCCGAGGCGGCGCGGCGAGCGCTGCGCACCGAGTTGCTCCGGCTGGTCGGCACCGACGCCGATCGGTCATTGTCGATGCGCGGCGCTGACGGTGTCCCCGGAGTAATCCTGGTGGTCGGCGTGAACGGCACCGGCAAGACCACCACGATCGGAAAGCTGTCACGGGTGCTGGTGGCTGAGGGGCACTCGGTTCTGCTGGCAGCGGCTGATACTTTCCGCGCCGCGGCTGCCGATCAGCTCCAGACCTGGGGCTCCCGTGTCGGGGTCGAGGTTGTTCGCGGGCCCGAAGGCGGAGATCCGGCCTCGGTCGCCTTCGACGCCTTGGCCCAGGGGATCGAGACCGGCGTCGATGTGGTCGTGGTCGACACTGCCGGACGGCTCCACACCAAATCCGGGCTGATGGACGAGTTGGGCAAGATCAAGCGGGTCATCGAGCGTAAGGCACCGGTCACCGAGGTGCTGCTGGTCATCGATGCCACCACCGGCCAGAACGGTTTGGCGCAGGCCCGGGTGTTCGCTGAGGTGGTCGACATCACCGGCATCGTGTTGTCCAAGCTGGACGGATCGGCCAAGGGTGGCATCGTGGTGCCGGTCCAGCGTGAACTGGGCGTCCCGGTGAAGCTGATCGGCCTCGGGGAGGGCCCCGACGATCTGGCCGTCTTCGAGCCAGCGGCCTTCGTCGATGCGCTCCTGGCCGAGTGACCGCGATGCAGCTTCGTGAAGCAGTCCCGGCCGATCTGCCGGCCATTCTGGACATCTACAACGATGCGATCCTGACCGGTACTTCCAGTTGGGACTACGAGCCGTGGAGTCCGGTTCAGCATGCCGATTGGTATGCCCACAAGGCGGAGAACGGCTATCCGCTGCTGGTCGCCGTCGAGGGCTCCGAACTGCTCGGCTATGCCACCTACGGCGAGTTTCGTCCCAAGATCGGTTATGCCGCCACCCGCGAGCACAGCGTGTACGTCCGCGACGCAGCCCGCGGCAGGGGCGTGGGGTCGCGCCTGATGAGTGAACTCATCGAACGGGCCCAGCGGTCTGGGGTACATGCCTTGATCGGAGCGATCGCCGGCGACAACGAGGCCTCGCTGGCGCTGCACGCCCGACTGGGCTTCGTCGAGGTCGGACGGCTGCCTGAGGTGGGACGCAAGTTCGACCGCTGGTTGGATCTGGTGTTCGTCCAACGCACCTTCTGACGCGTCGGGGTCGACGAGCCGCGGAGCGCCGGGCTGGGTACTGCCCGGTAGGATGAGCGGCGGTTCAATCCAGCGGCGATAGGTGTCCCTTGTTCGACAATCTCTCTGATCGGCTGTCCCAGGTCTTTCGCAACCTGCGCGGCAAGGGACGGCTATCCGAAGCCGACCTGACTGAGACTCTGCGTGAGATCCGCCTGGCTCTGCTCGAGGCCGATGTGAATCTCGGCGTAGTCAAGGAGTTCATTGCCGCGGTCCGCGAGCGCGCCACCGGCGCCGAGATACACCAGGCCCTGAACCCGGCCCAGCAGATCATTCAGATCGTCAACGCCGAGCTCACCGAGATTCTCGGTGGAGCCGACCGTCCGTTGCGCTTCGCCAAGCGTCCGCCGACGGTGATCATGTTGGCCGGTCTGCAGGGTGCTGGCAAGACGACGTTGGCTGGCAAGTTGGGCAAATGGCTGAAGGAGCAGAATCACTCGCCACTGCTGGTCGCTGCCGACCTGCAGCGTCCCAACGCGGTCACCCAGTTGCAGGTAGTCGGTGAGCGTGCCGGAGTCCAGGTGTTCGCTCCGGAGCCCGGCAATGGTGTCGGTGATCCGGTGGCCGTCGCTCGCGCAGCCATCGAGCATGCCACGACCAAGCTGTTCGATGTGGTCATCGTCGACACCGCAGGACGCCTGGGTGTGGACGCCGAATTGATGAAACAGGCTGCCGACATCCGTGATGCGGTTCAGCCCACCGAGATCTTGTTCGTGGTTGATGCCATGATCGGCCAGGACGCGGTGAACACCGCCAATGCGTTCGCCGAGGGGGTCGGCTTCGACGGGGTGGTGCTGTCCAAGTTGGACGGCGATGCCCGCGGCGGTGCGGCGCTGTCGATAGCCAAGGTGACCGGCAAGCCGATCATGTTCGCCTCCACCGGGGAAGGGCTCGACGACTTCGACGCCTTCCACCCTGATCGGATGGCCAGCCGCATCCTCGACATGGGCGACATGCTGACCCTGATCGAGCAGGCGCAGAAGACCTTCGACGCCGATGCCAGTGCCAAGGCCGCCGAGAAGCTCCTAGGGGGCAAAGACACCTTCGGTTTGGACGACTTCCTGGAGCAGATGCAGGCGGTGCGCCGGATGGGCCCGTTGTCGAAGATCCTCGGCATGATGCCCGGCATGGGTCAGATGAAGGATCAGGTCGCCGGGATCGACGAGAAGGAGATCGATCGGATCGAGGCCATCATCTACTCGATGACTCCCACGGAGCGTGCCGACCCCAAGATTCTCAATGGTTCACGGCGCCTGCGTATCGCCAACGGTTCGGGAACCAAAGTTCAGGACGTCAACAGCCTGGTGAAGCGTTTCACTGAGGCCAAGAAGATGATGCAAGCCATGGCCGGTGGCATGGGTGGCATGCCGGGCATGGGTGGTATGCCGGGGCTTCCCGGTGCTCCTGCCGGTGGTGGCGGCAAGAAACGGCAAGCCCGCGCGAAGAAGAAGGGCAAGCATCCCGCCGGGCCGCCGCGTCCAGCCACGCCGGCGGTGACGGCACCGACGACCAGCGGTTCGGTTTTTGGTGCGGTGCCCCCGGCCGGGTTGCCCGGCCCGGGTGCCGCCGCAGCGGATTTCACGTTGCCACCGGAACTTCAGCAGATGTTCGACACCAAGAACAAAGGTCCGTTGCGCTAGCCTGAGCGCGCATGGGACACCATCACCTGCCCGCCGGACTGGGGACACCGGAGTTCTTCGCTCACAGCCATCCGGCGGTGGTTGGTGACGACGCCATCCCGAGCGGGCGGCTGCATCTCTCCGGGGTGCTGCTGCCGCAGGGCGAACCGACCGACCTGTGGGTGGTTGATGGCCTGATCCGCACTGAACCGGTTGCCGATGCCGTCACCATCTGCCGCAATGCCTGGATCATGCCAGGCCTGGTGGATGCCCACTGCCATATCGGCTTGGGACCCGAGGGTGCTGTGCCGGATGCGATCGCCGAAGCACAAGCTCTCAGCGACCGCGACGCCGGCACCTTGCTGGTTCGTGACGCCGGATCACCGATCGACACTCACTGGATCGACGACCGTGCCGATCTGCCACGCATCATCCGCGCCGGGCGTCATATCGCGGTGACCAAGCGCTACCTGCGGGGTTACGCCAACGAGATCGATCCCGCCGAACTCGTCGACGAAGTGGCGCGGCAGGCGCGCCGCGGCGACGGCTGGGTGAAGCTGGTGGGGGACTGGATCGACCGTGACCTCGGCGATCTGGCACCGCTATGGCCGATCGAAATCGCCCAGGCGGCGATCGCAAAGGCCCATGAGCTCGGCGCCAAGGTCACCGCACATTGCTTCGGGGAGGAGTCGGTGCAGCAGTTGGTCACTGCCGGAATCGACGGCATCGAGCACGGCACCGGTGTGGATGCGGCCACGATCGAGGTGATGGCGGCCAATCAGGTGGCGCTGGTACCCACCATGATCAACCTGGAGAACTTCACAGCGTTCGCGGAGGCAGGCCAGGAGAAGTTCCCGCGCTATGCCGCCCACATGCGCGACCTGCACGCCCGCCGCTTCCAGACACTGGGGGCGGCAGTCGAGGCCGGCGTCCCGGTCTATGCCGGTACCGATGCCGGTGGCAGCATCGATCACGGACTCATCGGCTCCGAGGCGGCGCTGCTGGCCCGGCTCGGTGGCACGGACTTCGCGCTGGGCGCGGCGTCCTGGCGGGCGCGGGAATGGCTCGGGGCACCCTCAGTGGTTGAAGGCGGCTGGGCTGATCTGGTGGTCTTCGACGCCGACCCGCGTCGGGATATCGGCGTCGTGGCTCACCCGAAACTGGTCATCTTGCGGGGACGGGTCGTGCGCGGGTAGGCCCAGTTCGCTCCCGAGGGCGTCGATCTGGCAGAATGGCCTGCGCATCTGTGCCGTTGGCGCCCTCTCATGCCCGCGTGCACCGATCCATCCGGATTCGGGTGACGTTGCCCCACAACGCCGCCGGTCTCCACCCATCCGGGCCGGTGACGTCACCGACCCAAGTTCCTACAGGAGAAACCACACCAGTGGCTGTCAAAATTCGACTGAAGCGGCTCGGCAAGATCCGCTCGCCGCACTACCGCATCGTCGTCATGGACTCTCGCACCAAGCGGGACGGCCGGGCGATCGAGGAGATCGGCCTCTACCACCCGAAGAACGATCCTTCCGTGATCAAGGTGAACTCCGAACGCGCCCAGTATTGGCTCGGCGTCGGTGCACAGCCGACCGAGGCGGTCGTCGCCATCCTCAAGCGCACCGGTGACTGGCAGAAGTTCTCCGGCGACACCAGCCCGTCTGGGGTGGATCCGCAGCCGGAGCCCGTCGACAAGGTCGCTCGGTTCAATGCCGCGCTCGCCGAGGTCGCCGATGAGCCGTCGACCAGCGCCATCTCGAAGTCGAAGAAGGCCAAGAAGGACGAGCCGAAGGCCGAACCGGAGGCCGCTGAGGCCGCCGCAGAGCCGGAAGCTGCGCCCGAGGCGGATGCTGCACCTGAGGCAGACGCTGCCGCCGAGCCCGAGGCTAAGTCCGAAGAGTCCTGAGCATGCTCGCAGACGCACTGGAGCATCTGGTCCGCGGGCTGGTTCCGAACCCCGATGAGGTTCGGGTCCGCGAATACGAGCGCGGACGCACCCGTACCCTTGAGGTGCGCGTGCATCCTGAAGACATCGGCAAAGTGATTGGTCGCCAGGGTCGCACCGCCACCGCGCTGCGCACGGTCGTCAGTGCTTTGGCCGGACGCGAGCAGGTGCGCATCGATTTCGTCGATGTGGATCGTCGCTCGCGGCGTCGCAACTGACATCAGAATCACCTTGGTTCTTCGGCCACGGAGAACCACCCAAGTCCGCCCCGTCCGCTGATCGCGACGGGGCGGAATCGGTTGGAGGAACGATGCAGGTCATCGTGGGAACGATCGGACGGCCGCAGGGATTGCGCGGTGAAGTGACGGTGCGGCCGCGCACCGATCAGATCGAGACCCGGTTCGCCGCCGGCGCCGTGCTGGTCGCCGAGGGGCGCACGCTGACGGTGGTTACGCACAGCATGGTGCAGGGAAAACTGGTGGTCGCCTTCGACGGTGTGGCGGACCGAGCGTCGGCCGAGGCGCTGCGTGGCGTGGAACTTTGGGTGGACTCCACCGATGATGAGCTGGCCGACGGTGAGTATCACGACGCCAGCCTGATCGGGCTGCCGGTGGTGACCCCCGATGGCGAAGCTGTCGGGACCATCGCCGCGGTGGAGCATCCACCGGCTCAGGACCTGCTGGTCGTGCGCACGGCGCACGGCAATCGGTTGGTTCCGTTCGTGACCGAACTGGTCCCCAATGTCGATCTGGCCCAAGGCCGGGTCGTCATCGTTCCGATCCCGGGGCTGCTCAGCGAGGTACCCGATGAGGATTGACCTGGTCAGCATTTTCCCCGACTACTTCGCCGCGCTGCAGCTGTCGTTGGTCGGCAAAGCGATCGAATCCGGTCTGGTCGATCTAGGCGTCCACGACTTGAGGGATTGGACCCATGACCGGCACCGCACCGTGGACGACACGCCCTATGGCGGCGGCGCAGGCATGGTGATGAAGCCCGAACCGTGGGGAGAGGCTCTGGACGCCCTGGTGCCTGATGCGGCCGTCCCGGTTCTGGTGGTGCCCACTCCTTCCGGGGAGCGGTTCACCCAACGGGTCGCCGAGGAGTTCGCCGCCGAGGAATGGTTGTTGTTCGCCTGTGGACGCTACGAGGGCATTGATGCCCGCGTGGCGCAGTACGCCCGTCGGCGAATGCCGGTGCGCGAGGTGAGCCTGGGTGACTACGTGCTCAACGGGGGAGAGGTCGCCGCGTTGGCCATCGTCGAAGCCGTGGTTCGACTGCTTCCCGGCGTGCTGGGAAATCCCGAGTCGTTGGTGGAGGAATCCCACGGCAGCCAGCTCGACGGGCTGCTGGAGTATCCGGTCTACACCAAGCCGGCCACCTGGCGCGGCCTGGAGGTGCCGCCGGTTCTGTTGAGCGGCCATCATGGCGAGGTGGACCGCTGGCGCATCGAGCAGGCGAAGAAGATCACTGCCGAGCGACGCCCTGACCTGCTCCCCGGGGCTGGTTTTAGCCAGGAAAACCTTTCGAAATAGCTCTGTTTGGCCTAGTCGGCGAGGTGGCGTCCAGATTATGAGACGCCGTGCCCGGCAATGTACGTGCATGAACCCAAGGGGCCCCCGGACTGATTAGGGTGTGCTGCGTGGCGACTACGACCCTAACTCCTCATCAGCGGGCCGCACGGTCCTCAGTTGCGATGAAGGCCACGATGGCCATCACCGGACTGATCCTCATCGGATTCCTGCTGATGCACATGTATGGCAACCTCAAGATGTTCCTTGGTGCTGAAGAGTTCGATCAGTACGCAGAGTGGCTCAAGGGCGACATCCTGGCGCCGGCGCTTCCGCCGGGCAGCTTCATCTGGATCTTCCGCGTCTTCTTGGTGGCGATGGTCGTCCTGCACCTGTACTCCGCGTTCACGCTGTGGTCGCGGGCCAAGGCGGCGACGCCGAGCACGTACAAGGTTCGCAAGACGCTGTCAGAGACCTACTCCGCGCGAACCATGCGCTGGGGCGGCGTCATCCTGGCCGGTCTGTTGATCTTCCACCTGGCGCAGTTCACGGTGCACTCCGCACTGATCAACGGGTCCTTTGCAACCACCTACGCCGACTCCCCCTACAAGATGGTGATCGGGGAGTTCAGCCTGTGGTGGATGGTGCTGCTGTACGCGGTCTGGATCACCGTCGTGACCATGCACGTGCGTCACGGTTTCTGGAGTGCCTTCACGACTTTGGGGGCGAATACCAGTGCCAAGGCCCGCACCGTGCTGAACGGCTGTGCCTGGGCGGTGGCGGTTCTGCTCTTCATCGGCTTCATGATCATGCCGGTGGCCGTACTCTTCGGATGGATTCACTGATGGCGACGACTGCAAACAAACTCCCCGGTGCCGACTACTTCACCTTGGGCGACAAGGTCGCCGATACCAAGGCGCCTGCCGGTCCGATCGAAAAGAAATGGTCTCAGCGTCAGTTCGGCGCCAAGCTGGTCAACCCGGCCAACCGTCGCAAGCTGACGGTCATCATCGTGGGCACCGGCCTGGCTGGCGGCGCCGCTGCAGCCTCTCTGGGTGAAGCTGGCTACAACGTGCTGAACTTCTGCTACCAGGACAGCCCTCGTCGGGCTCACTCCATTGCGGCTCAGGGTGGCATCAACGCGGCCAAGAACTACCGCAATGACAACGACTCGACCTACCGGCTGTTCTACGACACCGTCAAGGGCGGCGACTACCGGGCACGTGAGACCAACGTCTACCGTCTGGCCGAAGTCAGCGCGAACATCATCGACCAGTGTGTCGCGCAGGGCGTTCCGTTCGCTCGTGAGTACGGCGGCCTGCTCGACAACCGCTCCTTCGGCGGCGTACAGGTGCAGCGCACCTTCTACGCTCGTGGCCAGACCGGCCAGCAGCTGCTGATTGGTGCCTACCAGGCCTTGGAGCGTCAGATCGCTGCCGGCACGGTGAAGGAATACACCCGTCACGAAATGTTGGAACTCATCGTCGCTGACGGCCGCGCCCGCGGCATCGTCACCCGCGACATGGTGACCGGTGAGATCGAGACCTGGCTCGCCGACGCTGTGGTGCTCGCCACCGGTGGCTACGGCAATGTGTTCTTCCTGTCCACCAATGCCATGGGGTCCAACGTGACCGCGAGCTGGCGGGCGCACCGCAAGGGCGCCTACTTCGCCAACCCGTGCTACACCCAGATCCACCCCACCTGCATTCCGGTGCATGGTGAGACCCAGTCGAAGCTGACCTTGATGTCGGAATCGCTGCGTAACGACGGTCGCATCTGGGTGCCCAAGAAGGTCGAAGACTGCGAAAAGGATCCTCGCGAGATTCCTGAGGAAGATCGCGACTACTACCTGGAGCGGATCTACCCGTCCTTCGGCAACCTGGTGCCGCGAGACATCGCATCCCGGCAGGCCAAGAACATGTGCGACGAAGGTCGCGGCGTGGGACCGGCAGTCAAGGAACGCGACCACGACGGCAACGAGAAGATGGTGCGTCGCGGCGTCTACCTGGACTTCTCCGAAGCCATTGAGCGGTTGGGCAAGGACGCCGTGGCGGCCCGCTACGGCAACCTGTTCGACATGTACGCCCAGATCACTGGCGAGAACCCCTACGAGACCCCGATGCGGATCTACCCGGCGGTTCACTACGTCATGGGCGGGCTGTGGGTCGACTACGACCTGGAGAGCTCGATTCCGGGCCTGTATGTGGCCGGCGAGGCGAACTTCTCCGATCACGGTGCGAACCGTCTGGGGGCTTCGGCACTGATGCAGGGCTTGGCCGATGGCTACTTCGTGCTGCCGAACACCATCAACGACTACCTGGCTGATGCGCTCAAATTCGACACGGTCGACGAGAGCCATCCGGCAGTCATTGAGGCACTCGACGCAGTCACCGAGCGAGTCGAGAAGTTGCTGTCCATTCAAGGCACTCGCACCGTGGACTCCTTCCACAAGGAACTCGGCCACATCATGTGGGAGTACTGCGGCATGGAGCGCACCGAAGAGGGCCTGAAGATCGCCATCGACAAGATCGACGCGTTGCGCGATGAGTTCTGGAGCAACGTCAAGGTCACCGGCGTGAACGAGGACTTCAACCAGACCCTGGAGCGGGCCGGACGCGTGGCCGACTTCATCGAACTGGGCCGCTTGATGTGCGTGGACGCCCTGCACCGCAAGGAATCCTGTGGCGGTCACTTCCGGGCCGAGAGCCAGACCGAGGATGGCGAGGCGCTGCGTCACGACGATCAGTTCCTCTACGCCGCGGCTTGGGAGTACACCGGCACCGGTGAGAAACCGGTCCTTCACAAGGAAGATCTGGTCTATGAGGCCATCGAGCTGAAGCAACGGAGTTACAAGTGAACATCACCCTGCGCGTATGGCGCCAAGCAAACGCCCAGTCCGAAGGGCGCATGGTCACTTACCAGGTACAGGACGTGTCGGAGGACATGTCCTTCCTGGAGATGCTCGACCTGCTGAATGAAGATCTGACACTGAAGGGCGAAGAGCCGGTGGCCTTCGACCACGACTGCCGCGAAGGTATCTGTGGCATGTGTGGCGTCGTGATCAACGGCACCGCTCACGGTCGGGGCAACTCGCCGGTGGCGACCACCACCTGCCAGCTGCACATGCGGTCCTTCTCCGACGGTGCCGTGATCGACGTCGAGCCCTGGCGGGCCGGCGCGTTCCCGGTGATCAAGGACCTGGTCGTGGATCGCTCGGCCTTCGACCGGATCATCCAGGCCGGTGGCTATGTGTCGGTGAACACCGGTGCAGCTCCGGAGGCCCATGCCAATGCGGTCAGCAAGCTGAAGGCCGATCGCGCCTTCGACGCCGCTACCTGCATCGGTTGTGGCGCCTGCGTGGCGGCCTGCCCGAACCACTCGGGCATGCTGTTCACCGCGGCCAAGATCACCCACCTGGCGATGCTTCCGCAGGGCCAGCCGGAGCGTCCGTTGCGCGTGAAGAAGATGGTCGGTGAGCACGATGCCCTCGGGTTCGGTGGCTGCACCAACATCGGCGAGTGTGCTGCGGTCTGCCCCAAGGAGATTCCGCTGGACACTATCAGCCAACTGAATCGGGATCTCATCGCCTCGCTGTTCAAGCGGGACGGCAAGTAACACCTGCGTCGCCACTGTGGCCCCGGAGCTCGGCTCCGGGGCCACAGCGCGTTCGTCGACGGGTGCCGTCGGCCATGGTGAACAGTGTCGCCCGATTTCCGCCGGTGGCCTCGCCTGTGGCAAACTTAGGAGCTGTTGTGCCGAGTGAACCCCTGCCACAGGGGGAAGGTTCATTCGGGGACTTTCAAATCAAGACGAAGTGACCTGTGGCACTGGCGAGGAAACCATGAACAAACTGGTGGAACAGGTCGGCGCAGCCGCCCTCCGCGACGACATGCCCGACTTCCGGCCTGGCGATCAGGTGAAGGTTCACGTGCGAGTCGTTGAAGGCAACCGCTCCCGTATTCAGGTCTTCGCCGGAGTCGTCATCTCCCGTACTGGGTCCGGTATCGCCGAGACTTTCACGGTCCGCAAGATCAGCTTCGGGACCGGTGTCGAGCGAACCTTCCCACTGCACAGCCCGATCATCGAGAAGATCGAAGTTGATCGTTTCGGTGACGTGCGACGCGCCAAGCTGTACTACCTGCGCGGACTTCGCGGCAAAGCTGCAAAGATCAAGGAGAAGCGCGACCGCTGAGCCTCCGAGCCGGTCGACGTAGTCACGGTACGGACGAAAGGGTGATCAGGTGAGCGGCGAGGGCCAACCTGGGATGGAACGATCCTCCTCGGCGTTGGGGACCTTAGGCGCCTGGACCCGCGAAATCGCGATCGTCGTTGTCGGTGCACTTATCGCCTCGACGCTCCTGCGTGTCTTTGTCGCGCAGATGTTCGTCATCCCGTCTTCCTCGATGGAGAACACCTTGATGATCGGCGACCGTGTTGCCGTTCAGAAGCTCGTGCCCTATCAACGAGGCGACATCGTGGTGTTCCGTGACTCATTGGGTTGGTTGGGGGCGCCGCCGCCGGAGGAGGACCTTTGGCAGAAGGTGCTCATCTTCGTCGGACTGGCACCCGATGAGAGCTCCAACCACTTGATCAAGCGAGTGATTGGAATCGCCGGGGACCATGTGACCTGCTGCGATGCCAAGGGGCGAGTCAGCGTCAATGGCACCGCCGTGAACGAGACTTCCTACTTGTATGTCGATCCGGTCACCGGACGTCAGGTGGATCCGTCCTCGATGTCGTTCGATGTGGTGGTTCCTGCCGACTCTGTGTTCGTGATGGGGGACCACCGAAACTCCTCGCAAGACTCGCGCTGCCATATCGGTGAGAAGATCATCGGCCGTCCGGAGGGCTACCAGGCGATGGTGCCCACCAGCGACATTGTGGGCACTGCGGTAGCTGTGGTGTATCCGTTCGATCGTTTCCACACGATTAGCCGACCCACCAGCTTCGAACGCGTACCGGCACCGGGGATTCCGCCGGCGAAGCCGGTCATCAAGGGAGACCGGGTCATTTGCTAGGCCGATGAACGTCTCGGTTCGCCGTGCTGACGGCCTGTACGCCTACGAAGCCGCACTTCGACGAGGAGGCTTCGTCCTGATTGCCGGCGCCGACGAGGCCGGGCGTGGTGCCTGTGCCGGGCCGTTGGTCGCAGCCGCGGTGATCTTGGCCGCAGGCACAGCCGGACGCATTGACGGCCTGGCTGATTCCAAACTCCTCAGCCCGGCTCAACGAGAACAGGCCTACCAACGCATCGTTGACCAGGCCCAGTCATGGGCGGTGGTTTCGGTTGAGGCCGATGAATGTGACCGGCTCGGTATGCACCAGGCGAATCTGACTGCGCTGCGTCGCGCAATCGCCGGGCTTGATCCGCAACCGGATTTTGCGCTCACCGATGGCTTTCCTGTCGACGGTCTGGCATCGCCCAGTCTGGCGATGTGGAAAGGCGATCGGGTAGTGGCCTGCATTGCTGCGGCCTCGGTGATCGCCAAGGTCACCCGCGACCGGATCATGGCCGACTGGCATGAGCGCTATCCGGAGTACGACCTCAACATCCACAAGGGCTATTGCACAGCGCTGCATCAGGAACGGTTGGACACTCACGGTCCTAGCGTCATCCACCGTCAATGCTTCGAGAACGTCCGGCGAGCAGGTAAGGTGAATCCGATATGAGCGCCGAAGACCTGGAGCAGTACGAGTCGGATCTTGAACTTGCTCTCTACCGGGAATACAAGGACGTCGTGGGAATCTTCACCTACGCGGTGGAGACCGAGCGGCGCTTCTACCTGTGCAACGCGGTCGACCTCAAGGTGCGAACCGAAGGCGGTGACGTCTACTACGAGGTGTCGATGGGAGACGCCTGGGTCTGGGACATGTTCCGACCGGCTCGCTTCGTCAAGAGCGCCAAAGTGCTCACCTTCCGTGATGTGTCGATCGAAGAGATCGTCCACAACGACCTGCGCGTTCCCGACCAGCTGTAGATCAGTATCCACAGCCTGCTGCGGCGCTGACCGCTAACCCTCGCTGATCCCGATAGTCACCACCGGAGGTGGTTGACGGTGGACAGGGACGAAGTCTGGCATACCGGGGAAGATCTGGCGGCGGCGCATCTCGCGAGTCTGGGCTGGCGCATCATCGAGCGGAACTGGCGCTGTTCCGCCGGCGAACTCGACATCATCGCGGTGGAGCCGGGGCGCACGCCGGTGGTGGTCATCTGTGAGGTCAAGACGCGTCGCAGCACCGCTTACGGCCTACCGATCGAGGCGATCACGGCGACCAAGATGGCCAAGCTGCGTGAACTCGCCCACCATTGGCTGCAGCTGCAGCGACGTCGGGTCGGTGAGATCAGGATCGACGCGATCGGAGTGCTGCTGCAGGCGCGTGGCTCAGCCGTGATCGATCATCGGCGAGGGATCTGCTGATGCGTCAGGCCACTGCGGTGAGTGTCGCGTTGGTGGGGATGGCTGGCACAGTCATCGACATCGAGGCCGCCATCGGCTCCGGGCTGCCCAGCACCCGCATGGTCGGGCTGCCGGATACGGCCTTGAAGGAGGCCAAGGACCGCTGCCGGGCCGCGATGGCCACCACTCGTGTCGGCTGGCCCTCGGGGCCGGTCACGATCAACCTGTCGCCGGCGACGCTGCCGAAGGCCGGATCCCATTACGACCTGGGAATAGCGGCCGCGGTGGCCGCCGCCGAAGGCAAATGTGATCCGCAGGCCCTGGCGGGATTGGCCATCTTCGGTGAACTCGGTCTGGACGGACGGGTGCGGGCGGTACGCGGCCTGCTGCCGCTGCTGCTGACCGCCGCCGCTGAGGGATTGGAGCGCGCTGTCGTACCTGCCGTCCAGCTCCGGGAGGCTTCGCTGGTATCGGGTCTGCAGGTGCTTGGGGCTGCCGATCTGGCCGATCTGGGCGACATCCTGGCAGGCGGACCGGGACAGCCGATGCCAGCCACATCGCGGCCGAATGAGGTTCATGCTGCCGCCGCGCCGGATTTGGCCGATGTTGCGGGCCAAGAAGAAGCCAAGTGGGCGCTGGAGGTCGCCGCCGCAGGTCGACATCATCTCTACCTGCACGGGCCGCCCGGCGTCGGCAAGACCCTGCTGGCTCAGCGACTGAGCTCGGTGCTGCCCGATCTCAGCGAGTCCGAGGCTTTGGAGGTCTCGGCGGTGCACTCGCTCAGTGGTGAGATCCTCGACGACGGACTGATCCGCCGGCCACCGTTCGCCGACCCACACCACTCCGCCTCGCTGGCCAGCCTGGTGGGCGGCGGTGCCGGGGTGGCGCTACCGGGTGCGATTTCGCGAGCCCACCGCGGTGTGCTCTTTCTGGATGAAGCCCCCGAGTTCCCGCCTCGGGTCATGGAGGCGTTGCGGGTGCCGTTGGAGTCGGGTCGGGTGGTGCTGGCGCGGGCCTCGGCCACGGCGGTCTACCCGGCGAGCTTTCAGCTGGTCTTGGCTGCCAATCCTTGCCCGTGCGGATTGGCCGATACACCGGGCGCGAACTGCCGCTGTGCCCCGATGGCGGTGCGCCGTTACGCCTCGCGGGTGTCGGGGCCGATCCTGGATCGGATCGATATTCACCAGCGGGTACGTCCGGTGCGGGCCGGGATACTGGGCGGTGAAGTGTCCGGCGACTCCAGCGCTGTGGTGGCCCAACGGGTGTTGGCCGCGCGGGACCGTCAACACCATCGACTGGCCGAGCTGGGTTGGCGGACCAATGCTGAGGTTCCGGGGGTGGTGCTGCGCAAAAAGTTGCCACAGCCCGACGGTGTAGAACGCCTCACGCAAGCACTGGCCACCGGGCAGCTCTCGGCCCGCGGTGTCGACAAGGTACTTCGGCTCGCCTGGACCATTGCCGATCTCGCCGGCGCCGACCGACCAGGCCTGGATCACCTCCACACGGCACTGGCGATGCGCCGCGGTGAGGATCTTGCGCGAGGATCACTGTGATGACCGAAAGACTGGCCCGCCTGTGCCTGGCAGCGGTCGCAGAGCCCGGACACCCGGCATTGAGTGAAGCACTGACCGAGTTCGACGCCGAGGAGGTGTGGGCCGGACTCCTGGATTCTGATGCCGGGTCGGGAATCGCGGCCCGCGCCCGGCGGCTCGATCCCGAGCAGTTGGTAGCGCGGACTCGCGAAACCGGTCAGCGATTCGTCATGCCGGGAGATCCGGAATGGCCGCAATCCCTCAGCGAGCTCGACCACTGCGAGAGCGTTCACCAGTTGGCAGGGGTCCCCATCGGCCTGTGGGTACGGGGTCGCGCCGAACTGGCAGAACTGACCGATACGTCGGTGGCCATCGTCGGATCGCGGGCGGCCTCGGCCTACGGTGAACACGTCGCCGCCGACCTGAGCATCGAACTGTCGGAGGCCGGCTGGACGATCATCTCCGGCGGAGCCTACGGAATCGACGCCGCGGCCCATCGCGGTGCACTGGCAGGAAGAACTCCCACCGCGGCCGTGCTGGCAGGCGGGTTGGACCAGCCCTATCCCGGCGGCCATCGCTCCTTGTTCGAGCGAATTGTGGAAAAGGGCTTGTTGGTGAGCGAACTGCCACCGGGGGAGCACCCCACTCGGGTTCGCTTCCTGGCGCGGAATCGACTGATCGCCGCGCTGAGCAAGGGAACGGTGCTGGTGGAGGCCGCGGCACGCTCCGGGGCCCGGAACACGGTGTCGTGGGCAACCGCACTGCATCGTCCGGTGATGGCGGTGCCCGGATCGATCACCAGTGCCACCTCGGTGACGCCGCATCGCCTCATTCGGGAAGCCGAAGCAGTTCTGGTGAGCAGTGGTGCCGAGATTCTGGAAATGGTCGCACCAGTCAAACCGATGGCGCCGGCCGGCGCGACGACCGCCCGACCCACCGACCTGCTTTCTGCGGAGGAACTGCGTGTCTACGAAATGGTCCCCGGGCGGGGGAGCGTCTCGGCCGGCGACCTCGCGGTGCGTGCCGCGGTATCCCTGCCGGTCTGCCTTGCGGCTCTCAACCGGCTCGCCGAGGAGGACTTGTTGCGGCAGGACCGCAGCGGGTCGTGGCGGCTGCCGCCACGAGAGCCGCACTGAGGCATCAGCCGAGAGGTGTAGCCCATCTGGGGACTTTTTAAGGCATCAGGACCCGTCCTAGTCTGAAAGGGACACAGGGGGGAGCAGCCGCTGTTCGCGCGAGCCGAGATCGGTGGATAGCGACTGACCTGGTTCACATCATCGCTACGTCGAGGGGCGGCAGAGACACCAGTCTCACCGCCCCTCGTCTGTGTCCGCAGAGCTATGGCGAACGACGCCATCCACGGGTCGTCACGCGGCCCGGCGCCGCGGCGCCGGACACCCTCGAATCCGCAACACTTCGTTTGCGTAAATCGTAGTGAGACGCCGGTTCGGCGGCCATCGAGATTGTCTCAAAACATACGTGAAAGTACGCAGAAGATGCCCCCCGGGGTGTAGCCTGACGGTGTTGGAGCAAAGCGGCTCCGACAGAACTAGGAGTTACAGGCAATGTCAGCGTCCGTAGAAGAACTCAAGGCTCTCGAGTCTCCTGTTGTTGTTGATGCCCGAGGCGTCTCCTGCCCGGGCCCCATCCTGGCGGCAAAGAAGCAGATCGGCGGCGTTCCGGTCGGCAATGTGATGCAAGTCCTCGCCACCGATTCCGGCACCCTGAAGGATATTCCGGCTTGGTGCAAGAAGATGGGGCACGAATACCTCGGGTCCTTTGAAGAAGCTGGTTCCATCAACCTGTTCCTGCGCAAGGCGAAGTAAGCGATGACGCCCGCAGCAGCTGCAGGCGTAACCAACCCACGGATCCTGGTCTTCTCCACGATCAACATCTCCGATCCCGGCATCGACCTGGCTGGCAGTCGGCATCTGGAGTACCCGGCATCGGTCCAAACCATGGCTGTGCCATGCAGTAGTGGACTCAAGCCCGCGTGGTTGGTATACGCCCTTGACAAGGGATTCGACGGGGTCTTCGTGGCCTCTGATGGCGAAGAGTGCTCCTACCTGCCGGACTGCGCGGAACGAACCGCGAAGATCATCTCGCAGGCCCAGGAAATGATGGCGGCGCGGAACATCTCACCGTCTCGACTCAAAATGGCGGCGGTCTGCTCGGTCTGTGCAGAACCTTTCGCTAACTACATGCGTGAATTTGCCGAAACCCTCAAGGCTCTCGGCGCCAATACCTCCGCGGCCTGACCGGCTCGCGCGGAGCAACCCTGAAAGCTGGTGACAGCGATGTCCAAAAAGACCATCATTGTATTCAGTGGAGAGTATGACCGTCTGATGGCGGCCTTCATTATCGCTAATGGCGCAGCCGCAATGGATGATGAAGTCACAATGTTCTTCACTTTCTGGGGCCTCTCGGCCCTTCGGAAAGACGGAAAGCCTGCGGCTGTTGGGAAGAAGACCAGCACGCTTCAGAAGATGTTCGGTGGAATGCTTCCGAAGAACGCCGAAAAGTTGCCTTTGTCGAAGTTCAACTTCGCCGGCGCCGGGCGCGGAATGATGAAGAAGGTCATGAAGGATGAGAACGTCATGACTGTTGCGGAATTGATCGAGACCGCCCAGGAGCAGGGCATCAAGATGATCGCCTGCACCATGTCCATGGACGTGTTGGGCATCGCCAAGGAAGAGCTCATTGACGGCATCGAGTACGCCGGCGTGGCCACCTACCTGGGTGAGGCCGACGAGTCGAACGTCAATCTGTTCATCTAATCGGGCGTTCCCGCCCTCATTTCCAAGGAGACCGTGATGGACTACGACGTCCTAGTGGTGGGCAGCGGTATCGGCGGCATGGAGTCGTCGATCAAGCTGGCCGACATGGGCTACCAGGTGTTACTGGTGGAGAAGGAGGCCAGCGTCGGCGGCCGGATGATCTTGCTGAGCAAGGTTTTCCCGACCCTGGACTGCGCCTCGTGTATCTCGGGGCCGAAAATGTCGACCACCATTAACCACCCGAACATCAAGACCCTCACCTACAGCGAGGTCGAGAACATCAGCAGAAATGCTGATGGCACCTTCGCAGTTTCGGTGAATGAGAAAGCCAAGTTTGTTGACTGGTCCGCCTGCACCGGGTGCGACGTTTGTCAGAATGAATGCACAGTGGCTGTGCCCGACCAGTTCAACGCCGATTTGGCTCCGCGACGAGCGGCCTACATTCCCTTCCCGCAGGCAGTGCCGAAGAAGGCTGTGTTGGATCGCACCGGAACCTCCCCGTGCATCGCGGCCTGCCCGGCAGGCATCAAAGCCCATGGCTATGTCTCCTTGGCCCGCACCGGCAAGTACGAGGAGGCCTTCCAGCTCAACCTCGACATCACGCCATTGGTGGGAACACTGGGTCGTGCCTGTTACGCACCGTGTGAGAACGGCTGTACTCGCGGACAGGTGGAAGGCACCGTCCCGATTCGCCTGATCAAGCGTTTCGTCGCTGATGACCACTACGCCAAGGGCGAGGGCCCCGGCGTCACGGTGGCGGCACCGACCGGAAAGTCCGTGGCTATCGTCGGGTCCGGTCCCGCCGGCCTGACTGCCGCCTGGCGGTTGGCTCGGGAGGGTCACAAGGTGACGATCTTCGAGGCAGCCGAGACTCCCGGTGGACAGGCCCGGCACGGCATTCCGGCCTTCCGGTTGCCGAAGGACGTCGTCGACGCCGATATCGCCAACCTCACCGCGATCGGCGTGGAGATCATCTGCAACTCCCCGATCGAGGACCTGCAGAAGCTGAAGGATCAGGGCTTCGACGCGGTCGTGCTGGCTACCGGAACCAACCGTCAGCTTCCGTTGGCGGTGCCGGGCGCGGATGCCGAGGGTGTTATCGCCGGGTTGCCCTTCTTGAAGGATGCCGCGAATGATCGCCCGCTGGATCTGTCCGGCAAGCAGGTTGTGGTTGTGGGCGGCGATGTGGTCGCCACCAATGCCGCCCGCACCGCCCTGCGCATGGGGGCCGCCAGTGCCACCGTGATCGCTGAGCCGGCCAAGCCCGGCGGTTTGGCCGCCCACGAAGTGGAGTACACCGAGGCCGAGACCGAGGGTGTGGTCTTCGTATTGGCCACCCGCGTGACTGAAGTACTCACCGCCAACGGGTCGGTTCGCGCCGTGGCCGGTGAGCAGATTCTGCCCCCGGTCAAGGATGGCGAAGCGGCTCCGGCGCAGACACCGGCTGTCAGCGAGTACCCGGCTGAGGTGGTGATCACCTGCATGGGTCTGGAACCCGACGAAACCGTGTTCGCTGAGTTGGGAGGCGTGGCCAAAGGTCGCGTACAGACCAACCGCAAGACGATGCAGACCAAGTCTGCGTGGCTGTTCGGCGCCGGCGATGTCGCCACCGGGTTGTCCACGGTGACCCGCGCAGTCGGTTCGGGTAGCCGGGCCGCCTACATGGTGAATCGGTTCCTGGCAGGGGAGTCTCTGGACGGGTTCGACCAGGATTCCAAGCTGTCGACGACCAAGCATCGCGATGTGTTGGGACGACACAGCCGCATCACTCACCGCGACCAGGTCGTCGGCGAGGTGAACCTGGTGGCCACGGCCGGCGACTTCGGCGAAATCGAATCGCCGCTGGCTGAGGAAGCCATGCGGGCCGGTGCCGGGTCCTGCCTCGACTGCGGTGTGTGCTCGGAATGCCAGGAGTGTGCGAAGAAGTGCCCGGCCTTCGCGATCGACTTCAGCCAGCGCGACACGACCACCAAGGTCGAAGTCGGTGCGGTGGTGGTCTCCACCGGTCACAAGCTGTTCGCAGCCGATCTCAAGCCCGAATATGGCTTCGGTAGCTATCCGAATGTGATCACGGCGATGCAGATGGACCGGTTGCTGGCACCCACGCGTCCGTTCAACACGGTGCTGCGGCCTTCCGACGGCAAGGAACCCGAGCGAATCGCCTACATCTCCTGTACCGGATCCCGGGACAAGACTGTCGGCAACCCGCTGTGCTCGAAGTTCTGCTGCATGTACTCCATCAAGCAGAACCAGCTCATCATGGGTGCCCTGCCATTGGCCGACGTGACCATGCACTACATGGACATGCGAGCCGCCGGAAAGCGGTACGAGGAGTTCTACACCCAAGCCCAGGACATGGGTGCGCAGTACATCAAGGGTCGGGTCTCCAAGATCACCGAAGAACCCAATGGTGACCTGCTGGTGCGCTATGAGGACATCGATGGCGACGGCAACATCGTTGAGGCCAGCTATGACCTCGTGGTGTTGGCGGTCGGCATCCAGCCCAACCGGGACGTCGAGAAGCTGTTCGGCGACACCCCGTTGGGGCTCGACGAGTACTACTACGTGGCCGAGCCCAGTTCGGAGATCAGTCCCGGACAGACCGACATTCCCGGAGTGTTCGTGGCCGGGACCTCGGCAGGAGCCAAGGACATCGTGGACACCATCCTGCACGCCGGCGCGGCCGTCGCCCAGGTGGCTGCCCACTTGGAACACCAACACTTCGCAGAACAGGAGGCGCTGGTATGAGCGAGCCAGAGGCCACACAGGCCACCCCCGAGCCCGCCAAACACGACAAGACAGCCCCTGAGGATCGCCGCATCGGTGTCTACATCTGTCACTGCGGCGGCAACATCTCCGACTATGTGGATGTCGAAGCCGTTCGCGATGCGCTGGCCGACGAACCGAACGTCGTAATCAGCGATGATCCGATCTTCGCCTGCTCTGACGGCACGCAACAGGACATGATCCAGGCGATCAAGGCCAACGGACTGGACGGCCTGGTGGTGGCCTCGTGCTCACCCAAGCTGCACCAGACGACCTTCCGGAATGTGTCCAAGCGTGCCGACATGAACCCCTACGCCTACACGCAGGTCAATGTGCGCGAGCAGGCCTCCTGGGTGCACCAGCACGACAAGGCCGGAGCTACGGAGAAGGTCATCGGCCTGGTGCGTTCGGGTGTGGCGAAGAGTCGGTTGTCCGATGAGTTGGTGCCGCTGCGGGTCAACACGGTGCCGCGCACCCTGGTCATCGGAGGCGGCATTGCCGGCCTGCGCGCCGCGAAGGGTCTGGCCGACCTGGGCATCGATGCAATCCTGATCGAGCGACAGCCCGAGTTGGGCGGCTGGGTCGGCAAGCTGGGCGCCATGTTCCCCCACGAGGACTCCGGTAAGGAACAGGTCGCCACCTTGATCGATGAGGTCAAGGACCGCCGTGACGTGACGGTCTACACCGCCGCTGAACTGACCAGCAAAGCCGGCAGTTTCGGCAACTATGAGGTGGAGATCACGCTGCATCGCGAGGGCGGGGACAAGGTACTCAACCTGGAAGTCGGCTCGATCATCGTCGCCACCGGGTTCGACTCCTACAACCCCGACGACGGCGAGTACGGCTACGGCATGGATGGTGTGGTGACGCTGCCACAGTTCAAGGAACTGGTGGACGCAACTGGATCGGGCCCGCTGAGCTACAACGGCCGTCCGGTGCGGTCGGTGGCCTACATCTACTGTGTGGGCTCTCGGCAGGAAGCCGGCGGCAACGAGTACTGCTCGAAGTACTGCTGCACGGCAGCGATCCACGCCTCCTCGCTGGTCAGTTCGCTGGATCCGGGCATTCGCCAGTATCACCTCTATCGTGACATTCGGGCTTATGGTCGCAACGAACTCACCTACAACGAGTCCAGGGAAGCTGGATCGGTCTACGTAAAGTTCGACCCGGACACTCCTCCCGAGGTTGCCAAGCTGGATTCCGGCGTCCTCGGAGTGACCGTGACCGACCTGCTCACCGGCCATGCTGAGCTCACGCTCCCGGTGGACCTGGTGGTGTTGGTGACCGGCATGGTGCCGCGAGAGAACAAGACCCTGATCGACCTGCTGAAGCTGCCGCTGGGCAGTGACGGCTTCTTCAATGAGATCCACCCGAAGCTGCGCCCGGTCGAGACCGTCGTCGACGGCGTCATGATCGCCGGCTGCTGCCAGGCTCCCCGAACGATGGGGGAGAGCGTGTCGGCCGGACTGGCCGCCGTCGCCCAGAGTGCGGCGCTGCTGAAGAAGGGTTTCGCCGAACTCGAACCGCTGGTGGCCGTTGTCGATCCCGACAAGTGCACCGGCAGTGGTGAGTGCCTGACCGCCTGCCCCTATGACTCGATCACCAGCATCGAATGGGATGGACGCCAGATCGCATCGGTCGATCCGGCCACCTGTAAGGGCTGCGGCGGTTGCATCCCGGTGTGTGGTGCCGATGCGATCGACCTGCTCGGCTACACCGATGAACAGATGAAGGCCGCGATCGAAGAACTCGTCGTGACCGAGATGCCAGTGAAGGAGCCGGTGGCATGAGCCAGACGCTGCGTGATGTTCGCGAAGTGATTCGCGAGGAGACGCTGATGCACAAGCCGATCCTGGAAGCGGTGGGCGACGAAGCGCTGACCGTTCCCCAGATCGCCGAGAAGATCGGCTTCCCCGCCCACGAGGTTCTGTACTGGGTGATGGGGATGCGCCGCTATGGCTTCCTGATCGAAGACGGTGATGAGGAAGACGGCTACTACTCCTACAAAGCCACCGGAAGGCAGGTGTGACCATGGCTACTGTGGTCAATCCCAATCTGATGAGCGACCTGCAGAAGTTCGGGGCGCCCGACATCAACGCCTGCTTCTCCTGCGGCAACTGCACTGCGATCTGCCCGTTGGCCGACAATGACGCTACCTTCCCGCGCCGGTTCATTCGGCTGGCCCAGGTAGGGCTCACCGACGAACTGGTGACCAGCAAGGAGCTGTGGACCTGCTACCAGTGCGGAATGTGCACCGATCGGTGTCCGCAGGAAGCCGATCCGTCGGAGTTCATGGCAACCGCTCGCCGCTATGCCATCGCCAAGCTGGACAAGACCCGGATCGCTCGGGCGATGTACACCAGCCCGGTTGCGGCAGTGATCATCTCCCTGGTGGGACTGGCGATCTTCGGAGGCTTCTTCGCTTCGGTGCAGGCTGAAGAAGGAGCCCGGTTGGTCTTCGGAGTGCCGTACGAGTGGATCCATACCGTCGGTCTGGTCGTGATGATCCTGGTCGCGCTGATCGCGGTCTTCAATCTCGCGATGATGGCTCGAGCGACCGCCAAGCGCGACGGTGTGACGGCGAAATCGCTGTTCGGTTCCAAGGCTGCCTGGGGGCGCACTTTCCGAGCACTGTGGTACTCCATCGGCGTCGAGTCGCTGGGCCAGAAGCGTTACCGAGAGGACTGCGCCGACGACAATCCGGTCGAACCGTTGTACCGGCGTCGTTGGTTGATCCACACCCTGACGCTGTGGGGCTTCCTGGCCTTGTTCGCCGCGACGCTGATTCACTACGCCGGTGACATCATCGGGGTCCCCGAGGCTGTGGCAGAAGCGGCGATCACTCCAGTGGCTCGCACCATCGGCACCCTGGGTGGGCTGGCCATGATGTACGGCGTCAGCTGGTTCATGATCAACCGCTACCAGAAGGTCAGCGCGGCCGCGCAGCACAGCTCACCGTCGGACTGGTTGTTCTTGTGGATGCTGTGGATCACCGGTCTGACCGGCTTCATCATCGAGGTCTCGTTGTTGTTCCCGGGAGCTCAGCCGCAGCCGTGGTCTTACGTGCTGTTCCTCGTGCATGTGGCGATCGCGATGGAGTTGGTGCTGTTCATGCCCTTCACCAAGTTCGCCCACGTGATGTACCGGCCGGTTGCGCTGTTCTTCTACGGCCTGGCCAAGGATGAACACCGGGAGTTGCAGCCGGCCTGATCCTTCCCCCTGAGCACGTAGCCCTGGCCTGTGGACGCTGAGCCAGGGCTACGTCTTTGTGTGGGGAGTGTTCGGCCCGTGACGGTCTGTGAGAGCTCACCTCACGGCTGGTTGAGGAGCGAACGTAGTGAGCGTCTCGAAACCTGCGGTGGCTGGACGCTGGCTTTTTGCGTGCGTTGCGGGGTTTCGAGACGGCCCTTCGGGCCTCCTCAACCAGCCGGGGGGAGGGTGTGGTTGGCTGCGAGGTGAGGGTCTCGACGCTTGCGGCGGATGGACGCTGACTTTTTGCGTGCGTTGGTGTGGTGGCGGCTGTGTTTAGCCAGGAGTTCATGCCTCGGCTGGTTGAGGAGCGAGCGTAGTGAGCGTCTCGAAACCTCCGGTGGCTGGACGCTGACTTTCTGCGTGCGTTGCGGGGTTTCGAGACGGCCCTTCGGGCCTCCTCAACCAGCCGGGGAGGGTGTGGCTGGCTGCGAGGTGAGGGTCTCGACGCTTGCGGCGGGTGGCCGCTGACTTTTTGCGTGCGTTGGTGTGGTGGCGGCTGTGTTTAGCCAGGAGTTCATGCCTCGGCTGGTTGAGGAGCGAACGTAGTGAGCGTCTCGAAACCTCCGGCGCCGGTCCACAGACGACCTTGCGGGGTTTCGAGGCGGCCCTGCGGGCCTCCTCAACCAGCCGGGGGAAGGGGGAGAGCCGATGAGGTGATTGGTGGGGCTAGCTGCTGGTGTAGGCGGCTAGGTGTTGGCCAGTCAGGGTTGATGCCGACGCGATCAGGTCTGCAGGAGTTCCGGTGAACACCACCTGGCCGCCGTCGTGGCCGGCACCGGGGCCCAGATCGATGATCCAGTCGGCGTGAGCCATGACGGCTTGGTGGTGCTCGACCACGATCACCGACTTGCCGGCGTCGACGAGATGATCCAGCAGGGCCAGGAGTTGTTCGACATCGGCCAGGTGCAGGCCTGCGGTGGGCTCGTCGAGGACGTAGATCTCGCCGCCTTCGCTCATCTGGGAGGCCAGTTTCAGGCGCTGGCGTTCACCGCCGGACAGCGAGGTGAGGGTTTGGCCCAAATGCACATAGCCCAGGCCGACATCGACCAGGCGATCCAGGAGCTTGGTGGCTGCGGGGAGCTTGGCTTCGCTGCCGGCGAAGAAGGCGGCGGCTTCGGCCGCCGACATCTCCAGGACGTCAACGATGCTGGCGCCGCCGAAGCGGTACTCCAGGACGGCTGCTTGATACCGGCGTCCTTCGCATTCTTCGCAGGTAGTGCTGACACTGGCCATCACGCCCAGTTCGGTGACGATCACTCCGGCGCCGTTGCAGGCCGGGCAGGCGCCTTCGGAGTTGGCACTGAACAGGGCCGGTTTCACGCCGTTGGCCTTCGCGAAGGCTTTGCGGATGGGTTCCAATACGCCGGTGTAGGTAGCCGGATTGCTGCGTCGAGAGCCGCGGATCGGGCTTTGGTCGATGGTGACCACGCCGTCGCGGGGCGCGACTGCGGCATCGATGAGCGAACTCTTGCCCGAGCCGGCGACGCCGGTCAGGACGGCGAGCACCCCCAGCGGAATGTCCACATCGACGCCGCGCAGGTTGTGGCTGGTGACTCCGCGCAACTCGAGCGTGCCGCGCGGTGTGCGCACCCGGTCCTTGGGCTTCGTGCGGTCACTGAGATGGCGCCCGGTGATGGTGTCGGAGCCGCGCAGGTCCGCCACGCTGCCCTCGAAACAGACCTCGCCGCCGTCGCCGCCAGCACCTGGTCCGAGATCGACGATGTGGTCGGCGATCGCGATGACCTCAGGCTTGTGCTCGACCACCAGCACGGTGTTGCCCTTGTCGCGCAGTTGGCACAGCAGTACATTCATGCGCTGGATGTCGGCCGGATGCAGCCCGACGGTCGGCTCGTCGAAGACATAGGTGACATCGGTCAGTGACGAACCCAGATGCCGAATCATCTTGGCCCGCTGCGCCTCGCCGCCGGACAGGGTCGCCGAGGAACGATCCAGGCTCAGGTAACCCAGGCCGATCTCGACAAAGGAATCCAACAGGTGCTGCAGATTCACCAGCAGGGGAGCGACCGACGGCTCGTCCAGGGCCCGCACCCACTCGGCCAGATCGGAGATCTGCATCGCGCAAGCCTCGGCAATGTTGATGCCGGCCACCGTCGAGGAGCGGGCGCCCTCGTTCAGCCGGGTTCCGTCGCAATCCGGGCAGGTGATGAACACCACCGCCCGTTCCACGAACGCCCGAATGTGAGGCTGCATCGCCTCGACATCCTTGCTCAGGATCGACTTCTGAATGCGCGGGATCAGACCTTCATAGGTGAGGTTCACACCCTCGACCTTGATCTTGCGCGGTTCGCCGTACAGGAACTCATGGAGTTGCCGCTCGGTGAATGCCGAGATCGGCTTGTCGGCAGGCACCACTGCGGCGAAGATGCGGCCGTACCAGCCGTCCGCGCTGTAGCCGGGCACGGTGATCGCCCCCTCGGTGAGGGTCTTGGACTCGTCGTAGAGCTGGGTGAGGTCGAAGTCGTTGATGGTGCCCAGCCCCTCGCAGCGCGGGCACATGCCGCCGATCGCGGTGAAGCTCACCTTCTGAGCAACCGCTTTGCCCGGCCCGCGTTCGATGGTGATCGCACCGCCCGCACGCGCGGTGGCCACATTGAAGGAGTACGCCTGCGGTGAGCCGAGGTGAGGCTCGCCGAGCTTGCTGAACAGAATGCGCAGCATCGCGTTGGCATCGGTGACGGTTCCCAGGGTGGAGCGTGGATTTCCGCCGATGCGTTCTTGGTCGACGATGATCGCGGTGGTCAGACCGTCCAGGAAGTCCACATCGGGTCGGTCCAGTGATGGCATGAAGCCTTGGATGAACGAGGAGTAGGTCTCGTTGATCAGCCGCTGCGACTCAGCGGCGATGGTTCCGAAGACCAGCGAGCTCTTGCCCGAACCCGACACCCCGGTGAACACCGTCAGGCGTCGCTTGGGGATCTCGATGCTGACGTTCTTCAGGTTGTGGACGCGGGCGCCGTGGACCCGAATCAGGTCATGACTATCCGCCGGCGGCGTTGCCTTGGGGCTCATGGCAAAAGCCTAGCCCGCAAGTGATCAGGGGCCCGTGGGACCTCCGGCCTGGGTCCAGGCTGCCATGCCGCCTTCGAGGTAGTAGATGTGCTTGAAGCCCGCCTTGTTGAGCGCTTCGCCGACCGCTTCGGTTGAGGCGCCATCGGCGTCATACACGAAATAGCTGCCGTCCTTGCTCAGCTCGGCGGCCTGCTTCACGACAGTCTGCGGGGTTGCGCCGGGGAAGCTGCGCGCTCCGGAGATATGACCGGCTGCGAAATCCTCGGCTGGACGCAGATCAATGGCGAAGTAGTCGGTGGTGTTGCCGTGGGCGCTGAGAAGCTCGTAGACACCCTTGGGAATCAGCGGAATCACGGGTGCTGAAACGGTGGCGGCATCCGGGGCGGTGGCGTCCACGCCGAAGTTCTTGGTGATGCGCTGGGCGAGTTCGGCCTGGGTCAGCATGCCGCCAGAGAAGTCAACGAGCTTGCCCTCGGCGTCATAGAAAGCGGTGACCGGGAGGCCCTGGGAGCCGTAGGACGTCCACAGATCAGAGGCCGGCTCGGTGCCAATGTCCTTGGCGAGGGTGAAGCCGTTGCCAGCCAGATCGAACCGCTTGGCCATGGCGACGCCGTCGCCGGGATCGCCGGTGTTGACTCCGACGAAGGCGACTTTCCCTTCGGTGGCTTTGGCTACCTGAATGAAGCCCGGCAGTTCCTCATTGCAGTACACGCACCAGGAGGCGAAGAAGTTGACGACGACCGGCGTGCCTTTGAAGTCGGTCAAGGCAACCGTCTTGCTGGCATCCATCAGTCCCGGCAGACGGAAGTTCCCCTTGTTGGCCAGGTATTCCGCACCGGAATCGTCGGTGGCCGGTGCGGCGTTGTTGCCCGCGAACGCGAAAATGCCCACCCCGACCAGCACTGCGGCAAGGGCAGCGACGATGACCGCCTTGGTGAGCTTGCCGCGACGTTCCTGCCGCTCCAGCTCGGCGATCCGCGCGGCCCGTCGCGACTGCGTAGGTGCGGTGTTCGTTGGCTTGCTGCCCATGGTGTGTGGTGACCTTTCCGATTAGCCGAGCCCCAGCAGCCCGCCCAGGCCGATGGTTTCGAGGAATGATTGGGTGGCGGTGGTGACCAAGGCCATGCGGTTGAACGCGAGCAGGGCTCCGAAGATGGCCAGGATGATCGCCGAGGCCACGGTGATGCCGAAGAAGTGCCGCTTCACGAAGCCGAAGGCGCCGGCAACTCGGTCCATGGCCAGGGCCGCCAGCAGGAAGGGGACGGCCAGTCCGGCCGAATAGGCCACCAGCATCATGGTGCTGAGCCACAGATCGCCGCTGCCTGCTGCCACCGCGAGCACGCTGGTCAGCACCGGGCCGACACAAGGCGTCCAGCCGAAGCCGAAAGCGACCCCGGCTACCGGGGCTGCAAAGGGGCCGAACTTGTCGAGTTGAGGATGCCAGCGGGCTTCCTGATATAGCCAGGGTGCTTTCAAGAACAGCGAGCCGAGCAGGAACAGCGCCATCGCCAGCACCACCATGCCCGAGATCTGGGTGAGCAGCGCGCGGTGGGTGAACAGTGCCTGACCTGCAGCGGTGATGGACAGCCCCATCAGCACGAAGACCGTGCTGAAACCGAGAATGAAGCCCAGCGAGGTCTTCATCACTTGGCCGAAGCGTGCGCGTCCGCCTTCTTGGATTGCGGTTGCGCTGAGTCCGGTGACCACCGAAACGTAGGCAGGGATGACCGGCAGCACACAGGGGGAGAGGAAGGAGACCAGCCCGCCCAGGAAGGCCCCCAGGATGGTCAGTTCACCCATGGTTCGCCTGCTCTGGGTGATTGGCGTCTCATCGGTTCCTGGTCCTCGTGTCGCGGTATCCGGTCGCAGGGGACTATACCCCATGGGGTATCAGAGTGAGCGTCGGGCGTGTGGTTGTCCGCCGCTGTTGACGTCGATCCTCTTCAGGGGCTTCGCTGCTGTCGTCGACTCTGTGGGAGTGCCTGATTGCTAAGAGAATCAAGTCAGGCTAATAATGTTGAGTATGTCCTTGAGTCCTCGTGAGCGCGAGATTCTTGCTTTGCTGCAGGCGCAGCCGATGCTGGATGCGGCCGGGCTTGCCCGAAGTCTGGGGACGACCAAGGGTGCGATAGCGGTGGCGCTGTCCTCACTGAGCCAAAAAGGCGAGATCGTGGGGCGCGGCTACATCTTGCGCGCCGAGCCGTGGGCGGTGGTCGTCGGCGGTGCGGCTTGGGATGTCAAGGCGAGAAGCCTGGCCGCAGCCCGCTTGCACACCTCGAACCCCAGCCGGATCAGCCGGACGCCCGGGGGAGTGGGACGCAACATCGCCGAAGGGATCGCCCGACTGGGCGGCCGGGTGCACCTAGTGGCCGCGGTCGGCGCTGATTCCGCCGGCCAGGAGCTGCTGGCGCTCACTGCTGAATCCGGGGTGTACGTCGATCAGGTGGCCAGTAGTCCGCATCCCACCGGCAGCTATCTGGCCGCCCTGGATGCCGACGGTGAGCTGGTGATCGGACTCTCGGACTTCGCCGCCACCGATGCCATGGAAGTTGCGAGTCTCAGCCGGGCTCAGGAGTTGATCTCCCGGGCTGATGTGGTCGTTGTGGACGGCAATATTCCGGTGGCCGTCGCCGAATGGGTGTTGGCCTTGGCTGCGAATGCCGATGTTCGTGTGGTTGTGGAGCCGGTCAGCGTGGCCAAAGCGGCCCGGATCGCGCCGCTTCTGGCCTCGGAGCGTCCGGTCTTCGCAGTGACGCCCAATGTGGACGAACTCGGTTCCCTCGTCGGGCATGAGGTCGCCGATACCGAGGCCGACATCGCGGCCGCTGCCACGGAGTTGCAGGAGCGCGGCGTCCAGCACGTGTGGGTGAGCCGCGGGATGGCCGGCAGCGTGCTGATCAGTGCCACCGGATCGGTCGCTATTCCGGCCGTACCTGCCGAGGTCGCCGACGTCACCGGAGCCGGGGACGCCATGACCGCCGGCTTCGTCTCCGGACTGCTCGCCGGCGAAGAACCTGCCGAAGCTGCGCGGCACGGCCATCTCGCTGCGGCCCTGACCGTGGCCAGCGGTCACACCGTTCGACCTGACCTGGGTGTCGCGTTCAGCGCGGCACTCGCCTCATCGCAAGGAGCCGCACTATGACCACCCCTCACCCCATGCTCGCCGTAGCCGACGAGGTTCGTGACGCGCTGGCGTCCGGCAAGCCGGTGGTGGCGCTGGAATCCACCATCATCAGCCACGGCATGCCGTATCCGAAGAATGTGCAGACCGCCCGCGAGGTCGAACAGATCATTCGCGACCACGGTGCCGTGCCGGCCACCATCGCCGTGCTGCACGGGGTGCCGCGCATCGGACTCAACGACGCCGAACTCGACCTGCTGGGCTCGGACGGCAATGTTCGCAAGGTGAGCATCCGTGATCTGCCCTATGTCGTTGCCCGCAAGGAACACGGCGCGACCACCGTCGCCTCCACGATGCGTCTGGCGGCGCTGGCCGGCATCCGGGTCTTCGTCACCGGCGGACTGGGCGGTGTACATCGCGGTGCCCAAGACTCGATGGACATCTCCGCCGACCTCACCGAACTGAGCCTCACCGATGTGGCCGTCGTCAGCGCCGGGGTGAAATCGCTGCTCGACATCGGTCGCACTCTGGAGGTGCTGGAGACCCTCGGCGTCCCGGTGATCACCGTGGGTTCGAATGACTTCCCGTCCTTCTACTCCCGCTCCAGCGGTTTTGCCTCCCCGCTGCGGATGGATGCCCCTGCCGAGGTCGCCGCCGCCATGAAGGCCAAGTGGGGCCTGGGCTTGGCCGGGGGCCTGGTGATCGCCAACCCCATCCCGGTCGCCGACGAAATCCCCGAAGCCGAGATCGGCGCCCTGATCAACCAAGCGGTCGCCGAAGCCGAGCGAAAAGGCATCATCGGGGCGGCAATCACCCCCTACCTGCTGGGACGCATCGTCGAGCTTTCCGAGGGTGAATCGCTGCGCGCCAATATCGCGCTGGTCAAGCACAATGCCCAGGTGGGGGCCCGGATTGCGGTGGAGTTCTCAGCAGCGTAGAGCCGTCGGCCAGTGGCGACAGCGCGTCACTTGACCTTGAGGACCTTCTTGATGGTCCGACCGCCGATCTTCACCGTGATGGTGGTCTTGCCCTTCTTCTTCGCGACGAGCTTGCCGTATTTGTTGACGGTGGCGACCGATTTCTTCGACGAAGTGAAGCGGATCGTCGGGTTCGTGCCCTTGGCGGCGGAGGCCGTGATCCAGCTCACCTTGCCCTTTGCCAGAGCCTTGGGCATCCGTATCGAGACTGACGGGTACTGACGATGGGGCACCACCCAGACGGTGACCTTCTTCACAACATCATCGACGCGCAAGGTGATCGTCGCCTTGGTTGCTTTGCGGACCTTCTTGGCTACCAGTTTTCCCGTGGAACTGACGGTCACAACCTTGACGTTCGATGAGCGGAACTTCACCGGCTGGGTTGAGGTGGTGTTCTTCAACTGAGCGCTAGCCAACAGGCGGTAACTGGAGCGCTGCTTGAGGTAGACCGTGGTCAGCGGAGTACGAATGGCGTCGACTCGCGGCGGGGCGCCGATGGCGTAGCCGCCCTCGTCATAGCCAGTCACATCGATGACCGCGCGCACTCCCGAGACCTTCGCGACCACGGGAACTTTGCACTCGGCTGCGGACGTGCAGTAGTGGCCCATGGCGCTGGCGTGGCCGCCCCAGACCCACACGGAGCCGTCGGTCTTGATCGCGTACGCACCGTCGGATGCTGACGTCCCGAATGCGCTGGAGTTGCCACCGCCGAAGACCGAGTAGGGAACGATCTTGCGGACTCCGGAAATGCCAGGCAGCTTCAAGGGAGTCTTTCCGCACCGCTGATAGGTGTCGGCGAGGTCGCCATTGCGGTGCGTCCAGCCGCATCCCCAGTAGGAGACGCTGCCATCTGCCAGGCGGGCATACCGATCGGCGTAGCCGGTCTCGTCGCCGTTGGCGACGACGTCGACGACATGACTCAAGGTCGTGAGCTGAATCGGGGTGGTACGCGTGGAGGTGGTTCCGTCACCCAGTGAACCGGCATTGGATCCCCACGCCCAGACGGTTCCGGTGGTGGTCACGGCGAAGGCGGCACAGGCATTGCCAGTGACCTGGGTCGCTGCAGGCAGGCCCGCGATGCGTGCGGGCGTCGTGCGAGAAGTCTTGCTGCCGTCGCCGAGCTGGGCACCGCGATTGTCGCCCCACGCCCAAACGCTGCCGTCGCCCTCCAGTGCGTACCACGACCTTCGAGTGTCGCCCTCTGTTTGGCAATCGCCGGAGGTGATGGTGGTCACATTGTCGATACCACTGACCTGCGACACGACCTCGCCACCTGCATAGGCAGCGCAATGAAACTCCCACACGGTGGCGTCTTGCTTCAGCGCCAGACCGCCGCACCCGTTCAGGTCCACGAAGACGCGCGAAATCTCGGATAGCCCGGCCACCTTGGTGGGCGTGGCCATGTTCTCCCAGGTCCAGACCGAGCCGTCGGTCGCGAGCGCATAAACACTGAACTGCGCCATGCCGATGGACTTCACGCTCGGCAGCCCGGTGACTCTGGCAGGAGATCGCAGCAAAACGGTGCGGCCGGGGTCCGCGACGGTTCCGGCCGGGATGGCACCCCATCGCCACAGGGCGCCGTCGGCGGTCACGGCATAACTGGCATTGATGTAGTGCGCGACCGAGGTGACATTGCTCAGGCCCTTCACCGGCACGGCAGTGGCGCGAAAGTGCGAGGTGCCGTCGCCGATCGGGGAGTCTGTGTTGTCTCCCCAGGCGAAGAGGCTTCGGCTCGTTGCTGTGGCTGTTGCGGAGATCGAGGCGTCGCCGGACGGGCCGTGCGCGAGGGCCGGCGGGGCGCCCAAGAGGCTGAATCCAAGTGCCAGGACAAGTGTTCCCACGCTCAAGCGGCGAACTGCGGACATGCAGCGACTCCCTTTTCGATTTTCTGTGCGCATTCTGTCAGATGCCGCAGTGCTCGAATAGATGCGATTTCAGTACTTGATGACACGAGAATCGTCACAGCTGCGGTCGGGTGCCGAAACGCACATGTGGCTCCGACTAGTATTCCTAGTCAGAGCCACATCTGCTGAGTGTCCGAGAGAGGACTTGAACCTCCACGCCCTATAACGGGCACTAGCACCTCAAGCTAGCGCGTCTACCTATTCCGCCACCCGGACCGGTGTACCGCCCGGTCAAGCCCGGACAGCCCCAAAACTATAGCAACGCACACCCGGCCTGGCGATTCGGCGGCTGTGGGGGTGTTGCGGGTGGCGGTGGCAGGATGACCTCATGGACTCACACGTGACTGCCGCCGATGAAGTCGTTGGACTTTGCCAGGACCTGATTCGCTTCGATACCTCCAACTACGGCCCCGACGGCGCCAAGGGTGAGCGGGAAGCTGCGGAGTACATCGCGGCCAAGCTCGACGAGGTGGGCATCACCTGTGAGGTCTTCGAATCCGAGTCCCGACGCACCACCTTGGTGGCGCACTGGGAGCCTGAGGGCTGTGACACCTCGCTGCCGCCGCTGCTCATTCACGGCCACACCGATGTGGTGCCCGCGGTCGCCTCCGAATGGCAGGTTGATCCGTTCGCCGGCGAAGTCATCGACGACTACGTGTGGGGACGCGGCGCGGTCGACATGAAGGACTTCGACGCCATCATTCTGGCCGTGGTCCGCGAGCGCCAACGCAGCGGACGCCCGCCGCGGCGTCCCGTCCGGCTGGTCTTCATCGCCGACGAGGAGGCCGGCGGTGAGAAGGGCTCGCAGTGGCTGGTCGAGAAGCACCCCGAGCTAATCGCGGACTGCACCGAAGCCATCGGAGAAGTCGGCGGATTCTCGCTGACCGTGAACGGTCGCCGCCTCTACCTGATCCAAACCGCCGAGAAGGGCATCGCCTGGCTGAAGCTGATCGCCGAAGGCACCGCCGGACACGGGTCGATGCGCAATTCCGACAACGCGATCACCGAGTTGGCTGGCGCCGTGAGCCGGGTCGGGGCCTACGAGTGGCCGATCCGGCTGCACTCTTCGGTGCAGCAGTTCTTGGAGGGCGTGGAGGATGTACTCGGCGTCCCGATCAAGGCCGACGAAGTGGAACAGACCTTGGCCCGGCTGGGCTCGATCGCCCGCATGGTCGGCGCGACCGTGTCCAACACCGCGAACCCCACGATGCTCAACAGCGGATACATGGTCAACGTCATCCCCGGCCAAGCCACCGCAGGCCTGGATGGACGCTTCCTGCCCGGGTACGAAGACGAGTTCCACGCCACCTTGAAAGAACTGATCGGCGAGAAGGTTCGCCTGGAGGTCGTCCATGGCGACATCGCCGTGGAGACCAGCTTCGATGGCCACGTGGTCGACGCCATGACCGCCAGTCTGACCGCCGCTGACCCTGAAGCACTGGTGCTGCCGTTCATGATGAGCGCCGGCACCGACGCCAAGGCCTGGTCCACCCTGGGAGTGCGCTGCTTCGGGTTCGCTCCGCTGCAACTGCCGCCCGAGCTGGACTTCACCGCACTCTTCCACGGCGTCGACGAGCGCGTCCCGATCTCGGCACTGACCCACGGCTGCGCGGTGCTGGACGACTTCCTGGACCGAGCCTGAAGCCCATGGAGCCGATCGAGCGAGCCACCAGCTTCGGTACCGACGTCGGCGCCTACGAACTGGGCCGGCCCGAGTACGACGACGAACACGTCGCCTGGATGCTCGACGGTGTCGGTGGGCCTGTTCTCGACCTGGGCGCAGGCTCGGGAAAGCTGAGCCGAGCCGTTGCTCGAGCGGGCTTCGCCGTGATCGCCGTCGATCCCGACGCCGCGATGCTTGCGCGAAACGACGCTGCACAGACTCAGGTCGGCAGTGCCGATGCCATTCCGCTGCCGGATCACAGCGTGGCCGCCGTCACCGTGGGGCAGGCGTGGCACTGGTTCGATCCAGCCACCGCTGGCCCTGAGATCGGCCGAGTACTGCGTCCGGCCGGACGGTTGGGGCTGATCTGGAACACCCGTGACACCAGCGACCCATTCGTCGCCGAACTGGCCGCCATCATCGGCCCGTCCCCGGCAGAGCAGATGGTTGCCGACGACTCCGTCCTTGACTTGCCCGGGTTCACTGCGTTCGAACGCGATCAGCGCACGCGGGTAAGAATGATGACCCCAGCCGAGATCGAGGCGATGGTCACTTCACGAAGTTGGTACATCCTCGCCGAGCTGCAGCAGCAATCAGAGGTACTCGCCGGCGTCCGCAACCTCGTCGCCACCCATCCGCACAGTCGTGGCCGCGAGCGATTCGAGTACGCCCTGCACAGCACTGTGTACCGTGCTGACCTCATCGGCTGATAGCTCAGAACAGCCCGATGGTCGGCTCGTCCTCCTCGGCCACCCGCAGCGAACTCGGACCGCCGGAGACATCGTCCAGGGCCGAGACGATCTCGGCAGGAAGCTCCAAATCCTCGGCAGCCAGATAGGGCTCCAACTGGGCAACGGTGCGCGCACCCAGCAGGGGAGCGGTGACCCCAGGAGCATCGCGCACCCACAGCAACGCCACCTGGGCTGGTTCGAACTCCAAGCCATCGGCGGCGATCATGACAGCCTCGGTTACGGCGCGGGAACGCTGCTCCAGATAGGGCTCCACGAACCAGGCGAAGTGGTCGCTGGCACCTCGGGAGTTCTTCGGTGTGCCGGTTCGGTACTTCCCGGTGAGGACCCCGCGTCCAATAGGCGACCAAGGGAAAAAACCCAACCCCAAAGCCCGTGCCGCCGGAATCACCTCCACCTCGGCGCGCCGGGCGAGCAGTGAGTACTCCACCTGGATGCTGGTCAGTCGCGTCCGCCCGGGAAAAGCAGCCTGCCACGTCGCAGCTTGGGCGGTCTGCCAGCCTACGAAGTTGCTCACCCCGGCGTAGCGAACATCCCCAGCAGTGACTGCGGTATCGATAGCCGCCAAGGACTCCTCAATCGGGGCATCGCCCCAGGCGTGCAGCTGCCACAGATCGATGTGATCGGTGCCCAGCCGACGCAGCGACTCGCGCAGATCGGCGAGCAGAGTCGTGCGAGAAGTGTCGACGACCCGCTGGCCCTCGCGAATACCGAAGCCGGCCTTGGTAGCAATCACCAGGTCATCGCGGGCCACATCTCCGGCCCGAATCAGGCGTCCAATGATGCGCTCGGCATCCCCGGCCGCATACGCCGCTGCCGTGTCGATCAGATTGCCCCCGGCGGCAACGAACTTACGCAGCAGCGTGCGCGCATCACTCAGCGTGGTCTCTCGACCCCAAGTGAGGGTGCCCAGCCCCAAACGGGACACCTGGAGACCGCTGCGTCCCACGGCCCGTTGTTGCATGCCCCAACCTTAGGGTTGCAGCACGCCGGCAAGCAGCAACCCGGCCACAACAGCGGCCAGGGCGAGTCGGTACCACACGAAGATCGAGAAGGTGTGCTTGCTGACATAGCGCAGCAGCCAGTGGATCACAGCCAGGCCAACCCCGAAGGAAATCACCGTGGCCACGATCGTCGGTCCCCAACTCACCGTCGGATCACCGGGAATGTCCTTCAACTCATACAGGCCTGAAATGAACACTGCAGGCACGGCCAGCAGGAATGCGAACCGTGCCGAGGCCTCTCGGGTGTAGCCCAAGAACAAACCACCAGCGATCGTTGCGCCGCTTCGAGACACACCAGGGATCAGCGCCAGCGCTTGCGCCAAACCCAGCGCCAGACCGTCGAGCCAGGTCATCTCGTGAAGCTGGTACTCGGTCTTGGCGACTCGATCGGCGATCCACAACACCACGGCGAAACCGGCCAACATCGCCACCGTGATCCACAGATTGCGCAGATCGGTTTTGATGAAGTCCTGGAACAGCAGCCCCAGCACGCCGATCGGGATGGAGCCCAGAATCACCAGCCAGCCCAGTCGGGCGTCGGGGTCATTGCGCGGAATGCGGCCGAACAGAGCCAGGAACCATCGCGAAATGATGCGTCCAATGTCCTTGGCGAAATAGACGATCACAGCGGTCTCGGTGCCCAGTTGGGTAACGGCGGTGAAGGCCGCCCCCGGATCGTGACCGCTGAAGAACAACTGACCAATGATCGACTGGTGTGCGCTGGAGGAGATGGGCAGAAACTCTGTGAGACCTTGCACGATTCCCAGCACGATGGCTTCCAGCCAACCCATTGACGACCCCTTTCGATCCGCGCCAAGCCTAGGCCCTCACCAAAGGTAGGCTCGCCCCATGCAAGCTTGGGACGCGGTGCCGGTGCCCAAATTGCCGCCGTCGGCTCACCGGGTGCACTTGTACAACCCGCGAACCCGCGACCTCGTGGCGGTGGGACCCCAGACAGGCGAGGCTCGGCTGTATGCCTGTGGCATCACCCCCTACGACGCCACCCACCTGGGACATGCCTTCACCTACGTGACCATCGACCTTCTGGTGCGGGCCTGGCGCGACGCGGGACTGGGCGTCCGATACGCCCAGAACATCACCGATGTTGATGACCCTCTGCTCGAGCGAGCCGCGGCGACCGGGCGCGACTGGGCGGAGCTGGCGATCGAGCAGATCGAGCTGTACCGCGCAGACATGGCGGCCCTGCGGGTACTGCCACCCAGCCACTTCGTCGGTGTCGTGGAGGCCATGGACATGATCGCCGACACCGCGACCGCGTTGCGTGATGGCGGCGATGCCTACGCGATTTCCGACCCGGAGTATCCCGACTGGTATTTCCGGGTCGACGAAGCCGGACTGTTGGAGCGAACCGGGCTTCCTCGCGATCAGGCTTTGGCTCTTTTCGCCGAGCGCGGTGGGGATCCCGAGCGTGCCGGAAAGCACCACCAACTCGACGCGCTGCTGTGGCGCCGGGCCCGGCCCGATGAGCCCGCCTGGGATTCGGCGCTCGGGCGAGGGCGTCCCGGTTGGCACATCGAATGTGCGGCGATCGCACTGGCAACCCTCGGCGCAGACTTCGATGTTCAAGCCGGAGGCAGCGATCTGGCCTTTCCGCATCATCCGATGTCGGCGCTACAAGCAGAAATGGTGTCTCATCGGCCGTGTGACCACGCCGCGTTGCACACCGCGATGGTGGCCTACGACGGCGAGAAGATGAGCAAGTCGCTGGGCAATCTGGTGTTTGTTCATCGGCTTCTCGCCGATGGTGCCGATCCGATGGCGGTGCGCCTGATGTTGCTGGCCCAGCACTATCGCAGCGACTGGGAGTACACCCCCGAACTGCTGCGGGTCGCCACCCGCCGCTTGGCCCGCTGGCGTGCGGCGGTCCACCGACCTGCCGGTCCCGATGCCGAACCGCTGATCGCCGCCGTCCGGGCAGCGTTGAGCGACGACCTGGATGCGCCAACAGCGCTACGCGAAATCGACCTCTGGGCGGGCTCGGAGGGCGCGACCAGTACAGCCGCGCCCACTCAGGTTCGCGACGCGGTCGATGCCGTGCTCGGCGTCGACCTGTGACCGAAACCTGTCGCTGGATCGCGACTGAGGGACTCACTCGACGTCACCAAGGGCATCTGCATGCAGATTCCAGACACGATCCGTGTGCCGAATCAGCCTGACGCAGTGCTCGGGACGCTCGGTGAGGTCCTGCCACGTCAAGCGAAGTACCGCATAGCCGTGTCGAACCAGCAGATTCTGCCGATCTCGATCTCGCTGGAACGCCGCCGACCCCCCATGAACCTGATACCCGTCCACCTCCACCACGAGCCGACTGGCCTCGAACAGCACATCAGGGATCACCGTGATCCCGTCGAGTCGCAGCCGGTGGTTCGCGACCCATCCGCTGACTCCGCCGAGCAAAGCGTGCAGTCGACGCTCGGCCGGTGACCACGGGTTGGCCGCCAGTGAGCGAAGCACGCGCATCCGCTTCGCATGCCCGCGGGTGCCACGCAGTGCGGTCGCCGCTTCGGTGAGGGTATCGATGCTGACCATTCCCGTACGCAGTAGGTGCATTGCAGCTTGGCCATCATCACTGGCCGCACGTTCGGCGGCGGCATAGGCAGGCGAGGCCAGCGTGAGTCCGCGTTCCCGATGGATGTGCTCGGCGGCGATTCGTCTTTGGGTGACGTGCACGGTGACCGGCGCCCGCAGCGAGCATGGGTTGGCCAGCTGTAGCGGCTGCCGAGGTTCCTCGCCGAGCCACAGTGAGATCGCCGTCGCCTCATGGAGTACGGCCCGGGGAGCCCAGCGGCAGAGAGCTCGCAACCGCAGCGCGACCGACAGCCGTTGCGGATCGGCAAAAACACCAGGATGCAGCCGCTCCAGCTGTCCGGCTCGCCATCGGCGGTTGAGGGTTCGTGCCAGCAAGGGATGCTCCCGGGCGAGCACGAACCCCTCACGGGTCAACAGGGTCTCGATGGTGTCCACGCTGCCGACTCTCGGTGTTGAGTCGCGACTCAGCCAGGGCTGTCGGTATCCGTGGATGACCAAAATCTGCATCCACAGCGGCCACGGGAGGGAGACCAGGGGTCGGGAACGCCCTCGAGCAGCAGGTTTTGGTCATCGGCTCATTGTGACCGGCGACGTGTGCTGCCGGTAGGCTTTGCCCACGTGAGCAAATCCTTCGAAGATCTTTTCGCTGAACTCCAGGTGCGTGCGGCCACTCGGCCGGTTGGTTCGGGCACCGTGCGCGAGTTGGACGCAGGCGTCCATGCGATCGGCAAGAAGATTGTGGAGGAAGCCGCCGAGGTGTGGATGGCCGCCGAATATCAGTCGAAGGCTGAAACCGCCGAAGAGATCAGCCAGTTGCTCTACCACCTCCAGGTGATGATGATCGCCTTGGATCTGGACCTCGAAGACATCTACGAATACCTGTGAGCCGAAGGGACCCTGCGATGGCGGCGGAGCTGTTGAAGATTGCGGTGCCCAACAAGGGCTCGCTGGCCGAAGGGGCGGCCGGTGTCTTGCGTGAAGCCGGCTACCGGCAACGCCACGACACCAAAGACCTGGTGCTGGTCGACGACGCCAATGGTGTCGAGTTCTACTATCTGCGTCCGCGTGACATCGCGGTGTACGTGGGGGAGGGAACTCTCGACTTGGGCATCACCGGACGCGACATGCTGCTGGATTCCGGTGCTGAAGCCGACGAGGTTCTCAGTCTCGGATTCGGCGGAACCCGCTTCCGGTTCGCGGCTCCCGTCGGTTCGACGATGACGGTGGCCGATCTCGAGGGCACCCGCATCGCGACTTCTTATGCCGGCTTGGTCGGCGCCTTCCTGGAGCGTGAAGGTATCTCGGCACGGCTGATTCATCTCGACGGCGCCGTTGAGTCCTCGGTACGGCTGGGTGTGGCCGACGTGGTGGCTGACGTGGTCGAGACCGGAACCACGCTGAAGAAGGCTGGCCTGGAGCTGTTTGGCGAGGCGATTCTGGAGTCTGAGGCGGTGCTGATCCAACGCCGAGGCGTGGCCGCCCCGGAGGGCTTGGAACTCTTGGTGCGGCGCCTCAACGGTGTCCTCACCGCCCGGGACTACCTCATGGTGGACTACAACGTCACCACTGACCGCCTCGCGGCCGCATCGGCTGTCACTCCCGGGCTGGATGCACCCACGGTTTCGCCTTTGGCCAAAGAGGGTTGGGTCGCGGTGCGCGCCATGATTCCGGCCAAGCAGGCCCAGCAGATCATGGATCAACTGTGGGAGGTCGGGGCCGAAGCCATTCTGGTCACCAGCATCCACGCGTGCCGGCTGTAACCGTCCGCGGGTGGCGCTGCTGGCCACCGAGGTGCGGCCGTCGTCGCGGCTGAGTGACACGAAGAAAACGCCGAAGATCCTTGACAGTTACGTAACGTCACAGGGGGACACTGAGGTGTGCGAGTCAGAGAGGTAGCCGATTTAGCGCACACGTCGGTGCGGACGGTGCGCTACTACCACCATGTCGGTCTGCTGCCGGTACCGCCGGCGATCAACGGTGTGCGTGACTATGACCTCTACCACCTCGCCCGGCTGCTGCGCATCCGATGGCTGGTCGATTCGGGCCTGCCAGTGCGATCGATCCGGGAGGTGTTGGTCGAGCCCGGTGGCATTCCATCGCAAGACACCGCCGTGGAGTTGCGCCAAGCACTTGACTCGGTCGACGCCCGCATCGCCACTCTGACCGCGCAACGAAATGGCTTGGTGGCGTTGCTGGAGCAAGCCGATGAAGGCCGACTGACGCCGCTGCCGCGTGCGCTGGCCAATCTGTATGACCGGCTCGCCGCGGCGATGCCGAATCCGGCGGCGCGCAAAGCCGTCGAGGGTGAGCGGCATGTGATGATCTATCTGGCCGTTCACGGACTCCTCCCGGACAGCCTGACCGCCCTGGTTGCCGAGATCGATCACGACGATGAGGCCGACACCGTTGCCATCTTCGAAGGGGTGGCGCAATTGGCCGACCTGAGCGGCGACGATGCCGATCACCTCATCGCCGCCCTGGTCGACGCCACCCGGCGCATCTATCGACGCCACCCTGCGACAGTGCAACGGATGCTCGCTGATCTGCCGCAGGGTGTGGCCGGAAGCGCGTTCTGGGCAACGGTGCGGCGGCTGGCACAGTACGCCTTCAACACATCCCAGCAGCGCCGACTGATTGATGCACTCGCCCGGGAGCTGAGCACAGAACCGGGCATCGAGCTGGCTTTGGCCGGTTCGACATCACCACTCACCAATGACGGAGCATGACATGACCTATGTGCCCAAACACGAACTGCGAGCCGATGCCGAAGCCGGCGATCCTTCGGTGCGGCTGTCAGCAGTCACCAAGAGTTACCAAACCGGTGAGGTCGCCGTGCTCGCCCTGCGAGGGCTGAATCTGACGGTGCCGCAGGGACAGTTCGTTGTGATCCTCGGACCGTCAGGCTCGGGCAAGACCACATTGATGAATGTGATCGGCGGAATCGAGAATCCCAGCACCGGCGAAGTGATCGTGGCCGGCGCCGACCTGACCGGCAGTGATGACGCCTCACTGACTGAATACCGCCGTCAACAGGTGGGTTTCGTCTTCCAGTTCTTCAACCTCATTCCGACGCTGACGGCCTTCGAAAACGTCGCCCTCGTCGCGGAGTTGGTCGGCCTGGGGGAGTCGGAGGCCCAAGCGGCGTTGGCCGAGGTGGGGTTGGCCGATCGCGCCGATCATTTCCCCTCGGCCTTGTCCGGCGGCGAGCAGCAGCGGGTGGCGATCGCCCGCGCCTTGGTGAAACGTCCCGCGGTACTGCTGGCCGACGAGCCCACCGGTTCGCTGGATCTCGAAACTGGACGCCAAGTGCTCGCCGCGCTGCGGCGAGCCGCTGATGACACTGGCTGCACAGTGCTGTTGGTGACGCACAACCGTGCCATTGCCGACATGGCCGACCGTGTGCTGCACCTGGGCTCGGGGGAGTTGGAGGGTGACGTGACCAATCCTCACCCAGTGGCCGCATCCGAGGTGAGCTGGTGAGCATCCTCAATCGCGCGCTGCGCCGCGATTTGACGTCTCGCGCAGCCCAATTCCTGGCGGTCGGTGTGACGGTCGTGCTGGGCGTTGCCATGTTCGGTGCCACCTTCGACGCGTTCGCCAATCTGACTGCGTCCTATCAGGGCATGTACACCCGCTACGCCATGGCCGATCTGGTCGCCGTCGGCGGCGACAGCTCTGCCATCGCTGACAAAGGTCGCCGAGAAGCCGGTGTCGCTGCCGCCGATACTCGTTCAGTCGGCGAAACGGCGATGCGGGTCAGCGGGCATCGTCAACTGGCCCGGGTCGTCGGAATGCCGCCCAACGGCGAGCCCTCGGTGAACAAGGTCATGGTGTTGGACGGCAGCAACCTCGACCCGCAGCGCAGGGATCAGGTGTTGGTCGAGCAGCACCTCGCCGGTGCCCGTCACCTGGTTCCTGGTGACTCCATCGACATCGCCACCGCCACCGGCTGGAAGAGCCTCACCGTTGCCGGCATTGTGGCGTCCCCGGAGTATCTGTGGCCGGCGCGTAGTCGACAGGAAGCCATCGTGCCGTTCGATCAGTGGGGCGTTCTCTTCACCACCGAATCCATCGTTGCCACCTTGCCACCGACCCAGGTACAGCACCAGGCGATGTTCGTCTACACCGACAACCCGCCCGCCGATACCGACCAGCGCCTCCACAAGCTGGCGATGGGCTTGGGAGCGGTCTCCACTCAGACGCTCGCCGAGCAGCCCTCCGAGGCCACCTTGTCCGAAGACCTCAATGGCTTCGGCGAAATGTCCGTGGCCTTCCCACTGATGTTCCTGGTGGCCGCCGGGTTGGGTCTGGCCGTGGTGTTGGGTCGCATGATCGCCCAACAACGAGGCCAGATCGGAGTGCTGCGGGCCAACGGCTTCTCCCGCAAGACGGTACGACGCCACTATGTCGCCTACGGGTTGATCGTCGGTGTCGTCGGATCGGTCGTCGGCGTGGTGCTGGGTTCGCTGTCCGCAGCCTCCATCACGCGGCTGTACACCGCGGCGATCTCGGTGCCGGTCACCGTGGTCGAGGTGCGTCCGGCCACCATCGTGGCCGGGCTGCTGATGGGACCCCTCGCCGGGGTGGTTGCGGCGTGGTTCCCGGCCCGACGCGCCGCAGCGGTTTCTCCCGCCCAGGCCATGCGCGGCGAAGTCACCGTCTCGGTGGGCCACCGGAGTCTGGCCGAACGGCTGATTCCGCCGCTGCGACGGCTTCCGATCCGTTGGCGCAGCGCCCTGCGTGGGCTGGGTCGCAGCCCCCGACGCACGGTCTCGACCATCGTTGGAGTCACCATCGCCACCACCTTGGTCCTGGTGTCGTGGGGCATGATCGACACGGTTCAGATCCTCTTGCAGCGACAGTTCGTCGATGTCCAGCATCAAGATGCTCAGGTCGCTTTCCTCACGCCCATGGCTGCTGACAAGGTTTCGAGCACCTTGTCGGTGAGTGGGGTCGCGGCGGTCGAGCCGGAGCTGGACGTCGCAGTCGCCATCGTCAACGGCGACAAGCGCTATGCGACCAGCCTGGTCGGCCTTCGGACCGACACCACTATGCACAGCTTCATCACTCCCGCTGGGATTCACCTGACTGTGCCCCAACAGGGCCTGCTGCTCGGGTCCAGCCTGCGCAGCGTGTTGGGCGTCCAGGTCGGCGATACGGTGCGCGTCGATGCCGGCGGCGGCCGCATCGTGTCGGAAGAAGTCGCCGGATTCGTGGATGAGCCGCTGGGTACCTTCGGCTATGCCTCCCTGGCCACCGTGGCCGAGTTGACAGGTGCGAGTACCGCCAATCCTGTCGTCAGCACGGCGTTGGTGAGGTTCACCCCAGGAGCCGATCGGACGGCGGTGATCGATCGATTGAGCGCGGTCACCGGCGTGGCGGCCGTGATCGACGCGCACGCCCTTTACGACTTGGCGCAGTCGATGATGGGGCTGTTCTACGCGTTCGTCGGAGTGATGGTGGTGCTCGGGGTGATCATGGCATTCGCGCTGATCTTCACCACGATGACCACCAATGTGTCCGAACGGAGCGTCGAACTTGCCGCGCTGCGGACGCTGGGCATGCCGCAGCGCCGTGTCTCGCGATTGATCACCGCCGAGAATCTGCTGCTGGTCGCTGCCGGACTGGTGCCGGGCCTCATTCTGGGCTCCTACGGTGCCGCCGCGGCTATGGCGTCGTTTTCCTCGGACCTGTTCCAGTTCAACTTGCAGATGCGTCCGACGACTGTGGTGTTCACCGCGTTGGCGATCCTGGCGGTCGGCTGGCTGAGCCAGTGGCCGGCGGTGCGCAGCATCGCACGCATTGACCTGGCCACCGTGGTCCGCGAACGGGCGAGTTAGGCGGGGCTGCTGTGCGACCGATTGGGCAATACCAGTCGATCAGGCTAAAATCTCCTTGATCGACTGTGCCGAGAGGTGGCAGTCCGCAGAAGTGGAGACCTGAGCTCCCACCTGCTCGCCGAAATGGTGACAGGTCGGTACCGCGGTAAGCGTGCAAGCGCTGCCGTCCCATCAGGGTCTTCGCGTGTGCGGGGGCCCTTTTCTTGTGGAGCCGATCTCATCACATCAAGTCTTTGGAGGACACATCAGTACTGAACCGCGGATCAACGAGCGCATCAAGGTTCCCGAAGTGCGGCTGGTCGGACCAGCCGGCGAGCAAGTGGGCATCGTGCGCATCGAAGACGCGCTCCGGCTGGCTCGTGAGGCCGATCTCGACCTGGTCGAAGTCGCCCCGATGGCGCGTCCGCCGGTCGCCAAATTGATGGACTACGGCAAGTTCAAGTACGAAGCGGCCCAGAAAGCTCGCGAGTCACGGCGCAATCAGACCAACACCGTGATCAAAGAGATGAAGCTGCGGCCCAAGATCGATAGCCACGACTACGAGACCAAGAAGGGTCACGTCGTCCGCTTCCTCAAGGCCGGGGACAAGGTGAAGATCACCATCATGTTCCGTGGCCGCGAACAGAGCCGTCCGGAGTTGGGCTTCAACCTGCTCAAGCGATTGGCCGATGATGTCGCCGAGGATGGCACCATCGAATCTGCGCCCAAGCAGGATGGCCGCAACATGCTCATGGTCTTGGCTCCGACCCGGAAGAAGACCGAGGCTCGCGTTGAGGTTGAAGCGGCCAAAGCCGCCAAGGCCGCCGATCGCGCCGCCGCGGCAGAAGAAGAACGTCGCCAAGAGGCCGAACTGCGCGCTGCTGCAGCTACGACCGTACATCCGAAGAAGAAGCGGGGTCCGGCAGACAACATGGACCCCGACGTAGACCTGTAAGAGAAGAAGAGAAGGACGAAGCCATGCCGAAGATGAAGACCCACTCGGGTGCCAAGAAGCGCTTCCGGGTCACTGGCTCGGGCAAAGTGATGCATCGCCAGGCCGGCAAGATGCACCTCAACGAGCACATGCCCGCCAGCCAGAAGCGCCGCTTGGACGGCGACCAGGTGATGGCCCCCGGGGACGCCAAGAAGGCCCGCAAGCTGCTCGGCAAGCGCGCCAAGTGACGTCCACCACCCCGAACTGTTAAGACTGAGGAGACACCGAAATGGCACGCGTCAAGCGCTCTGTGAATGCGCAGAAGAAGCGTCGTGAGGTCCTGGACGATGCGTCCGGCTACCGTGGACAACGGTCCCGCCTGTACCGCAAGGCGAAGGAACAGCTGCTGCATTCCTACACCTACGCCTACCGCGACCGTAAGGCTCGCAAGGGCGACTTCCGCTCCCTGTGGATTCAGCGGATCAACGCCGCAGCCCGCGCGGAAGGCATGACCTACAACCGATTTATCAACGGCCTGAAGAATGCCGGCGTCGAGGTGGATCGCAAGATCCTGGCCGAGATCGCCGTCAGCGACTCGGCTACCTTCGCCAAGCTGGTAGCCATCGCCAAGGAGAACCAGCCGGCCCAGGCCGCCTGACCGACAGGTCGACAACATTGGGCCGGGCTCGAGGATTCGGGCCCGGCCGACCCGTTCCAGTAGAAGGACCCAGCTATGAGCGTCCCTACGCCCCTCGAATTGCCTGAACCGTCCCACAAACTCCTGCGCGCTGCCCGCGCGTTGCAGCGTCACGCTGAGCGGAAAGACACCCAGAAGTTCCTGATCGAGGGACGCCAGGCTGTGCGCGAAGCGTTGGCGAACCCCGGCGTGGTGGATGCGGTGTTCTTCCGGTGGTCGGCTGCCCATGACAATGCTGATCTGGTCGCTCTGGCCCAAGAGGCCGGTGTGGACTATTACGGCGTCAGTGAGCAGAATCTGGGAACCATGGCCGACACGGTCACACCCCAGGGTGTGATCGCCGTGGGCAATCGCATCGACCTGCCTCTGGCTGAAGTGCTCGCCGGGGATCCGCCGCCCCGATTGGTCGTCGTCTGCGCTCAGGTGCGGGATCCGGGAAACGCCGGGACCGTGATTCGCTGCGCTGATGCGTTCGGTGCCGACGCGGTGATTCTGAGTTCGGACTCCGTCGAGCTGTACAACCCGAAGGTGGTGCGCGCCAGTGTGGGCAGCATCTTCCATCTGCCGATCGCTGTCGGTGCCGACCTCGAGACGGCGATCTCGGCCTGCCGAGATGCCGGCATGCAGGTGTTCGCCACCGACGGCAGCTCCGACACCGACCTGAACCACCTAGCCGCCGACCTGTCGCGTCCGACGGCCTGGGTGATGGGCAACGAGTCATGGGGTCTGCCGGTGGAGCATCTGGCTCTGGCCGACCACACCGTGGCCGTGCCGATCTATGGCAAGGCCGAGAGCCTTAATCTGGCCACTGCCGCAGCGGTCTGCCTCTACGCCAGCGCCACTGCGCAGCGTGAATCCAACTAACCCCAAGGAGTGACGTCCATGACCGGGCCCGATTCGCCGGCCGACTTGAGTCAGGAGTCCGTCGACGCCATGGTGGCGTCCGCTGTCGCCGCGATCAGCGCCGTGCAGAGCTCTGCTGACCTGAAGACAGCCCGGCTGGCTCACGCGGGCGACAAGTCGCCTCTCGCGCTTGCCTACCGCACGATCGGATCGCTGCCGGGCTCGGATCGTAAGGTCGTGGGCCAGCGTTTGGGCGCCGCTCGGGCACAGGTGGCCCAAGCACTCGCCGAGCGGGAAAGTGTGGTCGTGGCGGCCGAGTTGGAGGCTCAGCTGGCCGCCGAGCGCATCGATGTGACGCTGCCGGTCGACCTCGCGCCACAGGGAGCGCCGCACCCGATCACGGCGCTGATGGATCTCATGGCCGATGTGTTCGTGGCCATGGGGTGGGAGGTGGCCGAGGGTCCAGAAGTGGAGGCTGAGTGGCTGAACTTCGACGCCTTGAACACCGACCCGGATCATCCCGCCCGGTCAACCACGGACACTTTGTTCGTGGAACCACTGCTCAATCATGTGCTGCTGCGGACGCAGACCTCGCCGGTGCAGGCCCGCTCCATGCTGGAACGTGAGCTGCCCATCTACATCGTGTGCCCGGGCAAGGTCTATCGCGCCGACGAGTTCGACGCCACCCACGTACCGGTGTTCCATCAGATCGAGGGCTTGGTGGTCGACAAGGGCATCTCGTTGGCGCATCTGAAGGGCACCCTGGATCACTTGGCTCAGTCGATGTTCGGTGACGACATCGAGACCCGGATGCGCCCGCACTACTTCCCGTTCACCGAGCCGTCGGCTGAGGTCGATCTGAAGTGCTTCGTGTGCCACGGCGACTCGGTCGGTAACCCCGCGGCCCCCTGCCGCACCTGCAAGTCTCAGGGATGGATCGAATGGGGCGGTTGCGGCGTGGTCAATCCGCGGGTGCTGATTGCCTGCGGCATTGATCCGACGCAGTACTCCGGATTCGCTTTCGGCATGGGCATTGAGCGCACCTTGATGTTCCGCAACAACGCTGCCGACATGCGCGACATGGTTGAGGGCGATGTGCGCTTCAGCCGCTCCTTGAAAGGAATTGCACGATGAGGGCGCCGTTGACCTGGCTGGCCGAGCACGTCGATCTGCCCGAGGGCATGACGGGGCGGGAGCTGTCGGAGGTCCTGATCCGCGCCGGTCTGGAAGTCGAGACCGTCGACGAAGTGGGTGCTGAGGTACGCGGCCCCATCGTGGTGGGGCGGATTCTGGCCTTCACCGAGGAGCCGCAGAAGAACGGCAAGACCATTCGCTGGGTGCAGGTCGATGTGGGCGCCGAGCACAACCAGCCGCACGAGGACTTTCCGCAGGGGTGTCGCAGTGTGGTTTGCGGCGCAGATAACTTCGCCGTGGATGATCTGGTCGTGGTGTCGCTTCCGGGAACGACGCTTCCTGGGGGTTTTGAGATCGCCGCACGCAAGACCTATGGGCATGTCTCCGACGGCATGATCTGCGCCGAGGACGAGTTGGGGATCGGCAGCGATCACAGCGGCATCATCGTGTTGCCGAGGTTCGCCGAGGACGGCAGCGAACTGCAGCCCGGCGACGACCCGGCTGACTACCTGGTGTTGCGTGACGATGTCCTCGACATCGATGTGAGCCCGGATATCGGTTACTGCCTCAGCATTCGTGGGCTGGCCCGCGAAGCCGGGCAGAACTTGGGTGTTTCGTTCACCGATGTCGTGAACCTCGAGACGCCCCGGCCGGTTGCCGACGGGCATCCAGTCATCCTGGAGGATCCGGCCTGTCCGCTGTTCGTGGCATTGACCGTGACCGGCATCGACAAGGACCGGCCGACGCCGCGCTGGATGGCGCGGCGGCTGGTGATGGCCGGCATGAGGTCGATCTCGCTGGCGGTCGACATCACCAACTATGCGATGCTCGAAACCGGCCAGCCGTTGCACGCCTACGACGCGTCCCTGCTGACGGGGCCGATCCGGGTACGCAAGGCCACGGCGGGGGAGACCTTGGTCACCCTGGACGACCAAACCCGCACGCTGGACGTCGACGACTTGCTCATCACCGACGACACAGGCCCCATCGGTTTGGCCGGAGTCATGGGTGGACAGAGCACCGAGATCGGCGAACACACTGTCGATGTCGTCATCGAGGCGGCGAACTTCGACTCGAGGACGATTTCTCGAACCCTGCGTCGGCACAACCTGCCCTCCGAAGCATCCAAGCGGTTCCACCGCGGTGTCGACCCGGATGCCGCTTACAGTGCGGCTCACCTGGCCGCGCGGCTGCTGGTCGAGCTGGCCGGCGGCACCTTGTCGCCGAAGGAGACTGTGGCGGGCGCCGTGCCGGCCCTGCCCACTGTGCTGTTGCCAGCGTCTTTGCCCTCGGAAGTCCTCGGAGTGCAGGTCGCCCCGGAGCGGGTGGTAGAGGTTCTGCGCGCCAGTGGTTGTCGGGTGGTGGCCGGGAGCGAAGAGCTTGCGATCACCCCGCCGACCTGGCGTCCGGACCTGCGGGACCCGTATGAATTCGCCGAGGAGGTCGGACGCAAGGTTGGTTTCGACAAGATCCCGTCGCTGCTGCCGGTCGCGCCCCCGGGACGAGGCCTGACCCGCAGCCAACGGGCGCGCCGGGCCGTCGCCAAGGCTGCGGTAGATGCGGGTTTCGTGGAGGTACTCACCTTTCCGTTCATGGCGAGCGATGACCTGGATCGCCAGGTGATTCCGCCTCAGGATTCACGACGGCGCGCCGTGCGGCTGGCGAATCCGCTGGCCGAGACCGCTCCGTTGATGCGCACCTCCATGCTGCCGGGCCTGTTCGGCGCTGTCGCTCGTAACAACTCGCGCGGCAACGATGATCTGGCGCTGTTCGAAGTCGGGTCGGTGTTCCTCGCCGGAGCAGACGTCGCCGCGCCCCTGGTGCCGGTCGACCGACGTCCCCTCGAGGCTGAGATGAAGGCCATCAACGCCGCGCTGCCTGATCAGCCGCGCCACCTCGGTGCGGTACTGACCGGCCAGTGGGTGCGTGCTGGTTGGGACGGACCAGGGGTGCGAGCCGGCTGGCGGCAGGCATTCGCGCTCGCGGAGCTGGTGGCCGCTGCCGTGGGTGCCGGAGTTGAGCGTCGAACGGCGCATCACGCTCCGTGGCATCCGGGACGATGCGCTGAACTCCTCGTCGAGGGAGTATCCATCGGTTTTGCCGGAGAGCTTCATCCGGCGGTGATCGCCGACTACGGTCTTCCGAGCGGCGCAGCGGCGGTGGAGATTGATCTGGACGCCCTCATTGCGGCGGCGCCGGTTGGTGGTTCGATCCGGGCCGTGTCTGGTCATCCGGTCGCAAAGGAAGATGTGGCGCTCATCGTGCCCGATTCTGTGAGTGCGGCTGAGGTTCAGGCTGCGTTGGTGCATGGCGCGGGCGAGCTTCTGGAGTCGATCAGCCTGTTCGATGTCTTCACCGGAGAGCAGGTACCCAGCGGACATCGATCGTTGGCCTTCGCACTCCGTTTCCGTGCATTGGATCGAACTCTCACCGATGCCGAGACGGCTCAGGCGCGAGAGGCCGCCGTGGCCACTGCCGCCAATCTAGGTGCGGTACTGCGTTCATTCTGATCGGCTCAGGTGCTCCTTTCGTTGCCGTGTTCTGGTCCTTTGTCCTGGGCGAAATGCTGGTTTTTACGTGGGGCTCCGATCGACTCTGGGTGGCCATCGACGCAATTCATCACTGACGTGAGATGACCGTCTCGGCACGACCGCCGTTGTCTCCGAATGCGGAGCCCGGCGTAGCCAGATCGGCCAGAGCAGTTCTCCGGCAAGGGCTTTCTCGCCGGGTTGAGCAGTCGAGCCGGTGGGGTGGGCGCGGGGTGGCTATAGTGCAATTCCTCAGAAAAGGGCGCGAGCGACACGCCTTTGCGCGTAATCTGATCGCATCAGCACAGCTGGTGATGATCGTTGAGGGAAGTGACAGAAGTGTCCGCCAACACGTATGTTGCGAAGCGTTGATGGCGATGGTGCCGCGAAGCAGTCGCTGGACTGGCCGGTGTCGCTGTCTCGCTGGTTGGCGCCTCCTCGGTGGTGGCAAATATGACCGATGGCGTTGGATTCGACTCAGTCGGGCCCAACTCTGCAGTACTGGTCGTCACGCCGGTTCAGGGAGGGCACCTGGTTCAGGTCGAGGGTGATCGCGGCCAGGTGCAACTCACAGACTCCAAAGTTGTCGATGGCTTGCACCCCGGCGAAGCGGCGTACTTCGGTCTGACTCTGTCTCTGCGTCATGCTGAAGGGCGCGTCGCGCGGGCCTCGGTGATCCCTGAAGTGGATCTTGCTGGAACTGCTGATCTGTCTTACGAAGTTCGTGTGGTCGCGGACGCGACCCAGTGTCGAGAGCGGTGGCCGGATGGCCATGCGGTCGTGTCGCGTCGCGCTATCACCGAGGCTGCGCTCGACAGCTTTCTGTTGAGTGGTGACGGCCCGTCGCTCCCACTGTGCATCCGCGTCGCACATGCCAAGGATGCCCCTGAGGTGGAGACCGGTTCAGTCCTCTGGCGATTTGCGGTCAGAGAGGGGTAGCTCGCCTCCGGTGTTGGCCGGACGCGGGCCGAGCATCGGCAGAATGATGTCCCCTTTTGGGGACGTGTCCCCTTTTGCAAATGTCCCTCGCTTGGGTGACATGCTTTTTGTGAAATGTCCCTCGTTCGGGTGACAATCAGAATTGTCCTGGCTTTTCACTTGCCCCTAGTGCCATGTCCTATCTGCGGGTGACAAGGGGGTATGCAGGCTTGATTGAGGTTAACGTCTTCCGCCAAATGTAGGCCGAAAGTTAATGCCGTGTTTGGTGCGGTGGTTCTTATCCGCATATAGTTCTGGCCGTGACTCATCCGGCAAGATCGGCACACTAGGGGAAGTAGGCATTGATATGAGTAACTCCAGCACGTCCACACAAGACAAGCGCGACCGTCGCCGTAAGGTGGCGGCACTCCTGGCCGGCGGCCTGGTCGTCGGCGTCGGTACCGCAGCCACCTTGGCCGCGTGGAACGATTCCGAGTATGCGGCCAGCACCTTCACCGCTGGCTCCTTCAACATGCAGGGCAGCACCGACCAGTCGACCTTCGACGAACACACCACCTCCACCGGCGCGGCCGGTCTGGCCTTCTCAGTGCCGGTGGCGAATTTGTCGCCCAGCGATGTGGTTTATGCGCCCTATGCACTGCGTCTGGACGCCGACACCACCAACGGCGCCAATGTTGTGGTCGACAGCGTGACCACCACGGGCACCGTCACCAACCTGAGCTACGGCGTGGTCACCACCAGCGCCGCAGGATGCAATGCGGCAGCATTCGCCGGTGGCACCTCGGTTGTCGCTGATGGCACCGCCCTGAGCTCCATCGGCTCGCCAACGGGGTTCACTCTGGCGAAGCCGGTCGCGCCGGCCGACGGTGCGCCGACCTACCTGTGCTTCAAGGTGACCGCCGGTAGCGGCCTCACCCAGGGCCAGTCGGGCGCCGCCACTTGGAAGTTCACCGCAACCTCCAACTGACGTCGATCTGGATAGTCCGGTCAGTGGCGGCCCCGGCCGCCTGCTGACCGGGGCTTCCGGATTCGCGAACGGACCCCTCTTATGTCCAAGCGAAGTGATTCGACGCAGGACCGTGGCGCTCGGCAGCGTCCTGAGCCTGCAGGTTTGTGGCACCGGATCGGCCAGATGGCTATTGATGTGGCGCTGTGGACGCTCGGGATCATCGGGCTCATCAGTCTGTTGGCCGCGATCGCGGCCTACATCTGGGGCTACTCGATCATCCTGTTCTCCACCGGGTCGATGTCTCCGACCATTCCAGCCGGTTCGGCGGCGCTCGTGCAGCGTGTCCCTGCCAGTGAGGTGCATGTGGGCGATGTCGTGACCGTAGACCGGCACGATGCGCTACCGATCACCCACCGGGTAACCACGATCACCCCAGCGACAGGCCCGTCGAAGACGTACATCATCACCATGAAGGGCGACGCCAACGAGTTCGAAGACGTCAGCCCCTATCAGGTGAGCGAAGTGCGTCGCGTGGTCTTCTCGGTTCCCGGAGTAGCGCGCCCGATTGATCGACTCCATGAGCCATGGTTGTTGGCCGCGCTCACGGCGATCGCCGCGATTCTGGTCACGTGGGCCTTCTGGCCGCGGCGTCATCGGGATCCGGCTCGACTGATCGAATCCGAACCTCAAAGCCAGTCCAACCCAGCACCGGAGTCCTCAGTGGCGGCTGCGGACCCCGTGGGTCCGAGCGAACTTGTTCGCACGGGCTCGAACATCTCCGCCTAGGTGGAAATCATGAAGACTGATCCCTTCGCGCAAGCAGGGCGAAGCACCCGATGCGGCACGCATCGAGCGCTGGTTGCTGCCTACGTGAATGGGGTCGAAGGTGCCGACACCGGAGTGCTGGCCGGTGGCGGTGCCACGGCTGATGAGTTTGCCGACTTACAGCCGGATCGGGAGGTGGCGCGATGAAGAGGGGTTCGCGCCACCTCCCGGCATACGGACGCGGACGTCGACGCGTCGGCGCCCTGGGGATCGGGCTGGCCGCCGTGTTGTCGCTGGTGTGGGGTCAACAACCGACGTTGGCCTCCTTCGTGGACGGCGAGTTCGCCGCGAGCGAGTTCACTGCGCGCACCTTGCAGCCCATCACTCCGACCACCACGGGCGGGCACGCCTCCTCGATCGATGTGTCATGGCCAGCGGCCGATGGTGACTGGGCCACGCCGACCTACACGCTGTCGACCGCCGCCACGAACACGGGCACGGGTGCGTATGACCTCTACAGCGGCGGGGACACCAGCTACACCCACAACTCGACCGACACCGCACCGACGACTGGACAGCTCCGCTTCACTGCCGTAGCCGCCGGGACGCGGCATGCCTGCGGCATCGTCCGTGGCGAGGCCTACTGCTGGGGAACCAGCACCGTCGGTGCGCTGGGTGGCGCAACCAGCCCGGCGACCAGCCCCACGGTGGTCGCCGCCCTCTCGGGCAAGCTCGTGACGGCAATCAGTGCCGGGAACGACCGCAGCTGTGCGATCGCCGACGGAAGTGTCTACTGCTGGGGCACCGGCATCGGCGCCACGCCGACGGCGGTGACCGGCATTCCCGGCACCCCCACCTCGCTGAGTTCGGGAGGCAGTCAATCCTGTGCCGTGGCCGATGGCGGCACCTACTGCTGGACCGCGACGACGGCGACAGCGGTGGCTGGCGGACTGTCCAACAGGACGGTCTCCTCGGTCAGTGTGGGATCGAACCACGCCTGTGCGGTAGCAGACGGCATGGCCTTCTGCTGGGGAACCAACACCTACGGTCAACTTGGCGATGGCACCACGGTGAACCGTACGACGCCGACCCTGGCTTGGGGCGGCGAGATCACCGGACGCCAGGTCAGCGAGATCAGCGCCGGCGATGCCCACACCTGCGCCATAGCCGATGACAAAGCCTTCTGCTGGGGAGCCGGTGGGTCGGGACAGCTGGGCAACGGCTCCACGGCGAATCGAACTACTGCGGTTGCCGTGAGCGGAATCAGCGGCAAGGTCAGCGCAATCACGGCCGGTTATACCCACAGCTGCGCCGTGGCCGCCGGGGACGCCTATTGCTGGGGATCGACCCCGGGCAATGGTTCGACGGCTAACCAAACCACCGCGGTCGCGCTGACCTCTGGGACGCTTGCCGGACGCACGCTGGGCGACATCAGCGCAGGCAACGGCTTCTCCTGTGCTGTCGGTGATTCCCCGGCCGCCTGTTGGGGATTGGGCACCTCCGGTCAGTTGGGAAACGCTGCGAGCGTTACTTCGGTGACTCCGGTCGACGCCGATCTCGCCGGCCCCAGCTGTGTCGATGGTGCAGTGAGGCGCTCCGACGGCACCTGCTCGCTGGTTCAAGGCAGCGACTACTACTACCAATTGGGCTACACGATTGGGGCTTGGCATGCCCCGAACAGCAGCTGGGTGAAGCGCAGCACCACCACCCGCCCCGCGGTGAGCCCTGCCGTGGACAGCCGCACGCAGAACTCGATCACGATGAGCTGGGACCCGGCCTCCGAACGGGCGCAGTCTTACGGTCAGTATCAGCTCCAGCGTTCAACCTCCAGCAACGGCAGTTCTCCAGCGACCGTTGCCACCACCGGCGATACCACCTGGACCGATGATGGCGGGTTCGCGCTGAGTCGGGACTTCACCAAGGTGTCCGCCGGCGGGTCCCACAGTTGCGGAATCGTGGCCGGATCACTGTATTGCTGGGGCGAGAACGGATCGGGTCAGCTGGGCATCGGCAACACTACGGACCAGGCGAAGCCGACCCTGGTGGGCGGAGCGTTAGCCTCCAAGACGGTTACCGATGTGACGGCCGGAGGTTCTCATACGTGCGCTGTGACCGACGACGACACCCTTTACTGCTGGGGCCTGAACAGCAGCGGACAACTGGGCGTGGGCAACAACACCTCCCAGAGGACACCGCAGCAGGTCGCAACGGGAGTCAATTCGGTGTCTGCCGGAGCCAACCACACCTGTGCCGTGCAGAGTGGAACCGTGTACTGCTGGGGTTCGAACGGCAGCGGGCAGCTTGGCTTGGGGAACACCACAAACCAGAGTTCGCCCCAGGCGGTCGCAAACACCCAAAGGTGCGTGTTTTGGTTCTTCTGCTCCACGGTATTTGACAACACATCGGTGACCTCGGTCGCAGCTGGCGACGCTCATAGCTGTGTGGTCCGTGGTGGAGTTGTGTACTGCTGGGGTTTAGGTACTTCGGGGCAGCTGGGGAACGGCTCGAACACGACATCGACCCTTGCGGTCCAAGTCAGCAACGGCAACATGACCAACTCCGGGGTGTCCACGATCACGGCCGGCGGTGCGCATACCTGTGCTCTGAGATCGAGTCGTGCCTACTGTTGGGGGAGCGATTCGTCCGGGCAGTTAGGCAACAACAACGCCAAGACCAACGTCAACACGCCGGCCTCGGTATCGAATCTCACCAGTGTGACGGACATCTCTGCCGGCGGCTCTCACACCTGCGCCGTCAACTCCGGCCAGGCGTATTGCTGGGGCGAGAACTCCGATGGCCAACTGGGTCTGGGCACCACGGCGGATGCCACTACCCCGGCAGCGGTCAGCGCCTCCGGCGCGTTGACCTCGGCGAGCGTGACCTCAATCTCTGCCGGAACGACGCATAGCTGTCTGGTTGCGGGCGGCAACGCCTACTGCTTCGGCAACGCCACCCAGGACGATCGATTGGGGCTGGGCGGCAGCTCCAGCGTGGACATCACCGTCCCGACACAGGTCTACCAGGGCGCTCGCTGTGCGGCCGACCAAACCCTGCTGGGCAATGGCACCTGCTCGCTGGCCGCCGGCACCACCTACTACTACCGGGTGACGTTCAGCCTGGACGGCACGACCACGACCGCCGGCAACTGGGTCGGCTTGGCGACCGGGCCCTAGGATGTGCCCGCGATGACACCAACGACTCCGAGAGCTGAGGACCACACTCGACGCCGCAAGGTGGCCGCGCTGCTGTCCTCGGGCCTGGTAGTCGGAATCGGGACCGCAGCCAGTCTGGCCGGTTGGAACACTGAGGAGTACGCCTCGGCTCAGTTCTCGCCGGGAACCACGTCCACGGCGATTCCGAGCACGAGCGGCACCGACCCGGCACGCAGCCCGCAGGCCGGTCTGCCCACCTCACTGCCGGTGCCTATCCCAACCGCCACCACGAGTGCACCGGCTCCCACGACGGCACCCCCGATTCCGGTGCCGACCGAGATCACCTCGCCGCCGTCGCCACCGCCGCTGCCGCCACCCGCCGGCACCTTCGTGTTGGTGGGTAGCACTGATGGAGTCAGCTACCGAAACCATGCCACGGCTAGCTCGGCTGCGATGCTCGCCTTCTCTGAGCGCGCCTCGCGCCTCAGTCCAGGGGAGGGCGTAGCTGCGCCTTTCGCGCTGCGCCTGAGCCAGGTCGGGGAGGATGTGGGAACGGTCACGATGGTGACGACCGTCACCGGAAGTGGCAGCCATCTCAGCTACGGCCTGTTCACGACCGCCAGCTTCGGCTGTCGGATGAATACCGCCACCACGAGCACCTTGATCCCTGCGGGAACACCCCTGGCAGGGACGGCGACATCGACCACTGTGACCATGCCGCTGCCCGACCAGGGGAGTACCGAGGGTGCACCGATCTACCTGTGTATCAAGGTGCGAGCCGACCACTCGCTGGTACCCGGCAGCAAGCATCAGGCCGGTTGGGTCTTCCGCGCCGACGCAGACTGACTCGACCTGGTCGACCTCGGCGAATCCGCGTGACGCGAGCGCCAGTCGCCCCGAGCGTGTCCTTGCCTCGCTCGCAGGGGCACGACCGGCGCCGGATGGCTATCCCTGTTGGGCGGCGGCGCGTGCTGCCGCCGGGAGGGCCGCGGCGGCCTGCTCCAGCACGCGGTCGTCGTGGGCGGACGAGAGGAACCATGCTTCGAAGGCCGACGGTGGTAGCGCGATGCCACCGTCCAACAGCGAATGGAAGAAGGCTCGGTAGGCGGCGGTGTTCTGGGTCTGAGCGTCCGCGAAATTCCGCACCGGATGGTCGACGTTGAAGAACACCGAGAACAGCGAACCGGCAGTCTGCAGTTGATGGGTCACACCGGCGCCGTTCAGCGCGTCCACGACGGCGCCTTGAAGTGCGGCCGAAGCGGCATCGATGCGCTCGTAGACCGCTGCATCGGCGAGCTTGAGCGTCGCAATGCCGGCAGCGGTGGCCAGCGGGTTACCCGACAGCGTGCCGGCTTGATAGACCGGCCCGACCGGTGCCAGCAACTCCATGACGTCGGCTCGCCCGCCGAGGGCTGCCAGCGGCATGCCGCCACCGACCACCTTGCCGAAGGTGAACAGGTCCGGGCTGATCGTGCGGCCTTCCAGCCCCCACCAGCCTGCCGCCGAGACGCGGAAACCGACGAGGACCTCGTCATAGATCAGCAGGGCACCATGGGTGCGGGTGAGTTCGCGCAGCAACGCGTTGAAGCCCGGCTCGGGCGGCACGATGCCCATGTTCGCCGCCGCAGGCTCCGTGATCACGGCCGCGATTCGATCGCCCAGTTCCGCGAAGACGGCGGTGATCGCCTCAGGATCGTTGTAGGGAACCACCACGGTCTGCGCGGCGATGGGTTCGGGAATACCAGCCGAACCCGGCAGTCCCGCGGTTGCGATGCCCGAACCGGCCGCGACCAGCAGTCCATCGGAATGGCCGTGGTAGCAGCCGGCGAACTTGACCAACAGGTCGCGTCCGGTGGCTCCGCGGGCCAGCCGGATGGCGGTCATGGTGGCCTCGGTGCCGGTGGATACCAGCCGTACGCGCTCGGCCAACGGCACCCGCTGTTGGATCAGTTCGGCGAGTTCGGCCTCAGCCTCGGTCGGGGCGCCGAAGGACAGACCCTTGCCTGCGGCGGCGCGGACGGCGGTGACCACCTGGGGGTGCGCGTGACCCAACAGGGCCGGGCCCCACGAACCGACGAGATCCAGGTACTGGCGGTCGTCGACGTCGTAGACGTAGGCACCCTCGGCATGGTCGATGAAGCGTGGCGTTCCGCCGACGGATCCAAAGGCGCGCACCGGTGAATCCACACCTCCGGGAATCACCTGGGAGGCGCGGGCGAAGGCTCGGTCGTTGCCGGTCATGCCCAGACCTCCGCGAGTTCGAGTGCTGCGTAGCTGAGCACGATGTCAGCTCCGGCCCGCACGATGGCGGTAACCGATTCGGCCAGTGCCGCGTCTCGATCGATCCAGCCGCGTTCGGCGGCGGCGGCAATCATCGCGTATTCGCCGGAGACTTGATAGGCCGCCACCGGAACCTGACTGGCCTCGGCGACTTCGGCGAGCACATCCAGATAGTGGCTGGCCGGTTTCACCATGAGGATGTCGGCGCCCTCGAACTCATCAAGGCTGGCCTCCAGGCGTCCTTCCCGCCGATTTGCGGGATCCTGCTGATAGGTGCGTCGGTCGCCGCGCAACGTGGAACCGACCGCCTCCCGGAACGGGCCGTAGAACGCCGAGGCGTATTTCGCTGAGTAGGCGACGATCCCGGTATCGCTGAAACCGGCCATGTCGAGGGCATCGCGGATCGCCATCACTTGGCCGTCCATCATTCCCGATGGCGCGACGAAGTGGGCTCCGGCGGCGGCCTGGCTGACGGCCTGCTCGGCGTACAGCTCCACGGTTGCGTCATTGTCGACCGCGCCGGTGTCGTCAAGTACGCCACAGTGACCGTGGTCGGTGAACTCATCCAGGCAGGTGTCGGCGATGAGGACCGTGTCGTCGCCCACCTCGGCCTTCACAGCGGCGAGCGCCTGATTCAGGATGCCGTCGGGGGAGTAGCCGGCGGAGCCATGATGATCCTTGTCCTCGGGGGTGGGCACACCGAACAGTGCGATGCCGCCCAGGCCCGCTGCGACCACGCGGTTCGCCTCGGCGCGCACCGAGTCGAGAGTGTGCTGAACCACGCCGGGAAGCGAACTGATGTCGCGGGGGGCGCTCAGGCCGTCGGCGACGAACACCGGCAGAATGAGCTGCGAGGGATGGACTCTGGTTTCGGCGACCAGCCGACGGATGGCAGGGGTGCGACGAAGCCGTCGGGGACGACGGGTGATCAAGGACATACCGATGTGCTCCTCAGTTGTGCTACCCGCCATTGTGAACCACTTCGACGCCTCGGCGCGCTTCGGCATGCCTGGACGTTCATGTCCCGGATGCTTGGCAGTGCCACTATGGAGGTATGAAGCGAAGTGCACGCGACATCGAGTGTTGGCTCACCGACATGGACGGCGTCCTGGTCCACGAGAATCAACCGATTCCTGGCGCCGTCGAATTGCTGAATCGGTGGGTGGACACCTCCCGTCGGTTCCTGGTGCTGACCAATAACTCGATCTACACCCCCCGCGACTTGTCGGCCCGGCTGGCGAGATCCGGATTGAATGTGCCGGAGGAGAATCTGTGGACCTCCGCGCTGGCCACGGCGGCTTTCCTCGGAGGCCAACCAGGGGAGAAGACGGCTTTCGTGATCGGCGAAGCGGGACTGACCACCGCCTTGCACGAGGCCGGCTTCGTGATGACCGAGACAGATCCGGCCTACGTGGTGATGGGCGAGACGCGCAACTACTCCTTCGAAGCCATCACCAAGGCGATCCGGTTGATCAACAATGGGGCCCGCTTCATCGTGACCAACCCTGACACCACGGGGCCCTCGGCGGATGGGCCGCTCCCGGCAACCGGTGCGGTGGCCGCCCTGGTGACTTCGGCGACAAACCGTCAGCCCTACATCGTGGGCAAGCCCAATCCGATGATGTTCCGCTCGGCGATGAATCGGATCGAAGCGCACTCCGAAACCACGGCCATGATCGGCGACCGCATGGACACCGACATCGTTGCCGGCATGGAGGCCGGATTGTTCACGGTGCTGGTGATGTCGGGGGTGACCCAGCCTGAAGACATCGAGACCTTCCCCTATCGACCTTCGCAGGTACTGAACTCGGTGGCCGATCTGGTGCCGGAGATCTAGGCCTCGGCGACGAGGGCCTCGAAGACCGCAGCCACCAGGCTGTCGGTCACCGGACGCAGCGCCACCCGGGTGACGTTCAGCCCGGCCACGCGAGCGGCATCGGCCGATGACTCCCCGATAGCCACCACTGCGGGCCCCGGCGTGCCGCAGGCCGCCACAGCGGACGCCGCGACTGAGCCGGCAGTCACGACGAATGCGTCATAGTGCTGTTCACGCCACGCCGATACGACCGACGCCGGAATCTCGGTGGGCACGGTGCGATACACCGGCACTGGTTCGACCTGCCAGCCCAAGGCGGCCAGCCCTGCGGCTGGTTCGGTGGAGGCGGCTTGGGCCCCCGGCAGCAGGATGCGTCCCTGGCCTGCGGAGAACATCTCGACCAGCGCTGCGCCGCCACCGGGATAGGCGATGAGGTCGGGAGTGATTCCGGCACGGGTCAACGCGCCGGCTGTGGCCGGTCCGACGGCGGCGATCTGGCCGTCGCCGAAGCGGGTCGGCAGGTCCCAGCCGGCGTCGAGGAGTATTCGCACAGTCGCCGGTGAGCTGATCACCAGCCACCTCCAGGGCTGGGCGAGCGCCTGCTCGAGGTCGGTCAGCGGCAGGGGCTCCTGGCGGGTGAAGTCGACCTCGGTCAGCAGGGCGCCGGCAGCTTCCAAGGCTCTGGCCAATCCAGCCGGGGTGCGGGTGGGAAGCAGGATCTGTCGACCGTCCAACGGCTTCTGTTTCGCAGCGCCGAGGTTGACCACCGTCGCCGCGCCCTGTCTCAGCAGGTCGGAGACCACAAGGTCGGCCACGGTGCTGGCTCCACGCTCGTCGGCAGCGGCTGCGGCGTGCGCAGTGAGGCGCAGCGAGCCGTCCTCGGCGACCACGACCGCCGTCAACTGGCCATGGTCACCGTTCGCCGTGGCGTATGCGGCGACGGGGGCGGCGCAGCCTGCTTGCAGCCCGGCCAGTACCCCCCGTTCGGCCAGCGCGGCCCAGCGAGAGGCAGGATCGTCCAGCTCGGCCAGCGCGGCGCGTACGGCGTCGTCGTCGCTGCGGCACTCCAAAGCCAGCGCACCCTGCGAGGGTGCGGGCAGGAAGACGGCGGGATCGAAACGTTCGCTGATGTGCTCGGCGAGCCCGATGCGTCGCAGGCCGGCTGCAGCCAGGATCACGGCGTCCAGGTCGGTGCCGGCTCGGGCGAGCCGGGTTTCCACATTGCCGCGGATCTCCACCACCGACAGGTCGGGACGCATCGCCCGCAATTGGGCGGCTCGCCGCGGTGAGCCGGTCCCGACGCTGGCGCCGGGTGGTAGCTCGGCCAGACTCCGGCCGCCGGAACTGCACAGGGCGTCGACGGGATCTTCTCGGGTGGGCACTGCAGCGAGAACCAAGCCGGGTTCGGCGGCGGTGGGGAGGTCTTTGAAGGAATGCACCGCGAAATCCGCGCGCCCGTCGAGGACTGCGGCACGCACGGCACCGACGAAGACCCCGGCCCCGCCCATCGAAGTCAGGGGTGCGGTGGAGACGTCGCCGTGCGTGGTGATGCGGACGAGTTCGACGTCATGTCCGAGCGCTCGCAGCGCCTCGGCTACGTGGCTGGATTGACCCCACGCCAAGGCCGAGCCGCGGGTTGCCAGGCGGAGTTGCATCATGCCTCCATCACTTGGGATTCAACGTGGCAGGACGGCACAACTGGTGCTTGGCTACGGGGATTGAGGCAACAATCACCGTGGCACAGATCGCCGATCGAGGTCTGAACCGGCCCCTGGCGAAGCGCGTCGGCGATACGTCCGGCCAGGTCGAGGACGAAGCGGGGATGAACACCGACCGTCGGGGTCCGAATCAGCCGTATTCCATGCGCCTGCGCGGTCTGCATCGCCTGGGTATCGAGATCCCAAATCACTTCCATGTGATCGGACAGGAACCCGATCGGCACCAGCACCACGGCAGTGGCGCCCTGATGCCCCAGATCGATCAAGGCGTCATTCACATCGGGTTCCAGCCAGGGCACCCGTGGCGGGCCGGAGCGTGACTGGAACACCAGATCCCACGGCTTCGATACTCCGGTGGCGGCAGCCATCGCTGCACTGACCGCCGCGGCCACGGCTCGATGCTGGGCGACATAGGCATCACCGGCGGTGCCGGCGCTGCGGGCCAGCGACAGTGGTACCGAATGAGTGGTGAAGACCAGCCGAGTGGTGTCGGCTGAGATGTCCAGGTCGGCCGGCAGCGCAGCGATCAGCAACTCAGCGATGGCTGCGGCGAACCCGGGCAGATCGAAACAGGGCGGCAGCTTGTGGATGGCGACCTCGACATCGCAGCCCTGCTGGGCGGCGGCGAGATCCTCCCGGTACTGCCGACAACCGGAATAGCCGCTGTAGGCCGACGTGGCCACCGCGAGGATGCGACGTCGGCCCTGGGTTGCGAGTTCGGCGAGCACTTCAGCCACGAAGGGTGCGGAATTCCGATTCGCCAGCACCACCGGCACGGTTTCGCCGAGCAGCTCCTGCACGGCGTTGTCCAGGGCGTCGCGCAGCGTCCGGTTCTGGGCGTTGATCGGGCTGACGCCACCCATCGTGAAGTAGTGCTCGCCGACCTCGATCAGACGCTCCGGCGGAATGCCACGGCCGGCGGTCACCCGCTCCAGGAAGGGCACGACTTCAGCGGTGCTTTCGGGGCCGCCGAAGCCGAGCAGCATCACGGCGTCGTATCCGAGAGTCATGATCCCAGCTCCGCGCGGGTCTGCGCGCCGGTCAGCGCCAAGGTGGCTTGTCGACGTCCGTCGGCGACACAATCCGGGACGCCGACCCCGCGCAACGGAGAGCCCGCAACGCGCCAGGCGGGTAGCTGTGCCAGGGCCGCTTCGACGGCGGCCACGCGATCACGATGACCCACGGTGTACTTCGGCATGACCGACGGCCACCGGGAGACGCGCACCTGCTGTGGCGGCTTGGTCGCCTTCAGTACCGCACTGACGTGGGCGGTTACGGCTCCGACGAGTTCGTCATCGGGGGCGTCGGCGATCGCACCAAGACGTCCGGGAACGAAGGCGCGGATCAACACCTGTGTGGCAGGTGCGCGTCCAGCCCATTTGGCCGACGACACCGTGACGCCGCTGATCGGCGCCGCCTCGGCCTCCAGCCAGCCGTGGGTGGTCACCGCGTCGCCGAAGGCATCGACGGGGTAGACCAGATTCACCACCGTGGAGGTGGCCAGCGGAATATCCGCCAGTGCTGTCTGCGCCTGCGGTGCTGCAGTGCCGAGAAGTTGAGCGGACGCCGGCAATCCGCAGGCCAGCACGACTGCATCGAAAGACTCTGGCCCCTCGGTGAAGGTGGCTTCGACCCCGCCGACTGCGGTGGCGGCCAAGCTCTGCACGGTGGTGCCGGTCCTGATTTCGACCCCGTCGCGGCTCAACTGTTCGCTCATCGCGTCGATGAGGCTGCCCAGTCCGTGGCGCAGTGTTCGGAATGGCGAGTTCGCGCCGGGCGTGTTGCGCTTGCGACGCCCGGCCGCCAGCGAGGCCATCATGAGACTGCGGTGAGCCTTCTCATCAGCGCGAAGCGAGGGTAGTACCGCATCCAGGCTGAGTTCGTCGACGCTGGCACCATAAATGCCACCGACCATGGGGTCGGCGAAGCGTCGCACAATGCCTTGACCGAGCCGCGCGGCGAGGAAGCTGCCGATGGTGACGTCCTTGCCCTCGCGTAGTTGGCGGGGCAGCACCAGATCCCAGGCGGCCCGCAGCTTGTCGGTCGGCGTGAGGATCGGTGTGGTCACGAAGGGCCACAGCTTCGTGGGCAGCACCATGCCCATGCCTGCGGGTAGCGGATGCAGCCGTCCTCGCGAGCGAAGAAAGACGGTTCGGGTGCCGCTGACCGAGATCACGTCATCGCCCAGTCCCAGTTCGTCGATCAACTGCAGTGCCGCGGGCCGATAGGCCACGAAAGAGTCCGGGCCGTGCTCGATGAGCAGATCGTCGACGTGCTCGGTGCGCACCTTGCCGCCCAGTGTGGCCGCGGACTCGACCACCACGACCTGTGCGGGCGGCGCTCCGTCCCGGGGACGGCTGGCCTCCCAGGCCGCAGCCAGTCCGGTGATACCGCCACCGACGACCAGGAGTCTCACGAAGAGTGCCCCGCGGCAGGCTGGTAGGGGCACAGCGGATCGGTTTCCAGGGGATCCCCGGTCCAGGCGTAGGCCCGGGCGCGAGATCCACCACACCAGGTGTTGAACTCGCACACCCCGCAGCGGCCGACGAAGCTGCTCGGATCGCGCAGGGAGCGCATCAGTTCGGTGTCGCGGTACAGCGTCACCAAAGAAGTGTCTTTGACATTGCCGATCTCGATCGGCAGGAAGCCCGACGGGCAGACATCGCCGAGGTTGGAGATGAACACGATGCCGTTTCCGTCGCGAATCCCGAAGCCCCGCGACATCGGTCCGGCCTCGATCTCCGCCCGCGACGTACCGGTGCGAAGCATCGGCGTGGTGATGAGGCGTCGGTAGTGCATGGCCTCGGTGGTCTTCACCCGGAAGGGTGCCTCCCGATTGGTGCGGGCTGCCCACAGCAACCAATGCTCGGCATCTCCAGGGGAGAGCTCGGCCAGTTCAGTGCCGCGACCGATGGAGATCAGGAAGAACAAGCTCCACTGCATGAGAGTGTGCTGGCTGAGCACCAGGTACACCGCCGGAAGATCTGCCGCGGTGGTGGCTGTGACCAGGGTGTTCACCTGCACTGGAAGGCCGGCTTCGGCGGCGTGGTCCAAGGCGGTGAGGGTGGCATCGAAGGTTCCGGGCACCATCCGGATGCCGTCGTGGTATTCGGCGTTCGAGGCATCCAAAGACAGCGAGATGGCCTGGATGCCGATCTCCTTCATCCAGAAGATCTTCTCCCTGGTGAGCAGCGGCGTCACCGCCGGCGCCAGCGAGACTCCGATACCGCGGGACGTGGCGGCCGCCACCAGTTCGGCGAGATCGGGCCGCTTGAGCGGATCGCCGCCGGTCATCACCAGGTGCGGCAGCGGCTCGCCGTCGGCGCTGAAGCCGAGGATGTCGTCCAGGACGGCGATGGCCTGCTCGGTGGTCAACTCGCCGGCGGACGGCTCCGGCATTGCAGTGGCCCGGCAGTGACGGCAGGCCAGACCGCAGGCGTTGGTCAACTCCCAGTAGATGATCATGGGCGCTCGGTCGTAGGCCCAATCTGCATTGGGGCGTACCGAACCGATGCCGGCGGCGTGAGTGGTGGTCATGTCAGGGGGCTCCTAGTCGTTCCGAGGCGGAAGCGAGTGGACGAGTTGGACGACGGTCGTAAGGACGTCCGGATCGGTTTCGGGGGGCACTCCGTGGCCGAGGTTGAAGACATGCCCGGGGGCGGAATCGCCCTGAGCACAAATGTGGCCCACTGCCGCAGCCAGTTGCTCGGCTGGGGCCGACAGCAGCGCCGGATCAAGGTTGCCCTGCAGCGGCACGTCGCCACCGAGTACGGCATTGGCCTCGCGCAGTGAGATGTCGGAGGCAACTCCGACCACATCGGCGCCGGCGGCGTACAGATTCGGCAGCAGGTTCTTGGTGGCGGTGCCGAAATGCACCCTGGGGACGCCCAGATCGGCGATGCCGTCGAAGACCGCCTCGGAGTGAGGTTGCACAGCACGCTCGTACTCCTCGACCTGCAGCCGGCCCACCCAGGAGTCGAACAACTGCAGCGCGCTGGCGCCGGCCTCGGCTTGGGCTCGCAGAAATGCCGTCGTGGTGCGAGCCACCCAGGCCAGGAGCTTCTGCCAGGTGTCGGGATCTTCGGCCAGCAATGCTCGCGTCGCGGGGAGTTCCCGGTTGGGTCGGCCTTCGATCAGATAGGACGCCAGGGTGAACGGGGCACCGGCGAAACCGATCAGTGGCGTGGTGCCCAGTTCGGTAACGGCGAGATCAACAGCCTCCCGGATGGGACGCAGTGCGTCGGGCTCCAACTCGGGCAGTGACGCCACGTCGGCCGCACTGCGGATCGGCGCGGCCATGACCGGGCCGACTCCGGGCTCGATCTCGACCTCGATCCCGGCCAGCTTCAGTGGTACGACGATGTCGGAGAAGAAGATGCCGGCATCCACATCGTGCCGACGCACCGGCTGGCAGGTGATCTCGGCGGCCATCGCCGGGTTCAGGCAGGCGTCCAGCATGGTGGTGCCTTCGCGAAGTGCCCGATACTCCGGCAGTGATCGGCCCGCTTGGCGCATGAACCAGACCGGGCGGCGGCTCACCGGCCGTCCGGTGTAGGCGCACAGCAGCGGTGAGTTGAGGGTCAACCCCGTGAGCAACGGGTGGTTGGCAGGCAGTCGGTAGGTCACGAACGGGCCTCCACCTCAGCGTGAGGATCGACATCAATTCCGAACAAGGTGTGCAAGGCGTGTTGATAGTCGTCCAGGTCTCCGGCGCGAGCCAACTCTGCGGCTCGCAGCGATGGTGTGTGCAGCAGCGCATTCGACACCCGCCGCAACGATCGCGCCACGGCGGAGGCGGTCTCGGCGTCGTAGCGGCGTGCAGCGGCCTCGATTTCGCGCTCGATGAACTGACTCACGTGAGAACGCATCGCGGTCACGGCCGGGGTTGCGGCGCGCCCGGATTCGAGATGCTGGTAGGTGTCCACGCCGCGAGTCACGAGATCCCGAGCGGCCAGGACGGCTGCGCTTTGCTCGGCTGGCGCGTGGGCGCCGATCTCATCAAGGTCGATCAGATCTACGCTGACCAGCTGCGCAGCGGCAGTCGCGACGTCGCCGGACAGCGACAGATCCAGGATCGGCAGTAGCGCACTTTCTGGGCCGCGAGCGCTGTCGAGCAGGTCGACGGTGATGATGGGGGAGTCGCTGTGGTCGCGGCCACTGCAGGTGACCACCAGGTCGGCCTCGCCGAGTGCGGCCAACAGTTGGTCGGAGCTGACCGGCTCCACGGGGTGGCTCGCGGCGAAGCGTTCGGCTCGGCCACTGCGGGAGTAAACCGACAGATCGGTGCACTCCAGGCGCATCAAGGTGGCCGTCACGACCCGGGCGTAACTGCCGGTGCCGACCAGCAGGACTTTTCGCCCGGCTAGGGGGAAGTGACGCTGTTGTACGAGGTCGAGGCCCACCGAGGCCACCGACCGTCCGGCTGCACCGAGACTGGTCTGGCTGGCGACCGCTTTCCCGGTGGTGAGCGCGGCGTGGAAGAGTCGACGCAGGCTGGGGGTGTTGTGGCCCTCGGCTGCGGCGAGGGCGTCGCGCACCTGGCCGAGGATTTCGGCTTCACCGACCACCATCGCGTCCAGGCCGGCCGCGACCTCGAGTAGATGCTGGACGGCCATCTGTCCGGCGTGAACTTCGAATTGTTCGACCAGATCGGCGCTGCTGGCAGGCAGGAGCCCGCTGATGGTGCTGAGCACCGCCTCCAGCGACGAGTGGAACTTGGGAGCATCGAAATAGAGCTCGAACCGGTTGCAGGTGCTCAGTAAGACGAACCCGGCGATCTCTTCACGGTTGAGCAGCTCGGTGGTGATCTGCTGCTCGGCAGCGCTGAGCGCGGCCAGTTCTTCTGAGGAGACCAGGTGGTGACTAATACCCAAAGCGGTGATCGGCACGGTGAGCATGGTAACTCCACTCGTGGCGATGATCGACCATGTCATGACTCGGTTGGTGCAGCTCGCGGTAAGCCGGTTGGAATATTCATGCCGCATGCGCCATAGTTATGCCATGACGTTTTCGGTTGCGGTGGCCGGTGCCACCGGCTACGCCGGGGGAGAAGCCCTACGGCTGCTGTTGTCCCATCCTGAGTTCGAAATCGGTGCGCTGACTGCCGGATCCAGCGCTGGCAGCCTGCTGCTCAGCCACCATCAGCACCTCACCGCATTGGGCGACCGAGAGATCCTGGAAACCACCGCCGAGAATCTGGCTGGGCATGATGTGGTGATCCTGGCGCTTCCGCATGGAACCTCGGCCGCTATTGCCGCGCAGCTGGGGCCTGAGGTCTTGGTGGTTGACGCCGGTGCTGACCACCGACTCATCGATCCCGCCCAGTGGCAGCAGTTCTATGGCACCGATCACGCCGGTACCTGGCCCTACGGATTGCCCGAGTTACCCGGCCAACGCGCCCGACTCGCCACCACCAAGCGCATCGCCGTGCCCGGCTGTTATCCGACGTCGGTGACGCTGGCCCTGCTTCCCGCCCTCACTGCCGGACTGGTCGACGGAGCCGATGTGGTCGCTGTCGCGGCCTCAGGGGCCTCGGGGGCCGGCAAGTCGCTCAAGGCCAATCTGCTCGGGTCGGAGGTAATGGGGTCAGCGAGCGCCTATGGCGTCGGCGGAGTGCATCGGCATGTGCCCGAGATCCTGCAGAACTTCGCGGCGCTGGGTGCTGCCACCCCCACGGTGTCCTTCACTCCGGTGCTGGCACCGATGTCGCGGGGGATCCTGGCCACTGTCACGGCTCCGTTGCTGGCTGACATCTCTACGGCACAGGCACGCCAGTCCTATCTCGATGCCTATGCTGGCGAACCGTTCGTCACAGTGCTACCCGAGGGTGTCTGGCCGCAGACCCAGTCGGTCGTCGGTTCCAATGCCGTCCACGTCCAGGTCACCGTGGACACTGCCGCCCGTCGTCTGGTGGCGGTCTGCGCTATCGACAACCTCACCAAGGGCACCGCCGGTGGCGCGGTGCAGTCCATGAACCTCGCCCTGGGTCTGCCTGAGACGCTCGGCCTTCCTCTGATCGGAGTCGCACCGTGAGTGTCACAGCAGCAAAGGGATTCACCGCCGCCGGCGTGGTCGCGGGAATCAAGGCTTCCGGCAAAGCCGACCTGGCGCTGGTGGTGAACACCGGCCCCAGGGCACATGCGGCTGGCGTGTTCACCAGCAACAAGTTCACTGCCGCGCCGGTGGTGTGGTCGAAAAAGGCCCTCGCCGATGGACGGCTGGCCGCCGTGGTGCTCAACTCCGGCGGCGCGAACGCCTGCACCGGGGACGCCGGCTACGCCGATACCGTCCAGACGGCCGAATGGGTCGGCGCGGAGGTGGGTTGCGACACCACCGATGTGGCGGTGTGCTCCACCGGGCTGATCGGCGTCCGACTGCCGATGGATGCGGTGTTGAACGGCATCCAGCTGGCTGCCCAGGATCAATCCACCGCCGGTGGGCCGGCTGCCGCCGAGGCGATCATGACCACGGACACCGTGGCCAAGGAGTCGATCCACACCTCCCCGGCCGGATGGACGATCGGCGGGATGGCCAAAGGGGCAGGCATGCTCGCGCCGGCCCTGGCCACGATGCTGGTGGTGATCACCACCGACGCCGATCTCACCTCGGCTGAACTGGACGCAGCATTGCGCACCGCCACCGAGGCGACCTTCGATCGCACCGATTCCGATGGCTGCATGTCGACCAATGACACCGTGCTTCTGCTGGCCTCCGGCGCCGCCAAGATTCAGCCCGACATCGATCAGTTCACCGAAGCGCTGACGGGGGTCTGCGCCGACTTGGCCAAACAGCTGCTGGCTGATGCCGAGGGATCGGCCCACGACATCGAAGTCAACGTGGTGGGAGCCGCGACCGAGGCTGATGCGCTGACGGTGGCCCGGGCGATTGCGCGCAGCAATCTGTTCAAGTGCGCCATCTTCGGCAACGATCCGAACTGGGGTCGGGTCTTGGCCTCGGCGGGCACCGTCGATGCCGCCTACGACCCAGAACACGTCGATGTCGCCTTCAACGGCGTGACTGTCTTCGAGGACGGCCAGTTGGGCACCGACCGTAGCGCTGTGGACCTGTCGGCTCGTCAGGTGCTGGTCGAACTCAATCTGCACGCCGGCCAGGCAGCCGCCTCCATCTGGACCAACGATCTGACCTACGACTACGTCAAAGAGAACGCGGAGTACTCCTCATGACCGAAGCTGCCGACAAGGCCGCCATCCTGATCGAAGCGCTGCCCTGGCTGGAGCGCTACGTCGGAAAGATCATCGTGATCAAGTACGGCGGCAACGCCATGGTCGACGACGAGCTCAAGGCCGCTTTCGCCCGTGACATCGTCTTCCTGCGCACCGTCGGAGTACATCCGGTCGTCGTTCACGGCGGCGGTCCGCAGATCTCGGCGATGTTGGCACGGCTGGGCATTGAGAGCGAGTTCCGCGGCGGGCTGCGGGTCACCACCCCCGAAGCGATGGACGTGGTGCGGATGGTCCTCATGGGTCAGGTGAATCGCGAACTGGTCGGCCTGATCAACGCTCATGGACCGCTGGCGGTCGGACTATCCGGCGAGGACGCCGGTCTGTTCACCGCCGAGCGGCGTGGCGCCATGATCGACGGCGAGGAGGTGGACCTCGGCTTGGTCGGTGAGGTTTCGGAGGTGCGTCCCGAAAACGTGCTCGGCTTGATCGCCGCTGGACGGATTCCGGTGATCGCGACCGTGGCGCCCGACGAGGACGGCCAAGTGCACAATGTGAATGCCGATACCGCCGCCGGGGCATTGGCCGCAGCGCTGCACGCCGAGCGGCTGTTGATGCTCACCGATGTGGCAGGCCTGTACCGGAATTGGCCGAACTCCGACGAGATCATCCGGCAGATCGCCGTGGATGACCTTGCCGCCATGCTGCCCACCCTGGCTTCGGGGATGATTCCGAAGATGGAAGCCTGCGTGAACGCGGTCCTCGATGGCGTACCCAAAGCCACCGTCATCGACGGGCGGTTGCCCCATTCGTTGCTGCTGGAGATCTTCACCGACGAGGGCAACGGCACCATGGTGCTGGGTCACTCTGCGATCGGGGAGTTGATCTGATGAGCGTGCCCGTCGCTGTCGGCAATCAGGCCGAACTGATCGACCGCTACACCGGCTCGGTGATGAACACCTTCGGACCACCCTCGCGGGTGTTCGTTCGCGGGGAGGGTGCCTACCTGTGGGATGTCGACGGCAAGCGCTACCTCGATCTGCTGGCAGGTATCGCCGTGAATGCCCTGGGCCATGCCCATCCGCAGGTGTTGGGGGCCATCTCGGCGCAGCTATCGACGTTGGGCCATGTGTCGAACTTCTTCGCCACTCCCACTCAGATCGCGCTCGCCGAGAAATTGGGCGCGCTGGTCACCGCCAACGCCCCGCGAACCCCGGCGAGGGTGTTCTTCAGCAATTCCGGAACCGAGGCGAATGAGGCGGGTTTCAAGATCACCCGCATGACCGGACGCACCAAGCTCATCGCCATGGCGGGCTCTTTCCACGGACGAAGCCTCGGTGCGCTGGCGCTCACGTCGAACCCGAAATATCGCGAGCCGTTCGAACCGTTGCCGGGCGAGGTGACCTTTGTTCCCTATGGCGACGTCGAGGCACTCGCCGCGGCGCTCGACGACACCACTGCGGCGGTCATCATCGAACCGATCCAAGGCGAGAACGGCGTCATCGAGCCGCCTGACGGCTTCCTGGCTGCCGCCCGCACCCTCACTGCTGACCACGGGGCCTTGCTGTGGTTCGACGAGGTGCAGACCGGCATCGGGCGTTGTGGCGATTGGCTGGCCAGCACGGCCTCCGGCGTGACCGCCGACATCGTCACCTTCGCCAAAGGGTTGGGCAATGGCTTCCCGATCGGTGCCTGTGTGGCCACCGGTGCGGCAGCGACTCTGTTGGGCCCAGGCAGCCACGGCACGACTTTCGGCGGAAACCCGGTAGCAGCGGCGGCGGGCCTGGCGGTTCTGGGCATCATCGAACGCGACAATCTGCTGGATCACGTTCGCACCACCGGTCACCGGCTAGCGGCCGGAATCATGGCTCTGAGCCACCCCGGCATCGATCACGTGCGCGGACGCGGGCTGCTCCGCGGCATCGTGCTCACTGAGCCCCATGCCCCTGCCGTCGTCCGGGCCGCCCTGGACGCAGGCTTCGTGATCAACGCCCCGCGTCCCACGGTGATCCGACTGGCACCCCCACTGATCATCACTGACGCTCAGGTGGACGATTTCGTGGCGGCTCTGCCGTCGCTCTTGGAGGCACGATGACCGACACCGTGAAGGCACCGCCGACCAAGAGTGCCCGCCACTCCCAGATCGCCACCCTGATCGAGCGGGAGACTATTGGCTCCCAGACCGAGCTTGCGGTGCGCCTGGCCGATTCCGGAATCGCGGTCTCTCAAGGCACTTTGAGCAAAGACCTGGTCGAACTCGGCGCCGTGCGGGTACGGACGGCGACCGGTGAGTTCGCCTACGCCCTGCTGGCCGGCGAACACGTCACTGGCAGCCCTGCCGCCACCGCGCGCCTCACCCGGCTGTGCGGCGAGTTGCTGCTTTCGGCGGAGGGGTCGGCGAACCTCGCTGTGCTACACACCCCGCCGGGTGCGGCTCAGTTCTTTGCCTCAGCCATCGACAAGGTCGGCTGGACCTCGATCTTGGGTACGCTCGCCGGGGATGACACCGTGGTGGTGATCGCCCGCGACGCCGATGGGGGAGCGAGCTTGGCCGAAACCCTGTTGAGTCTGCCCGCGAACAAAGCAATGGAGGAAGAGCAGCAATGAGTGACGCCACCGATTCCGGTCGGCTTTGGGGCGGGCGTTTCGCCGGTGGGCCTGCTGAGGCCATGTTTGCGTTGAGTAAGTCCACCCAGTTCGATTGGCGCCTGGCCGGCCATGACCTTGCCGGGTCGAAGGCCCACGCCACCGCGCTGCACGCCGCTGGGCTGCTGACCGATGACGAGTACGCCGCAATGACCGCCGGTCTGGAACGGCTGTTGGTCAAGGTCACCTCCGGCGAGGTTCAGCCAGCGGACACCGACGAGGACGTTCATGGCGCCCTGGAGCGTCTTCTGATCGCCGAGGTGGGTCCCGACTTGGGCGGACGGCTCCGGGCCGGACGGTCGCGGAACGACCAGATCGCCACGCTGATCCGGGCCTACCTGCGCGATGCCAACACAGTCCTGGATGCCGATCTGAGGGCCTTGATTTCAGCATTGGCCGATCAGGCCGAGGCCAACCTGGGCGCGATCATGCCGGGACGTACTCATTTGCAGTCCGCCCAGCCGGTGCTGCTCAGTCATCACCTGCTCGCTCATGCCTGGCCGTTGGTGCGCGATCGACAGCGTTTGGCGGATCTGGATGCTCGACTGGCCGTCAGCCCCTACGGTTCCGGCGCCCTCGCAGGCACCTCTTTGGGGCTGGATCCGGAGTTGGTCGCCCAGGAGTTGGGCTTCGCATCCTCGGTTCCCAACAGCATCGACGGCACCGCAGCTCGCGACCTGGTTGCTGAGGAGGCCTATGTACTGGCCCAGATCGGCGTCGACCTGTCTCGGCTCAGCGAGGACGTCATCTTGTGGTGCACCGCTGAGTTCGGCTTCGCCACCTTGGATGATGCCTGGTCGACCGGCTCGTCGATCATGCCGCAGAAGAAGAACCCCGATGTCGCCGAACTCGCCCGCGGCAAGGCCGGACGCCTCATCGGCAATCTCAGCGGCCTGCTGGCCACCTGCAAGGGCCTGCCGCTGGCGTACAACCGTGACCTGCAAGAAGACAAGGAACCGATCTTCGACGGCTTGGATCAACTCCGCGTGCTCCTGCCTGCGGTGACCGGGATGATCTCGACGTTGCGGTTCCACCATCCCCGCATGGTTGAGCTTGCCCCCAGAGGATTCTCGCTGGCCACCGATGTCGCCGACTGGCTGGTGCGTCAGCGGGTGCCCTTCGCGCAGGCCCACGAGATTGCCGGCGCCTGCGTTCGGTACTGCGAAAGCCACGGCCAGGAGTTGGTCGAGCTGACGCCTGAGCAGCTTGCCGAAATCTCGCCCGAACTGTCCGCTGAGGTGTTTGGCGTGCTGACGGTCGAAGGTTCGGTCGCCTCCCGGAACGGACGCGGTGGCACTGCACCGATCCAGGTGGGCCGGCAGTTGGCCGAACTGCGGTCCACCCTGGAATCGTGAGTCTTGTCGCCGAGTTCCTGCCACTGGAGGCGGACACCGCTGCGGTGATCGTGGGCTGGGTCCACTCTGCGGAGGAACTGGCTCTGGTCGCCGGTCCCACGCTGAGTTGGCCGCTGACCACCGAGCAGTTGATGGGCACCGTCAATGGCGCACAGCGAGAAGCTCGGGTTCTGGTCCTCGACGGAGTGCCCGTCGGATTCGGCACGCTTCGCCGTCACGACGGCAGCGTGCGGCTCGGCTGGATCCTGGTCGATCCCGGCCGCCGCGGTGAAGGCTGGGGGAGAAGGCTGCTGGAGCAGCTCATCGCCGAGGCCGAGCATCTCTATGGTCCGCAGCGCCTCACCTTGGGGGTCTTCGCCCACAACCAACCCGCGGTGCAGCTTTACCGCAGCCTTGGGTTCAGCGAAGAGCCGCCGGTTCCGATCGATTTCGCCGACTACCCCTGGCAGAAGATCGAGATGGAACGGGTCCTCACCGATCAGCCGTGATCCTCCAGCAGCACCCAGCGTCCGGTGATGCGACGAAAGACACGCAGGTCTTTCCAGTCGGCGACGTGCCCCACTGCGGCCGCCAAGGCCTTGCCGACCTGCCAGGCTTCGGCGTCCTCGGTGAGGTCGTTGGACGACTCCACCACAAAGCGGATGGTGACCCGGGGCAAGCCGGTGCGAGCCAGAGCGGCGACATCGACGAAGGCGTCTTCCACCGGGCACAGCGTGGCCACCGCGGTGCGGGCGGCGTCCAGGACGGCCTCCGGGGGGACTCCACTGCGACTGCGCTGAATGGCCACACCGGCGCGAAAGGAAGGCATGACCGCAACCTAGTGCGGGTCACCGACACTCGGTTGTCGGAGTCCAACAAGCCCAGCTACTAGGCTTAGCGGTCGTGAATGCCTTACTGGACGAACTGACCTGGCGTGGGTTCATAGCCCACAGCACCGACCTGGACGCACTGAGCGCGGCCCTCGACGACGGACAGTTGAAGTCCTATGTGGGCTTTGATCCCACTGCGCCGAGCATCCACATGGGAAACCTGGTGCAACTGATGCTGGCGCGGCGTCTGCAGGCTCACGGCCATCGTCCGTTCTTGTTGGTGGGGGGCTCGACCGGTCTGATCGGTGACCCCAAACAATCCAGCGAGCGCAATCTGAACCCGAAGGACGTGGTCCACGAGTGGGTGGAGCGGATCCGGGGCCAGGTGAGCAAGTTCGTCGATTTCGACGGCCCCGCTGCGGCCACCGTGGTGAACAACTACGACTGGACCGCCGAGTTGAGCACACTGGACTTCCTGCGCGATATCGGCAAGCACTTCAGCATCAATCGGATGCTGGACCGCGAGGTCGTGAAGGCCCGGCTGGAGACCGGCATCTCCTACACAGAGTTCTCCTACATGCTGTTGCAGTCCCTGGACTTCCTCGAGCTCTACCGCCGCTACGGCGTCACCATGCAGACCGGCGGCTCCGACCAGTGGGGCAACCTGACCTCTGGAGTTGAACTGATCCGGCGCTCGGACGGCGGCAAGGCCCACGCGTTGGCCACGCCGTTGCTGACCAAAGCTGACGGAACCAAGTTCGGCAAGACCGAGACGGGGACAGTCTGGCTGGATCCTGCGATGACCAGCCCGTATGCCTTCCACCAGTTCTTCTTGAACGCCGAGGACGCCATGGTGGGGACCTACCTGAAGATCTTCTCCGAGCGTGGGCGTGAGGAGATCGATGAGCTTCTCCGTCAGACGAACGAGGCCCCCCACCTGCGTGCTGCGCAACGGGCGCTCGCTGACGACATCACCGACCTGGTGCATTCCCGCGCTGAACGAGAGGCCGCGACGAGCGCTGCGGCGGCGATTTTCGGCAGGGGAGAGCTGCAGGACCTGGATTCAGCGACTTTGGCTGCGGTCTGCCAGGAATTGGGCGGTGCACAAATGACCACCGGATCCGATTTGCCGAGCATCATTGACGTCATGACGGCCGCCGCAGTGGTGCCGAGCAAGTCCGCAGCACGGCGTGCTGTGGACGAGGGTGGGGCCTACCTGAACAACGTGAGGGTCACCGATGCGGAGCAGACCCTGGCTGAATCCGACCTCTTGGCTGGAAAATTCGCGATTGTGCGTCGCGGCCGGAAGACCGTTGGGGCCGTCGAAATCGTGCGTTAGCCCTAGTCAGAGAGCGACACGCCCGGGCGTTTCGCCGATTTGACCCATAGGGGTCGACCGCGTAACGTTCTCCAAGCGCCCCGGTGAGACGGACGGGCCAGAGAAGATCTGGACTGGACGAATCGAGGCGCCGAACCCAACCAAGACAACCCTGGATCAGGGTGTTTTCGAGTGCGAGAACACAAGGGTCCAAGGCCTAGTCACGGCCAGGTTCGGGTCCAAACCCCGGTTTGACAAGCGGATGAGGACCTACTAAAGTAAGTCGAGTTGCCCCAAGCGGCGGTGAGAGCCAAAGCGAGGAGCGCACCCGAAACTTGAGAACTCAACAGCGTGCTTAAAAGTCAATGCACAATAATGCACTCTTCGGAGTGCGAACAAAACCCCGTATCGGGGTGTGCGAAGCGCAAGCAGAAACACATCACGAAACGGATTCCTTTGATTATTGATACAGACCAGCAATGGTCTGCGTCAGAATCAAACTTAAGTTGACGGTAACGGGCGTAAGCCCACACCGAAATTTTTCAACGGAGAGTTTGATCCTGGCTCAGGACGAACGCTGGCGGCGTGCTTAACACATGCAAGTCGAACGGTGAAACAGAGCTTGCTCTGTGGATCAGTGGCGAACGGGTGAGTAACACGTGAGCAACCTACCCTTGACTCTGGGATAACAGTTGGAAACAGCTGCTAATACCGGATATTTACCTCGGCAGGCATCTGCTGAGGTAGAAAGCTCCGACGGTCAGGGATGGGCTCGCGGCCTATCAGCTTGTTGGTGAGGTAACGGCTCACCAA
>DLGC01000001.1:14533-48086 GCA_002482525.1 Propionibacteriaceae bacterium UBA7704 | reverse complement strand
ATGCCGCCGCCGGGACCGCTGCCGGGACCGCCGCCGGGACCGCCGCCCGTGCTGCTCACCGGACCAGCAATCACGATCGATCCGGTATGAGCGGTTGCGGCAGTGTTGATCGAGTAGGCGGCAGGCCCGAGCAAGCCGGCCACCACGGCAATGATCAGCGCCGCGTCGGCCAGCATGCGAGGAAGCTGATCGGCCCAGATCATGGTCAGACCGGCCACGGTGCTCAGGCCGAACGCGGCCCAGCCCAGATAGACGTACCAACTTCCTGCCTGCATCAGCAGCACCAGGGCCCACAATCCAGTGCCGATGCTGGTCGCGCCCAGGGTCACCCGAGCCGCCCAGTGCCCACGGTTGGCCCACAGTGCGGCACCGCCGATGGCCACGGCACCGCCAATGGCAGGAGCCAACGCCACGGTGTAGTAGTCGTGGTAGATGCCCGCCATGAAGCTGAAGATCAGCGCTGTGACGGACAGCCAGCCCAGCCAGATGATGGCTCCACCGAGCAGCGCCTGCTGCGGAGTCTGCGTGCCGGGGCTCGCGGCGGGATCTGCCGTCGTATTGTGCACCGACCTGAGGTGCGACCCGATCGCCACCACGATCGCGCCGGCGGCCAGGATCAGGGCTGCCGGAATCAACCAGGAGACCATGCCTCCCGAGACGCCTTCGAACATCCGGAGAATGCCCGTGGAGCCCCAATTCCCGCCACCGCCGCCGACCGAGCCGGTCTCGTTGCCGGTGAGGCGACCCAGACCGTTGTAGCTCAGGATCAGCTCGATGATCGAGTTGTTCTGCGAACCGCCGATGTAGGGACGCAGCGACGCCGGAGTGAGCTCAACGGCGGCCAGGTACCAGCCGAACGAAGCGACCATGGTGACGAAGGCCACCAGCAGGTCGACCAGCTTCTTCTTCCACGATGCCGGGGCGGCGAACCAATAGGCCACGACCAGCGCCGGCAATACCAGGAATGCCTGCAGCATCTTGGTGAGGAAGCCCAGCCCGATCGCCACGCCGGCCAGCGCCAGCCAGCCGCCTGAGGCGCGTTCGGTCGCGCGGACGGTGAAGTAGGACGCCATCAGCATGGTGAAGACCAGCAGTGCATCCGGATTGTTGAAGCGGAACATCAAGGTCGCCACCGGCGTCAGCGCGAAGACCGCCGCGCCGGCCAGGGCTGCCCAGTGGGCACCCCGCGGGCTCAGCGGATTGGTGCTGGCTGCCCCGCGCCAATTCAGCAGGCTGCGACGGACTGTGGCGTACAGCACGCCGACACTGGCGACCCCGAGCAAAGCCTCGGGCATCAGGATGCTCCAAGAACTGAGCCCGAACAGCCGCACCGACAGGGCCATCAGCCAGATGGCGGCCGGCGGCTTGTCGACGGTGATGGAGTTGCCGCCGTCCAGGGAGCCGAAGAACCAGGCGGTCCAGTTCTCCGATCCGGCCTGTGCAGCAGCGGAGTAGAAGGAGTTGGCGTGGCCGGAGGCGGACAGCCCCCAGATGTAGAGAACACCGACCCCGACCAGCAATGCCAGCACGCTGCCGCGGGCTACCCAGTCGGGATGATCGTCGACATAGCCGTAGCGCGGTGGTTTCGCGCCTTCGGCCTGTGAGCCGGCCGGGGGCTTGATCTCGGTAAGGGTCATGCCTCCAGAGAAACGGCTCGCGCTGAGTGAGTCTGGTGCTGTCCCTGTGAGCCTCTTGTGAACTCGAAGTCGTTCAGGGACGCGCGGGTTCAGGCCAGCGGAACCCGGATGGTGAACCGGGCATAGCCCGGTTGGGAATCCAGACTGACCTCGCCGCCATGAGCTTTCATTACAGCGGCCACAATGGCCAAGCCCAACCCGGTGGAGGAACCGCTGTCCTGACGCACCCGGCTGACATCAGCGCGCGTGAAGCGTTCGAACACCGTGGGCTGAATCTCCGTCGGCACACCGGGGCCATTGTCGGTCACAGAGATCACCGCGAAGCCGCCGTCAGTCGACAGTTCGGTCTCCACCGAGGTGCCCGCCGGCGTGTGGCTGCGGGCATTAGCCAACAGATTCGCCACCACCTGATGCAGGCGGTTCGGATCGGCGCTGGCGAGAACCTCGTGGTCGGGAATGTTCAGTGACCACCGACGATCGGAGTCGGCCGCGCGAGCGTCGCTGACCGCATTCAGCACCATCTCGGTGACATCGACTGGCTGCAGATCCAGGGTCGGCTGGGAATCCAGGCGGGCCAACAGCAGCAGATCCTCCACCAAAGCAGACATCCGATCCGACTCCGCCTCGATGCGTCCTAGGGCGTACGCGGCGTCCTGCGGCAGTTGCTCCTCGCTGCGCCGGGTCAACTCGGCATAGCCACGGATGGAAGCCAACGGGTTGCGTAGCTCGTGGGAGGCATCGGCAACGAACTGGCGTACCTTGGTCTCGCTGCGATGCCTCGCCGCAAGGGCGTTCTCCACGTTGTCGAGCATGTGATTGAAAGCTGCGCCAACCCGCCCGACCTCGTTGCCAGGGTTGGCATCACCGGGGGCCACTCGGATCGGCACCTGGCCGTCGCCATGATCCAGCGGCAAGGTGGAAACCTGGGTTGCCGCAGCCGTCAGTCGGTTCAGCGGGCGCAAACTGGCCTCGACCACACGTCGAGCTGCCAGGAAGGCGGCCAGGATCATCGCCGCGCTCAGCAGCAAGGTCATCACTACTTGACTGGTCATCGGCTTGGTGACGTCGCTCAGTGGCAGTGCCACCAGCGTGTACGACGGCTGAGTCTTCACCAACACCCGATACAACCCTTGGCCGTCCAAGCGGATTGTCACCGGGGTCGCGCTGGGCGACACGGCGAGCAATTGCCGTTCGGCCTCGTGATTGAGATTCAACGTGGTGGTGAGCAGATAGGTGCCGTTGCGACCATCGATACGAATCAAACCTGAACCCGTGAGATCTCCCGGTCCGTGATCGCCATCGGGGTTCAGCCTGCCCACCGCCACCTGCAGCCTGCCGTCCTGCTCGCGCTGCAGAATCTGGTAGGTCGCCAAGCTCGTGAACAGCGCCAGCACCACTGTCAGCAGGGCCACCAGGGCGGTGACGCGTGCGACGAGTTGGCGGCTCAGCGTCCCTTTGCCCATCGGAGGCGTTGGCTGGGCGAGGTCGGAGTTCATTCCACCGCCGGTTTGAGCACGTAGCCGGCTCCGCGCATCGTGTGAATCATGGCGGGGCGAGCAGCATCGATCTTCTTGCGCAGATAGGAGATGTACAGCTCGACCACATTGGCCTGGCCGCCGAAGTCGTAGTTCCATACCCGATCCAGGATCTGAGCCTTACTCAGTACTCGGCGCGGATTGCGCATCAGATAACGCAACAGTTCGAACTCGGTGGCTGTCAGGTTGATCACATCCCCGCCGCGGGTGACTTCGTGGCTGTCCTCATCCAAGGTCAGGTCCCCGACCACCAGGGTGGAGTCGTTGCGCACCTCGGTGGCACCGGAGCGGCGCAGCAGTGCGCGCAACCGTGCCACGAGTTCCTCCAGACTGAACGGCTTGGTCACATAGTCGTCTCCGCCGGCGGTCAGGCCCCCGATGCGATCCTCGAGCGCGTCCTTGGCGGTGAGGAAGATCACCGGAACATCCGGCTGCTCAGTGCGAATACGTCGCATCACTTCCAGGCCATCGAAGTCGGGCAGCATCATGTCCAGCACGATCGCGTCGGGGCGGGTCTCGCGGGCGGCCTTGACCGCGTTCAATCCCGATGATGCTGTCGTCACTTCCCACCCTTCATAGCGCAGCGCCATGCTGAGCAACTCGGTCAGGCTGGTTTCGTCGTCGACAGTCAGAATTCGAATGGCGGAGCCGTCCGGGCGGGTGAGGGCCTGGAGTCCGCTGCGTGCAGTGATGGCCATGGGTCGAATCTCTCAGCGTGAGGTGGGAAGCAACTGGGTGCTTCCTGTGTAAAGCCTATGCGTTTGGCTTCGACGCCAGGGGGATATCGATCCCGCTCCGGTACCGTGGTGGCCGGTACGGGGTCAGCTGAAGGAGATGAGGTGCGCGCAGTGCGTGGCTTGGTGGGCCTGCTCGGAGAGGTTCTGATCACTCTCGGCGCGGTGCTACTGCTCTTCGTCGGCTGGCAACTGTGGTGGACCGATGTGGTCTCCGATGCGGACGCCGCACGTGTCGTGGCCAGCATGGAGGCCAATCCGGACAAGGACATCGTGTCGCCCGACGATGCCGTACCGGGGGACGCCTTCGCCGTCGTCAGAATCCCTCGATTCGGCGCGGACTTTGCCCGCCCTCTCTACGAAGGCACCACCTACAGCATTCTGCAGCGAGGCATCGGCCACTACTCCGGAACAGCGATGCCCGGTGAGGTGGGAAATGTCGCGATGGCCGGCCATCGCACCACCTACGGCAAACCGTTCAACCAGATCGCCACGCTGCAGGTCGGTGACGTGGTGCTGGTCGAAACCCGCAAGCGCTACTTCGTCTATCGCGTCACCGGCTCCCAGGTCGTGGATCCCACCCAGGTTTCGGTGGTGCTCCCGGTGCCCGATCAGCCCGATGCGAAACCCACCGAGAAGTTGTTGACCATGACGAGTTGCCATCCGGAATTCAGCGCCCGTCAGCGATACGTCGTCCACGCCAGGTTGGACGCCAGCTACTCCCGCCAGGCGGGGATACCCGCGTCGGTGTTGGAGGTGAATGGCTGATGTCTTTCTACGGATGGCTGTGGCGAGTGTTGCCCGGCCCGGTCCCGGTGAAGGCCTTGCTGGCCGTGATACTGGTGCTGGCGGTCGTCGCTGTCCTGTTCACCTGGGTCTTTCCCGCGATCGCGCCGTACATGCCCTTCAACGACACCACCGTCGGGGAGTAGCTCGGGTCAGGGGCGCTCCAGCCGCGACACCCAGAATTGCTGGTAGTGCTGCGAGGTCACCACCCGGAATCCGAGCCGAGCGAGTCCCGGGGGTGCGGCGGGCGGAGTGGCGCCGCTGGCCCCGGACAGGTATTTCACCCACAGGATTGAGGTGGCATCACCCACCAGCGCAGCCTTCTGTGCAGTGGAGTTGGGCACCGGCCAGACGCTGGTGTCGGTGTCGGAGAAATGCATGAGTGGTTCACGGGCGTCCAACGACGGTCGGACGGCGTGGACCAGAGCGCGCCCGATGCCCGGAGAGATGGCGATCACGACGTTGGGGTCTGCGGCCACCGCCGCGTCCAGGGCGCGCAGCAACGGGCCTAGTCGCTTGTTGTGTCCATTGGGCGCATGCACCCGGCCCTGCGCCGGCAGCACCGAAACCCCCTGCACGACCAGGGCCAGCACCACCACCACACTGGCAGCCGCGATGGCCGGTCGTTGGGAGGTGGACTCGGGTCGACGAGCCGTCACCCAACGCGCGACGAGGCGCGCCAGGACCAGGATCGCGATGGCTGTCAGGATCGCGATCGGCGCCAGCGTCGGCACCAGATAGCGGGGCCGAACCAAATTGGGGCGGACCACGCCCACCAGCAGGTTCATCACGAATGGGACGAACGTCCACCACATCGCAATCCGGGCCAAGGCGGAATACTCGCCCAGCAACGGTCGCTGATGGTCGGGCAGCAGGGCGATCACGAGCCCGATCGCGGGCAGGATGAAGAGCCACCAGGCCTGACCGGAGACGACGACGACGTCATTGAGCGCGCGAGCGGCCTCGCGCACCGAAAGTGGCACCGACCGGCTGGGGCCCTGACCTTTGGTGGCTGCGATCCAGAGCGGGAACGCAAAGACGACCGCAGCGGTGATCATGGCCATGGCCGTGGGGAGCGCCCGTCGTGAGCGGTCGCGAAGCCCCCCGGCACCCTGGGTGGCGTCGGCCATCAATTGGGCCGGCCACTGGAACAGGGCGAACAGACTGACGACCGCAGAGCCGCCGAGCAGCAGGATGTAACCCCAGCCGTGGCGGATCACCGCGGTCCACGGTTGCAGCGTCAACAGCTGAGGGTCAGTGGGACGCCGATAGGTCGACCAGGCCAACCATGCTGCTGCGGTCGTCAGCATCATCAGCGCGTAGGGTCGAGCATCCTGCCCCCAGCGGATGAAGCCCGGAAGACTGACCAGCACCACGCTGGTGAGGACCGCGGCCAGCACTCCCTGTCGGCGCACCACCAGGGAGTAGACACACGCCACCGCGGCTGCGGCGGCGACAGCGGACACCGATCGCACCGCAACCAGGGTGCTCAGCCACGGCAATGCGGTGTGGGCGAGTTTGGCCACCACGTAGAACGGCACCAGCGGTGCGTCCTGGCCTCCCAGTAGAGTCCACAAACCCGACCAGCTTCGCTCCACAGCGGCCACCGTGGCCGATTCATCCGTCCACGGATAGGGGACGTCGATGCGCCACAGCAACGTGAGCAGAGCGCCGAGCGTCACCAAGGCCAAAGCGCCCCGTCGGATCCAGCGCAGCCGTGGCGGCTCGTCGGCGGACGGCGACGGGCGAAGTACCTCGTGGGGGAGCGATCCCAGAAACCCTGCCGCTGCGTGCGTGCCGGTCATCACGATCCTCTCCGATGGGCGCTCGGGGGTGAGCGAGCCTCTGGAATTATCGCTCAGGCGACAAGTTCCGCCGCAGGCAGTGATTGTTCAGCGGGCGCTGAACCCTATCTTTCCAGGCACCGGGTCGACCCAGTGCAGATCGAAGTCCGCCACCTGGCCGGGTCGGGCGGCTGAGGTGGGCTGCTCGGTCGCGAAACGCAGCAGTCGACGCACCGCGTCCGGTTCGCCTTGGGCGAGGATCTCCACGCTTCCGTCGGGGAGGTTTCGTACGCTTCCGGCCAATCCCAAGGCGCGCGCGGTGTTCTGAGTCCACCAACGGAACCCGACGCCCTGCACACGGCCGGTCACCCTGAGCTGGAGAGCAAGCATGCTCCCATTGAACCGGACAGTGGGTGGACAAGTCGGCAGGAGTGGATCGCTCTGACACAATTCACCCATGAGCGATCCGGTGCGGGAAGTATTGACGTGGGAATCTTTCGGCCGGGCGGCCCGGGAGTTGGCGCAGACGGTGGTCGATTCCGGCTATCGCCCGGATTTGATCATGTCGATCACGCGCGGCGGGCTGCTGCCGGCCGGTGCCATCAGCTATGCGATGGGGATCAAGAACCTCCACATCATCAACGTCGAGTTCTACACCGGGGTCGACACCCGGCTACCGATGCCGGTACTGCTGCCGCCGGTGCCCTCGGTGGTCGATCTCTCCGGGCAGCGGGTGCTCATCATCGATGACGTTGCCGACACCGGAGAGACTTTGCGATTGGTTCGTGATTTCTGTGCCGAGCATGTTGCGGTCACCCGAACCGCCGTGTTGTACGAAAAGCCGGAGTCGGTTGTGAAGTGCGACTATGTCTGGCGTCGCACCGCGGATTGGGTGACTTTTCCTTGGTCCAGCGAGCCGCCATTGGTCGGGGAATCCACGGACAACTAGCGATATGGCCTTCCGCTGGCGCAAGGGCTAAACTCTGCGCCACAAGTCGCGCGCCCGGCGGGAGCATTCGGGAAGCGGCTCCGTGCTGGGAGAGTTCGTTGGGGGGAACTTGAGCCAGGCTGCGCATTCTGAGGACTTCACATCTGCGCTCACTGAGAGCGAGCTATTGACGCGCGCCCGTGACGGAGACATGGATGCCTTCGCCGAGTTGGCTCAGCGTCATCACACTCCTGCCTTGATCGTTGCTCGCTCCATCGTGGACCACGCCACCGCTGAGGATGTCGTCGCGGATTCCTTCGAACGACTTATGGGAGTGCTCGCCCGCGGTGACGGGCCGACGCATTCGTTGCGCCCGTATTTCCTTCAAATGGTGCGACATCGCGCGATCGACTCTCACCGGCGCCATCATGACGTCCCGTTGACCGACTCCGCGGAATCAGCCGACGTGGACAGCGAACCGATAACCGAGGATCCGATCCGCAGCGCTTTCGAGTCGCTGCCCGAGCGGTGGCGTACGGCATTGTGGTTGAGCGCGGTGGACGGTTTTAGTCATGCCGAAATCGGCCGCGAGCTTGGACTCAGCGAGAATGCGGTGAATCAGCTGGTCCACCGCGCCAAGGAAGGATTGCGTCAGGCCTACCTGACCGAGAGTGTCAGTTCGCCGCCGCGGGAATGTCGGCCCTACAGCGAACTGCTCGGCAAATATGTACGCGGACGCTGTGGCGCCCGTGCCCAGCAGCGGGTGAAGGCGCACGTGGAGACCTGTGCGCGCTGTCGGTCGACCGTCGCGGACCTTCGCCAGCTCAACACCCGGATCGGTGGTGCGCTCGCCGTCGGGGTACTGGGCGGCGTCGGATTGGCCCTGGTGCGACAGCCGGCCCAGGCCATGGCAGCCGAGGGATTGATGGGAGTCGCTGCTGGTTCCGGTCGTGGGGTACTGCTGCGTGCAGCGGTGGGCGTCGCGGCTGCCGGTTCGATCGCCGTGGCCTCGCTGGCCCTCACCGCAGTGGTCGGATCGGAGCCTGAATCGAGTGCGGCCCTGACGTTCGAAAGGACGCTGGCCGACCCGCCGATATCGACACCGATCGCTTCGCCGACTCCGACCCCCACTCCGAAGCCAACCCCCACCAAGCCGGGGGCCACGGTCGCGCCGCCGGTGCGCTCGACGCAGCCCTCGGCCTCGCCGACGCCAACGCCAACCGACCCGACACCGAAGGGCGTCGACGTGGTGGTTGGTGCGGGCTACGCCGAGGTGGGGCCGTCGACCGACTGGATGGTGGAGTTTGGTGCTCCGGTGACAGCGCCGAGCACGGTGAGCCTGGTCGCGACGATCAGATTGGATGTTCCCATCACTCAGATCGCGGTGCGCTCGGGAACCGGCTATGGCGCCTGGCGGTGCAGCATCACCGCCGTCACCGAGGTGAGTTCAACGGTGTCGTGCACCGACGCTCCGGGGGAGAGCCACAACCTGGCCATCGCCGTCGACAACTACAGCTCGGGTAGCGCCCGCATCGAGGTGTACCCGGACGGTGTCGAAGACGTGAACCCCGCCAACAACGTGACCGGCGCCGTGTTGCCCCCCATGGCCCAGTAGCGAAAGAAAACTGACTCGAGTTTCAGAAGTCGCGTAAGAACCGGCAGCCGGAGTTCGTCTTGTCATTGGAAGTGGGCCGCTCGCTCGTTGATGGCGGTCGGCGTGGCGAGGGTCCTCTTCCACTTCAGTCAGGGGCCGTCCTCGGGGGATGGCGGCTCCGGCGAGCTGGGAGGTTGGTTCGCCTGGCAATCGGATTCGACAGTCGGGGGGCAGTCAATCCGCGCCGTCACGGAAGCACTGATCGGGGGATCCCGTGCCGTGTCGGTGATGCCAAGGCGAACCTCCCCAGCGACCCTCTCACCTCGTTCACAGCCACGGCAGGGCCGATCGCTGCGCTGCAGCCCGTCCATTGCGGAGGGTTCCACGACGATATCCGCAGAGTTATGCTGCTTAGTAGTACTAGATTCGTAACGTAACTGACTTCTAGTGACGATATCGTCAGTGGACGGTGAATGGGGTGCGGGATGCACCCGAGCATGGAAGGAACGTCTCCACGTGAGCGAAACCGCCTTTGAGCGGAATCGGCCAGCCGCAGCACTGGTCACTGCGTCCCTGCGCGAATGCCGCCCGGCGGTGTTCTGGCTCGATGGCCTGCAACGGCCTGCCCGGCCCGTTCTCAGTGGTGATCACCACGCAGATCTGGTGGTCGTTGGTGGCGGCTATTGCGGTCTCTGGACGGCCATCCGGGCGAAGGAACGCGACCCCGGGCGCCGCGTCGTGCTGCTGGAAGCCCACGAAATCGGCTGGGCCGCCTCGGGGCGCAATGGCGGCTTCTGTGAATCCAGCCTTACCCACGGAACGGAGAACGGCCAGCGCCGCTGGCCGAACGAACTCGACCAGCTCGACCGGCTCGGGGCCGAGAACCTCGACGGCATTGCCGAGAGCATCGACCGCTACCAGGCCGACGTCGAGTTCGAGCGCACCGGCGAACTGATGGTGGCCGTCGAACCGCACCAGGTCGACTGGCTGGCCGATGAGGACGGCTTCCTGGATGCCGAGGCAGTCCGTGCCGAAGTGAACTCACCGACCTACCTCGCGGGTGTCTGGGACAAAGAGGGCGCCGCGTTGTTGAACCCCGGCCGCATGGCCTTGGAACTGGGACGTATCGCTGAGGACCTCGGGGTGGAGATCTACGAGCATTCCGCCGTAACCGACATCGATCGGTCCAAGCCGCTCGTGGTGCGCACTGAGCGAGGCTGGGTGTCCACGGCCCAGGTGGCACTGGCCACCAACGTGTTTCCCGCGCTGCTGAAGCGAAACCGACTGATGACGGTGCCGGTCTACGACTACGCCCTGGTCACTGAACCGCTCAGCGCCAGCCAGCAGGCCGACATCGGTTGGCGCAACCGTCAGGGCCTGGCCGACATGGGCAACCAGTTCCACTATTACCGACCGACGGCCGACGGCCGCATCCTGTTCGGCGGCTACGACGCCATTTACCACTTCGGCGGCAAGGTCAAGCCGCAGTACGAGGAACGGCCTGCCAGCTTCACCCGGCTGGCCGAGCACTTCTTCGCAACCTTCCCACAGCTGGAGGGACTGACCTTCAGCCACCGCTGGGCCGGTGCGATCGACACGTCCACCCAGTTCTGTGCCTTTTACGGAACCGCGGCCGGCGGACGCATCAGCTACGCCGCGGGTTTCACCGGGTTGGGGGTGGCTGCCACTCGCTTCGCCGCCGATGTGATGCTGGATCTGCTCAGCGGCGAGGCCACCGAGCGCACCGAGCTGGAAATGGTGCGGCGGCGTCCGCTGCCGTTCCCGCCGGACCCGGTCGCCTTTGTCGGGGTCTCCGCCACGAAATGGTCGCTGGACCGGGCCGATCACAACCAGGGTCGTCGCAATCTGTTCTTGAAGGCCATGGACGCCATCGGACTGGGATTCGACTCGTGACCGGCCCGATCTCCCCACTGGTTGGTGATGTGCTGGCCATCGCCCTCGCTGAGGACCCTTTCGCCGCCGAGCAGGTCGTTGCCGGTGCACCCACTTCTGGTTGGCTCGCGCTGACCGATCTCGACGGCGTCGAGGTGGGGGTGTGGCAGATGACCCCGGGCACAGTCACCGACACCGAGGCCGATGAGGTCTTCTGTGTGGTGTCCGGTCGCGGCATGGTCGAGTTCCTCGATCCGGTCGCTGAGCCTGTTGAACTTCGTCCCGGGATTCTGGTCCGGCTGCAGTCCGGCTGGCGAACTCGCTGGACGATCACCGAAACCCTTCGCAAGATTGCCGTAGTACCAGGAGAGGTAGACCAACCATGACCGTTATTCCCCATGTCATCGCAGGCCAGGAGGCCACCGGAGACCTGCGTAGCGGGCCGATCTTCAATCCTGCTACCGGCGAACAGATCGCCACGGTCGGGTTTGCCGACACCGATCGGGTCGGCGAGGCGATCGCAGCGGCCAAAGCGGCGCTGCCCGGCTGGCGCGCCACCGGACTGATCAAGCGTGCCGATGTCTTCTTCCGGCTGCGTCAGCTGCTGGTGGAGCGTGCTGACGAACTGGCCGCCATCGTCACCACCGAACACGGCAAGGTGTTCTCCGACGCGCTCGGTGAAATCAGCCGCGGCATCGAGAACGTGGAGTTCGCCGCCGGGCTGGTGCACCTGCTCAAGGGCGAATACTCCGAGCAGGTCGCTCGTGGCGTCGACGTGCACTCCATCAAGCAGCCGGTCGGGGTGGTGGCCTGCATCACGCCGTTCAACTTCCCGATCATGGTGCCGCTGTGGATGACCGCCTCGGCCATCGCCTGCGGCAACACCGTGGTGCTCAAGCCCAGCGAGAAGGACCCCTCGGCGTCGGTGTTCCTGGCCAAACTGTTCGCCGAAGCCGGCCTGCCCGACGGCGTACTCAACGTCGTCCACGGCGATGCCGAAGCAGTGAACACCCTGCTGGACGCCGCCGACGTCAAGGCGGTGAGCTTCGTGGGATCCACCCCGATCGCCAAAGCGATCTACACCCGCGGCACCGCTAACGGAAAGCGCGTGCAGGCACTGGGTGGCGCCAAGAATCACATGATCGTGATGCCGGACGCCGATCTGGATGCCGTCGCTGATGCTGCTGTCTCGGCCGCCTATGGCGCAGCCGGGGAGCGCTGCATGGCGATCTCGGTGCTGGTCACCGTCGGAGATGCCGTGGCCGACGCGGTGCTGCCCAAGATCGCAGAGCGCATGGGCAAGCTCAAGATTGGTGCTGGTACCGATCCGAGCACCGAGATGGGACCGGTCATCACTGCGGCGCATCGCGAGAAGGTGGCGTCCTATGTCACGGGGGCTCCGGCTGAGGGCGCAGAGGTCGTCGTCGACGGTACGGCTACGGCGTTCGATGGGGACGGTTTCTTCATCGGCGTCAGCTTGGTCGACAAGGTCAAGCCGGGCATGAAGATCTACAACGAGGAGATCTTCGGACCGGTGCTGTCTGTGGTGCGGGTGGGTAGCTATGAGGAAGCCATCGAGCTGGTCAACGCCAACCGCTACGCCAACGGCACCGCGATCTTCACCCGTGATGGACGCACCGCGCGGTCCTTCGAGTACGACATCGAGGTGGGCATGGTCGGCGTCAACGTGCCGATTCCGGTTCCGGTGGGGGCGTTCTCCTTCGGCGGCTGGCGGGATTCGCTGTTCGGCGATTCTCACATCTACGGCCCCGAGTCGATCCACTTCTACACCCGCAGCAAGGTGGTCACCTCCCGGTGGCCCGACCCCAGCGAATCCCAGGTGGACCTGGGGTTCCCGAGCAATCACTGAATGGGAAGTCGATAAACAATGAGTGAACCCAGCACACCGTCCTATGTGGACCTCAACGGTGACACCGTGCTGCTGCCGGATCCGGCAGCCGAAGCGGTGGTGCGGGCCAACGACCGCGGCCATGTGTTCCATTCTTGGAGCGCGCAGGGCGCGATCGACCCGCTGCCGGTGGCCGGCGGCGCCGGAGCCAGCTTCTGGGACTACGCCGGAAACACCTATCTGGACTTCGGATCGCAGTTGGTCAACCTGAATCTGGGACACCAGCATCCCGATCTGATCGCGTCCTTGCATCGGCAGGCCGACCGGTTGGCCACCATTCAGCCGGGCATGGCCAATGACGTGCGCTCCGAACTGGCCCGACTGCTCGTCGAGGTTGTTGGTGAGCCCTTCACCAAGGTGTTCTTCACCAATGCCGGGGCGGACGCCAATGAGTACGCCGTGCGGCTGGCGCGCCACTCCACCGGACGGCACAAGATCCTGTCGACCTATCGCAGCTACCACGGTGGCGTGGGAACCCCGATCGGGCTGACCGGGGATCCTCGGCGTTGGGCAAACGAGGCTGCCGCGTCCGGCGTGGTGCACTTCTTCGGCCCCTATCCCTATCGGTCGCCGTTCCATTCCGACAGCCCCGAGCAGGAGACCGCCCGGGCGCTGGAGCACTTGGAAAGTGTGATCGTTCTCGAAGGTGCCAACACCATCGCGGCGATCATTCTGGAGACCATCGTCGGCACCAACGGCATCCTGATTCCGCCGCCGGGCTACCTGGCCGGTGTGCGGGAGCTGTGCGACAAGTACGGCATCGTCTACATAGCCGATGAGGTCATGGCTGGTTTCGGCCGCACCGGTGAGTGGTTCGGCTTCCAGGGTTTCGGTGTGCAGCCGGATCTGATCACCTTCGCCAAGGGAGTCAACTCCGGCTATGTGCCGCTGGGCGGGGTCATCATCAGTCGCGCGATCGCTGACTTCTTCAATGACAAGGTGTTCTACGGCGGTCTGACCTACTCCGGGCACCCATTGGGCTGTGCCCTCGGCGTCACTACCTTCGAGGTGTTCCGCAGGGACGGCATCCTGGAACATGTCCGGGATTTGTCGGATCGGGTGATCGCGCCGCGGCTGGATCAGTGGCTGGACTCCCATCCCAGCATCGGCGATGTCCGAGGCAAGGGATTGTTCTGGGCCATTGAACTGGTCAAAGACCGGGAAACCCGCGAACCGCTGGTTCCGTTCAATCCGACGCCGGCGCAGAATGCGCCGATGGCTGCCTTCGCAGCCGCTTGCAAGGCTGGTGGGGTGTGGCCGTTCACCCATTACAACCGCACCCACCTGGCACCACCACTGGTGATCACCGAGGACGAGCTGAACCGCGGCCTCGACGTGATCGACGATGCATTGAAAATCACCGACGAAGCGATGGGAGCAGCCTGATGAGCTATGCCGTAATCAACCCCGCCACTGGCGAGAAGGTGGCCGAATATCCCGAGATCACTGATTCGGCGCTCGACGCCGCGATCGGCTCGGCCTATGCCGCCACTCGTGACTGGGGCCGAGCCAGCACTGTTGCCGAGCGGGCAGCTCTCATGACCAAGGTCGGAGATCTGCACACCGAGCGACGCGACGAGTTGGCTGCCGCTCTGGTGGAAGAGATGGGCAAGCCGCTATCGCATGCCTACGCCGAGATCGATTTCGCCGCCGACATCTACCGCTACCACGCCGAGATCGCCGAGGCCGAGCTGGCCGATGAGCCCATCGAGCTGCGCGGCGGCGAAGGCAGTGCGATCATTCGCAGCGCGCCGCTGGGCGTGATCCTGGGCATCATGCCGTGGAACTTCCCCTTCTACCAGGTGGCTCGTTTCGCTGGACCGAATGTCATGATCGGCAACTCGGTGCTGCTCAAGCCTGCCCCGCAGTGCCCGCACACCGGGGAAATGATCCAGAAGATCTACGACGACGCCGGCGTGCCAGCCGGGATGTTCCAGATGATTCTGGCCAGCAACGAGCAGATCTCCACCGTCATCGCTGATCCCCGCGTGCAGGGTGTGTCCTTGACCGGTTCGGATCGTGCAGGTTCGGCGGTGGCGGAGCAGGCCGGACGTCACCTGAAGAAGGTTGTGCTGGAACTGGGCGGCACCGACCCATTCGTGGTGCTGTCGACCAACGATCTGGATCAGGTGGTTGCTGATCTGGTTTCAGCGCGCTTGGACAACACCGGCCAGTCCTGCAACGCCCCCAAGCGTGCGATCGTGATCGCTGAGCTGTACGAGGAGTTCACCGCCAAGCTCGCCGTGGCGATGGGCAATGTGACCGCCAGCGATCCGACCCAGGAGGACTGTGAAGCCGGCGCGATGTCGTCGACCATCGCCGCCGACCGGTTGCAGGCCCAGGTTGATCGCGCGACGGCGGCCGGTGGCCAGATCGCCGCTGGCGGCACTCGTGACGGCAACTTCTTCGCTCCCACGGTGATCACCGGAATTCCGCGCGCCTCGGACATCTACTACGAAGAGATGTTCGGGCCGGTGGCTTTGGTGTACTCGGCCAAGGACGAGGCTGAGGCCATCGAGATCGCTAACGACACCCGGTACGGCCTGGGCTCCTATGTCTACACCACTGACCCGGAGCAGGCCGAGCGCGTCGCGAACGCTATCGATGCCGGCATGGTCTTCGTCAACTGCGTGCTCGCCGACGGCGTGGAATTGCCGTTTGGCGGCGTGAAGGGCAGCGGCTTCGGCCGCGAAATGGGACGCCTGGGTGCCACCGAGTTCGTCAACAAGAAGCTGATCCGCACCGCCTGATATCGGCCTCTCGTCCCACGTCGCTGCTCCGCGGTCACGTTACTTCCGGCGCACCGGAGGCAACGTTTGACAGGTGTGGCGACGTGGGCCGGACGGGCCGATCGGTGCTTACCGGGCCGCTCACTCGGTGAATGCCCGGCGTCACCCGAAGTGGGTGGCGACCGGCACTGTCGACACATTGGTGATGTGACCGAGCTGGCCGTAGTCGTTGTAGCCCCAACACGCCACGGCGCCGGACTCCTTGACCGCGCAGGTATGAGTTGCTCGTACGGCACCCATCTGGGAAACCCCGCTACCGAGGTTCAGCACATCCACCGGTGAGCGTTGGAAGGTGACGGTGCCGTCTCCGACGGTGCCGAAGTTACTGCTGCCCCAGCATTGGGCGGCCCCGGCAGTGGAGAGTGCGCAGTTGGTGCTGATGCCGCCCGAGATGGCGGCTGGCGTTCCGGTCAAGCCCTTCACCTCAACCGCAGCCGTGCGATTGGTAGTGGTGCCGTCGCTGAGCTGGGCGTTCGTATTCTGGCCCCAACACAGTGCCTTGCCGTCCATAGTGACTGCGCAGGTGAAGCTGTAGCCGGCTTGAATTCTCGCTACCGGGCCCGTGAGGCCGGTAGCTGCGGTCGCAGTGGTGCGCAGGGTGGTGGTGCCGTCGCCGATTTGGCCGACGCTGTTGTCGCCCCAACAACTCACGGTGCCCGCATTGGACAGGACGCAGCTGTGGAAGCTTCCGGTCGTGACCGCGGCGATGCCACTGGGGAGTCCGGGCACGGTAACGGGAGTGGAGCGGTTGGTGGTGGTCGCGTCGCCGAGCTGACTGTAGTTGTTGCGGCCCCAGCATTTGACGCTGCCTTCGGTGGTCAGCGCGCACACATGCGCCGCCATGATCGAGATCGCTGATACCCCACTTTCCAGGCCAGTCACCTGAACCGGGATGGTGCTGTCAGTATTGCTGCCGTTACCGAGTTGGCCGTAGTTGTTGCGGCCCCAGCATTGGACGCTGCCTTCGGTGGTCAGTGCGCAGGCGAATTCGTCGCCGCCGGCCACAGTGGCGACATCGTGAGATAGGCCGGTCACCGCAACCGGTGCAGTGGTGTTGACGGTGGTGCCGTTGCCGAGTTGGCCGTAGTTGTTGCGTCCCCAGCACTGCACCCCTCCTGAGGTGGTCACCATGCAGGTGGCGTAGTTCACGGTGGCCAGCTGAGCGGCATCGGTCACGCCGGTAACTTCGATCGGGGCGGTCTGCAGGTAGCCGCCGCCATCACCAAGCTGTCCGCGCGCGTCATTGCCCCAACAGCTGATGTCGACCGCGTTGCTCACCGCGCAGGTGTGGTTGGTGCCGGCGGTGATCGTGGTGACGGCGCTGGTCAGTCCGCTGACCTGAACCGGTGTGGCGGAAGCGGTGGTACTGCCGTCGCCGAGTTGGCCGAGGTCGTTGGCGCCCCAGCATTGCGTTTGGCCGCTGGTCGACACTGCGCAGGTGTGGCTCGTGCCGGCGACCACCATGCTGGTCGTGCCAGCCAGGCCGGTGACCGAGACGGGGGTGATGGTGTTGGTGGTGGTGCCATCGCCGAGCTGGCCGGCTGCGTTGCCACCCCAGCACTGCAGGGCCTGGGTGGGTGACACGCTGCAGTTGTGGCTGCCCCCTGCGGTCACGGCGGTCACATCTGCCGCGAGGCCGGTCACACTGATCGGGGTCGTGCGGTAGGTCGTGCCGGTCAAGCCGAGTTGTCCGGAGGCGTTAGCTCCCCAGCATTTGACGATGCCAGCGGTCACGACACAGTTGTGCTCGGCTCCGGCATCCAAGCCAGTGACGCCGCTGCTGAGCCCGGAGACATCCACTGCGGTGAGTCTGCGCGTTGTGGTGCCGTCGCCGAGCTGGCCTTTGGTGTTGCCTCCCCAGCACTTGACGCCGCCGCCGGTGGTGAGCGCGCAGGCGTGAGTGCTGCCCGCGCTGATGGCGGTCACGTCGCTGAGCCCGGTGACCTCGACCGGGGTGTAGTGGGAGAGGGTGTCGCCGTGGCCGAGCTGACCGTAGTTGTTCAACCCCCAGCAGTACACGCCGCCGGCTTGGGTGAGCGCACAACTGAAGCCCGTTCCGTTGGCGACGGCCTTCACGGGCTCGGTCAACCCGCTGACCGCGGTAGGGGCGGTGCGGTTGACCTGGTCACCGGTGCCGAGTTGGCCGTTGTTGTTGTAGCCCCAGCACTTCGCGGTTCCGGTACTGGCCACTGCGCAACTGTGATCGTCGCCAGCGGCGAGAGCGTCGATCGTGACTGCGGTGATTCCCAGCTCGAGACTGGTGCTGGCGGAGGCCCCGGCGTGGTCGGTCACGGTGATCCCGGCGGTGAAGGTTCCGGCCTGGGTCGGTGTTCCGGTCAGAGCGCCGCCGGTACTCAGACTCAAACCCGTGGGCAATCCGGTGGCAACCCAGCTGTAGGGGGCGACGCCGCCGGTAGCGGCGAGGGTGGTGTCATAGCTGGAGCCGGTCCGGCCCGCAGGCAGGGACGCTGTGCTGATCTCCAGCGGCTCGGCAACGATGAGCGTGAGGTCTGTTGACGCTGATCGGGAGAGGGCGTCGGTCACGGAAAGGGTGACGTCATAGCTGCCCAGTGCGGAGGTGGTGCCGGAGATCTGCCCGCCGCTCGACATGCTGAGCCCGGTGGGAAGACTGAGTGCGGTCCAGGTGTAGGGCGTCGTTCCGCCGGTCGCGGAGGCGGCAAGGCTGTAGTCCTGGTCGACGGTGGCCACCGGCAGCGCGACGGTGTCGATCGAGAGTGCTGCGGTGACGTTGATGGTCAGGTCGGCGGAGGCGGTGTGGCTATCGGCGTCGAGCGCAGTGAGATGAGTGGTGTAGGTGTCGGGAATCGTTGGGCGCCCGCTCAGCTTTCCGTCTGCGCTGAGGGAGATGCCGGGAGGCAACCCGGTCGCTGTCCACGAGTAGGGAGCGCGTCCGCCTACTGCGATCAGGGCGGCGTAGAAGTCCTGGCCGACGGTTGCCTCGGCGGGTGTGTCCACAGTGATCGACAGCGGTGACACGGTGGCGCTCACCGTCACCGTCACCGCCGAGGTGACGACAGCAGCTGCGCCCTGACGTGCGGTCGTGACGGCGCGGTAGGTGGCGGCGCCGGTCTGGGTGGGTGTCGTGGTGAGAGTGGCTGTGCCAGAGCGGTTCTGGGTCGCCGAGGCCACAGTCTTCCATTGGGAGCCGGTCAGCCGCTGGAGCTGTACGTTGCGACCGGCCCTCGCCGGGGTGAAATGGGCGGTCGCGGTGAGTCGTGTGTTGACAGCCGCGGTGGCGGGCATGGTGATCGAGCCGCGCTGACGGGCGGGAGTCACCCGGAATGCCGTCAACGTGACGGCGGGGCGTCGTCGGTGCTGCACCGTCGCCTTGGGGGCTTGTACGCGAAGGCTGCTTGCGGATGACACTCGCGCTGCAATGGCGAAAACGCCGGTCTTGGTCGTCCTTGCGGAGGCAATCTTTTTCCAGGTTTTTCCGACTTTGCGCTGCAGGATGACTCGACGAACGCCGGGCACGCGGAGCGAATCCTTGACAATGAAAGTCTCGGATTTTGTCGGCGCCGACGGTGTGACCGAGACGGTGCGGATCTTGGTGATCTTGGAGACCAGCCGGGTGTAGTTTCGGCCTTTGATCTTGATCTTTTGCGCGACGACCCGCAGGCGGAATACCGAAGAACTCGTCGAGACGCTGAAGCGGTATTTTCCGCTCGCAGCTGTGGTGCCCGTCTTCAGCCGCTGCCAATGGCTGCCGACCTTCTTCTGGAGTTCGATCGGTCGGGCCACCGGAGTCGATAGCTTGCCCGAGACCGTGAACTGAGCACCGCGAATCGGCCGGGTGAGCTCAGCGCGAGGAGCGGGGGACGTGGCTGCCTGAGCCTCAGTGGTGGGCAGTGTGGAAACCGCCAACGTGCAGGTAAGGGCAAGCGAAGCTGCAATGGCCTGGATCTTTCGCACGACAATCCTCTTGACTTCCGTAGTCTCGAAGCCCGCTGGGCCATTTACATCAGCAATCAAATCAAGCCGCGCTGAATTGGCGCTAGTACCCGATCGAGTGACTGGACGGTTAAGGCCGATGGGTGACAGCTGGGCCGAAATGATGAGTGCCTGCCAGCGTGAAATGTCAGGGTGGTCAGCGACGAATGTCGAGCACCGTCCGCAGGTCCCGGTAGATCGTCGTAGTCACCCCGCGTTGGCTGAAGTTGTTGGAACCCCGGCAGCTCCCCTTGCCGTCGGTGGTCGTGGCGCGGGTCGACGCTGTACCCATGCTGACGCTCGTGTAGCCGCCTCTGGCGATAGTGCGGTGACTCCCCTGAGGGAGTTGACACTCACCGGGGCACCTCAACCGCGACTACCCAACGCCGTCTGCGCGGTCGGATGCAGCGTGGTGTTCACATCGAGCTGACCGTTGGAGTCGTTGCCTCAGCATTCCAGCATTTCGGTGCTTGTCACCAAGCAGCCGTGGGTGCTGCCCGCACTGATGCGGGTGACCGGCGCGGCGTCGGCCACCCGGGTTGGCGTCGTCCGGTTGACCAGATCACCGACTCCATGTCCGAATGCTGTGCTGTCTGCTGCTGAGATCACTTTGCGAACGGTGTGGTGACATCTGGGCGGTACGCATTGAGTGAGGCGGTGGTGGCCTGCGAAATCACAGGCCACCAGCGTCAGTGGTGGAGATACTCCAAGAGGTGGTTGCGCTCGTCGGTGAGTTGATCGATGCGGTATTTCACCACATCACCCAAGGAGACGATTGCGGCCAGGGTGCCGTCTTCGCGGACCACGGGAAGGTGGCGAAGGCGGGAGTAGGTCATGGTGTGGGCGGTGACGTCAATGCCATCCTGCTCGACACAGGTGATGACCGGCGCCGACATGATGTCGGCGACTGTCATGGACAGCACATCGGTACCGTCGGCGGCGAGATGGCGCACCACGTCGCGTTCGCTGACGATTCCGTCTGGCGTGCGACCGTCAGTGGTAACCACGACGGCGCCGATATTGCGCCGACTTAGCAGGCCGATGAGTTCGGCTACGGTGGCGCCAGGGGTGATGGTCACCACCTCGGAGCCCTTGACACGGATAATGTCTGCGATCTTCATGTTGTGACATTAGCGATCGGGTGGGGCTTCCCACAGGTGCGACAACTACCCCGTCACGGCAAGCTCACACCGGAGGTGTTGGGGATACCCGAGCAGGTCGTCGTCGCGTGCGTAGCGTTCATGAAGCACCGACCGGTCCGCGTCAGTGACGGTGATGTCGCGCACCGCCAGTGGCTCACTGGGCCCGGAGGTGTTGCGGCGCGGCAGCGGCAATACGCCGAGACCCAAGTGCTGCGTGACCTCGGCAAAGTCATCGTCGATGCTCTCGAATCTGCCGACATGGTCCAACGCTGGCGGTCCTTTCCGCTCGACGCAGAGGTAACTGGCCTGGGTAGCCAGCAGCCGAGGTTCGATGCCCTCAGACGGACGGAGGAACTCTGAGAAGGAGGAGTTCTGCTCAACTCGCCGAGACGTCGATGCTGTGGCTGGAAGAAGGACCGTACCCAGATGTCGGCCGCAGTCTTCAGGACGAGGCCCTCAGGCCCCAGGACGGGGGCAAGTGCATCAGTGACGGCCTCACCAGCGGTTTTCGGTATGTGGATGAAGATGAATCTGTGCCGATGGGAAATGATCAAGAGTCCACGTGCCCCCTGAAGTGTCAGGATTCACCGACGGATCCGGTGTGGCTTCCAAGCCAAGCACAATGTCTGGGTGGAGCCTGTGGTGGCTCTGTGTCCACACATCGCACGGGGGTGGTGGCGGTATCGGTAAACCGTTGCCGTCAACGAGTGATCCACGGTCGTGAATCGTCTCCAACCCAAGCCGATCAGCATCGATCCGGCTAGGTTGCCGCCGGCAGAGGCAGCCGCGTGGCCAGCTCTGCGGTGGCACGATGGTCGTCATGCAGTTCGAGAGTTGGGTCGAGCGACAGATTCGGGAGGCCATGGAGCGCGGGGAGTTCGACGATCTGCCTGGTGCCGGCAAGCCACTGGAGCTCAGCGATGACCCCGACTGGTGGATCAAGTCCAAGATTGCTCGGGAGAATCTCGAACCGATGCTACCGACCCCGTTGGCGCTGCGGCGAGAAGTGGCGAATATCGACGCGACAGTGGCCGATGTGCCCACTGAGGATGAAGTGCGCGCAGTGGCAGCCGACCTGAACCAGCGCATCCGAGAGAGCTATCTGCGGCCCGCGGCCGGCCCCACCATTGCGGTCGGGCTGGTCGACGTCGAGGCCGTTGTTCAGCGTTGGCGGGCTCGCTGACGGCCCAGATCCTGCAGTGTCACGGGGGTCAGCCACCGCGCCGGTGGCCCTCATCGTCGCGAGCTTGTGGTGAGCACGCCACGCTGCTGGCTCGGGGGATTAGCATCGGAATGTGACCGAAGCGCTCCGTCCCCGACTGAATCTGCCTTTGGACCTCAGCTTGACCGGACCTCGGCCCACCCTGGAGGTCGTGCGACACACGCTGCGTCCGGGCGGCGGCTTGGCTAAGTTGGACGCTCTGGTCGCGTGTCCGGAGGATGCGAGCGGCGTGCTGTTCTACTTCCCGGGCTTCAACACGCCCCTGGGCCACTGGGAGATGGTGAAGTGCCGGTACTTGGCGGCAGTGTCGGGCATGCAGGTGGTACTCACCGAGATTCCGGGGATGAGTCGCTACGGTGAGTCGATTCCCAAGGCCGTGCGGGTGGACATGTTGCGCGGTGAAGTGTCGTCCTGGGCCGAGCTGAACTTGGCCTATGTCGCGGCGGCCATGGCTGCGGCCGAGGTGACGAAGCCCGACTCGGTACAGGTCCTGGGCTACTCCACAGGGTGTTCGCTGGCTACGGCGGCGCTGCCGGCGCTGGCCGAATGGGGGCCGATCAGTAGCCTGAATCTGGTTGAACCAGTGGCAATCAGCCACCGCAATATCGTCTCGCTGCATGCCCACAACATGCTGGACCTGGGGCGCATGCCGGTGGCGTTAGCGACCAACCTCGGCCACGACTGGGTGATGCGAGCCTATAGCGGTGAGCGTCGCAATACGCGAGTGAAATACGGAGTGGTGGATCTGCTCGCGATCGCGACGGTGTTGGCTGGGGATGACCTGCGTACCCGCCTGGACACCGTGGCGCTGCAGCGTTGCGCTTTGGCGCGAGGCTCGCGTAGTTCGCTGTGTCGCAGGCGTGATTTCGACCAGGTCGATCTTTCCTTGGCTGAGCGCGGTATCGCCGGTCCCACGATCACCGTGCAGAACCTGGGCCACCAGCTATGGCATTCCCTACCCACGGTGACCGGTTTGGCGACAGCGATGCTGGTAACCCCCTGACGTCGGAGCGCCGCGCCAGGCCTCTCTAGTGGCCGCGGTCCAGGTATTGGATACGGCAATAAATCGGAAAAGGCAAAGGCAAGGCAAGCCTAATAATCTGCTGTTTAGGTGAGGCAATCTTTGGTTGAAGTGTCGTGGCCTTTCCGCGAGGGTTATCTCTGTGAGGATCCTTGAATGGATGCGCCGCTACCCGATGGTCGCCGCGACCCTCGCCGTCGGCGCCGTCGGCTTGATCGTTTTGGCGGCGGGACAACCGGTTCTCTGCGGATGGCTGGTCAGTGCCTATGCGTTGACCATCGCCATGTGGCAGGCCGGACACATGATTCGAGATTTGCGTCGCGGTGCCTTCGGATTGGACGTTTTGGCGGTAATCGCGATCACGGCGACCGTGCTCGTGGGCGATCATTGGGCGGCGCTCATTGTCGTGTTGATGCTCTCTGGTGGTGGCGCGCTGGAAGATTATGCGACGTCGAGAGCCCACCGAGAAATATCGGCATTGTTGGAGAGGGCGCCGCGCTGCGCGCGCCGGGCGTCCGGAGATGGCACCTTCGTCGAGGTTCCGATCAGTGAGGTGGAAATCGGTGATGTCCTCCTCGTGCGCCCTGGTGAGGTTGTGCCGGTCGACGGCACGCTGGAAGGCGAGGCCTGTTGGTTTGATGAGTCCTCGCTGACCGGCGAATCGCTGCCGGTAGAACACCAACCCGGAGACCTCGTCTTGTCCGGGACGGTGAGCCAGCAGGTGGTGGCCTTGATTCGGGCGGAAGCCTCAGCCAAGGACAGCCAGTATCAGCAGATCATCGATCTGGTGCAGGCCGCTGCCGAAACCAAGTCACCGATGGTGCGCCTGGCTGACCGGTACGCAGTGCCGTTCACCATTGTCTCCTTGGCTATCGCCGCCGTGGCCTGGTGGCTGTCGGGTGATCCGGTCCGATTCGCCGAGGTGCTGGTGGTTGCCACACCCTGTCCGCTGTTGATCGCAGCGCCGGTGGCCTTCCTCGCCGGGATGAGTCGGGCCGCCAGCAGCGGAGTGATCGTGAAATCCGGTGCGGTCATGGAGGCACTGTCGCGGGTGCGCACTGTCGCTTTCGACAAGACCGGCACCATCACCCGCGGCCAGCCGATCGTCGATGTGATCGAACCGGCACCCGGGTTCAGCGCCGACGAGGTGCTCGCCGTCGCGGCGGCGGCCGAGACGTTCTCGGCGCACGTGTTGGCCACCACTATCGTCAATGCCGCTGACGAGCGCGGGATCAGCGTCCCGGAAGCCACCCAGGTGGAGGAGGCGACCGCGGCCGGAATGACCGCATTGATTCTTGGACGACGTACCGCAGTCGGCAAAGCCGAGCATGTGAGATCGGTGACCGGGCACGTCCCGCCAGCAGGTGATGTGCCGCCAGGCCACATTGCCATCTATGTCGGCACCGAGGACGGACCAGTGGGCCGGGTGCTGCTGGCTGACGAGGTTCGCTCGCATGCCTCGGCCACGCTGGCAGCGCTGCACCACCTCGGTGTCCGCAGCGTGGCGATGTTGACCGGAGACACCGAAGCCACCGGGCGCCACGTCGCCGAGCAGGTCGGGATCGACGATGTCCGAGCCGGATTGCTGCCGGCCGACAAGGTTTCCTGCATGACCGACTTGCCGCTGCGGCCGGTGGCCATGGTGGGGGACGGGGTCAACGATGCGCCGGTGCTGGCTGCTGCCGACATCGGTATCGCCATGGGGGCCAGGGGTGCCACCGCTGCCAGTGAGTCGGCCGATGTGGTGATCATGCTCGACGATCTCAGCCGGGTCGCCACCAGCATCGCCATCGCTCAACGCACGGTTCGGGTAGCGCTGCAGGCAATCTGGCTCGGCATCGCCATCAGCGTTGTGCTGATGGTCATCGCGGCGTGGGGTCTGCTGCCGGCCATCGTCGGCGCCACCCTGCAGGAGTTTGTTGATCTGGCCGCCATCTTGGCTGCACTACGCGCCGTACGGCCCGGTGCGGGTGAACGCGCGCTCGCCCCGCAACTGGGTCAGCCACCTGCAGCACAGGGCGAGGCCGTCACGCCTGCGCTCGCCGACCGTGGCTGAGCGTTCCCAACGTGGCACAAAGCTGCATCCACAATGGGCTGCGGTGCTGCGCCGCGGGCCAGGATCGCGATCTGCATTCAGATTTCGGACACAGCGATGAACTCCGATTCGCACTGCTGAGACCTCAGTTCGGACTCCCGCAGCGATACGGCCTGGCCGTGGCGACGTCGCCCGGGTCGCGGACTCCCCGCTGCTCGTCGAACTTCTTGCGCATCGAAAGAGGTGGCGGGTGCTCGAATCTCGGCAGGTGCCGGCGAAGCCATAGGAGATCCCCGCCTTCCAGACCTGGACTCTCGCTCAGCGGTTGGCCAGTAATCCCTCGACCAACTCAACGGTCAACTCATCGAGACTGTCGAGCACAGCATCAGCCCCGGCGAGCACGTCAGCAGGCGGGGGGTGGAAGTGCGGAGGAACGGCGACCACGACCATGCCTGCGGCGAGGGCCGCGCCGATCCCATTGATGGAGTCTTCAACGGCCACGCTGTGCTGCGGATCGGCACCCAGCCGGCGGCACACTTCGAGGTAGACATCAGGGGCCGGCTTTCCCGCGCCGTTCAACTCTTCGGTAGACAGGCTGACCTCGATCAGATCGTTGATCTGAAGCTGCTCCATTCCGGCATCGATCAACACCCTCGGCGACGAACTCGCCAAGCCCAGTCGCCAGCGGGTCGCCAGCCGACGAACCGCCGCCGCGGCACCGGGCAACTCCGGCATGCGGCCCTCACCGAAGCGCTCCAACAGTCCAGTGATCGTTCTGGCCGCACTGTCCTCAGCGTCACCGGTGAGTCCCACGACCTCGCTGAGATAGGTCGACCATTCCTGGGTCGACATGCCCATCATCGCCCGGGTGGCGCCGTCGGGCCAGGGTCGGCCGTCAGCGGCGGCCAGGCCACGACGCACCTCGTCCCACACCGCCTCGGTGTCGGTCAACGTGCCGTCCATGTCGAATACCACCACACTCATGCGGCCCATTGTCGCTGGCCTTGTGCTGAACGGGGAAACCACTCCGCGTGGTGGTTGGCCTCACCGCTACGACAGTAGATCCGTCCTCGGCTGACTTTTCCGGTCGACCACTGTCCGATCCGAGGTTGCCCGCCGGGTCCAGGCGAGTGAATTGGGCAAGCAGTCGTTGCCCTTTGCGGTGCTGGGCTCACCTGCACGCCGTGCTGAACGAGTAGGAGTTCTTCGGCGGGGCTCGCTCGCTGAAGCCGTCGGTACCTGCTCTGGCGTCAGTCCCGACTCCTTGAACGACGCCGGGGGCGTCCGTCGTCGAAGGTCCCCGGCGTCGCTGACACCGGTGCTTTCGGCGGAGCCGATTCCTCCGATGTGTCCAACCTTGTCGGCGTTGTCGGATGCCCGTTCGTTGGCGGTGACCTTCACTTCATCGCCGAAGGTGACGGTCGGCGCCTACTTCTTCTCGTCGTGGCCACCAAACTGCTTGCGCATGGCCGAGAGCATCTTGTGCTCGAAGGTGGACTGGCCTTGGCTGGCAAAGCGGGAGAAGATCGCCGCGGCCAGCGTCGGTGCCGGAACGCCCAATTGAATCGCGGCCTCTGCGGTCCAGCGGCCTTCGCCGGAGTCCGATACCCGCCCGCCGAAGGCGTCCAGCTTCGGGTCTTCGACCAAGGCTGCGGCGGTGAGATCGAGCAGCCACGACTGCACCACCGAGCCGCGCCGCCACACCTCGGCGACTTCGGCCAGATTGAGGTCGTAGCGGTAGTACTCCGGGTGCTCCAGTGGCGCGGTTTCGGCGTCGGCATCGCGGGTATGGGCACCGGCACCGGCATTGGCCAGCAGGTTTAAGCCTTCGGCGTAGGCGGCCATCAGGCCGTACTCGATGCCGTTGTGAACCATCTTCACCAAGTGACCGGCGCCGACCGGGCCACAGTGCAAGAAGCCGTGCTCGGCATCGGTGGGCTCGCCCTCGCGTCCTGGCGTGCGGGTGTTGGCCGCCACCCCCGGTGCGATCGTCTCCCAGATGGGACGCAGTCGCTCGAAGTCCTCATCCGGTCCGCCGATCATCAGCGAGTAACCCCGCTCCAAACCCCACACCCCACCGGAGGTGCCGACGTCGAGGTAGCCGATGCCTTGGGGGGCGAGTACCTCAGCGCGTGCGATGTCCTCGTGGTAGTGGGAGTTGCCCCCGTCGATGACGGTGTCACCGGGCTGGAGTTGCGCGGCAACAGCGTTGACCGTGTCGGTGGTGATCTGACCCGAGGGCACCATCACCCACACCGCACGCGGGGCATCCAGCTTCGCAGCGAGGTCAGCCAGCGAATCGGCGGCAATCGCGCCTTCGGCGGCCAGGCCCTTGGCCGCCTCCGGATTCACGTCGAAGACCACGCATTCATGGCCTTCGCGCATCAGCCGACGCACCAGGTTGGCTCCCATTCGGCCCAGGCCGACCATTCCCAACTGCATGTCAGTTCTCCTTCTGGACGTCGGCGGGCTGCCCGTCGGCTTCGGGGTTGTGCCATTCACCATCGGTGACCAGGCGGTCGGCGGCCTCGGGACCCCAGCTGCCGCGGAAGTATGGGTGCACCGGGGTCGCGTCGCCCAGAATGTTGTCGATCACCTGCCAGGACGCCTCGACGGTGTCCTCGCGGGTGAACAAGGTGGTGTCGCCCTTCAAAGCGTCGCCGAGCAGACGCTCGTAAGGATCGAGGCCGTCGGCGCTGGCGATCTGATTGAACTCCAGTTCCACCTGTTCGCCCTTCATCTTGGAACCGGGTGCCTTCACATTGGCCGACAGCGAGATTGATACGTCCGGGCTGAGCCGGAAGTGCAGCGAGTTTGAGTGGGTGGCGCCCACCTGGCCGATTTGAACCCCGGCCGGTGGCCGCTTGAGTTCCACATAGACCTCAACGGCAGTGTTGGCCAGGCCCTTGCCGGCGCGCAGATAGAACGGCACGCCCGACCAGCGCCAGGTATCCACCTCGGCGCGCAGCGCGACGAAGGTCTCGGTGGTTGAATCCGGCGCCACACCCTTCTCGGTGCGGTAGCCCTCGTACTGGCCACGCACCACGTCGGACGGCTTGATCGGCGGCATGGCCCGCAGCACCTTCACCTTCTCGTCGCGCAGACCCTCCGAACCCTGCCCGGACGGCGGTTCCATGGCCACCATGGTCAATACCTGCAGCACGTGGTTCTGCACCACATCTCGCAAGGCTCCGACATCCTCGTAGAACGAGCCCCGTCCCTCGACGCCGAAGCTCTCAGCCAAGGTGATCTGCACCGACTTCACGTAGTTGCGGTTCCAGATCGGCTCCAGGAAGGCGTTGGCGAACCGGAAGTACGCCAGTCCCATCACGGCTTCCTTGCCCAGATAGTGATCGATGCGGAACACCCGCGACTCGTCGAAGACCTGATGCAGGGCAGCATTCAACTCCCGCGAGGACGCCAGATCACGCCCGAAGGGCTTCTCCACCACAACGCTGGCGCCCTCGGCACATCCGGAGGCCCCCAGTGATGCGGTCACGGTGGCGAATAGGGACGGGGGGATCGCCAGGTAGTGCAGCGGGTGTTTGGCGTCGCCGAGGGCTTCGCGCAGCTTGGCGAAGGTCTGCGGATCGGAGTAGTCGCCGTCCACGCCGTGAATGAGGCCGGTGAGCTTGGTGATGGTCGCCTCGTCGAAACCTCCGTGGGCGTTCAGGCTGTCGTGCACGTGCTCCATGAGGTTCTCTTTGTCGCCTTTGGAGCGGAACACCGCGATCACAGGGACGTCGAGTTGGCCACGGGCTACCAGTGAGGCCAGCGAGGGGTAGATCTTCTTGTGTGCCAGGTTGCCCGTGGCTCCGAAGAACACCAGGGCATCCGATTTGACGGCCATCGGTCGTTGACCTTCCTGAGAGGGGTGAGTGTGCATCACTGGCCTCAACGCTGCCAGGCTCGATTACAGTCCTCAAGCCCTGTGGGTATTTCGATGCCTGTGGATGTTTACGGGCTTCGTCAGGCTCAGCCGGCGGGATCGGGGGTGTGGTGACCTTCAGCCGGCTCCGCTCCCTGAGCTTGTCGAAGGGGGTGTCAGGTGGGAATACCCCCGTGTGTGGCGGAGTTGAGTCTGGTGTACTCAACTTGTGGATTGAGCGTGCTAGGCTCAACCGCGTACCACGAACTAACTGGAGGTAACCCCATGGCACGAGCAGTCGGCATCGACCTCGGCACCACTAACTCTGTCGTCGCTGTCCTCGAGGGCGGCGAGCCGACGGTCATCCCCAACGCCGAAGGCTCCCGCACCACCCCGTCGGTTGTCGCCTTCGCCAAAGGCGGCGAGGTCCTGGTCGGTGAGGTCGCCAAGCGGCAGGCAGTCACCAACGTCGATCGCACCATCCGTTCGGTCAAGCGCCACATGGGCACCAACTGGACGGTCGACATCGACGATAAGAAGTACACCCCGCAGGAAATCAGTGCGCGGGTGCTCATGAAGCTCAAGCGCGACGCTGAGGCCTACCTGGGCGAGCCGGTCACCAACGCGGTGATCACCGTCCCGGCCTACTTCAGTGACGCTGAGCGCCAGGCCACCAAGGAAGCCGGCGAGATCGCCGGGCTGACCGTGGACCGCATCGTCAACGAGCCCACCGCTGCTGCTCTGGCCTACGGCCTGGAGAAGGACGGCGAGCAGACCATTCTGGTCTTCGACCTCGGCGGTGGCACCTTCGACGTTTCGCTGTTGGAGATCGCTGATGGCGTCTTCGACGTCAAAGCGACCAAGGGCGACAACCGTCTGGGTGGCGACGACTGGGATCAGCGCATTGTCGACTGGCTGGTCACGCAGTTCAAGAACGCCAACGGCATCGACCTGAGCAAGGACAAGATGGCCCGCCAGCGCCTGCAGGAGGCTGCCGAACGCGCCAAGATCGAGCTGTCCAGCGCCCAGGAGACCCAGATCAACCTGCCCTACATCACCGCCGGTGCTGAGGGCCCGCTGCACCTGGACGAGAAGCTGACCCGTGCGGAGTTCCAGCGCATGACCCAGGATCTGCTGGATCGTTGCCGCAACCCGTTCAACGCGGTCATCGCTGACGCCAACACGTCCGTGTCCAAGATCGACCACGTGATTCTGGTCGGTGGCTCCACCCGCATGCCCGCGGTGGTCGACCTGGTCAAGGAACTCACCGGTGGCAAGGAGCCCAACAAGGGCGTCAACCCCGACGAGGTCGTCGCCTTGGGTGCGTCCCTGCAGGCCGGTGTGCTGAAGGGCGAGGTGAAGGACGTGCTGCTGCTCGACGTCACCCCGCTGAGCCTGGGCATCGAGACCAAGGGCGGCGTGATGACCAAGATCATCGAGCGCAACACCACCATCCCGACCAAGCGCTCGGATGTGTTCACCACCGCGGAGGACAGTCAGCCTTCGGTGATGATTCAGGTCTACCAAGGCGAGCGCGACTTCGCTCGGGACAACAAGAGCCTGGGCAACTTCGAGCTGACCGGCCTGATGCCGGCTCCGCGCGGGGTGCCGCAGATCGAGGTCACCTTCGACATCGATGCCAACGGCATCGTGCACGTCTACGCCAAGGACATGGCCACCGGCAAGGAGCAGTCCATGACTGTCACCGGCGGCTCGGCGCTGGGCAAGGACGACATCGACCGCATGGTCAAGGACGCCGAGGCTCACGCCGAGGATGACCGCAAGCGTCGCGAGACCGTCGAGATGCGCAATGAGGCCGACGCACTGGCCTTCCGCACCGAGAAGCTGCTGGCCGACAATGCCGAGACCCTCACCGAGGATGTCAAAGCTCCCGTCGAGGAGGCGCTGACTACGCTGAAGGAAGCCCTGGCCGGCGACGACAACGACGCGGTCAAGACAGCCATGGACGATGTGAACACCAAGGCCGCCACCATGGGTCAGGCCGTTTACGCAGCCGCCCAAGCTCAGCAAGAGGCCGAAGCCTCGGCCACCGGCGAAGCTACCGGTGATGCGGGCAGTGATGACGACGTGGTGGATGCCGAGATTGTGGATGAGGACGGCAAAGAGCAGTGAGCGAGTTCGACGAAGCGGTTCCTGAGCCTGACGAGGGCGCGGACCCCGTCGAGGAAGGGCAGGACGCCGGCGCACAGCCGGTGTCCGAGCCCGCCTCGGCCCCTGATGAGATGGACGAGGCGCTGGCCGAGTTGCTCGACCAGGCAGAGGCCGGATCTGAGCCGGTCGAGCCCAAGAGCGAGTTGGAGCAGTTGCAGGAGTTGGTGGCTGAGCGCACTGGCGACTTGCAGCGGCTGCACGCCGAGTATGCCAATTACAAGAAGCGGGTGGACCGCGATCGGGCCCTGTCCCGGGCTGCCGGAATAGAAGCTGTCGTGCTGGACTTGCTTCCGGTGTTGGACAGCATTGAGGCCGCTCGCGAGCACTCGGAGTTGGTGGGCGGGTTCAAACTGGTCGCCGAGGAACTGGAGAAGGTGTCGGCCAAGTACGGGCTGGCTGTCTTTGGGGAGGTCGGTGATCCGTTCGACCCGCAGATCCACGAGGCGCTGATGCAGATGCCGATGGCCGGCGAACTTGACGGGCCCACGGTTTCGGCGGTGATGCAGCGCGGTGTGAAGCTGAATGATCGTGTGATTCGTCCCGCCCGCGTTGGGGTTGCCGAACCGGACGAATCCTGAGTATCGAAGGGAGGCGCGATGAGTACCAAGGATTGGCTCGAAAAGGACTACTACAAGGTGCTGGGCGTCTCCGCCGACGCCAAGCCTGAGGAGATCAAGAAGGCCTTCCGCAAGCTGGCCCGGCAGTTCCACCCGGATCAGAACAAGCACAATCCCGAGGCTGAAGAGAAGTTCAAAGAGATCTCCGAGGCCAACTCGGTGCTGTCCGATGCCGAGAAGCGCAAGGAGTACGACGAAGCGCGACGGCTGTTCGGCTCCGGTGGCTTCCGCTTCCCCCGCGGGGGTCAAGGCGGTGCGAACCCTGAAGACCTGTTCGCCAACTTCAACTCTTCGGGTGACTCCGGCTTGGGTGATCTGTTCGGCAACCTGTTCGGTGGCGGCGGCGCTCAGCGTCGCTCCGGACGCGGGCCTCGGCGTGGGGCCGATATCGAAGGCGAAGTGACCATCGATTTCGCCGACGCACTGGCTGGCGCCATGGTGTCGATGCAGACCACGTCCGAGGTGGCCTGCGACACCTGTCACGGCACGGGCGCGCGTCCGGGGACGCAGCCGACGGTGTGTCGGGCCTGCCAGGGCTCAGGAATGCAGACCTCCAACTCCGGAGGCATGTTCCAGATTTCCGAGCCGTGTCGGGAGTGTCGGGGGCGCGGCATGATCGTCACCGATCCGTGCCCAACCTGTGCTGGTTCGGGTCGCGGCAAGTCGCGCCGCACCATGCAGGTTCGTATTCCGGCCGGCGTCACCGACGGCCAGCGCATCCGCATCAAGGGCAAAGGCGGTGCTGGCGAGAATAGCGGCGCGGCCGGTGACCTCTACGTGATGGTGCACGTGCGGCCCCACTCCGTCTTCGGGCGTAAGGGTGACCATCTGACCGTCACCGTCCCGGTGACCTTCGTCGAAGCAGCTCTCGGTGCAGACATTTCGGTGCCGACCTTGGACGACGGTGCGGTGCGGCTGCGGATCCCTGCCGGTACCCCGAATGGGCGCACCTTCCGCGTGAAGGGTCGTGGCGTCAAGACACGCACCGGCAGTGGGGATCTGCTGGCCTCCGTCGAGGTACAGGTTCCGACACACTTGAGTGAACAAGCCCAAGCAGCCTTGCAGGCTTACGCCGCGAGCGTGGCCGAGCCTGATCCGCGCGCTGCGATGTTGGGAGGGTCGTGATGAGTGAACGCCTACCGGAGCGGTTCGACGCCGACGCCCCGATCTTCGTGATCTCGGTGGCGGCCCAACTGGCCGATATGCATCCCCAGACCTTGCGCGGCTATGACCGCCTCGGTCTGGTGGTGCCCGGACGGGCCCGCGGTCGGGGACGGCGCTACTCGTTGCGTGATATCGCCAAGCTGCGTCACATTCAGCATCTGTCGCAGAACGAGGGCATCAATCTGGAAGGCATCCGCCGGATTCTGGAGCTGGAGTCGGAGTTGGAGAGCCTGCACGAACAACTCGCCCGCGTGACCGAGATCGTTGGACGGCTGCAAGTCACCGACGAGGGCAAGCGTGTCTTCACCGCAGCCCAGTCCGGACAGGTGCACCTGGGTGTGCGCCGTCGTGAAATCCGCGCCATCACAGTGCGCTGAGCCAGCCCTTTTTCCGGTTGGTTGAGGAGGACGCGTAGCGTCTGTCTCGAAGCCTCGCCGCCCTTTCCCTCGGCTGGTTGAGGCGCATGCGCAGCGTCTGTCTCGAAGCCTCGCCGCCCTTTCCCCTCGGCTGGTTGAGGAGGCCCGGAGGGCCGTCTCGAAACCTGGCGAGCTGGTTTGTGGACTGCCTTGGGGGTTTCGAGACGCTCTCTTCGTTCGCTCCTCAACCAGCCGGAGTGGGGGAGGTTGCTGTTCGGTCGGGCGGTTTCCTTTCCCGTCGGTTGGTTGAGGCGCATGCGCAGCGTCTGCCTCGAAGCCTCGTGCCCTTTCCCCCGGGTGGTTGAGGAGGACGCGTAGCGTCCGTCTCGAAACCTGGCGAGCTGGTTTGTGGACTG
>DLGC01000001.1:0-14524 GCA_002482525.1 Propionibacteriaceae bacterium UBA7704 | reverse complement strand
GTTCGCTCCTCAACCAGCCGGAGTGGGGGAGGTCGATCTTCGGTCGGGCGGTTTCCTTTCCCTCGGCTGGTTGAGGAGGACGCGTAGCGTCCGTCTCGAAACCTGGCGAGCTGGTTTGTGGACTGACCCGGGGGTTTCAAGACGCTCTCTTCGTTCGCTCCTCAACCAACTGCGCCCTTCGACAGACGCAGGAAGCGGGCGCCTTTCGGCGGGCTCAGCGGGTCGTAGATATGGGACAGTAGAGCCATGGACGTGCTGGTCATCAACGGACCCAACCTGAATACGCTCGGCACCCGTGAACCCGAGGTGTACGGAACGACGACCTTGGCCGACATTGAAGCCGGGGTCGTCGCCCAAGGCTCAGCGGCCGGGCTCACCGTGATCACCTTCCAAAGCAATCATGAAGGCGAGATCGTCGACCGGCTTCACGCCGCCCGCGACGAAGGCACCCGCTTCGTCATCATCAACCCCGGCGCCTTCACCCACACCTCGGTGGCGATCCGCGACGCCTTCGCGGCGGTAGCCATCCCGTTCTGCGAGGTGCACATCTCCAACGTCCACGCCCGCGAGGAGTTTCGCAAGCACTCGTACCTCTCGGATCTGGCAGTCGGCGTGCTCACTGGCTTCGGTGCTCGCGGCTACGCCATGGCCATGGATTACGTGATCGATCGGCTCAGCAAGGAGTAATCCGATGCAGCTCACCCACCTGGGGCATTCCGCGGTCCTCGTCGAAGCCGCCAGTGTCCGTGTTCTCCTCGATCCCGGCAACTTCTCCAGCGATTGGCACGGCCTCACTGACCTGGACGCCATCCTGGTCACTCACCTGCATCCCGATCACTACGACCCCGAGCATGTGCCGGCCCTGATCGCGGCCAATCCGCACGCCCGCGTGATCGTGGAACCCGGCGTTCTGGCTACCTACGCGCCCGATCGGGCTGAACCGATCACCGCCGAAACCCGCGTCGAATTCGGCGCTCTCAAGGTGCAGGCCGTCGGGGGTCTGCACGCCGTGATCCACGCCGACATTCCGCGCATTGGCAATGTTGGGCTCGTGATCAGTGCCGAAGGCGAGCCGACGTTCTTCCATCCGGGCGACTCGCTGGCCGCCATTCCGGCCGGGATCGATGTCGTCGGGGTACCGGCCTACGGGCCGTGGGCGGCGATGAAGGAGACCGTGGACTTCGTCCGGGCGGTAGGGGCGAGCCACGGCTTCTGCATTCACGAGGGTCTGCTCAATGAGCGCGGCTGGGCGCTGTCGTACAACCGCGTCAACGAGATGACCGACACCACTGTGGTGGATCTGCGTGGTGCCGGGGCGTGGACGCCGGGAGCCTGAGGTTCAGGCCAGCTTCACCGTGATGGTGGAGCCCTTCGGTGCCATCGTGCCAACGCCCGGATCGGTACTCCACACGCTACGGCCCCAGAACACCTTCTCCCAGGCAACCTTGAAGCCGACATCGGTGAGCGCCTTCTCGGCCTGGTTGGCGTTCATGCCGATCACATTCGGCACCTCAACCATCACCGGGCCCTTGGAGACTACGAAGCTGATGGTGCCGCCCTTGGGTACGGTGCCGTCCTTCGGATCGCTGGAGATCACGTTCCCGGCAGCGATCTTGCTGTTGTTCTTCTCCGCGCTCACCTGGACCACCAGCCCTTGGCCTTCGTAATAGGCCTTGGCTTCGGTGAAGGGCTTGTCGACATAGCTGACGACCTTGATCGGTGCGGGACCCTTGGACACTTTCAGGTCCACTTCGGTCTTGGGCTTCACCATCTTGCCGGCCGCAGGTGAGGAGGAGATCACTTTGCCGAGCTCGATGTTCTCATCCCAAACCTCGGTGATCTTGCCCGCCGCCAGATGGGCGTCAGCGATGACCTGTTGGGCCTCATCGACGGTGCGACCGGCCAACGACGGCACCGCATACCGCTCCGGACCTCGGGAGAGGAAGGCGGTGATCGTTCCGCCATAGGGAATCCGCTCGCCGACGGCAGGGTCGGTGCGCACTACCTGGCCGACCGGGATCGTCTCGCTGTAATCGGCGTCGAACGTCACCGGGAAGCCCTTTTCGGCAGCCAGCGCTTGTGCCTGCACCTGGGTGAGGCTGGTGAAGTCCGGCGTGGTGGTGAAACGCCCGGCCATGAGATACCAGGCGCCGACGCCCAAGACCAAGGCGGACACCAACAGCACCACCAAAGAGGTGCGTGCGGTGCGGCTGCGTCGAGCGCGACGCTGCTGCAGCGGCTGCGCCGACGGGCTGGGCAGCGGCGGTTCGGCCCCGCCGACGGCGACGGGCGCGGGGCCGGGTTCGGCGACATTCGCCGGAGTGAACACCAACGTCGGATTGGTCGGCTCGGGTGTCAGCGACATCATCAGCGGGACCTGCTCGGTCGCCAGGGCGTCGTTCTCCAGCACCGTGGTCCGCATCCGCGCCGCCAGCTCAGGGTCATTCAGTCGGCCCTGGGCGATCGCCTCGCGCGCTGCTGCAACGTGCTCGGCCAGTACCCGTGCGTCATGCGGACGCTCCGCAGGTTGACGGGTCGCAGCGGCCAACACCAGCGCGTCAACGTAGTCCGGAACAGCGTTGGCGGTGCCACGCCACTGCTCGGGTGCGGCTTGAGAAGGCGGCGAGATCTCGTTGTGGACGTGGCTGTAGGCCACCTGGATCGGGCTCTCGCCGGTGTGCGGCTTGCGTCCGGTGAGCATCTCGTAGAGCACCACGCCCATGGCGTAGACATCGCAGCGGGTATCGGCATGGCCGTGGGTCACCAACTCAGGCGCGATGTAGGAGACCGTTCCGATCAGCATGCCGTTCGCGGTCGCGGTGTGTGCGGTCACCGCACGCGCCAAGCCGAAGTCGGCGACCTTGAGTTGCCCGCGTCGCGAGATCAGCACATTCTCGGGCTTCAGATCCCGGTGCACGATGCCTGCCTCGTGCGCGGCGGCCACCGCCTCGGCGACCTGCTGGATCAGGGCTAGCGCTCGACTCGGCGTCATCGGAGTCTCGCGGGTCATGACTTGGCGCAGCGTCGAACCTTCGACGTACTCCATCACGATGTAGGGACGTCCATCGTCCATGCCCTGGTCGAACACCGAGACCACATTGGGGTGGGAGAGCCGGGCGGCGGCGCGCGCCTCGCGGTCGAAGCGGGCCGTGAAGTCCTCATCTTCGCCGAGGTTCTCGTGCATCACCTTGATCGCCACGGTGCGCGTCAAGCGCTGATCGTCGGCCAGGTACACCGTCGCCATCCCGCCCCGGGCAATGCGGCGGGTGATCAGATATCGACCGTCGACAAGTCGCCCCAAGAGGGGATCGGTTCTACTTGTCTGTGTCATACGGTGTGGCTCCAGGACTGATGTGGGGAAGACGACGAGTCCAGATACGGTCACCAGTGATTGTACGGCCCCGGCTAAATGGCCTTGCCTCGACCCGCCGCCGGGCTAGGCTGGCGACGTGACCGTGCGACTGGGGGTGGCCACCCGACTGAAGCTGGCCAAATTGATGTTCATCACCGATTCGCGTCGTCACAGCGGGGACTTGGCCGATATCGCTCGAGCAGCTATCACCGGCGGCGTGGACATCATTCAACTGCGCGCCTCACTCGAAACGGCCGCCACCCAGATCTCCGACCTGGCCGCCCTGCGCCAGGTGGCCGGTGATTCGGGGCTGGTGAGCGGCTACGGGAACGCCGAGTACGCCGATGCGGCCCGAGCGGATCTCCTACAGCTCTCAGCGCTCGACGGGCCGGCCGCAGAGAAGCGGGGTTTCGTCGCCCCTTCGATCCTGCTGGGCCGCTCCTGCCATGCAGCCGCTCAGGTGGACGCAGCGATCGCCGATCCCGAAATCGCCTTCTTCACCATCAGCCCCGTCTACAACTCCACCGGCACCGGTGAAGCCGGGCTGGAACTGGTCCGCTACGCCGCGACGAAAGCGCCGCTCGGCCCGCAAACCAAGCCTTGGTTCGCCGTCGGTGGTGTGGGCGAGCACAACCTGGATGAGGTTCTCCAGGCCGGTGCTCGTCGGATCGGCGTCACCCGCGCCGTTCTCGATGCCCGCGATCCGATGCGGGCAGCCACCGCGCTGAGGGACCGTCTCACCGAGGCCTGGACGGTCGATCCCGGCGGCGAAGAGCTCGTGCTGAGCGCCTTCGGCGGCTGATCGGCTTCGGCCGGGGGTCTCCCCGAAGGAGGCGCAACCGGACGGTGGCGTACCCGGGACCCCGGCTATGGCATGCTGAGTGGTGCATGCAGAAACTCACGATGACGGTCGCGGCCTGAGCGCCGACCCTGCCGGCCCCAGATGGCCCGCGGAGTCGGCTTGCCGACCCTGACCAACCGTCGGCGCCCAGAGCGCCAGATCGGAATTATCATCGTGAACATCATCCTTCGTCCTACCCTGCACACTGATTACCCCGCCACTGAGTCCCTCATGCGCGACGCCTTCTGGGACCTGTATCGACCCGGCTGCGTCGAGCATCTCGTTACCCGTCAACTGAGATCGGGCACTGACGTTCTCCTCGACCTGGTGGCCGAACAGGAAACCCAGCTTCGCGGTTGCCTGCTCGCCACCCGGGCACAGCTGATCCAGCCGGACGGCCGCGTGGCCGCGATGTGCTCCCTGGGGCCTATCGCGGTGGCGCCCGGGCATCAGCGCCATGGCATCGGCTCCCGGTTGATCAGCCGCGCGCTCGAATTGCTCGCAACAGCAGGGCTGCCGGCCGCGTTCCTGTACGGCGACCCGGATTACTACAAACGGTTCGGCTTCAGTGACGCCGCCACCTGGGCAGTGACCACCCCTGATGGGGCCAACTTCGACGCCTTCATGGGGTTGGAGTTGAGGCCAGGTGGGCTCGACGGTCTTCGCGGGCGACTCCTGGACAGTGCCGATTTCGAGGTGCAGCCCGACCGGCTGGCAGCCTGTGAGCAGGGCTTCCCGGCCCGAGCCAAGCACCGCCTGCCCGGTCAACTGTTCGATTGAGCCTGGGGGTGTCGGCGCGCGCCGGCACCCCTGCTCAATACCGGCACCCCTGCGTAATACCGGCAACCCTGCTCAATACCGACTCAGGTGCTCCGGTCGCAGGTCAGGCGCACCAGTTCGTTCAAGCCCTTTCGGGCAGGCGAGTATTCGATGTGATCGTTCACCACCGTGCGAGCCTGCGCTGCAAGCTCGGCGATGTCGGCTTCCACTGCCGCGACCGCACCGGAGGCGATGAGCAGCCGCTGGGCACGCTCGATCTCGGCGTCGCCCAGCGGCCGACCGAGCAAGGCGTCGAGATCTTCGGCTGCCGCCTGATCCAACCCGGCCATCGCCCGAGCCACGAGGACAGTCAGCTTCCCTTCACGCAGATCATCACCGGAGGGCTTACCGGTCAGCGTCTCGTCGCCGAACACTCCGAGCAGATCGTCGCGGTACTGGAAGGCTCTGCCCAGCGGCGAGCCGAATGCAGCCAAGGCGTCCAGCAGTTCGGGGGAGCCGCCGCCCAGCGCGGCGCCGATCTGCAAAGGGCGAATCACGGTGTAGCGGGCCGTCTTGTACTCCACGACCCGCTGGATCTGGGCCAGCGTCGAGGTCAGGTCGCTATGAGCCTCCAGTGGCGAACGCGTCTGGGCTGCGGTATCCAGGACTTGGCCGGCATTGACCTCCTCACGCACTAAAGCGGCCAGCGGGGCGGCAGCAGCAAGGTTCGGTGCGCCGGACTCGGCGAGCATCTGTGCCGACCACACCAGCAGCAGATCACCAAGCAGGATCGCGCTGGCGCGTCCGTAGTCGGTTGCGCTGCCTCGTCGCTGCTCGGCGGCGTGACGTCGCGCGAACTGCACGTGTGCTGCGGGCATGCCGCGTCGGGTCTGGGACGCGTCCATGACGTCGTCGTGCATGAGTGCGGCCACGTGGAGCAGGTCCAGGCTGGCCGCCGCAGTGATCACCGAAGTGGGCACCTCGGTGCTCCCGGTGGCGGCAACATAGCCCCAACAGCAGAACGCCGGACGCAGCCGTTTGCCGCCCGTGGTGAAAGCCCTCGCCAGCTCCATCACCGGCTCCAGATCCTCCCCCAGTTCGGAGAGCCCCCGGCTTCTCTGGTCCAGAAACTCCGCGATAGCACCCCCCACCGCAGCGCGAAACTCCCCCGACAGCGGATCAACCGGATCAACCATGGCCACCCCCGCAGCCTACGGGAGCCCGGTGGCTTCAGTGCTGGATCTTCCACCGACTACGGTGGAGGATCGAGCACTGGCGACCTCACCGGGTCGGCGGCGATAGCCTTACCGTCATGTTTGGGGACGAAGCGACTATTGCGGAGCTGCTCGCCGAGGGTGGAAGAGCCACGATGTCGTTCGAGTTCTTTCCGCCTAAGGATGACGCGGGGACGACTCAGCTGGTGGAGGCGGTGACGGCGTTACAGCCGTTGCGTCCGGATTTCGTGTCGGTCACCTATGGGGCCACCGGATCCAGCCGGGAGCGCACGATCGATGCCACCAAGTTGATCGCTGCCCGCACCGACGCGCTCACCATGGGACATCTGACCTGTGTGAGCCAGTCCGTTGCGGAATTGCGAGGCGCCATCGACGCCTACGCCGAGGCGGGCGTGGGCCACATCCTTGCTGTGCGGGGCGATCCGCCCGGCGGTCCGACGGCGGCATGGCAGCGGCACCCCGAAGGCTTGGACAACGCCACCGAATTGGTGAAACTGATCAAGGAGTCCGGCGACTTCTGCGTGGGAGTGGGCGCCTTTCCCGACGGCCATCCCGAGCATCACGACTTCACGCTGGACGCTCGAATCCTGACTGAGAAGGAGCAGGCCGGGGCCGAGTTCGCCATCACGCAGCTCTTCTTCGACGCCGATGCCTACTTCCGGCTGGTCGAGCGGGTGCGCGCCCTGGGCTGTCAGCTGCCGATTATCGCCGGCATCATGCCGGTCACCAACATCTCTCAGATCGAGCGGTTCGCAGGCTTCTCCGGTGCACCATTGCCGACCGCGGTGGTTTCCCGACTTCACGCCGTCGCCGACGATCCCGCCGCGGTGCGGGCGGTCGGAGTCGATATCGCCGTCGAACTGTGTGATCGCCTGCTCGCCGGTGGCGCACCGGGTCTGCAGTTCTTCACCCAGAACCGATCACGAGCGACCGCCGAGATCTTGGGTGCGCTGCGGCAGATCCCGCCGCACTGATCAGGGGCGCCAGTCTCCCTCGTCGTCCAGATCGATGGTCACCAAGCGCTGCGTCGGACGGGTGAGCGCAACATAGAGCACGCGCTCGCCGCCGGGGGATTCAGCGACGATCTGATCGGGGCTGACCACCACCACGGCGTCATATTCGAGCCCTTTGGCGTTCAGCGGCGAGATGAAGCTGATGCGCTCCGGGTTGGCGCGCACCATGGGCAGGTGGGCGTCGATCAACGACGGCAGCCGCGTTGGGGCGACGATCACACCGATGGTGCCGGCCACCTGCGTGGCGAGCTCACTGAGGACGTGCTCTAGGCGGTCGGCCAGCAGTGACGACGGGCAATGGAGCAGCAGTGGCTCGATGTCGGTGGTGCGCACCGCGTGCGGAAGGTCGGCTCCGGGATAGCTGCGCTTGACGACCTCGGCGGCCAGATCGAACACCTCGGCGGGGCTGCGATAGTTGGTACTCAGCCGAAAACGGCGGTTGGGTGCGGAGCCGATCAGGTCGTCCAATGCCCGCTGCGCCTCATCGAGATCCGGCCAGGAGCTTTGGGCAGGGTCGCCGACGATCGTCCAACTGGCTTCGGCCCCACGCCGGCGCAGCATGCGCCATTGCATCGGCGAAATGTCTTGGGCTTCGTCGACCAGAACGTGAGCGAAGGTGTCGTAGGGATCCTCGTCGGGGTCGTTCTCGCGAGGAATGCTGAGTCGATCAGCGGTGGTGATCACCTCGCTCAGCTCGGTGCCGTCGGCCAGGAAGATCAACTCCTCGGCAGTGGCGTCCACCGGCACCGGGCCCAGAATCGCCATCAATTCATCCAACAGCGCAGCGTCGGCCACTGACCATTCGTCGAAGTCGAAGGACGCCGCCAGCGCTGCCTGTTCCTCGGCACTCAACAAGCCGTCGGCCACCTTCGCCACCACCTGCGGATCGGCTAGGCGCCGCAATACCTCGCGAGCGTCCAAGGCCGGCCACCAGGCGTTGCGGAACATCTGGTAGGTCGCCGAATCGGTCACCAGGTCGCTGAAGACCTCGAACTCCAGTTCCTCGTTCTCCGGATAGCGGGCGTAGAGGGCGTCCAGGACGGCGGACTCGGCAGCCGACAACCCGGCGTTCATCCGGTGCCGGGCCAGTACCTCGCGGCGAATCCGGGCAAGCTCAGTGGTGCCGAGCCGTAGCGGTTCGCCCTTCACAGTAATCAGCAGGCTCGATTCCTCGATCAGAGGCAGGTTCACCAGGCGCTTGAGCACCTCGGCCATGCGCAGGCTGCCCTTGACCACCGCCGCCTGCGCGGCATCAATGCGGGAGGCGATCTGGCCGAGCGAGTCCACCGCCACGCCGCCGATGGCGCGCAGCACGACCGAATCCTCGCCCAGGGACGGCAGCACCCGGTCGATGTAGTTCATGAACAGTCCCGAAGGGCCCACCACGAGGATGCCGCCGCGCTCGAAACGCCGGCGGTTGGAGTACAGCAGATATGCGGCGCGATGCAGTGCGACCACGGTCTTGCCGGTGCCCGGTCCGCCAGCGATCACGGTGACGCCGCGGTAGTCGGCACGAATCGCCTCGTCCTGCTCGGCCTGAATCGTGGCCACGATGTCGCGCATGCGGGTTCCGCGAGCACGCTTCAAAGCGGCCATCAGGGCGCCCTCGCCGATCACCGGCAGGTCCTCGCGGGCAGCCGATGAATCGAGCAGGTCGTCCTCGATGCCGACCACGATGTCATTGCGGCAACGCAACACTCTCCGGCGCACCACCTCCATCGGTTCGGAGGCGGTCGCCCGGTAGAACGGCTCCGCAGCCCGGGCACGCCAGTCGATGACCAGCGGTTCGTAGTCGTCGTCGCGCACTCCGATGCGTCCGATGTAGCGGATCTCGCCGTCGGTGTGATCGAGGCGTCCGAAGACCAAACCCTCGTGCTCAGCGTCCAGCTCAGCTAGGCGCCGAGCCGCCTGGAAGGCGAAGGCGTCGCGTTCGAACAAAGCGGTGCCGTCTTCTTCACGAACCCAGGTCTGGGCATCGGAGGTATAGAGCTGTCGGCCGTGTGCCGCCACCTTCTTCGCGGCTTTGGTGGCCTTCTTCAGATGTCTATAGACCAAGTCGACGTGGGCCTGTTCGGTGGCAAGCTCACGGTCCAGCAAACTGGGTGTCGGCACAACTGAGTCCACGGGTCGTCCTTCTGCAGGGTGCGCGACGGACTAGTCTACGCCGTTTCCGCTTTCGGAGCGCATCGGCGGTCTCATCAAGGGAGAACGCTGACTCAGCGTCCGGTGGCCGAATCCAGCCGCTTCATCCCCATGGCGGCCAGGATGCCGACGTGACCCACCGCGGTATAGACCAGTGCGGCTGCCCCGATGGAGATCCAGGAGGGCACCTGCCCCAAGCCAAGCCAGTCCCCGAGGACGGCGATGATCACGAACAGCACCAGGCAGGACACCACGGTGACCCAGTCGTAGCCTCGGCGGTACCCGAGTGCGGCGCCGGCGCCGGCGATGGTGAAAGGCGCGATCAGACTGCCGAAGGCGAACATCAGGTTCTGGCGATCATCAGGGGAAAGCCCGATAGGCAGGGCAGCCAGCAGCAGCCACACCAGGTAGAGCGCCACGACTCCGGCCAGATAGGGCCAACTCTGTGTGATCCGTGCCATCGGACGCCTCCTGGGCTGGGTATGGCCGTCGGAAATCGGCGGCGCACCCTCATCGTGGGGCACGTCGAGGGTGTGGCTCAACTCCGGGCGGCGACAAGGCGGTGTCGTACCGAACGCAGCGCCGCTCCGGTGAGCAGTCCGATCACGATGGCGACGATGCTGAGCAGGGCGGCCAAGGTGGGCCAGGTCGGCAGCGTCGGTGCTGGCAGCAGATCGAACGCAGCAGCGCTGAGGACGCCGATCGACGGCGGGATGGCCATCATGGTGATCGCCGTGCGCCAATCACGTCCGCGGTGAACTCCCAGCACCCCTGCGGTGGTCAGCAGCACGCTCGGGAGCACGGAAGTACTGATGGCGGGGGAGTCGAATATCCCGGCGGGGTGAGGGTAGAACGTGGCGGCGGCCCAGGCGAGGGTGGCTATGGTGGTCAGCGCGAGGTAGGGCCACGCGCCGGATATCCGGGGTGAGGTAACCATGGCAGCTCCACAAAGATGAGAGAACGACGTTCTCATCATAGCTCGATCCGATGCAATTTGGGAGCATCCGTCTTGGTGGCGTACCCTTGACCCTTGCACGACCTGTGCTTTACGGCGCGTGCGCCCACATACATCCAGCGATAGGGAGTAATGGCGAAGAAGGAAGGCGCCCTCGAAATGGAGGGGACGGTCGTCGAAGCGCTACCGAATGCGATGTTCCGAGTGGAACTTCCCAACGGTCACAAGGTGCTCGCGACGATCAGTGGCAAGATGCGGCAGCACTACATCCGCATCATCCCGGCCGACCGCGTCGTCGTTGAACTTTCTCCCTATGACCTGAGTCGTGGACGCATCGTCTTCCGGCACCGTTAAGTAAGACCCCGCAAGAATCCACCACCAGTCCGAGCTTCAGGGATACTCCTGTGCTCGGCGATGAGTCAGAAAGTTGCTCGATGAAGGTTCAGCCGAGCGTCAAGAAGATTTGCGACAAGTGCAAGGTCATCCGCCGGCACGGTCGCGTGATGGTGATCTGCGAAAACCCGCGCCACAAGCAGCGTCAGGGCTGAGTTCCGACTCGATCTGGCCCCGCCTGTCCTGAGCCTGTCGAAGGGCGAACGCGGGACGCGGAACACCCGGTCTTCAGACCGACACAACTGAATAAACAACAACGTGATAGCAACGCCGAGGCCCTGGTCTCGGTGACCACCTCCGGACGAAGGCCGGGGCCCACGCAACGGCGAGGGGACGCATCACGCCAGACACCTTCGCGGATCGGGAAACCGGTTCGAAAACCCGAAAGGTAACTGCCACATGGCACGCCTCATTGGGGTTGACCTCCCGCGCGAGAAGCGCGTCGAGATCGCCCTGACCTATGTATTCGGCATCGGCCGTACTCGCGCCAAGGAGACCTTGGCCGCCACCGGAATCAGTGGCGACATCCGTGTTCACCAACTCACCGACGAGCAGCTCGTTGCGCTTCGCGATTACATCGAAGCCAACTATGAGACCGAGGGTGACCTGCGCCGCAGCGTCGCCGCCGACATTCGTCGCAAGATCGAGATCGGCTCCTACCAGGGCCGTCGACATCGCCAGGGCCTGCCGGTTCGGGGCCAGCGCACCCGCACCAACGCCCGCACCCGCAAGGGCAAGAAGAAGGCCGTCGCGGGCAAGAAGAAGGCCCGCTAGTAGCGGCCCGGTGAGCACGAGATAATCAGGAGATACTGAATGGCTACTGCAGGCCGCTCGACCGCCAAGACCAAGGTGCGTCGCAAAGAGAAGAAGAACGTTGTCGCCGGCCAGGCGCACATCAAGAGCACGTTCAACAACACGATCATCACGATCACCGACCCCACCGGTGCGGTGATCTCATGGGCCTCCGCCGGTACCGTCGGCTTCAAGGGTTCGCGTAAGTCCACCCCGTTCGCTGCGCAGATGGCCGCTGAGGCTGCCGGACGCCGCGCCATGGATCATGGCATGAAGCGCGTGGACGTCTTCGTCAAGGGTCCCGGCTCCGGCCGTGAGACCGCCATCCGTTCGCTGGGCGCGGTCGGTCTGGAGATCGGTCCGATCTCCGATGTGACCCCGGTACCCCACAACGGTTGCCGCCCGCCGAAGCGCCGTCGCGTCTGAGCTGAAGGAGAGATAAGCCATGGCCCGTTACACCGGACCTATCACGAAGAAGTCCCGCCGGCTCGGCACCGACCTGGTGGGCAACGACAAGGCTTTCGAGCACCGCCCCTACCCGCCCGGCATGCATGGCCGTGGCCGGACCAAGGAGAGCGAGTACCTGCTGCAGCTCAAGGAGAAGCAGAAGGCTCGCTACGCCTACGGCGTGCTGGAGAAGCAGTTCCGCCGCTACTACGAAGAGGCCAACCGGCTCTCCGGCAAGACCGGTGACAACCTGCTGGTCATCCTCGAGTCCCGCCTGGACAACGTGATCTACCGGGCCGGCTTCGCCGCCACCCGGCGTCAGGCCCGCCAGCTGGTGGTGCACGGTCACTTCACCGTCAACGGCAGGAAGGTCAACGTGCCTAGCTTCCGGGTCAGCGCTTACGACATCATCGATGTCAAAGCGAAGTCCAAGGAGCTGACGCCGCTGGTGATCGCTCGGGAGACCTTCGACGACCAGACCGTTCCCGGCTGGCTCACCTCGCGTCCGACCGCTGGCCGGATCCTGGTGCACCAGCTCCCGGTTCGCGAGCAGATCGTCATCGACGTCAACGAGCAGTTGATCGTCGAGCTCTACTCCAAGTAACAGCTTGGCCGTGTTGCCCGTTCTCCGTCCGAAACGACGGGGGCGGGCACCACAGCGTCACAACTCAATTCGTCGGCCCTACCGGTCGGCAGTACTGATCGCCGTCAAATGGTGGGCGGCGGAAAGGAACAGAAATGCTCATCGCACAGCGCCCGATCCTGAGTGAGGAGGTCGTTGACGAGTACCGCTCGCGGTTCGTCATCGAGCCCCTGGAGCCCGGTTTCGGCTACACCCTGGGTAACTCGCTGCGTCGCACCCTGTTGTCGTCCATCCCGGGCGCCTCAGTGACCAGCATCAAGATCGAGGGCAACCAGCACGAGTTCTCCACCGTGCCCGGCGTGGTCGAGGACGTCACCGAGATCGTTCTCAACCTGAAGGGCCTGGTGCTCTCCAGCGAAGAGGACGAGCCGGTGGTCATGTACTTGCGCAAGACCGGTGCTGGTGCTGTCACCGCCGCCGATATTGCGCCGCCGGCCGGGGTCGAGATCCATAACCCTGAGCTGCACATCGCCACCTTGAACGACGATGGTCGCATCGAGATGGAACTGATCGTCGAGCGTGGCCGTGGCTACGTGTCCGCGGTGCAGAACAAGAACCCTGATGCTGAGATCGGTCGGATCCCGGTGGACTCGATCTACTCCCCGGTGCTCAAGGTCACCTACAAGGTCGAAGCCACCCGCGTGGAGCAGCGCACCGACTTCGACAAGCTGATCGTGGACGTGGAGACCAAGCGCTCCATCAGCCCGCGCGACGCGATGGCCTCGGCCGGCAAGACCCTGGTTGAGTTGTTCGGCCTGGCTCGCGAGCTCAACGCTGATGCCGAAGGCATCGAGATCGGCCCGTCCCCGGTGGACGAGCAACTGGCCGCCGACCTGGCGCTGCCCGTGGAGGACCTCAAGCTGACTCAGCGCAGCTACAACTGCCTCAAGCGCGAGGGAATCCACACCGTCAGCGAGCTGGTCTCCCGGACCGAGCAGGACCTGTTGGACATCCGCAACTTCGGCTCCAAGTCGATTGAGGAAGTCAAGCTCCGCCTGCAGGAGATGGGCCTGGCACTGAAGGACAGCTCGCCGCGGTTCGACCCGCTGGGTGCGCTGGCGGACTACGACAGTGACGTCGACTACGACGGCACGTACTGACTCAGGAGAACGTGAACTATGCCCAAGCCCACGAAGGGCCCCCGCTTCGGCGGTAGCCCTGCCCATCAGCGGATCATCCTGGCGAACCTCGCCACGCAGTTGTTCCAGCACGGCAAGATCACGACCACCGAGGCCAAGGCCAAGCGCCTGCAGCCGTTGGCGGATCGCCTGATCAGCAAGGCCAAGCGCGGCGATCTGCATAACCGCCGTCAGGTGCTGCAGACCGTCAAGGACCCGGCTGTGGTCCGCGTCCTGTTCAACGACATCGCCCCGGCTGTGGCCGAGCGCGACGGTGGCTACACCCGGATCACCAAGATCGGGCCGCGCAAGGGCGACAACGCCCCTATGGCCGTGATCGAGGTCATCACCGAGTCGGTCGAGGATTCCCGCAAGGCCAAGGCCAAGGGCGCCGGCAAGCCGGCCGCCAAGAAGGCCCCGGCCAAGAAGGCTCCCGCTAAGAAGGCCGAAGAGGCTGTCGAAGAGACTGTCGTCGAGGAAGCCGTGGTTGAAGAGGCTCCGGTTGTCGACGAGGCCGTTGAAGCTGAAGCGACCGAAGCCGTCGAAGAGACTGCAGAGGCTGACGCCGAGAAGGCCTGATCCAGCACGTCACTTATTGAACTGCCCGTCTCCGGTTGCGGAGACGGGCAGTTCTTCATTCCGGCGGACTTTGCCCGGCCGCTGCAGCGTTGCGGGCGTCAGAGTTCGGGGGGATTCCCGGCGTCGCTGAGGTGTGTGTCGAGCGCCGGAATGGTGTGAGCTCGGAGCGTCTGGTGTTGGCCGGTGAACGCTGTCACTCCTCGGCTGGTTGAGGAGCGATCGACTCCCCACACCGGCTGGTTTGGGAGCGATCGA
>DLGC01000023.1 GCA_002482525.1 Propionibacteriaceae bacterium UBA7704 | reverse complement strand
CACCACGGGGGCCGCAGGCATCGCAGGAGCGGTGGGCATGGCCGGGGCGGTGGGCATCGCAGGAGCGGTGGGCATGGCCGGGGCAGTGGGCATCGCAGGAGCGGTAGGCATGGCCGGGGCGGTGGGCATCGCGGGCGCCGCCGCAGTCGACGGGCTCTCGGCCCCGGCCTCGCCGGCTTCGCCGATGATGGCCAAGGTTGCGCCGACTTCCGCGACACCGTCCTCAGGCACCACGATCTCCAGCAGGACTCCGGCCACCGGGGAGGGCACTTCGGTATCGACCTTGTCGGTGGAGATCTCCACCAACGGTTCATCAGCAGCGACCTGGTCCCCAACCTGCTTCAGCCAGCGGGAGACGGTTCCCTCGGTGACACTCTCCCCAAGTGCTGGAAGTGGAACGGGAGTGGACATCTCTGATGCTCCTTACAGTTGGTGGCTGATACCAAGGCCAGACTAGCCTCCCGGATCACCTGGTGATATCCGAGCGCGCTCGTGATGCGGGACAGTTCGTTCGCTGCACGCTGATCGACATCCGGACGGGAATACCCCCCAGGGCGTTACTTCGGCTCCCGGCGGTGGTCGGTGACAGCCAGAAACGCCCCCACCAGCGCTTCGGCCAATGCTGCTCCGGGTGCCGGTGACAGGCCGGTGTACAGCGAAGCCGCCGTCCCGGCGCAGGCGTACAGGCCGGCAATCGGGGTGGCATCTTTGCGTACCACCCGCCAGGCGGCATCCGTCGTGACACCGCCGCGCGTGCCGGTATCGCCGGGGAAGACCTTCACTGCCCAGAACGGCGGCTTGTCGATCTTGCCCAAGGACGGATTCTTGCGCTTGGCCCGGCCAGCATCCTCTCGGCCGCCGCGTCCAAAATCGCTGTCGTTGCCGCGTCCGGCGAAACTGTTGAAACGCACCACGGTGCCCAGCAGTCCGGCACGATCCAGCCCGGTCGTCTGCGCAAGGTCGTTCAAGGTGTTGGCCTTCACGATCTCACCGGCATCCAGGGCGCGACGGGGAGTGTTTCCCTTCGCCCACGGGCCCAAGGCCGTCGCCTGACGATGACGCTGATCCATGATCAGGTAGGACGGCACGGCACGCACCGCGCGACTGTGGTCGTACATGGTGCGTCCGACCTCGTAACTGCTGCTGGTCTCGTCGAGGAAACGGTCCCCGGCTGAGTCCACCAACAGACTGTGCGGTGCTGCCAGGGCCTCGCTCACCGAATAGGCGCCGCCATCGACCAGAACCACCGGAACCCACCAGGCGTCGCCGAGATTGCCGGTCGCTGCGCCCAGCCGCATGGCCATCTCGATGAGCTTGCCGTCGCCGATGCGCTCGGAGGTTGTGGTCCAGCTGCTGCTGGTGGGCAGCGGCAGATACTCCTGGCGCAGGTCCTCATTGGATTCGAAACCGCCGCCGGCTAGGAGCACTCGGCGGGCCGGTACCTCGGTCCGCACGCCTTCGCGATTCACCACGACGCCCGTGACGCCGCTCTCGTCGCCCAGCAAGTCGGTGACCGGTGAGTTCAGCCACAGCTCGACACCGTTGGCTACGGCGCGATGCAGCAGATGAGCCACCAGCGAGTCGCCACCCCCGCTGGTCGGACGCGGCAGCGGCAGTGTCAGCGGGAGTCGGGCCATCGTCTCGGTGATGCCCCTGGCCGGCCGTCCGAGCGCCTGCTCGGTCTCACCGAGCAGGCGGCGATCCAAGGGGCCGGTCTGCAGGGTCCGCCCGTGCACCTTGGCCCCGGGCAACACCGGATACCGATCACCCGCGCCCTTGGCGATGCTCAACGGCAGTTTGGAGGAAACCAGCCAGCGGGCCAGCTTCGGTGCCGTCCGGACGAAGGCAGCGCGTCGCGCCGCATCGGACGGATCAGCCACCGCCCCCATCAGGGCCTGCAGGTACTCGGCTGCCTCGGCCACGGAGTCGGCCAGGCCTGCCTTCTCCTGCAGGGGGTTCGCCGGCAGCCAGAACTCGCCGGAGCCTCCCGCAGTATTGCCGCCGGCTGCTGCTGCGGCATCCACGACGAGCACACTGTCACCGAGGCGACGCGCCGCGGCTGCCGCGAGCAGTCCGGCCGCGCCGGCACCGACAACCACCAGATCGGTGGCGCGAGTTGCCATATCAGTTGGCCCGGGCGTGGGCGAGTGCAATCAGGGTGCGCACGCTCATGCCGGTTCCACCAGTGGTGACGTAGCCGTGCTCGGCCGCATCGTTGAATGCCGGGCCGGCGATATCGAGGTGGGCCCACGGAGTGTCCTCGGGCACAAAGGTGGACAGGAAGGCCGCAGCGGTCAGTGCGCCGCCGTAGCGATCTCCGGTGGACTTCACATCGGCCACCTTCGACGCGAGTTTCGGGGCCGCATCGTCGGTGATCGGAAGCTGCCAGAACAACTCGCCGGCCGCCTCGGCGGCGTCCAACACCATATCGGCGGTCTCATCGTCGCGGGCCATCAACCCGGCCACCTGAGTTCCCAGCGCCACCATGCAGGCCCCGGTGAGCGTGGCCACATCGACGACCAGGTCAGGCTTCTCACTGCTGGCCTTGGCCAGGGCGTCGGCGAGCACCAGGCGGCCTTCGGCGTCGGTGTTGCCGTTCTCCACGGTGGCACCGTTGAACATGGTCAACACATCGGAGGGACGGTACGCCGTGCCCGAGGGCAGGTTCTCGGCGAGTGCCGCCCAGGCCGTCACCTGAATGCGCAGGCCCAGTTTGGCGATGGCGTTCACCGCTGCGATCACCGAGGCAGCACCAGCCATGTCGCACTTCATGGTGTACATGCCGTCCTGGGTCTTGAGATCCAGGCCACCGGCATCGAAGGTGATGCCCTTGCCGACCAGCACCAGGTGGAACCGTGCACCCCGCGGCGCGTAGGCGACCTTCAGCAGTCGTGGTTTGCGGGACGATCCACCGCCGACGGCGAGGATGCCACCGAAGCCGTCGCGCTCCAAAGCCTTGTCGTCCCAAACATCGATGGCCACCTTGGAGCCCTTGGTGACCGCGCGTGCGGATTCCACGAAGGTCTCCGGGTAGAGCAGGTTTGCCGGAGTATTAACCCAATCCCGGGCCTGCAGCACGGCCTCGGCGGTGACCTGCGCGAGATCGAGGGCCTGCTTGGCGTCCGGCTTGCGGCTGGTGGAGACCACCGTGATGGCGCCGATTCCCGGCGTCTCGGTCTTGGTGGGTCCGTAGTGATAGCTGCCCAGCAGGGCACCCTCGGCTGCGCCTTTGATGATGGACGGCTCAGTGGTGTCCAGGCTGAGGGTCACCTGATGCGGCTTGTCCGCGGGCAGCCCGGCGATCATCCGAACCGCAGCCCCGGCAGCGCGCCGAACCTGCTCGGCGGTGACATCGATCGGGCCCACGCCGACTACGACCAGACGGATGCCGCCCGGCAACGCGAGCAGCGCACAGGTGCCCGTCTTCGACGATGCCCCGAATGTCTTGGCGAGACTGAGCACGTCGGTGCCCAAAGCCTTGGTCGTCGCCTTTGCCAGATCCTCGGACAGGCCCACCAGCAGATCGCCGTCCTGGGCCTCGGCGAGGCCGACCACCAGCATCCCGGGGTCTGACGCTGCGCCAGTGGCGAGCTTGATGGTGGGAAGGCTGAAGCTGAACACGTTTGCTTCCTTCTCGACTAGGTGTAGACCGCAACGACCCTAGGCTACTTCGCTTGGGCCTGGCCATGTAGGGGATCATGTGTGCGGGTTTCCCCCCACAGGCCTGCTGATGGCTAACGTGTACTCCCGACAGGAGGCACCATGACCGAACCACTCCATTCCCCGCTTCATGATCGCCACGTGGAAGCCGGCGCGACCTTCTCCGAGTTCGGCGGCTGGCTGATGCCGCTGCAGTACGGCGGGGTGGTAGGCGAACACCGCGCCGTCCGGAACTCGGTGGGGGTGTTCGACGTCAGCCACCTCGGCAAGATGCGGGTTCGCGGCACCGGCGCCGCCGACTTCGTCAATCGGATGGTCACCAACGAGCTGCGACGCATTGGCCCTGGCCAGGCGCAATACACCCTGTTGTGCACCGCCGACGGCGGCGTGGTGGACGACATGATCGCCTACCTGTTCAGCGATGACGAAGTCTTCATCATTCCCAACGCGGCCAACACCGCGACCGTGGTCGAGGCATTTGCCGTCGCCGCGCCGGAGGGGATCACCGTGACCAACGAGCATCGCGACTATGCGGTGATCGCCGTGCAGGGTCCGGAATCCGATGAACTCCTGGCCGAGTTGGGGCTGCCCACCGATCAGGACTACATGAGCTTCGCGGTTGCCCAACTCGACGGTATCGAGCTGACAGTGTGCCGCACGGGTTACACCGGAGAGCGCGGCTACGAGTTGGTGGTGCCTGCTGCCGCCGCCCTGGCGGCATGGGACGCGGTGGTCGCTGCCGGGCAGCATCATGCGCTGCAGTTGTGTGGCCTGGGTGCCCGCGACACGCTGCGAACCGAGATGGGCTACCCCTTGCACGGCCACGAGTTGAGTCTCGACATCAGCCCGGTGATGGCCAATGTCGGCTGGGCCGTCGGTTGGGACAAAGCGGAGTTCGTCGGCGCCGAGGCGCTCCGTGCGCAGCGGCAGGCGAAGAGCGGGCCGCTGCTGCGAGGGCTGAAGGCTCTGAGCCGATCGATCCCGCGTCCCGACATGGAGGTGCTGGTTCACGGCGAAGTCATTGGACGGGTGACGTCTGGCACGTTCTCACCCACCCTTTCCCACGGCATCGCCCTGGCGCTGCTCGATCGCGGCGTCCGCCTCGGCGATGTGGTCGAGGTCTCGGTGCGGGGACGCCATGAGCCTTTCGAGGTCGTCAAGCCCCCATTCGTCACTCCCGGCGTCCGCTCGTCCTGACCGCTACTGGGCGACCAGTAGCAACCCTGCCACTGCGTGGCGCCATCACAGTGGGATACCCTTGGGGGTATGCCGGGAACGGATGAGAGAGTGCAGTCGGTGGTGGCCGCGGGAGTGGCGGCGCCGGTTGCTGGTCAATGGCAGCGGCTGCGGGATTGGCCACGTCGACGCTGGTTCACAGCGGGGGCGAGTGCCCTCGCGATTGTGGCCTTCATCGGACTGTCCACCGCTATGATCCCGAACCCTGTCTTTGGACGTGAAGTGGCCACGACCTGGTGGGCGTGGCCGGTGCTCGTCATCACGGCAGTCCTGGGCGGGTTGCTCACGGCAACCTATGTGCGAGACCCGGCAGCACCGCGCACGCCGGGGCGGTTCGGCGTGGCCGGCAGCCTGCTGAGCTACTTCGCCGTGGGCTGCCCCGTGTGCAACAAGATCGTGCTTCTGGCACTGGGCTACACCGGCGCTCTGCAGTGGTTCGCCCCGGTTCAGCCGCTGTTGGCACTCGGCGGGGTGGCGCTGTTGGGTTACGCCCTGTGGCGACGACTACGCGGCGAGATCGCCTGCCAGACCTCATCGGCGGCATGACCGACCCCGTCGATCTCGATGAGTGGATCGGCAAAGCCACCGAACTACTCCAGGGACGTAGCGCAGGTCAGGCGATGTGCACCTTCACCAAGGCCGGAATCTCCGTCCCGGGAATGAAGTACGCCGAAGGACGCTGGGCCGCGCTGCGAGAAGTGCAGCGGGCCGTCCTCACCGGCACCGAACTGACCGAGGCGGCGTCGGCCGCCGAGTACTCCTGGGCCGGGCAGCTCGACGTGCTGCAGCAGCGTGGCGCCGGTCAGGATTGGATCGCCTACCGTAGCGGCGGCGTCGATGTGTTGGCCGAACTGATCGCCCAGCTCGGCGCTAGGGGACGATCCCGTTTCGCGCAGCCGAAGGGCTGAAACGGGAGCCGAACCGCCGGCGGCGCGACTCTGCCCAGCCGGATCTGGCGTGGGGCCAGCACCTCGGCCACTTCGCTGAGGCAGTCCACCCACCCGGTGTCCACCATGTCGGAACGGTAGGTGCTCAGGGCTCCAAACTCATCGGGCCGTACACGAGCCTTTCCTGCTCGTACAGGGACACGGTGAGTACTCCGGAAGCAGTCAGGGTGGGGTAGTTTTCGGCGAGCCAGGCCTCCGCGGTGGCCTGGTCGGCAAAGCGTCCGGTGAGTCCTAGCTCAATGCGCAACTCGGGCTCCAGCTCCGGGTGCGACTGCCAGTGGAACCCCATCGTGACTCAGATCTCGTCGCCCGGCTTGACGGTCGGTGCCGGCATGCGGAACCGGCGAAGGCTGATGATCCGGTTGATCATGTACATCAGCAGGCCGCGCACCGACTCATTGGGCAGTCGCTCGGCGTGCAACACCTTGAACTGCCGCCATAGCAGGAAGATGTGGATCGCGAGCGCGAACAACGCCAGGTACGGGAAGAACGTGGCGTACACCGCCACTTCGGGGTTGATGTACATCGCGGCCAGCGCCAATGCCAACGCGCCGATGATCACCGGCATCCACAACTGGGTGATGCCCTTGCGAGAGTCGATGAAGTTGCGCAGCAGGATCCTGCCGGGCTCGTCGTCGACCTTCTTCCACGCCTCTTCGCGATTGCGAGTCTTGGCCTCGCGGTCACGCTGTCGCTGCTCGGCCGGGGAGAGGGTTGGATGCAGCCGCTCGCGACGAGCCGCCTCGGCTTCGCGTCGAGTCGGCGTGGGGACCTTCTTCTTCTTGGCGGCGCTGTCGGCGGTGGAAGTGTTCGACGCCGCCGAGGCGCTGGCGTCCTCGGATCGATCGTAAGGGCGGAATAATCCCACTTGTAACCTGCCTGTGGTGCGACGATGTGTGCCACATCCTAGGTCACAGTCGACGATTCAGAGGAGGCGAGGTGTCCAGCGATCCCTCGGAACTCGCCATCGAGTATCAGCGGCGGCTGCGCGCGCTGCATCAGGCGCAGTCCGAACTGGCGGAGTTACAGGCCGCTATTCGCCGATTGCAGATCGATCGTCCGCACCTGAGCGTCGACGACGCCGCGCGTCAACAACAGCAGTTGGATACCGCGCAGCAGCAGGTCGCCGTGCGGGTGGCGCAGCGGCGTGCCGAAGCCGAAGCCGCCCGGCGGCAGTTTCGCTTGAACTCCGAAGGCGGCATCGAGCCCGCGGAGTTGGCAACCGAGGAGCCAGTCGCCGGCTTCGAGCAGCCACCCTTCGCTGACCCTCATTGAGCCCGCGTTGTTGCGCAGTATTGCCAACCAGCCCGCCCCCAGCGGGCATTTCCCGGCCGCGAACCCGTTCAGCGCAGCTGCAACCACACGTACACTTGCGGCGAATCCGACGGACGCCGTGGCACTGTTGACGGCGCTCGTGATCGGCACTGGAAGGACATGAACCCATGACGGTTGACCAGACCACCGCTGGCATCACTCTGACCGAAGGCGCGGCCAAGAAGGTCCAGTCTCTGCTCGAGGCAGATGGCACCCCCGACCTGCTGCTGCGCATCTCGGTCGCTCCCGGCGGTTGCTCGGGCCTGCGCTATCAGCTCGCCTTGGACGACAAACAGTCCGATGATGACGTGGTGGCCGAGCAGTTCGGCACCAAGGTGATCACCGACAAGATGAGCTTCCCGTACCTGATGGGTGCCACCATCGATTTCGTGGACACCATTTCCCAGCAGGGGTTCACCATCGATAACCCCAACGCCACGAACTCCTGCGCCTGCGGCGATTCCTTCCAGTGATCCTGGCTCCGGTTGTGGACAACCGGAGATGATGGGGTCATGCCCCTGATCGAGGAACCCCGCCGGATGAACCCCGTGCTGCGCTTGGGCGTGGCCATCTCCGAGCGGGTCACCGGACGCCGAATGCTGCCCGCTCGGCTGCTGTCGTGGTACCCGAAGGCGGCTATCGGCGCTGGCGTGTTGGAGTCGTTGGTCGCGCATGACGAACCGTCGCCGCGGCTGCTGAAGCTGGTGCGGATGAGCGCCTCGATCACCGCCAACTGCGCTTTCTGCGTGGACATGAACGGTTTTGAGTACGACCAGGCTGGCGTCAGCGACGCCGAGGCCGAGGCTTTGGCCGGTGATCTGGACGCGGTCGACACCTTTACTGTCGCCGAGCGGCTCGCCATCGAGTACACCCGGCGGATCTCGAGTTCCCCGCTGGAGTTCCCAGCGGATCTGATGGCCGCCTTGCGTGAGGCGTACACCGAGCGGGAGCTGGTGATTCTGGCGACCACGGCCGCCCAAGTGAACTACTGGGCTCGGGTGATTCAAGCCCTGGGGATTCCTCCTGCCGGATTCCGCACCGACTGCGAACTGCCTGCAGCAGGCCCTGCCTAACCTCTGCGAACGGATTCGAGCAGTGAGGCCTGAGCGCAGGAGCTAGCCTGGCCGCGATGAGTGAACCACGAAAGCCGCGACGTCCCGCCTTTCGGGACCCCTCGGCATTGGAAGCCTTGGGTGAGCCGACCGATCCGGTTGCTACGCTGCATGCCGCCCACGAGTCGGCAGCGGCCTTGCTGCGCACTGGTCGAGCAGCCGATGACCCGGCGGTGACCGAGCGGCTGATCGCATTGACCGACGAGGTCGGGCTCGACACGCTCGCCGAGGTGTGGGCGGTGCGTCCGGCCCGCAGTCTGCCGGGGGTGCTGTGGCGGCTATACCTGTTGCGGGAATGGGTGGCCACCAAACCCGCGGAGGCGGCCCGCGAGTATGGCGCCGGGATCCGGTTCACCGAACCCAATCACGCCGTCGCCGGTGTGGACCCGCCGGGGCCGGCGGAGGTTCGCATCGTCGCTGACGAGATCCTTCGAGGTGCCTTCCGCGGCGATGTCGCGATTGCCCTGGAACGAGCCGCTGCGTTCTGTCACGTGGTCGCCTCGGGGCGGGCCGATTCCACCGGTGGCGAGAAGGCCGTGTTGACTGCGGTACGGCTGCAAGACATGGCCGTCGATCTGACCGCCAGTGCGGCACTGTGGCGTAGCGGCAAGTTGGAGTGATTCGACGCCTGACCTATGCTCGGTCTCGGTGTCGGGCTGCGGTAGCCCCGGGCTCCAACATTCGCCGCTTCGAGCGGCCCCGCGCCGAGAGGCGCTCCCGGCCCGACGCCACCACCCTCCACCTACTCTGCGCCCGAAACCCGCTCTTTGCGCTCGAAACTTCGAGCGCAAAGACGCAATTCGAGCGCAGAGTGGGGGTTACCAGCTGGAGTGGAGAGGGCGACCCTCGTTGTAGCCGGACGCCGATTGCACGCCGACGATGGCCTGATTGGTGAACTCAGTCAGGGTGCGGGCGCCGGCGTAGGTGCAGGAACTGCGCACTCCGGAGACGATGAAATCGATCAGATCCTCCACACCGGGGCGTTCGGGGTCCAGGTACATCCGTGACGAAGAGATGCCCTCCTCGAACAGGGCCGCGGTGGCCCGCTCGAAGGCGGACTGATTGCGCGTCCGCGCCCGCACCGCTCGTGCCGACGCCATCCCGAAGGATTCCTTGTACGGGCGTCCGTCGGCGGCGAACAGCAACTCGCCGGGTGATTCGAAGGTGCCGGCGAACCAGGAGCCGATCATCACCGCACCGGCACCGGCGGCCAGCGCAAGCGCAACGTCGCGAGGATGCCGAACCCCACCATCGGCCCAGATAGCCTTGCCGGCATCGCGGGCTTCGGCGGCGCACTCCAGCACGGCCGAGAACTGCGGACGGCCCACTCCGGTCTGCATCCGGGTGGTGCACATCGCACCGGGTCCGACACCGACTTTGATCACATCGGCGCCTGCCTCGACCAGATCGGCCACACCATCGGCGGTCACGACATTGCCGGCCACGATCGGGACGGCGCGCTCAGCGGCGTTCACCACCGACCGGCAGCGTTGCACGGCGCTGATCATGCGCTCCTGGTGGCCGTGGGCGGTATCCATCACCAGCACGTCGGCACCGGCGGTCAGCAATGCCTCGACGCGTTCCTCGACATCACCGGAGATCCCGACCGCGACGCCGATCTTGAGCGCGCCGTCGGCGTCCAGCGCCGGAGCGTACAGCTCAGCGCGCACGGCGCCTTTCACTGTCATGACGCCGGTCAGCCTGGTTCCGCGCACGGCGATGGCCGCCTTGTGGCGGTGGGTCGACAGCTTCTCGAACACCTCTGTCGGGGTCGCGGTATCGGGCACCAGGATGAGATCGGTGCTCATGGCCTCGTGCACCTGGTTGAACCGGTCCAGTCCGCTGAGGTCGCGTTCGGAGACGGTTCCCAAGGGGGTGCCGGCTTCGTCGATGACGACCACGACTTGGTGGGAACGGCGTGGCAGGACGGCCAAAGCCTCGCCCACGGTGGCGTGAGGATCGATGGTGAGAGCGGTGTCGAAGACCGTGTGGGCGCCTTTCACCTTGGCGATCGCCTGCGCCACGATGTCGGTGGGCAGGTCTTGGGGGATGATCGCGATACCGCCGCGACGGGCCACCGTTTCGGCCATTCGTCGTCCGGAGATCGCCGTCATGTTCGCCACCACCAGGGGCAGCGGCAGGTTCAGCCCGTCGCCGCTGGTGAGGTCGACATCCAGCCGTGAGGTCACCGAGGACCGTCGGGGCGCCATGAAGACGTCGTCGTAGGTCAGGTCGTAACTGGGTTTGCCCGTAAGGAATCGCACCGCACCAGGCTACCCAGGATGCCGGCTCACTGGCTGGACGTCGATCAGCCTTGACTCGGACCCACCGGCCTGAGCGGCTACCATGACAACGCCTGACCTGAAATGAGGGAGACGATGAGCGCAGCCACTGCCCGGATCATGGTGTATTCCGACGACCGGACCGTCCGCGAACAGGTGCGTGTGGCCTTGGGGAAGACCCTGGCCGGGCGAGAGCTCGACCTGGTCGACATCGCCACCGGGCCTGCCGCGATCAATGCGATGGACACCTCTGAGTTCGATCTGCTGATCCTGGACGGCGAGGCCGTGCCCTACGGCGGCATGGGTCTATGTCATCAGCTCAAGTCCGAGTTCGAGGACTGCCCGCCGGTGCTGATTCTGCTCGCCCGCGTGGCCGATGCGTGGTTGGGCACCTGGTCCGAAGCCGAGGCGATGGCTCCCTATCCGCTGGATCCGGTTGCGTTGCCGCAGCAGGTGGCCGGTCTGCTCGGCGTCAAGGAGGCGGCACAGGCGTGACCTGGCCGGAGGTGCTGGCGGCGCTGACCGCCCGGCGTGATCTCAGCCCGGAGGCGGCTACCTGGGCGATGGGCCAGATTCTGGCCGGTGAAGCGACCGATGCCCAGATCGCCGCCTTTGCTGTGACGCTTCGGGCCAAGGGCGAAACCGCCGCAGAGATCAGTGGCTTGGCCCAGTCCATGCTCGATGTGGCCACCGCGATCGACCTCACCACCGACGCTGTCGATATCGTCGGTACTGGCGGGGATCGTGCCATGACGGTGAACATCTCCACCATGGCGGCCATGGTGGCTGCCGCTGCCGGAGTGCCGGTGGTCAAACACGGCAACCGGGCTGCTTCCAGTGCCTGTGGCACCGCGGACTGCTTGGAGGCCCTCGGGGTCGCCCTGGACGTCCCGCCCAGTGCGCAGGCCCAAGTGCTGGCCGATGCCGGCATCGTGTTCATGTTCGCTCCGCTGTATCACCCCTCGCTGCGTTTCGCGGCGGGCCCCCGACGCGAACTCGGTGTCCCCACGATCTTCAACTTCCTGGGCCCGCTGGCCAACCCGGCGCGTCCGGCCGCTTCGGCGATCGGTGTGGCCGATGAGCGCATGGCCGCCCTCATGGCGCAGGTGATCGCCGGACGCGGGCATCGCGGCCTGATCTTCCACGGCGGTGACGGTCTGGACGAGCTGACCACCACCACCGCATCGCGGGTGTGGGTGGTCGCCGACGGTCAGGTCGTGGAAAGCAGCTTCGATCCGACAGATCTGGGTATTTCGGCCTCGACGCCGGAGTCCTTGGTCGGTGGCGACCCGACTCACAATGCTGCCGTCGTGCGAGAGGTGTTCGCCGGCGCCGCCGGCCCCATCCGCGACATTGTGCAACTCAATGCCGCGGCCGCCATCGTTGCTTTCGAGGGGCCGGTGTTCGACATCCCGGTCGCCGATCAGTTGCGCGAGCCGTTCGCTCGGGCAGGTCAGGCCATCGACTCCGGTGCCGCCGCCGCACTGCTGGAAACCTGGGTCGCCGCCACCGGGCGTGCGAAGGCCTGAGTTCGGCCAGCGGAGACCGACCCGAATAGCCCCCGGCGTGGTGCAGCTAGCTCAGCGCTGCATTGAGGAGCAATGCAGCGGGGCCGCCCAGCAGCAGGGCGGGGCCGTAGGCGAATTGATGGCGTCCCTTCAGGCGTACCACGATTGCCCAGATTGCGCCGATGAGGGTGCCCAGCAGGAACATCCAGTACAGAACCTGCGGGCTGGTGGCACCGCCGACGACGCCGAGAACGGCGGCCAGTCGTACATCGCCGAAGCCGAACTTCTCACCGCTGAATCTCCACAGCAGCCAGAACAGGCCGGCGGCGGTGGCGGACCCGGCTGCCGCCCACACCAGTGACCACGGATCGCTCCGCAACCAGGCGCTCGCGAGGGTGCCTAGGCTCACCAGGGTCAGAGTCAGATAGCTGAGCCGGAAGGGGAGGAAGGTTGTCTGGGCATCGATCAGGCCCAGCAGAGTGCCCAGACCGATCAGCGGGAGCCACACCGGCCACAGCGACGCATCGATCAGCGTCAGACAGAGCCAGCCCAGACCGGCGGTGATTCCCAGTGCCAGCAGCCGGAACCGACGGGTCGCAAGCTTGTCGAAGCGCACCTGCGGCGCCTCCTGCGGAGCGGGCAGCCAGCTCAGCAGGAGTGGTGTCAGCGCGACGCAACACACGGCGAGCAGAGCAGCGGTCGCTGCGGCGGCCAGGGGTGGGGTGGGCACGACCGGCAGCCTAGCCTGTGGTCCGGTATTGCAGCCGGGCCGACTGAGCCAGCAGTGCGGTGAGACGACTACAGGTCGGGGAAGCCAAGGTCGCCGATAGCTCGCTGCGGCTGAGTCGGCAGTAGCGCGCCAGTTGGGTCGGAGGGCAGCCATCGGCCAGCAGGGCGGCCAGGATTCGGCTGGTGTCCTGTGCCGGTACTTGTTGGCGGCTGAGTTCAGTCAAAGTGTGATGGGTCAGTCCCAGCAGCCGCTGTGCGGTCTCGGCAGGCAGCTTCTCCAGGCGGCGGCTGCCGGGCGTGTTCAGCAGTCGTCCGACCAGTCGATGGGGTACATCGGCTGCCAGCGCCATCACAGGCCAGGGCAGGCCGGTGCGGTCAAGGAGGAGCCGAAGGTGGGCACGGAAGGGTGCGGAGTGCACCCATGAGTATTCGCTTCTGAGGGCAGTCACACCCGAGAAGGTCGAAAAAAGGGCGCCGGTGTGAGCCGGCCCCCCCTTTTCTCAGGATTTTTTCAGCGTTGTGCCTTGGTGAAACCAGCCTCCTCGGCGGCTTCCTCGCTGACGAACCACACCTCGGCGCTGGTGCGCTCATAGGACGCACTGCCGGGCACGTGATACTTCTTCGAACGGTCGTTGCCCTTGATGGTGAAGTCCTCCGGCGGTTCGTCGCCGACGTAGGAGCCTTCGCCGTAGGGGCTCTCATCGGTGAACTCGTCGGTATCGGCATCGCCGATGATCGGTTCGTCGACCTCGGGGATCTCGGTGGTGTCCTCGACGTCGGCTTCGTCGTCGGCAACCGGATCGGCGACGTAGGCGCTCTCCCTCGGCGTGTAGGTCTCCCAGCCGGTGGACGGATCGGCGACCAGCTTCTTGATGGCGACGGCCACGCCGGCGAGCACGGCGCCGGCCAGCACGATCTTGCCGAAGGTCTTCCAGCCGGACTTCTTCTTCTTGCCGGTGGCCTTGTCCAACTGGGCCGCCAATGCGGCGGAGGCCGCCGCGACTTTCAGCTCGGTGGCCAATGGCTGCTCGGCCAGCATCTTCAACTGCTGGGAAAGTGCAGGCAAGAACTCGTCTTGGACCTTTTCGCGAGCGGAGTCAATGACTGGTGGGATTCGCTCCAGCACATCATCGACGGCCGGTCGCACCCGATGGACGGTGTCATTCACCGCCGGGGTGACCCGACCGATGGCATCGTCCAAGGTCGGCTGAACCTTCTCGAACGTCCCGGAGGCAAAACGGGCGCTGCGGATGCCGACATCCTTCAAGGCAGGGCGCACTTTGGAGTAGGCCTGATCGGCGAGGTAGCCCCCGTCGTGCAGTGCCTGCACTACGTACGGAGTCAGGTACTCGACGGCTGCCTGAGTGTTGTTTTCGACCGCCTTGAGCAGTTTTTCGGTCTTCACGGCGCCTCCGGTATCTCAGTCGGGGTTGTTGCACTCCACCGTACCTGTCGCGAGCCGGGTTATCACGTGCATCTGTCAGGATGGGCGCTATCGAGAAAGGACTACCTGATGGCCCAAACCGCCACATTGCATACCAACCACGGTGACATCGTGATCACGCTGTACCCCGATCAGGCCCCGAAGACCGTGGCCAATTTCGTCGGGTTGGCAACCGGCACCCAGGAATACCGTGACCCCCGTACCGGGCAGGCGACCACCGGCCAGTTCTATGACGGCCTGACCTTCCACCGCGTCATTGACGGCTTCATGATTCAGGGCGGCTGTCCGCTGGGCACCGGCACTGGCGGCCCGGGCTACCAATTCGGCGACGAGTTCCATCCCGACCTGCACTTCAACCGCCCCTATCTGCTGGCCATGGCCAATGCCGGCCCGGGCACCAATGGCTCACAGTTCTTCATCACACTGGCACCCACCCGGTGGCTGGATCGCAAGCACACCATCTTCGGTGAAGTCGCCGATGACGCCTCGATGGCCGTCGTCGACGAGATCGGTCTGGTCAAGACCGGTGCCGCCGATCGTCCGGTTGAAGCGGTCGTGATCACCAGCGTGGAGATCACCGAAGGCTGATTGTGGTGTTGTGGCCACCCGCTCCCCGGGCGGGGTGGGTGGCCAACACATCAACTTCCGATTGCGAATGCGGCCTCGAGGTCGTGGGTGGAATAGGCGCGGAAGGCGACGTGAGTCTCGGTTTCCAGAACGCCGGCCACCTTGTTGATCTTCTCGGTCACCACGGCGGCCACCTCATCGATCGTGCGCACCCGCACGAGTGCGATCAGGTCGATGGTGCCGGTGACCGAATAGACCTCGGAGACCCCGTCGATGTCAGCCAGGTGCTGGGCGACCTCGGGGATCGAGTCGACATTGGCGTTAACGAACACAATCGCGGTGATCATGGAGTGATCCTAATCCCCGGTTGACGCAGTTGGACCGAGGCCTGCGGTCCGCAACCCAGCGGCCAACTCCACTGTCCGTCGATCTCGATCAAGCGGACCCCGGGCTGCTCCAGCCAATCAGCTATCCGCTCGGATTCCTCGATCAGCGCGGCGGGTTGTGGCGGGATCGGTGCGGCAACCCATTCCGCCGAAGCGACTGCGGCTTCGGCGACACTCAGCGGTGAATCCCCGGGTAGGGCGAGGGCGGACGCAACGAGGCGTCCATAACGAATGACGTGAATCTCCCAGTTCCCATCGACCGGGAGCGCTGCCACGATCTGAGCACAGGAGGCCAATGCTGACAGGCGATGGTGGCGCAGCAGCGCTCGGCTGAGTTCCTCCACACGGGCAGTCAGCACACCGGCTTCCTCGTAGCGTTCGGCGTCGATCAGACTGCGCAATTGGCGGCGGACGGATTCCACGACGGCCGGTAGCTCTCCGGCAAGGACGGCGCGCACGCCTGCCACGATCACCTCGTATTGGTCGGTGCTGACGGTCAGCTGGCATGGCGCGGCGCAGCGTCCCATGTCTGCCAGGACGCACGCCGGTGACGGCTTCTTCGCTGAGAGCCGAGTCGTGCACTGGCGCAGCGTGAAGGTGTTGTACAACGCGAGTTGCACTTCTTCGGCGGACGCCCGGCGTCGGAACGGGCCCAGGTAGTGGGCGCCGTCGTCACCGACGCTGCGCACGATCGACAACCGGGGGTAGGCCTCGGTGGTCAGCTTCAGCCACTGCTGGCGTTCGGGGAACTTCGAGCGTCGGTTGTAGCGCGGGGAGTGGGCTGCGATCAGCCGCAACTCCAGGACTTCGGCCTCCAGCGGAGTGCGGCAGACGGTGGTCTCGACCTTTGTGGCGATTCGCACCATCTCGTCCATGCGGGGCCGGGTCTCGGATGCGGTGAAGTAGCTGGCCACTCGTTTGCGCAGATTGCGGCTGGTGCCGACGTAGAGCACTTGGTGTCGCCGGGTTCCGTCGGCGGCGACCAGGTCGGCGACGAACTGGTAGACCCCGGGCGCGGAAGGCACGTCCTTGGCGAGAGTGCGCTTGGCTCGGCGCTGCGGGGAGACGCGGTGTAGGAATTCCGTCAGATCCGGCAGCGTGTCGACCCCGAGGTTGCCGACCCGCTCCAGCAGTGCGTGCAGGACGTCGACGGTGGCGCGGGCATCATCCAGAGCGCGGTGGTTGGGCGTGACCGCGGTGTGGAAGTAGGCGGCCAGCGTGCCGAGTTTCACATTCGGCACCTCATTGCGCAGCAAAGACTGCCGGGCCAATGCCACGGTGTCGATCACTTCGGGATCGGGCCAGGGATAGTCCAGCTGGGCACAAGCCCGCTTGAGAAAGCCGACATCGAATCGGGCATTGTGGGCGACCAGCACGCAGCCGGCCGAGAACTCCACGAAGCTGGGCAGGACCTGAGACAGCGTGGGAGCTGTGGCGACGAGCTGATCGGTGATGCCAGTCAGGACGGCGATCATCGCGGGAATGTGTACCTGCGGGTTCACCAGGGTTTGAAACTCGCCCACTACCTCGCCGCCGCGCACCTTCACCGCCCCGATCTCGGTGATGGTGTCCTCCGGGCCGCCGCCGGTGGTCTCCAGATCGACCACACAAAAGGTGACGGCATTCAGTGGCTCACCCAGGTCGGTCAGTCGGGGTTGCAGGATGGGGCTGCTCACGTCGATCAACCTAGCCGCTGGCTGAGACAGTGCCTCTCAGCAGTTCGGGATGGCGGCCTCCCAGAGCTGGGTGGCGCTGATGATCGCTACTCGGTTCGAGGTGGTGGCGAGGGCCGATATCTCACCGGGAGTGTTCCAGTTCCGCCAACTTCCATCGCGGCAGCCGTAGCTGATGCCGGGCTGGGCCGCGTTGACCGCAACCACCGGACGCCCATCGCTCAGCGCCACCAATGCCGACGGGCTCGTGTCGTTGCTGGCTTCTCCGGCCAGAGTGATGGGTGCGGAGACGGTGGCCTGCGCATCGGCGGTGAACGTCACCTGCCAGGCGGTCGCGGTGCCATGGACCCACCCGACGACCCAGCAGTGCGCGCCCGTGCAGGCCACACCGGTTGCCAGGGCGAGCCCGGTGCCCTGAGCCGGTTCGGGCAAGGAGATTTCGGTCCAGTGCTGGGTGTCGGTCCCGACCCAGATCACGGGACGCTGCTGCAACCCGTCATGCAGGGAGAGGTCGTCGCCGGCGATCACCAACAGCGCCCCGGCATTGGCAACGGCGCTGAAACCGAGTTCCCGAGTCGGGTTGGAGGACACCACCTCGGGTGAGGCCGTCGGCGCCGACCAGGTCGTGCCCTGGACGGTATAGATGACCAGCCGACTCCCGGTGGAGGTGGTGCGGCTGCCAACGATGACGGGCTGATCAGCCAGTGATGCCACACCCAGCAGCGGGCCGGCGTCATGGCCGCCGAAAGTGAAGAATGACTGCGGGTGGTTGGTGAGTTCCGCGGCGGCGAGGGTTCCCTGCCACACCGTCCAACGGGGATTGCCGTGGGCTCCACCGGTTTGGACGCCGAGGGCGGTGAGTTGGTCCCCGAGGACGGCTGCGGAGTGCAGGCTGGCCGTGCGGGCATAGGGCTCGTGGGGGATGAGGCGGAAGTTCTCCCGGTCACCGTCGGAGCTGATCCGGTCCAATGCCGGGGCACTGTTGCGTTCGCCGGCCACCAGCAGGCTGTCATCGAGGCCTGTCACCGTCGACGGCGACAGGCCGTCCAAGTCCACGGCGCGCCACGTCGGCACCTCGGCGGCGCAGCCGCTCAAGGACGCTGCAATCAGCAGGACCAGCAGGACATGCCTCATGGTGGCAGCCTAAGTGGCTGCGGGCCGAGGACTGGCTCGATTTCGCTGGCCGAGGGAGTGTCAGAGGTGGCGGCGATGATTGAGCTATGAACATCTTGCATGTCGACTGTGGCACCTGCCAGGCGCGCGGTGAGGCCTGTGCGGAGTGCGTCATCTCTGTCCTGCTTGGGCCGATGCCCGATGAGATCGACCTGGACGAGCAGGAGCAGGCCGCCTTGGCGGCGATGGCCGATTCCGGGCTGGTGCCGCCGCTGCGACTGGTGTCGGGGCAGTGAGGTCCGGCCCGCTCCAACCTCGGCGGGCGCGATCGAATCCTGAGAAATGGCCCAGCGGAGGAGTTGCACATCCCTGGCCCGTCGCTTAAGGTTTTCTCAGTTTCGTTTCAGGGGGCAGTAAGTCCTGAGGACTGAGGGGTTCTGAATGACGTTGAGGATCGGGCGGATCGCCCTAGGCGCAGCCATAGCGGTGAGCCTGACGATCTTCGCAGGCCCCACCATTCCGGCCAGCGCCGAACCCACCCCCACGCCGAGCACCGTCAAGTCGGCCAAGCAGCGTGTCGAAGATCTTCAGGCTGAAGCCGGCCAGATTGGTGAGGACTACAACACCATCTCCGACGCGCTCGACAAGGGCAAAGCCGAACTCAAGGTGCTCAACGCCGATATCGCGATTCAGCAGAAGAAGGTCGACCAGCTGAGCGCGGACGCCCAGTCCATCGCGCTGGCGCAGTTCCGCAGCCGCGACCTTGACACCACCCTCCAGATCTTCACCTCCGATGATCCCGATCAACTGCTGGATCGGCTGTCCACCGCCAGCAAGGTGGACGACACCATGAGCAAGCTGCTCTCTGAGCAGCAGACCGAACAGGCCAATCTTGCGGACATGAAGCGGGCCGCGCAGGCCGATCTCGCCGCGCTGGTCGATCAGGAGAAGCAACTCTCCGAGCTGAAGGACAAGGCCGACGCCAAGGTCGCCGAAGCTCAAGCGCTCTACGACTCGCTGGATCCCACCGAGCAGCAGCAGGTGGACGGCAACGACGGCAAGGCCAAGGACGGATCGGCCGACAAGCCCGACCCCGGTGACTACGCCAATGCTGATGCCCGATTGCAGAAGGCCATCGCCTACGCGCTGTCCAAGGTCGGCAAGGCCAGCTATGTGTGGGGCGCCTCGGGTCCGAACTCCTTCGACTGCTCGGGTCTGATGCTGGCCGCCTACGGACGGATCGGCATCTCACTGCCGCACTCCTCGGCGGCGCAGGCCGGGCGGGGCCGTCCGGTATCACGGGCAAACCTGAAGCCCGGTGACCTGGTCTTCTTCGCTCACGGCGGCAGCATCTACCACGTCGCGATGTACATCGGAGGCGGCAAGATCGTGCACGCCCGTCAGCCCCGGTATGGCATCCAGGTCAACAGCCTCGACGGCTACTCCCCGATGGCGTCGGCCCGACGTATCATCGGCTGATCGCTCCACGAATTCTTGGCGGGATTCTCACCGCCCTTCTGCTCACCGGCTGTGCGCTTACTGCGCCACCGCAATCGACGCTGGCCGCACGGCTGCAGAACTCACTGGCCGACGGTGAAGCCGCCTTTGCCCAGCAGTTCACCAACCCCAGCGCTGCGTCGGCGTGGTACTCCGGCCTGCAGGAGGCCGACGCCCGATTCGCTGGCGACCAGACGCTGACCGTGCACACCACCTACCCCGGAGACCGACGGTCGGCCTCGGAGGGCGTCGAGCTCCAGCTCAGTGAGGATGGCCGCATCGAAGCCGTCGGTGGTCAGCAGCAGCGCCCCCTGTGGACGCTCGGGTCTGTGACGCTTACCCCGGCCACGAGAGGCACTGTCCTCTCGATCGGTCTGACTGCGGCACAGCAACGGGACTGGGCCGCCCGACTGGATCGTGCCGCCGCCACGGTGGCCGCATCCGGGGTGCTGCCCGCGGACACCGACTGGGACGGCGGTCTGGTCGTGCTGATTCCGGCCAGCAGCACTGATTTCACCGCCATGACCGGAGGCAACGGTTCCGACACCGCCGCAATCACGACGTGCGCAGCAGGCACGCCACGGATCGTGATCAATCCGGCATCGTTCGCGCAGGGCCCACGCTGGTTGCAGGCCACCCTCACCCATGAGGCCGTCCACGTCGCCACCGACTCGGCCTGCGGCAGCGGCGCGTCCTGGGTGGTGGAAGGAATGGCTGAGTCGGTGGCCGCAGCCAGTGATACGGCCACCGCGACGGCCAATGCCGACCTGGTGCGCCGCTCTCTGCGCCAGCAGGGGGTGCCCACAGCATTGCCTGATCAGCTGGCGAGCCAGGCCGACTACGCGCTTGCCCAACTGGCAGCCGATCAGGTGCGCGCCAGGCTGGGTGCCGGGGCTTCGGCGGCATTCTTCGCCCGTGGCGTCGCGGGAGACCTCAGTGACGCCGACGTGGCCGATGCCACCCGGTGGTACCTGGCCGAACTCAATCGCCGGGCCGGCTGACCCGATCAGTCGGCGATGGCGTGCTTGGCCAAGAACTCCAACGATTCGGTGAAGATCTGTTCTCGGTCGTAGTCCATGGTGGCCACATGGAAGCTGCGCGGTAGCACTCGCTCGGTGATCTCCTCGCTGGAGACGTGGGCGAGGATGAAGTCCTTGGAGGAGTCCGGCACCACATGATCGACTGCAGAGCGGAACAGCAGCAGCGGGCAGGCGACCAGGTCCAGGCAGGCGCGCACTTCCATCCACATCTTCATCATCGACGCTGCAGCCTTCACCGGAGTGCGGGGGTAGGCATGCTCATCGCGTCCCGGTTCGGCGATATCGGACCCGATCGCGGGCACCGACGCGATGACGTATTGGGCGAACGGCGCGATCTGGTCCTTGAGGTAGGACAGCACCGCCGGGTTCACCAGGATGAGGCCGGAAACCTCGTCGCCGCGCTTCTCGGCCAGTCGAAGCGCCAGGGATCCACCCATGCTCAACCCGGCGATGAACACCTGGTCGCACTCGGCCCGCAACTCGTCGAAGGCGCGCTCCACCGTGCAGTACCAGTCCTGCCAGCCGGTGAGGTTCATCTCCTGCCAGTTCGTGCCATGCCCCGGCAGGCGGGGGAGCGACACTCGATAGCCGGCGGCTTCGGTGGTCTTGGCCCACTCCAGCAGTGACCACGGCGAGCCGGTGAAGCCGTGACAGAACAGCACACCGACCCTTCCGGTGCCGCCGAAATACGGCTCCGCGGTGGGATGAACCTGCACGGGGGTATCGTTCGCAGTCGGCATGGCAGAATCGTAGGCTGTCGAAGGACCACGGTGCACAGAGGGCCGCAGCAATGTACAACTTCTTCAAGTATCTGATCTTTGTTCCGCTGGTGCGGTGGGGTTTCCGGGCGACCGTGGTCGGTGCGGAGAACATCCCTGCCGCCGGTGGCGTGATCCTCGCCTCGAACCATCTGGCCGCTGGCGATACCTACATCACCCCGGCCCTCATCCGACGCCAGGTGACCTTTCCGGCCAAGGCCGAACTGTTCCAAGGCAACCGGGGCCTGGGCTCGAAGATCGTGGCCTGGTTCATGAAGGCGATCAAGCAGGTTCCGCTGGATCGCTCAGGGGGACGCGTCAGTCTGGCCGGTCTGGAGCCGGTCTTGGAGGCCCTGGAGCAGGGACGGGTGGTCGGCATCTATCCCGAGGGAACCCGCTCCCCGGATGGCCGGCTGTACAAGGGGCACACCGGGGTGGCCCGGATGCTGCTGGCCGCCGGTGTTCCGGTGATTCCGGTGGCCGTCTTCGACACCCAGACCGTCAAAGGGTGGTTCGGGATTCCGTGGGTGCGTCGGCCCCGGGTGGTGATCGGCGAACCGCGGGATTTCACCGGCTATGCCGCGCTGGTCGGTGACCGTGAGGCGCTGCGCTGGGTGACCGATGAGGTCATGGCCGCCATCCAAGAACTCTCCGGCCAAAGCTATGTCGACGCCTATGCCACCTCGGTCAAACGTGGCGCTTTGTCGAGCTCGGACTCCGACTCGCGAGTGCTGGAGCGTCCCGGTCTGGGCAGCACGCCGCCGCAATTGCCGACGGGCGAGATATCCTGACCCGCGTGTCTGAACTGATTCCGTCCCTGGCCGAACTGCATGCCCTAGGCGCCGCGCAGCAGCCGACCTATCCGGACCCGGCTGCGGTGGAGTCAGTGGTGGGCAAATTGCGCCGCCGTCCACCGCTGGTTTTTGCCGGTGAATGCGACGATCTGCGAGGTCGGGTGGCCGAGGTTGCGGCCGGCCGTTCCTTCCTGTTGCAGGGCGGCGACTGCGCGGAGACTTTTGAGACCGTGACCGCCGCCAACATCCGCAACAAGCTCCGGGTGCTGCTCAGTATGGCGGTGGTGCTGACCTACGCCGCCCAACTGCCGGTGCTCAAGGTCGGACGCATCGCCGGCCAGTACGCGAAGCCGCGCAGTCGCGACGCCGAGATCCGTAATGGGGTGAGCCTGCCGGCCTACCGCGGCGATGCCGTCAATGCGCTGGGCTTCACCCAGGCGGAGCGCATTCCCGATCCGCGCCGGCTGTTGGAGGTCTACAACCATTCCGCGGCCACCCTGAACCTGCTGCGGGCTTTTGTCACCGGCGGCTATGCCGACCTGCGTGCCATGCACACCTGGAACGCCGACTTCGTGCACAACTCCAATGTGGAGTCCCGTTACGAGGAACTCTCCGATGAGATCGGCCGGGCGCTGGCGTTCATGGTGGCCTGCGGTGTCGACAACGAGGCCTTCCGCACCGTCGACTTCTACTCCTCGCACGAGGCCTTGCTGCTGGAGTACGAGCATTCGCTGACCCGGACCGACTCCCGTACCCAGACGCCGTACAACACCAGCGCTCACCTGGTGTGGATCGGCGAGCGCACCCGTCAGCTCGACGGAGCCCACGTGGAGTACCTGCGGCACCTGCGCAACCCCATCGGCATCAAACTCGGCCCGAACGTGACCGGCGACGAGGCTGCCGCTCTGATGGACAAGCTCGATCCCGATCACGAGCCCGGCCGGCTGACCGTCATCACCCGGATGGGTGCCGACCGGATCCGCGATGCGCTGCCGCCGGTGATCGAAGCCGTCGAGCAGACCGGACGCAAGGTCGCCTGGGTATGCGATCCGATGCACGGCAATACCTTCGAGACCGCCACCGGCTACAAGACCCGCGCGTTCAGCCAGGTCGCCGATGAGGTCAACGGCTTCTTCGATGTGCACGAGGAACTGGGCAGTTGGCCTGGTGGGGTGCATGTCGAGCTCACCGGTGACGATGTCACCGAATGTGTCGGTGGCGTCGACGAACTCGACGAGGCCGATCTGGCCAACCGGTACGAGACCGCGTGTGATCCGCGGTTGAACCGGAACCAGTCCTTGGAGCTCGCCTTCCTGGTGGCCGATCGGCTCACCAGCGGGCGCATCCGGCGCGGTGCCGTCGAGCCGGAGTTCCACCTCGAGGATTTTCGATGAAGCTGCCCCCCTTGTCCGACCCCACTATCGATCTGCGTTCCGACACTCTCACCACTCCGACTTCGGCGATGCGCGAGGCCATGCTGGCCGCGCCGGTCGGCGATGACGTGTACGGCGAAGACCCCACCGTCAACGCCCTTGAGGCTCGCGTCGCCGCACTGCTCGGCCACGAGGCCGGCTTGTTCGTCCCCACCGGCTCGATGGGCAACCTGTTGGGGGTCTGGACGCTGGTACGCCGCGGCGAAGAGGTGTTGTGCGATGTGCAGGCCCACATCGCTCGCGCCGAACTGGGTGCCCACGCCGTGTTGCACGGGGTGACCATGCGCACCTGGACGTCGTCCCACGGCGTCGCTGATACCGACACGGTGTTGGAGCAGATCGCTGCCCCCACTCCGTATCTGGTGCACACCGCCGCGGTGGCTTTCGAGAACAGCCACAACTTCGGTGGTGGCACCATTCAGCCGTTGTCGCACCTGCGTGAGGTCTCGACCGCCTGCCGCGAGCGCGGCGTCGGCCTGCATTTGGACGGGGCCCGGCTGTGGAATGCCCACATCGCCACCGGGGTGCCGCTGGCCGAATACGGGACGCTGTTCGACACCGTGAACGTGTGCTTCTCCAAGGGCCTGGGTGCCCCGGTCGGCTCGATGCTGGTCTCCAGCCGCGAGCGCATCGATAGGGCCCGGGTGCAGCGCAAACGGCTTGGTGGCGGCATGCGTCAGGTCGGCCTGCTGGCCGCCGCTGCTGACTACGCCTTGGATCATCACGTTCAGCGCCTCGCCGAGGACCACGCCAACGCGGCCGCTTTCGCTGCCGCCGTCGCCGAGAAGGTGCCGGCTGCGGTCACTGAGCCGCAGACCAATATCGTCGTGCTGGATACCGGCTCTCGTCCGGCGCCGGAGGTTGTTGCTAAGGCTGCCCAACGCGGCATCCGCATCTCCGCGCTCGGGCCGCACACCGTGCGTGCCGTTACCTATCTCGGCATCACCCAGGCCCAGGCCGTCCAGGCTGGGCACCTGGTCGGTGGCCTGCTCTCAGCCTGACCTTCGCGATCCATCGGGCAGGATCGACACCGTTGCGTCGTGACGGCGTCGTGGCGTGGACCTTTCGCTCTCTGAGTTTGTCATAGGGCCGTTCCCTGAGCTTCTCGAAGGGCGGGCTACTCAGTTCAGGCGCCTGCGCCCGAGGAGCACCAGGCTGCCACCGAGGCCGATAGCGATGATTCCCATGCCGAGGAGCGGCAGGGTTGAATCGGCGCCGGTTCGAGGCAGGTCGGCATTGTCGGTGGGGACAGGGGTCGGCGTGGCGGCTGCGGTGATGGTCAGGGTGAACGCCTGGCTGTCGGTGCCGGCGGCGTTGGTGGCGTCGATGGTGAAGCTGTATTGGCCGGCTGTGGTCGGGGTTCCGGTGATGGTGCAGCCGTTGAGGCTGAGCCCGGCAGGCAAGGTTGAACCACTGGCGAGGGTGCAGACGATTTCAGCTCCGGTCGTGGCGATGGGGAGGGTGAGCGTCTTTCCGGCGGTGACGCTGCCCAGGGCCGCGGCACTGGTGATGGTGGGCGGGTTGAGGCTCCAGATCGCGTAGAGGGTCCGGTTGGCGGCCAGGTCGTAGCTGGTTCCGGCTGGACGCGGGCTTGCGCTGGTGCCTTGGGTGGTGACCGATCTGGGGAGGTAGCCGTCGCAGGATGAGGTCTCGCACCAGCCGACGAAGGTGTAGTCGGCGCGGGTGGCGTCGGGGAGGGTGACTGTGAATCCGGTGCCCCAGGTCGAGGTGTCGAACACTGTCGGAGTGGCGTAGGAGGAGCCATTGGAATAGACGTAGTGACCCGGGATGGTTCCGGTGGTGGTGCCGCCGGTGGCGTCGAAGGTGAGTTCGCGGTAACCGGCCAGTGTGGGGTTGAGGCCACTGGCGGTGCCGTCCCAGGCCGCGCTCAATTCGGTGTGGTCGGCACCGAACCAGAACCACCCCGGCCCGGTGCCATTGAAAGCGGTCGCATCGATGGACAAATCGCCGCTGCCGCCGCCCATTGGGGCGGTCGCCCGGAAGATCACCTGCTCCAAGGCACTACTCACGGCCCCAACCTGACTGAACGCGTCGGCGCCGATACTGAGAGCGGTCAGGCCCGATGGAAACGACACCGAAGCCAACGTCGCGGACCCGTGAGCTGCGCTTTGTAGGAATGCGTTATAGCTGATCGTCAGGTTGCTGAGACCGGACGGGAAAACCACCGAGGTCAAGGCGGTCGACCCAGTAAGAGCGAACTGGTGAAAGGCCACGCTCTTGATGGTGAGGGTGGAAACGGTCTGGGGAAGGTTGACCGTGGCCAGCGTCACGGTCCCCACTTGCTCAAATGCAGAGTCGCCGATGGTGAGGTTGGTCACTGACCGGGGAAAGTTCACCGTCGTCAAGCCGGGGAGCGTGTCCTCCAGGTGGGCGAACGCTTCACCCTCGATGGTGAGATTGGTGAGTCCCTCGGGGAACGTCACCTCCGCCAGGGCGGTGCCCGTCCCGCCGCTCGAACCGAACGCGGCATAGCGGATGGTGAGATCGGTGATCGGGTCGGTGGCGCGGTTGACAAAACTGAGGGAGTGGAGTGCTGAGCGGCACGATCCGACGGTGTACGAGCTGATTTCGACGGCGTTGTAGCCGTCCAGTGTGGGGGAGTTGAAGTCGATGACCAGCTCGCCAGTGGCGGCATCGAAGCTGACCAGACCGTTGAGTCCGCTGGAGCACAAGGTGTCGGGGCTGAAGGCGTAGGTCGGACCAGCGGCGCGGGCGTCGGGGGCGGGGCCGAAACCGATCAGGAAGAGGCACAGTGCAAGTACAAGGATCGGTCGGATCGACATGGTGGTGCTCATCTCGGTGATGCGTGGACAGTTCCACAGCGGCCCATTGTGAGCATGATTGTGGCCTGAGTTACTCGGCGAATCAGAACCGCGGGCCACGTCCCATGCCGGATCGTCATGATCGGGCCGGCGAGCCAGGGGCATCGCGTGACGGCGGCGAGTTCAGCTCGCATCGATGTGGGACGATTTCACGGTGAAAGCCGCTGTTCTGGGGTGCCCGATCGCCCATTCGTTGTCGCCTGCCCTGCATCGGGCCGGCTATGCCGCCTTGGGGTTGACCGAGTGGAGCTATGGCCGCTTCGAGTTGGTGGCCGACGAACTGGCCGACTTCGTTGATGGCCTGGATGAGCAGTGGCGCGGACTGAGCCTGACCATGCCGTTGAAAGACGCCGCACTCATGGTCGCCGATGAGGCCACTGTGCTGGCGGTCCGAGCCGGGGCGGCCAACACCTTGGTGCGCACCGAGAACGGTTGGCTGGCCGACAACACCGACATTCCCGGGCTGGTGGCTGCGCTGCGTCCGGCCTGGCGGGGGTGGACCCAAGCGGCGATCCTGGGCGCCGGAGCGACAGCCCGATCAGCGGTGTTGGCCCTGGATGAACTGCGGGTACGCCGGCTCCGCGTCTATGCGCGCAATCTGGACCGTGCTGCCCAGCTGGTTACCTGGGCGGGCACGGTCGCACCCAAGCTGACCATCGAAATCGCCGAGCTATCCACCTGGACCTCCGGAGATGACCCCGTGGTGATCTCCACCCTGCCCGGGGGTGCCGCCGATCCCACTGGGCTGCAACCTCGCAGCGGGCTGTTGTTCGACGCGGTCTATGCCGGCTGGCCGACCCCGCTGGCTCAAGCCGCAGGTGCAGCAGGCATGGAGGTCATCGGTGGCGCGGAGTTGCTGCTGGCCCAAGCGGCGCTGCAGTTCGAGTTGTTCACCGGTCAGGCCCCGCCGGAGTTGGCGATGCGCGCTGCCGTTGCCGCTGCGCTCAGCCCGAAGATCGTGCTGATCGGCTTCATGGGTGCCGGCAAGACCACCGTCGGGCGAGCGTTGGCGAACCGATTGGGCATGGCCTTCGTCGACAGTGATGAGCTCATCGAGGCACGCGGACGCAGCATTCCGGAGGTCTTTGCCGCTGATGGCGAGGCTGGTTTTCGGGCGCTGGAGGCCGATGTGATCGCCGACCTGCTCACCGGCCCGCCTGCAGTGATTGCGTTGGGTGGCGGTGCGGTGAGCACCTCCGCGGTCCGAGAGCTGCTGCGCGGGCATCAGGTGCTGCTACTCGACATCACGCTGGCCGAAGCCTTGGCGCGCGTCGGCGGTGACGAGGGGCGTCCGATGCTGGCCCGCGACGATCTGTCGCAGGTGTACGCCGCTCGTCAGCAGCTCTACTCCGACGCGGCGAGCGCCGTGGTGGATGCCAGCGGTGATCCCGACCTCGTCGCCGAGGCGGCGTTCCGCGTCATTCGGCAGTCTCGCTGAGCGCGGTGGCGATCTCCACCAATCGCAGCAGTTCAGGCCGCGGCTTCGGGCTGCGCGCCCACACCGCCTGCAATGGGCGCTCCACGAGGAAGTTCGCCACCATGACTGCTCGCAGATCGCCGGCTGAGACGGCGTGACGGACGGCCAACTCGCTCAACACGGCCGGTCCGGCGCCGGCCGCCACCGCGATCCGTACCGCCGAATTGCTGGCCAACTCCAGCGCAGGATTCGCCAGCTCGAAGGCGTCCATCGCCTGCTCGAAGCTCACCCGGGTGCCGGAGCCGGGCTCGCGGACCACCAGGGCGGTGGCGGCCAGTTCCGTGAGGCTGACCGGGCGGGTTCGTCGCGCCCAGTCGTGATCGGGGGACACCACCACCACAAGCCGATCACTGGCGACCCGGCTGCTGCGCACCGGAACCTGCAGAGTGGACGGCAGTTGCGGGCTCTCCACGAAGCCGAGGATTCCGCCTTCGTTGAGCACAGTGCCCACCTGTTCGGAGTTGGCCACCGTGAGGTGCACATCGATGCCGGGATATTCGCTTCGCAGGTGGGCCAGCCAGCGGGGGAGTAACTCCTCGGCGATGGTCTGACTGGCCGCCACCCGCACCGGGCCGGTGCCGGGACCACTGATGGCGGCTACCCCGGCGCTGAGCTCGGCGTAGGCGTTGACGACTCGACGCGACCAGTCGGCCACCAAAGCGCCGTCGGGGGTGAGGGTGCTGCCGGTGGTGGTGCGTTTCAGCAGGTGCAGACCCAGTTGTCGTTCCAGGCGGTGCAGCGCCCGGCTGGCATTGGGCTGCGCGACCCCCAACTCGCGGGCGGCGGCACCGACTCCGCCGTGTTCGGCGACAGCCAACAGAAGCAGCAGGTCCTCCACCGGGGGTCGGCTGCGAGGATTCAACTCAGCAGGCATATCAGACACGATATAGCAAACATGCCAAGATCGAGGCTAGCTCACCCAATGAGGCGCATATAGCCTGATCAGGTGCCTACCGCTGAAGCCGAACTGATCCGACCTGTGCGTCCGGAGCGACCCCGCTCTCTACTCGTCCTTCCCGGGCTGCTGGTTTCGGTGGCCGCGGCCGGCCTGGCGATCACCATCGGCGGTTGGGTCGCCGGCCTGAGCGCAATGCTGCTGGCCATTCTGCTGGGGGCGGTGTTGTCCAATCTGACCGGCCCGGAGTCGACAATCATGCAGCGGCTCCAGCCCGGCCTGGCTGTGGCCGCCCGACGCCTGCTGCGCATCGGGGTGGTGCTGTTGGGGCTGCAGTTGGCGCTCAGCGACATCGTTGCGTTGGGTTGGCCGATCATCGTCGGCGTCGTGGTGATCGTCGGAGGCACGATGACCGCCACGATCCTTCTGGGGAGATTGCTCAAGGTCGGCGCCGACCAAAGCCTGCTGATAGCCGGTGGCTTCTCCATCTGTGGGGCGGCGGCCGTGGCCGGCGTGGACGCTGTGCTGGCCAGGCGAAAGGACGCTGAGGCAGCCACGGCCGTCGCACTCGTGGTGATCTTCGGAACCGTGATGATCGGGGTCATGCCCGCGCTCACCGGGCTGCTCGGCCTGAACCCGTACACCGCAGGCATCTGGACGGGTGCGTCCACTCATGAAGTCGCGCAGGTGGTGGCCGCCGCCGGCATCATCGGCCCCGACGCGCTGACGGTGGCCGTGCTGGTGAAGCTGGCCCGAGTGCTGATGCTGGCACCGGTCATGGCCATCATCTCCATTCAGCAGCGCTCCATCGCCGCGCCCGAGCCGGGCCGTAAACGGCCACCGCTGGTGCCGCTGTTCGTGGTGGGTTTCATCGCAATGGTGGCGCTGCGCAGCCTCGGCATCGTGCCTGAGATCGTGCTGAGCTGGGCCAAGACCGCCGAGACCTGGCTGCTGGCAGCGGCCATGTTCGCCCTCGGCACCGCGATGCACTGGTCGGTGCTGAATAAGGCCGGTCGGCGTCCGGTGGCCCTGGCTGCTTTGGCGACCGTGGTTGTCGTGATCCTCGGCGGTGCCGTCGCCTTCGCCGAGCAGTTCCTTGCCTCCTGACTCTGGTCCTGCCGTCCAACCTCATCCCGGCCGATTGAGGAGTCCGCGCAGCGTCCGTCTCGCAGCCTCGCCGCCCTTTCCCCGGCTGGTTGAGGAGGCCCGGAGGGCCGTCTCGAAACCTCGCGCCCTTACCCCTCGGCTGGTTGAGGAGGACGCGTAGCGTCCGTCTCGAAACTTCGCGCCCTTTCCGTCGGCTGGTTGAGGAGGCCC
>DLGC01000008.1 GCA_002482525.1 Propionibacteriaceae bacterium UBA7704 | reverse complement strand
CCTACCGTCTTGTCCAGGGTGAGGCCCGGGGTGCTGGTGATGCTGGTGGCGGTGGAGTCGGTGGCGGTGATCGCTGGGCCCACCGGTGGGGTTGCGGTGAGGGTGGCGGTGTTGTTGGAGGCGCCGGAGTCGGCTTCGGCTTGGGTGAGGGTGTGGATGCCGGTGCAGGTGGCGCTGGCTCCGGGAGCCAGGGGTGCCAGGGTGTCGCAGGTGCTGTCGAGGACGGCTTTGGCGTCGCTGATCTGAATCGGGTTCAGGGTGACGTTGCCGGTGTTGGTGACTGCGAAGGTGTAGCTGATGGTGTCACCGGCATCGGTGAGGCCGTTGGCGTTGGCGTCGACGATGCTGCCGGCTTGCTTGTCGAGGCTGACCGATGGCTGGCTGGGCAGCGTCGAGGTCACCGTGTTCGACGGCTCCGTGATGGGCTCGCCGATCGGTGGCGTGGCAGTGGCCTGGGCGCTGTTGGACACCGTTCCGGCATCAATCTCAGCCTGAGTCAGCGTGTGAACGCCGGTGCAGGTGCTCGAAGCCCCTGGGGCCAGCGGCGCCAGAGCGTCGCAGGTACTGGCCAGGACGGCCTGGTCATCGGTGATCGTCACCGGGTCGAGCGTGACATTGCCGGTGTTGGTGACCGTGAAGGTGTAGGTGATCGTCGACCCCGCCGTGGTGCCCGAGGGCGCAGCAGCTTTCTTCACGACGGTCATTGCCGGGTCCGCAGCAATGGTCGAGGTGATCTCCTCAGAGCTGCCGCCGGTCGGGGTACCCTGCGGCGAATCACCAGTGACCGAAGCGGTGTTGACGACGCTGCCGGAGTCCACATCGGCTTGAGTCAGGCTGTAGGTGGCCGTGCAATCCATCTGGGCGGCCGGTGCCAGAGTCTCGCTCGGGCAGGTGATTCCGGAGGTGATCTTGGCGTCGGAAACCACGATGCCGGTCATCGTGACGTTGCCGGTGTTGGTGACCGTGAAGGTGTACGGGATCGTCGATCCGGCCTTGGCGCCGCTCGCGGTACCGGCGGTCTTGACGATGGTGAGCCCCGGTGCCTCGGCAATGGGGGTGTTCACCGCGTCGGAGCCCTGCACCGTCGCGCCGCCCGGCGAGCTGGCACTGACATCACCGGTATTGGTCAGACTGCCCGAATCCACCTCGGCCTGGGTGAGGACGTGGGTGCCGGTGCAACTGGTGGTCGCCTGCGGGGCCAGCCCATCGACCGCAGCGCAACCGGACAAGGTGGCTGCGGAGTCAGTGATGGTGACGGCAGCCAGCGTGACATTGCCGGTGTTGGTGGCCGTCAGGGTGTAGTGGAACACGTCGCCGGCATCGGTGACGCCGTTGCCATTGGTGTCGGTGACCGAGTCGTAGCTCTTCGACAGGTCGACTGCCGGGGTTTCGGGAAGGTCAGTGGTCACCGCAGTGCTGGTGTTGCTGATCGGGTCGCCGGCAGAGTCGGTGGCTTCGACCGTGGCGGTGTTGGTCACCTGGCGGGCATCCGCATCGGCCTGGGTGATGATGTAGGTCGCGGTGCAGGTCTTGGTGGCGCCGGGAGCCAGGCTGGCCACCGTGCAGGCCAGCGTCGGGATCAGCGGGTCGGTCACCGAAACATCTGTCACCGTGACATTGCCGGTGTTGGTCACCGTGAAGGTGTAATCAATGGTGGAGCTGTCGGCGTCATTGCCCGTGGGAACACTGGCGGACTTCGCCACGGTGATCCCCGGGTTGCGGGTGATGCTGGTCGCGGTGTCGTCGGAGGCGGTCGGTGCAGTGACGCCGACCGGAGCCGTACCGGTGACCGAGGCATGGTTGGTCACCGAACCGGAGTCGATCTCGGCCTGGGTGACGCTGTGAGTCGCGGTGCAGGTCATGGTTTCACCAGGTTGCAGCACCTCCGAGGGGCAACTCGGCGTCCCGGTGAGGTCATCGGAGATGGCGATCGACGTGATCGTCACAGTGCCGGTGTTGGTCACCACGAAGTCGTAACTCGCGGTGCTTGCGGGGGTGCTGCCGACAGACGTCGGTGCCTGCTTGTCGAAAGCCAGGCTCGCGGTGCGAGTGATCGGTGTCGTGGTTGAGGAGGTGGAGTCCACCGGGTCACCGACCGGCGGGTTTCCAGCTGCCGTGGCGGTATTGGCCACGGTGCCAGCGTTCACATCGTCCTGGGTGAGAATGTAGGTCGCGGTGCAGGTCAAAGCCGCCGTGGCGTCATCGGCCAGGGTGTTCAGGCTCGACGTCGAACAACTCAGCGCCGGAATGAGGGTGTCGGTCACGGCAACCGAGTCCAGGGTGACATTGCCCGGGTTGGTGACGGTGAAGGTGTAGTCGATCGAATCACCGGCATCAACGCTGCCGCTGCCGTTGGCATCCACAATCGCACCGGCGCTCTTGACCAGATGGATCTGCGGATCAGAAGCGATGGAACTGGTCACCTCGTTGGAGTCGGCCGTGATCGGCGAGCCGCCAGGTTCGGTTCCCGATGCCGTGGCCGAGTTGACCACCGAGCCGGCATCCACGTCGGCCTGGGTCAGCGAGTAGCTGCCCGTGCAGGTCGTCGTGACACCGGGGTTCAGGGTCGTCACCGGGCAGGTCACCGGATCGATGATGGCGTCGTTGACACCAACAGCGGTCAGGGTGACCGTGCCCGTGTTGGTGACGGTGAAGGTGTAGTCGATGACATCGCCGACCTGGCCCAGCTCGCTTTCCGCAGTGGTGGCCTTCTTCACGATGCTCAGCGACGGAGCCTGGGTGATGGTGCTGTCGACGGTGGCGGTGTTGCTGACGGCTTCTCCGTTGCTGGGGGTGCCGGTAGCGGTCGCGGTATTGCTCAGGGTTCCGGCATTCAGGTCGGCCAGGGTCAACACATGGGTGCCGGTGCAACTCGCGGTAGCTCCGGGTGCCAACGAACCCAGGGAACAGCCGCTCAGGGTGGCCTTCGGGTCGGTAACGGTGACCGAGTTGAGGGTCGCGCTACCGGTATTGGTCACGTCGAAGGTGTAGGTGATCGTGTCGCCGACGTCGGTTCGTCCACTGGCGTTGGTGTCGGCAGGTGCGCTGGCACTCTTGCTCACGGCGATCGCCGAGGTTGCGGTGACGGGGGTGTCGGTGGTGTCGGTCGCAGTCGGCGAACTGGTGCTGCCGTCCGGAGCCAGGCCGCTAGCGCTGGCGTTGTTGACCACATGGCCGGCGTCGACGTCGGCCTGAGTCAGGGTGTAGACCGCAGTGCCGCAGGTCTTGGACGCGCCGACGGCGATCAGACCGCAGTCCAGATCGGTGCTGAACAGCAGCGGATCGTGAATGGTGACCGGGTCGAGAGTGACATTGCCGGTGTTGGTGGCAACGAAGGTGTAGGTGATGGTGTCACCGGCATCGACGGTGCCACTGGCGTTGGCATCGGCAACCCCGGCGGACTGCTTGTCCATCGAGAGCCGAGGGTTCTGCGTCAGGGGTGTGGTGGTGGCGTCATCGACGTCGGGTGAGGTCACACCGCTGGGGGCGGTGCCGTGGCCGGTGGCGGTGTTGGACACAGCACCGGTATCCACATCGGCCTGAGTGATGGTGTACAGCGTGGTGCAGGTGGTGCTCGCCCCAGGTGCCAGAGTGGTCACCGGGCAGGTGACCGTGCCGACCTTGGCGTCGGTCACGCCGACACCGGTGAGGGTGACGTTTCCGGTGTTGGTCAGCACGAAGGTGTAGGCGATGGTCGAGCCGGCCTGGCTACCCGATGGAGTACCGGCCTGCTTGTCGAAAGCCAGGCTTGCCGACCGGGTCAGCGGGCTGGTAGCCGTGGCCGCGTCGGTCACGGCCGCGCCGGTCGGCGGTGTGCCCGAAGCGGTGGCGTTGTTGACCACAGTGCCGGCGTCGATATCGGATTGCAGCAGTGTGTACCCCTGGGTGCAGGTCGTCTGGGCCCCGGGCGCCAGCGTGGTTTCCGGGCAGGTGACGGTACCGACCTTGGGGTCGTTGATGTCCACACCGGTCAGGGTGACGTTGCCGGTGTTGGTCACCGTGAAGGTGTAGGTGATGGTGTCACCGGCATCGTCGCGGGAACTGGAGTTGGCATCCACCACTGCGCTGGCGCTCTTGACCACCTCGATGCTCGGAATGGCCGGAATCGCTGTGGTTACGGTGTCGCCAGCAGTGGGCGTGGTCGTGACTCCGGACGGCGGAGTGGCCGATGCAGTCGCAGAGTTCTCCACACTGCCGGTGTCGATGTCGCTTTGCAGCAGGGTGTAGCTCGCCGTGCATGTGGTGGTGGCACCGGGGGCCAGGTCACCTGCCGGGCAGGTCACCGCGCCCACCTTGGCGTCGGTGACGCTCACGTCGGTCAGGGTCACGTTTCCGGTGTTGGTCACCAAGAACTCGTAGGAGATGTCGGCATCCGCGACGGTGGGCACCGTGCCGCTGGTCTGTTTGACCAAGGTCAGCGACGGGGCGCGAGTCAGCGTGGTGTCAGCACTCGCATCAACGCTGGGGGAGGTCACCCCACTGGGTGCGGTGCCCGCTGCGGTTGCGACGTTGTGCACGCCGCCGGCGTCCACATCGGCCTGCGTGATCGGGTACACCGCAGTGCAGGTCATCGAGGCCCCAGGTGCCAGGCTGGTCGACGGGCAGGCCACCGGACCGAGCTGCGGATCGTCGATACCGACCTCGGTGAGGGTCACGTTGCCGGCATTGGCCACCGCGAAGGTGTAGGTGATCGTGTCGCCTTCGGTGTTCCCGGTCGGTGCTCCGGCGGTCTTGGTGAAGGTCAGCGCGGCGTCGCGGTCAATGCTGGTGACCGTGTCGTCGGTGTTCGAGGTCGGCGGAGTCACCCCCGACGGCGGGGTCGCCGTTGCGGTAGCGCTGTTAGGCACACCACCGGCATTCACATCGGACTGGGTGAGGGTGTAGGTGCCGGTGCAGTTCATGGTGGCACCTGGTGCCAGGGGCGTCGTCGGGCAGGTAACCGAGGTGAGTTGAGAGTCGTCGACGGTGACTCCGGTCACGGTGACATTGCCCGTGTTCTTCACGGCGAAGGTGTAGGGGATCGTGGCACCTGGCACCGAGTCCGTGGGAGTACCGGCCTGCTTGTCCAACAACAACGAACTGGTTCGGGTGATGGTGCTGGTCACTGAATCGGTGGCGGTGGTGTGAGTCCCGGTGGGGGAGAGCGCGTCGACGGTGGCGGTGTTGGTCACCGAACCGGCGTCGACCTCGGCCTGCGTGAGAGTGTGCTCACCGGTGCAGGTGGTGCTCGCTTGAGGTGCCAGCGTTGTCTGCGGGCAGGTCAGGTTGATGGCGCGCGCATCGGTGATGTTCACGTCGGTGAGGGTGACGTTGCCGGTGTTGGTGACGAGGAAGGAGTAGTCGATCACCCCATCTTTGGCCGCCACGCTGGGTGCCGAGGCGGTCTTCTCCAGGGTGAGCGTCGGACCGGCGGTGATGGGGGTGTCCAGATCATCGGTGACGCTGACCGCGCTGACGCCGGTGGGTGGGGTCGCGCTCAGCGTGGCCGAGTTGTACAGGTGGCCGGCATCCACTTCGGCTTGAGTGAGAGTGTGTTCAGCGGTGCAGGTGGTCGAAATCCCGGGGGCCAAAGTGGTGGCCGGGCAGTTCATTCCGGTCGTGAGCGGATCGGTGATGCCGATGTCGGTGAGGGTCACGTTGCCGGTGTTGGTCACCACGAAGGTGTAGGACGCAACGTCGCCGACGGACCAGCCGGTGGTGCCGGAGAACTGCTTGTCCAGAGTGGCGTCCGCCGTGCGGGTGAGGTCGCTGGTAGCCGAGGCGGTATCGGTTGGCGCGCTCATTCCCGACGGCGGGGTGGCGGTGACTGAGGCGTTATTGGTCACCGAGCCGGCATCCAGCTCCGCCTGAGTGATGGTGTGGGTGCCGGTGCAATCGGTGCTGGCGTTGGGTGCCAACGCGGTGGCGGTGCAGGTGACCCCGGCGGTTTGGGCATCGGTGATGCTCACCGCGGTGAGGGTGACATTGCCGGTGTTGGTGACGGTGAAGCTGTAGGGAATCGTCGCCCCGGCTGCCATGTCGGTGGGGGTTCCCGCATTCTTCGACAGCGTGATCGAGGTGTTGCGGGTGACTGCAGTGGTTGAGGTTGCGGTATCAGTGACAGCCGGCCCCGACGGCGGCGTACCGCTCACGGTTGCGTTGTTGACCACGGTGCCAGCGTCGACCTCTGCCTGGGTCAGGCTGTGGGTGGCGCTGCAGGTGGTCGAGGCATTGGGTGCCACGGTGGTCTCAGCGCAGCTCAGCCCGGTGACCTGAGGGTCGGTGATGGCGATTCCGGTGAGGGTGACGTTGCCGGTGTTGGTCACGGTAAAGGTGTAGGGCAATGTGCTGCCCGCTGAGTTGCCCGACAAGGTGCCGGCAGTCTTGGTCAGGCTGATGGCCGCCGCCGAGGTAATGGTCTTGGTGCTGGTGGCATTCGCCACCACTGCGGCGCCTGTCGGGGGAGTGCCGGAGACAGATGCGTTGTTGACGACCTGTCCGGCGTCCACATCAGTCTGGGTCAGGGTGTAAGTGCCGGTGCAGCTGGTGGAATCGCCGATGGCCAGGGCGGTCGCACCGCACGTCACCGAGGCGATCTTGGAGTCGGTGATCGCGATCGAACTCAGCGGGGTCTGGCCGGAGTTGGTCACCGTGAAGGTGTACGGCAGCGTCGATCCCGCAGTGATTCCGGACAATGCGCCGGCCGTCTTGGTCAAAGCGATGCTGGGCTGACCGTTGGTGTAGTCGCACACGATGCTCGCACCCGGCGCGATGGCCGAGGCCGGCACAGTTATGGTGGTGCCGCTCAGCGTGCCCACAGGGCTGCCACCACTGGTGCAGGAGGCGGTGGAGAACGACCAGCCGGCTGGCAGTTGGGACTCCTTGATGGTCACCGCAGTATTGATCGCGGCAGCCGTGAACACCTGCGTACCCGCGACGGTGGTATTGCCATCGACCTGCGTTGGTGTGTCGGCTTGGGTCGTGGTGACGCTGCCAGTGGTCTGGGTGGTGTTGGTCAGCGTGAAGCCGAAGGGTCCGCCGGTTCCCGCCGCAGTCGCCTTGCGCAGCGTGATGGTGGGCATTGCGGCGATGGTGACCGGGTAATCCTCGACCTCGCCGGTGGTGGCCCGTCCGGTGGGCTTCCCGGTGACTTCGGCGGCGGTGTTGCTGATCCGGAACCGGGCATAGCTATCTCCGGCGGAGACCCCGGCGGGCACCGTCCAGGTGAGGGTGGCACTCGTGGCACCAGCCGCGACCGTGGCACAGGCCTGCTCGCCGCTGAGCGCGGTGGTATTGAAAACACCGCTGCGATCAAAGTCCAGCCAGCCGCACACGGTGGAAGTCGCCGTTACCCCCGAGATCGGGACGGTGCGGGAATAGGTCGCACCAGGCTGGGCGACGACGGCGGGCAGGCTGGCGAAGGCATCATCGCTGTCACCGGTGGCGCTGGCTCCTGCATTGGGGCTGGTGGTGGCATTGCGCACATTGGCGTTGTCCTCGGTTGCGCCTGTGCCGAGGTAGAGACCGCTGATGACGTGGGCGGCGGCCTGGGTCTGGTCGAAGCTGGACGGTGCGTCCCCAAAATCCTGGGGCACGGTGACGGTCATAATGACCTCGTCGCCGCTGTCGTAGGAGTTACTTCCGATGCCGCCGATCGGGGTGAAGACTGCCGAAACGTCGAAGCTGAAGGTGGAACTGGTTCCGGTGGCTTGGACACCGCCACAGGAAGCCGTATAGCCGGTATTGCCAACGGTGACGCATGCCGAGCCAGTGCGATCATCGACTGCAGTGACTTTGTTGGCGCTGACGGCGAACTGGGAGTTGCCCGATGCGCGATTCAGGGTGACGCCGGGGGTCGTGGAAGTGAGAACCGCGTGGAGGGCCGACCAGTGGTACCCGCCGGTGGTGCCGCCGAGGCCGGCGAAGTTGAAGGTGGGGTTCCGAACGGGGTGGTTGAACGTGACGGTGAGAGTGCCGAGGCCGGTGCAGGTTCCGCTCGCCGCACAGGTGCCGGTGTTCACCAGAAAGGTGACGCCAGAGTCGCTGGTCACCATGCTGGACGGGGAGTACATGCCGTCGGCCCACTCCTTGGCGCCGAGCGTGCTCACTCCGGTCACGTCGGTGCGGCCGCTGGAGGTCACTGTGGCGGTGAGGCCGGAGGGGAACGAGATGGTGCTGGTGTCGTTCAGCGGGTTGGACCAGGTGCCGGTCGGGACCTCGTAGGCCGCGGTGAGCGTCGGAACGCCGCCGAAGAACAGGAATCCCAGCGCCAGGACGAAGCTGGTCAGTAGCGAAACCAGGGACCGGCCACCGCGTTTCGACGCGCTCGAGTACACACCAAGCATTAAGTTCTTCCCCCCAAGTCAGAACTGAGTACAACACCATGCGGCAACGAAACGCCCTACACCCCTATCGCTTCGTGCCGTGCGAGCTACGCAGACCGCAGCTCGACTGTCGAATCGTAGACAACTGTAGGCGGATTTACCAGCCAAGAATGTCCCCCAAAAGGGGGGCATTTCGCATCTTTTTCGATTTGTTGGCGAAAGGAGAGTGCATCGTGGATGGCGTGTGGGGTGAGTCCTCCCCGCTGCCAGGTACGATTGGGGGTATCCGTTTCGAGGAGGATCCGCTGAACCAGCCAGCTCCGGCTACCGCCGAACGTCGCGTCGTCATCCCTGCCTCGATCAACATGGTGTCCGTGTTGGGTTCGCGTGACGAGTTTTTGCGCATCTTGGAGCGCGAACTCGCTGCTGAAGTGCACGTGCGGGGTAATGAGATCACCTTTAGCGGACGTCCCGAGGACGTCACACACGCCGCTGAGGTGCTTACCGAACTCATCACGATCATCCGTACCGGGCAGGGCCTGGAGGTCGACACGGTGGAACGAGTTGTCGGCATGGTCGCCGCAACCGGTGTCAGCGCGGCAGAAATTATGACCGCTAACATCCTGTCGAATCGCGGCAAGACCATCCGGCCGAAAACGCTCAACCAGAAACGGTATGTCGACGCCATTGATGCGCATACTGTGGTGTTCGGAATTGGACCTGCGGGCACCGGGAAGACCTACCTGGCGATGGCCAAGGCAGTGCAGGCTTTGCAGGCCAAGCAGGTGAATCGGATCATCCTCACTCGGCCGGCCATCGAGGCCGGTGAGCGGCTTGGATTCCTGCCGGGAACCCTGAACGACAAGATCGATCCGTACTTGCGTCCGCTGTACGACGCCCTGCACGACATGATCGATCCGGAGTCAGTGCCCAAGCTGCTCACGTCGGGGACCATCGAGGTAGCGCCATTGGCCTATATGCGTGGCCGGACGCTCAACGACGCGTTCATCATCTTGGACGAGGCGCAGAACACCTCCACCGAGCAGATGAAGATGTTCCTGACTCGGCTGGGCTTCGGGTCGAAGGTTGTGGTGACCGGTGATGTCACCCAGATCGACCTACCCGGCGGGGTGAGGTCCGGATTGATGGTCGTCGAGGAGATCCTGGACGGCGTCGAGGACATCGCCTTCTGCCGATTGACCAGTCATGATGTGGTCAGACACAAGTTGGTGGGACGCATCGTGGCCGCCTATGACCGATTCGAGGCGACGCTGCCGCCGGTGAGGAAGAAACGATGATCGATCTCAACAACGAGTCCGGTCTGGATGTCGACACCGAGCGGCTGCTCAAGCTGGCCGCCTTCGCCTTGGACGAGCTGCGGATCCATCCCGAAGCGGAGTTGTCGGTGTTGCTGGTCGACGAAGACACGATGAGCGCCTACCACGAGAAATTCATGGGCGAACCCGGCCCTACCGATGTGCTCAGCTTTCCCATGGACGAGTTGCGGTCCCCCGATCCCGACGACGAACCGGTGCTGGGTGTGCTCGGTGACATCGTGCTGTGTCCGACCGTGACTGCTGCGCAGGCCGCCGCGTCCGATCGCACGCCGGAGGAGGAGGCCGACTATCTGTTGATTCACGGCCTGCTGCATCTGTTGGGCTACGACCATGCCGAACCGGCCGAGAAGAAGGCCATGTTCGACCTCAACGATCGCATCATCGCCGCCTGGAACACCGAGCGAGCGTGAGGAGCCTCGGTCGTGCGGCGCGCGATACCAGTAGAATCTGGGTTCCGATCCTGCGACGAAGGCAAGTGAACGACTGTTGAGCCAGACCCAGTGGATTCTGCTGGCGGTTGCGGCCGCCTGCGTATTGCTCGCCGGACTGCTCACGTTGGCCGAGGCGGCATTGGCCACCATCTCCCGAGCCCGCGCTCAGCGCCTGGTCGATGAGGGACGCCGTGGTGCCGATCGGCTGCTGTTGATCGCCCAGGATCCGGCACCCCACCTGAACACGTCGCTGTTTCTGCGCATCGGTTTTGAGGCGGTCGCCACGGTCGTCGTGGCGCTGCTCTTCTTCCAGCATTTCGACGCGCTGTGGCAGCAACTCCTCTACCCGGTACTGACCATGGTCCTGGTCTCCTTCATCGGGCTCGGGGTGGCGCCGCGGACGCTGGGTCGTCAGCACGCCGACGCGGTGGCCCTCGCCGCCTCCGGGCCGATCGCTGGGCTGGCTACGGTGCTGGGCCCGATCGCCCAGGTGATGATCCTGATCGGCAACGCGCTCACGCCCGGACGCGGGTTCACCGAGGGGCCATTCAGTTCGGAGGCCGAGCTTCGTGACCTGGTCGACATTGCCGAGGCTCGCGACCTGATCGAAGCCGAGGAACGCGAGATGATCCACTCGGTCTTCGAACTCGGCGACACCATCGTCAAGGAAGTCATGGTGCCGCGCACCGAGATGGTCTACATCGAGCGCAACAAAACCCTGCGACAAGCAGTTTCGCTGGCGCTGCGGTCAGGCTTCAGCCGAATCCCAGTGATCGGTGAGGACATCGACGATGTGGTCGGGGTGATCTACCTCAAAGATGTCATTCAGCGCATGTACGACAATCCGAAGGCGCAGACCTCGGAGAATGTGGACACCTTGATGCGTCCGCCGACGTTCTGCCCGGACTCCAAACCGGTGGACGAGCTGCTGCGCGAGATGCAGCTCACTCACAGCCATGTGGTGATCGTGATCGACGAGTTCGGCGGCACCGCCGGTCTGGCGACGATCGAGGATGTGCTGGAGGAGATCGTCGGCGAGATCGTCGACGAATACGACGACGAAGTGCCACCGATCACCGAACTGGGCGAAGGCAGATTCCGGCTGTCGGCCCGGCTGGGCATCGAGGATCTCGGTGAACTGTTCGACATGAAGCTCGACGACGAGGATGTCGACACCGTGCTCGGCTTGATGGCCAAGGAACTGAACAAGGTCCCGATCCCGGGCTCGGTGGTGGTCTGGGAGGGCATCGAACTCACTGCGGAACGTGGCGCGGGGCGTCGACACAGCATCCAGACGGTACTGGCGGCGCGCGCGGCCGACGCCAACGAGGCCGATGTCGCGGCAGAGGCCGCGGCCAAATTGGCTACCGAATCGGCTGAAAGGCACACATGAGGTCGGGTTTCGCATGCTTCGTCGGGCGTCCCAATGCGGGGAAGTCCACCCTGACCAATGCTCTGGTAGGCCGCAAGGTCGCCATTGCCTCGGCCAAGCCGCAGACCACCAGGCACATTGTGCGCGGCATGGTGAATACGGCTGATGCCCAGTTGATCCTGGTCGACACCCCCGGACTGCACAAGCCGCGGACCCTGCTGGGGGAGCGCCTCAACGATCTGGTCTATGAGACCTGGTCGGGCGTCGATGTGATCGGCGTGTGCCTGCCCGCCGATCAGCGGATCGGTCCTGGCGACATTCACCTGGTCACGGAGATCGCCAAGTTGTCGCCGCGTCCGCAGCTCGTGGCTCTGGCCACCAAGTCCGACCTGGTGAGTAAGCAGCGGATGGCTGAGCACCTGCTCAAGATCGCCTCGTTGGAGGATCAGCTGGGCGTCCAGTGGGCCAGCGTGGTGCCGGTGTCGGCGCTGACCGACGATCAGGTTGACGTGGTGAGTCAGGAGCTGATCAAGCTGCTCCCCGAGGGCCCCCAGCTGTACCCGGTCGATGTGGTCACTGATGAGCCCACCGAGACGATGATCGCCGAACTGATCCGTGAGGCCGCCCTGGAAGGAGTGCACGACGAGTTGCCGCACTCGCTGATGGTGGTGGTCGACGAGATGGGTCAGCGTGCCGGACGCCCCGACGACAAGCCACTGCTCGACATCTACGCCTCGATGATTGTCGAGCGGGACTCGCAGAAGGGCATCATCATCGGCCACCAGGGATCTCGGCTGAAGGAGATCGGCACCACTTCTCGGCTCCAGATCGCTGAACTGGTCGGTATGCCGGTCCACCTCGACCTCAAGGTCAAAGTCCTCAAGGATTGGCAGCGCAACCCCAAGCTTCTCAACCGCCTCGGCTTCTGACTCTGCGCTCGAAACCTGCTCTTTGCGCTCGAAGTTTCCGGCGCAGTGAACGGGTTTCGAGCGCAGAGTCCTGAGGGGGTACGGTCGGGGACGTGGAGGAGTACGCGAAGAGGCTGCGGGACGCGGTGGCGCGAGTTCGGGCCGCGGAAGCCGCAGCGGGACGCAGCGCAGGATCGGTGAAGGTGCTGCTGGCCACCAAAACGCAGCCGGCCGAGGTCGTGCGAGCGGTCTTTGGACTTCCGGAGTCCGCCGGAATGCTCCGCGGGGAGAACCGAGTTCAGGAGCTCGTTGCCAAAGGCCCTGACCTCGCCGACCTGCGGCTCACCACGCATCTGATCGGCCCGCTGCAGTCCAACAAGATCAACGCCGCATTGCGTTGGGTGGACGCGGTGGAGTCCGTGGCATCGGCGGACCTGGCCCAGGGATTGGCGAAGCGGCTGGAACCGGGTCGCGTGCTTGAGGTCATGGTGCAGGTGAATGTCTCAGCCGAGCCCAGCAAATCCGGAGTCGTGCCCTCGCAGGCACTCGCGCTGGCCGAGCAGCTGGCCCTGACCCCTGGCCTGAGGTTCACCGGTTTCATGACGATCGGGGCGAACACCACTGATGAGTCACAGGTTCGGGCCGGCTACGCCGAACTCGCCCGGCTACGCGATCAGGCCCAGGCCAGAGGGCTGGGCACCGAGTTGGAACTGTCGATGGGTATGAGCAATGACCTGGAATGGGCCATCGCCGAAGGTGCCACCATCGTCCGGCTGGGTACGGCGGTGTTCGGCCCACGCATCGTGGCTCAGTGAGTGATGCTGCGCATTTTTCCCGCCGATTCCCATCAGATGTTGGCCAAATCGCCGAAGTTGTGTCTAACATGGCTGCCATGTCATGGGCGCGACTCCTGCTTGGTCGCCGCAGCGAGGCCTAATCAGATCAGGCCTCCTCGCTGCGGAGTTCGTCCTGCGCCTGTAAATCCGCACGCAAACCAAGCGAGGAACCATGACCACCAACTCTTTCGGCACCCGACCTCAGGTCGGCAAGCCTGTCGCGCAGCCGAGCCCGATGCCGTTCGGCCGATACCACGCCTTCCAACCCGTCGAGGTGCCTGACCGCACCTGGCCAAGCAAGAAGATCACCCAGGCGCCGCGCTGGCTGTCCACCGACTTGCGGGACGGCAACCAGGCGCTGATCGATCCGATGACCCCATCGCGCAAGCGCAAGATGTTCGACCTGCTGGTCAAGATGGGCTACAAGGAGATCGAGATCGGGTTCCCGTCGGCCTCGCAGACCGACTTCGATTTCGTGCGCAGCCTGATCGAGTCAGATGCCGTGCCCGACGACGTACAAATCAGTGTCCTGACCCAAGCCCGTGAGGATCTGATCGAACGCACCGCGCAGTCCCTGATCGGGGCGAAGCGGGCCAACATCCACATGTACAACGCAACAGCAGAACTGTTCCGTCGGGTGGTGTTCGGCGTCGACGAGGCCCAATGCATCAACATGGCCACTCGGGGTACCCAGTGGGTGATGGACTACGCCGCCAAGTACCTGGGTGAGGTGGAGTTCGGCTATCAGTACAGCCCCGAGATCTTCACTCAGACCCCCACCGACTTCGCCATCGAGGTGTGCAACGCGGTTATGGACGTCTGGCAGCCCGGGCCGGATCGGGAGATCATCCTGAACCTGCCGGCGACGGTGGAGATGTCTACTCCGAACACCTATGCCGACCAGATCGAGTACTTCGGTCGGCATATCAACAACCGTGAGCATGTAGCCATCTCGCTGCATCCCCACAACGACCGTGGCACTGCCGTGGCCGCCACCGAACTGGCCATGATGGCCGGCGCCGATCGCGTCGAGGGCTGTCTGTTCGGACACGGTGAACGCACCGGCAATGTCGACCTGGTGACCGTGGGTCTGAACCTGTTCAGCCAGGGCATCGATCCCAAGATCGACTTCTCCGATATCGACGAGATCCGTCGCACGGTGGAGTACTGCACCAATCTGCCGGTTCATCCGCGCCACCCATACGCGGGCGATCTGGTGTACACCGCCTTCTCCGGCTCCCATCAGGATGCCATCAAGAAGGGGCTGGAGGTGCTGGACAAGGCGGCTGCTTCCCAAGGGGGCTCTCTGCACGAGGTTCCCTGGGAAGCGCCGTACTTGCCGATCGACCCCCACGATGTGGGGCGCACCTATGAGGCTGTGATCCGGGTCAACTCCCAGTCCGGCAAGGGCGGCATGGCCTACATCATGAAGTCCGAGCACAAGCTGGATCTGCCCCGACGCCTGCAGATCGAGTTCTCCCGGGTAGTGCAGCAGCACACCGACGCCACTGGCGGTGAGGTCTCCGCCGATGAACTGTGGATGATCTTCTCCGCCGAATACCTGGGCTCGGTCGATCCGCTGGAACTGGTCACCGTCAAGTCGGTCTCCAACGGCGGTGGCTACACCGTCACCGCCACCGTGAGGGATCGCGGAGTGGAGAAGGAGATCACCGGCGAGGGCAACGGTCCGCTGTCGGCCTTCGTGGACGCACTGCAGATCCTGGGACACCACGTCCGCGTTCTGGATTACACCGAACACGCGCTGTCCTCCGGTGGTGACGCGATGGCTGCGGCCTACGTCGAAACCGAGGTCGGTGAGGGCGAGGACGCTCGCGTCTACTGGGGCGTCGGTTTGAACCCGTCCATCGTGACCGCCTCCCTGGCCGCAGTGGTCTCAGCCATCAACCGCCAGTCCCGCGACCACGAGCAGTCCATGATGGTGGAAGCCGAAGCCCGCCCCTAACCCATCCGCTCCCAAAAGCGGCAGAAGCTCCCGAACCTTCGGGAGCTTCTGCCGCTTTTGGGAGCGCCTGGTGGGGCGCGGGCGCGGTCGGGGAGCGGTGCGGGGGCCGATAGGATTGGGCCCATGCCTAAGGTTTTGACTGAACTGCCTGTTGGAGAGCGCATCGGGCTCGCTTTTTCCGGAGGGCTCGACACCTCGGTGGCGGTGGCCTGGATGCGCGAGAAGGGTGCCATCCCCTGCACCTACACCGCGAACCTCGGGCAGTACGACGAGCCGGACATCGACTCGGTTCCCGGACGTGCGGGGGCCTACGGTGCTGAGCTTTCGCGCATGGTCGATTGCCGCTCGGCGATGGTGGAAGAAGGTCTGGTCGCGTTGGTGTGCGGCGCCTTCCACATCCGTACCGGCGGCAAGATGTACTTCAACACCACCCCGATCGGACGCGCGGTCACCGGCACCATGCTGGTGCGGGCCATGCGTGCCGACGACGTGTGGATCTGGGGCGATGGCTCCACCTACAAGGGCAATGACATCGAGCGGTTCTATCGCTACGGCCTGATGGCCAACCCGCAGCTACGGATCTACAAGCCGTGGTTGGACGCTGATTTCGTGCGTGAATTGGGCGGTCGCGCGGAGATGAGTCAGTGGCTGGTCGAACGGGACCTGCCGTACCGCGATTCCAAGGAGAAGGCCTACTCCACCGACGCCAACATCTGGGGTGCTACCCATGAGGCCAAGGACCTGGAAGAGCTCAACGCCAGCATGGAGATCGTCGATCCCATCATGGGTGTTCGCTTCTGGGATCCGGCCGTGGAGATCGCCACCGAGGACGTCACGGTGGCCTTCGAACAGGGCCGTCCGGTCTCGATCAACGGTGAGACCTTCGCCAGCGCGGTGGATCTGGTGCTGGCCGCCAACGCCATTGGCGGACGCCATGGTCTGGGCATGAGCGATCAGATCGAGAACCGCATCATCGAGGCCAAGAGCCGCGGCATCTACGAGGCGCCGGGCATGGCGTTGCTGCACATCTGCTACGAACGCCTGGTGACCGCCATTCACAACGAGGACACCTTTGCCAGCTATCAGATGGAAGGCCGCAAGCTGGGCCGGCTGATGTACGAGGGACGTTGGCTGGATCCGCAGTCGCTGATGATTCGCGAGTCCCTGCAGCGCTGGGTGGGCTCGGCGATCACCGGCTCGGTGACGTTGCGGCTGCGTCGCGGCGATGACTACACCATTCTCGATACCGCAGGCCCGGCATTCTCCTACCACCCTGAGAAGCTCAGCATGGAGCGGGTCGGCGATGCGGCCTTCGGCCCGACCGACCGGATCGGACAGTTGACCATGCGCAATCTCGACATCGCCGATTCCCGCAGTCGGCTGGAGCAGTACGCCCAGCTCGGCCTGGTGGGTGGCGAGGTTTCGGCTCTGGTGGGTGCCCTGGAGAGTGGCCAGGCTCCGGAGATCACCGCTGGGAATGCTACCGACGCCGAGATCGAGGAGGCTCAGAACCGGTCCGGGATGGAAGCCGGTACTGACTGACTTCGGTGGCCGACGCGCTCCGCTGGAGCGCCGTCGGCACTCGCAAGGCCGTTTTCGAGAAATTGCCATGGAATATGTGTGGCGAACTGCGGATGTGACCGTTAACATTGAAGCGGTATCAGCGGTGATCCGTCACGAGGAATAGACAACGTCCGTCCTTGCCTCCAGCGCCGTTGGTCATCAGTGGACGCGCAATGAACGCTATGACGAGAAAGTTGCTCTGATCATGCAGGGAAATACGGTGGTGCCGGTCTTGTCGGACCTCGAGGTCTGGTTCTTGGTGGGTAGCCAGGGACTGTACGGTGAGGAGACCCTTCGACAGGTCGCCGAGCAGTCCCGCCAGGTGGTGGGGATGCTCGCCCAGCACTCGGACATCCCGGTGCGGCTGGTTCTCAAGCCCACCTTGACCGACTCTGACGCCATTGTGGCGACCTTGGGGGCCGCCAACGCTGACCCGGCGGTCATCGGTGTCATCACCTGGATGCACACCTTCTCGCCGGCGAAGATGTGGATCCGGGGTCTCTCGGCGCTGCGCAAACCACTGCTGCATTTCCACACTCAGGCCAACCGGGATCTGCCCTATGGCGAGCTGGACTTCGATTTCATGAACCTCAACCAGTCCGCGCATGGTGACCGCGAATATGGCTACATCCTGTCGCGGCTCGGGGTGCGACGGAAGTCGGTCGTTGGCCACGCCAGCGACCCGCGAGTGGCCCGTGAGATCGGTTCGTGGTGTCGTGCGGCCGCGGCTTGGCATGCTGCCCAGGGGATGCGGGTGGCGCGGTTCGGCGACAACATGCGCTACGTCGCGGTCACCGAGGGCGACAAGACCGAAGCCGAGGCCGTCTTCGGAGTGTCGGTGAACACCTGGCCGGTCAACGAGTTGGCCGAGTTGGTCGATCAGGTGAGTGATGCGGCCGTCGACGACCTCGTCGCCGAATACGACGACAGCTACGACGTGGTTCCCGAGTTGCGGGCCGACGGTGATCGGCGAGACGCGCTGCGCTACGCAGCCCGTGAGGAGATCGCCCTTCGGGAGTTCCTTGTCAGCGGCGGATTCACCGCCTTCACCGACACCTTTGAAGATCTTGGCGCGCTGCGTCAGCTTCCGGGCCTGGCCGTGCAACGCCTCATGGCCGACGGCTACGGGTTCGGTGCCGAAGGTGACTGGAAGACAGCCGTCCTGGTTCACCTGGCGGCAGTAATGGGTTCAGGGCTGCCCGGTGGCGCATCGCTCATGGAGGACTACACCTACCATCTGGAGCCGGGTCGGGAGCTGATTCTCGGCGCCCACATGTTGGAGGTATCGCCGAGCCTGACCACGGCCAAGCCGACCCTGGAGATCCACCCGCTCGGAATCGGTGGACGCGAGGATCCCTGCCGACTGGTCTTCACCGCAGACCCCGGTCCGGCGGTCGTCGTGGCGATGTCGGATGTCCGCAACCGCTTCCGCCTGATCGCCAATGCGGTTGAGAACGTCACCCCGGTCGAGGACCTGCCAAACCTGCCGGTGGGTCGCGCGATCTGGCGGCCCAAGCCTGACTTCGTGACCTCAGCGACCTGCTGGCTGGCCGCCGGTGCAGCGCACCATACGGTGATGACAAATGCCGTCGGAATGGAGGTCTTCGTGGACTTTGCCCGGATGGCCGATGTTGAACTCGCCGTGATCGACGAGGGGACCCAGGTCGTGTCGTTCGAACAGTCGCTGAATGTTGTGGCAGCCTATCGGGGTGGCCCCGCCCCGATGTGATCCAGGGAGTATCCGACTCCGGACTCATGGCCCTCATGAATGCGGACGAGCTTTCGCGGAAAGGTGGTCGTTGAATGACGATCGGGAGTAGCCGCCCAGTGAGCATCCGCGACGTCGCACGTCGAGCCGGAGTATCGCATCAGACCGTTTCTCGCGTCATCAATCAAAGCAACCAAGTAAAGCCGGCGACGAAAGCTCGTGTTGAAGCCGCTATCCAGGATTTGGATTATCGACCCAATTCCCTTGCTCAGGCTTTTGCTCGTGGCCGTTCGGGCCGTATCGGCGTCCTGATCGAAGGTTCGTCGCTGTATGGACCGCTGAGCATGATGCGTGGCGTGGAATTGGCTGCCCGCGAGGCCGGCTACACCTCGACGGCCTTCACCGTGACGGGGGAGTCGGCTTCGGAGTTGAGTGACGGCGTGCGCTTCCTCAACGATCAGCGGGTCGACGCCGTGGCGGTGATTCTGCCGCGGGAACAGTCGCTGCATGCCCTTCCCGAGCTTCCCGAGGCCTCGGTGCTGATCGGCACCCGCCCCAGTCGGGTCGACCCCGGCGGCGAGGACGGCACGGCCGGTCTGCCGTGGGTAGGGGTGAATCAACGATTGGGCACCGAACTGGTGGTGCGGCACCTGCTGGATAGGGGGCATCGTGTCATCGCCCACATCACCGGTCCTGCCGAATCCTTGGACTCCCAAGCGCGCACAGTTCGCTGGCAGGAGTTGATGCGTGAGGCCGGTCTCGGTGACGAGTTCGTGATACCGGGGGACTGGAGTGCTGACGCCGGCTACGCCGCCGCGCCGGCTTGCGCGCAGATTCCGGGCCTGACGGCGGTTTTCGCCGGGAACGATCAGATGGCGCTAGGGCTCACCCATGGGCTCGCCGAGCTCGGTCTGCGGGTTCCCGACGACATCAGCGTGGTCGGTTTCGATGATCTTCCTGAGAGCGGACACTTCCTGCCGCCGCTCACCACGGTGCGACAGAACTTCGAGGAGCTCGGCCGAGTCGGCATGGCAGTCATTCTGCGCGGGCTCAATGACGAGCTATCGCGCGAATCCTTGGAGATCGACCCGACTCTGGTGATTCGGGAATCCACCTCGATCCGGTGAGATTCGGATCAGTCTCGCTGGTCGCGCCCAAAGATCCGGTACCGCAACCGACGAGACGCCGGTGGTATCGAGGCTGAGCCCCGGTACCACCGGCGTCTTGTGGTCGATCTGAACCGACGCTGCTCTCAGGCAGCGCCCTCCGACCGACGACGGTTCCACAGGTCGAAGGCCACCGCCAGCAGCAGCACCAGGCCCTTGGCTACCTGCTGCCAGGGGTAGTCGACACCCATCAGCGACATGATGTTGGTCATGACCGCCATGATCAGACCACCGATCATGGCCCCGCCGATGCGTCCGATACCGCCGGTGGTCGATGCACCGCCGATGAAACAGGCCGCGATGGCGTCCAACTCGACGCCGTTACCGGCAGCCGGCTGGGCGCCGTTCATTCGCGAGGAGAAGACGATGCCGGCGACTGCCGCCAGCACGCCCATATTGACGAAGACCCAGAAGTTGATTCGTCGTACCCGAACACCGGAGAGCTTGGCTGCATTGAGGTTGCCGCCGATGGCGTAGATGTGACGGCCGAAGGTGGTCTTCTGGCTGAGCAGGGTGTAGGTCACGATGAGGACGGCGAGCAGCACCAGGATGTTCGGCAGGCCTCGGCTGGACGCGAGCTGGTAGGCGAACCACATCAGGACGGCCAGGATCAGGATCTGCTTGACGATGAACCCGACCATGCTGCCGGCTTCTTGGTTGTAAGCGATCCGGGCCTGGCGATCGCGCACCTGGAGGTAGACGAAGATCAAGCCGGCCAAGGCGAAGACCACCAGAGTGAAGATGTCCACACCTTGCCCACCGAACAGCCCATTGAGGAAGCCGTTCGCGATCAGGTAGAAGTCGCCACCGAAGGGCGACAGCGAGATGCTGTTCAGCACCAGAGCAGTGAGTCCGCGGAACAACAGCATGCCGGCCAGCGTGACGATGAAGCCCGGGATTCCGACGAATGCCACCCAGAACCCCTGCCAGGCGCCTGCCAGCAGCCCGACGCCGAGCGCGGCGAGCACACCGACCCACCACGGCATACCCTGCTTGATCACCAGGACGGCCGCTACCGCGCCGGCCAAAGCCATCACCGATCCGACCGAGAGGTCGATCTGCGCCGACACGATGACCAACAGCATGCCCAGTGCGAGGATCAGAATGTAGGAGTACTGGAGCACCAGGTTGGTCAGGTTGCCCGGGGAGAGGAAGTTCGGGTTCAACAGGGCCGAAGCTCCTACCACCACGATGAAGGCGATGAGGATGCCGCTTTGACGTAAGTTCTTCGTCAGGCCATCGCGGAGTCCTGCTGCAGTGGCGTTCATCGGAGATTTCCCTTCATATCTGAATCAGTTGACTGAGTGGCCTGCTGCCGACGGGGTAGGCCCCCGTTTTCTTCAGTCGGAATCGCTTCGTTGCGTTCGACGGTCATGAGCGCCATGAGCCGCTCCTGGGTGGCCTCGGCTGCCGGCACCTCTCCGGTGATGCGTCCATAGGCCAGGGTGTAGATACGGTCACAGATCCCCAACAGCTCGGGAAGCTCGGAGGAGATCACCACTACCGCGCGGCCGTTGGAGACCATGCGATTGATGATGGTGTAGATCTCGTACTTGGCTCCGACGTCAATGCCTCGAGTCGGCTCGTCGAGGATGAGCACATCGGGATCGGTGTACAGCCACTTGCTCAGCACCACCTTCTGCTGATTGCCACCCGAGAGCTTCCCGGCCAGAGTCAGCACCGTCGGCGTCTTGATGTTCAAGTTGGTGGCGTATTCCTGGGCGACCTTGAGTTCCTCGTTGTCGTTAACCCAGCCGTACTTCGACAGCTTGAACAGTCCGGCGGAGGAAATGTTGTGTCGGATGTCATCGATGAGGTTCAGGCCGTAGACCTTGCGGTCCTCCGTGCAGTAGGCGATTTTGGCCTCGATCGCATCGGGCACGTTCTGCGTGTTCACCCGTTTGCCGTGCATCGAGACCTCGCCGGAGATATCGCGGCCATAGGCGTGGCCGAACAGGCTCATGGCGAGTTCGGTGCGTCCTGCACCCATCAGGCCCGCGATGCCGACCACTTCGCCGGCCTTCACGGTGAAGGACGCGTGATCGATGATGAGGCGACCGGGCTGAGTCGGGTGATACACCGTCCAGTCCTTGACTTCGAGGACGGGGGCTCCGATAGCGGGCGTGCGCTCGGGGAAGCGGTGTTCCAAATCGCGTCCGACCATGCCGCGGATAATGCGGTCCTGTGTCGACGCCGGATCAGCCATGTCCAAGGTCTCGATAGTCATGCCATCGCGAATGATCGTGGTGTTGTCGGCGATCTCGGCGATCTCGTTGAGCTTGTGGGAGATCATGATCGAGGTGATCCCCTGCGCCTTGAGCTGCCGGATGAGGCCCAGCAGGTGCTCGGAGTCGGTGTCGTTGAGAGCGGCAGTGGGCTCGTCGAGGATCAGGAGCCTGACGTTCTTCGACAGCGCTTTGGCGATCTCGATCAACTGCTGTTTGCCGACGCCCAATTGACTGATCGGTGTCGTCGGGTTCTCATCCAGGCCGACGCGTTGCATCAGTTCTGTTGCCAGCGAGTTCGCCTTGTTCCAGTCGATCAGGCCACCGACGCCCCTGACTTCGTTGCCCAGAAAGATGTTCTCCGCCACCGAGAGATACGGCACCAGGGCCAGCTCCTGGTGAATGATGACGATGCCCTTCTCCTCGGAGTCGTTGATCGAGGAGAACTGGACCTCCTCACCTTCGTAGAAGATCTCGCCGCGGTAGGTCCCATGGGGATACACGCCGCTGAGTACCTTCATCAACGTTGACTTGCCAGCGCCGTTCTCACCGCAGATCGCGTGGACTTCGCCTCTTTCCACTGTCAACGAGACATCGGAAAGGGCCAGTACGCCAGGGAATTCCTTGGTGATCGAGCGCATCTCGAGGATGTTGTCCATGTGTCACACTTCCTTGTGCTCACCGAGGCTCGGGTGGGTGCAGGGTTTCCCCTGCACCCACCCAGACCGGGTTTCCGTGTTACTTGGCTACGCCGGACTTCACTTCTGCTTCGGTGTAGTACCCGGTGTCAACCAGGAGGGACTGAATGTTGTCCTTGTACACCGTGTCGATCTCCAACAGGAACGACGGGACGACCTTCACGCCGTTGTCGTAATCCGTGGTGTTGTTGGCGGTCGGGGTCTTGCCGGACAGGTAGCCCTGCGCGGCGGTGACGGCCTCGTCGGCCAGCTTGCGGGTGTCCTTGAAGATGGTGGACTGCTGGACGTCGTCAGCGATCAGCTTGACCGAAGCGATTTCAGCATCCTGGCCGGTCACGACCGGGAGACCCTTGGCGATGGTCGGGCCCATGCCCACACCCTGCAGAGCGGTGATGATGCCACGAGAGATGCCGTCGTAGGGAGACAGCACACCCTTCAGGCCGGTGCCCTTGCCGCCGTAGGTCGAGGTCAGCAGATCCTCCATGCGCTTCTGAGCGGTCTCCTGCAGCCAACGCAGGGTCGCGCACTGCTCGATGGTGGTCTGGCCCGACTTCACAACCAGGGTGCCGTCATCCAGGTAGGGCTTCAGGGTGTCCATGGCGCCATTCCAGAAGAAGTGCGCATTGTTGTCGTCCAGCGATCCGGCGAACAACTCGATGTACTGACCCTTGGTGGCCTTACCCGTGGCGTTGCCGTCCTTGTCCGTGACGCCGAGTCCGTACAGCAGAGCGGTGGCCTGAGCGACGCCGACCTTGTAGTTGTCGAAGCTGACGTAGAAGTCAACGTTCTTGCTGTCTCGAATCAGGCGGTCGTAGGAGATGACCTTGATCCCGGCCGCTGCGGCTGCATCGAGCTGCGAGGTCAGGGCGGTGCCGTCGATGGCGGCGATGATCAGCACCTTGGCGCCTTCAGTGATCATCGCGTCGATCTGCTGAGTCTGGGTCGGGATGTCGTCATTGGCGTACTGCAGGTCGACCTTGTAGCCGGCCTTCTCCAGTCCGTCCTTGACGGCATTACCGTCGGCGATCCAGCGCTCGGAGGTCTGCGTCGGCATGGAGACGCCGATGAGGGTCTCACCCGACGAGTTGTTCGAGGATCCGCCGGCTCCGCTGCCGCCACAGGCGGCAAGCGCCAGAGCAGTCACGATACCGAGGATCGCGATACCTATACGTCGCATATTCCTGTGTGCTCCTTCTCATCCTTGAGTGTCGCGGCCCCCACAGGGCCAGGTCGGCAGCCCTTGCCGACGTCACGCAACTCAAACATCGTTGCACTCGTTACGGAACCGGGTCAATGGGCTAATGTCACAAAACGATCACTATGTGACCGGAAACATCACCGCGGATGTTACCGGACACATCTGAGGGGATCCAGGAGGCGTCGAGACGCTGGTCGCCGGTCGGTGCGGCCGTCGCGGGTGGCCGGCTGTTGTGGAGTCGTCCAGGTGCGCGCCCCGGGCTCTTCCGCGCTCGCATCCCACACTGGAGGGCGTATTTTGGCCCCTTGTGCGCTCTTCGCTGCCCGGGTCACTGCTGGGGTTCACGAGAAGTGCCTGCAGGAGTGGCTGATTCGGAGTAGCGTGACGGGCGTCGGGGCGAGTCGGATCACCGCTCGTGCAGCGATGTCTTCAGCCACGCCCGGATCGCAAGACTAATCTCCATAGCACTCGTCGCATCGGTTCAAATGAGATAGCATCATGTTACCGTTCACATCATTATGAACATAGGAGTTTGGATGCGAATTGAGTGCGAAGCGGCGCGCCCGGGGTTCGAGGGTCAGCGATGAGCGCCGGGATCCCCGAAGAGCTGCGGGAGACCGTGGAATCCCTCAAGGTTGAGGTGGCCGCGCTTCATGCTGAGTTGCCCCGTAACAACCTGGTGGTGTGGACCGCCGGCAATGTCTCGGCGCGCGTTCCCGGAGCGGATTTGCTGGTGATCAAACCCTCCGGCGTCTCCTACGACGATCTCACCCCTGAAGCCATGGTCGTCTGCGATTTCGACGCCAAGCTGGTGGCGGGTGAGCGTAGTCCGTCTTCTGACACGGCGGCTCACGCCTATGTGTATCGACACATGCCGGAGGTGGGCGGTGTCGTCCACACCCATTCCGACTACGCAACCGCATGGGCGGCACGTCGAGAGCCGATTCCGTGCGTGTTGACCATGATCGCCGACGAGTTCGGCGGCGACATCCCCATCGGACCGTTCGCGCTGATCGGTGACGATTCGATCGGGCGCGGCATTGTGGAGACTTTGCGTGCGAGTCGTTCCCGGGCGGTTCTGATGGCCAATCACGGACCGTTCACCATCGGACGCGACGCACGCGATGCGGTCAAAGCAGCAGTGATGGTCGAAGATGTTGCTCGTACGGTGCACCTGGCACGGCAACTGGGTGACACCGTGCCGATCGCTCAGTCTGATATTGACCGCCTTTTCCAGCGCTACCAGAACGTCTACGGCCAGCACTGACCTTCGGACCGCGTCGGCGGGGCCGGTCGAGAAAGGGAGCACATGGACTCCTCAGCCGCAGAAGCGCTCTTCGCGAGAACGTTCTCCGGGACGCCCACAGCCGTGGGGTTCGGTCCGGGCCGCGTGAACCTGATCGGGGAACATACCGATTACAACGATGGCTTTGCCTTGCCCATGGCGATCGATCATCAGGTCATCGCAGCGGTGCGACTCAGTGATACCCGACGCATTCGCATGGTCACCGATTTCACCGCCGGCATGGTGGACTCCAGCCTTGATGATCTCGCCAACGCGACGTCGCTGGGGTGGGCGGCCTATCCGTTGGGCGTGGTGTGGGCATTGGGGGAGGCCGGCGTCGACCTGTCCGATGTGCCCGGCTTCGACCTCGCCTTGGTCTCCGATGTTCCCGTCGGTGCGGGCCTGTCGTCTTCGGCCGCCATCGAAAGTGCTGTCGCGATGGCGCTGAATGCCCTCTGGGATGCCCACCTGGACCGCCTCGCGCTGGCCAAGATCGGCCAGCGGGCCGAGAACGTTGTGGTGGGTGCCCCGACCGGCATCATGGATCAATCCGCCTCCCTGCTCGGCCAGCAGGGCTATGCGGTATTGCTGGACTGCCGATCATTGGCCACCGAGTTGATTCCCTTCGATCTGGCTGCCGAAGGCCTGCGACTGCTTGTCCTCGACACCAAGACCTCGCATGCTCACGCCAGTGGTGGCTATGGATCTCGACGGGCCTCCTGCGAACAAGGCGCCGCCACCCTCGGCGTTGCCGCGCTGCGTGATCTCGGGCCGGCCGATTTGCCTCGGGTGCAGGCGCTTCTAGACGAGGTGACCTATCGACGGGTTCGTCACGTCATCACCGAGAACCAGCGAGTGCTCGACACCGCCGAAGCGCTTCGGGAGGTCGGTCCCCGCGCCATCGGGGAGCTCATGCTCGCGTCACACGAGTCGATGCGCGACGACTTCGAAATCTCCACCGACGAACTCGATGTGGCGGTCGCGTCCGCCGTGGCAGCAGGGGCCATCGGAGCCCGCATGACCGGCGGTGGCTTCGGCGGCTCGGCGATCGCGCTGGTGCCCGATGAGGCCATCGCTACGGTCGAGGCTGCCGTCCGCGCCGCATGTGCCAAGGCGGGCTTCGCCGCGCCGGAGGTGTACCCAGTGCTACCTGCCGCTGGTGCTCGGGTGGAGGTCCGGCCGGGCTGAGTGGCGCTGCCCGGAGGCACGTCCATCCACACCTGGCGGATGGAGTTGACACAGGAGTTCCACAGGCTGGTTCGATTGGCTACTGCTGCCATCAGCCTGACCCAGGAGGTTCCCTTGTCCGAGTCCCGGTTCTCTGCAGTCTCCCGCCGCGCGTTCCTCCAAGGAATGTCAGCCGCCGCCCTACTCGGCGTCGTCGGCTGCGCCAGCGATTCAGACGTGCTCCCCAGCGCGAACCAGACCACCAGCGATTCAGAAGAGACGACCTCCTCGACGAATACCGGCGCAGCTGCGGCAGGATTGGCCACCATCGCCTTCACCTACACCGCTGACGCCACTTCTTCAGGGGCTGGACCGGGCGGCGGTGTGCGCAACCCCTACATTGCGGTCTGGATCGAGGACGCATCCGGAGCTCTGGTGAAGACCGTCTCGCTCTGGCACCTCCAGAACGGCCAGGATCGCTGGCTGAGTGAGCTTTACAAGTGGTACGCCGCGGCCGGTGGCGTGGACACCAACTCCAGCGCCACCCGGGCTGCGGGCAGCTACACCGTCGGCTGGGATCTGACCGACACCGACGGCACGGCCGTGCCGAACGGCGACTACACCGTGTGGGTCGAGGCCATTCGCGAGCACGGCCCCTACTCATTGACCAGTGGGAGCTTCACCTTCGACGGCTCGGCCATGAAGACCACCATCGACGACAACAGTGAACTGTCGGCGATCCAGATCAGCTATCAGCCATGAGTGAGACCGCCGTGGCTGACCGCACCTCGGTCGGCGAACTCACCCGGCGTCCCCGACGACGCAATAGTGGGCAGCGGCTGACCCGGCTGCTGCATTCCTGGTTGAGCATGGCCACCATGCTCGTGGTGCTGTTCTTCGCCGTGACCGGGCTGCTGCTGCATCATCAGGAATGGACCTTCGGGATTGATCCCGCCACGACTCAGACCAGTGGTGAGTTGCCCAGCGGCTCGATTGTGGACGGCGTACCGAACTACCTCGATATCAGCGAGTACTTGCGGACCAGCCAAGGTGTATCGGGCTCGGTCAGTGACTACGGCACCTCCGGTACTACCGGACGCATCGCCTACACCGGGCCCGGCTACGCGGCCAGTGCCACCTTCGACGTGAACACCGGCAGCTTCACCATGACCACCACTCGGTACGGCTTGGTGTCCTACTTCTACGACCTGCACCGGGGAAGCAACACCTCCGGTGTGTGGGGCTGGGTGATCGACGTCGCTGCGGTCGGATTGGCTCTGATTGCCCTGACCGGCGTGGTGCTTCAACTGATGATCCGCAAGAAGCGAACCACGGCGTTGGTGCTGCTGGGCGGGGGAGTCGTGGCCGGTGTCGGCCTGATGTTCCTGGCTTAGCGGTTTGGTCGGCGGCCCTTCGGCAGGCTCAGTGAGCGGGGTGGGGGTCAGCGGGGGCGATCATTCGTTGGCTGAGCTTGTCGAAGCCCGACCTAACCCGGCCAGGTGCCGCTGCTCTGGACGTCGCCCTGATCGCTGACCAGCAGAGCGGCGATCTGATGGCGGTCAGCGAACTCTAGAGCCTCTGCACTTACCAGCACGCCGAGCACCGTCGCCAGTGCGTCGGAATCCATTGCGGACGGTGCGAGTACCGACACCGACGCCGTATGGGTCACCGGAGACCCGGTACGCGGATCCAGAACATGACCCAGCCTGCGGTCGCCGATGTGGAACCCCCGATGGGCCAACCCGGAGGTGGCCAGCGCGGCATTCGTGACCGGAACCCGCCAGCGAGGCGGGGCGTTGTCGAACGGTCGGGCTGGATCTTCGATGCCCACGTGTATCGAACCGGTCCCGATATGCCGCAGATCGCCGCCGGCGTTGATCACCACGGCACTGACGCCGCTGATAGTGGCGGCCGCTGCGGCGGCCTGGTCAACGATGTAGCCCTTCGCAATGGCGTTGAGTTCCACCCCGGAACAATCCGCGATCTGCTCGATCCCCTCAGCGGTAGCCCGATAGGGCAGCGCGGGGACCAGGTCGGCCAACTCGGCCGCGTTGGGTGCTGCTCCGTCCGCCTCGGCCTGCCGCCAGCGGGCGGTCAGTGCGGCGGTCGCCGGGTGAAAGGCGCCACCGGAGAGCTCGTACCAGTACGCGGCCCGACGGAGCACGGCAGCCAGGTCGGGGGAGCAGTCCGCTTCGCCGCTGCGCCAACGGCACAGCAGCGAGTCAGGCCGAAAGCTGGTGAACTCCTGCTCCAAGCGCTCGAAACTCGCCCACGCTGCCTGCTCGGCGATCGCAGTGGCCTGGTCATCGCCGTCCAGTCGTAACTCGACGATGGTGCCGAGCACGGGGGAGCGGACGGCGGTTCGAGTCATGAGCGGATCACATTGGGTTGAGCGCCGCCGTAACGCCGGTCCCGAGAGGCGTAGAGCTCGATGGCCCGCCACAGATCACGGCGGTCGAAATCGGGCCACAGTTGATCGAGGAAGACCATTTCGGCGTAGGCCGATTGCCACAGCAGGAAGTTCGAGGTTCGCTGCTCTCCCGACGAGCGAACGAACAAGTCCACATCGGGGATCTCGGGTTCGTCGAGGAATTTGCGGAAGCGTTCCTCAGTCAGGCGTGACGGGTCCAACTCGCCGCGGACGGCCGCTTCGGCGATGGCGCGGGTGGCGTCGACGATCTCGGCGCGACCGCCATAGTTCACACAGAACTGCAGGGTGAGAACGTCATTATCGGCACTCTGCGCTTCGGCTTCCTGGAGTTCCTTGATGACGCTGCGCCACAGCTTCGGGGTGCGTCCGGCCCAGCGGATCCGGACACCCATGGCGTCGAGTTGATCGCGACGGCGATGGATCACGTCGCGGTTGAAGCCCATCAGCCAGCGGACCTCGTCGGGCGAGCGTCGCCAGTTCTCGGTGGAGAAGGCATAGGCCGACAGGTACTTCACGCCGATTTCGATGGCTCCCTCGATCACGTCGAACAAGGCGTCCTCGCCGCGGGCGTGACCGTCGGTGCGAGGCAGGTTGCGGGCTTTGGCCCAGCGGCCGTTGCCGTCCATGACGATGGCGACGTGGTTGGGGATCAGTTTCGGGTCCAATTCGGGTGGTCGAGCGCCCGAGGGGTGCGGGATCGGCGCTCGGAACTGTTTGGTCTTGGCCACGCGTACAGCGTAGTGGGGCCTTTCCCTGGCGGCCTCGAAGTGAAGTTGAGTCTAAGGGGCTCAACTTGCTTGAAATCAGGAATGATCCGATGCACACTTGCGTTAGCACTCGTAGACAGTGAGTGCTAATCAAGACCTAAGGAGTGAGTGAAAATGGCACGAGCCTATGACCCCTTTGCTGAGCTCGATCGGTGGTTCACCGACGCCGCCCGGACCCCGGCTGGTGTCGCGATGCCGATGGATCTCTACCGTGATGGTGACGAGTTCGTCGCCCGCATCGATCTGCCCGGGGTAGACCCGTCCTCGATCGACATCGACCTCGACGACCGCACTTTGACCGTGCGCGCTCAGCGCAAGGTCGAACCCGCCGAGAACCAGAAGTGGTTGGTCCGTGAGCGTCCCAACGGCACCTTCGCCCGCCAGTTGACGCTGGGCCACGGTGTCGCCGTCGACAAGATCGCCGCTGAGTACACCGATGGCGTCCTGACGCTGAAGATCCCGGTGGCCGAGGAAGCCAAGCCCCGCAAGATTGCGGTGGCCCACACCTCCGCCCCCACCCCCATCGAAGGCGCCCTGGCCGGCTAATCCGACAACGCCGAGCGCTCCCATTTCGGNNCCGAAATGGGAGCGCTCGGCGTTTGGGGGCTCAGACGAAGGGGAGTGAGACCTTTTTCAGCCGGGCGGTGTGGGAGCGGTCGAGTTTGAGTTCGACGGCGGCCATCAGCGCCGGGAGCTGCTCGGGTTCGCTGGCGCTGGCAATGGGGGTCAGCACGCCGCTGCGTCCGGCCAGCCAGGCCAGGGCGACCGTCGCCGGTTCGACCTGAAGCTCGTCGGCGATATCCACCAACTCGGCCACTACGGCAAATGCCTCGTCGGTGGCCAGGTGCTTCACGCGAGCGGCTCGCGGGCCGTGGATATCTTCACCTTGCACATATTTCCCGGTGAGGAAGCCGGCGGCCAAACCCGCATAGGGGATCAGCGCCAGGCCGTGTTCGGCGGCCAATGCTCCCAATCCACTGGTTTCGACATCAGCCCGATTCACCAGGTTGTACTCCGGCTGCAACGCCACCGGTTTGGCGAATCCTTCCGCTTCGGCGACGGCGAGGACTTCGGCGGTGCGCTCGACACTGAAGTTCGACAGGCCGTAATGCCGGATCGAACCAGCAGTGATCATGGCATCGAAAGCGCCCAGCCATTCGGCGATCGGCAGCGACGGATCGTCCTCGTGGGCGTAGTAGAGATCGATCGTGTCCATGCCTAGCCGCCGCCGGGATCCGTCGAGACAGATCTTCAGATTCGACGGACGCAAGCCTCGATGGGCCGGGTGCTTTGCGACCTTGGTGGCGATCACCACACCCTGGTGGCCTCCGCGTTTCTGCAACCAGCCGCCGATGATTCTCTCGGACTCGCCGCCGGGATGGCCCGGCACCCAGGCGGAATACACATCGGCGGTGTCGATGAAATTGCCGCCGGCGGCAACATAGGCGTCAAGAATCTGCTCGGAGGTATCGCGGTCGGCAGTCCAGCCGAACACATTTCCACCGAGACACAGCGGAGAAACCCGCAACGTCGCGAGGCGTTTCATTCCGGCAGCCTAGTCCGCGCGGTCCAGTGATGGCGGAAGCTGGCGAGAGATTAGTCAATCCGTTATCTGGAAATCGACACCGAGGTCGACCGAGCGTTCGCTGGCGATGTTTCGCTTCAGTCCAAGATTCGCCCCGGGAGCGGCTGCGGTCGCAACCAGGGTGCCGATTCTACGGACCGCCTCGCTGTCGTCACGCGCAGGTTGGCACGGCGCAGTCGGCGCGGATGAAGCGCAGCGTGGGCGCCGGCGGCGACAATGGAGCGGTGCCTACCTATCGTGATGAGGCGGTTGTGCTCCGAACCCACAAACTGGGTGAGGCCGACCGGATCATCACCATGCTCACCCGCAGCCATGGGAAGGTGCGGGCCGTGGCCAAAGGGGTGCGCCGAACCTCCTCCAAGTTCGGCGGACGATTGGAGCCGTTCACCCACGTGGATCTCCAGATCGCTACCGGGCGCACTCTGGACGTGATCACGCAGGCAGTCACTCTGCATCCCTACGCCGAGCCGCTGGGTCAGGATTACGAGCGCTACACCACCGGTGAGGTGATGATTGAGGCGGCCGACCGGCTGGTCTCCGAGGAAGGACAGCCCGCCCTGCGGCAGTACCAACTCCTCCTCGGAGCGTTGCAGGCGTTGACGGCCGGAACCAGTGATGGGCCCAGGCCGCCGGCCATGGTGATGGACGCCTACCTGCTGCGCGCGATCTCGTTGGCGGGTTATGCCCCCAGCTTGTCCGACTGCGCCCGGTGCGGCGCCGTCGGCCCGCACGATGCGTTCTCGCCGGTCCTGGGCGGTGTGGTGTGTCGACGTTGCCGTCCGCCGGCTTCTGCTGTGGCCGATGCTGCCGTGGTGGCCTATCTGACAGCCCTGTTGGGTGGCGACTGGTTGGCTACCCGCGAGGTGCTGCCGGTGACGGTCCGTCGCGGCAACGGACTGGTGGCGTCCTTCGTGAGTTGGCAATTGGAGCGCGGACTGCGCACGCTGCGCTACGTCGAACGCGGCACCGAGGTCTAGGCGGCTGCGCACTCCGCGCACAGACCGAACAGCTCCAGTTCGTGATCGAGATCGATGAAGCCGTTTTCGGCAGCCACCTGCCGGGTCCACTGCTCGAAGTTGGGTGGCGTGATTTCCACGGTGCGCCCGCAGCGGCGACAGATCAGGTGGTGATGGTGTCCGTTCGAGCACAGTCGGTAGGCCGCCTGGCCGTCGGGGGTGCGGATGCAGTCGATCTCGCCGCTGTCGGCCATCTGGGTCAGGATCCGATAGACGGTGGCCAGCCCGATGGACTCGTCCTGTTCCCGCAGTGTGCTGTGAACCTCTTGGGCGGTACGGAACTCGTCCATCGTGCCCATGACCGCAGTGACAGCCGTGCGCTGTCGGGTCTTGCGTGGCCCGGGGCGGTCCTCAGTGCTCGTCATAGTGATCTCCGTGCGGGGCGTGACGGTGTCCATTGTGAACGTAGTCGGTGTGATCTCCATGGGTCACCGCCAAGTGTCCGCAGTCAGGGCCGTGTTGATGGTCTAAGTGCGCATCGGCGGCTTCGTGGGGCAACGGAGTGGTTGCGGTCACCTCGATCACCGGAGTCGGCTGTCGATAGCGGCGCAGCACGGTGGCCACCGGCAGGCTGATAACGAAGCCGACGATGGTGAGCACCACAATGAGCGACCCGGGTGGGGCGTTCAAGTAGAACGACCCGATCACTCCGGCGACGGCGGCGACGACGCCCAGGCCCAGTGCAGTGAAGAAGGATCGCTTGAAGCCGGTCAGCAGATTGTTGGCGGTCGCTACCGGCACCACCATCAGCGCGCTGACCATCAACAATCCGACGGTCCGCATGGACACGGTCACTGTGATCGCCGCCAGGACCACGATCAGCAGGTTGTACAGCCGCACCGGGAGACCCATCACTTTGGCGAAGTCCTCGTCGGTGCACACCGCGAACAGTTGCGGCATCAGCCCGATGGTGGCAATGAGAATCGCCAGCGCGAGCACCAGAATGAGCCATAGGTCGGTGGTGCTGATCGTCAACAGCGAACCGAACAGGTAGTTCGACAGGGTTCCGGTGCCCTGACCGACAAGTCCGGCCAGCAGGACGCCGGTGGCCAGGCCGCCGTAGAACAGGATGGCCATGGCCACATCGGCGCTGGCCTTGCCGGATTCGCGCAGCACCTCGATGACGATGGCGCCACCGATAGCCACGACGACTGCCACCGGCAGGGGGGCGGTTCCGGTGGCCAGCGCCAGTCCGACACCGGCGATGGCCACATGGCCCAGACCGTCGCCCAACAGGCTGAGGCGTCGCTGCACGATGTAGGCGCCGATGGCCGGGGAGGTGACGCCGGCCAGCAGCGCCGCGATCAGGGCGCGCTGCATGAAAGCCAGTCCGAGCCATTCCATCAGCGGGTCTCCTCGATCAGGCCCGACATCAGCGGCGGCGCCAGGGGTTCAGGGCGTTCGTGGTAGTGATCGGTGGTTTCGGGGGCGGGGCCAGTGTGTACCACTCGTCCCTCGCGCAGCACGATGCAGTTGGTGAGCAACGGCTCCAAAGCTCCGGTCTCATGCAGCACCACCAGGACGGTGGTACCGGCTGCGTTCAGCTCACCGATGAGTTCGGCCAGGCTTGCCTGGACGGTCAGATCGACGCCGGCGAAGGGTTCATCCAGGATCAGCAGGTCCGCAGCGTGCGCCAGCGCGCGGGCGATCAGCACTCGCTGCTGCTGGCCACCGGACAGCTGGGTGAACGGCTGGCGGGAACGGTCGGCCAGTCCAACCTGCTCCAATGCCTGACTCACTCGCGCGCGATCACGCGCGGTCGCAGGAAGAAATGGCTTCCGGCTGCTCAATCGCCCGGTGGCCACGACCTCTTTGACGGTCGCCTGTTTGATGTTCACCGAACCGCGTTGAGGCACGTAGCCGATGCGTCCCCAGTCGGCGAACGATTCGCTGGGGACGCCGAAAAGCTCGACCTGCCCCGCCTGGTGCGGGGTCAGGCCGAGCAATGCTCGGACCAAGGTGGTCTTGCCTGAGCCGTTGCCGCCCATCAAAGCGGTGAGTTCACCGCGATCAATATCGATGTTGACTTCGCGCAGAATCGGCAGACCCCCGAGTTCAACCAGCAGCGATTCAGTGTGAATCGCCGTCTCGGGCTGGTCTAACTGCATCCGTTGGCCTCCTGAAGGGCGGTGAGGTTGGCATTCATCACCTCAAGGTAGTTCGTGCCCGCGGATTCGCTGGTGATGCCTTCGATCGGATCGAGGACGGCGGTCTTGAGGTGTAGATCTCCGGCGATGGACTGGGCAACGGCAGGCGAGACCAGTGTTTCGAAGAAGATCGTGGTCACACCATATTGCTTTGCGAGCTTCTGGACCTCAGCGATGCGGGCCGCGGTCGGTTCCTGGGTCGGGTCGAGACCGGCGATGGGAATCTGCGCCAGTCCGTAGGCCTTGGCCAGGTACGCGAAGGCGGCGTGGCTGGTCACGAACTCGGTGCGCTGGCAGCTGGCGAGTCCGGCGCTGAAGTCGGCGTCCAGGTTGGTCAGGTCGGCCACCAGCTTGGTGGTGTTCGCTGCAAAGGTAGAAGCCAGAGCCGGGTTTTCGGTGCTCAACTGCGTGCTGATGGTGTTGGCCATCGTGATCATGTCCTTGGGGGACAGCCAGATGTGCGGATCCAGCGAACTCTGGTCCTGCCCGGGAGTGGCCGGGCTCTCGCTGCCATCAGCATTGGCCACCAGGCGATCGATACCGGCCGCGACATCGATGCTCATCTTGGGAGGCGAGGTCTTGATGGCCTCGTCGACGGCGGTCTGGAAGCCGGGAATGTAGACGACCGCGTCGGAGGTTGACATGTCTGCGATCTGCTGGGCGGACAGTTCGAGGTCGTGAGGTTCCTGGCCGGGCTGAGTGAGGTTGGTCACGGTGCCGGCGTCGCCGACGATCCGTTGGGTGAGGAATTGCAGGGGGTAGGCCGACGCGATCACCGTGATGGTGCCGGTGGTCGGTGTGGAAGGGTTGGTGGCCGCGCTGCACCCGGTGAGGGCGAGCGCGGCGACGAGCAGTCGGGCGGTCCAGTGGATTCCTCGGTTCACGTTCATGAGAATCATTATCAACAAAGTCGTGATGTGAGTCAATCTGGCTAGCATGGGCCGATGATCTCGGTGAGCAGATTCCGCGTGACTCCTCAACAGGCTGCGACCTTCCGTGCCGGTGCCGAAGCGGCAGTGGCACAGTTTGCGGCCAGCCCCGGTTGCCGGGACGCCCAGTTGGTGCGCAACCTCGATGACCCCGACCTGTGGGCGATCATCACCCACTGGGAACAGGTGGGGGACTACCGGCGGGCGTTCAACGGCACGGAGGCCAAGCTGGCCCTGATTCCACTGTTGTCGCACGCGATCGATGAACCCAGTGCTTACCAGCGTCCCGATGATCTCGGAGAGAACGTTCCCCGGGTAGGCTAGGCCGGGCCGCTGCCAGCCGGGCAGCGAGCGATGACGAGGAGAATTTCTGTGGCCACCCGCCTAGACAATGTGATCAGCCTGACCAAACGCCGCGGCTTCGTGTACCCCTGCGGTGAGATCTACGGCGGTACCCGGGCGGCCTGGGATTACGGGCCCTACGGTGTGGAACTGAAGGAGAACATCAAGCGCCAATGGTGGCGCTCGGTGGTGCAGGGCCGCGACGACGTCGTCGGACTGGATTCTTCGATCATCCTGCCCCGGCAGGTGTGGGTGGCCTCCGGTCACGTCGGCGTCTTCTCTGATCCGCTGACCGAGTGCCTGAAATGCCACAAGCGCTTCCGCTCCGACCAGTTGGAGGAGGCCTTCGAGTTCAAGAAGGGCCGCGCGCCCGAGAGCATGGCCGAGATCAACTGCCCTGAGTGTGGCAACCTCGGCGAGTTCACCGAGCCGCGTGACTTCAACATGATGCTGAAGACCTACCTGGGCGTGTTGGAGGACGAATCGGGCCTGCACTACCTGCGCCCCGAAACCGCGCAGGGCATTTTCGTGAACTTCAAGAATGTGGAGAACACCTCCCGGCAGAAGATCCCCTTCGGCATCGGTCAGGTCGGTAAGAGCTTCCGCAACGAGATCACGCCGGGCAACTTCATCTTCCGCACCCGGGAGTTCGAGCAGATGGAGATGGAGTTCTTCGTCAAGCCCGGCACCGACGAGGAATGGCATCAACACTGGATCGATGCCCGCACCGCCTGGTACGTCGACCTGGGCATCAACCCGGAGAACCTGCGGCACTACGAGCATCCCAAGGAGAAGCTGTCGCACTACTCCAAGCGCACCGTCGACATCGAGTACAACTTCGGCTTCACCGGTGGCGACGGCTGGGGTGAGCTGGAAGGCATCGCCAACCGTACCGACTTCGATCTGGGAACCCACTCCCAGCATTCGGGCACCGACCTTTCGGTGTTCGAGCAGGCCAGCGGCGAGCGCTATCTGCCCTATGTCATTGAACCGGCGGCGGGGCTGACCCGCTCGTTGATGGCTTTCCTGGTGGAGTCCTACGCCGAGGACGAAGCCCCCAACACCAAGGGCGGTGTGGATGTGCGCACCGTCTTGAAGCTCGATCCGCGGCTGTCACCGGTCAAGGTGGCGGTGTTGCCGCTGTCGCGCAACGCCGATCTGTCACCCAAGGCTCGCGACGTGGCTGCGCAGCTGCGGAAGTTCTGGAACGTCGAGTTCGACGATGCCCAAGCCATCGGGCGCCGCTACCGTCGTCAAGACGAGATCGGCACCCCGTACTGCGTCACCGTCGACTTCGACACGCTCGAAGACCACTCGGTGACGGTGCGTGAGCGCGATTCCATGGCGCAGGAGCGGGTTGCCATCGATCAGCTTCAGACCTATCTGGCCGGACGCCTGCCCGGCTGCTGACCGGTCGCGCCTCTACTGAGCCGGAGCGTGTAGCAGCGGGACGAAGGCGAAGCGATAGCCGGTGACGGGTTCTCGGTGGAGGCCTTCGTAGTCACGGTCGACGACCCACATGATTCCGGCGGCGGGTACCACCATGCGTCCGTGCAGCGAGAGCTGTTCCTCCAGCTCGCCGGGGATCTCGCCGGCATCGGCAGAAACCAGGATGCGGTCGAACGGCTCGCCACGCGGCACCCCGAGCAGGTGCGGATCCGCCTGCTCGATGTGGGCCCAGCGTTGCAGTCCCTTGGGGAGATTGGCCCGCCCCATCGCGACCAGTTCGGGTACCAACTCCACCCCCACCACGGCACCGTCAGGTCCGGTGAGATGGGCCAGCAGCGCGGTGGTCCAGCCGGAGCCACTCCCGATATCGAGGACCTTGTTACCCGATTCGACATGGAGGAGCTCCAGCATGAACTGGACCGTCCACGGCTGCGAACAGGTGGCGCCGAAGCCGATCGGCAGTGGCTCGTCCAGGCCTGCTCGATCGCGGATCTCAGCGGGCAGGAAGTCTCGCCTCGGCAGTGCCGAGAGAGCCGAGAGCACTCGCTGGCGATCATGCATAGTTCCACAGTATCCGCGCAACGGCGTGCCGTGTCGCGATTGGGCCAGGCTACGTAGACTGGCCCGGTTCGGCCAAAAAGGGGGACGGAGGTCAACGTGTACCCGGGATTGGTGTTGTCTCCACCAGCCGGCGGCGGGGTGCGGATCGACCCGCCGGTGGTGCTGGCGCCGATGGCTGGAATCACCAATGCCGCCTACCGACAACTGTGTCGCGAGCAGGCCCAAGACGGCGGTGCCGGATCGGCGACCACCGCTCCAGGGCTGTACGTCTCGGAAATGATCACCTCCCGTGGGGTGGCCGAACGCATCCCCAAGACCTTCGACATGATCACCTTCGATGCCGGAGAGAGGGTGCGCTCTGTGCAGTTGTACGGAGTTGACGCCGACGTCATGGGAACCGCCGTCGACATTCTGTGCGCGGACTTCGGGGTCAACCATGTCGATCTGAACTTCGGCTGTCCGGTACCCAAAGTCACCCGGCGAGGCGGCGGCGGAGTGCTTCCGTGGAAGCGGGACCGCTTGGCCGCAGTATTGACCGCAGCAGTCCGCGCCGCCGACCGCTACGCGGTGCCGGTGACGATGAAGACCCGGCTGGGGATCGACGACGACCACCTCACCTATCGGGATGCCGGACGCATCGCCGAGGACTCCGGGTGCGCGGCGATCACGCTGCACGGACGCACCGTGCGGCAGGCCTATTCCGGTGAGGCCGATTGGGCACCGATCGCCGAACTGGTGGAGCTGCTGAGTATCCCCGTGCTGGGTAATGGCGACATCTGGGAAGCCTCGGATGCGGTGCGCATGGTGGAACAGACCGGATGCGCCGGCGTCGTGGTCGGACGTGGCTGTCTGGGTAGACCATGGCTATTTCGGGACTTGGCCGATGCTTTTGCAGGACGTGATCGCAGGACCCTGCCGACGCTGGGCGAGGTGGCGGCCATGGTGCGTCGCCACGCCGAGCTGCTCGTCGGGCTGTCGGGAGAGCGACACGGCCTGACCGATCTGCGTAAACACATGGCCTGGTATTTCAAGGGATTCGGGGTGGGTGGCGAGTTGCGACGCCGGTTGGCGATGGTGGCCTCCTTGGTCGAGCTGGACGATGCGCTCGCCCAGCTCGACCCGATGCAGGCTTTTCCGGCCACTGAACTCGGCCAGCCCCGTGGCCGCCAAGGGACGCCTCGGGAGCGGGTAGTGCTTCCGTATGGCTGGCTGGATTCGACCAGTCTGGGCGACAGTGACATCAGCGACGCCGAATGTGACGTGTCCGGCGGCTAGTCCGCCGAGCAGGACCGCCACCGGGCCCGCCCCGGTTGAGGTCAGCGGGCCACGGTCGGCAGCGCTCAGTATTGGGAGACGAGCGGGAAAATGACGATGACGGCGTAGATGACCATGATCAGCGGCGCCAGCAGGCCCAGCACCAGGGCGAAGATGCCCGTGGCGCGCCCGCGTCCCAGGATCGCGGCGATCAGGCCGGTGATGGCGGCGGCCATGCCTACCCACGTGGAGACTTGCATGGCCATCATTGCGCCGGGCTCGCTCATTGAAGCGGCGGCGACGAGATCATCAGTGGCGATCGTGGTCGAACCGGCGGCGATCATGAGCTGTGCCATCAGCTCAGCCACGGGACCCATGGCGACCGTCGCGATGACGGTGCACGCCGCGACCACGATCAACGCGATGCGACCCAGCCAAGGGCTCTTCGCCGGCACCGGTGCGGCAGCGTACGCGGTGGGATATCCCGGCGGGTAACTCTGGACGGGTCCGGGATAGGGCTGAGTGGGCTGTGCATTCCACGGCTGCTGAGGGTAGCCCGCCGCAGGGTTGTAGCCCGGAGGTGTGGGAGCCGGCGATGCGCCGCCGGGGTAGCCGGGCTGTTGTCCACTCGGAGGTGGGGCGTAGGCGCCCGGCGTCGGGTACGGCGGCTGCGGGACCGCGCCCGTGCCCCGCGGTCCAGTGGGGAAGGGGGGCTGCGATTCGGATCCCGGTGTCGACATGCAATCAGGCTACTGGAAGTCTCGGCCCGGCGGTCAGCGGCGCCGGGCCGAATCCTGCGTCGAGCCTGTCGGTTTTTCCTGCGAAGATGGCCGCATGAGCGAGGTGAACCGACGGGCCCAGGCCTGGGCGCGGACCATGGCCGGCCATAGCGACGGTGCCGTGGTGCGTGCTCACGCTGCGGCGGGTTCTGCGATGACGGTCGGTGTTGTGCAGGCGCGCGAGCAGCGCGAGGCCTGGGAGGCCGCCTGGTTGCGTCCCGGGGCTACCCTGGCTCATGGGGCCGGGAATCGTGCCCGCGCCGAGGAAGCGGATCCGCAGCGCACCTGTTTCGAGCGTGACCGCGATCGCATCGTGCATTCCACCGCCTTTCGGCGGTTGGCGGGCAAGACGCAGGTGGTGGTGTATCCGACCGACCACCAACGCACGCGATTGACGCACGCCCTGGAAGTGGCCCAGGTGGCGACCGCGATCGCACGCGGCGTGGGCGTGAATGTCACCCTCACCGACGCGATCGCGCTGGGCCATGACTGCGGTCACGGACCGGGGGGTCATGCGTCGGAGGAAGCCTTCGATGCCTTCCTGCCCGAGGGATACCATCACGGCGCCTGGGGTGCGGATGTCGTGCTGGCCGACCTCAACCTGTGCACCGAAACCCTCGACGGGATTCGGAATCACTCGTGGTCCAGCCCGACTCCGTCGACCATCGAAGGCGAGATCGTGAGTTGGGCCGACCGCATCGCCTATTGCGCACACGATCTGGAGGACGCGGTTGCAGCAGGCATCGTGAGCCCGCAGGACCTTCCGGCCGTGGTCGTCGATGTGGCCGGGCGCACCCGAAGCGACCAGCTGGGGGTGTTCATCGAGTCGGTGATCGCAGCCACCACTCAGACCGGAACCGTCGGAATGTTCGGCGAACCTGCTGCGGCTCTTGCTGAGCTGCGAGCCTTCAACTATCAACGGATCTACACCCGTGAGGAGTCACTGGCCCAAGCGGCGGCGGTGATCGACGTGCTGCGCGCGTTGGTGGCCTACTTCGCCGAGCACCCCACCCACATGCCCCCGGACTTCCATCAGGGTGTCCTGATCGGCGCTGACCCGGTGCGCGCCGCGGTCACCTATGTGGCGGGCATGACCGACCGCTATGCCTTCGAGACGGCCATCGACCACCTGGGCTGGAACCCTGATCGGGTGCCGCGGGGGATCGGTCGGGGTGCCTGACGGGGCGCTGGTGTCGGTAGACGGCGATTGCCGCGTCAGGGCGCGATCAGCGGGGCGAGCGTCAAACCGACGTAGACGCCGACGAGAACCGGAGCGAGGATTCCGATCACTAAGGCCATCACTCCCGCGCCGCGTCCGCGACCGATGATTGCGCCGACCAGGCCGAGAAGTGCCCCTGCGACGCCGAGCCAATAGGCGATGTTCACCAGCATGGCACCGTCGGGCGCGGCCTGTTCGAAGGCGTTGAGCACCATCTGCACCATGGCCGGCGACACGGTCGGGTCGACGCCATGGCGAACCTGGCTGACGATCAGGGGAACCGCGGCCTGCATCATGGTGCCCATCACCGACATCGTGATGAGGATGGCAATAATCACCATGACCAGTCCGACGTAGCCCGGCCAGGGGCTTCGCGTCGGTTTCCACCCGTGATAGGAGTTGCCGGTTCGCTGGCTTCCGTCGAGATCGTCCTGGGGGTTTGCGCCCGACTGTTGACCACGCACGAGATCGGCGTAACTTGCGGCCGGACGCGGCTGGAGCGGACCACCGGGATTGGGTCGTGGCGGTGTCTGCTCTGGGCGCGGAGTCGACATGGCCTCAGCGTAGCTGAAGCGGCTCGCCGCGCCAGCTGCCGACTGGGTGAATCCGCTCACGACCGGCGTGCCGCAGGCAGGCAGGGGGTTCGGGTGCCCGACCGCGGGCGCGGACGGCTGGGGACAGCGAGGTCGAGGTCTTAGACTTCGGCCTGTGGCAGGCATGATCAATCCTGAAGACCTCGAAACGGTGCGCGAGCGCTCCCGGATCGAAGACGTCGTCGGTGGTCATGTCACGCTGCGTCGCGGCGGCGGCGGATCGCTGACCGGGCTGTGTCCTTTTCATGAGGAAAAGACCGCTTCCTTCCACGTGACGCCTGCTCGTGGCTACTTTCACTGCTTCGGCTGCGGTGAGGGGGGTGACGTCTTCGACTTCGTTCAGAAGATCAACAACATCGGCTTCAGCGAGGCCGTCGAACTGTTGGCCGACCGTTGCGGTGTGCAACTGCGCTATACCAACTCCGATGGGCCGCGGACCGAACCAGGCCTACGGCTGCGGGTGCTGGAAGCCAACAAGGCGGCCGCCGAATACTTCACCGAACAGTTGAATGCTGCTGCGGGCCTGCCCGGACGTCAATTTTTGGACGGCCGTGGCTTCGATCAGGACGCCGCCGCCCACTTCGGCATCGGCTACGCGCCACAGGGTGGTCATGAGCTGCGAGATCAGCTGCGCACGCGGGGTTTTCGTGACGAAGAGCTGGTGAAGGCCGGCCTCATCCGTGAGCAGGGTTGGGACTTCTTCCAAGGCCGGGTGTTGTGGCCGATCCGTGACGCCGGTGGCTCGGTGCTGGGCTTCGGGGCGCGGCGCATCTTCGATGACGACCGAATGCCGGCGAAGTACCTCAACACGCCCGAGACGGTGGTCTACAAGAAGTCCCAGGTGCTCTACGGACTCGATCTGGCCAGGGCGAACATCGCCAAGAAGAACCAGGTGGTGATCGTCGAGGGGTACACCGACGTCATGGCCTGCCATCTGGCCGGCGTCGACACGGCAGTCGCATCGTGCGGTACCGCGTTCGGTGAGGGCCATAGTCGGATGCTGCAGCGTCTGCTCGGCACTGGCGAAGTCTCTGCCGGCGAGGTGATTTTCACCTTCGACGGCGACGCCGCCGGCCAGGCTGCGGCGATGAAGGCGTTCAAGGACGATCACATCTTCGCCGCCCAGACTTATGTGGCCGTAGCCCGCAATGGCCTGGACCCCTGCGATCTGCGGATGGCTGACGGTGACGCCGCCATTCGGGATCTCGTGGCTCAACGCGAGCCGCTGTACCGCTTCGTGATGCGCAATGTGGTTTCTCGCTACGACTTGGACCGTGCTGATGGCCGCCTGGCCGCCGTGCGTGCCGCCGCGCCGCTGGTGAGTAGCGTCCGTGACAAGAGCCTGGTGCGTGGGTACGTCTCTGACATTGCCAAGTTGGTAGGTATGGAACTGGAGGATGTGCGAGCCGAGGTTCGCAACTACCAACGGTCACATCCCCGCAACGAGCGGCCCGCAAACACTCCTGCTGACTCGGCTCCGATGCCACCGGACGTGCCTGCGGCGACCCCGGGTCTGCGACTGCCACCTCCCGATGATCGCGAATTGGAGGCGGAGCGGGCCACGTTGCGTTTGCTGCTGCACGCCCCGGATCTCTTCGACGACGACTTCAACCACCTCACCATTGAGGACTTCACTCACCCCGCCTACCAGGCCTTGTTTGCGGCGATCACCGCAGCTGCCGACGGTCCACAGGAGTGGTCGGCGCGAGTGCTGCAGGCAGTGTCGGATCCGACTCTGGAGCAACTCGTGATCACGATGATGGTGGAGCCGGAGCTTCGCGAACCCACCAAGGTCTATGCCGCAGAGTATTCAGCGGTGCTGCGACTGAAGCCGCTGGCTCGCGAGATCGCTGACCTGCGCTCGAAGGTGCAACGCATGGATCCGGAGAAGGAACCCGCAGCCCACGCAAAACTGTTCGCGCGCCTGGTGGCGCTGGAAGCAGATCGTAAAACGCTGTTGGCCGTAGCCACGGGCGCCTAGCCGGGTTGTGAGGCGGGACGCGGAACTGGTGTTGTCGCAATGTTGCCGTCCACGCCTGCATCGCGGACGTCGCGGATCTTCGGCTGGCTGACCACGCTGCTGGGTATGAACACAGTGACATCGCTCGATCTGCTCACCGCCGCGGACGAAGGCCGCCTGGCGCGACGAATCGAAGTCGGATTGGCGGCCGAGCATCTGGATGATCGCCGCTATCGAAGCGAAGCCGAACGTGACCTGCTGATTGCCCAGGGTCGCCAGGCGTGGCGGCATTTTCTACTCGCGAATGTGCGTCTGGTTCAGAAGGTGGCCGCCGCCGAGGCTCGGCTGAGCGGAGTTGCTTTCGAGGACCTCTTTCAGGAAGGCTGCCTGGCCCTGGCGGTCGCATTGCAGCGGTTCGACTACCGGCGGGGTCGTTTCTCCACCTACGCGATGCAGTGCGTGCAACGGCATGTGTCCGAGGCGGCCGCGGGTCGACTCGGCGCTTTGGCGCTGCCACCCAGTCGCGCCGTCCGGTTGCGTCGGGTACATGCAGTGGCGGCTCGGCTCAGTCAAAGACTGGGACGGGAGGCCGACGCAGCCGAGATTGCGCGCGAACTCGGCGAAACCACGGTGTGGGTCACGCAACTCCTGGGATACCGTGCCCCGGTCTGTTTCGATGTGACGGCTGAGCTGTGGCAGTTGGCGGCCCCTGCGACCGACCCGGATCAGTCGGTGCTGCGGGGCCAACTGCCCCGCTTGCTCCGAAGAGTGCCGGCCGATCACGCCGAGGTACTGCGGCGTCGCTACGGCTTGGACGGCGGCGAGCCGGCGAGCGTGGAGTCGCTGGCGGCCATCCTTCAGGTGAGCCCGAGCACGGTTCGTCGAATGGAGCGGCACGGGCTGGGGCTGCTTCGCCGCTGGCTGGACGGTGAGCCGACCATGGCGTTGGCCTGCTGAAAGGCGTCAGAAAGTCGCCGGACTGAGCCGACGCAGCAGATCGTCGGGGTTGCGATCGACGTGGTGGCCGGCGCGGAGTACCAAGCCGACGCAGACGGCGGCGCTGGCGAGCAGGACGAAGACCGAGGCGACCAGCTCCGATGCCCCTCGGGCTATGAGCATCCAGGTTGCGGCTCCCAGAGATACCACGACGAAGAACCCGGAGAACCAGGCGAACACCTTCAAGAACATGCCCTGGCGGTGCCCGACCCGCGACTGGTCGCTGGGATTCAGCACACTGGATTGGGCGCCGATCCCGACCCCGGTAAGCAACACAGCCAGGCCCACCAGCAGGGCGGGGACCAGTTGGCTCCAGGTCCCTCGCAGTGAGCATTCGATCGTGCTGAACGCCACCATCAACGGCACCAGATAGAGCAGCGGGGTCACAGCCTTGCCCCGCAGCACCGCCGACAACGGCACGCCGGAGCTGATCAAGTAGCGAAAACCTGCTCCGTCGTAGCCGAACACGTTGAAACTCCCGACGACGATCGCCAATGCGGCGAAGGCCGCGGTCTGAGCCGGCACCCCGCTCGTTCCGAAGGTTGTGTGGGCCACCATCACACCCATCACCGGCGGGATGATCAAGGTCTGAATGGCCTTGGGGGAGCGGAAGAAGAAGTAGCGCCACTGCTGTGACAATGCGGCTGTCGACGGTGTGGACGGCAGCACGCTGAGCAGACGGGGAACCAGCGGTGTCGGGTCGAGTCGACTACGCCGGTAGCCCCGTCCCGGTCCGGTGGTCTCGCCGCGGACGCGTCGCTCCAGGGCCCACTTCCAGCCCAGCGCTGCCACCAGCGTCATGGCCACCATGATGGAAAGGCGCAGACCGTAGTCCAGCCAGTAGCCGTCACGGGCGTCGATGATGGACTGCGCTGCCGCGCCCGGTGGCACCCAAGCGACGAGCTGTCCGATCGGACCGGTGAGTTGGTCGTTGAGAGAGGCGATGGTCGAGCGCAGGTGAACCGAGACGGCATACAAACCCAGCACCATCAGGGACGCCAGGAAGGCGGCGAAGTCCCGTCCGCGGCGCGATCGTAAGGACTCGGTCAGCAGGGCCTGTGCTGAGCGTGAGACGGCCACGCACATCACCACGAAGATCACCGAGCTGAGCAGTGCTGCCAGACGGGCAGTCAGGCTCATCCCGAGGGCCGCCATCGCCCCTGCCGAGAACAGGAAAGTGAAGGTGGCGGTGGGGGCGATCATCGCGCCGGTGAGCAGGCCGACGACCTGCTGCGATGACGTGAGTGGGAACTGTTCGAGTCGACGCGGGTCCACAGTGCCGTCGGCGAGGCTGGGTTCAAGGATCGGTCCCATCAGCCAGGGCAGCGAGACCACGACGAAAGCACCCAGCACGATGGCATCGCCGATTTCTCCGCCGGAGACGAAGACCGCCATGGCCAATCCGCTCATCAGTCCGAAGGTGATCCCGACCACCCAACTGACCACGTAGTACAGGTTGGAGCCCGGACCATTGCCGCGCGCGCGGCCGGCGATCAGCAGTCTTAGTCGGACCAGGATGAGAGCCATGAGAGCTCGCCCTCCTCCAGGTCGCGTCCACCGACCAGGTCGACGAAAGCGTCCTGCAGGCTGCGGCCGCCGGCGACTTCGGCGACGGTTCCTTCGGCCATGACCCGGCCTTGCGCAATGACGGCCACTCGATCACAGAGCCGTTGCACGACATCCATCACGTGACTGGCGAAGACCACAGTGCCGCCACCGTCGCGATAGCGCTGCAGGAGGTCCTCGATGACTTGGGCGTTGACCGGGTCCAAAGCTCCGAAAGGCTCGTCGAGGACCATTACCCGTGGGTTGTGCAGCAGGGCCACGCCGAGGCCGATTCGCTTGAGCATGCCCAGCGAATAGTCGGCGATCAGGCGGTCGCGGACCTGTACCAGATCGAGCACCTGCAACAGTTCGGCCGACCGCTCGGCGACGACGTCGGTCGGCAGGCCTCGCAGCATGCCGGCATACTGCAGCATTTCGGGAGCGGTCAGGCGGTCGAAGAGTACGGGGTTGTCGGGAACGAAACCGATCAAGGTCTTGGCTCGCAGCGGATTGGGCCACACGCTGACTTCGTGAACTTCGGCGGTTCCCGCGTCGGGACGCAGTAGCCCGGTGAGCATTCGCAAGGTGGTGGACTTGCCTGCTCCGTTGGGTCCGGCGATGCCATAGAAGCTGCCCTGCGGAATTTCAAGGTCGACGCCGTCGACGGCGCGCACGGAGCCGAATTGCTTGACTAACCCGTGTGCTCGGATTGCTGACGGCACCCTGATCCGCTCCCCTGATGTTGATGTCGACCCCCGCAGCCAGGGTAGTCAGTGCGCGAGAGGCTCGCGTTACAGGTGTGTGGGATTCCCCTTGGCGCTTACCCGCGGGTTGAGGTCAACCCGGTTGGCCACTGCCGCGGCGATTATGGCGAGCCCGGCTGCGGCCACCCCCAGGGCCTCCACGGCTGACCAGCCGTTTGTTTGCCATAGCCACGTGGCCAATGCACCCAAGGTGGTGCTGCCCAGATAGTAGGCGAGCAGATAGGCGCTGGAAGCCTGGGCGGTGCCGAGTCCGCGGCGGGCGGCGCGGTCAACGACCCAGCCGCTGAGCAGCGAGTGGACGCCCAGAAAGGCGAAGGTGATCAGACCCAGTCCGATGACCACGCCTGTCAGAGTAGTGATCGACGCGATCACCACGGCGAGCATGAGCATCACCGCCGCCGCGATGGTGGCGCACCCGCGTCCGATTCGATCCGAGAACCGTCGCAGCAGCAGTGGCGCGGCGATGCCGAACAGATAGGCCAGGTAGACCAGCGATGCCGCGTGTCCCAGCAAGAACGGTGGGGCCTGCAGCCGGAAGGCCATGGCGTTGTAGACGGCCACGAAGGTGCCCATGGCGGCAAACCCGGCGACGCTCAGCCATCCGATCACTGGATCCCGGGGCGCTGCGATGGTGCCCAGCAGCATCTCTCGCACTGCTACCCGGCGAGGGCTGAACCCTTGGGATGGTGGCAGCATCAGCCACAACGCGGCCCCGCTGACCAGGGTGAGGATGCCCATGGTGGCGGCAGCGAGGGGCCAACCGCCCAGGGCTGCGATCGGGCCGGGCAGCAGCCGTCCGGCGGCGCCCCCGAGAGCGGTGCCGGCGATGTAGGCGGCGTTCGCGCGGCTGTGTGAACCTGGCTGCACTTCCTCGCGCAGGTAGGCCAGGGCGGCGGCCGGAAGCCAGGCGGAGGTGATGCCGAGCAATCCGCGCAACAGCAGCAGTACTCCCCAGCTGGGGGCGAAGGCGCTGGCGATACCCAACAGGCCGGACCCGACCAATGACCATCGCATGATCGGGACTCGTCCGAAGCGATCCGACAGCGGGCCGGCCATCAGCAGCCCGGCGATGATGGTCAGGGTCGTGATCGACAGTACGTGGGCCGATTCGGCCGGGGTCACCTGGTACTGCGTGGCCAGCAGCGGCAGCAGCGGTTGCACGAAGTACAGCAGCGAGAAGTTGGCGAAACCTCCGGCCATCACGGCGAGAATCAGCCGCCGGTAGGACGCCGTGCCTGCCCGATGGCCGACAGCGATCGAAGCGGGGATGGCGGAAACGGTCACCGCAGCAGTGTGATCCGATCCTGGCGATGCGCGAAATGATGATAATGAACCATGTGATGCGTGTAGCGCATTACGCTGGTGTGGTGAACGAAGCGGACTTGCGGGTCTTTCTGACTTTGGCCGAAACCGAGAACAGTCGCGATGCGGCCGCGTTGTTGCAGGTGAACCAGTCGAATGTGTCGCGGGCGTTGGCTCGTCTGGAGTCCGAACTGGAGGCCGAGCTGTTCACTCGTCACGGGCGCCGGCTGTCGCTGAACCGTGTCGGGCAGGCATTCCGCGCCGATGCCTTGGGGATTGTGGGCGGGTGTGAAGCCGGTCGGCAGCGGGTGCTTCGCCTGGCAGGGCCGCAGGCGCCGATCCGGCTGGGATTTCTGCAGTCGATGGCGCGCTGGGTAGTACCTCGCTTGGTGAGTTCGTTCCGTGAGGTCGCGCCCGGGGCGCTCTTCGAGCTGCGTCAGGGTTTCGCCCGTGATCTTCATGAGGCGGTATCGCGCGACGAGTTGGATGTTACTTATGCCACGCCGCCGCGTCCGGATTCGGGGTTGGCCTGGCAATTGATCGAGGAACAGCAACTCTGTGTAGCGCTGTCCCGCAGCCATCGCCTCGCCGGGCGGGCCTCGCTGTCGTGTGCGGATCTGGATGGTGAGGATTTCATCGCCTTTGCCCGCCCGACCGAGCTGCGGCAGTTGATTGATCCTCTGTTGGTGGCCTCCGGGGCGCGGGTGCGTGTGGCTTTCGAGTCCCGCGAGATCGACACGATTGCTGGCCTCGTGGGTGCGGGTCTGGGCGTTTCGATTCTGCCGGTGTCGGCGGGTCGGTCCGGACCGGAAGTCACGGTGGTGCCGCTGCAGCCGTCAACCACGCGATGTCTCGGGCTGGCCTGGAGCACCGAGCGCGTGCAGCCGGTGAGCGTGCAGCGCTTCATCGCTCATTGCAGCGCACTCGACGTCTCCGTTGCGGGTGCCGAGGACTGAACCGGTCAGTCATGGCGGGGGCGGCTCAGCGAATGCTGGCGGTCTTTCCCGAGAGCCGACTCTGGTTGTAGTAGCCGGTCGATTTCACATACACCCGCACGGTGATGCGCTTGCGGCGATCACGCCAGGTGAGCTTGTACTTCCGCGACGTGGCGCCCTTGATCTTCTTGCCGTTGCGATACCACTTGTACCGGTAGACCGTCGTCGGCACCGACCAGGATCCCTTGGTGGCCCGCAACCGGGTGCCGACCTTGCGCGTGCCGAGGATCTTCGGCTTCGCAAGGGACGAGATGTATCCCGGTGCAACCGTGGCACTCGTGGACGCCGAGGCGCGGTCGCCGAAGGTGTCGGTGACGGTGAGGCTCAGCCGGGTGCCGTAGTCACTCGGCGTGAGGGTGTAGGTCCGCGAATGGGCGCCCGAGATCGCCGTACCGTTGCGGTACCACTGATAGCTGAGCGTGCCAGAGCTGTAGGTGGTCGATGTTGAGGCGGTCTGGGTGTATCCCGTGCGCAGCGTTCCGGAGAACCGCGTGGTGACTTGAGGGAATTTCACTGGTGGCACCACCACCGGGTCGGTGCCACCGGAGTCGGGGTTGAAGCGACTGGCGGCCGCGACGGCGGCCTCGGCGTTCACGATTCCAGACCCACAGGTTCCAGTGGGACAGCCATCGGCCAGCGGCGTACTGGTGCCTCGGATGATGGTGGCCAGGTCCGCGGGTCGCAGGGTGGAGTCGACAGCCAGCATCCGGGCAGCGACGCCGGCAACGTGCGGGGCTGCCTGTGACGTTCCAGCCATACACAAGTAGCCTTCGGCTCCAGTCGAGAAGACCCACCCATAGCTGGTGGAGGCATCGGCGCAGGAACCGGTTCCAGAGCCTCCCGGTGCTGCCACCAGCCACGAGGACGACGTTGCCGACGTTCCCCAGTTGCTGTAGCTGGCGCGGCCACCTGTGGCGGTGGTGGCGGTCACGACCACGACGTTCTTGCAGTTGGCCGGTGACTGTTGCGCGATGGAGCGATTGTCGTTGCCTGCCGAAACCACGACGAGCGTCCCCTGTGCGGTGACCTCGTCGATGGCATCTTGCAGCGTCTGCGGGCAGGGAGTATTCCGGGCGCCGAGCGATAGGTTGAGTACCTTGGCCGGATAGGCATTCTCTCGATCGGCACCCGCATTGCTGAGGCCGGCACCCCAGCGAATGGCTTGGGCGATCTTGTCCGTTCCGACGCCCTGTTGGACGTACTCCACGCTGTCGTCTGGGAGGGTTACCTTCTTCCCTCCGAAGACCTTGATGGGCAGAATCTTGACGCCGGCGGCGACGCCCTGGGTGTGGTATCCATCGCTGCGGTCCGAGGCGATGATGCCGGCCACATGCGTGCCGTGGTAATCGCTCGCATCATTGGGTCCGTCGGCGGCATCGTCATCACCGGAGTAGAAGTCGTAGCCGGGGAGGACGGTGCCGGTTTGGCTGCTCTCGCTGGCTGAGGACGATTCCTGTGACTCGGCGCCCGGCGTGGTGGTTGCGGTCGGCGTCGGAGTGCTGCTGCTCTCGCTGGCCGGAGTCACCGGGTCGTCGCTGGGTGACGGTGATGGGTCCGGCGAAGCGGTCGCTGCCGGGACGTCCACGGTGAGGGTGCTCTCGTTGCCTACGGAGTCCGTGGCGGTGAGGGTGGCCTGGCTGCCGGCCTGAACAGCGGGGTCGAGGATTGCCGACCAGCCGCTGGCTTCGACGGTGGCCGTTGCGGTCTGGTCGTGGCCGTCGGTGTCCTGATAGCTGATCGTGAGTGACGCCAAATCCGAATTTGCCGGTCCAGTCAGCGATTCGGAGGTGACGACGACATCGGCGGCATCGATCACGGGCGCGGTGGTGTCGATGACGATTTGCGCCGACAGTTCTGAACTCACGCCGTCATCGTCGGTGGCCACTGCATACAGTTCGTCGCCTTCGGACAGTCGCTCGGCGGGAGTGAACGTCCAACTGCCGTCGTTGTTGTCGGTGCCTGCCAAGTCCACCGGATCACCGGCGCCGTCGACCAGCCTGGGCACGTCGCCGCTGGCGACGCCCCGCACCACGACGGTGTTGCCGTCGCTGGCGTCTACCACGGGCGCGCTGGGTGGGCCGTAATGCACGGTGCGGCTGATCGGATCGGACTCATTGCCGAGCGCATCGGCAGCAGTCACCGCAACGGTGCTGCGGTCGGCAGCCACCGGATCGAGCGTCGCGGTCCAGGTGCCACCCTCACCGACGGTGGTGTGCACGGTGTGGGACGAATCACCGACATCGGTGTAGGTGATCGTGATCGCGGCGTCGACTTCTGAGGTGCCGCTGACAGTGGTGCCGTCGGTGGCGGACACGCTGAGTTCCGGCGCTCGCCGATCAATGCTGACGGTCCGTTCCGGGCTCACGTTGCCCGCCGCATCAGTCGCCGTGACCGTGACAGTGTCGCCGTCGCTGAGGGTTGCGGAGGGCTCGACCGACCAATCGCCGTTGCTGTCCGCTGTGGTCTGCTGCGTCGATTGATCGGGATAGGTCAGGGTCACCCGCGCCGCGGCTTCGGCGGTGCCGACGATGGCATCGCCCCTGCTGGGCGAAACCACGGCGAGGCTGGGTGGTTCTTGGTCGATGGTGATCGTCTGCGGATCGCTGGTATTGCCGACCGCGTCGGTGGCCACTGCTGTGACGGTGTCGCCGTGGTTGAGGGTGACCGTCGGGGTGATCGTCCACTCGCCATTGCCGTCGGCGATGGTCTGCTGGGTGCTGCCGTCGGGATAGGTGAGGGTGATGGTGGCGCCGGCCTCGGCGGTACCGGAGAGGGTCTCGCCTCTGCTGGGGGAGACCACAGTCAGTTCGGGGGCGGTGGTGTCGACCAGTACTGCTGTGGGGTCGGACACGTTGCCGGCCTCATCGGTGAGAACCACCTCAAGGTGGAGGTTCTCGTTCAGCCGGCTCTGCGGCGTGAACGTCCAGGTACCGTCGCTGTGACTCCACTCGCCGGCGGGCACCGCATCGGTGGAGGTACTGCGCAGGCTCGCGGTATCACCCGCGGCGACGTCGGTGACGACGATGCTGCGACCATCGCCGGGGTTCGGATCGATCGTGGGCGCCGGCGGCGCTTCCCGATCGATGACCAGGGTGGTGGCCTCGGCAGAGGTGTTGCCCGCCGCATCGGTGGCCACCGCGGTGACGGTGTCGCCGTGGTTGAGGGTGACCGTCGGGGTGATCGTCCACTCGCCGTTGTCGTCGGTGATGATCTGCTGGGTGCTGGCGTCGGGGTAGGTGAGGGTGATGGTGGCGCCGGCTTCGGCGGTACCGGCGATGGTGGCGCCGCTGCTGGGCCTGATCAGCGGTGCGTCGGGGGCGAGGGTGTCGATGACCACTGTGGCCGGGTCGGAGACATTGCCCAGCGGGTCGGTCGCGGTCACGGTGTAGCTGCCGTTGCCGAGGGCTTCATCCACAGCGCAGGTGAAGCTGCCGCCGGATTCGGCCGTGGTTTCGCACACCGAACCCTCATCGTTGCTGATGACGACAGCTGCCCCGGCGTCGGTCGTGCCTCTGACGGAGTAGGAGTTGATGGGTGAGAGCACAGTGAGACTCACCGCAGCGTCCACGGTGAGTGTCACCGGATCGCCGGTGTTGTTCGAGGCATCGACAAGCCAGGCAGTCAGGGACGTGCCGTCCTTGGCCGGGTTGTCCCTCATGTCGTAGGTCCAGGTGCCGTCGTCTTCGGGAGTGATTGCCGCTTGCTGCTCGGCATCGCTGTCATCGGTGTAGGTGAGGTGCACCGTGGCGGTGGACCACGCGGTACCCGACACCGACTTGCCCCAGATGACTCCGTCCAAGGAGTTCACCAGGAGCGCCTTGGGTAGGTCCGCGTTGTCGGCGACGCCGGTATCGATCACGCCGACCACGATGGGCTTCAATGCCGAGGTGTCGGTCGTGGCGATCTTGTCGAGCTTGATCTGGGACAGATTCCAGCGCACCCAGTCGGAGTCGCCGTTGGGGTAGAAATTCACCGAAGCCTCGGCGTAGTCCACCCCGACGGTCGCCTCGACGGCCTTCGCAATGCGACTGGCCTGGGTGCGGCTGAGGGTGATGTCGAGAGTGACCGCGGCGCTGTGTTTGGTGATGGGGTTCACGCTGACCACGCTCGCGCCGACCTGGGTGGCTGCGATCGGTCCGACGGCGGCCTTCGCAGCGCGGCTGAGATTCGACGGAGCCGCCGTGAACGCAACGATGATCTGGTCGGTGTCGGTACTGGTCTGACGGTCGGATTCCGACGGTGCCGAGGCAGCCATATCGACGACTTGGGGGACCGCCTCGGGTGTCGGCGACACGATCACCGATGGGGCGCCGGACATGATGACGCTCACCGTGAGCACACAGGCCCCCAGCGTGACTCCTGAGATCAGGAGTTTTCGCTTCACGTTCAGCCCCCTCTGCGTCGGTGGCGCAGCACTCTTTATGCTCTCATATCGGGCAAAAATGCGCAGGTGAGGTCGAGACTTCCGCCTAGTCGGCAGGGCAGTGAGGGTCAGCGCACCCGCTTCGCGCCAGTACGAACCGTGCGGGTCACATAGTGTGCCCGCTTCAGGGTGACCTTCACCGAGATCTTCTTGCCCCAGTCCTTGGCTTTGATCCGGTAGCGGCGGTGGGTGGCGTGCTTGATCTTGTGCCCGTTGCGCAGCCACTGAAAGGTGACCGTGCTCGGCGATGGGGTCCAGCGTCCTCGCAGCGCCCGGACGGTGCGGCCGACGCGGAATGTCCCTGCCGTCCTCGCGGAGCGTTGTTTCACGAAGAAGCCCTGGACGGTAACGGCTCTGGCGGCATTGACAACGCCAGCACCGCAGCGGGTTGTGCTGCAGGACGGCATTCGGGTAGCGCTGAACCGCATTGCACTGGCCAGGCGGGCTGGCGACCAGCCCGGGTGACGCGCGGCCAGCAGGGCCGCAACCCCGGCGACGTGTGGGGCCGCCATCGAGGTGCCGGACATCCAGCCGTAGCCCGGCTCGCCTCGAGTCGAGGTTCCCAGGTTCCACGTCGAGAAGACTTCGCTGCAGTCGTTTCGGGTCGGCCCGCACACCTGCTGGTACTCCGGCCCCGCCCCGCCGGGAGCCGCGATGGTCGCAGGGAAGGCGGTGGTGCCGAAGTTGGCGTAATAGGCGCGCTTCCCGGTCGCCGTCGAAGCGGTCACCCGGATCACGTTCTTGCAGTTGGCCGGTGTGCTGTACTTCAACGGCATGGCCGTGCCGAGTGCATCGCCGTTTCCGGTCGCGACCACCACCGCGACGCCGTGGCCGACTGCGGTGTTGATGGCTTTCTGCATCGCGGACGAACAGGTGCCGAAGCCGCCCAGAGACATGTTCAGAATCTTCGCGGGGTGGCGATTCTTCGGCAGGTCATGGCCTCGATAGGTGCCCGACCCCCAATAGATAGCGGTGATGACATCGGCTTCGGTTCCGTTACGTCGCCCGAGCACGCGAAGTGGTTCGATCTTCGCCTGGGGAGCCACCCCGACCACGCCGCTGCCATTGCGAAGGGCGGCGATGATTCCCGCCACATGGGTGCCGTGCCAACTCGATGCCGAATCGGCGGAGCCGCTGCCATCACCCATGTCGGTGGGGTTGGAGTCGCGGCCATTGCCGTCCCCGGCGCTGGCGGCGTTGGAGATGAAGTCGTAGCCTGCAACGACGTTTCCGCCGACCACCGCGGTGGTCGAACCGGTCAGGTCAGGGTGAGCGGTGATGCCGGTGTCGATCACTCCGACGACCACGCCGGAGCCGGTGCTGGTGGCCCACGCCGAACTGGCGAAAGTGCCGTAGTTGCTGCCGGCCCGACTGTCGATATTCCACAGCTCGGGTTCGTAGTCGTAGTCGGCTGCATAGAAGGTGGTTCCGGGCTCGGCAGCCTGTACGCCGGGCTGTTGGGAAACCTCATCCTGAATCTCGGTGACCTGCTGGTCGCTCAAGGCCTCGTCGAAACTCACCTCGACGGTGTCGCTGGTGATGGGCTGAACGGCGCTGACCTGAACATCGCCCGCACTGGCCGACACCTGGTCGACGGCGGCTTTGGCCGCCGTTTCGGGATCGGACTGCGGGGTGTCGAAGGTGATGATCACCGAGTTGGTTTGCTGGGCGTCGCTGGGGGGTCCGGCCGGCTGGCTGTCGCTCGCCGACGCCGGGGGAGGTGTCGTCGGTGCGGCTTCAGCCGGGCTTGCCACCATCGTGAGGCACATCGCGATCCCAGAGACCAACACCAACCATTGCTTCATCGGGACGTGGACTCGTTTCTCGGGTGTTGCCGTGTGGCCGGACAGCCTCTCTTGAGCCTACTCGGCTGATCGCGATATCCCATCACGATCAACTGGGAATTCAGCCCATGAAGAGGAACGTGATCTGGTAGAACAACGCGCTCAGGCTGTTTCCAGTCAGGGCGATTGTGGCCAGCAGGACAGCGCTGATGAGCGCGATCATGATTCCGTACTCGATCGCTGCCGCTCCGCGGTTGCGACGGGGGGTCGATTCGGTGGGGGTGGCCACCACGTTGGCGGTCATCTTCTGCATCTGGACTCCTTGGACTGAGTGGAGGCGGGGGGCCGCCAGACGAAGTACGCAAGATGATTGCGGATGGAAAAGGGTTTCGTCAAAGGTTTACGGCAATAAAATGGAATCTTCCGGGATTTGTCACCCGGGAGGGGACTGTTCGCCACCGGAAATGTCCCTGCAAAGTCACCCATCCGGGGACTTATTCAACGAGTAGTGCTTCCCGCGGGTCCGGCTGCGCCGTTGACGCTCTGGCGCACGGTGCGATCCCTGCCTGCCGCCGCTCCACCACCCCAGCGTTCACTGGTGCTCCCGTCGTGCCGGTGGCAGGGACGCCAGCGCCAAGCGGAAACGGCAAATGCAGGAATGCGTCCACGCTGCTGGCCCACGCCATTGATGCCTAGCGGAATTCACATCGCATTGTTTGCGATCGGAAGAAATGATGCTCGAGTTGGCATTTGTTTCCGGTTGGTGATCATCCTTTCGATCGGAGGTGCGTGGCGGTCCCGCCGTGGCGGTGGGGCCTTCGCGGTCCAAATATGGCGGCTGGCGTCGTCGACCGTGATCCGGGGTTCGCTGCGGCTCAGCAAGGACGACAACGCCCGCCGTCGACGGTGGCCGGGCGTTGGCAGGTCTGGACGGCAGCCCCGTCCACAGGCGAGGATGCATTCCCAGAGGAGGCCCCTGATGATCTTCGGCGATGCCAACCAACTGCGAATTCGTGACGCAGAACTCAGCGACGCAGCACCGGTGTTGGCGATGCTCAACGAGCTGGATCACGAGACCAGGTTCATGATGTTGGAGCCCGGTGAACGCGGTCTCGATGTCGCGCGCTTCGCCGGTTGGCTCGCCGAACTCCGGATGCGCGGGGACTGCTACCTGGTGGCCGTTCAGGGTGCACAGGTCGTCGGCTTCGCCCAAGCCGAACGAGGCACCTACCGCAGAAACCGTCACTGCGCGATGGTGGTCCTCGGCCTGCTGCCCAGCGCGCGAGGTCAGGGACTGGGTACTCGGCTGCTGGCCCGCATCGATGATTGGGCGCGGTTGTCGGCGGTGACGCGGCTGGAGCTGACCGTGATGGCGCACAATCTGCCCGCCATCAGCCTGTACGCCAAGCGCGGCTACGCCGCCGAAGGGGTGCGTCGACATTCACTGATCGTCGACGGACGCCCGGTTGACGAACTCGTGATGGCCAAGATCCTTCCCGGCTCCGCCCCAGACTGAGTCCGCTGGCGGCGACGCGTCCGAGCAGGACCTAAACTACGCGGGACGCGAAGGAAGGTACCTGAAAGTGCGTACGCGAATGCTGTCCGGTAATGAGGCTGTCGCTCTGGGCGCGTGGGAAGCAGGGGTAGCGGTCGGCTGTGGCTATCCGGGCACGCCGTCCACCGAGATTCTGGAAGCCCTGGCCACCCAACCCGAGGTGTACACCGAGTGGTCGGTGAACGAGAAAGTCGCTTTGGAGGTTGGCGTCGGTGCCTCGCTGGCCGGTGGCCGCACCCTGGTCACGATGAAGCATGTCGGGGTGAATGTGGCCGCAGACCCGCTGTTCACGGCGAGCTATCTGGGGGTGCGTGGCGGCCTGGTGGTCATCACTGCCGATGATCCGTCCATGCACTCCTCACAGAACGAACAGGACAACCGCAACTACGCGATTGCGGCCAAGGTTCCGATGCTGGAGCCGTCGGATTCCCAGGAGGCCCGGGAGTTCACGCGGCTCGCGTTCGAGTTGTCCGAGACCTACGACACTCCGGTCTTCCTGCGGATGACGACCCGGCTGTCGCATTCCAAGAGTTTGGTTGATCCCTTCCCGGACGGAGGCCCGGAGCGCATCGAGGCGCCGGTAGCGCGCGGCTTCGTGTCCGATCCGGGCAAATACGTGATGATTCCCGGCAACGCCCGCCGTCGCCGGGTCGCCGTCGAGGAGCGCATGAATGCGCTCATCGCAGCGGCAGCCGACTATCCGGCCAACCGCATCGAGTGGCCCGAGGGCCTCGATGAAGGCGCTGCGGCGCCCATCGGCATCATCACCTCCGGCATTCCCTACACCTATGTCAAAGAAGTAGCCCCCGACGCTGCCGTCCTCAAGCTCGGCCTGGTGCATCCACTGTCGAGGGAGCTCGTCACCGCTTTTGCCGGACGGGTCGACAAGCTCTATGTGGTCGAGGAACTCGACGCCGTGCTGGAGACCCAGCTCAAGGCGTGGGGGATTGACTGCATCGGAAAGGCGGCCTTCCCTGCGATCGGGGAGTTCACTCCGGCGATCGTGGCCGCCGGCCTGGGCAGGGAAACCGCCGAAGCCGGGCCGACTGCCGAGATCGACGTCGCGGTGCGGCGTCCGGGCTTGTGTGCTGGGTGCCCCCACGATCACGTCTTCACCGAGCTGAGACGCAAAGGCATGCTCGTCTCCGGCGACATCGGCTGCTACTCACTCGGCGTGCTGCCGCCGTACAACGCGATGGACACCCTGCTCGACATGGGGGCGTCGCTGACCATCGCCCAGGGCATGGACATCGTGGTGCCGGCGGAGCAGCGGGGCAAGATCGCTGCGGTGATCGGCGACTCGACCTTCGCCCACTCCGGAATAACCGGGCTGCTGAATGCGGCCTGGAATCAGCGCGACGGGCTGTACATCGTCCTGGACAACGGCACCACCGCTATGACCGGCATGCAGCCCAACCCGATGAGCGGCGAACGCATGGGACGCCAGGACACCTTCAGCGTCGACTATCGGTTGCTCGCCCAGGCGTTCGGCATCCCGGCTGAGAACGTCGGCATGGTGGACGCCTACGACACCCAGGGCATCTCCGAGGCCATCGACACTCTCGCTGATCGAAGCGGGGTGCGGCTGCTGGTGGTGCTCGGCTTGTGTCTGATCGAGGGCCAGAAGCTGCAACGCCTCGACAAGCTGGACACCAAGAAGTCCGCGCGTCGACAGTTGGTGCAGCTCAACCCGGTGGGAGGCCAGCGATGAGCCCGATCTTCAATGTGTTGATGGTGGGTGTCGGCGGTCAGGGAATCGTGCTGGCGTCCGACATTTTGGCCGAGGCGGCTGCGCTGGCCGGCCAAGACGTCAAGAAGAGCGAGATCCACGGGATGTCGCGGCGCGGCGGTCCAGTGTTCAGCCATGTGCGGTTCGGTGAGAAGGTGCATTCGGCCGTCATCGATGAGGGCACCGCCGATGTGATCGTGGCCATGGAACCCATGGAACTGCTGCGCTGGGCCCCCTGGGCGCATACCGGGGCGGATGCCTGCTACCTGGATCAGCCGCTGTTCCCGGTGGGAGTCGAGTCGTATCCGGTCGACCTCGCTGCCCAGATCGATCGCCTCTTCGGGCGGGTGGTGCGCGTCGAAATGGCTACGATCCGCCGCAGCGTGCCGGCGAAGGTCCGCAACACCGCACTGCTGGGGGCGGCCTCGGTCTTCTTCCCGCTCGCCGAGGAGCACCTGCGTAGTGCTGTCGAACTGCTCGCTCCGCGAGGTAGCGCGGACGCCAACCTGGCCGCGTTCGATGCCGGACGCACCCTGGCTGTCGGTCAACTGATGGAGGTCGCCGATGTGGAATGAAGCTGCTCAAACGCTGCCGGTGGACCATCTGCGCGAGTTGCAGGTGCAACGGCTGCGTGCCCTGGTGGCGCTGGTCTACGAGCGGGTGCCGTTCTACCGCAAGCGTCTGGACGAAGCCGGCGTCCGACCGGAGAATGTGACCAGCCTGGCGGATCTGGCGACGCTGCCCTTCACCTCCAAATACGACATGCGTGAGGTGTTCCCCTTCGGTCTGTTCGCCTGCGATGCCAGCGAGATCGTCGAGGTGCATATGTCTTCGGGCACCACGGGCAAGCCGGTGGTCGGTGGCTACACCCGCAATGACCTGAGCATCTGGGGTGAGGTCATGGCTCGCACGCTGGATGCCGGGGGAGTCGGTGCTGAGGACATCATCCAGGTCGCCTACGGCTACGGCCTGTTCACCGGCGGCCTGGGTGGCCACTACGGCGGCACCACGCTGGGCGCGATGACGCTGCCGATGAGTTCGGGCAACACTTTCCGGCAGTTGAACACCATGGCCGATTTTGGAACCACCACTTTGCTGTGCACCCCCTCCTACGCGCAGTTCATCGCCGAGTACGCAGCCGAACACGACATCGACGTCGCGAACGGGCCGCTACGCGCTGGGTTCTTTGGCGCTGAGCCGTGGAGCGAAGCGATGCGGGCCGATATCGAGGCCAAGCTCGGGATCAAGGCCTACGACATCTACGGCTTGACTGAGCTGATCGGCCCCGGAGTGGCCGGTGAGTGCAGCGAGCAGGACGGTCTGCACATCTTCGAGGACCACTTCTACCCCGAGATCATCGACCCCGATACCGGCGAGGTGCTGCCGTCCGGTGAGAAGGGCGAGTTGGTGCTCACGACGCTCACGCGCACTGGTACGCCGGTGTTGCGCTACCGCACCCGTGACATCACCTATCTGATGGACGAGCCGTGCCCGTGTGGACGCACCTCCCGACGCATCCACCGCCTGATGGGACGCAATGACGACATGCTGATCGTGCGGGGGGTGAATGTGTTTCCCCAGCAGGTCGAGGAGGTGCTGCTGCGGGTCGAGGGCGTCGAGCCGTACTACCAGATCGTGGTCGACCGCGACGGCGCCATGGATACTCTCGAGGTCGAAGTGGAGATGGCAGCCGATCTGTTCTCCGATGAGGTCAAGCAGATTCTGTCGCTGGAGCGGAAGATCGAACACGAGTTGAAGTTGGCTCTGGGGATTCAGGCAACCGTGAAGCTGGTCAACCCCAAGACCATCGAACGCAGTGAAGGCAAGGCCAAGCGGATCGTCGACCGGCGATCCGTCCCGACGGGCGTGTAAGGGGACGGCAATGATCCTGAAGCAGGTTTCGGTTTTTTTGGAGAGTCGCCGAGGCCGTCTGGCGCCGGTGGTACGGCAACTGGGGGAGCGCGGCATCAACCTGCGCGCCCTGATGCTGGCTGAAACCGATCGGTTCGGCATTCTGCGGTTCATCGCCGATGACGCCGAGGCAGCGCTGGCCGCGATGCAGGAGTTGGGCAACACCGCCCGCATCTCGGAGGTGTTCGGCATTGAGGTCCCCGACCGTCCGGGCGCGTTGGCCGAGATTCTGGCCATCTTCGACGACTCGGAAGTCAGCATCGAGTACCTCTACGCCGAACTCGCTGGACCCGGTGATCAAGCCTTGCTGGTTTTGAAGCTTGACCCGATCGAGGAGGCCAAGGAGCTGCTGGCTTCAGCCGGACTGCCGCAGGCCTGATCGGACGGCGTGATTCGGTCTCGGAATTGCAGAGAGGTGCGCCCAGCGTCAGGAAATCCTGACGTATGCTGAGCCGACCGTCCGTGCGGGCGGCACTGACTCAGCAAGGAGACCCCATGCGGATCGTTGTGACGGCCCAGACCGACCAGGGGCTGGACGCTCCGGTGGCCCAGCATTTCGGCCACGCCCCGTACTTCACTGTGGTGGACGCCGACGCCGCCGAGGTCTCCTCGGTCGAGGTGTTCGCCAATCCCTTCCTCGAGGGTCATCAGCCTGGCCAGATCCCGGGGTACATCAACGAGTTGGGCGGCGAGGTGATGCTCAGCGGCGGCATGGGCGGACGCGCCATTCAGTTCTTCAATCAGTACGGGATCGCTGCCGCCACCGGCGCGGCCGGCACGGTCGCCGATTCGGTGGTGGCATTCATGGACGGACATCTGAACGGTGCGGCGGCCTGCGCCGATAGCGAGGCTCACGGGCACGGCTGAGTCGTCTTTCGGCGCCTGGGTGGTGCTGCGTTCGTCGGCGAGGTGTATTGGGGTGGCGGCGTGGTCAGCCGGCGCGATGGCCGCGTCCTGGACCGTGGCCGCACGGGCAGGTTGAGGCCTCGTGTGAGGGGCAGTCGCAGTCTGCGCGCTGGCAGCCGCCGCGGGTGAGATGCCCCCAGCGTTCGTGGGCGGCCTGGCGGCTGATGCCAATGGCTTGGCCGATGCTGGCCCAACTGGCCCCGGCGCGACGGGCCTGCACAACAGCGTGATCGAGGTTCGCTTCAGCCTGCCGCAGTTCCCCGGACGCTCCGCTCAGCGCCTCCAATGCGGTGTTCTCTCCATCGCCGACCATGGGTTCATTGTCCCCGATGTCCCGCCACTGATGAATCCCGGCTCTCGGCCGCCCGCGGTCTTTCTCTCTCCCCCCGGGTGGGACGTGTGTCTTTCGTCCTCGGCTGGCTAAGCAGGAAGCGACTCTGTTCCCCCGGCTGGTTGAGGAGGA
>DLGC01000011.1 GCA_002482525.1 Propionibacteriaceae bacterium UBA7704 | reverse complement strand
AGCCCAGCGCCCGCACCGGTCGCAGCACCGACGCCCGCGCCCGCGGCGCAACTGGCACCGGTCGCGCCGAGTCCGGTCGCCGCTGCGGTCCCCGCTGTCGCACCGCAGGCACCGCAGGCACCGGCTGCGCCGCGCGCCAGCGAGAGCAACGATGTCTACGTCACCCCGCTGGTTCGCAAGATGGCCGAGGCCAATGGCGTCGACCTGGCCACCATCAGCGGCACCGGGGTCGGCGGACGCATCCGCAAGCAGGACGTGCTCGCCGCCGCTGAGGCAAAGAAGGCTGTGGCAGCTCCGCCAGCGGCGCCCGCAGCAGCCGTCGCGGCAGTCGCCCCCAGCCCGGATGCCGGCAAGCGTGGCACCACCGAGAAGATGAGCCGACTGCGCGCTACCATCGCCAGCCGCATGGTGGAGTCGCTGCAGGTCTCAGCTCAGCTCACCGCCACCGTCGAGGTGGACCTGACCAATGTCGCCAAGCTCCGCTCCAAGGTGAAGGACACCTTCCGCGCCCGTGAGGGTGTGGGACTGACCTTCCTGGCGTTCATCGCCAAGGCCGCCACGGAGGCGCTGAAGCACTACCCGCGGGTCAACGCCACTATCGACACCGAGGCCGGCACGGTCAGCTACGCCGAGGCCGAGCATTTGGGCATCGCGGTGGACACCGAACGCGGCCTGCTGGTGCCCGTCATCGCCGACGCCGGGAACCTCAACGTGACCGGTTTGGCGAACAAGATCGCCGACCTTGCTGCCCGCACCCGGAACAACAAGGTCACTCCCGACGAGTTGTCCGGTGGCACCTTCACGATCACCAACTACGGGTCGGCTGGCACCTTGTTCGACACTCCGATCATCAACCAACCCCAGGTTGCGATCCTGGGCACCGGCGCTGTGGTGCGCCGTCCCATGGTGATCACCGATCCCAAGCAGGGCGAGATGATCGCGATTCGCGACATGATGTACCTCTCGCTGACCTACGATCACCGGCTGGTCGACGGTGCTGAGGCGGCACGCTTCCTCAGCATGGTGAAGGCCCGCCTCGAAGAGGGCGACTTCGGCAGCGAACTGGGGTTGTGACGGCCGCCATCGAGTACGAATACCTGGGACTGAACGAAGGCTCACTCACCGAGTACCACACCGCCTGGCAGCACCAACGTGACGTGCACGCCCAGGTGGCCGCTGGCTCGCGGGCAGGCACAGTCATCTACGTGGAGCACCCGCCGGTCTACACCGCCGGGCGTCGCACCGAGCCACACGAGCGGCCGCAGGACGGAACCCCGGTCGTGGACGTGGACCGCGGCGGAAAGATCACCTATCACGGCCCCGGCCAACTGGTCGGCTACCCGATCGTCACTCTGCCCGGACGGGTCGGTGTGGTCGACTACGTGCGGCGCATCGAAGAAGCGTTGATTCGGTCGCTCGCCGACTACGGCATCACCACCGGAAGAGTGCCGGAGCGTACCGGCGTGTGGCTAGCAGCAGGTGATGGGCGCCCCGAACGCAAGATCGCTGCTATCGGTATCCGGGTGTCGAAGCGCACCACGATGCATGGTTTTGCGCTGAACGTGGCCAGCCACCTGGCTGATTTCGACAAGATCGTGCCGTGCGGCATCGCTGATGCCGGTGTGACCTCCATCGAGGCGGAGTTGGGTCGAGCGCCCTCACTGCAGCAGGTCGCCGTGGACCTGGCGCCCTACCTGAGCGATCTGCTCCGGTTTTCCCCCTACGAACCCTCCCCTGATCTGCACGACCTCACCATGCCGGTGGAGCCGATTCGCTACGGGTTGAGCATCTGAATCGACCCGGGTAATAGTCACCCCTGCCGCAAGCCGCTCGCGCGACTACCATGACCGAGTGACCGATACCCAGCCCCGCAAGCTGCTTCGCTTGGAAGTACGCAACGCCGAAACCCCCATCGAGCGCAAGCCGAGTTGGATCAAGATCACGGCCAAGACCGGGCCGGAGTACAACGAGCTGCGCCAACTGGTGGCCGATGAAGGTCTGCACACCGTCTGCCAGGAGGCTGGCTGCCCGAACATCTACGAGTGCTGGGCCGACCGCGAGGCCACCTTCCTGATCGGTGGCGACGCCTGTACCCGACGCTGTGACTTCTGCCAGATCGAGAGCGGCAAGCCGAAGGCCTACGACACCGAAGAGCCGGTTCGCGTCGCCGAATCGGTCGCCACCATGGGGTTGCGCTACGCCACGGTCACCGGCGTCTGCCGCGACGACCTGGCCGATGAGGGCGCCTGGCTATATGCCGAAACGGTGCGGGCCATCCACGGCCGCAATCCGGGAGTCGGCGTAGAGCTGCTCGCCCCCGATTTTTCCGGACGCCCGGAGCTGCTCGACCAAATCTTCGAGGCGGCCCCGGAAGTATTCGCCCACAACGTCGAGACCGTGCCGAGAGTCTTCCGTCGGATCCGTCCCGGCTTCGACTACGACCGCTCGCTGGGCGTACTCACCCGCGCCCACGACCGCGGTCTCGTCACCAAGTCGAACCTGATTCTGGGTATGGGTGAGACTCATGCCGAGACCGTTCAGGCACTGCGCGACATCCATGACGCCGGCACTGACCTGATCACGATCACCCAATACCTGCGCCCCAGCGCACACCACCACCCTATTGATCGATGGGTGACACCGGCAGAGTTCGACGAGTTGGCCGGCCAGGCCACCGAGATCGGCTTCGCCGGCGTCCTGAGTGGACCTCTGGTGCGCTCGTCCTACCGGGCCGGACGGCTGTACCGGCAGGCCCTGAGTAAGCGCACGGCCTGAGCCCACGGTAGGGTGCTGCCTTGCAGGCAACGACAGTCGGAGTACATCGATGGCGAGTGAAAAGGCCAAGGAACTGGCCGCCAAGCAGAAGGCTGAGCTGAAAGCCGCCAAGCTGGCGAAGAAGAACTCCAACGACCCCCGGGATTGGCCGTGGTATCGCCAGTTCTGGCAGACCTACAAGGTCACCGCCGACGTCGACCCGCGACTCAACCTGTACCTGGGCGGCACCTTCGTCGCCGTGGCGCTGGTGGTGAGCCTGGTGGGCATCTGGGTGTCGCCGTGGTGGATGTGGCTGATCCTGGGTATCACTGGCGGGCTCACCGCAGCGCTGTACGTGCTGGTCGGCCGAGCCAAGAAGGCGACCTTCACCCGCTATGAGGGCCAGCCCGGGTCGGCCGAGGTTGCACTGTCGATGCTCGACTCCAAGAAGTGGAGCTACACCGCCGTCATCACCGCGAACCGCCAACTCGATGTGGTCCACCGGGTCGTCGGACGCCCCGGCATCATCTTGATCGGCGAGGGCCAGTCGGCGCGACTGGCGACCATGCTCAACAGCGAGGTCAAGAAGCACGAGCAGGTCGCCTACGGCATTCCGGTCCAGACCATCGTGATGGGCGACGGCGAGGGTCAGGTTCCGCTGGCGAAGCTGGCCGACCAGATCAAGAAGCTGCCCAAAGCAATCTCCCCGGCACAGATCGAGGACGTCAAGTCCCGGCTGCGTGCACTGGATGCGGTTCGCCCCAAGGCGCCCATCCCGCGGGGACCGATGCCCACCGCCAAGGGGGTGGGTCGCGCACTTCGCGGCCGCTGAGTTTGGCCAATATCGTCAATGCCGAGCGGATCAGTCTCGCCTTCGGCACCCGCACCCTGCTGGATGAAGTCAGCCTCGGGCTGAGCACCGGCGATGTGGTCGGCGTGGTCGGCCGCAATGGCGACGGCAAGACCACGCTGCTGCGACTGCTAGTGGGCGAGGCTGATCCGGACTCCGGCCAGATCATTCGCAACTCGGGAGCCTCCATCGGTTACTTGGGGCAAACCGAGCGCTTCGACGAGCGGGCCAGCGTGCGAGAAGCAGTCATCGGTGGTCAGGCCGATCATGTCTGGGCGGCACAGGCTTCCCGGCGCGCCGTGGTGCACTCCCTGCTGGCCGGTATCGACCTGGACCGTGGTGTGGCCGAACTGTCCGGCGGCGAGCGTCGTCGGGTCGGGTTGGCCGCGGTGCTGCTGGGCGACCACGACCTACTAGTGCTCGACGAGCCAACCAACCATCTCGATGTCGAGGCGATCGCGTGGCTGGCCGAGTACCTGAACTCCCGCCAGTCCGCCGGTATGGCCATGCTCGTGGTCAGCCACGACCGCTGGTTCCTGGATGCGGTGTGCAACCGTGTCTGGGAGGTTCACGATGCTGTCGTCGACTCCTACGAAGGTGGCTACGCCGCCTATGTGCTGGCCCGAGCCGAGCGGGTTCGGCAGGCTGCCGCCAATGAGGCTCGCCGTCAGAACCTGTTGCGCAAGGAGTTGGCTTGGTTGCGTCGCGGCCCGCCGGCGCGCACCTCCAAGCCGAAGTTCCGCATCGATGCTGCCAACGAGCTGATCCGAGACGTTCCCGAGGCGCGTGACACCATCAAGCTTCGCGAATTCGCCGTGAGCCGGTTGGGCAAGGATGTCTTCGACCTGCACCAGCTCAGCTACGCGATCGAGGGTCGCACCCTGTTCGACCGGTTGGATTGGTCGATCGGGCCCGGGGATCGCATCGGAATCATCGGCGTCAACGGAGCCGGCAAGACCACTCTGCTGCGTCTGTTGGCCGGTGAGTTGAGCCCGGCGTCGGGCACGGTGAAACGGGGACGCACGCTTCGGCTGGGTCAGCTCAGCCAGGATGTGCTGGCTTTGGGCGGTGATCCGGCCGATCCGGAATCGTTGAGCGCTGACGATCAGGTACTCCCCGCGGTACAGCGGCTGCAACGCCAGGTGCGTTTGGCCACGGGAGTGGAGACCTCGACGTCCAATCTGTTGGAGGAGTTCGGATTCCGCGGCGACAAGCTGGTCACCCGCATCGGTGAACTCTCCGGTGGCGAGCGGCGCCGGCTGCAGTTCCTGCGCCTGCTCCTCACCGAACCGAATGTGCTGCTGCTGGACGAGCCCACCAACGATCTCGACATCGACACGCTCACCGTGATCGAGGACTATCTCGACACCTGGCCGGGCACCTTGATGGTGGTCTCTCACGACCGCTGGTTCTTGGAGCGCACCTGCGATGTGGTTTACGCCCTGCTCGGCGACGGGCGCTGCGTCCTGCTTCCCGGCGGAGTCGATGAGTACCTGAAGCGCCGACGGGAGATCCCCGGCGCGGCACCAGCGCCGACAGTCCCAGACTCCGGCTCGAGCAGTGCTGCCCAACTCCGCCAGGCCCGCAAGGATCTAGCCCGCATCGAGGGCCAACTAGCCAAGCTCGAAAGCCACATCGCCGATCTACATACGCGGCTGGAAGCCAGTGCCAGCGACTACGCCACGCTGGTGTCCCTTGGGGCTGAACTGGCGCAGGCTGAGGCTCGCAGAACCGACTTGGAGGGCCAATGGCTGGAACTGGCGGAGACCGCCGACCTGGGCTGAGCGGATTCACCAAACGCAATGCGGCGGCACCGGCGGGCTTCTTCCGGGTCGAGGCGACAGGGTTGGCCTGGCTTGCCGTGCCGGGCGGCGTCCCCGTCGTCACGGTGCTCGATGTGGACGACACCTCGATCACTCTCGAACGAGTCGCTGAGGGTCGCCCCACTGCGCAGGCGGCGTTCACCTTCGGAAGCCAGTTGGCCCGAACGCACGACGCCGGGGCATCCGCGTTCGGCATCGGGCCCAACGGGTGGCAGGGTGATGGCTTCATCGGGAACGCCCCGTTGAGCTTGCGGCCCCACCCCCATTGGGGTGAGTTCTATGCCGCCGAACGGGTCATGCCCTATGCCCGAGCTGCCGTCGACCAGGGATCCCTCGATGCTGGCGGACTGGCGCCGATCGAGGCGCTCGCACACCGACTGGCCGCAGGAGAGTTCGATGACGACGCTGCCCCAGCGCGCATCCACGGCGACCTCTGGGCGGGCAATGTGTTGTTCACCGATACCGCAGCCGTGCTCATCGATCCCGCCGCTCACGGCGGCCACCGCATCACCGATCTGGCGATGCTGGAGCTGTTCGGCCTGCCTTACCTGGATCAGGTCTTCGCCGGCTATGCCGCTGCAAGCAGCGATCTGCCGCACGACTGGCGCGACCTGATCGCGCTGCACCAGCTCCACCCGCTGCTGGTCCACGCGGTGCTGTTCGGTGGCAGCTACGCCCCCCGGGCTGCGGCGTTGGCCCGACGCTACTGACCGGCCCCGTCGACTCTGCGCTCGAAAGCTGTACTTTGCGCTCGAAGTTACGGGCGCAAAGACAGAAATCGAGCGCAGGGTGGGTCAGCGGGGTGGGGTGGCGCTGTGACGACGGGCGCGGACGACGGTGTCGGAGACGGTGGCCTGCTGACCGTCGGGGCCGGTGGTCAGGCGTTCACGCACCTCCGCCTGCACCACCGCCCACTGGTGGGTGTCCAGGCCTAACGCGGTGAGTTCTTCGGCGGGGCCGAGCACGTCGTGGTTCTCGGGATTCTTCGCCCATGGCGGCGGAGCGGCGTGCGAGATGACCAGCAGACTGCCCGAGGGTGCCACCACGTCGGCGGCCCGACGCAGGATCTGGCTACGTGGGATTGGCACCGGAGATTGCAGGAAACAGGCGCTGACCAGGTCGAAAGTCTCCTCCGGCTGCCAGGTGGCCAGGTCTGCGGCCACCCATTCGATGCGCTCAGGTGGCAAGCCGGCCTTCAATGCTGCCGCCCTGCCACGCTCCAACGCGGTGACAGAGATGTCGACCGCAGTCACCTGCCAGCCACGACGGGCCAGCCACAGCGCGTCGGCGCCTTCACCGCAGCCGAGGTCCAACGCTCGCCCCGGGGCGAGCGCGACCGCGACGCGAGCCAAGGATTCGTTGACTCGACCCGACCACACGGCGGGGGCGGTCGAGTAACGGTCCTCCCAGAACTCAGACGCACTCACGGCACACCAATAACCACAGCCCGGCTGTACTCAGGCCTCGTGAAATGGAAATGCGTCAGCCGATTCGGCGGAAACCGCCGGAATCGTCTTCGTCGTCGGAGTAGCGGCTGGCGAGGTCACCGTATTGGTCGTCCTCAACCTGCTCTTCGATCTCCTCCGGTTCGACGGAATCCTCGCCGCGGAGTTCTCGTTCCAGCGACGAGAAGTCGGTGGAGTAGGAACGGTACTTAAGGTCGCGTGCGACCTTAGTCTGCTTCGCTTTAGCACGGCCGCGCCCCATAGGTCGGGTCAGCCCCCTCGCCTGTCACGCGGTCCAGCCGCTCGTTCAATCAAGTTTCTTCGTGAGGCTAGGGTACCCAATCCGGCGAGCTTCGCAAAGACGCCGGGCTTCAAACCGCTGCGTGTGAACCGACCATCTGAACCGTTCCAGGCACGCCTGGGGTGGTGCGAGCCGCGCCCATCACCCAGCTTGCGATTCCGAACCCGTCCAGCACCTCCTGGGCGGTGTTTACCGAGGACTGAGGCAGCACCAGGGCCATCCCGACACCCTGATTGAGCGTCGCCTCGACATCGGCCTGGCTGAGTCCACCGAGCTGCTGAGTGAGCGCGAAGACGGCCGGTGGCGTCCAGGTATTGCGATCCAGTTCGACGGTGATGCCCTCGGGGATCACCCGGGCCAGGTTGTTGGCCAGGCCACCGCCCGTGATGTGACTGATCGCATGTACCTCGCAGGCTGCGATGACCGCCAGTAGATCCTTGGCATAGACCCGGGTGGGGATCAGCAGTTCCTCGCCCAGGCTGCGTCCGAACTCCGGAACGTCACGGGCCAGGTCCCAGCCGGCGTCACGGAAGACCTTGCGCACCAGCGAGTAGCCGTTGGAGTGCAGGCCCGAGGATGCCAGTGCCAACACGACGTCGTCGGCGGCGACCCGCTCCGGTCCGAGGATGGCGTCCGCCTCGACCACTCCAGTGGTAGCGCCGGCCACATCGAAGTCATCGATGCCCAGCAGGCCGGGATGCTCGGCGGTCTCGCCGCCCAATAGTGCAGCACCGGCGGCGGTGCACGCCGCCGCAATACCGCCCACAATCGCCGCAATGCGCTCGGGGTGGACCTTGCCGCAGGCGATGTAATCGGTGACGAACAGCGGTTCGGCACCGGTCACGACCAGGTCGTCGACGAGCATGCCGACCAGATCCCAGCCGATCGTGTCATAGACCCCCATGGCCTGAGCGATCGCGACCTTGGTGCCGACACCATCGGTGGAGGTCGCCAGCACCGGGTGCCGATAGCCGGCCAAGGCCGAGGCGTCGAAGAAGCCGGCGAAACCGCCCAGACCTCCCATCACCTCAGGACGCCGACTGGCCGCGACCGCGCCCTTCATCAGCTCGACGGCACGATCACCGGCCTCGATGTCGACACCGGCGGCGGCGTAGGCGTTGGGTTCAGCCATGAGTCTCCAATCCCATCTGGGCGGCGCGGTCGGCCGGGATCTGTACCGGGTAGATGCCGTCGAAGCAAGCCCGGCACAGCGTCTTCATGGATCGACCGGTGGAGGCCACCAGACCCTCCAACGTGATGTAGGCCAAGGAATCGGCGCCGATGGATCGGCAGATCTCCTCCTGGCTCAGTCCGGGAGCGATGAGTTCGGCACGCGTGGCGAAGTCGATGCCGAAGAAGCACGGCCATTGCACCGGCGGCGACGCGATGCGCACATGAACCTCGGCAGCACCGGCCTCGCGCAGCATCTTCACCAGCGCCCGTTGGGTGTTGCCGCGCACGATCGAGTCGTCGACGACGATGAGCCGCTTGCCCTCGATCATGTCGCGGATCGGATTCAGCTTCAGCCGGATGCCGAGCTGACGAATGGTCTGCGATGGCTGGATGAAAGTGCGACCCACATAGGAGTTCTTCACCAGTCCCATGCCGAAGGGGATCCCGGACGCCTCGGCGTAGCCGATCGCCGAGGGGGTGCCCGACTCCGGAGTGGGGATCACCAGATCGGCATCGATCGGGGCTTCCAAGGCCAAAGTCCGACCGATCTCGACGCGGGCTGCGTGGACGCGACGTCCGGCGATCACGGTGTCAGGGCGGGCCAGATAGACATATTCGAACAGGCAGCCCTTGGGTTCGGCCTCGGCGAAGCGGGTGGTGCTCAGTCCGGCGGCACCGATGGAGACCATTTCGCCCGGTTCCACCTCGCGGATGAACGTGGCGCCGATGATGTCCAAGGCTGCCGTTTCGCTGGCCACCACCCAGCCGTTCTCCAGTCGGCCCAGCACCAGCGGATGGATCCCTTGGGGATCGCGTGCGGCGAACAGGGTCTCCTCGTTGCAGAACACCAAGCAGAACGCGCCCTTGAGTCGAGGCAGCACTTCCAGCGCGGCCTCGCGTAGGCCCTGGGCGCCGTGGACGGTGAGCAGCGCGGTGACCAGAGCGGTGTCGGAGGTGGAGTCCATCCGGTGTTTGCGCGGCACCTCTGGTGCTTCGGCTGAGGTTTCCAGCCACGACTGCAGCTCGTCAGTGTTGGTCAGATTGCCGTTGTGGGCCAACGCGATTCCATAGTCGGGGGTGCCCCGAAAGGTGGGTTGGGCATTGCTCCAGGTGCTGGCCCCGGTCGTGGAGTACCGACAGTGCCCGACGGCGAGATGTCCGGTGAGGGAGTTCAGCGTGGTCTCGTCGAAAACCTGTGACACCAGACCCATGTCTTTGAAGACCATGATCCGGTCACCATTGCTGACCGCGATACCGGCCGATTCCTGACCGCGATGTTGCAGGGCGTACAGCCCGTAGTAGCTGAGTTTGGCGACTTCCTCGCCAGGTGCCCACACGCCGAAAACGCCACAGGCGTCGCGGGGGCCGGGATCGTCGAAGATGGAGTCGTCACCCGGGCTCTGCACACGCTAATGCTAGCCGTGCGGCAGGCCCGGGTGCGACCAAGCTCACTTCACCAGGCGAATGTTGAGCGGGTAGCGGTAGTCCTCACCCTTCGATGCGGCGATCGAAGCGATGATGCGCAACACCAGCCAGATGATCGGGAAGATGAAGATCGTGATCAAGCCGATGAAGATGAACATCAACAGCACCGAGGCGAGCATCGAAATGATGTAGGTGATCTCGAAGTTCAGCGACTCCACCGCTGCCGAACGCACCCGCGGGCTTTCCGGGCCCTTGATCAGCATGATCAGCAGCGGGCCGAGGAAACCCAGCCCGACGATGGTGGCCAGCAATGCCGACCAATGGGCCGCCGAGGCCCAGGTGTTTTCTTCAGCTGCGCTCATTTGACCAGGCATGGTCTGAGCATAGACCGGCGCTACCGGCGGTGGGGGCGGCGGCGCGTAGCTGGCTTGCGGATCGGGCTGCGGCGCTGACGGCGCCGATGCTGCAGCACCGGTGTAAGCCTCTTGAGTCTGGCCGTAGGTGGCCTGAGCGACTTCTTCGGGGTTTCCCACGTCGAGTCCGGGCGGCGCCTGGAACGGTTCTGTCGAACTCGGCTGATCAGCCGTCGAGAAATCGGTGGGTGCAGGAGCATCGACCGGCTCGTCGGCTATGGACAAGAAATCCGGCGTCGGCTCAGAGACCGGGAGATCAACCGATTCTGGCACGGAATCATCTGTGGCCGGATTTTCCGGATTAGTGTATTCGGACATGCCTACACACTAGTGATCAAACGGCGCCGCGCCCAGCCTCTAGCGACGAAATCAGGGGAGGCCCCGGAACCATCTGGGTGATGATTCCGGGGCCCCCTGACTCCGAGCCGAAAGGCTACTTCGTCTTTCTGGGCCGAATCGACACCACCTTGGTGGTGACATAGCCGGCCTTGCGAACCGTGATCTGCACCTGGATCCGCTTGCCGCGATCTGCGGCGGTCAGCCGATAACCGGTTCGCGTCGCACCCTTGATCGCCTTGCCGTTGCGCAGCCAGCGGTACTTGACTGCCACCCCGGACGGCCAGGTGCCCTTCTTGACCTTCAGCAACCTGCCGGTCTTGTTCTTGCCCACGATGGTCGGTCGGGAACCCTTCAGGATGCCCTTCGCCACCGCGGACGTGGTGGCGGACTTCCTAACCGCTGCGGCGTACCCGGCGCGTTTGCCGGTCACGGCGACGCTGATCTTCTTGCCAACATCCGCGGCCACCACACGGTAGGTCGCAGCAGTCGCGCCGCCGATCACAACACCGGAGCGGTACCACTGGTAGGAGAGCGTGGGTTCAGGCGTCCAGCTTCCTGGCGTCGCAGTGAGCACCTCGTTGACTCGGGGCGTTCCCAGAACACGGGGATTGTCTGCGACGAAGCTGGCCGTGGCGACCGCCGAGGGTGCCAAAGACCGGGCCGAGGCCGATCGATAGCCATCAGAGCTTCCCGTCACCTTGACGGTGATGACCTTGCCCAGGTCGGCCACCGACAGCGTGTAGGTTGCCTCGGTGGCGCCGCCGATGACCTGCCCCGAGCGCAACCACTGGTAGCTGAACGTGCTCGGAGTGGGCGTCCAGGTTCCTCGCTCGGCGGTGAGGGTCTGGCCGACGGCGTAGCTGCCGCGCACCGCGATCTCATCGGGTGCCGCGAAGGTACCCTGCGGCGACACCTCGATGGGGTCGGACTCCACCGCGGCAGTGTCCTCATAGCCGTCGCGGGCACCGGAGACCGCCACCGTGATGTTCGCAGCGATGTCCGCCTCTGTCAGCACGTACTCGGCCTGGTCCGCGTCCTCGATGGGGTCGCCGTCGCGGTACCACTGGTAGCTCCAGGTCGTCGGCATCGGAGACCAGGCACCGGGTCGGGCGGTCAGCGTACGGCCAACCTGTCCTTGGCCGGAGATCGTCGGCTTCTCGACGACGATGGTGCCCTTGGCCACTGCTGTGGAGCTTTGTGAAGTCACGCTCAGATTGGTGTAGCCCAGTTTCTCGCCGGTCACCTTCACCGTGACCAGCGCGCCCAGATCGGCGACGATCAGCGTGTAGTCGGCCGAGGTGGCGCCCTCGATCGGCGAACCGTCGCGCAACCACTGGTAGCGAACACGATCCACCTCAGGGCTCCACGTGCCGGCTGCGGCGTGGAGGGTCTTTCCAACGGCCGGGGTGCCGCTCACCGAAATGCTGTCGGGTCCGGTGAGCACACCGGGCAAGACAGCCACGGTCGCATCGGAAACGACGGTCGCGTCGGCATAGCCGTCGGCGCTACCTGAGACGGCAACCGTAATCCGGCTGTCGGCATCAGCAGCCGTCAGCTGGTAGCTGCTGCCCGTGGCCGAGGCGATCGCCGTGCCATCGCGACGCCACTGGATCGACTGCGACGTCGGCGTCGGGGTCCAACTACCCACGGTCACAGTGAGGGTTTCCCCGATCGCCGCTTCGCCGTTGATGGTCGGCACCGGTGTGAGGAAGGTGGCCCGAGCCACCGCACCGGGAGCAACCGAGCGCACCGTCACCGGGGTGTAGCCGGCCTTGGTGACCTCGACTCGAACGGTAACCACGGCGCCCGCATCGGCAGGGGTCAAGGTGTACTCGGATTCGGTTGCACCGGTGATGGCAGATCCTGAACGCAGCCACTGGTAGCTCACCGCGTCCGGAGTCGGCGTCCAGGTTCCCGCATCGGCACTCAGCACGGCGCCCACGCTGTACACGCCGGTCACGGTGACCTCGGCGGGCCCGCTCAGCTGCGCGGCGGCAACAGCGGACGTGGCTTCGGAGGTCACTGTCTTCGTCGCGTAGCCGCTGCGGCTTCCGGTCACGGCCACGGTGATGACCGCGCCGACCTCGTCGGGAGTGAGCTGGTAGCTGCTGGTGTCGGCATCGGGGATGCGATCACCGTCGGCGAACCAGGTATACGACAGGGTGGTCGGTACCGGTGACCACGCACCGGAAGTGGCCCGCAGCGTTTGGCCCATGATCGCGTTGCCGCTGATCACCGGCGCGTCCGCGGTGAAGCTGCTCGCCGCCACGGCTTCGCCCGCCACAGAGGTCAGCTCGACCGTGGTGTAGCCGGCGCGCTCAACCTTCACCTTCACGCTGATCCGAGTATCCAGATCAGCCGAGCTGAGCTCGTAGGTCGACGCAGTGGCGTCATCGACGGCCACACCGTCACGCAACCACTGGTAGCTGATCGCGTCCGGCGTCGGCGTCCAGGTCATTGCATCGACCCGCAGCGTCTGCCCGACCGCATTCTCACCGGTCACGGTCACCGAATCCGGACCGGACAGTTGTGCCGCTGCCACGGGGTCGGTGTCCGCCGACGTCGTGGTGGTGTCGGCATAGCCCGCGGCGCTGCCGGTGACCTGGACCGAAATCACCGCACCGATGTCGTCAACGCCCAGCAGGTAGTTGCTGCCGGTGGCGCCGTCGATGACGTCACCGTCGCGCAGCCACTTCCAGCTCAGGTTGGCTGTCGGCTCCCACGCGCCCAGCGACGCCCGGAGCACCTGGCCGAAGACCGGGCTTCCCGAGATCGTCGGCTCCGTGGTGACGAAACTGCCGGCCGCCACCTCGGTGCTGCTGATAGACGACACCGTCGCCTCGGCATAGCCGGTCTTGCGGGCAGTGACCGCCACCGTGATGAGGTGCCCCTCGTCACTGGCACCCAGCGTGTAGCTCGCACTGGTCTTGCCGGAAAGTGCCTCGCCGTCGCTCTTCCACTGATAGCTGAAGGCGTCGGGTTCAGGGCTCCACTCGCCAGGATCGGCGACCAGCGTTTGACCGACGGCCATTGAGCCCGAAACACTGATCGACTGCGGAGCGCTCAGCGTTCCCTGCGGAACTGCCGCGGTCGGGTTGGACAGCACCGTCAGCGGCTGATAGCCCGTGGCCGTGCCGGTCTGGGCGACGGTGATGGCCTTGCCGACGTCGGCGGCGTCGACCACGTAGGTGTAGTCGGTGGCACCGGGAATCGCATAGCCGGCGCGGTACCACTGGCAGCTCAACGACGGCGACGGGGACCAGTAGCCAGTGCCTACCTGCAGCGTTTGACCGATGGCCACGGTGCCCACGATCACCGGCTTGTCGCCGGAGATGGTGCCGAGCGCGACGACCGTGGCCGCCGAGGTCAGCGAGGTGTTGGCGTAGCCGTCTTTACTGGCCGTTACCCGCACCGAGACCGCCTTGTTCGCGTCGTCGGCGGTAAGGGTGTAGCTGGCTGCGTTCGCATCGGTGATGGCCACGCCATTGCGCAACCACTGATAGGCCAGCTGTTGCGGGGTGGGAACCCAGGTGCCTGCGTCGACACCGACGGTGTTCCCGACCGCAAAGGTGCCCGACAGGGTCACGTCATCGGGCGCGGTGAAGCTCGCGGTGACGACCGGAACGGTCACTGACGTTGTGACGGTGGCCGGAGCGTATTCGTCTCGCGTCGCGGTGACGACGACGCTGATTTCGGCCCCAAGGTCAGCGGCCCGCACCTGGTAGGTGCTGCTGGTGGCGCCTTCGATGTCCACGCCATTTGTTTGCCACTGGTAGGACAACGCGGTGGGCTCCGGATCCCAGGTACCAGGATCCACGGTCAGAGTCGCATCGACCTGCGCCGAACCCGAGATCGTCGGGGTGGGCGCCGTGAAGGTGTGATAGGCCGCGACGACAGTCAACGTGCCGGAGAACTCCTCGCCTGTTGCCGCGAAGTCGCCGCTGCGGAAAGTGACCGAGTAGGTGCCTTCAGCATCGGCCGTGATCTTGCCGTCGGCGACACTCAGTCCGGCGGGCAACTCGCCCAGCGTGGCCACCGCACCGCTGCGGTCCAGCACCGGGATCGCGGTCGCAACCTGCGGCACCACGTTCAGCGACACCGTCTGGTTGCGGACGTTGATGCTGTAGGCCGTCGACGCGCTCAGCGAGCTGAGATCAGAGATCTGGTTGTGGTGCAGTTCGATTTCGCCGAGCATCGACTTGCCGGCCAGCGGGCTCACATCGGTGATCTGGTTGTCGCTGGCCTTCACGCTCAGCAACAAGGGCAGGCTCGCCAGGGGCGAGAGGCTGGTGAGGTTGTTGCTGGAGACGTTCAGGACCATCAGCGACGATCGGGTCGACAACGGCGCCAGACTGCTGATCCGGTTGCCGGAAGCATCGAGGGTGCCCAGCTTGCTCAGCTTCTCGACGCCAGCCAGGGACGAGATCTGATTGCCGCCCACCAACACCGTGCGCAGTGACCGGTTCGCGGTGGTGAAGTCGGCGACGTCGCTGAGTTGATTGTCTGAAGCATCCAGCATCTGCAGCAGACCCATGCCCGAGATCGCACTCAAGTCGGTGAGTTGATTGCCAGAAACGTAGACGGCGTACAGACCCGTCAGACCCGACAACGCATCCAGGTCAGTCAGATGGTTGTTCGCGAGTTTCACATGCGACAGCGCCGACAGACCGGCGAGGGTATCGATATTGCTCAGCATGTTGTCGCTCACATAGAGGATCTGCAACTCGGTGAGATCGGCTAGTGGGCTCAGGTCGGAGATCTTGTTGTCGATCAGGTTGAGCGATGCCAGCTTGTGCAGTGTGGCCAGTGGAGTCAGGTCGGCGATGCTATTGCCCGGAGCATCGAACGAGGCCAGGTTGGTGAGGTATTGCATACCTTCCAGCGACATGATCGTCGAGTCGGGGCAGTACACACCCACGACCGAGGCAAGGTCCAGATTGCTGAAGACCTCAGGGGTGGGGTAAACCTCCAACTGGTCCGCAATGCAGGACGCTAGGGCCAGACTCTCGAAGTGGACGTCAACGTGGGCGCGCAGCTCGAGGGTTCCGCTGAAGGTCACCGGATCACCTTCCCCGGAGGTGGCATTGGCGAAGCTGAGGTCATAGATGCCGGCTTCGGCGGTGACCTGGCCAGATTCGATGCTTACTCCGGTGACAGTGGCGAACTCAGGCGGGTTCCCCGACCGGTCAGACACCGCAAGGGTTGTGGCGGTGTCGGCCTCGACGGTCTGCGTAAGCTGCTGGCCGGTCGCATCGAGGGAAACCAGACCGGCGAGACTGCCCAGGGCGGAGATGTCGGACACACCATTACTGGAGATGTCGAGGTTGAGCAGACCGGTCAGCGAGGCCAGGGTTGCGATCCCCGTGAGACCGGCAGCGGAGAGGTTCAGCGTCGTCAATGAGGTCAACCCACTCAGGGATGCGAGCGGATCGGTGTTATCGGCGCTGGGGGCCAGTGCATTGCCGGAGAAGTCGAGGCTGGTGGCGCCCGTCAGATACTCCGCACCGCTGAGATTCGTGATGCCGCGACCCGAGCAGTCCAGCGTCTCGATTGCCGCCAGGGCGTCGACGCCGAAGTCCGATCCGACCAGTCCGAGATCGTCGGCCAGGCACTGCGCGAAGCCGCTGTCGGGGATGTGGACGGCGCTTTCGGCCACGATGACCGTCACGGTTCCGGAGAACTCGCCGGCCCCGGCGAGGCTGTCGAAGTCCAAGGCGTATTGGCCGACAACGGTGCCGGTGACTTCGCCGTCGCCGATCGTCAATTCCGGGGCCACCGAGGTGAGCGTGGCGGGCACCCCACCATTGGAGTCGTACACCGGGATCGCCGTGGCCTCATTGAGAGGGATGGTCCAGGAGAAGGTCTGCCCGGTGGCGCTCAGCGTGGTCAGATAACCTGCATTGTGCAGCGCCGACACATCAGAGATGTGGTTGTTCGAGATGTCCAACGTCTGCACCGAAGACAGGGGCACCCCGTCCACTGATCGCAACTGATTATTCGGCAGATTCAACTCCACCAGGTAGGGGGCGTTGTCCAATCCCGTCAGGTCGGAGATACCCAGCCCGTCACAGGTCAAGGCAGTGAGGCCGTACAGGTCGTAGGTGCCGTAGTCGTTCCCCACATGCCCGCCGATCGCCGCGTTCACGCAGGCGGCGAGCTCAGTGTCGGGAATGGTGAAGCCGTCGGCGGCGCGGGCGGGTGCCGCCTCGACGCTGAGGTAGCCGAATCCCAATGCCATAGACACCAGGACGGCCGCAGCGCCGCGTCCGAATTGGCGTGCTTTGGCACGCAGGAGAGCTGACTGTCGCATGGGGGTTCCTCCAACAAATGCCGCCACCTCGGTGTGGCGCCGCCAAGAGACTATATGGATTCAATACCGGTCCGGGTCACCATCTGAGGAAAACCCAACATTAGCCACCCCACTAGGCATTTTAGTGTCACCAATAGGGATGACACGACGCTCAGTATTCGGGAAAATGACACAAGTCCACCGGCGGCTCACAGCAGCTGCACAGCGAGTGTCGTCACCGCGTACGCTGATCACACCCGAGGAGGTGGCATCCATGGCAGGATCCAACACCGCACCGACGCTGAACGTGCGTTCACCCTTCGATGGTCGGGAGTTGGCAACAGTTCCCACCGCCACGGCAACCGATGTGCAGCAGGCATGCCGGTCCGCGCGAGCCGCCCAGCATGACTGGGCCGCGGTATCGGTGGCCGAGCGCAGCCGGATCATCAAACGTTTCGCCGACCTGGTACTCCAGGATTGCGATCGCATTCTCGACACGATCCAGGATGAATCCGGCAAGTCACGGCTGAGCGCTTTCGAGGAGGTGATGGACACCGCCCGCGGCGCACGGGTCTTCGCCAATCTGGCTCCGGCGGTGCTGCGTCCGACGAGGCGTCCGGGAGTGATCCCGATTCTCACCAAGGTGGTCGAGTTCCACCACCCGGTCGGTCTCGTCGCGATCATCACCCCCTGGAACTATCCCTTCACTCTGCCTGCCACCGATGCCGTGGCAGCCCTTCTCGCCGGGAACGCGGTGGTCCTGAAGCCCGACTCGCAAACGCCGCTGAGCGCGCTGCTGCTGGCTGAGCTGTTGACGGCGGCAGGGCTACCCGAAGGCCTCTTCACCGTCCTGCCCGGCGCCGGAGCCACCGTCGGGCCGGTCTTGATCGAAGCGGCGGACTACCTGATGTTCACCGGCTCCACCGCCACCGGACGCATGCTCGCCCGAAGCTGCGCCGATCAGCTCATGGGTTTCTCCGCCGAACTCGGTGGAAAAAACCCGCTGCTGGTCCTGCCCGATGCCGACCTGGACGCTGCTGCCCGCGGCACCGCGCGGGCCGCCTTCGCCAACACCGGCCAGCTATGCATCAGCATCGAGCGCGCCTACGTCCACGCCGACGTCTATGCGGAATTCCTCCCCCGTCTCATCGAAGCGACGCAGGCTTTGCGCCTGGGCAGCGGCCACGACTGGTCCCACGACATCGGATCGCTGGTTTCGGCCCAACAGCTGACAACGGTCACCGAACATGTCACCGACGCTGTCGACCGCGGTGCGACGGTGCTGACTGGGGGCCGCGCTCGACCTGACCTGGGCCCCTTCTTCTATGAGCCCACCATCCTCACCGGAGTGCGCGAAGGCATGCTCGTTCACCGCGAGGAGACTTTCGGACCGGTGCTTTCGGTCTACCCGGTGGCCTCCATCGAGGAAGCGATCACCGCCGCCAACGACTCTCGCTATGGGCTCAACGCCAGCATCTGGTCAGCCCATCAGGGTGGTGCGGTCGCTACCCGGCTGCGCACCGGGACGGTCAACATCAACGACGGCTACGCGCCTGCCTTCGGCTCCCATCATGCCCCGATGGGCGGCATGGGCGATTCCGGCCTCGGGCGTCGGCATGGTGCGGTTGGCCTGCTGAAGTACACCGAATCCCAGACCGTTGCCGATCAACGACTGCTTCCCATCGCCCCTCCGCCAGGGATAACGAACGAGACCTATGCCTCGGCGATGACGATCGGTATTCGGCTGCTCAACAAGCTAGTGCGCTAGGAGGATGCGATGAAGGGTCTCTATCTGGCCGGTTCCACGGTTCTGGTGACCGGCGGCGGCAGCGGGCTGGGTCGCGAACTGTGCACCCAGGCGTCCGCCCGCGGCGCGAAAGTCATCGTCTGGGACCGCGATCCCGAGGCGGCCCGACAGACCGCCGAGTCCTGTGGCGGGTCCTGGGCTCAGGTTGATGTCACCGATGCTGACGCCGTTTCCGCCGCAGCCACCGAACTCAGCGTGGACATCCTGATCAACAACGCCGGCGTAGTCACCGGAAAGCCGCTCCTCGAGGCCAGTGAGAATCAGATCAGACGAACTTTCGAGGTGAATACTCTGGCGGGGTTCTGGACCTCGCGAGCGCTGTTGCCCGGAATGCTGACCCGCGACCGAGGCATGATCGTGACCATCGCGAGCGCGGCCGGACTTGTCGGCGTGGCCAAACAGACCGACTATTCGGCCAGCAAATGGGGAGCAGTCGGGTTCACCGAGTCGTTGCGAGCCGAGCTTCGCTCCCAGGGCAGCCGGGTGCGCACCCTGGTCGTAGCGCCCTACTACATCAGCACCGGCATGTTCGAGGGAGTGACGACTCGCTTCCCGCTGCTGCTGCCCATCATGGAACCGGCCGCGGTGGCCCGGAAGGTGCTGAACGCCATCGAGTCGGGCCGTCAACAGCTGGTGCTGCCCCCGATGGTGCGACTGGTGCCGCCACTGCGCATCCTTCCCCCGGTGGCCTTCGATCTCGTGCTCGACCTTTTCGGAATCAATCACACCATGGATGGTTTTATCGGTCGTCGCTGATACCGCTCGCCGACTGGGCCTGCGGTATCTAGGCTGATTCCTATGAGCGGAATCATCGCCGTCGACGCTGGTCAATCCAGCATTCGCCTGCGATTCCGCGCGCCGGACCAGACGCGGGAATCGCAAACCTCCGGTGTGCTGACAGACCGTCCGCTGATGCCTCAGCTGGCGGCGGCCATCATCGCCTTCGCCGCCGAACACCAGTTACGGCCCGACCAGGTCGGCGTCGGCTGCAGTGGACTGGTCGCCCCCGATGCCACCGAACTGTTGGAGTTGTTGACTCCCCTTGGGGTGTCTCGAGTCGCCCTCGCACACGACTCCGCAACCAGCTTCCTGGGCGCCCTCGGTGACCATCACGGAGTAGTGGTGGCCGCCGGCACCGGCGTCGTGACACTGGCAGTGGGACCCAGCGCATCCGCCCGCGTCGACGGCTGGGGCCACTTGCTCGGCGACTTCGGCAGCGCCTTCTGGATCGGACAGGCCGGTCTGCGTGCAGCCATGCGCGCCTTCGACGGCCGCGGTGAGACCACGGCACTGCTCGAACGAATGCTGCGGTACTTCCCGGAGCCCGCATCGGCGTATCGCGAACTTCAAGCCGACCCGCGCCGGGTGAGCCGAATCGCCGCCTTCGCCCACGACGTGGACCAAGCCGCCGCCACCGGCGATGTCGCCGCCTATCGCATCCTTGCCGACTGTGCCGCCGAGCTCAGCGAGTCGGCATTGACCGGGCTACGCCGGGTTCAACTCATGGGTCTCACTCCCCCGGCGGTATGTGTCCTGGGCGAGGTGTTCACCTCAGCGCGCATCCGAAGCAGCTTCCTGGCCTACCTGAGGCTTCACTGGCGTTCCTTGGAACTCACCGAGCCCGCCGGCACCGCGGTCGACGGCGCCGAGGCCCTGCTGACGGTGTCTCCGAACAGCCAGCTGTCCCGGTTGGTGTCCGTCGTGACCCGCGACTAGCCGCAGCCCCAGCTCGGCGCTGTCTTGAGTCCGAACCAGCGACGGCCACTGTGTCCGGCACCATTAGGCTGTGCGTCGTGGCGCATTCCAACGTTTTGACCAGCTTCGGCGGCGGCAACGCCACCTCTCCGTTCCGCTCAACCGCGCTGTTGCGTCGCCTTGCGGAGGTCGCACCGGTCACCGCACTCAGCGCACGCTTCGTGCACTGGGTGGCATCCTCAACAGCCTTGGACGCCGAGACTGCCGACACCGTGCACCGCCTGCTCAGCTACGGCCCTGCCGCGGCAGCGCCGGACAGCGGTAGCCACCTCAGCACCGTCGTGGTCGGACCCCGCCTGGGAACGCTGTCGCCCTGGGCGTCGAAGGCAACCGACATCACCCGCAACTGTGGGATTCCGATCCGCCACGTGGAGCGGGTCACTGAATACACCCTGGCCAGCGCCACTCCGCTGACCACAGCGCAATGGCGAGCCTGCGCCGAACTGCTGCATGATCGGATGACCGAATCGACCTTCGCCGACATTGCCGCTTCGGCTGCATTGTTCGATGAGCGTGATGCCGAGCCGATGGCCCGCATCGATGTGATCGGACGAGGCAAGGCGGCCATCGAAGAGGCGAACACCAGCTTCGGCTTGGCACTCAGCGATGACGAGATCGACTACCTGGTCACGGCCTTCACCGGCCTGGACCGCAACCCCACCGATGTGGAGTTGACGATGTTCGCCCAAGCCAACTCCGAGCATTGTCGCCACAAGATCTTCAACGCCGATTTCGTTGTGGACGGCACCGCCCAGGATTCCTCCCTGTTCGGCATGATCCGCAACACCGAGGCACTCGCCGGCCAGCACACCGTCGTCGCCTATTCGGACAACTCCTCGATCATGACCGGCGGCACCATCACCCGCTGGGTGCCCGAAGGCACCGATGGGCCGAGCAAGTACAGCGCCCGCGAAGACCTGGTTCACGTGCTGATGAAGGTCGAGACCCACAACCATCCCACGGCCATCAGTCCCTTCCCGGGCGCTGCTACCGGCTCCGGCGGTGAGATCCGCGACGAGGGTGCGACCGGACGGGGCTCCCAGCCCAAGGCAGGTCTGACCGGCTTCGCGGTGTCCAATCTGCACCTGCCCGGCACCGCGGAGCCGTGGGAAGCCGACGACTACGGCGCCCCGGCCCACATCGCTTCAGCCCAGGAGATCATGACCACTGGGCCACTGGGCGCGGCAGCATTCAACAACGAGTTCGGTCGCCCCGGCCTGGGCGGCTTCTTCCGGGTCTTCGAACAGACCGTGGCCGGCGTTCGTCGCGGCTACCACAAGCCGATCATGAGCGCCGGCGGCCTGGGCGCGATCAGCGACTCCCAGACTCACAAGATCCGCTATCCAGCCGGGTCGCTGCTGATTCAACTCGGCGGACCAGGAATGCGGATCGGTATGGGTGGGGGCGCGGCGTCCTCGATGGCGGCGGGGGCCAATGCCGCAGAGCTGGATTTCGATTCGGTGCAGCGCGGCAACCCCGAGATCCAGCGCCGAGGCCAGGAAGTCATCAACCACTGCTGGAACCTCGGCTCCGATAACCCCATCCTGGCCATCCACGATGTCGGCGCGGGCGGGCTGAGCAATGCCTTTCCCGAGCTGGTCGACGACGCCGGCATGGGTGCCCGCTTCGACATTTCGGCGGTGCCGCTGGAGGAATCCGGCATGGCACCGAAGGAGATCTGGTGTAACGAGAGCCAGGAGCGCTACGTCCTGGCCATCGCGCCGGAATCCTTGGAGCGGTTCGCCGCGCTGTGCGAGCGGGAGCGCTGCCCCTTCGCCGTGGTCGGCGTGGCCCGCGACGACGGCCAGCTGGTCCTCGCCCCCGGGCCGGCGGACTCCCCTGACGACGACCGTCCCATCGACATGCCGATGAACGTGCTGCTGGGAAAGCCGCCGAAAATGTGCCGCGATGTCGAGCACGTCACCTGGACCAGCGAGCCGCTCGACCTGGGCGATCTGAAGGTGCGCGAGGCCGCCTATGCGATCCTGCGGCACCCCAGCGTCGCATCCAAGCGTTTCCTGATCACCATCGGCGACCGGTCGGTGGGCGGGCTGAATCACCGTGATCAGATGGTCGGACCGTGGCAGGTACCGGTAGCCGATGTGGCCGTCACCCTCAGTGACTTCACCGGCCTGGCCGGGCAGGCCATGGCGTCGGGGGAACGCATGCCGCTGGCTGCAGTCAACGCCCCGGCTTCGGGACGGATGGCTGTTGGCGAGGCGCTCACCAACCTGCTGGCAGCACCGGTGGAGTTGAGTCGAGTGAAGCTCTCGGCGAACTGGATGGCCGCCTGCGGCGAGCCCGGTGAGGACGCCGCCTTGTACGACACCGTGCACGCCGTGGGAATGGAGCTATGCCCGGCACTGGGCATCTCAATTCCGGTGGGCAAGGATTCCCTGTCGATGCGCACTCGGTGGACCGCCGAGGATGGCGAGGAGAAACAGGTCACCTCGCCGGTCTCCCTGGTGGTCTCGGCGTTCGCCTCGCTGGATTCGGTCGAGGGCACCTGGACGCCACAGCTGCCGTCCGGCTCGGTGTTGATCCTTGTCGATCTGGGAGCGGGCAGGAACCGGCTCGGCGGCTCCATGCTGGCCCAGGTGACCAACCAGTTCGGCGATGAGGTGCCCAATCTGGATGATCCGGCGCGGCTGGTCAATCTCGCCGCCGCCCTAGCCGAGTTACGCGATGGCCGAGTCAGCGCCTATCACGACCGCTCCGACGGCGGGTTGTGGGCGGCCGCATGCGAAATGGCCTTCGCCGGGGGCACCGGGCTCGAGCTCGAAGTTGACGACGTGGCGGCGTTGTTCAGCGAAGAGCTGGGTGTCCTGCTCGCGGTTCATCCCCAGAACGAGGCCGAAGTGGTGCAGGTACTGGCCGATCACGGACTGGCCGAGCTCACCTCGGTCGTTGGTCTCAGCACGCCCGACCGGCGCGTCCACGTCCGCACCGCAGCCGGCACGGAGCTGCTGAACGAAGATCTCCGCGACCTGGCCCAGGCCTGGGATGAGGTCTCCTGGCGCATGGCCAAGCTGCGCGACAACCCGGAGTGCGCCGACGAAGAGCATGCAGCGTTCGGAGCAGACACCCCCGGACTCGTCACCGAGCCGACCTATGACCCCACCGACGACATCGCGGCGCCGTTCCTCAATACCGGGGCGCGGCCGGTCGTGGCGATCCTGCGCGAACAGGGCGTGAACAGCCACGTGGAGACCGCCTATGCCTTCGCTGCGGCCGGATTCGATTCCTACGACGTCCACATGACCGATCTGCAGAACGGACGCTTCGATCTCGGCGACGCCATCGGCTTGGTGGCCGGGGGCGGCTTCTCCTACGGAGACACTCTGGGTGCCGGTGAGGGCTGGGCACGGTCGATTCTGTTCAATCCGGCATTGACCGAGGCATTCGCCGCATTCTTCGCCCGCCCCGACACCTTCGGTTTGGGAATCTGCAATGGCTGCCAGATGTTCGCCGCGGTGGCCGACATCATTCCCGGAGCCGAGGCCTGGCCCGTGTTCACCCGTAACCGCTCCGAGCAGTTCGAGGGCCGGCTGTCCCAGGTTGAGATTCTGGATTCACCCTCGCTGTTCTTCGCCGGCATGGCCGGCAGCAAGCTGCCGGTCGCCGTCGCTCACGGCGAGGGTCTGGCCGACTTCTCGGTGCGCGGCGACGTGGCGTCCGTGGTGCGGGCGGGGCGTTTCATCGACGCCTTCGGCAATCCGGCCACGACCTATCCGGCCAACCCCAACGGTTCCCCGGACGGCCTCACGGCGGTCACCACCACCGATGGCCGCTTCACCGCGATGATGCCGCACCCCGAACGGGTAGCTCGCAATGCCCAGCTCTCCTGGACGCCTGCACCGGTCGGTCAGGAAAGCCCCTGGCAGCGGATGTTCCGCAATGCCCGAGTCTGGGTCGATTAGCCCTACTCAGCGGGTCAGCGTGTAGCGGTCGATGCGCTTGCCGGCTATGGAGTAGAACGCGAAGCTCAGCCTGTCGGCTGTGGCAGTCACCTGCTGGGCCCCCCAGTTCGCGCGATAGCGGACTGCACTGCCGGCGACCGGTTTGCCGAACCGGTAGCGAGCCGCACCCCCGAGGCCGTTGACGAAATACACCACTCCGCGACGCTTGATGCGCTCGTAGGTGTGGGAATGGCCCGACAGCACCACGTCGGCACCCCACTTCGCGAACGGCCAGCGCATGATGGCCGTGGAGCCGTGAGTGCGGTCCGAGGAGTAGGGCGGGTGATGGTCGTAGACGACATTCCACGGCGACGTGGAGGCCGCCAACTGCTTCTTCAGCCACCGCGCCTGAGCCGAGGTGCGACTGATGCCGTCACGCTCTCGGGAGTTGGAGTTGAGGACGAAAAAGTGGACCGGTCCCTGCACGAAGTCGTAGTAGCGCTCATTGCCCGAGCTATTGGCGATACCTCGTCCCGGTAGCCGGAAGTAGCGCAGGTAGGTAGACGGCCCGGGCCGGGCATCGCTGTAATCGTGATTGCCCAATGCTGGGAAGAAGGCGTTCACCGTCGCCTCGCCGGGGCGGCAGTGGCTGCCGCGAGTGGAGACGTCGGCCAGCCAGGCACAGTAGAAGGCACCGGTGGAGCGGTCATAGCGGGTACTGCCGGTGCCACCGGCCGGTGCGTAATAGTCGTCGCCGGTGGCGATGATGAACGACGGTTTCCAGGAACGCACCAGCTTGGCCACCCTCGCAGCATTCCGGTTACCCATTCCGTAATCGCCGATCACGGCGAAGCGCAACGACGCCCCAGCCGTCGCGGGTTGAACGGCTGTCGCAGACTGCGCGGCCACCGGACTGAGTGTCGTAGCTGGGGTCGCCGCAGCATTGGTGCACCCGGTCACGAGTAGACCCAGCGCGACGATCACGGCCACTGCGTTGATGGTTCGCTTCACCGCTAACCCCCTAAGCTCCCTCACCAACGCTACTCGGCCCAGCCGACGAGAGTGTTACGACCTCAGTCGACCCAGCCGTGGGAGTCGAGGCTGAAACCCACCGTCTGGGGACTATGGCGAAGGATCAGGTCAAGGAATGCGCTGATCGAGGTGCGCTGCCTGTCATCCATGCCGACTACGCTGCGAGGGCACCCAGAACGTAGATGGCCAGGAAACCCAGGAAGAACATCGCTCCCAGGGCGACCGATTCCTTCTCCTCGTGGGCCTCGACGAGCAGTTCCTCCACCACCAGGTACAGCAAGGCGGCCGCACCGAAGGCCAGCACCGCCGACATGACCTGGTCGCCGGCGCCCTGCAACAGCGCTGCCCCGCCGACCGCACCGACTGCGGTCACCAGCCCGAGACCGAGAGCGACCAAGCCCGCGCGCACCTTGCTCAGACCGGCATCGGTCAGCTCACCCATGAGCGACAGTCCCAGAAACAGGATCTCCAAAGTCAGCGCAATGGTCAGCACCAAGGCCTGGGCAAAGCCCAGCTGGGCGCCCACGCCGATGAGTACGCCGTCGAGCAGCAAGTCGATGGCCATCGCCGAAAGCATGCCGATGGGCAGTGCTGCGGTGGCCGCTTTGGTGATGGTCTTGACCCGCAACCCGTGCGCGGCTTCGCGATGGGCTTCGGCGGCTTCCTCGGTCCTGCGTCCGTAGGCCCCCAAGGCAAGCACCAACAAAGCACCAGCTGCGAATCCCGCAATGGCCCAGATCAGCTGATGTTCGGCCTGCAGTTCGGGCATGATCTCACCGACCAAGGCAGCCATCACCACCCCCGCGGCGAAATGCTGAATGCCTGACACGATGCGCGGACCGGGCGGACGCACCAAGGCGATCACCGACCCCAGAACCGCAGCGACGACCGGAAATGCCACCAAAAAGGCGGCTTGAGCGACCACATTCACCGGGCAATAGTGGCAGCATTCGCCGATATCACCGAAATCTCAGCCAACGCTGGACGCCTCCCACTAAGCTCCCAGCCGGAGAGGGGAGGGAACCCGTGGCACCAAAGGTTCCGCAGCACGGCGTGCCGTTTATGGCGGCATTGAGTGCATTAGTCGCAGTTTCAACGAGTTTGCTCCCCATTGTTCCTGCCGGCGCCGCCGAACCGGAATCACCGGCGCAGGCGAGCACCACGTCGATCACCATCGGCTGGGCTGGCGACATGACCCCCGGTTCGAAGGCCGGCAACCCCGGCCATGGCGGCCGCGACCTCTTCGCAAAGGTGCGACGCCAGCTTCAACAACCCGACCTCATGATCGTCAACTTGGAAGGCACCTACGCCACCGAGGGTCGTCCCACCAAGTGCGACGGCTCTACCTCCGGCTCGTGCTTCACCTTCCGCGCGCCGCCGTCCTACGCGAAGGCACTCCCCTGGGCCGGAATCGACGCGGTGAGCGTTGCCAACAACCACACCTACGACTACAAGGCGCGCGGTCTCGCCCAGACCCAGGCCCAACTCAAGGCCAACAAGATCGCCTACACCGGCATGGCCGGACAGATCACGGTGCGCCGCGTCAAAGGCATCCGGGTTGCCCTGATCGGCTTCTCGCCCTATTCACGAAACAACAATGTCAACGACATCGCCAACGCCCAGCGCCTGGTGAAACAGGCGGCCAAGAAGGCCGACGTCGTCGTCGTTGTCGCCCACCTGGGCGCCGAGGGAGTCGACAAACGACATACCCCCAAGACCGCCGAGTACGCCTACGGCGAGCGACGCGGCAATCCACGCGCCTTTGCGCATGCTGTGGTCAAAGCCGGAGCCGACCTCGTGCTGGGGTCAGGGCCGCACGTCCTGCGCGGAATCGAGAAATACCGCGGGCGGCTGATCGCCTATTCGCTGGGTAACTTCGCAGGCAAGAACTTCAACACCCGCGGACTCGGTGGCGTATCCGGAATCCTCACCGTCGAACTCACCAAGAAGGGCACCATCGAAGGCGGTTGGTTCACCTCGGTGATCATCGGCGCCGTCTCCGGAGTGCCTGCCGTGGACCGCCAGAACCGGGGCCTCAGGCTGGTGCGTTCGCTGTCACGTCAGGATTTCACCAGGACCTTCGCCCTCAATGCCCACACCGGGCGGTTCACGAACTGACTGCGTCCCCCAGAATTCAGCAACTGGTCACCGCTGAGTAACCTCAGCTGACTACCGTGCCCGGGTGAGTGATCTGGTGTCGGCAATCCCACCAGGCACCCGTTTGCTTCAGATCGGGCCGTTCAAGACCGGCACGACAGCGCTGCAGCACACGGCCGCCGTCCGACGCGACGCACTACTGGAGCAGGGCGTGTTGTACCCCGGAGACGGGCTCAATCACCGCTGGGGCTGCTCTGCATTGGCGGGCCTCAGCTGGGGATGGTCGCGTGCCGAACGGCAAAGCGCCGATGCTGAGCATGGCCAGCACCTGCTCGACGAAATCCGCAGTGCGGCGCCATCAACGCGCGTCTGGATCTCCTACGAACGGCTGGCCACTCTCGACGACGCCGCCGCGCGCTCCTTGTGCGACCAGTTCGATGGACCCATCCACGTTCTCATCGGGCTGCGGCCGTTGCACTCCCTGCTGCCCTCGGAATGGCAACAACTCATCAAGAGCGGACGCCACACCGGCCCCTTGGACCAGTGGGCGCTGGACTGCCTGGAGCGAACCGGCCGCGACGAATCCCGTACCCGCCACTTCGACCATGCCGCGCTCGTGGAGCGCTGGGCCGCGATCGTCGGACCGGATTCGGTGACCGGCATCATCATCGATCCAGCCCATCGCGACACCCTGCCTCGAGTGACCGAACAACTGCTGGCATTGCCCAACGGCTTCCTTGACCCACCCGAGACCACGCAGGGATTCCATACCAATCGCAGCTTGACCGCTCCGGAGGTGGCTCTCGTCTCGGCGGTCTCCCAGGAGTTGCGCGGCACCGGCACCCCGCAGGCCACCTATCAGCGCTACATCGCCCGAGGTCTGGTGGTGAACCTCCTCAACCGTCGGCCGGCACCCGACGAGCCGCGGATCAGGCTGGGCACCGAACCGCTGGAGCAGGCCTTGGCGCAAGACCGACGCACTACCGCACGACTGCGCGCCAGTGGCGTGCGCATCGTGGGCGATCTGGACCACTACGGGCCGGCCCAACCGCCGCCATCACGTCCGACTCAGACCATCGACCCGCTGCAACTGGCCGAGGTCCCCGTGGACATCGCCACCGCAGCCGTCGTGGGAATCCTGAACCAGGCCGCAGACCGACCCCAGCGCAGCATCATTGCTCACCTGCGACGCGCTGTCCGGTGGCGCACCCGGCGGATTCGGTACTGGTTCGGTCGGCGCCGACGCGATACCGAGTGACCGTCATACTGAAGCTATGACGCGCTCCCGCGACGTGGCCCTGCTTCGCCTAGTCGGCCACCGACTGGCCGGCGCGGACCTGCCAGACCCGCTCAGCGTGGTCGAACATCTCGGCGCGATCCAGGCGCAGGATCTGCCCGGCGCGATCACGTCAGTCGCTCTGCGCAGCCTCGACCGCAGTCCTGCTGCCGTCATCGAATCGCTCAATCGCGGCACCATCGTTCGATCCTGGCCGATGCGCGGCACGCTGCACCTGGTACCGGCCAAAGACGTGGGTTGGCTTCTCAGCCTCACCGGGCCACGCATGATCGCCGGCGCAGCACAGCGGCGCCGAAACCTCGGCATCACCGACGAGACGATCGACCGGGCCCGCGATACCGCCCTTGCCGCACTCACCGGAGGCGCGGCACTGCGCCGCAGCGAGCTTTTCGCATTGTGGGAGCAGGCCGGTGTGCTCACTCATCCGCAGGCGGGCGGCCACCTGCTGGCACGGCTGTGCCAAGAGGCCACAGTGGTACTCGGCCCGATGGCCGACGGCGAACAACTGGTAGTCGACTTCAAAGCCTGGATACCCCAATCCCGCCGACTCGACACCACCGAGGCGCTGGCCGAGTTGGCCCGTCGCTACCTGCGAAGCCATGGACCCGCTACGGCGGCGGACCTTTCACGCTGGGCATCGATCACCACCGGCCAGGCACGCGAGGCCGTCGCGGCGGTGGCTGCGGAGTTCGTGGAGTACAGCCCTGCGGGCGCCGATCACCTGATGGATCCTGAGCTGCCGCGCCGGCTGTCCGAGCAGCGCAGTCAGGCCCGCAGACTGTTGCTGCTACCCGGTTTCGATGAGTTCATGCTGGGCTACAGCGATCGCGGCTTCGCAGTGCAGCCAGAGCACCTGCAGCGGATCGTGCCGGGCAACAATGGCATGTTCCGCGGGACCATCGTCCGCAACGGCGAGGTCATCGGGGTCTGGAAGCGAGCGGGCAGCAAGACCCGTCCGCGATTCGAACCCGAACCGTTCGGCTCCTGGGAGTCGCGCGATCAGGCTGCCGCACAGGCGGCTTTCGAGGCACTGCCTCGACCCTAGGCCCGCATCGCGTTCGCCCACTCCGCCGATTCCGCCGCGGGCAAAAGACCGCATCCTGGCAGGATCGGCCCAGCCGTTAAGCTGTCGTTTGTGAGCACCATCCCCGAACCTCCCACCAGGGAGCCTTCCAACGAAGAGCTCTGGTCCCAGCCGCCGACGAGTACGCCGCAGCCAGCGTTGCCGGTACCCGTGACTCCGACGCCACCGGCTCCGCCGGCGATTGTTCCCGTTCCCGCAGCACCAGCCCGAAAGAGCAACAGCACGTTGGCCTTGGCCATCGTCTCGCTGGGGATCGGCATTCCGTTATCGGCTATCGCCGCCGACGCCGCCGGGCTTGCCGGCCTGATCGTCACCTGGATCGGGATCGTGGGCGTCAACGGTGTCGTCGCCCGGGGAAAGAAGTCCGGCAGCAGTTCCTGAGCCGCCGTTCAGCCGAGCACCAGGTCGGTGCCGACCAAGCGTCGGTACGCCTCCAGATAACGCTCGCGGGTGGCGGCCACCACAGTCTGGGGCAGCGCCGGCGGCGGGGTGTCCGAGGCTTTGTCCCAGCCGGATTCCTGAGTGAGCCAATCGCGCACGTACTGCTTGTCGAAACTGGGCAGACTCTTGCCGGGCTGCCAGGTTTCGGCGTCCCAGAACCGCGAAGAGTCCGGGGTCAGCACTTCATCGGCCAGCACCAGGGTGCCGTCGGCGCGCAGCCCGAACTCGAACTTGGTATCGGCCAGGATGATGCCGCGCTCGGCAGCCAGGTCGGCGGCCGCGGTGTAGATCTGCACGGTCGCATCCCGCAGTTTCGCCGCCAGATCCGCCCCCTGCGAAGCAACGATGGTGGCGTAGTCGACATTCTCGTCGTGCTCGCCGATCTCAGCTTTGGTCGAGGGGGTGAAGATCGGCTCGGGTAGTTTGCTGCCGTCAACCAGGCCCTCCGGCAGCGGGATGCCGCACACCGTGCGGGAGGTCTGGTATTCCTTCCAGCCCGAACCGGTGAGATAGCCGCGTGCAATGCACTCCACCGGCACCATGTCGAGGGACTCCACGATCACGCCGCGTCCGGCGAACTCCTCGGGAACGTCAACGGAGACGACGTGATTGGGAAAGTCGATCTGGTTGAACCACCATTGCGACAACTGGGTGAGCACAACACCTTTGTCGGGGATCGGAGTGTCCAGCACGAAGTCGAAGGCCGAAATGGCGTCGGTGGCCACCATCAGAATCTGATCATCGGACCAGCGGTAAAGGCGACGGACTTTGCCGGTGTGCAGGAGTGGGAGATCAACCATGGGGCAAGCCTAGCCATGTGCGAGGGGCAGGCGAGCCCCGGCTCATCACGCGCTGCGGCGGCGAAGTACCCAGTGCCCACAGCTGCGGCGATCCGCTATCTTCGCTTACGCACAAGTTCACCGTTGCCGTCCTACTGGGAGCCCCATGGCCGAACCTGTCCGACGAGCGCCGATCGTCCTCATCGTCGAAGACGAGGTCGAGCTGCGGCATGCCATCGCGCGGCAGCTCAGCGATCACGGCTTCGTCGCGATCGAGACCGGCTCGGTAGCCCAAGCGAAAGCGGCCGTGTGGGAACACCAGCCCGATGTCGTGCTGCTGGATGTTCTCCTGCCCGACGGATCTGGTTATGACCTGTGTCGCTGGCTGCGTCCGGTGACCGCTGCGCCCATCATCTATCTCACCGCCATGGGGCAGGACCCGGCGATCGTGCGCGGACTGGAATCCGGTGGTGACGACTACATCACCAAGCCGTTCACCGTCGAGGTGCTCATTGCCCGTATCAACGCTCAATTGCGTCGTAGCGCAGCACCGCGCTCGGCCCGCATCGACCTGCCTCCGCTACACGTGGACTTCCTCACCGGACGAGTAACTCTCGACGGACGCGACATCAAGCTGAGCAAAATGGAGCTGCAACTCTTGGGCTACCTCGCCGCCAACATCGGGGTGGGGTTCACCCAGGAGGAACTCCTCACCGCGGTCTGGCAGGTCAAGGCTGTCACGCCGACCAACACTGTTCGACAGACAGTCTCCGCACTACGGCGAAAACTCGCCCTCGATGCTGCCAGTGCGTTCGAGCTTGAGTACTCCTCGGGACGGCGTTACGTATTCCGTCAGGTCAGATTCGATCCGCCCACCGCGCCTTAGCCGCGTCAAGCCAGCGGGAAGCTGCAGCGCACCGTGGTTCCTTCACCGAGCGCAGACTCGATGCGGAAGTCGCCGCCGTGGGCGGTGACGAGATGCTTGGTGATGACCAGCCCGACGCCCAGCCCAGCGTCCTTAGCCGAGCGCACCCCATCTCGATGGCCACGCATCGGCTGATCTCCCAGCTGGGCGAGCAAGACCGACGGAATGCCCTCGCCGGTGTCGGAAACCGACAGCTCCGCCGCGGAGTCCAGCACCTTCACCCCAATGGTGACCGTGCCGCCATGGGTGTGCCGCACCGCGTTCGACACCAGGTTGACCAGAATCTGGATGACCCTTTCCCGATCAACCAACACCGGCGGCGCCGATGAGTTGCGCCGCACTTCGATGGTGTTGCCGGTCTGTGCCCACACCGATCCGTAGGCCTGCAATGTCTGCTGAACCAGGGTGTCCAAGACTTCGGGACGCAGTGTCAGCGCGATGCTGTCATCCTCGAATCGAGCCAGATCGAGCAGTTGGTTCACCAGCCGCGCCAGGCGTGTCGATTCGGCCTCGATCACCGCCAAGTTACCCAACTCCGGATCGGCCGGTCCTGGACGCTCCGCCAGGCGATGCGACGACTCCTCGGCATGAATCCGAACCACTGCCAGCGGCGTGTTGAGTTCGTGCGCGACCATCGCCAAGAACTCGGTCTTGGCCACATCGGTGCGTGCCAGTTCAGTATTGCGCTGCTGCAGTTGCCGTCGATTGCGCTCATAGATACCGACCAGCATGCGCACCGAGACCACCATCGCAATCCCGGTAGCGATCATCGCAAAGGCGATGTCGATGACCTGGCTCAGGGGCGAGCTGAACGGAGTCACCGTCTGCGGGTAGCGGTACGCCACGTACAGGCAGGCCGCGAAGACGGCGGCCTCGGCCGGCACCATGACCCATAGCGCTACCTTCTCCAACAGAATGGCCGAGAACGCGATCGCGAACATGAAGAAGATGGGCATGCCTCCGGTAATGCCACCGCCGCTGAAGAACAGCCAGGGGAAGACGCCCAGGAACAAGGTGATGGCGGCGATCACATAGGTGAGCTGATAGCGCCCGGTATGACGGGCGAACCCGAACAACCCCAAGATGGCGAACCCGGCCAGCAGGTTGACCAACACCGATTCGATCGGCCCGCCCAGGATCAGATTGATCAGGGCCGACAGCCAACTCACCGGAACTCCGACCATGGTCGCCACGGCGAGCAACTGCGCCCGGAAGTCCTCGCCCGGTGGTCCCAAAACCGCGATCAATCGTTGGCGAAGCCTTTCGACCATGGGCTGACCCTACTGCCGCACCCACCGTCCGGTCGCGGCAGCGGGATAAAAGTCCTTTGATCAGGGACGCCTGGGAATCGCCCTGCTCCCACCATTGAGTGAACAGGGTTTCCAGAAGGAGAACATCGTGCGCAAGCTCATCATCGCGATCATCGCTTTGGGCCTACTCGCCATCGCGCCCGCCCCCGCCCAGGCGGCGCCGACCTGGTATGACGGGTCGGTCAAGTACTCGTCGATTCTGAACTGCGTGTCCATCATCCAAGGCGCGCCCTACTACGAGTACGGCGTCGGTGCCTATGCCGGCTACCGCGGGGACTCTTCGGCGGGCAGCCCGGCCCCCGGGGAGGTGTACTGGCTTCACATCGTGGTCTATGGCATGGGCAATGCGTGCAGCGGCCAGTACGTCAGCCCGGAGTTCGTCCTGCCAGCCAATACCACCACCGCAATCGATGCCTCCCACAAGATTCAGTGCTACGCCACCGGCGTAGCCGATCCTGGAGACTGCCCGTCCAGCTTGAGTTCCGGACCCAATGGCGGCCTCACGGTGCTGTCCCCGGATACCGCGCACGCCCGCATGTGGCCGTTGCCACAGGGCAAGAACTGGGAATGGCAGATCCCCGTCGTGTCAGATCGGCCGCTGACGAACTCTATCTTCGGCGGTTACCTGACCGTCGCCGATGGCAACTCCAACCCGACCATCCCGGTGACGCAGAACGCCTACGTCTTCGCCAAGAACCCTCAGGTGAGCTACACCGCTCCGTCCACCACCAGCATCACCAACACCGGCGCCGTATCCAAGGCGACCCTCTACAGCGGTGGTGTATCCGGGACCGGCTACTTCGACATCGGGACCACCACCAGCTATGGATTGTTCAGCGACTCGGTGGCGATCCCAGCAGGCGGCCCGTACTGGCAGCCCTACACCGACTGGAAGAAGGCCGACAACACATCGGTGCTGCAGGCCGGGAAGACCTACCACTGGCGATTCCGCTATGTCGTCGGAGCCAACACCTACTACGGCGCTGACCAGACCTTCACGACGACCGGCTCAACCAGCACGACACCGCCGACGCCGACCCCCACAGCCACGCCGACATCCACCCCCACGACGACACCAGCTAACCCTGGCGCACCGTCGGCCCGGATCAGCGCGGTGCCACTGTGGGTCACCAACACCAGCCAGCGAATCTCCTGGGGTGGCAAAGCCGGAACCTCAGCATTGGCCAACTACGACGTGCGCTATCGCAAGGCATCGTGGAAGGGCGGCTACGGGTCGTATGTCTCCTGGAAGTCGGCCACCACGGCCACGTCGGCGACGATGAACCTGGCGGCAGGGTCGTCGTACTGCTTCTCGAGCCGCGCTCGTGGCAGCAACGGATTGGTGTCGGCTTGGACTGCTGAAACCTGCCTCAACACCCCCATTGACGATCGCACTCTCAGCGCAAAAGGCACCTGGAAGAAGTCGACGTCAGTCAAGGCCTATGCCCACACACTGCGCACCGCCACCAAGGCGAAGGTGAGCCTGCGGGCGTCCGGCGCCTCGGTGCGCCGACTGGCGCTGCTCGTCACCAAAGTTCGCAATGGTGGCTCCGTGGTGGTGAAGGTCGGCTCCCGGGTACTCGGAACCTACAAGCTCTCCGCCAGCGGCACGAAGAACCGGGTACTGATCGCGCTGCCCACACTGTCCTCGTCGACCACCGCCACAATCACGATCACGACCAAGTCCAGCAAGAAGGTCGTCATCGACGGGCTCCTGGTGTCACGCAAGTGACCACCATGAGTGCGGGGGATAAGGCGCGCGACTCGGAGTTCCTTCAGCCCAAGGGCTCCGGGTCGCGCACCGGCGGGTACGCCATCCTGTGGCGAACCGGCATGCTGTTCGCGGCGGCACTGCTGGTCTGGGGGTTGCTGTGGTGTCCGGCAACCGGCTCAGCGGTAATCGAACGGCCCGGGGATATCGTTCACCGCTGGCCGGGCTGATCTACCAACGCTGGACGCAGCGCTTCGCGGGCCATGCTGATGCCGATGAAGGCCAGGAAAGCCGCGAACAGCCACGATGCCAATTGGGCGGTGATCAGGTGCGCCACCCAGGCTCCCAGCGGGCCGGTGATCACCGCACCCAGGCCGATGATCAGACCGGCACGGATGTTGACCATGTGACGGCGCAGATTCGAATACACCCCCGACGCCACCCCGGGGAGCATCATGACCAGCGCCGCACCCTTGGCTGCCAGGTCACCCAGACCGAACCACACCATCATGATCGGCACTGCGACTCCGCCGCCGCCGATTCCCAGCAGTGAGGACAGCGCCCCGGCCACCAGACCCAAAGCCAGCAGTCCGGCACCGTTGAGCCAGTCCAGGACGAAGACAGCCTCACGGTTGGGGATCACGATCAACATCTGAATGACCATCACCACGACGAAGCCGACGAAGATCCACTGCGCTACCCGACGGCTGATCCGTCGCAGCAGCCAGGCACCCAGCTGAGCGCCGATTACCGCCCCGATGGCGAGCAGCACCCCCACACCCCAGTAGATGCTGCCTTGCGCGGCGTAGGCGATCATCGAGACCGTCACCGCCGGCAGAATCGCCAGCAGTGAGGTCGCCACCGCGCGCTTGTGGTCCAACTTCAGCAGCACCACCAGCGCCGGCACGATGATCAGACCGCCGCCGATACCGAACAAGCCGGAGAAGAATCCGGAGATCGTTCCGATACCGATCAGGGCAAGGGCTTGTGAAGCCCTCACAGGACAGACCCCGGATGGTAGGCGGCCGCTTCGGGATACTGCGCAGCCAGCTCAGCCACTCGGGCAGCGATGACATCCACCTGATGCCGCGCCGATCCGGTCAACTGCACCGGGTCGTCCAAAGCGGCTTCCAGCTGATCGCGCGACAACCCCAGGCGTGGGTCGGCGGCTAGCCGATCCAGCAGATCGTTGGCACCGCCGGCGCGCATTCCCAGCGCCACCGCCACCGCATGTTCCTTGATCGCTTCGTGCGCGGCCTCACGTCCAACCCCATGCCGGACGGCAGCCATCAGCACCTTGGTGGTCGTCAGGAACGGCAGGAACCGCTGCAACTCAGCCTCGATGACCGCCGGGAAAGCCCCGAACTCGTCCAACACTGTCAGGAAGGTTTCGAACATGCCGTCCAGCGCATAGCAGGCATCCGGGAGCGCGACGCGACGAACCACCGAGCAGAACACGTCGCCTTCGTTCCACTGTGCACCGGCCAGATCGGCGGCCATGGTGGCGTAGCCGCGGAGCAGCACCATCATGCCGTTGACCCGTTCGCAGGAGCGGGTGTTCATCTTGTGCGGCATGGCTGAAGAACCGACCTGGCCCTCTTTGAAGCCTTCGGTGACCAACTCCTGCCCGGCCATCAGTCGAATCGTGGTTGCCAGGCTGGACGGTCCGGCGCCGGCCTGCACCAGGGCCGCCAGCACGTCGTAGTCCAGCGAGCGCGGATAGACCTGGCCGGTGGCGGTGAACACCCGGGCGAATCCCAGGTGCTCGGCCACCTGCATCTCCAGAGTGGCGAGCTTGTCGGTGTCGCCGTCCAACAGATCGAGCATGTCCTGGGCGGTTCCCATCGGACCCTTGATGCCGCGCGCCGGATAGCGCTTGATCAGTTCGTCGACGCGGTCGTAGGCGACGAGCAGTTCGTCGGCGGCCGAGGCGAAACGCTTGCCCAGAGTCGTGGTCTGGGCGGCGACGTTGTGTGAGCGTCCGGTCATCGGCAGGTCGCGGTATTGCACCGCCAGCCGGGTGATGCTGACCACGGTGGTCACGATGCGGTCGCGAACCAGTTCCAGACTGGACAGCAACTGGCGCTGTTCGATGTTCTCGGTGAGGTCACGACTGGTCATGCCCTTGTGAATGTGCTCGTGGCCGGCCAACGCATTGAATTCCTCAATACGAGCCTTCACGTCGTGGCGGGTGACGCGTTCCCGGGCGTCGATGCTGGCCAGATCGACCTGATCGAGCACGGCCTCGTAGTCGGCGATCACCGCGTCCGGGTTGTCCCCGCCGAAGTCGACCCCGAGGTCTGCCTGGGCGCGCAACACCGCCAGCCACAGTCGTCGCTCAGCGACGATCTTGGCCTCCGGCGACCAAACCTGACGCATCGCCGCCGACGCATACCGCGTCGCCAACACATTCGGAATCATTCCCGCCCCTCCCCGTCCTCTTCGCTACACGTACTGCAAGTTGCTACAGGCGCAGACGTAGCAACTTCACCGGGATGTAGCGAAGATGCGGCGGCGGCGATGTCGGTGCGGTGGAAACCGCCAGGCAGATCGACCTGGGCGACTGTGGCGTAGGCGGCAGCACGGGCCTCGGCCAAAGTCGTGCCGGTGCCGACCACGGTCAGGACGCGGCCACCGGCACTGACCAGGCGCCCTTCGTCGTTCAGGGCGGTTCCGGCGTGGAAGACACCCTCGAGGTCGGCCCCGCTGATCACATCACCGCGACGCGGGGACGCCGGGTAGCCCTCCGCGGCGATCACCACGCCGACGGCGGCACCACTGCCCCATGCCAACGGCGGCTGCTGATCGAGGGTTCCGGTGGCCGCGGCATACAGCACCCCACCCAGTGGAGTCTGCAACCGAGTGAGCAGCGGTTGGGTCTCCGGATCACCGAACCGGGCGTTGAACTCCACCACCCGCACTCCCCTGCTGGTCAAAGCCAACCCGGCGTACAGCAAGCCGACGAAAGGGGTGCCCCGGCGTCGCATCTCGTCGATGGTGGGCTGGATGACGGTGGCCACGACCTGCTCGGTCAGGCCCTCCGGCGCCCACGGCAGCGGCGTGTAGGCCCCCATGCCGCCGGTATTGGGACCCGTGTCGCCGTCACCGACTCGCTTGAAATCCTGGGCCGGCTCGAAGGCCAGCACATGCTCGCCGTCGCTGAGGGCGAACAGGCTCACCTCGGGACCGTCGAGGTACTCCTCAATGACCACCTTCGAGCAACTGGCGGCGTGAGCGATGGCAGCATCGCGACTGTCGGTGACGATGACACCCTTTCCGGCCGCCAAGCCGTCGTCCTTCACAACATAAGGAGCACCGAACTCATCCAGCGCGGCGACCACCTCGTCCATAGACAGACACAGTCGCGCGGCAGCGGTCGGTACCCCGGCGGCTTCCATGATCATCTTGGCGAAGGCCTTGCTGCCCTCCAATTCGGCAGCGGCAGCACTGGGCCCGAACACCGGGACGCCAGCCGCCCGCACCGCGTCGGCGACCCCGGCCACCAGCGGCGCTTCCGGGCCGACCACGACCAGGTCAACGCCCAACTGGGTCGCCAAAGCCGCAGCGGCCGCGCCGTCCATGATGTCCAGCCGATGATTGCTGCCGATCACCGCGGTCCCTGGATTACCCGGCGCGGTGTGCACCTCACTCACCTGCGGGTCTTTGCCGAGCGCCCAAGCCAGGGCGTGCTCGCGTCCACCAGATCCGATTACCAGCACCTTCACGGCAGTGATCCTAGTCGCGCTCAGCCGACGTCAGTGCGATGGAACCCCTGGAAAGACCGGGAGGCGGTGGGCCCGCGCTGACCCTGATAGCGGTTGCCGTAGCCGCCGGTCCCGTAGGGATGCTCGGCCGGTGACGACAATCCGAAGAAGCAGAACTGGCCCACCTTCATTCCGGGCAGGAGCTTGATCGGCAAGGTCGCCAGGTTCGACAACTCCAAGGTGACGTGCCCGGAGAACCCGGGATCGATGAAGCCCGCCGTGGAATGAGTGACCAGGCCCAGCCGTCCCAGGGAGGATTTGCCCTCCAGCCGTGCGGCGATGTCGTCGGGCAGGGTGATCACCTCATAGGTGGACGCCAACACGAACTCACCGGGATGCAGCACGAACGCCTCATCGGCCGACACCTCGATCAGCCGGGTCAGGTCCGGCTGATCGATAGCCGGGTCGATCGAGGGGTATTTGTGGTTGTCGAACAGCCGGAAGAAGCGGTCGAGCCGCACGTCGACGCTGGACGGCTGCAACATATCGGCGTCCCACGGGTCCAACACGATACGTCCGGACTCGAGCTGGGCACGGATGTCACGGTCACTGAGCAGCATGGGCTCAGGCTAGCCGCTGGGGCTCAGAGCAGGTCGTTGATCAGCACCGACTGTTCACGAGACGGGCCCACGCCGATGCCGGAGATGCGGCATTTGATCAGTTCCTCCAGGCGGCGCACATAGGCCTGAGTGTTCTTCGGCAGATCGGCGAAGGTGCGAGCACCCGAGATGTCCTCACTCCAGCCGTCCAGGAACTCATAGATCGGCTTGGCATGGTGGAAGTCGGTCTGGGTCATCGGCAGCACATCGGTGCGTTCGCCGTTGACCTCATAACCCACGCACACCGGGATCTTCTCCCAGCCAGACAGAATGTCCAGCTTGGTGAGGAAGATGTCGGTCATCGCATTGGCGCTGACCGCCGCCTCCACCACCAGCGCATCGAACCAGCCACAGCGGCGCGGACGTCCCGTGGTGGTGCCGAACTCACCACCGTCGACGCGCAGCTTCTCGCCGTCGTCGTCGAACAGTTCCGTCGGGAAGGGGCCCTCACCGACGCGGGTGGTGTAGGCCTTGGCGATGCCGATCACCCGACTGATGCGCATCGGTCCCACGCCGGAGCCGATGCAGGCACCGGCGGCGATCGGGTTGGAGCTGGTGACATAGGGGTAGGTGCCGTGATCGACATCCAGATGATGGGCTTGGGCGCCTTCGAAGAGCACGACCTGATTGCGGTCCAGTGCGCTGTTGAGCACCCGGGTGGTGTCGGTGATCATCGGACGGATCCGCTCGGCGTGGCCCAGCAGTTCGGTGGTGATCTGGTCGGCCTCGATGGCCCGCCGGTTGTACACCTTCACCAGCAGGTGGTTCTTCTGCTCCAGGGCAGCGACCACCTTCTGCCGCAAGATCTTCTCGTCCAGCAGGTCCTGCATGCGGATGCCCAGCCGGTTGATCTTGTCCGAATAGGCCGGGCCGATGCCGCGTCCGGTGGTACCGATCCTGCGGCTTCCCAGGAATCGCTCGGTCACTTTGTCCATCACCTTGTGGTACTCGGTGATGACATGGGCGTTGGCGCTGATGATCAGCTTGGAGGTGTCCACGCCGCGGGCGTTCAGGCCGTCGATCTCTTCCAGCAGCACTTCCATGTCGACCACGACCCCGTTGCCGATCACCGGCACCGAGTCGTTCAGGATGCCGGACGGAAGCAAGTGCAGCGCATACTTCTCCCCGTTGACCACCAGGGTGTGACCGGCGTTGTTGCCGCCGGAATAGCGCACGGTGTAATCGACCCGGTCGCCGAGCTGATCAGTCGCTTTGCCCTTGCCCTCGTCGCCCCATTGAGCTCCGACCACGACAATTCCTGGCATCTGATGCCCCTCTGCGTGAGACAAGCCCGAGGCTTCGCCTCCGGGCTCTTGCGCGGTGATTCTACCGAAGTGCCTCTCTGCGGGCATCCGAGGGCCACGGGGCGTCGAAATGACAGTATGTGATCATGCCGTTGCCCACTGCGCCTTTCGACTTCTTCGCCCACGGTGAGTTGCCCGCACCCACCATCGATCCGGCGCAGGCCGGTGCCATCGCCGCCGGCCTGGGCGCAGTCGGCGAGCTGCGCGAATTGGGCAGCCAGCAGGACCAGAACTTTCTGATCGACGGGCCGACGCCGGGCGTGCTGAAGCTGGCCAATCCTGCCTTCCCGGAGCGGGACGCCCTGGCCCAATCCGCCGCAGCCGAGCACATCGCCGATCGTTACCCCGAGCTGCGGGTCGCCGGGACGCTGCGTCTCAACGGCGCCCCCGCCCATGCCGTGGTGGAGACCTCGCAGGGCCCGCTGGTGGCTCGCATCCTGGAGTGGCTTCCCGGCGGCACCTTCGTCGACCAGCCGTGGCTGTCGCCGGCGGTCGCCGCAGCCATGGGACGCATCGCCGCCCAGGTGAGCCGCGCCTTGGCCGATTTCGAGCATCCGGGCCTGGAGCGCGACCTGCAGTGGGATCTGCGGTCTGCGGCCCGGGTTGTGGCGTTGCTCTCACCGGCCATCAGCGACGATGCCGAACGCGAGGCTGTGGTGGCCGCCACCGCCGAAGCGTGGGCGTCGGTGACCACCCTCGCCGATCAGCTCACGGTGCAAGCCGGCCATTTCGACCTCACCGACGACAATCTGGTGCGGGGCGTCGACGGTCTTCCCGATGGCGTGATCGACTTCGGAGACCTGTCGAGGTCGTGGCGGGTGGCCGAGCTGGCCGTAACCGTGTCCGGTCTGCTGCATCACACCGGACCGATGGTCGAGACCGTGGTGGCCTCGGTGCGCGCCTTTCATGAGCTACGTCCACTGACGGTCGCCGAAGCCGAGGCGCTGTGGCCGCTGGTGGTGCTGCGCGGTGCCGTGCTGGTGGCCAGCGGACGCCAACAGGCCGACCTGGACGCCAGCAACGAGTACGCCAGCAGCGCCTTGGAGCGGGAGTGGCAGATCTTCGCCGCGGCCACCTCGCTGCCGCTGCCGGTGATGACGGCGGTGATTACCGACGCGCTGGGATTGAGTCGGCCACGGCTGGCAATCAGCGGCGAGCGACTCACCAAGAAGCCGGTAACCCTGATCGGGTTGGGCGTGAGCGATGCGTCCACCAATGACGGTGCTTGGCTCGCCGAGGACTTGGCCGAGCGGCTGGCCGCTTCCTCCGACTTCAGCGCGGCGGCCTGGGGCGTGCCGCGGTTGATCGCGACGTCGGTGCTGAGCCCGGAGATTCCAGCGACGGTGCCGACCTCACTCACGCTGTGGAGTGGCCGTCCCCGCAAGCTCAAGGCACCGTGGGCAGGGCAGGTGCAGATCAGCGACGGTCGGCTGGTGCTGCCCGGAGTCAGTTTCGATCTCGTCATCCACGGTGAGATCGAGGCCGCACAGCGGACCTTCGCCGTCACGGCTGGCGAAACGCTGGGCCGCATCAGCGGGCGTGTCGAGGTGCAACTGGTGCGTCCGGGGTGGGAGGTGCCGCTGTTGGTACGCGGCGACGCTGCACCCGGCTGGCTGGCGATGACCGCCGATCCGGCAGCGTTGTTCGGACTACCCACTGTGGCCGAGCCTGCGCCTGAGCTATTGGCCGAGCGCGAGGCCCATGTCGCGGGCGTTCAGGAGCACTACTACGCCAACCCGCCCCGGATCGAACGGGGCTGGAGGGCCACTCTCATCGATACCGACGCGCGGGCCTACCTGGACATGGTGAACAACGTCACCAGTGTCGGCCATGCCCATCCCCGGCTGACGGCAGCGGTGGCGGGCCAGTTGGCAAGGCTGAACACCAACTCCCGCTTCCACTACGGAGCACTCCCGCGCTTTGCCGCCGCCTTGACCGACACGCTGCCTGACGGCCTGGATCAGGTGTTCTTGGTGAACTCAGGCTCCGAGGCAACCGACTTGGCGATCCGGTTGGCGATGGCCGCTACCGGTCGCCGCGACATTGTGGCCTTGGCTGAGGCGTATCACGGTTGGACTTATGCCTCCGATGCGGTCTCCACCTCCGTGGCCGACAATCCCAACGCGCTGACATCCCGTCCCGAATGGGTGCACACCCTCGAAGCGCCGAACTCCTATCGGGGACGCTGGCGGGACGCCGAGGCCGCTCACTACGGACCCGAGGCTGCCGCCCGCATCGCGGAGCTTGCTGCGTCCGGGCACGCCCCGGCGGGGTTCATCGCCGAGTCGATCTCGGGCAATGCCGGCGGCATCCTGCTGCCCGATGGCTATCTGGCGCAGGTGTACGCGGCCGTCCGGGCGGTTGGCGGGGTGACCATCGCCGACGAGGTCCAGGTCGGCTACGGCCGACTCGGTGACTGGTTCTGGGGCTTCCACCAGCAAGGGGTGATCCCCGACATCGTCGCGGTGGCCAAGTCGATGGGCAATGGCCATCCGCTGGGCGCGGTGATCACTACCAAAGAGATCGCCGATGCCTACCGCACCGGCGGCTACTTCTTCTCTTCGACCGGTGGCAGTCCGGTATCAGCCACCGTCGGTCTCACCGTGCTGGACATCATCGGCGAGGAAGGCTTGCAGGAGAATGCCCAGGTAGTGGGCAGCCATCTGAAGGCGGCGCTGCAAGCGCTCGGCGACCAGCACCCCGGTGTCGGCACCGTGCACGGCCATGGCCTGTACCTGGGTCTGGAGCTGGTCGCCGACCGCGAAACCCGCACCCCCGACGCCGCACTCACCGGTGACTTGTGCGAACGCCTACGCCAACTCGGTGTCATCATGCAGCCCACCGGCGACCACGGCAACGTGCTCAAGATCAAGCCGCCCCTGGTGGTGAGTGCCGATGAAGTGGACTACTTCGTCGCTATGGTCGATCAGGCGCTGGGCGAACTACGGTAGGTCACTGTTTTCGCGCGTTGTACAGCGATGCTGATAGCGCCCCGATGAAGGTAGCCGCCGCTATCCACACAGGCACCCCGATGCTGACCATGAACAAGGCCACCAGGAGCAACACGGAGAATGCCAGCGCAATGATCAGCCGGCGGGGTAGGTGCTTTGAGACCCGCGCGGCAAGCGCGGACTCAGCCGGTGGATCGGGCGGAACCGGAATCCGATCCTGGGTCCGGGCAGGCATCGGCACCATGAGGTGCTGCGGCACGGCGCGCTCGATAGTGGCCAGGTGTTCGCGGGTCAATGGGTACAGCGTTGGCTCGAGTGCACAGCCCATGCCGTCGGCACCGATCAAGGCGCGGCCACCGTCGGGCCACGCCAGAAGTACGACGCAATCTGCGAAAGCGACGGTGGCTGCACCTTCTGAGCCCACCAGCGACACCCCTTCGTCACCCACAACGAGCGAACGGTCCGGGTTGTTGATCGCAGGCAGGGAGACTCCCCTGACAACCTCCGTCGACACCAACGGAGCTTGAACGAACCCAGCCCAATCAGCCGTGGACCCTTCAGGAACGAGAAGGAAGGCGCTGTCGGCCAGTTCGACGGCGACGGCACGGATATCTGCCAAGGTAACCGCCGCGAGTTCGGCACGAACCTCATCAAGGGTCGGCGTTGTAGCCCCCATCAGCAAGTCCAGGGCGGCCGATGGCGTCATCCCCGCTTCGGCGTCATCCTCTGATTGCGCTCGGGCGAGCATTTTCTTGACTTCATCCAAGGCTTCCGGGTCGGTGGTGCCCCAACGGAGCTGAGCAAGCAGGTCGAGGAACTCGCCCAGGGCGGCAGCTCGCTGTTCTGGGGAGGGATCGATCACAGCGAGGATCTCGGCATAGTCGGCATTCACCGGTCCGTAGTCGACAACGGGTGTGTAGCAATACCCGCTCTCCTGGCGCAGTCGCCGAAACATCTCTCGATGCAGCAGAGTCGAAAACACCGTCGCCGCCACGGAGCGTTTGACGATGCCGTGATAGCCCACATGTTTGGAATGCTCGGCAGCCCAACTCGGCGTCTGCGGCAGAATCTCTGGCGATGCCGGAAGAGGTTGGCGCTGTCCTGAGAACAGGTCCAAGTGCAGGTCGCTCGGCGGTGTCATGCCGGTGAACCAGAGCACCGCATTCGCACGCGTGAAGAAGGTTTCCGCCCAGCCCCACAGCTCGGCGCGCCCCAGCCAGTTCAACCCGAGCTCCAGGTAGTCCACCAAGCCACGATTCTGAGGACCGTAGCGCCAGAACAGTATCCGCTCGTAGATCCCGGTGCCTCGCCCATCGGCTTCGGTACGCAGGACGCCCTTCTCAATTTCGAGGCGGTCCATCGGCAGGTTCTTTAAACCTGCGGCCACCTTCTGCAAGAAAGTCACCACAGACTCAGGTGTGCCGCGAGTGAAGAAGCTGGTGAAGAACTGGCCCGTCGTGCCGTTGAAGTGGTAGTCGGTGACCCCAAGTTCGTGCAGAGCCAAATGTTCGACGAGATGGGTGATGCCACGCTGAGCCAACTGCTCATCGGCGCTGCCGACTCGGAATATCAGTCCCGCTCCGACCGGCCCGTCCTCGGTATAGACGGTGGGGATTCCGTCGACCTGCCCGTAGTGGATCATCGGACCCCCATCGCACGCTTGCGGAAGTTCATGAACGCCGACCGCGGCCCGTCGTCGAAATATGCCCACGGAAATTCGGAGGCAAACGGTCCAAGTCGAGTGAAGCACGACTGCGCCTGCGGCCACTTCTCCAGCAGGGTGTAGGCCAGGGCGAAGTGACTGAGCGCGACGATCCATCCCGAGGCCGTAATGAAGCCCGGATTCATCACCGACATCTCCCCTGCAGCGACAATCTCCGCCGCCGCCTGAGGGTCGTCAACTGGCTTACCCAGTGCGATGCCGTGCTCAGCGATCCATCGCTCAAGGTGATAGACCACGACCAAGTAGGCGTGAGGCGACCCCGGAGGAGCCGCATTGGCGCAACTCCAGGCAAAGTCGTGTGCCTTGCCGAAATCACCGTGCCATTTCGGCAGCAGTTCCTGAAACATGAGCTGCTGGGCGGCGAGATCGCCCGGTGAGATCGCCGAAAGGCGCTGAAATCGACGCTGCGATTCGACGACGCCAAGATCAAGCCCCCGGGAAGTCACCAAGCGCACGCGCCAGGCAGGCGCATATTGGGGATGTTCAGCACACACCCTTATGAGGAGCTTTTCGGCGGTCACCAAGTGTTGGCGATAGGCAGCCCACTGATCGGCGGTGACCTCCGCCGCCGGGCCGTCCCCAAGGACGGACCAACCGCGTTCGACATGACGTTGGGCTAGCAGGGTGGCGGCAAGTGAATCAGAAGGATTGCGTTGCAGCACTTCCTCGAGCATGGATTCACAGGCATCGAGGTGGCCGGTGAGTTGAAGAATGCACTGCTGCTGATACGCGTCAGCATGGCCGAATACCTCGACCACCCGCGTCCAATCCTCGGCGCGAAGCGCCGCTTCGGCATCTGCAACAACGGAATACTGCTGTCCCTCATCAAATACGGGTTCAAACGTCGAGGTCACTCTGCCAACCTAGCGGCTCCTATCCCCCGCCGCGAATCACCTCTCCAAGGCAGAAACTCCCAAAAGGGGCAGTTGCTCCCGAAGGTTCGGGAGCAACTGCCCCTTTTGGGAGCGAATCGGGTCAGCCGATGGTTTTGCCGGCGCTGCGCAGGCGCTCGCAGGCTTCGACGACGCGGGCGGAAATACCCGCCTCGGCGATCTTGCCCCAGGCGCGGGGGTCGTACTGCTTCTTGTTGCCGACCTCGCCGTCGATCTTCAGTACGCCGTCGTAGTTCTTGAGCATGTAATCCACCACGGGACGGGTGAAGGCGTACTGGGTGTCGGTGTCGATGTTCATCTTCACCACGCCGTAGTCAACAGCGTCGGAGATCTCTTGAGCGGTGGAACCGGAGCCGCCGTGGAAGACCAGGTCGAAAGGCTTGGCCTTGCCGTACTTGGCGCCGACGGCGTCCTGAATCTCCTTCAGGACCTCCGGACGCAGCTTCACCGAGCCCGGCTTGTACACACCGTGCACATTGCCGAAAGTCAGGGCGGTGATGTAGCGGCCCTTCTCGCCCATACCGAGCACCTCGATGGTGCGCAGGCCGTCCTCGACGGTGGTGTAGAGCTTCTCATTGATCTCGGCGGCAACGCCGTCCTCTTCGCCACCGACGACGCCGACCTCGATCTCGAGGATCTGGTGCGCGGCGCTGGTCAGGGCCAGCAACTCATCAGCGATCTTCAGGTTCTCCTCCATGGGCACAGCCGAGCCGTCCCACATGTGTGACTGGAACAGCGGCTCCAGGCCACGATTCACCCGCTCCTGGGAGATCGCGATCAGCGGCTTCACCCAGGTGTCGATCTTGTCCTTCTGGCAGTGGTCGGTGTGCACCACGATGTTGATCGGATAGTTCTTGGCGACGACGTGGGCGTACTCGGCCAGTGCCACCGAACCGGCGACCTTGTCCTTGATGGTCGGCCCGGACGCGTACTCCGCACCACCGGAGCTGATCTGGATGATGCCATCGGAGCCAGCCTCTGCGAAACCTGCCAGAGCGGCGTTCAGCGTCTGCGACGACGTGATGTTGATCGCGGGGAATGCGTAGGAGCCAGCCTTGGCGGCATCCAGCATCTCGGCGTACTTCTCAGGGCTAGCAATGGGCATTCGATCTGCTCTCTCTCATCGGTCTGCGCCCGCCACCATGCGGTCGCGCCAGCGGGGTTGACCCTAGTCTCTCAAATCCCGCACCGCGCGGTGGCGGGGCGCCCATAACTCGAACGCCGCGGTCCAACCCGCGGACGAACTGCTCAATCCAACCGGGAAAGATCTACCCAGGTCCGGCCCGCAGACAACACCCGCACCACCGAATCCAGGGACGCCGGCATCGCGTCGGTCAGTTCAAGGGGGACCACGGCGGTAAACGAATCCCGAGCCGTAGTCACCAACGAACTCGAGGCACCCATGACGCCGGGCTTGACCACCATCGAGCCAACCTCAGACCAGGCGAGCCAGCGCTGCGCGATCATCATGCCTTCCCGGTTGAGACCGATCGCCAGGCCCGGAATTGCGCGACGAGCATCCGCGCGGGCCCGAAACCACTGGATGAGGAAGTACAGCGCAGTACCGCCGCCGGTGGCCACACTCACTCCGAGGAACCACGGCGCCCAATCAGCGAAGGTGTCGGGCCAGATGGCCCACAGCGCGCCGAAAATGACCACGGAGAGCAGCAACGAGCCGAATTGCCAGATCACGCGATTGCGCAGCCCTGACACTTTGGCTGCCGCTACCTCGGGACGGTAGTAGATGCCGTATTCGTCGCCCACGCCACCATCCTAGGTGCCGACTGAATCCGGACGCGGCGCCCAACGCAGCGCCCAGTGATACATGGCGATCGCCGCGGCCGCACCGGCATTCAGCGAACGCGTCGAACCGTATTGCGTTATGGCAACCAGTTGCTGACATCCGGCGACCAGATCTTCGGTGAGACCGGGTCCTTCGGAGCCAAAGACCAGACAGCAGTGCTGTGGGAGTTGGGCGCCTTCCAGCGGCACCGAGCCGGGCAGGTTGTCCACCCCGATCGGGGTGACGCCGTGCTCGGCCAGCCAAGCCAGGAAGTCCTCGGTGGTCGGATGGTGGTGGACGTGCAGATAACGATCGGTGACCATCGCACCGCGACGGTTCCAGCGGCGGCGTCCGATGATGTGCACCGCAGACACATTGAAGGCATTCGCGGTACGCACGATCGAGCCGATGTTGAAGTCGTGTTCCCAGTTCTGGATGGCGACCTGGAGCGGCAGCCGACGGGTGTCGAGGTCGGCGACGATTGCCTCAACGCTCCAATACCGGTACGCGTCGGGCACGTTGCGGCGATCCCCCTGGGCAAGAAGCTCGCGATCCAGACGCGGATCGTCAGGCCACGGTTCGGGGTGAGGCCCGACGCCGGGGCTACTCACAGCCACCACCTCGTCCTCGCTCAGATTCGCCATGGCGGCCACGGTACCCTTCACCACATGGATCTGTTGCCCCTGCTCATACCCTTGATGCCTTCCTGGCTCGACCCGGCTGCCATTCTGGAGCAGCTCATTCAGGCCTTGGGCAATTGGGCGCTGTGGGGAGTGGCCTTTCTCGTCTTCATCGAGTGCGCGATCTGGCCGATCCTGCCTGGCGACTCCCTGCTCTTCACCGTAGGCATGTTCATCTCGCTGGGCACCATCAGCTTCGGAACCATGCCCGAAGGGCAGGTCTTGGCCATCGCCTGTCTGATTCTCACGGTGGCTGCCGTCGCTGGCAACGTGGCCGGCTATTGGCTGGGCCACCTCATCGGCCCACCGCTGTTCAAACCCCGCGAGGGTTTCTGGGGCAAGGTGTTCAACCCGGTCTATGTCGAGAAGACCCACGAAATGCTGGCCACCTACGGCAACAAGGCGCTGGTGCTGGGACGGTTCGTTCCCTTCGTTCGCACCTTCATCACCCTGATCGCCGGCATCGGACGCATGCCGTTTCGGACCTTCATCACCTGGACCGCCGTCGGCGGCGTCATCTGGGCGGTCGGAGTAACCGTGCTCGGCTTCTACCTGGGCCAGATCCCCTTCTTCCAGAAGAACATCGAGGCGGTGCTGATCGCGATCGTGTTCGTGTCGGTCATCCCGATGATCGTCGAGGCGATCATTCAGCGCCGCAAGTCCCGTCAGGAATCCGAACCCACCAAAGCCTGAACGCAGCGAGGTCAGCCCTGCGGGCCGTAGTTCGGCGGATCGGCCGGCGGCTGCTGCGTCGGCGGCTGCTGGAAGGACGGGGCTTGCGCCGGCGGCGCGACATCGAAGCTGCCCGGGGCTGAGGCGCCTGGCGCATTCTGGTCGTAGGACTGCGGATTGGGCAGGCCGTCGGCAGTCACCGGTCCGGTGCCGAGTTGAGCATTGGTCGGCTCTGCGGAACCGGCGGGACGCTCGCTGATCTCACCAAAGCTGACATGCGGGGCTTGCCGCACGGCCTGGTCGTTGACCTCGAAGTAGGCGGCCTTGCCGAAGTGGAACATATTGGCCACCAGTACCGAAGGGAACGATTCGGTCTGAGTGTTGTAGTTGCGCACATTGGCGTTGTAGAAGCGTCGCCCGGCCGCGATCCGGTCCTCGGTGGCGGTGAGTTCGCGCTGCAACTCCAGGAAGTTCACGTTGCTCTTCAAATCGGGGTAGGCCTCGACGCTGACCATCAGGCCATGCACGGCGCTGGTGAGTTGCTCCTCCACCTGCGCTCGTTCCGCGCTGGCGCCGCCGCTTTGGGCCAATGAAGCCGCCTGGTTGCGCAGGCGAGTCACATTCTCCAAGCTGTTGCGCTCGTGAGCTGCGTAGGCGCGCACCGTCTCGACCAGATTGGGAATCAGGTCGTAGCGACGGTTCAGCTCGACGTCGATTTGCCGCCAGGACTCCTGAATCAGGTTCCGCGAACGGACGAAGCCGTTGTACAAGCTCACCGCATAGCCCCCCAGGACCACCACGATCAGCAGCACGATCAGCAAGAACCACAACATCCAAGGCTCCAATCAGCATCATTCACATCATCCGCGTGGACGACCGGCACCAGCCTAACCGTTGGCGGCACGGCCGGGGACGCGAGGCGCTATGCCAGGCCGAGATCTTTCAACGAGACCGCATAGCGATACGGGACTCCGGCGGCCTCGATCTTCTCCTTGGCTCCCGTGTCGCGATCCACGATCACCGCGACCGCGACCACATCGGCACCCGCTTCCCGGACGGCCTCCACCGCGGTCAACACCGACCCGCCGGTGGTGGAGGTGTCCTCGACCACCAGGACGCGGCGTCCGGCGACCTCGGTGCCCTCGATCCGCCGCTGCATGCCGTGGGCTTTGGCTTCCTTGCGTACGACGAAGGCGTCCAGGCGTCCGCCGTGCGCAGCGGCGTGGTGCATCATGGCGACCGCCACCGGGTCCGCGCCCAGGGTGAGTCCCCCGACGGCGTCGAAATCCAGATCGGCGACCAGGTCGGTCATGACCTCTCCGACCAGCGGCGCAGCCACACCGTCCAAGGTGACGCGCCGCAAGTCGATGTAGTAATCGGCTTCACGTCCGGACGCCAGCGTCACCCGGCCCCGGACGACGGCCAGTGTGGAGATGTGGTCGATGAGTTCAGCGCGCGCAGTCATGGCAGCAACGGTATTGCACCCGCCGCGCTGCCCTCACCGATTCCGTCGGGTCGGACCGAACCAGGTATTGCCCCAGTTGGGTTCGGGTGAGGGCAAGGCATCGGCCTTGGTGAACGGCGGTGCGCCGCCGATCCAGTCCAGCAGCGCCTGGCCACCCACCAGGCGATTCGGGAAGTCGGCCCGGATCAGCCGCGTCGTGATCCGATCCACCGGAATGTCATTGCCGGCCAGAGCGATCAGGTTTCCGAACCGGCGCCCCTTCCACACCGGGACTTCGGCGATCACCCCAACTTGCGCCGCATAGGTCGTCAAGCCGGCGAGACAGCGCTTCGCCCATTCGAAGGGGGCCGAGTCGGTCAGGTTCATCACCACGATTCCCGAGGCGCGCAACACCCGGATGGCTTCGGCGAAGAACTCTGCGGTCGACAACGCTGCGGGCACACTGGCGCCTTGAAAGGCGTCGATGACGACGGCGTCGGCACACCCGCTGGGCATCTCTGCCAATCCCACGACCCCATCCACGCCGTGGATGCGGATGCTGGCACGACCGGCCAACGGAATCTCACGGCGGACGGCTTCGGTCAGTGCCTCGTCGGGTTCGAAGACGACCTGAGCGGTGCCGGGACGTCGCGCCTGGACGTACCGGGGCAGCGTCAATCCGCCGCCACCGACGTGCAGGATTCGGATCTGCTCCGACCGGGACCTCAGCAGAGCGGTCTCATCCAGGACTTCAGCGATGCGCTGGACGTATTCGAACTCCAAGCGGGTGGGGTCGTTGAGGTCGACGAAAGACTGCTCAGTGTCACCATTCACGACCACGAAGCAACCGGGGTCGTCCGGTGCGGGCACGATCTCACTCATCGGCATCGCTCATTCCGTACGGCGTCGCGGGCAGCGCCCCGCCAGCCCTGCAGAGCCTAACGGTTCTCCCGGTCATCGTGACGCACCCTGCCAGAAAGGCTGGTCACATCATGAATGCATCAACTAGGGTTCAGTGATGCGCACCACAGTCGATCTCCCACCAGCAGTTCACCGACGCGCTCGAGAACTCGCCGCCAAACGAGGAGTCTCCCTCTCCGCTGTCCTCGCCGACCTGACCGTCCGCGGCCTCGCCCAGTTGGACGCACCCGTCAAGCTCGTCACCGATCAACTCACCGGTCTGCCCGTGCTGAGCCTTGGCCGCAAGGTCACGACCAGCCAGACCCGGGCCGGAATGGCCGAGAAGTGAGCCCGCTGCTCGCCCCGTCGGTATTGGCGGCGCTGGTCATCGCCGAGCATGAACACCATGCCGCTGCTGCTGCCTGGTTCTCGGATCAACCGACCTTCGCCATCACGCCTATCACCGAGGCCGCCGCCCTGCGCTTCCTGCTCCGGCTGGGGGAAAGCCCCCAGACGGCCCTCGAGGTGCTGGCCGGTGTCCGGGCGCATCCTCACTGCGAGTTCTGGCCCACCGATCTGTCGTGCACCCAGTTGAGCGCCGACGACATCGATGGCGCCGACCAGTTCAGTGACGCCTACCTGGTCGGCCTGGCCGCAGCCCACGGCGACGTGCTCGCCACGCTCGATCCGGGCCTGAGCGCGCGGTTCCCTGACCGCACCGTGCTGATCGCGAGCTAGGACCTACCGGATGAAGCCGGCCGCCACCGTTCGGTTGGTCGCTTCGTCCACCAGGATCACCGCACCGGTCACCCGGTTGTCTCGGTAGGCATCCACGGCCAGCGGCTTGGTCACCCGCACCTTGACCCGTCCGATGTCGTTGAGAGCCAACTCCTGGGCAGTTTCGTCACGCCGCAGAGTGTTGATGTCCATCCGGTAGACGACTTCGGTCACCTTCGCCCGAGCCCACTGGGTGGTCTGCTTGATGGCGAGCATCTTGCCCGGAACCAGCGTCTGGGTCTCATCCATCCAGCACAGCCCCAGATCAAGATCTTGGGTGAGGTCAGGCTTGTTGTTGGGACGCACCAGCATGTCGCCACGGCTCAGGTCGATTTCGTCGGCTAGCCGTACCACCACCGACATCCCGGAGTAGGCCTCCGGCAGCGGACCGGTCGGGCCGTCGATGGCCGAAATCGTGGACGTCATGCCGCTGGGCAGCGCCAGCACCGGATCACCGGGACGCATCACACCCGAGGCGATGGTGCCGGCATAGCCGCGGAAGTCGCGATTCTGGTTGGACTGCGGACGGATCACATACTGCACCGGGAAGCGCACATCGGTGAGGTTGCGGTCACCGGCCACGTGGAGGTGTTCCAGGTGGTACAGCAGCGTGGGCCCGTTGTACCAGCGCATGTTCTCGCCGCGATCCACCACATTGTCTCCGACCAGGGCCGAGATCGGGATGAACTCGATCTCCACGCCCTGCAGTCGGCTGGCGAAGTCAGTGAAGTCCTGCACGATCGCGTCGTAGGTCTCCTCGGAGTACGCCACGAGGTCCATCTTGTTGATGCACACCACCAGGTGGCGCACCCCCAGCATGGAGGCCAGCAGCGAATGGCGTCGGCTCTGTTCGACAACACCCTTGCGGGCGTCGACCAGAATCAGCGCGGCCTCAGCGGTGGAGGCGCCGGTGACCATGTTGCGGGTGTACTGCGGGTGACCGGGGGTGTCGGCGATGATGAACTTGCGCACCGGAGTCGCGAAGTAGCGGTAGGCCACGTCGATGGTGATGCCTTGTTCGCGTTCGGCGCGCAGGCCGTCGGTGAGGAGCGCCAGGTCGACGTAGTCGTCGCCGCGACGCTGACTCGCCGCTTCGACCGCATCGTACTGGTCGACGAAGATCGACTTCGAGTCGTACAGCAGCCGTCCGATGAGAGTGCTCTTGCCGTCATCGACGCTGCCGGCAGTGGCGAAACGTAGCAGGTCGTGCATCAGAAGTAGCCTTCCTTCTTCCGGTCTTCCATCGCGGCTTCGCTCACCTTGTCGTCACCGCGGGTGGCGCCGCGTTCGGTCAGCCGGGAGGCGGCGATCTCGGCCACCACCTTTTCGTTGGTGTCAGCCTCGGATTCCACCGCGGCGGTGAGGTTGGCGTCGCCCATGGTGCGGTAGCGGACGCTGCGCACGCTGCTGGTCTCGCCATCTTTGAGCGGCACGAACTCGTTGACCGCGTACAGCATGCCGTCGCGTTCGACGACCTCACGCTCGGCGGCGTAGTACAGGCTGGGCAGCTCGATGTTCTCGGTCTCGATGTACTGCCAGGTGTCCAATTCGGTCCAGTTCGACAACGGGAATACCCGGATGTTCTCGCCGGGGAAGACCCGTCCGTTGTACAGATTCCACAGCTCGGGCCGCTGGTTCTTCGGATCCCATTGACCGAACTCGTCGCGGAAGGAGAACACCCGCTCCTTGGCGCGCGCCTTCTCCTCATCGCGACGGGCGCCGCCGAACAGTGCGTCGAACTTGTGCTTCTCGACAGCTTCCAGCAGCACCGGCGATTGGATCCGGTTTCGGGAGCCGTTGGGCTCCTCGCGCACCAGTCCGCGGGCCATGGCCTCAGGCACCGAGGCCACCACCATCTCGACGCCGAGTTCGGCCGCGCGGCGGTCCCGGAACTCGATCACTTCGGGGAAGTTCAAGCCGGTATCGACATGCATGAAGGGGAACGGGATCCGCGCCGGCGCGAAGGCTTTGGCAGCCAACACGCTCATCACCACGGAGTCCTTGCCACCGGAGAACAGCAGACAGGGACGCTGCATCTCGGCGGCCACCTCGCGGATGATGTGGATGCTCTCCGCCTCCAACTCCCGCAGTTGACTCAGTGAATAGCCCATTGTGCCTTCCTCATTCGTGCTCCAGCGCTCACCATTGCTCCAAGCGACCCCGTCGGGTCAGTTCGGCGACGATCTGTTCGACTGCTTCCTCAACTGTGGTGCGCGCGGTGTCGATAACCAAATCGGCATCCGCTGCCGGCTCGTACGGCGAACTGATCCCGGTGAAGTTGGCCACCTCGCCAGCCCGCGCCCTAGCGTAGAGCCCTTTCGCGTCCCGCTGCTCGCAGGTCGACAGATCGGTATCCAGCCACACCAGCAGGAAGTCGCCGACTTCTTCGGCCATGCGGCGGGCCTCCGCGCGACCGGCGGCGAAGGGGGCGATCGGGGCGGCGATCGCGATGCCGCCGTGCCGGGCCGCCAGGGCAGCCACCCACGAGATGCGCCGAATATTGAGTGCCCGTCCGGCATCGTCGAAGCCGAGCTCGGACGACAGCATCTGACGCACTTCGTCACCGTCCAGCAGGGTGAGCGGACGTTCGGTGCGTCCGGCCAACGCTGCAGCCAGCGCATTGGCCACGGTGGACTTGCCCGATCCGGACAGCCCGGTGAAGAAGATCACGGTGCCACCGGCATCGGTCGCGGCAGCATCACCCACACCGACATGGACCCCCTGGCGTCCGGTGAGCCGCTCAGCGACAGCATCCGGGCTGGGGCCGTCGACACCGACCAGCAGGCCGACACCGCGCGGCTGCGGCAGCCGCCGCACCACATCCGCCGGCCGGGCGGCGGCACGGGCGTGCGCCAGCAGGCGTCGCCCACTGGCATCGGC
>DLGC01000002.1:213559-353424 GCA_002482525.1 Propionibacteriaceae bacterium UBA7704 | reverse complement strand
GTTCGCTCCTCAACCAGCCGGAGTGAGGGAGGGAGTTCACTCCTCAACCAGCCGGAGTGGGGAGGGAGTTCGCTCCTCAACCAGCCGGAGTGGGTTGGGAGTTCGCTCCTCAACCAGCCGGAGGGAGTTGGGAGTTCGCTCCTCAACCAGCCGGAGGGGTGCGGACGTGCGCACCTCAACCGGTCGAGGGATGGAAGCGTCGGGGTTGCGCCGAGACGGCTCAGTCGCGCGTCAGTTTGCGGTGCGCGGTGCGGTGCGGACGAGCCAGGTCGACGCCGAGACGCTCGACCTTGTTCTCCTCGTAATCGGCGAAGTTGCCTTCGAACCAGAACCAGTTGGCATCGTCGTCGTCGGTGCCCTCCCAGGCCAGAATGTGGGTGGCAACCCGGTCCAGGAACCAGCGATCGTGGGAGATCACCACGGCACAGCCGGGGAACTCCAGCAGGGCGTCCTCCAAAGACTGCAGAGTCTCCACGTCCAAGTCGTTGGTGGGCTCATCGAGCAGCAGCACATTGCCGCCCATCTTCAGCGTCAGCGCCAGGTTCAGCCGGTTCCGCTCACCGCCGGAGAGTACTCCGGCCAGCTTCTGCTGATCGGGGCCCTTGAAGCCGAAGGACGCCACGTAGGCCCGGGACGGCATCTCGAAGCTGGCCACCTTGATGTGGTCCAGACCGTCGGAGACGACCTCCCAGACATTCTTGGACGGATCAATGCCGCCGCGCCCCTGGTCGACATAGGAGAACTTCACTGTGGAGCCGACCTTGAGGTTGCCCGAATCAGGCTGCTCCTCGCCGATGATCATCTTGAACAAGGTGGTCTTGCCCACGCCGTTCGGGCCGATGATGCCCACAATGCCCGCACGAGGCAGGGTGAAGCTGAGTCCATCAATGAGCACCCGGTCGCCGAAGCCCTTGGTGAGTTTCTCGGCCTGCAGCACATCCGAACCCAGGCGCGGGCCCGGCGGAATGTTGATCTCGGCCAAATCGACCTGACGATTGCGCTCGGCCTCGGCGGCCAACTCCTCATAGCGGGCCAACCGGGCCCGGTTCTTGGCCTGCCGGGCCTTGGGATTGGCGCGCACCCACTCCAATTCCTTCTCCAAGATCTTGGCGCGCTTGGCGTCCTTCTTGCCCTCGATCTGCAATCGAGAACGCTTGGTCTCCAGATAGGTGGAGTAGTTGCCCTCGTAGGGGTGCAGCTTGCCGCGGTCGATCTCGCAGATCCATTGCGCGACATTGTCCAAGAAGTACCGGTCGTGGGTGACGGCCAGCACCGCACCGGGATAGCTCTTCAGGTGGCCTTCCAGCCAGTTCACACTCTCGGCATCCAAGTGGTTGGTGGGCTCGTCCAGCAGCAGCAGATCGGGCTGGGCCAGCAGCAGCTTGCACAGCGCAACGCGGCGACGCTCACCACCGGAGAGCACATCGACGATGGCATCCCCAGGCGGGCATTGCAGTGCATCCATGGCCTGCTCCAACTGGGAATCCAGATCCCAGGCGTTGCGGTGGTCGAGTTCGGTCTGCAGCTCGCCCATCTCGGCCAGTAGCGCGTCGAAGTCCGCGTCCGGCTCGCCCATCGCCGCCGAGATCTCCTCGAAGCGATCCAGCATCCCCTTGGTGTCGGCAACGGCCTCGTAGATGTTCTCCATCACCGTCTTGCCCTCGGTCAGCGGCGGCTCCTGCATCAGAATGCCGACCGACTTATCTTTGGCGAGCATGGCATCGCCGTTGTCCGGGGTGAGCATTCCGGCCATCAGTTTCAACATCGTCGACTTGCCGGCACCATTGGGGCCGACCACGCCGATCTTGGCACCCTCGTAGAACGACAGGGTCACATTGTCGAGTACCAGCTTGTCGCCCAGCTTCTTGCGGACGTTATGCATGGTGAACACGAATTCAGGCATCAGGGATCTTCCTCGACAGGTTGGGAGCGGCGCCCAGTCTATGACAGGACCGCGACCGCCTTCACCTACGGACGACCGCGCAGCAAACGGCGGCTGGACGCCGAGCATCCAGCCGCCGATCACATCTTCGAGTTACTCGTAGCAGTCCTGCTGCAGCGAATCGAGGCTCAACTCCACGACCTTTCCGGAATCGGCGACGATTCGGTAGGTGTTCCCGCTTCCGGGGAGTTCGACGTAGCCTCGCCCTTCGTCGGTGACAGTGCCGTCTTCGTCAGGTTCGCCCGACCACTCGGGATAGGCGGCTTTGAGGTCAGCAACGGTGCTGCCGACGGTGATTCCCTCAGGCGTCGCGACCGGGCCGTAGGCGTAGATCGCCACCAGCTTTCCGCTGTTCGCCGAGAAGACCAGGGTGCCCAACACGTAGTCGGAGTCGTCGGTCGGTGCGCCGGCCAGAGTGCCATCGTCGGACGCGCCGCAGGTGCCGGCGGTGCCGCTGATGCCGCTGGTCAGTCCGGTGGCGGTGGCCTCGGCCTTGGTCATGCCGATCTGCAAGGCGCCATAGCCGGTGGCGGTCAAGGTGTCAGTGGCCGCTGCCGAGGGCGTCGACGCGGCCGAGGTGGCAGGGGTGGTGGCCGGGGCACCGGCGCACGCAGAGACCGCCAAAGCGGTGGTCGTGAGAAGCGCGATGACAAACCAACGGCGATGGACAGACATTTTCCAAGCCTCTCTATGGGGTTCGACTGCTGTGACCATAGCAATCGGCGACTGCCCCGGAGAGGACTCCGAGCGGATTTCCCTCAATTGGGAATTGAATCCGGGAATGTTGCTCGCGAAAATTCGCCGCACCACGGTGCAGCCTCGATTTCGAGCCGGGCGCATTGGTCACCGAAATTCACCAAAATGCCTTGTCGTGGCGCAATTCCTAGAGCTGTGGGCTCGAAGGCGCTCACTGCACTGGTGGGGTAGCTGCGCCAGTCAGCAGCTCCGCCAGGGTCACCGCACGGCGCCCGATCAGATCCTGCACCTGGTAGCGGCAGGAGAACCCGTCGGCCAACAGCACGGCATCGGGGCCGGCAGCGTCGATGGCCGGGAGTAGGTCGTGGTCGGCCACGGCCCGCGACACGTCGTAGTGGCCCAACTCCACCCCGAAGTTCCCGGCCATGCCGCAGCAACCGTCCACGGTGATGATGGTGGCTCCGGTTCGCGCCAACAGCGCGGCATCGGCCTGCCAGCCCAGCACTGCGCGCTGATGACAATGCGGTTGGGCGACCACGGTGAGCCCCGTCAGCTGCGGTGGAGTCCACTGGTCGGCATCGGTAAGCACCTCGGCCAGGGTACGCACCGCGCTCGAAACCTCCGCCAGGCGCGGATCGTCGAGCAACTCGGCGGCATCGCTGCGCCACACCGCCAAGCTTGATGGCTCCATGCCGACGATGGGCATTCCCTGGGCGGCGATCGGCTGCAGCACGTCCAATGCGGCACGCAACACCCGCGCCGCGCGGTCGCGTTGACCGGTCGTGATCAACGAAACCCCCGAATCCAGATGGCGCCGCAACACCCGGGGGGCATACCCGGCTTCAGCCAGCACCTTCAGCAGCGCGTCCAGTCGCCCGGCGTCCAGGCAATCGGTGAACGGATCGATCCACACCACCACCGGACGGCCGGTGGCCGGGCCGACCCGACGTCGATGCGCGGGACGGGCCGAGAACCGCGGCAGACTGCGCCGAGCATCGACTCCAGCCAACGCCTTGCCTAGCCGGCCCAACCCTGGCGCCGCCAGAATCGCGTTGGCCAAACCGGGCAGCCCCGGAAACGAGGTGACCAGCCGTGCCCAGCCGGGGAGGCGTCCCAAGCTGTAATGCGACCGTGGCCGCAGCCGACCTCGATAGCGCTCGTCGAGGACGCGGGATTTCGCTGCGGCGATATCAGTGCCGGTGGGGCACTCCGACGAGCAGGCCTTGCATGACAGACACAGCTCCAAAGCCTCGCTGACCGCAGCATCGCCCCAATCGCCGATCAGGGTGCCGTTGGTCAACTCCTGCAGGATCCGAGCCCGACCCCGGGTGGAGTCCTGTTCCTGGCCGGTGGCTTGATACGACGGGCACATCACGCCGGCACTGGTCAGGCAGGCGGCCACCCCGGTGCAGCGATGCACCTTCGCGGCGAAGTCGGCACCGAGTCCGCGCAGCGAGGTGTTCAGGGGGAACGCCAGGCGCAGGTCGGCGTCCAGCGGACGTGGATCGACCAGGACGCCGGGATTGAGCAGATTGTTGGGGTCGAAGATGTGCTTGACTTCGGCGAACAGTGCCAATGCCGCGGGAGAGTACATGCGGGAAAGCAGTTCGGAGCGTGCCCGGCCATCGCCGTGCTCTCCGGAGATCGAGCCACCATGGGCCACCACCAGGTCGGCAGCCTGCTCCACGAAATCGCGGTACCCGGCCACCCCGCTCGGGCTGGACAGCTCGAAATCGATGCGCACATGCACACAGCCCTCACCGAAATGTCCATACGGCAGTCCCTGCAGGCCGTGGCTCGCGATCAGTGCTTCGAGTTCGCGCAGGTAGCCGGCCAACTCCGACGGCGGGACGGCGGTGTCCTCCCAGCCGGAATGGGCCGGCTTGGCCAAACCGATCGCGGCAAGTCCAGCCCCGTCGGCGCGGATCTGCCATAGCCGCCTGGTGCGGACGGGATCCTTGACGACCTCGCCGGACAGGCAGCCCGCACTGGACACCAACTCCTGGGCGCGCCGGGCCAAGTGCTCGGGGTCATCATCGGCCAACTCGACCAGCAGCCAACCGCCACCAGCGGGGAGTCGCGGCACCGCGGAACTGCCGTGGCGACGGCCGATCACGTCGATGATGCGCCGATCCAGCCCCTCGGCGGCGGTGGGCGAGAAGGCCAACACCTGCGGCATGGCCGCAGCGGCAGCCACCATGTCGGGGTAGCCGAGGGCGACCAGCACGGTGTGGGCCGGTTCGGCGACGAGCCGTACCCGGGCGCCGGTGACCACCGCAAGAGTGCCCTCCGAGCCGGCCAAGAAGGCGGCGACATTGAAGTCGTTCTCGGGCAGCAGGTGTTCCAGGCCGTAGCCGGAGACCTGGCGGGAGAATCGTCCGAACTCGGTGCGGATGACGCCGAGATGAGCCTCCACCAGCCGGTGCAGGGCGCTCAGAGTGGGGGAGGCGGCGATGGCGTCGGCCTCGGTTCGGGCGGCTACCGTCAGTCGTTCCCCGGTGCCGGTGATGGCGCTGACCCCAAGTAGATTGTCGGCGGTACGCCCGTAGCCCAGGGCGCGCGCACCGCAGGCGTTGTTGCCGATCATGCCGCCGATGGTGCAGCGGTCCACGGTGGACGGGTCGGGTCCGAAGCGGAGCCGGTGCGGGGCTGCGGCGGCAGTGAGGACGGCTGGCACGACGCCCGGTTCGACGATGGCAGCACCGTGTCGGGGATCCAGGTGGGCGATGCTGGTGAGATTGCGGCAGTCGATGACCAGGCCTTCGCCGACGGCATTTCCGGCGATCGAGGTGCCCGCGCCACGACTGGTCACCGCCACCTGGGCCTCGCGGGCGGCATCGACCAGGGCGCTGAGCTCGGCTACGGAATCCGGACGGGCCACTGCCGCGGGCACGACCCGGTTCAGGGAGGCATCCGAGCTGTAACGCGCCAGGGTGCCGCTGTCGGCGTCCAGTCTGAACCCGGCGTTGCGCAGGGCCTGCAGACCGGTCGCGGTGTTCACGTGCGATCGACCACGGCCTGCATGACTCGGCCCAGGGCGACGTAGTCGTCGGGATGCACGGCATCGACCAGCGCCAGCCGCACCGATTCCACATGGTGGGGTGCTGCCTCGACCAGAAGTGCGTAGCCGGCCTCGGTCAGGATGGCGCGCACCCCGCGTCCGTCGGTGTCGCAGGGGACGCGTTCCAGCAGGCCCTTGGACTCCATCCGGCCCACGGTGTGCGTGAGGCGGGAGCGTGACTGCCGCACCCGGCTGGCCAAGTCGGACATTCGCAGGCTGCGGTCGGGACTCTCGGAGAGATTCACCAGAATCTCGTATTCACCCAAATCGAGGTTGAAGGCCCGAAGTCCGGTCTCCATCTCGGTGAAGATCCGGTGGTTTCCAGCAAGGTAGAGGCGCCAGATTCGTTGTTGTTCGTCATCCAACCAGCGCGGCTGCCCCGCAGAATTCCCCATGGCTGGATTCTACGGCGAAGTTTCTCATTCAACGAAATATGTGGGCCGTTGGCTGCTGCGTGCCGCATCCGGCATCGATTCGGAGTCTGGGGTGGGCGGAAAAGTCCTCAGTGCGCTGCCGTGGCGCGAGGCTCTAGGCTGCCGGTACCCCTAGAATCCGAACGCGGCCAGGGTAGGTCGAGCCAGGGAGTGCAGCGCACATGAGTGAAGGTCAGATCGTGATGGACCAATCGAGCGATTTCTCCAATGTCGGGGCAATGCTGCGGTGGCGGGTGGCGACGACGCCGGCCAGCGAGGCCTACCGCTACCGCGATGCCAGTGAGAACTGGGTGTCGATGGACTGGGCACAAACCCGACAACGCGTCGACGTGATCGCTGCCGGTCTGCTCGCCTTGGGGCTGAGCGCCGAGGAGAGGGTGACCATCGTCGCCAGTACCCGGATCGAATGGGTGCTGATGGACCTGGCCATCAACTGCGCCGGCGGGGCGACCACCACGATCTACCCCAACACTGTTGGCGAAGACTTCGAGTACATCGTGGCGCACTCGGGATCGGTGATCCTGGTCGCGGAGAATCCCGAGCAGCAGGCCAAGTTGGACGCCGCCCCACAGGTGGCCGACGGCGTGCGCACCGTGATCCTGATGGATGGCGAGGGCGACGGTGATCGCGTGCTTTCCTGGGCGCAGTTGGTAGCCCTGGGTGAGGCGAAGCTGGCCGCCGAGCCGGACGTGGTCGATGTGGCGATCGCAGCCACCACCCCCGACCAGTTGGCGACCCTGATCTACACCTCGGGCACCACCGGGCGCGCCAAGGGCGTCGAACTGCTGCATAGCTGTTGGGTGTACGAGGGCGTCACGCTGCGCGACATGGACATCATCGATTCCAGCTACGTGCAGTACCTGTGGCTGCCGCTGTCGCATGTGTTCGGTAAAGCCCTGATCGCAGCCCAATTGGCAATCGGGTTCAGCTCGGCCGTCGACGGGCGGGTGGACAAGATCGTGGCCGGCCTGGGGGAGGTGCGTCCGGAGTTCATGTGTGGTGCGCCGCGAATCTTCGAAAAGGTCCGTGCAGCGGTGATGCTCTCCTCGCCTCGGGGCGGAATTCGGGGTCGCATCGCCCGCTGGGCGTTCACCGTCGGACGGGAATCCCGCGAGTACCGGCTGCAGGGGCAGGCCATGCCGGCTCGGATGCGCGCCTCCTATGCGTTGGCCGACAAGCTGGTGTTCAGCAAGCTGAAAGCCCGCATGGGCGGCAATGTTGAGTTCTTCATTTCCGGCTCGGCCAAGATGAGCGCCCAGGTGCAGGCCTGGTTCTACTCTGCAGGCCTGCTGCTGGTGGAGGGCTACGGCATGACCGAGACCAGTGCCATCAGTTGCTTCAATGTGCCGCAGAAGCCGCGCTTCGGGACGGTCGGCCCGGGCCTGCCCGGTACGCAGATCAAGATCGCCGAGGATGGCGAGGTGCTGATCAAAGGCCCCGGTGTGATGCGCGGCTACCACAACGACCCCGAGCGAACCGCAGAGGTGATCATCGACGGCTGGTTCCACACCGGTGACATCGGCGAGTTGGATGCCGATGGCTATCTGTCGATCACCGACCGCAAGAAAGACCTGATGAAGACCTCCGGGGGCAAATACGTCGCGCCGGTGAAGGTCGAGACGGTGATTGCGGCCACAATTCCGTACGTGTCGCAGGTGGTGGCGGTCGGGGATGGGCGCAAGTACATTTCGGCGCTGCTCACGATGGACCGCGACAATCTGGCCAAATGGGCGGCGCGCAAGGGGCTGGCGGAGTTGTCCTATGAGGAGCTGACGCAGCGTCCCGAATTGCGCCAGACGCTGCAACGATTCATGGATTCGGCGAACGCCAAATTGGAACGTTGGGAAACCGTGAAACGGTTTGCGGTACTACCGGTGGAGTTCAGCGTGGATGACGGCGGCGTGACGCCGAATATGAAGATTCGCCGCAAAGTGATCGCTGAGCGTTACGCCGACATCGTCGACACCCTCTACGACGATGATCCGGTGGTTGAGTGAGCGGGTTCATCAGTGAGGTCGATCTGCGCTGGGTCGACTTGGACGCTCAAGGCCACGTCAACAATGCGCTGGTCGCCGACTATTTGCAGGAAGCCCGGGTGCAGTGGCTGCAGTCGGGAAGCAATGCTCATCTGCTGGGCGAATCGACCATGGTGGTCTCCCACCAGGTGGAATACCTCGGTCCGATCGGGTTCAGCACCGACCCGGTGCGCATCGAGGTGGCGGTCGGCCCGGTGGGCGCGGCCCGCTTTCAGTTGGCCTACTCGCTGACTCAGGACGGTCGCGAGTGTGCGCGGGGCCGGTCGGTGCTGTGCTTGTTCGACTACCGCGCCAATCGGGTGCGGCGGATGACTGGGGCCGAACGGGCCTGGTTCGCCGGCCAGTCGGTTGAGCTGGAGCCGCTGCCGTCGTTGGGCCGGTGGTGGGTCGGTGAGCAGGCCCACGAGCACGATTTCCATGTGCGTTGGTCCGATGTGGACGCCTACGGCCACGTCAACAATGTGCGGGTCTTCGACTATGTGGCTGAGGCTCGGGTTCGGATGAATCCCGACGAGGATGGCCCGCACCGGATGGAGGCCGCTGCCGAGGCAGGCATCATCTGGATGGTCGCCCGTCAGGATGTCGACTACATCGGGCAGATTCTGCTGCGTCCACAGCCCTACCGGGTGCGCACGGCCGTCGGGCGAGTGGGACGCACCTCGATGACGACGGTTGCGGAGGTTGTTGATCCACAGGATGGCCGGGTGCTGGTGCGGACGCGCACCGTGGTGGTCAGTGGTGACCTGACCGGGCGTCCGGTGCCGCTACCGGAACTCATGCTGCACGGCGCGCAGTTGTGGCCTGCTGAGGCGTACTAGCCCGCGGCTAGGACCGTTGGTGGTCCGAGGAGGCGCGCACGATGAGATCGGGCGTGAACGGCGGATGGTCGGTGTCGTCGAGCAGCATGTCTGCCGCCGCCCAACCCAGGCCCCACATGGGCTGGCGCACCGAGCTCAGCGGAACCATCAGTTCTTGGGCCAGGAAGATGTCGTCGTAGCCGACGACGGCGAGTTGTTGTGGCACGTCGATGCCGCGGGCACGGGCCTCGCGCAGGACGCCGAGGGCAACAATGTCGTTGATGGTGAAGATCGCGGTGGGCGGATTCGCAGCATCGAGAAGCTCTCGGGTGGCGGCCTGGCCGGCGTTGGCGTTGTGCTCGTTCAGTTGGGTGATCTGCAACACCTTCGTCGGATCCAGCCCGGCTTCGACGACGGCCTTCACTGCGCCTTCGCAGCGCTGGTCGCTGGTCTGGAGGCCCTTGATGCCGGCGATGACTCCGATCCGGCGATGACCGCGCCCCAGTAGATGAGCGACTGCCTGGTAGCCGCCCAGCACATTGTCGACGCTTACGCACGGCTGCCCGGGTAGTTCGGTGTCCATCAGGACCCACGAGATACCCATGCCGGCGAGACCGTTGAGGTTCTGGGTGCCCACCGACGTGGGTGTGATCAACACCCCGCGCACGCCCTGCTCGGCCAGCATTCGCAGGCAGCGGGCTTCACGGAGCGGATCGGAATCGGAACTGCAGATGATCAGGCTCTGGTCGTCTTCGGTGAGGCGGTCCTCGATGCCGCGGGCGAGCTCGGTGTAGAACGGATTTCTGATGTCTTGAACAACGACCCCTACGGTGCTGGAAATGCCGGCGCGCAGGTGTCGGGCGGAAGCATTTCTATGGAAGTTGAGTTCGGACATTGCCGCCTTGACTTTGTTCAAGGTCGCCTTGCTGACCACGTCAGGTCGGTTGAGTACGTTGGAAACTGTGCCGACGGAAACGCCCGCGCGTGCTGCGACGTCTTTCACGTTGGCGCGTTGGGGTGGAGCCATAGTGAGGCCTCTCGCGAACCAATGGACTCCGGTGAGCATAGCCGCGGTTGTCAACTATGTCGCAATTGGTCAAGTTTGCGCGAGACTGAGTACAAAAGTGCTTGAAAATTAACGAAGTGCGCTTTAATGTGCAGTCAAATTCGGGCAGCTTTCGTCGATGTGCTGCGGTTGGGCTGACACACCTCCGAGCAGAGCTGCCGGCAATATGCGGCAGTCGCGGTGGTGCTTTGCAGCGGTGACTCAGCGGTGACTCAGCAGCGGTGACTCTGCGGCGATGCCTGTGCAGCGATGACTCAGCAGCGATGAATCAGCAGTGGTGCTTTGCAGCGGTGACTCTTCAGCGCTGGTAGGTGACCGCGCCTCGCCACAGCGTGGCCACAACCGGATCGGGCAACTCGCGTCCGTGGTAGGGGTTGTTGCGGCCTCGGGAGCGCGATGCCTCGGCATCCACCACAGCCCGGGCATTCGCATCGACGAGCACCAGATTGGCTGGTTCGCCGGGGCGCAGCGGACGGCCCTGGGTGGCCACCTGGCCGATCTCGGAAGGCTTGACCGACATGCGCTGCACCAGGGTGGGCCAGTCCATGCGTCCGGTGTTGACCATGACTTCCATGACCACGCTGAGCGCTTGTTCCAGGCCGATCATGCCGGGCAGTGCCACGTCGAAGGGGTGGTCCTTGTCCTGCCGGGCATGCGGGGCGTGATCGGTGCCCACGATGTCGATGGTGCCGTCGGCCAGGGCTTCGCGGACGGCCTCGAGATGCTCATTGGTGCGCAACGGCGGGTTCACCTTGAAGGTGGTGTCGTAGCCGGCGACCAGCGGGGTGTCGAGCAGCAGGTGATGCGGAGTGACCTCGGCGGTGACCTTGATGCCACGCTTCTTGGCCCAGCGCACGACCTCGACGCCTTCCGCGGTGGAGACGTGGCAGACGTGAATGCGGGAGTCGGTCAGCTCGGCGAGTTGTACGTCGCGGGCGATGATGATGCTCTCGGCCTGGGCGGGCCAGCCGGGCAGCCCTAGTTGGGCCGACCATTCCGATTCGTGGCAGCAGGCGCTGGCGCCGGCCAGCCGGGTGTCTTGGGAATGCTGGGCGATGACGCCGTTGAAGGTCTTGATGTAGGTCAGCGCCCGGCGCATCAGCAGCGAATCCGAGACGCATTTGCCGTCATCGGAGAACACGCGCACGCCCGCGGCGGAATCGGCCATTCGCCCTAGCTCGGCGAGTTCTTCACTGGCCAGCCCTTTGGTGACGGCGCCGATGACGCGCACCTCACAGTGGCCGTCGCGCTCGCCCAGGGACTGGACATATTCGGCGGCCTCGGCGGTGTCGGTGACCGGGGTCAGGTTGGCCATGGCATGGACACAGGTGAAACCACCCCGTGCGGCGGCGGCGGTGCCGGATTCGACGGTTTCGGCGTCCTCGCGTCCGGGCTGGCGCAGATGGGTGTGCAGATCAACCAGGCCGGGTAGGGCGAGCAGGCCGGCGGCGTCGAAGCGCTGGACGCCGGCGGGTGTGTCGGCTGGATCGGCCAGCGTGCCGGCCTCGGTGACGTAGAGGTCAGTAGTGGTGCCGTCGGCGAGTTGCGCTCCGGTAATCAGCAGGTTGCCAGCCGTGGTGGTCGCCGTGGTCATCAGTGCATCGCTCCTTCGTCAGATCCCAACAGGTGGTACAGCACGCTCATGCGAATGGCCACCCCGGCGGCCACTTGTTCCAGGACCAGCGAGTTGGCTGCGTCGGCGGCCGCGCTGGAGATCTCCACGCCGCGGTTCATGGGCCCGGGGTGGCAGATCGCTGCGGTGGGCTTCATGGCCGCGAGGCGTTCGGGGGTGAGCCCGTAGGTTTCGGTGTATTCGCGCTCGGTGGGGAAGAAGCCGCCGGCCATGCGCTCGCGCTGCACCCGCAGCATCATCACAATGTCGCAACTGTCGAGCACGGCGTCCAAGCTGTTGCTGACTTCGCAGCCCCAACTCTCCACCCCTGTGGGCAACAGCGTCGGGGGAGCGACGAGGACCACCTCGCCGCCCAGGATGCGCTGCAACAGCACGTTGGAGCGCACCACCCGAGAATGCAGCAGGTCACCGACGATGGCGATGCGTTTGCCGGCGAAGCCTTCAGCGCCGATGCGGCGGAAGTGCTGGCGCATGGTGTAGGCGTCCAGCAGGGCTTGGGTGGGATGCTCGTGCTGGCCGTCGCCGGCGTTGACGACCTGGGCGCGGACCCAGCTGGCGACCTGGGCGGCCGCACCGGAGGAGGAGTGCCGGATCACGAAGGCGTCCACGCCCATGGCGTCGAGGGTGAGCATGGTGTCGCGCAGCGATTCGCCCTTGGAGACCGAGGAGCCTTTGGCCGAGACGTTGATGGTGTCGGCCGAGAGCCATTTGCCGGCGATCTCGAAACTGGTGCGGGTGCGGGTGGAGTCCTCGAAGAAGATGTTGACGATGGTGCGCCCGCGCAGCGCGGGGAGCTTCTTCACCGGACGCGATTGCACCTGCTGCATCTCCTCGGCCAGATCGAGAATCGCGGTGGCCGAGGTGAGATCCAGGTCGGCGCAGCTGAGCAGGTGGCGCATCAGGCCTCCTTCACGGTGCGGGTGATGGTGATGGCGTCGTGGCCGTCGAGCTCGCTGACCAGGACCGCGACCCGTTCGTCGGCGGCGGCCTGAATGGTGCGTCCGACGGTGTCGGCGGCGATGGGGAGCTGTCGATGGCCCCGGTCGACAAGCACCGCGAGCCGGACCGCCTTGGGGCGTCCCAGGTCGCGCAGTGCGTCGAAGGCCGCGCCGATGGTGCGTCCGGAGTGCAGCACATCGTCGACCAGCACCACCACTGCGTCGTCGATGGAGCCAGGGATGCTGGTGCGTCCCGGGTTGCGGGTGGGGTTGGCGCGAAGGTCGTCGCGGTACATCGTGATGTCGAGTTCGCCCTGGCGCACCGGGGTGTCTTCGATGTCGGCGATCAGGGCAGCGAGCCGCTGGGACAGTTGCACGCCCCGGGTTGGGATGCCCAGCAGGATCAGGTTGTCGGCGCCGTGATTGGCTTCCAGGATTTCGTGCGCCATGCGGGTCAGGGCGCGGGCGAACTCGGTGGCGTCGGCAACCACGCGAGAGTCGAATGGGGGTGTGGGGGTGTTGGTTGCCGGATCAGCCACGCAGCGCTCCTCGTTCTCGACGGTCGGAGCCGCACAGCTGCGATCCGGCCTCGAACGGCCAATCTATCGGACTCGAGCCGGGGTGGGGCAACGGGGGCGCGGAATGGTCGAGCGGAATTGGGCCCGGCTTCTGCACGAATTGGTGACTTTGCGGGGCGGGGTCGGCAAGCAGATGGGTCAGTCGAGTGCTGATGGAGTGCTTCGCAGCGTTGCCGGTACGGGGTTCGCAGCGTTGCCGGTACGGGGTTCGCGAAACGGTCGGCTCAGTGCGGTGCCGACGAGAGGCTTCGCAGCGCGTCCAGGCGCTCCCAAAACGGACGGGGCTGATCTGGCTGCATCGGACGGCGTGGTGCGGCTAGATTCATCTCAGGTCGTCAAGGAGGTCTCCGGTGCCCGACACACCTGCTCACGAGGTGCCCCTGGCGGCCAGCTCACGGCCGAGCTCCGAGGTCGCTCTCCGCAATGCGATAGTGATTCTGATGGTCTTCGCTGTGTCGTCAGCCGTGTTTGCGGGCCTGTTTCTCTACACGGGTGCGACCGCGATCGAGATGGGCGGAATCGCCACCTTCTTCGGGATGCTTGGGGGCCTCGTCGCGATCGTGCTTCTGGTTGCGAGCGCCGTCGTGTACCTCCTCCTGAGTGTGATCAGAAGGCGTAACGGGGTTCATCGGTAGCCCGTCCTCATCGAAGCGGGTCGGACGCAGTGCGAACCCCTCATCTCGGCGCTGTCGGTGAGTCAGGCTTGTCGGTTGTCGGTTGTCGGTTGTCGGTTGTCGATTGCCGATTGCCGGTTGCCGATTGTCGATTGCCGATTGTCGATCGTCGTCCGGTCCCGAGCGCGGGTATCCCTCGGCGGTGACCCTGGATACCCCGGGCGCCTCGGCTGCTGCGGCGGATAGTCCACCGTCCCGCCCGACCATGGCGGACCCCCTGATTCTGGCGGTTCGCTCTCAGCAATCCGCCCGGTTCCTCCCAGCCTTCGATGCCGGATCGGCCTTCGGTTCGGATCGAGCCGGGCTGGCGGAATGAAGTCCGGGAGCCCGTCGCGGGCGATGATCACCTGCCATTGATCGCGGTTGGCGTATTTGGCCGGTTCGATCAATCCGTGATGGTGATGACAGAGCAGAACGAGGTTCGACACTGAGGTCGAGGCGCCCGTCCACCACGGCTCGATGTGGTGGGCTTCGCAGAGTTCGGGGCGCACATCACAGCCGGGGAAGGCGCAGCCACCGTCGCGCACGGTCAGGGCGCTGCGGATGGGTGCGGTGACGAGGCGGCTCAGACGGCCCACGTCGAGCGGCTGGGAGGCTCCGCCCAAGACCACCGGGATGATCTCGGCGTCGCAGCAGAGGCGGCGTAGCTCGCCGGCGGTGAGTTCCTGATCAAGGCCGATCAGGCCCGCGGCGGCAGCCTCGTCGTGGAGGTGCTGGTAGTCCAGCCTCACGATCACGCGGGCGGCTCCGGCGCCGGGCTCGGGGGTGGCATTGGACGCCGCGTTCAGCAGGTCGATCAGGGCATCGGCGCGGCGCTGCTCGGGGGTCGTCGACTCGGCAAGGCGGTCGCGGGCCTCAAGGGCAGTGCGGCGGCGCGCTTCGCTGCGGGCATTCAGCAGGGCGATCCACTTCTCGCCTTCCAACCGGGGCAGTGAACCGTCGAAACGAATCGAAGCGCCCTCGTGGTAGAACCGCAGCGAGCGCTGCTGGTGTGCGGCTTCGACCTCGCGCTGGCGGCGGGTGGCCTCCTCGTCAGGGGTGGCCTCGGGCTTCACTACGGCCAGCACCCGGCCGGCGCTACGGGCCAGTTGGTCGGCGTCCATGCTCTTGGCCAGCGAGAGCATCGTGGACTCGGCTGCCTGTTGCTGGGTGGCGTCCAATTGTGGGGCGAGGCCCTTGAGTACCTTCCCGATGGCACGAGCCTGGCCGCTGCCGATCTGGCCTTGCGAGGCGGCCTGGCCGACGCCGCGGTTCTCGGCCAGCGCTCGGGCCTGGTAGACCGCGCCGGAGGCTTCACGGCGGGTCAGCGTCTCGCCGGCGCCCAACCAGGCGTCCAGGGGAGTGCCGGCTACCTGCACCGAGGCCTGGGCCTGGTCGGCTTCGGCGGTCAGCAGGCTGGTGAGCGCCTCGATGCGTCCGCGAACGTGGCGTGCCCGCCGCACCCACTCCAACCGAGCCTCGGGCACCACGTCATGGCGATTGCTCTCGATGCGATCGAGGGCGCGTTCGATCTCGGCGAGCGCCTGCCCGGCCGAGATGCGATCACTGCTTGATGCCATACCTCCATCTTGGCAGCCAGGACCGACAAAATAGAACGTGTGAGCGAATCTGTGGATAACGGATGCCGTCATCCACAGCCGCGCCCCGGATGCCCCGTGGCGACGCGACAATCCCGAGAATCAGGACCAGGGAGTCGTGGTGTCCGACTGTTCCGCCGAGCCAGGAGCGTCCTGGCCGGGCTCGGAGTCTCCGGAGTCGGCAGCCGGTGCCGCTGGCATCGGGATGGGAGCCTGAGGCAACACCGGACCGGTTGGGGTGGCTTCCTGCGTGGGTGCGTCCGCAGCGTCCACGGGCTGTGCGGACTCCGGCGGGTTGGCGTCGGCATCCGCTTCGGCACCGGCACCGGACTCGTCCGCCGGCCGTTCGATCTGGTCGTCAGCAACGGACGCCTCGAACTCCGGAGCTTGCGCAGCGACGGACTCCGCATCACCCGCAGCCTCCGCATCAGCAACAGCCTCTGCATCGGCAACAAGCTCTGCTTCGGCAACAGACCCCGCCTCGCCCGCGGCCTCCACCGACACGGCTTGGTCGTCGGGCTGCGCGTTGTCGTCCGCACCCTCACTGTGATCCTCAACGACAGGCATGGCGTCGCCCGTGGTCGCTCGGTCCTCGCTCGGCTCATCCTGCGGGGTCTCCGGGACGAACACATCGTCGGGGACGTCAGCCTCGGTCTGGGCGGCCACAGCGGCCTCCTGGCAGCGCAGCGCCCGCTCGGCATCGTCACGACGCTCCAGCACCTGCCGCATCACGGCATCGCCGAGCTTCACCGAACCGAGCCATTCGTCCAACTCGGCGAGCGCGCGGCGATCCATCAACGTCGTCGGGAACATCAGCCCCAACACGTGTTGCCGGATGGCCGAACTGCGATCCGCCCAACCGTCGGCACCGTTCGAGATCGCCTCGGCGACCGAACGGTAGGCAGCCACGTAGGGCAGCAGCACATCGTCTTGATCCATCTGCCAGAAGGTGGAGCACAACTGGAAGTGGGTCTCGTTCGGAGTGTCCTCCATGGTCGCCCGACGCCACGCCATCGCCTTGGCTTCGGCAATCGGCAGGGCTGCTCGCGCAGCGGCGGCGCGCTCAGCGCCACGGGCGGTGTTGTCCCGCTTGGCCTCGTCGGCGATCTCAACCTCGCTGACCGCCCCCAGGCGCGCCAGATTGACCACCAGGTGCCAGCGCAGATCGGTATCCATCGCCAAGCCCTCAGGTGCCTCCAGTCCATACAGCCAGGCCTGCAGCACTCCGGCGGCAGCCTCCCCGCTGGCCAAGGACGCCAGCGCCCGCGCAAAGGCCAGCTGATGATCCGAGCCCGGCTCGGCGTCCTTGAGTAGGCGGGCGATTCCGGCCAGCATGCGCGCATTGAGTTCGGCGCGATCCTTGGGCGGTGTGTAGAAGTCGATGGCGGTGTGGCAGTTGCCCAGCACCCGCTCAACCGCCGTCAGATCGGTCTCGATGCCCACTCCGCTGAGCGCCAGGTCCACGTAATCCGAGGCGGTCATCTCGGCATCGCGGCACATGTCCCAGGCTGCACCCCAGCACAATGCCCGCGTCAGTGCCGACTCCAAGGTGTCGAAGCTGGCCACTAGGGCCGCCAGCGACTCGGCGTCCAAGCGAATCTTGGCGTAGGTCAGGTCGTCGTCATTGGGCAGGATCACGGCCGTGCGTGCCTTCCCGACCAGTTCGGGAATCTCGGTCAGCTCGCCAGCAATGTCCACCTCGACCCGCTCGGTGCGCACCAGGCGTCCGTCGATCAGGTCGTACAGGCCGACGGCCAGTCGGTGTTGACGCAGCGTCGGCCACTGTTCGGTGGCGCTCTGCCGCAGCGCGAACCGAGTGAAGACACCGTGCTCGTCGGTGTCGAACTCGGCGGTGACGGTGTTGACTCCGGCAGTCTGCAGCCATTGGCCGGCGAAGTGCGACAGGTCGCGTCCGGACGCCTCAGTCAGCGCAGCGAGCAGATCGGACAGTCGGGTGTTGCCCCAGGCGTGGCGGGTGAAGTAGGTGCGCACCCCGGCCAGGAAGGCATCGGTGCCGACGAAGGCCACCAGCTGCCGCAGGACGGAAGCCCCCTTGGCGTAGGTGATGCCGTCGAAGTTCAGCTCGACGGCCTCCAGATCAACCATGTCTGCGGCCACCGGATGGGTGGACGGGAGCTGGTCGGCCCGGTAGGCCCAGTTCTTGCGTCCATTGGTGAAGGTCGCCCACGGATCGCTGCCGACGCCGGTGGCTTGGCGAATCTCGGCCTGGGCGTAGTGCGAGGCCCACTCCGCAAACGATTCATTGAGCCACAAATCGTCCCACCAGGTCATGGTGACCAGGTCGCCGAACCACATGTGGGCCAGCTCGTGAAGGATCGTGTTGTCACGGGTTTCGTAGGACGCCTGCGTAACCCGGGAGCGGTAGAGATACTCATCGCGAATGGTGATACACCCGGCGTTCTCCATGGCCCCGGCGTTGAATTCCGGCACGAAGATCTGTGCGTAGTCGGGGAACGGCAGCGCCATGCCGAAGGCCTGGGCGAACACGGTGAAGCCGGCTTTGGTGGTGTTCAGGATGCGCTCAACGTCCAGGTGCTCTGCCAGGGACTCTCGGCAGGCCAGGGTGAGCGGGATCTCGCCAGCGGGCCCGGAGTAGTGGTCGGTGACGGTGTGGAATTCGCCGGCGATCAGCGCCGTGATGTAGGTCGAGATCGGCGGGGTGGGGGCGAACTCCCAGCGTGCCAGCTCAGGTCCGGCCTCGGTGGGCTGGACGGCTGGTGAATTCGACAGCACCGTCCAGTGGGAGGGTGCCAGCACGGTGAGCGCGAAGCTGCCCTTGAGGTCGGGCTGCTCGAAGCAGGCGTACATGCGTCGGGCGTCGGCAGTTTCGAACTGGGTGTAGCAATACACCTTGTCATCGACGGGATCGACGAAGCGGTGCAGCCCTTCACCGGTTCGACTGAAGCGACACAATGCGCTGATCGTGAGTTGATGCTCGCCCTTCTTGGCGGTGAAGTTCACCTTGTTGTCGGCGAAAGCGTCGGCGGGCAGCGGCTTGCCGTCCAGCGTGGCTGAAAGCAGCTTGTCGGCGATCAGATTGAGGTGGGTCTTGCCGGAACTGGCGAGGGCGAAGGTTACCGTCGAGGTGGAGACGAACAGTGCGGTGGAGTCGTACTCGCCAACATCGGCGGTGCCGCTCAGGTCGACATCGACCTGGTAGCCCTTGACTCGAACGACGGCCGATCGGGCGGCGGCTTCATCGCGCGTGATGTTGGCTGGATACATGGCTGGACCTCACAGGGGTGGGTGTGCGTCATGGGGCTGAAGCACAAGGCAAGCTGAGAGGCTACCGTTCACACAGGCTGGGGCTCAACCTCCCGCGCGAGCCGCGAGCCGGCGAATCGCAGTGACTACGCGATTTCTGGGCGTGGTGGTCGCACCGAATCGCTTTGGTGGCGCAAGCTGTTCTCGTGCAGGAGTTGTCCACCTCTGAGGTGATCCATTGGGCGGACGCTGAAGTGCGCCTGGAGCGGGACGGGTCCTTGATGCGGGTGGTGCGAGGGCGGCATTTGGTGGTCGAGCTCGGCTGGGTGAATGCCAGCACGGCTGATCCGTCCCTGGTCACTGACGACGAGGTGGAGCACTCGCTGACCACTCATGCAGGACGCCTGCTGCAGCGTGCCGCGATCAATGACGGCTGGCGTAGCCGCTGGGTGTTGGTGCGCGACCATGACGGCTCGGTGCAGGTGGGCGAGAGGCTGCGCGTGCGGCCGGGGCCGGAGTACACCTTGTGGAGTTGGTCGGCCGGGGTGAGCACTGTGATCGTGGTTGCGCCGGCGCATGCGGCCGGCCCGGTGTTGGCTTTCCGGCTGGAGCAGGGCTACTTGGAGTTGGCCGAGGATCCGCAGGAATCCAGTGCCTGGGTGGAGTATCTGGTGGCTCCGGAGGGCACCGTGTTGGAGACCGGCGATCGGCTGGTGACGGTGCTGGCCGGGCATTGGTATGCCGAGCTGGGCGATGTGGAGTCGCGCATGCCGCCGTGGTCGATGGAGACCCAGCTCGATGAGGGTGTGAGTTGGCTGGCCGATCTGGCCGATTGCGGTCTTGAGGTGCCTGATGAGCTGGTCGTGGAGTATGCCGATGGTCAGGTGAGCGTCGATGGTCCACCGGGCAGCCACGTCGTCGACATCACTAATCCGCGCGGGTTGAGCCGGGTTGAGTTGGAGTGGGTGCCGCAGCTTGAGGTGGCCCTGCACAAGGTGGTGGACGCAGCGCTGGACCGTGCCGAGCCGCCGAGTGCCGCTGAGGCGTTTTGTGTGCAGATGGCTGCCGACCGGAACACCGTCTGGCTGGGTCAGAACGGTCACGACCTGCTCGATGTGGTGGATTGGGAGTCGTCGGAGTCGCTGTTCGCTGCGGCATTCGCGTTGATCCGTGGCCGGGCGCTGGGGGAGGGCGCGCTGGTCTCTGACGGGTTGCGCTGGCTGGCGCGGCGTCCAGTGGGCCTGGGATACGGCCGGGTAGTGATGGCCGGGTTTTTGGCGTCGGTCAGTGTTGGTTTGGACGCCCAGTCGCGCTGCCTGGAGATGCTCAGCCGTTCGGCCGTGGGACGCACCGCAGCCCTGGAAAGCTCGCTGCTGCATTACCGCAGCGCCGATTTCGGGGCCGGCGAACTGGCCGGTGTCGCCAACCGCTTGGGCGGTTTGATGCCCGGCGAGCCGCCGCTGATGAGCTGGACCGAGATGGCTGAGCTGGTGGGCCTGTTAGAACTGTGTCCGCCGGAGTGGCCGCATGCCTCCTACTACGCCCAGGTGGCGGCCAAAGTGCGCGGAAAGATCCTGTGTGCCTACGTCAACGGCTGGATCGATGAGGCCGAACCGTTGGCCTGGTTGCTGCTCACCCCCGAACTCAGCGCGACGGCATAAGTTGGTGGCCACCGGCTGCGGGCCGTAGACTCACGCCCGGTCACCGGGGCGTAGCGTAGTGGCTAGCGCGCCTGCTTTGGGAGCAGGAGATCGCAGGTTCGAGTCCTGTCGCCCCGACCATTGGTGCCCCCCATCCCGACTAGGCATTAAGCCTGGCTGACTAGGCAAAACGCCGCAGGGGTGCGACAGGTTACCCCCACCCAGAAGAGGCCATGTCGAGGCCCCTGGCGCCCCAGCTGAGCCCCAATTGGGGCATACTTGGGGCAAGCAAAACCCCTAGTCAGGGCGATATTCTGGATTTCGGGTTTCCTGCCGATCAGGAGGTTCCCATGGGTCAGGAGCGCCGATCCTTCGGCAGCATCGAGCGCCGGAGTGGATACTTCCGTGCGCGTTACGTCGGCCGGATCGGCAGCGCTACGACGCCCCGCACCTGTTTTCGGAGCGGATCGACACCGAGTTCTGGCTGGGTGAGGTGCACCGTTCGATCTCGCGGCAGGAGTTGCGTCCGCCAGTGAACGTGAAGGGTCAGCCGGCGACCTGGACACCCTGGCCGGCTACGCGCGGCACTGCCTGGCTGAGCGCGAGCTGACTCCGCGGACGCGCGAGGAGTACGGCCGTCTGCTGGAGAAGCTGATCGCGCCGACGCTCGGGATGATCCTGATGAAGCACCTCGGGCCCGATCGCATCCGGCGTTGGTACTCCACGGTGCTCTCGGCCGACCGTCCGGTGCAGCGCACGCACGCCTACGCGCTGCTGCGCTCGATCCTGCGCGAGGCCGAGGACGAGGGCCTGATCGACCGTAACCCGCGCCGCGTCCGCAATGCCAGCAAGGTGCGCCGGACGCGCGACATCGTGCCGGCGACGCCTGCCGAACTCAACAAGCTGCTGGATCTTCCGCCGAAGCAGAGAATGCCCGTGGTGCTGGTGGGTGGTGCGGGCTGAGGTCGGGGGAGGTGGGCGGCCTGCGGCGCCGCGACCTGGACCTCACCGAGGGCGTTGTGCTCGTCCGGCAGGCTGTGACGCGGACGAAGGGCCAGATGCACGTCGGCGCGCCGAAGACGGCGGCCGGCGTCCGGGACGTCAGCATCCCGCCGCACTTGATCCCGTACCTGGCGAAGTACGTGGCCGCGCTCCCGGTGACCGGATGTGATGGCTTCCTCTTCCCGGGCGGAGACGGTGTCTCGCCGATGTCGGAGAAGGCGCTGCGCTATGCCTACGGCAAGGCGCGCAAGGTCATCGGCCGGGAGGACCTTACCTTCCACGACATGCGCCACTCGGCGGCGTCGCTGGCCAGCATGACCGGCGCGACGACCGCCGGGCTGAAGGCGATGATGGGCCACGCGGCCGCCGGCGGGGTCGAGCGTTACCAGCACGCGACGCGACGCGCGAGCACGAGACCCGGCCTCCCGGACGGCAGCCGTACGGCCGTGCCGAGCGTGAGGTCCACTCGCTGCTCAGCGAGGAGGAGGAACTCGAGGCCACCGTTCCTTTGTTGCACGATGTCTCATCGCCTGGGTGGACGCGAAGCGTTAGGTTTGATACGGCTCACCGGGCTGGCCTTACCTTGAGGCCGGTGGCTCGCAGCGCGTCCGATGAGCGTTAGTTCGAGCCAGGGCAGCGGTGTGATGCCCCTCCACCGCAGTCTTCGGGAGGATCGCTAGGCGAGGCCAGCGTTCAACTTCTCGAAGAGCTTCTCGAAGTTTTCGACAGATACCGGATCGAGGCTTTCGAAGAACTCGTCCTGCTTGTCGGTGAGCGCGTGCGCCGGGAGCGCATGGTTGAACTTGCCCTCGACGGACTCGATGCGACCGAGGATGCGGCCCGTGTTACCACTCAGGTCGGCTTCAGCGAGCGCCTTCTTGAACGCCCAGTTGTAGAGCTTGAGATAGTCAGCGACGGCAAAGAGGTCTTCGATGTCACCGTCTCTCGGCAGCGACGGATCTACCTCTCCGATGGAGATGATGCGGTTTGCAGGGACGTCGTTCTCCTTCGCCGCGAGCCTTGTACGATCGAGGACTGAACTCGACTTCTCGCCATCGACAAGGACCGAGACCTCAAGTCTACGACCCATCAGCGCGACGAAGGCGGGCATGTTGGTAATGCCCCCGACGGGGATCATGGCGAGCTTTGGGCTCAAGATTGGCTTCTTCTTCGATTCCATGTAGGCGCTCATGCGCATCAGGAAGATGAAGTCACTACTGCCTTCGACCAGAAGGTGATGTCCCGATCCGATGAAGAGATGCTGGCTGATCGAGTACCCGAGCGCCGACTCGACTGGCAATACGGTGTCACGGTCGGCCTTGAGGTTGACCTTGCTGACCTCGACGCCGGCTTCCTGGTCCTCACGCGTGGCCTTGTCGTGGACGGCTCGGAGCTTCTCATAGACGGTGGGGTCGACCATGAACTGCGAGTGGGTCGTGTAGAGCGTCTGCTTGGCCGCGCCGAGCTCGTTGAAGATGTAGTTAACGAAGTCCTTCTGAGCTTCACCGTGCAGGCTCGTCCCGGGTTCGTCCAGCAGGACTACCACAGGCTTGTCCGTGTGCAGGTATTCGCTGAAGGCCGCGAAGAACGAGAAGAACCACTGGAATCCGCTCGAGCGGGTGGCGAAGTTCGTCTCGACGTTTCCGTGCCGCCCATCCCGTAGCTCGATCTTCAGGAAGCGATGGTTCACGGCGGGCGTGCTCGGCGCTTCGACCACGGGCACGTTGTCGTCGCCGAATACGACTTCGAGGTCCGTGTTGGCTCGCCAGTATTTGAAGACTTCACGGCTGAGGTCGACGGCGGCGGCCTGGAGTTCGGCCTTGCGGCTGTCGTAGTTCGTGTCGAGGAAATCCGCCGGCCTCACGCCCGCGTGGGCGAGGAGCGAGACGACAGTCTGCTCCTGCTGGTCCAGGCCCTCGCCTGCCTCGATTTTCCGCGCGAGCCCAGTTAGGTCGGTCTCGCCGGGCAGCACGCTGTAGTTCGAGAAATAGAAGAACTGGGGTACGCGCGCGGCGATCGCATCCCGCTGCTCTTGCTCTATCGGGGCACCAGAGCCGAGGTGATACCGGTACTTCTCTGCGGCGTTCGGGAATCCGCCGACTACCTTCGCCCTGGCAGGCTGGGACTCCTTGAGCGATTTCGCGAGCTCTTTCGCCCTCGCGACAGCAGCATCGAGGTCTGGCTCCTTCGCGAGCTCCGCGGCATCCTCGTCGGCAATCGAAGCATCCGTTGAAGCTGCGGCGATGACGTCCTTCAAGCCCGTCTCGACCCACACGTAGTACTGGTTTGAGTAGGTGCGTACTGCGACGACCTTGCTTGTGGGGAGCAGCGGTGACGGAAGCACCCCGCTGAGAGCCTCGATGTCCGCCTGCTCTGGGGTGAACTCCGCCGTGACAGGTCGGGTGTCCTCGATGTTCGAGTCGTTCCGACGATCGCGCGCAAGCCGCCAACGCGGGTACTCCGTGACGAGGTCGAAATTCCGGGCATCACCATTCGCCGGGTTGAGACGATGCAGGGCCCTGAGGATGGTCGTCTTGCCTGACTCGTTCTTGCCGACCAGCGCAGTCACGTCGGGCTCGATCTCAATGCGCTGCGGTTCCACGAAGTTGCGGAACTTCTGAACGGTGACCGCGATAAGCTTCACGTTTCCTCCTCGAATGCCTTGCGCTCGTCACACTAGCGGAGGGCTCCGACATTGGAGTACCTCTCGAGATCGGCCGTCGGACGCCCCGGCCCAAGCCTTAACCTTCCTGCTCCCGGACGTTCGGATTCGGAGGATATCTGGCCGCCTACCGTGGGAGAGGCGGTGGCGCGTCGGCACCATTTGCGCATCGGGGGACGTCGCCCCCGTGGTCGAGTCTGACCGCCCTGCGCGCGTCGGCCCGGCTCTTCCGTGACCCTTTTTGGCGGCGCACTCGCGCCTGGAGCGAAGGTGCTGTGATCGGCATCCGAGTGAAGTCGTGTAGCGCGTGCTGACCTGAAACGGAGACCGGCTGGACCTCGGCAAGGGCGGCAGGTTCATTTGCTGGAATCTCTGCCCCAGATAAGCCCCAACTGGCCGGCAAGACCGTCGCAGCGTGCCGATCACACCTAGTCAAAGGCCGGTTCTGCGCGCCCATTCCTCCGGTTCGAGTCCTGTCACCCCGGCAAATGTGGTACTCACTGTGTGGCGGGGGACCCTGCTCGCTCGCCAAGGGCAGTATCCAGTAATGCCAGTGCCGAGACGCTGCCCACCGGACCGAGACCCTCGGGCATGGACGGTTGCGGCGTCACAGTGGCCGGAGGCCCCGCACGAGGTCGACTCGCGTCGACGGTGAACTGGCATAGCCAAGATTGACCGTGCACGCGGCAGCGATTTTGGGCGTCTCGGTTGGTGCTCCGTGATGCGCTTGGGGCTTGGTCGGTAGGCTGACCGCTCTCTTGGTGGAGGACGCGTTCGGCCCATCACCGCGAGATCCGGAGTGCTTGAGCGGACGCCTGTCCGAAGGGCGGTTCGATTGGCTCCTGTCCGCACTTCCCCCTTCAGTTTCGCAGGCTTCTCAGCTGTGCTCCCCCGCGAGCGGTCGAACGAGAATCGCGGCAGACGGGTCGACGTCGTCAGCGTGTGCCAACGTTGGGAGGTCGTGACCGGAAAGACCAGAGAGTTCCAGCGCAGCCCTGCCCGATAGATGGGCGGCCCCAATCGACTGACCGTTGGCGACGGCAGCATAGAATTGGGCGGAGTAGGTAATTGCATCAGCGTCTTCGATGGTGTCCGCCATCCCGATGGCGAACGGCGCCACGTCGCGCACCAAGTTGTGAGCCTGCGACGCTGAGTGGCACGAGTTGAGAAAGACCAGGAGCGGCGGGTCATCCGTCGCCCCGATGGCATTGGCGAATGCCGTCGCTGACACGATCACTCCTTCGTGCGGAACGTCAATCTCGTCTTCGAAGACAATCAGACTCTCGCTGCTGTGGCCGGAGAAATGCACCACATGGGGCCGGAAACGAGTAATGCCATCGAGCAGGTCAGCTGTGGTGGCCGCAGGCCGCACATCCAGTTCGATCTGGTCACGATGGAGCGCTGATTGCACCGCCGCACGAATGCGCTTCTGCTCACGCCCCACCCGAAGGTCGCCCTCTGAGGAAGCGCCGAGGATCAGAACCCGAAGCTTCTCGCTGCGAGGTGCGCGCAGGGTCCGAAGGGCAGTGCGAACCTCGGACTCCGTTTGCTCGATGCGTGATCTGAGGCGGGCGCGCTCAGCCGCGTCCTCTCGGGTAGCTCGCTGCTCGTCCATCTTGCGGCGGCGTTCGGCAGCATTTGCCTCGTCCCGCTCAGCGCGTACCAACCTTGTCATGAGCGCAGACTCGTCCTTTGCGTATCCGGACGCACGGGATTGCCAGCGGCTAGCCTCCTTTCCCGCTGCGGCGGCCTCGTCTTCACGGCGGTCCGCCTCCCGGAGCTTGCTCTGCACGGATGACGCCGCCTTCAGTCGCGCGGCGGCCTGACGCGCCTTTGCGGCTTCGGCTCGCTTAGCCGACTCACGATTGCGGTAATCGCCGGCCTTGCGTTCCGCCTCGATCCGAAGCTTGCGCCTAGCCTCAAGGCGGCTCCTGTAGAGACTTGCGCTCATTCTCGACTCCCGTCACTCAAGGATTAGAACCGGTGCCCGGGCAGCGCTGGCCTGGGTTCCTGGTGCTGCCCGGGCCGATCCCTAGCGCAAGTTGAACGTCTTGCCGCACCTGCCGCACGCGATCAACCCCGGGCTGTAGCCCCCGATCAGGAACTTGGTGTGGCAGTAGGGGCAAGTGACGGTGTAACCACCGGGTCTGCTCTTCATAGCGGATTCCTTACTGGGCCTTAGCCCGCTCGTGGAACCTGTACGAAGCCTCCCCGGCTAGCGCAGTTGCTGCTACCCTCGTGCTTGTCACCCTGGAAAGTGAGCATGAGAGCCCGGATCGGCCATGAGCCCGATCGCGGGCTCTTCGTGTTCCACCGACCATTGTCGCCCAGGCGTCGACGAAACACAAGGCTGTAACTACTACATGTAGTCCTGATCTGCGACTCCATCACAACATGTAGTGGTTGGAGTGGCATGCTGGGGCGGAGGCCTCCATTGGACTTAGCCCGGCGGTGTTCGAATACACCAGTCTGCTGCGGGCATAACTATGCCTCTAGGGTCTACCCTAATCGAACAGCGAGGTCGGCAAGCAGCTCCCGTCCCCGGCGTGTCGTCGCCTCTGCGGGTGCGATCGCTCAGGAGGGCGGTGGCGTCGTCCGAATGTCCCGGTTATCTATGAGAGTGAGCATTCAGCCACCGTCTGACACCTTGCATCGGAACTAGATCCGCCAACCACGGGCGACAGGTTCACATGCTGGAATCTCTGCCCCAGGTAAGCCCCAACTGACGGCTGGGATCGTCGCATCTTGACTATAACACCTAGTCAGATGCTGGTGTTGCGCGGCCATCCCTCCGGTTCGAGTCTTGCCGCCCCAACTTTTTGTGCTTCCGCGGGATTTCGGGTTCGGTCAAATGCCTTGCCTTCTTGGGCGGGCCTCGCAACGAACTTTCGGGACGTGGGAACATCATCCCTGTGGCAGCCTGGATCTTCGGCATCTGTGCGGTGACGCTGACGCTCATTGCCGTGGCATGTGAGACCGAGACTGTCCCTGCGAGCGGCAAGCGCATCGCGCTGATGCTGATCCCGGCGGCTATCGCGCTGTTGCTTGGGGCCTCCGCGACCGGCGTGAGGCCGGTCCCGCTAGCTGTAGGAATCTTCGCTGTGACGTGGACGCTCTTGAGCGGGCTTCATCCCGGACGAATCTGGCGAGAGCCGGGGGCGCCGGGTCGACACCGCGCCTTCGTGGCTCTCTGGATCGCGATCACTGTCGGTGTGGCGGTGATGCTTCTCACCATTCCGGGGGCGTGACGCCGTTACGGCGTCCCGCCAGTCAGGGCTGCAGTGGCTGATAGGGGTGTTCGGGTGGAGCCAGGCGGATCACCCCAGCGGACTCCACGGCGCGCCTTCGGGTGACGCATCGCCAAGGACCAACTGGCAGTTGCCATCGCTGCGCACTGTCAGCACGCTCTGGTCAGGCTGGTACAGCATCCACTGCTCGACCGGTCCAGTGCCGTACACATGACCTTTCGGTGGGCTGCTCTCCAGGACGCATCCGAGTCGGACGGTGTCGCCCGCGAGTGCTTCAGTCCGGACAAACTGAGGGCGTGGCTCGTAGAGGGCAGTCGCAGGTCCTGTCGCAGCTTCCGTCGGTCGTCCGAATGGAGGCCGGCGTTGCAGCAGATTTGGCGCACCGATGCCTGCCAATGGAATGCTGCTCTCGTGACCATGAAAGGACGCGGCCCACGGCCCAAGATCGACGAGCGTGAGGAGTTCGCTCGGCGACTTTGGTACGGCTTTCGCTGGGTCGATTCCTATGCCGACATGACGGGCTGGTGGCGCGACCCGGAAATCCTGGGAGGCCTGGGCCAAGCACTCGCCGAGCTGGCCGAAGACGCTGATCCCGACGTCATTCTTGCTCCGCAGTCGCGAGGCACGCTGGTTGGTGCGCTCGTCGCTCAGTACCTGGGTATTGGGCTCATCGAGATGCGCAAGGAGGTCTCCCGCCTTGATGACACTGACGGCTGGTTGGTGGCCCGCACTCCGCTGGATTACCGCGAGCGAAACCTCGAACTGGGCATTCGCGGGAGCCGATTGGCGCCCGGCACCCGTGTGCTGTTTGTGGACGACTGGATAGCCACCGGTGGCCAAATGAAAGCCGCCTATACGCTCACCGAAATGGCGCACGCGCATTGGTGCGGTACAGCCGTCATCGTTGACGGAATCCTCGAGCCGCAGCTGCGCCGCGAGTTCACGGTCAGGGCCCTAACCCGAGTTCGCGATTTGTAGCAGGTCTACCGAGGCGCGTCGGCCCGGCTCATCACTGTGGCGTGGCATTCATCCCGGTCGAACCCAACCGCGTCGCGCAACCAATCAGTTACGGATGGCCGACGAAGAACTCCAACGCATCCTGCGCCCGAAAGTGACTCGGGTCCATGTGCTCCCCGGTCACGTCAATCACCTCGTGAGCAGTCACCGAACCCAGTAAACTGCGGAACGCATCGGTGTGAACCGCCCGAGGCGTCGTCGTGTCGTCGGCCGACGCCGTGAACAGCAGCGGCACCCCGGCGAACGCCGACGCCGACTGGCTCATCGGATTGTGATCGAGCATGTCCGCTTCCACCCCGGCGTAGGCCTTTTGCATGGTTGGAAACCTGGTCGGGTGCGCCCACCGGGGACGCATGTCGCACGACGGATGAGCCAGGTACGCCGCGCGAATCGGAATGACCTTCTTGGCAATCGCAGTCAGCGTGGTGCCGCCACCCATCGAAATGCCGTAGCAGTAGGCCTGCGGGTCCAGTTCGAACTTCTCGACCATCAGCCGATGCACCTCGGCCAGTTCGGCGAGGGCCGTGTCGTTGGCCCAGGCATTGCCACCCAGATCAGGAAATACGACGGTGAATCCGGCCGCGCCCAGAGCGTCCCACGACGGGATCATGGAGGCCGTCTGCGCGATCTCTGCACCAGAAGACTCATGGCCGTGCAGCGCAATCACCAACTTGCCGTTGGGCTTGTCAGGAGTGCGAATGACGAGTGTGTCGGTGCTCACACCGGGCAACGAAGAAGACGGCATACCTCGATGCTAGGACGCCGATCCCTGCGGCGACCGACACGACCGCAGTGCGACCCTCGCCCGCATCACCACTAGGCTCTTCGCATGCCCATCTCCCGCGACGCACTCATCTCCATCCTGGCCGAGGCCGACCCGGTGGGGTTGATCGCAGGCGGTGCTCCGGCCGATGAGTACGCCCGCGAAGCCGACGCGATCCTCGAACTCCACGGCGTGGTCACCCTCACCGAAATCACTGGTGTCTTCGCGGTGAGCTTCAGCGAGCCCGGTGCCTGCCCGCGCGAGACAGCCCGCTGGATCGTCGAGCAGATGGCTCAGCGCGGCTGAACTCACCGCTTGCAGAGCGCAACTCGTCCGTGCTCAAGCGCGGCGAGCTGCCGTCCGGGGTACCTCTCAGCTACTCCCACACCGCAATGTTGCGCCGCGTGGGCTGCCCAACGCTGGGCGCGAACAGTTCCGGGGAGCGGGCGCGAAGGCGTTCGATGTCGTCGAAGACAGCCCGCAGATGCGCGCGCATGAGCGGACGGGCTTCAGCGGCACCACCGGTGAGGAGAGCGTCGAGCACCTGGTTGTGCTGCACCGTGAAGTCGTGAAGTGACCGGTCGTGCAGGCCGAGCCGACGGGCCCGGTCCAGGTGCGCTTTTGCCGCAACCACTGATTGCCAGGTGCCTTCGTGATGAGCGAGCCTCAGCAGGCCGTGATGGAACTGCTCGTCCAGCCGGAAGAACGCATCGAGGTCATTCTCGGCGTCTTCCTGTTGCAGGAGATTCTCACGCAGTTCCTGGACCACCTCGGGGTCGGGATCGGCAGGGATGTCTTCCATGGAGGCCAACTCCACGGCCTCGCGCAAGAACTGGGCATCAGCTACGCGTTGAGCATCGACGCGCGAGACGAACGATCCGATCTTGGGGAACACCTGAACCAGCCCGTCCTGGGCGAGCATGATGAGCGCCTCACGCACCGGAGTGCGCGACACCCCAAGCTCAGCAGCGAGCTCATTCTCTGACAGTGGTGCGCCGGGCCCGAAGTCGAGTCCGATGACCCGCCGCCGCAGTTCGTCGTAGACGGCGCGGCGGTTGGTTCGTGTGGGTCGAGTCGACATGGTGTGATTGTAGGGGTGTCGGTCCTTCGGGAGTGCTGTGGAGGTCATGTCAGCGCGGCTTGCATGTCGATTGTGGTGATATGCCACCGGCCGAGGTTGGCGACGAGGGCATCGGTGCCGGTGAAGATCAGGTTCGTCGGGTTAGACAGGGTGTGCCCGATCGGGTCTTCGTAGATGGTGGTGACGCCGCCATCTGACTCCAGTCGCAGGATCACCGAGGGGTAGTAACAGGCGGTGTAGAGCCGTCCGTCGGGACCGAAAGCCAGCCCGTCAGGGACCCGGTTTCCCAGCGTCCAGATTCGCTCGATGGCCCCGGCCGAGCCGTCGGGAAGAATCGCTACCCGGCACACTGCTCGCGAGGCGGATTCGGCCACATAAAGCCACTGTCCGTCCGGGGAAATCGCCACCCCGTTGGCGAAGTGGAACGGTCCGGCGCACCACAGCTCGCTGGAGTCATCAGCCGATATGCGATAAATCCCACCGCCGCCGGTCTCGGCGTCGCCGTCGCTGTCGGAGAAATACACCACCCCCTCGGCGGTGATGTCCAGAGCATTGGGGTAGACCAATGGTCGGCCACCGACAGTCTCGTCGACCACGACCTCCGGGCCCTGCCCGGTGCCGACGGCCAGACGCCGCACCTGGCGGCGCACCGCGTCAAGCCAGAACACCTTACGATCACCACTGAACCGCAGACCGAGAATGAAACCGCCAGGGTTCTGGTCGATCAGCTCGATGGAGCTGGTGGCCAGATCGATGCGGTAGAGCTGCCCGGCTTCGCCACCGCACCACAGGCTGCCGTCGACTGGGTCGAGATCCAGGCCTTCAGCGTGGTCCAGGACGGGGGACGTGCGAAAGCCGTCGAAAATGACGCGCGCACTGTCTATGGGGAGTAAGGGAGCCGATGTTGTCAAGGCAGTCGTCCTTGTCTCGCGATTGACCTTCGTGCCGCCGATGGCGCTACCGCAGCAGTCGCTAGAGGCAACCTTCTGATTCGAGCCGCGCCCTCATTGCTTGTATACAATACGTGTCTACCAGGCGCCGGTCAATGGAACACGCGCAGGCTCGGCAGGGAGTTGACACTGCTATGGCACGACTTGTATACAAGAGTCGTACTGAAGTTGACCGCCCTGTGCGTCGCCCCGCGCACCCGAGTCAGAGAGGCACCTGATGCACGAGCTCAACCTGCCTCGACTCGCGCTGGACGCGCTGGACCAAATGGACGCCGACGTCCGCCCGCCGGTCGACCCCCGCAGCCTGCGTCCCCGCGTACTCCACTTCGGGCTGGGGGCATTCCATCGCGCTCATCAGGCTGTCTATACCGAGAACGCCAACGCGCAGACCGGCGAGCAGTGGGGCATCGTCGATGTTGCACCATCAACGGCGCGGGCCGCTGTGGCCCTGCGGCAGCAAGACTGCCTGTACTCCGTCACTGATCGAGAGCCCCGCGGCTTTCGCACTCGGGTGGTGGGCTCCGTCGTGGACGCGCTGTTCCTGCCTGAGGCCACCGACCAGATCCAGCACCTGTTCGCTTCACCAGAACTGAGCACGGTCACGTTGACCATCACCGAAAAGGGCTACTACCGGCGTCCCGACAGCGGGCGGCTCGACCAGGCAGCAGCACCGATAGCCGCCGACCTCGCGGCAACGGCGACCGACGAAAGCGCCCTACTGACCGTTCTGGGACAGATCGCCCTGGGCCTGCGCACCCGATTTCGACTGACCGAAGCACCCATCGACATCGTGTGCTGCGACAACATGGCCAACAACGGTGCGATCCTGGCCGGTGTCGTGGCCGACTTCGTCGAGGCATCGGGCTGGCCGGACAAAGATGCGCTGCTGGAGTGGATGACCCATTCGGTGTCGTTCCCGGCAACCATCGTCGACCGCATCGTGCCGGCCACCACCGATGCAGACCGCGACGCCGCCTCCGTGGCGATCGGCTTCCGCGATGAGATGGCCGTCGTCGGCGAGCCCTACCGGCAGTGGGTCCTCCAAGACACCTTCGGTGCGCCGCGTCCACAGTGGGAGCGCGACGGCGCGCTCTTCGTTCCGGATGTCGCTCCCTACCAACTGATGAAGCTGCGCCTGCTGAATGGTGCGCACTCCGCGATTGCCTACCTCGGTCTGGCTGCAGGCTGCACCACCGTGGCTGATGTCATGCGAACCGCCTGGGGTGCCGACCTCGTACGCGCCTTCGGACGTGAAGTGGCACCGACCCTGCCCGAAGCAGGGCTGGACCCGGCGGCCTATGTAGAGGCTCTCGTGGAGCGATTCGCGAACCCCTCCATGAACCATCTGCTTCGCCAGATCGGCTCGGACGGCTCGCTGAAGCTACCCGAGCGCTGGTTGGACACGCTGCGCGAACTGCGCGCAGCCGGCCAGGTCACCCCGGTCTTGGAGACCGCCCTGGCGGCCTGGGTGCAGGCGACGCGCCCGTCCGCCGACGGTGCCCAGCAGTTCGGCACCACCGATCCGGCTGCCGGTGCCCTCGCCCAATGCTGGGTTGGACCCGCCGCTGCCACCCAGCGCGTCAGCGCACTGCTGAGAGTGCTCGGCGCAGCAGACCTTGCCGACTCAGCCGACCTCACCGACGCGGTGGCGCAACGGTTGGACTCGGTGGCGAACGGAAGGGTCGAGCTGTGACCAAGCACGCACGGTGCGCGCCTGAAGTGCACGACTCGGCAAGAGATGGAGATGCAGCATGAAGGCTGTCGTAGTGCATGGCGCGGGTGACCTTCGGGTGGACGAGCGCCCCGACCCGGTTCCCGCCCCCGACGAGGTGGTCGTCGCCATGGAGTGGGGTGGGATCTGTGGCTCTGACCTCGCCTACTGGCGGGACGGTCGTTCGGGCACCGCAGCCTTGAAGCATCCGATGGTCCTCGGCCACGAAGTCGCCGGACACATCGTGGAACTCGGCGATGCGGTCACCGACCTGCAGGTGGGCCAGTCGGTCACGTTTCAGCCAGCCCAACTCCTGGGAGATGGACTCATGCCAGCGCGCCTGGCCGGACGGACCAATCTCTATCCCCGGGTGCGCTACTTCGGTTCGGCGGCCTTCACGCCTCACACTGACGGAGGTTTCAGTCAGCTCCGCGCCGTGCGAGCCGAACAAGTCCGCCCCCTGCCTGCCGGTGTGAGCACGCGCCAAGGCGCGATCGCCGAGCCACTGGCAGTAGCCATGCACGCCGTCGGGCGAGCCGGCGATGTGGCAGGCCGCAACGTTGTCGTCAACGGCTGTGGCCCGATCGGGTCCCTCGTCATCGCTGCCCTGAAGTTCGCCGGTGCAGCTCACGTGATTGCCGCCGATGTTGCACCGTATGCCTTGCAGGTAGCCAAGGCCATGGGGGCAGACCAACTCGTGGATCTGGGACGGGTGTCCCTGCCCGAGGGCGAGGACCTGGTCTTCGAAGCATCCGGAGCCGCCAGTGCGCTGGGGGCAGTGCTGCAAGCTGCCGCCAAGGGCGGCACGGTGGTTCAGGTAGGGAACCTTCCCGGAACCGCGGTGCGTGCGGTGCTCGGAGACCTGGTCACCCGCGAGATCACGTGGATCGGCTCCTACCGATTCGCCGCAGAGATCGATGATGCGGTCGCCGCGCTCGGTGCCGGCCTGGTGGTCGATCCACTGATTACCCATGAGTTCGAGATCGAGGACGCTGAGCAGGCCATGGCGGTCGCCGCCAGCGACGAGAGCTCGAAGGTATTGCTCAAGTTGTCGCAAACCACTGCCGGGAACCAGCCCGCGTCGGTGGCGAACTAGGGCCGAAGGAGTGTCAATGACTGATCTGATGGCTGCACTGAGCCTTCACCGGATCGTTCCGGTCGTCGTGATTGACGACGCTGGTTGCGCTACCGGCTTGGCCGAGGCGCTGATCACCGGCGGCCTGCCGGTCGCCGAAGTCACCTTCCGTACCCCGGCCGCCGCTGAGGCGATCCGGATCATCGCCGAGCGTGGCGATGTCATCGTCGGGGCGGGAACCGTCCTCACCCCGCAGCAGGTCGATGTGGCCGTCAGCGCCGGGGCCTCCTTCATCGTGTCCCCGGGCTTCAGTCGCGCGGTCGTGGATCGGTGCGCCCACCATGGCGTACTCGCGCTGCCCGGCGCCGTCACCGCGACCGAGATTCAAGCCGCGCTCGAGGCAGGTCTGGACGCGGTCAAGTTCTTCCCTGCTGCCACCTCCGGTGGACCTGAGGCGATACGGGCGCTTACGGGGCCCTTCCCGGATCTGCGCATTGTCCCCACCGGTGGGATCGGCCTGTCGAACCTGCGTGACTACCTCTCGATTGACGCCGTGGTCGCGGTTGGAGGCTCCTGGATGGTTCCCAGGGAACTCATCGCACAGGGGGCCTTCACCGAAATTGCTCGACTCGTGTGGGAGGCGGTCGAGTTGGCTGCCCTGGCGCGGGTCACCTGAGAAGGAACGAGGCGACGATGCTGAAGATCAAGCCGGCGGCCGAGTGCCGCTACGACATCCTCTCCTTGGGGGAGGTCATGCTCAGACTCGACCCCGGCGAGGGGCGGATCCGCACCGCGCGTGAGTTCCGCGCCTGGGAAGGCGGGGGAGAGTACAACGTCGCCCGCGGTCTGTGCCGCGTGTTCGGCTACCGGGGTGCGATCGCCACAGCGCTGGCCGACAACGAAATCGGGCATCTGATCGAGAGTCTCATTCTTGCCGGAGGGTTGGACACTCAACAGATTCAGTGGCTTCCCTATGACGGCATCGGACGCCAGGTGCGCAACGGCCTCAACTTCACCGAGCGAGGGTTCGGCCTACGAGGCGCAGTGGGTGTATCCGATCGGGCACACACCGCAGCGAGTCAGCTCAAAGCCGACGATATTGATTGGGACGAGCTCTTCGGGCAGCAGGGGGTTCGTTGGCTGCACACCGGCGGCATCTTCGCCGGTCTCAGCCAGAGCAGTGCAGAGACCGTGCTGGCGGCAGTGAAGGCGGCAAAGCGACACGGCACCGTGGTGTCCTATGACCTCAACTACCGTCCAAGCATCTGGCGAGCAACCGGCGGGCCGGCGCGAGCCCAAGAGGTCAATCGGGAGATCGCGCGCTACGTCGACGTCATGATCGGCAACGAAGAAGACTTCACCGCAGCCCTGGGCTTCGAGGTGGCCGGACTCGACGAAGACATCTCCACGATCGAGGTGGACAGCTTCGCCGCCATGATCGCCACGGTGGTGCAGAGTTACCCAAATTTCGCAGTCGTTGCGACGACTCTGCGTACGGTTCACAGTGCGTCGGTGAACGACTGGGGAGCAATCGCCTGGTCAGCCGATAGCGGCTTGGTGCGGGCAAAGCACCGGTTAGGCCTCGAAATCCTGGACCGCGTTGGCGGCGGAGATTCCTTCGCGTCGGGTCTGATTCACGGGCTCCTCGACGCGCAGGACCTGCAGGTCGCGGTGGAGTACGGCGCCGCCCACGGGGCTTTGGCCATGACCACGCCTGGCGACACCAGCATGGCGACGCGGACCGAAGTCATCAAGCTGGCCTCAGGTGGCAACGCGAGGGTTGATCGCTGACTCAGTGGGGCAAGCCTCGCGCTGTTGGCGTGGCTGGTTGCAGGCGCTCGCCCCCGGCCGCAATGCGCTCGGGGAGCCCCAGTTGTGGCTCTCTTTGCCCGGCATTGCAGGGTCTCTCGGGTGCCAGCATTGCAGTGCGATAACGACTCCCGGGACGGTCCCCACAAGGGCTAGACACGAGAATACAAGTGATGTATACAAGTACTTGGGTATATGCGCAGCCGCTGAGCTAGACCACTTCGGCAGCCATGACTCACCATGGCATTCAGCTTCAATGAGGAGGACAGATGGGAATGGGAACACGTCGGGCATTGATTGCATCGATCGCGCTCGCGGTCATGCTCCCGCTCGCGGCCTGCACCAGCACTGAGCCCACCGGCTCAGGGTCTGCTGGTGGCAAGACCGGCGACTATGTGATCGGTTTCAGCAACTCGTTCAATGGCAACACCTATCGACAGTCGATGGAGAAGTACGCCAAGGACGCTGCTGAAGAGCTGATGAAGACCGGCGAAGTGAAGCAGTTGATCTTCGCCGAAGCCAACCAAGACAACAACAAGCAGATTCAGCAGATCCAGAGCTTCATCCTGCAGAAGGTCGATGCCATCATCGTTGACCCAGGATCCGCGACAGCGCTCACCGGAGTCGTTCAGGAAGCCTCCGACGCGGGCATTCCGGTCATCGTGGTGAACGACGGCCCGATTGAATCCAATGCCGACAACGTCTACCAGATCAGCTTCGACGCGGTCGCCCAGATGAAGACTCTTACCGAGTACATCGCCAAAGGCATCGGTGGCAAGGGCAACATGATCGAGTTGCGCGGCGCTGAAGGCGACGCCTTCGACGCGAAAGCCCACGAGGGTGTGGTGGATGCGCTGAAGGCCTACCCCGACATCAAGGTGGTCTCCGAGATCTACACCGACTGGAACGGATCCAAGGCGCAGACCGAACTGGCTGCTGCTCTGCCCAACCTGGTCAAGCAGTACGGCAAGATCGACGGTGTTGTGAATCAGGGAGGCGACTCCTACGCCGCAGTGCAGGCATTCCGTCAGGCCGGTGCCGATCTCCCCATGATCGGTGGCGACAACCGTGGCTTCTTCCTGAAGTGGTGGGCCAACGAAGCACCTGCTGGCTATGACACCTTGTCGGTCTCAGCGAACCCGTGGGACGGTGCGAGCGCCGTTTACGTCGCCGCTGACATTCTGTCCGGCAAGCACCCCGTGCCGCACAATATGATCCACCCCTTCGGCACGATCACCAAGGATGACGTTCAGCAGTACAAGGACGTCGCTGACGAAGCGATCGCAACGCCGACCTACGACCGCGAGTGGGTCAGGTCCAACCTCTACCAGCAGTAAGGACGAGCATCCACCTTCCCCGGAGATGCTGAACGACGATGACGGTGGGCTGCCATTCTGTCAGGTGGTAGCCCACCGCCATGTCCGTCACATCCACACAGGTACCGCCACCCCGAAGGCAACAGGAAGAACGAGGGAGAAGTTGCATGGGATCCTCGGCCCCGCAGACAACCACCGCTGGAGCAGCCGCGGCTCGATCGCTTGAGCCGCTGCTCGAACTCCGCGATATCGACAAGTCTTTCGGAATCACCCAAGCGCTATCTGGGGCCGATCTGGAGGTCTTTCCCGGCGAGGTGATCGGTCTCGTCGGCCCCAACGGCGCAGGCAAGAGCACGCTGATCAAACTGGTCACCGGCGTCATGGAGCCGACCGCAGGGGTGATCCGGGTCAAGGGCCGTGAGGTGGCCCAAATCTCCCATCGCGAGGTGGCTCAGCTCGGCATCTCGTGTGCGTATCAAGACCTGTCGTTGTGTACCAATCTGGCGGTCTATGAGAACTTCGCGATCCTGAACATGGACCACACGCTGTGGGGACCGGTGGGGTGGCGCAAAGCCAAGATGGCCGAGGCCAGCGCACTGCTGGAGCGTTTTTTCCCGGGTAACGGGATCGATGTCTCCAGGCCAGTCTCAGCCCTCACTCTCGCTGAGCGGCAGATGGTCGAGATCTGCAAGGCACTCATGAATGAGGGTCTCGGCCTTCTTATTCTGGACGAACCGACCTCCGCACTGTCGGCGAATCGTGCTGATCAACTCCATAGCGCCGTGCGTGAGATATCGCGGACCGGCGTGGCGGTCATCTACATCTCCCACAAGCTGGACGAGATCCAAAAGATCTGCGACCGCATCGTCCTGCTCAAGAATGGAACCAACGCCGGCGAGTTCGACCCGCGTGAGATCAGCTCAGACGAACTGGTCAACATCATGGGTGGCGAGGTTCGGGTCCGAGATCTTTCCCGTGATCGCACCTCGATGGTTGGCGCCTCGCTGGTGTCGGCCCATGAACTCAACTCCGCAGGCTTGACCGACATCAGTGTCGAGGTGAAATCCGGCGAGATCGTGGGAATCTCCGGCCTGGTTGGCAGCGGCCAGACGGCGCTGCTGAAGGCCATCTTCGGTGCGCGCCAGGGCCGTAAACAGGGGCTCGTGGTCAACGGTCAGGTTGCCTACGTGAGCGGCGACCGTGCCGGGGAGGGTGTGTTTCCGCTGTGGAGCATCCTCGACAACATCATGGTCTCGAGTCTTCGATCGGTGACCCGTCTGGGACTACTCAACCGGGTGAAGTCCCGAGGAGTGGCCCAGCACTGGTTCGATCGGCTGCGGTTCCGAGCCGAGAACGTCGACAGCCCCATCACCTCGCTTTCGGGGGGTAACCAACAGAAGGCGCTCATCGCCCGCGGCCTCGCCTCCGGCGCCGACATCCTGCTGCTCAACGACCCCACCGCTGGGGTCGACATCGAGACCAAGCAGGAGATTTACACCCTGCTGGCCGAAGCCAAAGCGGCGGGCAAAGCCGTCGTCTTGCACAGCACCGAAGACGTCGAGATGGAGATCTGCGACCGCGTGTACGTCATGCGAGAGGGTCGCGTCACCGCAGAACTGGCTGGCGAAGACGTCACCGTCCAAAATGTGGTGCGCGCATCCTTTGCCGAGGTCGACCAGGTGGATCAGCAAGAGAAGGCCGCGCCGTCGCGGCTGGCCGGCCTGTTGCACTCCCGGCTTGTGCTGCCTGTCGCTGCGATGGTGATCATCTTCGCCCTCAACGCCATCGTGAATCCGAATGTGTTGTCACTGAGCAGCACTCGGCTGCTGCTGAGCACCGCAGTGCCCCTGGTCTTCGCCGCTCTCGGCCAGATGTTCATTGTTGCCGCCGGCGATATCGACATGGGCAATGGCTATTCCATCGGACTGACGAATGTCCTGGTTGCGGTGATTCTCAGCCAGAACTTCTTGGTCGGCCTGGTCAGCCTTGTTCTATTCATCGGCGCCTACGCCGCCATGGGAGCCCTCATTCACCTGCGGCGACTGCCGGCGATCGTGGTGACCTTGGGTGCGCAGTTCATCTGGCTGGGAATCGCGCTGATCATCGCGCCGGTACCCGGGGGCAGCAGCCCCAAATGGCTGAGCAGCTTCTACAACTCGGGCCTGCTCTACATCCCGATGCCAGCGGTGTTGTGCATCGCCGTGGCGGCCGTCACCTGGTTCGTCATCTTCCGCTGGAAGTACGGAATGGTGCTGCGCGGCATCGGCAACAACCAAGACGCGATCGAGCGTTCGGGTTGGTCCTACCTGGTGGGGAAGATGGTGAACTACGCCCTTGCTGGCCTGATGGTCGTGTTCGCAGGCCTGTTCTTCACTGCCGTCACCTACGCCGCAGATGTCAACACCTCGGTTGCCTTCTGCATGATGAGCATCGCCACGGTGATCGTTGGCGGGTGCGAGATGGCTGGCGGCGTCGTCGAACCGATCGGGGTGGTGGCAGCCGGTATCGCCATGTCCTTGATCACCTCGCTGCTGATCTTCGTCCAGGTGGATTCGAATCTGCAGGTGGCCGTCACTGGTTTGATCATCATCGGGGTTTTGGCTGCCCGAATGCTCACGAGAAGGAAGGCATCCGTAGCATGAATCGAGTCGCAGAGTTCGCGCGCAGGCATCCGGCCATCTGGCCGATCCTGGGATGCCTGGTCTTCTTCGTGTTGATTGGTGGCCTCACCGGCAGCATCGATCCGACCGTGGTCTTCACCGCAGCCCGGCTGGCCACCTTCGCCGCGCTGCTCGGTCTGGCGCAGATGATCGTGGTCACCAGCGGCGACGGCGCCATCGACCTCTCCCAGGTGTATGTGCTGACGTTGTGCGCCTACGCCTCCACCACCCTGATGGACATCAACCCCGTGCTGGGCTTCATTGCCGCTGTCTTGATCGGCGGCCTGGCGGGCTTGCTGAATGGACTGATCAACATCTATCTCAAGGTGCCTGCCATGGTCACGACCTTGGCCACCGGGTATTTGTACTTCAGTGTGGTCCTGGTGGGTTCCTCCCACATGAAGGTGCTGCCGCAGCAAGACTTCGTGACTCTGGTCACCGGCAGTGTCGGCCCGGTGTCCAACCAGACCATTCTGGTCGCCGTGGTTGCCCTGATCCTGGCCGTGGTGCTGTACCGGACGTCGTACGGCAAGCAACTTCATGCGGTTGGCCAGAATCGAACCGCTGCTTCACTGGCGGGGATTCCGACCCCACGGGTAGTCATCACCGCCTTTGTCACCGGAGGGCTGCTCAGTGGCCTCGCCGGAGTGGTCGCAGCCGCCGTCATGGGAGGTGCCTTCCAGGACATGGGTCTGGCCTACTTCTTGCCATCGGTGGCAGCAACCTTCGTGGGCGGCACCGCCGCCTCGGGGGGTCGATCCAGCGTGCTCGGTGTCGCCTTCGGTGCGTTGATGATGACTCTGATGTCGTCATTCCTGAACACCGCAGAGAACACCTTCGATCTGGTTTCGGGCATCAAACAGCTCATCATGGGCGCCTTCTTGGTGTTGATCCTGTTCGTGTCCGTCGCCGGCACGAAGCGTCGCCGAGGCCGGGTCGGCACCGTGTCGACACTGAAGCCATCCGCAGCCAGCTGACATCTGTGGCGAGCTCGCTGGTAGCGGGCTGCAATCTGAAGGAGTAGCCGTGAAGATGGGTTTTCGCTGGTATGGCGAGGGGAACGACACCGTCTCCCTTGACGAGATCCGCCAGATACCCGGGGTAGAGACGATCGTATGGAGTCTGCACCACCGGCAAGCAGGTGAGGCCTGGGAGACCGCCGAGATCGAATCAGCCATGTCAGCGATCACTCAGCTGCCGCAGGACTCGGCTCAGCGTGGCGTGACCAAGCGACTGGACGCTGAGGTTGTTGAGTCGGTCAACGTTCATGAGTCGATCAAACTGGGCCGCACCGTGCTGGGACTGAGCCGCGACGAAGCCATCCAGAACTACATCACGACCCTCGAGCGCCTGGGTAGTGCTGGGGTCAAGGTGGTCTGCTACAACTTCATGCCCGTCTTCGACTGGCTTCGAACTCAGATGTGGCACCCGCTGCCGGACGGCTCAACAGCGATGTTTTATGAGAAGGCGGTCGTCGATCGGCTGTCCCCACAGGCATTGATCGATGAGATGGCTGCGAACTCCGATGGGCTGACGCTGCCCGGATGGGAGCCGGAGCGGCTGGCGAGCTTCCATGAACTCAACGACGCCTATCAAGGCTTCACCCACGCCGACATGTACGCCAACTACAAGTACTTCCTCGACGCGGTCATCCCGACCTGTGAGGAGTACGACGTTAAGCTCGCAGTCCATCCCGACGATCCGCCGTTCGACCTGTTCGGCTGGCCGCGGGTCGTCTCAACGAAGGCGGACCTGGCCACGGTGCTCTTACTCAACGACAGTCCCTACAACGGCCTGACGCTGTGCCTGGGTTCGTTCTCGGCCAATCCGGTCAACGATGCCGTTGATGCCGTGAAGACGTTCATGGATCGCATCCACTTCAGTCACGTGCGCAACATCAAGCACTCAGCCAACGGGGACTTCGTCGAAGTCGCCCATCGAGCCCAGGAGGGCGACGTCGACACCGTCGGCGTCATGCAGGCCTACGCCGAAGCGGGATTCTCCGGCTACCTCAGGCCCGACCATGGCCGCCATCTGTGGGACGAGAACACCACCCGGCGACCTCGACCGGGCTACGGCCTTTACGACCGGGCACTGGGAATCCAGTATCTGCTCGGCGTGTGGGACGCCACCATCGCGAACCGGCGGTCGCTTGCCTGATCGCCGGGACTGCTGCTGACCGAACCCATACCGCTCGCGGAGCTGTTGAGCAGCTGGCTGGGTGTGGCTGAGGTCACCACAGGTGAGCTATAGCCGCCTCCAACGCAGCGACGCGGTCGGACGGATCGCCAGTGATCTCGACCACCGATGCTGCGCCGATCAGGTCGGTATCGACATAGTCCAGCAGTGCATCGTTCATGGCGACTCGCAGTTCTAGATCCTCGTCGGCCGACACCTCGATCAGGTCGCGATCGTTCAGTGGCAGCACCGCCACAACGTCCACACCGGCCATCGCTGCAGCAGCCCGGTCGAGCAGACGCTGCGTCGGCGTCCCGCCGCGAGTGGGTCGGCCCAACCGCTCCAGCGCCTCGAGGTAGGCCAAGAAGTCCAGCGGGCCGCGCTCAACAATGAGCTGCCCGCCGTCGTGATCCTCCAGACGTTCGGCGCTGATCACGAACTGCGCGGCAAAGGTCGCCGCATCGGGCTCATCCGGAGCATCATCGAGAAGCTCGTAGACATCACCGAACACCTCGAAATCGGGGTGACGCCCCGCGAAGTCCGAGATCAAGGTGCTCTTGCCGCTGGCGTGGGTTCCGGAGACAACGATCCGCATCCACCGACCATAGACGCCTAGGCTGGGCCCAGCCGCGTATCGCGGCACCAGAGAGTAGGAATTGTGGCCAAGCCGACCAGTGAACCGGAGCTGCGTGATGCCGACGCCTTCGTCAACGAGCACTGCGGCTACACCGACCTGACTCGCGCCGACCGCCACGCCGTGCGCGACATCGTGCGAACCTCCTTCCCGATCGGCAGTTCCTCCCACGAGCTGTGGAGCCAGTTCTCCGACACCACTGTCTTCATCCGCCGCCTGATCGACGCCTCGCCCGACGATCCGCCCCAAGGCATCATCGGCGCCGGCATCGTGATGAGCTACCCAGCCGACCAATACGACTACCTGGCCTATCTGGTGATCCATCCCGACTTCCGCTACCGCCGACGCCTGTTCAGCCGCGGCGTCGGCATGCACCACGGCACGATCCTGGTGCGCTACGTCTATGACGTGATGCGCTCCCGGGTGAGCCCGGCACGCCTGCAGGGCTCGTTGATCATCGAACCCGCCGGAACCCCCGCGCGATGGTTCTACCTGAGGGCGTTCCCGCTGAATGTGTACCCGCTGAAGACCGTCGATGCCGACAACATCATTTCGGTCGGCTACGACGGGCTCGTGCTGGGGTGAGTACCACTAACCCCTGGACGCCGATGCTCGCCGCCTGAAGACTGGCACCCCGCGATCCCAACGAAGGGAACACCATGTTCGAGGTCTTCAGCACCCCCGGTGCCTCGACACTGCTCTCGGTGGTGGTCATCGTGGCCTTCGCTGCGGTCACCATCGCCCGGACGCAGAACCGATCCCGCGCCATGAATCTCGAGATCATCCTCCTGTACTCCATCGGGATCATCGGCTTCACCGGCCTGACCAGCTTCATGGTTCACGCCTTCTTCGGCGAGGCCGTCGCTGAATCCATCGGCTGGCAGACCGGCAGCCTCTTTCAACTGGAGGTCGCCGGGGCGAACCTAGCCATCGGCTTGATCGGATTCCTCGGCTTCTGGCGCAGAGACTTCTGGCTGCCGTTCCTGATTGCCAAGACCGCCTTCAGCTGGACCGCTGGTGTCGCGCACATCGTCGACCTGGTGCAACGCCGCAACGAAGCCATCGGTAACGCCGGACCGATCCTGTACCTCGATTTCCTGATTCCTGTGGTGTTGTGGGGTCTCTACCTTGGCTATCGACGCGTACTGAACGATCCCTCGGGCGCCGTGCGTGTCCGGCCGCTCGCAGACCGAATCGCGCGCCGGGCTCCCGCAAAGCCGCCCGGCGAGGCACAGTAGAGGTAGCCACTGCGGTGGATACCTCGCCTCCTGGGAGCATCATGAAGGCACCTTTACCGTTGCTCACCATCGTCGCCGTGCTCGCCGCCGTCGGCGTCAGCCCGCTGTCGACATCCCCGGCCCGCGCCGGAACCACACTTCCCGTCGAGGGTTACCTCATGGCTGACAAGGCGGCCCGCAGCGTGATCGCACGCAATGCCGCCGGCATCACCATGGTGGGAGTCGACGGCGTCGTGCTGACGTCGCGAGGCAACAAACTCACCACAGTTCCCAAAGCAGCCAAAGGGATGATCGCCGAGGCGCACTCCCGCAGACTGAAAGCCGAACTGCTGGTGAGCAACTACTCCAATAGCCTCGGCGACTTCTCCACCGCCACCGCCGGACGCCTGCTCACCAGCAAGAAGAACCGCGCCGCGGTCGTGAAGTCGCTGGTCTACAAGGTCAAAAAGCGCCACTTCGACGGTGTTCAGGTCGATCTGGAATCACTGAAACGCTCCCACGGCCCAGGCCTGACCGCCTTCGTCAAACAGCTGCGTGCCGCGCTGCCGGCCCGCAAGGCCATCTCGATGGCGGTCATGGCCAGCGAACGTCCCAGCGGCTACCGGAACGCCGGCTACCAACTGGACAAACTGACCAAGCGCATCGATCGCTTCGTGCTGATGGCCTACGACCAGCACGGCCCCGGCTGGAGCAAAGCCGGACCCATCGGCGGCACCCCCTGGGTCAAACGGGTCCTGGCCGGTTTCCTCGCAGCCCCAGTCCCCAAAGCCAAGATCGATCTGGGCGTCGCCGAATACGCCTACCGCTGGCGTGCCAACAGCACCCGCGGCTCCTCGATGAGCGTCGCACGTGCTCGCAAATTAGCTGGCGACCGCGCCCGCTACGACACCCGCCAACAGGAGTGGACGGCCACCTTGGCCGATGGCACCGTGCTGTGGTGGTCGGACGCCACCACCTTCGCGGCCCGCAAGACCTTGGCCCAGCAGTACCAGCTGCACGGCCTGGCGGTGTGGGAACTCAGCCTGGGCGACACCATCTCCTGACGCGCGCCGCCTGCCCGGACACTGCAAGCACGGCCAGCACCGAAAGCCCGCCTCGCGGGCGAATGTTGCTGAGAATGCGGCGCTGTGGGTCTCCCAGCAGGGAGGATGGTGCCATGACGCAGCTGTACCTGGTACGCCATGGCCAAACCGAGTGGAGCATGACCGGACGCCACACCTCAACCACTGAGCTGGATCTCACCGATGTAGGAGTCGAGCAAGCCGCCTCACTGCGAGGCCGGCTCAACCGCGACGACTTCGATCTGGTCCTGAGCAGCCCCAGACTGCGCGCCCGACGCACCGCAGAGCTCGCCGGTTTCGGCGACTACGAGATCGACGACGACCTCGCCGAATGGAACTACGGCGACTTCGAAGGACTCACCGCCCACCAAATCCGGGAGCGATGGCACGGCTGGCGCATCTGGTTCAACGGCGCCGAAGGCGGCGAATCGGCCGAACAAGTCCGGGCCCGACTCACTCGAGTGGTGACGCGGGTGCGCGAATCCGGTGCCGAACGAGCGATCTGCTTCGGGCACGGTCACGCCTCCCGAGTTCTCGCCTTGTGCTGGCTCGATTTCCCCATCATCTTCGGCCAGAGCTTCCCGCTGGAAGTCGCCAGCATCTCGGTGTTGGGACGCGAAAAGGAATCCCCTGCAGTGATCCGCTGGAACAGTTGATCACCATCCGGCGAAGATCCTTGTAGCCCTAGAATGGACGGCGGTGTCTGGCCGGTTCACCCCCGGTGTGCAGGCGCCGCCGATCACCGTCCATGACCGGACGGTAACTCCGCAACGACGCGAGGTATGCACCAACGGAAGGAACGATCACCGATGATCGACACCGCAGCAGCCGATGCCATCACCCGTGGCACCACCGCGCTGGGCATTGAGTTCGGATCGACCCGCATCAAGGCGGTGCTCATCGGACCAGACCATCAACCGCTGGCCACCGGCGGCCATGACTGGGAGAACCAATTCGTCGACCGCATCTGGACCTACTCCGTTGATGACATCTGGGCTGGGCTGCAGGCCGCCTACGCGGCGCTGGCGCAACAGGTTCAGCAGCGCTACGGCGTGGCGCTGACCACCGTCGGCACGCTGGGCATCTCCGGCATGATGCACGGCTACCTGCCCTTCGATGCCGACGGCGAACTGCTGACGCCCTTCCGCACCTGGCGCAACACCATCACCGGCGAGGCCAGCGCCCAGCTGAGTGAACTGTTCGACCACAACATTCCGCAGCGCTGGTCGATCGCCCACCTCTACCAGGCGATCCTCAACGGCGAAGATCACGTTCCCGACATCGCCTTCTTCACCACGCTGGCCGGCTATGTGCATTACAAACTGACCGGCGAGAAAGTCCTGGGCGTCGGCGAAGCCTCGGGAATGTTCCCCATCGATGTGGCCACCGGCGGGTTCAACGCAGGCATGATCGCCCAGTTCGACGACCTGGTCGCCGAGCGCGATCTCGGCTGGAAGCTGGCCGATCTGCTGCCCAGCGTGCTTCCCGCCGGACGCAACGCCGGCCACCTCAGCGCCGCCGGGGCGGCCCTGCTCGACCCCTCCGACACCCTGCAACCCGGCGTACCACTGTGCCCGCCCGAAGGCGACGCCGGCACCGGCATGGTCGCCACCAACTCGGTGGCACGCCGCACCGGCAACGTGTCGGCGGGTACCTCGATCTTCACCATGGTGGTGCTGGAACGCGAACTCAGCCGCCGTCACGGCGAGCTGGATCTGGTCACCACCCCGGCCGGTGACCTGGTCGCGATGGTGCACTGCAACAACGGCGCCAGCGAACTGAACTCCTGGGCCGGTCTGTTCATCGACTTCGCCGCACGGCTGGGCAGCGATGCCGGCGTCGATCAGGTCTTCGCAGCACTGTTCGGGTCCGCCCTGGAGGCCGAACCCGACGCCGGTGGGCTGCTGGCCTACAACTACCTGTCCGGCGAGCACCTCACCGGGCTGGAAGAAGGCCGCCCGCTGTTCGTGCGCACCCCCGACAGCCGCTTCACCCTGGCCAACTTCCTGCGCGCCCAGCTGTTCGCGGCCTTCGCCACCATGCGGATCGGAATGAACATTCTGCTCACCGACGAGGGTGCCGAACTGGACTCGCTGTTCGCCCACGGCGGGCTGTTCAAGACCAAGGGTGTCGCGCAAAGCCTGCTGGCTGCAGCGCTGGACACGCCGGTCTCGGTGGGCGACATCGCCGGTGAGGGCGGCGCCTGGGGCATCGCGCTGCTGGCGGCCTATGCCGGTGCCGACACCGATCTGGCACTGGCCGACTACCTCAACCAGAAGGTCTTCGCCGGCGCCGAACTGGACACCCTGGCTCCGGTGGCGGCCGATGTGGCGGGCTTCAACGACTATCTGGCCCGCTTCGAGGCCGGGCTGGCCATCGAGCGCTCCGCCGTGGCCAACAGCTGAACCCGGCCGCTCAGACCAGCGGTCCCAACCGGAATTGCGCCAGTTCCGCAGCCGGCGCAGTCTGGCCGGAATGCTGGGCGTTGAACGCCGCACTGGCGTCGGTGCCGCACAAGGCAAGGATGCGAGCGCTGCCGCCGGGGTGCTGGCTGATCCAACTGGTCAGGTCATAGACCTGCCCGTTGACGGCCACCCAGCAGGCGGAGGCGTCGGCATGCTGCGCCACCTCCGCCATGGTGAAGCTGAGGCCATTGGGGGTGTCGCTGGGGCTCGGCGTCCAACGGGCCGTCTCGCTGGGCGCAAGGCTCGGTGAGATCGACGGGGTCGGCGACGCCGAGGCCGGTGTCGGATTCAGAGTCTGACCCCACACCGCTGTCGCGCCGGAATGTCCGACATAGCCGTACCAGCCCACCACCACCAGCGCCACCACTGCGGTCAGCACCCCGGTGACCAGGGCGCCACCAGAGCGGTGCTGGTCTTTGGCGTAGCTACGACGCTGCAGCACCAACCAGCTCAACGCCAATACGAACAACCCGACCGCCAACCAGGGAGCGACGCGTCCGATGATGCCGTGAGTCGGCGGTTCGCCGATGGTGGCAGCCAGCGCTTGCCCCGACTCGACCGCGACGAAGGCAGCCCCGGTGCCCAACCCCAACGTGATCAGGGCGATCCAGCCGTACTTCGCCGCCCATCGAGGAACGATCACCAAGACGATGAGGAACAACGCAGCCAACGGCACCAGCACGACGGCGACGTGGACGATCAACGGATGGAGTGGCAAGCCTGCGACGGATTCGAAGATCGAAGACTCCAGGGGCATCAGCATGGCCTCAGGCTAGAGGGAACCGACCGGCCACGGCCACCAGGACGAGGCGAGGGTCCGTCCACCGTCGCCCAATTCGGTGAAGTGGGCTGCAAAGGCAACCCAGGAGTGCTACCTTCATGTCAACGTAAACACGGATTGTTACCCGCCTCGGGGCAAGACCTGAAACGCTTCGGCGTTTCGGGTCTTTTTTGTTTCCGGGGCAGGTCCTATCGATAAGGAATGACGATGGAGTCAAACACAACCGACGCCGCAGCCCAGATCGTCGCCAAGATTGGTGGCCCGGAGAACATCCTCAGCCTGACGCATTGCGCAACCCGGCTGCGCTTTGAGTTGGCCGACGCAGGCAAGGTCGACACCGCCGGTCTGGATGCCATCCCTGAAGTCCTGGGCGCCGTACCCCAATCGGGGGATCGCTTCCAAGTCGTGATCGGCGGCGCCGTGCAGACCGTGTTCACCCAGATCATGAATTTGCCGTCGATGGCGGCGGTGAACACTGGTGAATCCGACGCCGACGTCAAAGCCCGCGAACGGGCCAAGGCTCGCGGCAAGATCGCCTGGCTGGATGCCTTCTTCGAGTACCTCTCCGATTCGTTCAGGCCGCTCCTGGGAGTGCTGCTGGGCGCCTCACTGATCATCGCCTTCGCTGCCGTCCTGGATGCCTTCGGCGTGATTGACTTCCGCTCGGCGGACAAGCCCGCCGGCTGGGTGTTCTGGGACGCCATGTGGCGCTCAGTGTTCTACTTCCTGCCGATCATGGTGGCCTTCAACGCAGCCAAGAAGCTCAACGTCGATCCCTGGCTGGGTGCCACGATCATGGGGGCCCTCATGACGCCGGAGTTCCTCAGCCTGAGCAAGGCGGTCACCACGGTGTGCACGACCAACCCGACTTTGCAGACCCAATCCTGTGTGGCTGACATTTTCGGCATCCCCATGCAGTTGAACGACTACGGCGGCCAGGTCTTCGTGCCGCTGATGATGGTGCCGCTGCTGGCACTGGTCTACCGGTTCCTGAAGAAGGTCTTCCCCGAGAGCGTGCAGATGGTGTTCGTACCGTTCTTCTCCATGCTGGTCATGATTCCGATCACCGCCTTCCTGATCGGCCCGCTGGGAATCTGGATCGGCAACGGTCTGGGCACCGGCCTGGCCTGGATGAACACCAACGCCCCCTTCGTGTTCGCCATCCTGATTCCGCTGATCTACCCCTTCCTAGTGCCGCTGGGGCTGCATTGGCCGCTGAACGCCCTGATGCTGATGAACATCCAGACCCTGGGCTACGACTTCATTCAAGGCCCGATGGGCGCCTGGAACTTCGCCTGCTTCGGTGCCACCGCGGGAGTGTTGTTCATCTCCGCCCGGGAGAAGGACATCCAGATGCGGCAAACCGCCTCCGGTGCGCTGGCCGCCGGCCTGCTGGGCGGCATCTCCGAACCGTCGCTGTACGGCATTCATCTGCGCTTCAAGCGGATCTACCCGCGCATGCTCATCGGCTGTGGCGTCGGTGGCCTGATCATCGGCATTCTGGGCGGGGTGAAGACCAGCGCCTTCGCCTTCACCTCACTGCTCACCATTCCGGTGTTCAACCCGATCTGGGCCTACGGGATCGCGATCGCGGCAGCCTTCGCCACCTCGATGATCCTGGTGATCATCTCCGACTACCGCACCCCCGAACAGAAGGCCGAATTCCGTGCCGCCCGTGCCCAGGCCGAAGCCGATCTGGCCCTGCAAGCCGCTGCCGAAACCGGGCCGGTGACTCACAGTGCCGGTGGCACGGCGACCCTGGTCGCCACCACTGTGATCGCCGCCCCGGTGGCCGGACGCATCGTCGCGCTCGCCGATGTCAAGGACAAGGTATTCGCCTCGAAGGCCCTCGGTGAGGGCGTCGGCATCCTGCCCGCGGATGGACGCATCGTCGCCCCGGTGGCCGGAACCGTACTCACAGCAGCCGAGACCGGTCACGCCTTCGGCATCAAAACCGATGACGGGGTCGAGGTGCTGGTCCACGTGGGTATCGACACCGTGCGTATGGCCGGTGCCGGCTTCGATGTGCAGGTCGCCGCGAATCAGCGGGTGGAGGTCGGCGAGCCGCTGGTGCTGGTCGACTTCGCCGAGGTGGAACGGGCCGGGTTCGATCCGACCACTATCGTGGTCGTCACCAACACCTTGTCCCTGACCGCGGTCACGCCCCATCCGGCCGGCGAGGTGCAGGCTGGAGCCGGCGTGATCGACGTCACCTGTTGATGGCCGACCGGGCGAGGTACTGAGCAGCTAGGACAGCAGATGGAGTTGCTTCGCGTCTTCAACAACAACGTGGTGCTTGCTGCCGACGCCACCGGTGCCGAGGTGATTCTCACCGGGCGCGGCCTGGGCTTCCAGGCCCGCCCCGGCGACCCGGTGGATCTCGACAAGGTGGTGCGCGTCTTCGTCCCGGTGGACGGTCGCGACCCTGACCATCTGGCCCAACTCCTGGCCGCAATCCCCCCGGAGCATGTTGCGCTGGTCACCGAGGCGATCGACGCGTCCGGACAGGCGATGCTGCTGGACAATCCAGCCTTGATCATCGCCTTGGCCGATCACGTCAGCTTCGCGATCAAGCGACAGCGGGCGGGCATCGCCCTGGAGTATCCGCTGCGCGCCGAAGTGCGCCACCTCTACGCCGAGGAGTACCGCCAGGCCGTCACCCTGCTCGCCGCCATCAACGCCCACAGCGAAACGCCGCTGCCCGACGCTGAGGCCGTCGCGCTGACCTTGCACCTGGTGAATGCCAGCTTCGCCACCGGCGATCTGTCCTACACCTACACCATGACCGGCCTGATCGGGCAGATGCTGGTGGTGATCGAGGAGAGCTTCGGGATCTCTCTTCCGGAGGATTCCATCAGCGCCGGACGGTTCATCACCCACCTGCGCTACCTCTTCGTGCGGATCCGTCAGCACAACCAGCTGAGCGACGAACACAGCGAGATCGGAGTGGCGATCCGGGCGGCCTATCCCCGCGCGGCCGAATGCGCGGCGCGGCTCGGGGCGCTGCTCGAGTTGCGGTTGGGCTCAGCACTCACCGACGACGAGATCTCCTACCTGGCGTTGCACGTGGCCCGGGTGGTGAACGATCCGGCCTGAGGGCGTCAGTGGTTGCGGAACACCGGGTGCGCGTTGGTGCAACTGATCGCCAGATGCGCCTCATCAGCGTCGTCATCGGCCTGATCGCGGGAGCTTTCGAACTCGACGACGATCTGCTGGTCGCCCTCATGTTCGGTTTTCACCCGATAGCCGTCGTTGGGAATGGCGCTCACCAGCGACACGGTGCTTCCGGTGCAGCGCGCGATCACCTTGCCCGGCGCGCCGCTCCAGGAACCGGCATAGCTGGGCGTGTCGGGAGCCGGGTTCGTCGTGCCCTTCGATGAATGCGGCACCGGCGTGAGTGTCTGGGCGGCCTTCGGCGTGACTGTGGTTGAGGCCACCGACGTGGCGGTGGCGCTCGGTGAGGCATTGACCGCCGAATCGACGCGCGGGATCTGGCCCACCTGAGTGCCGGCGGCAGAGATCACCGTCCAGGTGAGCGTGGCGGCGCCGATCACAGTGACCAGCCAGATCACAGCGATCAACAGCGGCGTGCGTCGAGTCACGTGTCCATCATGGCATCGAAGTGCAAGCGGGCGCGGCGCGGTAGCTTTACCTACATGATTAGGGTCCTTGTGGTCGAGGACGATCCAGCCATCGGCCGCCTCCTCAGGCGCAGCCTGACCGATCGCGGCGATGTTGTGACGGTGGCCACCGACGGCGCCAGCGGTCTGGCCATCGCGCTGCGGGAGCAGCCCGAGGTCGTGCTGCTTGATCTGGGCCTGCCCGACCTCAGTGGGCTGGAGGTCCTCACCATGCTGCGCGCGGTGAGTCAGGTGCCGGTCATCGTGATCACCGCCCAGGACGACGACCGTACCGTGGTCAAGGCCCTCGACTCCGGGGCCGACGACTACTTGGTCAAGCCTTTCGGCAGCGACCAGTTGGCCGCGCGCATTCGCGCCGTGCTGCGCCGCGCCGCCGCTGCGAGCACCGAGTCCACCGTCGAACTCGGCGACCTGCAGATCGACGTGGTCACCCGACAGGTGACCCTGGCCGGTCAACCGTTGGACCTGACCCGCAAGGAATTCGATCTGCTGTGGCTGCTCGCCTCGCGCCCTGGTGAGGTCATCAGCAAGCGGGATCTGCTGGCCGGAGTGTGGGGCCAACCCTTCGGTGGCGGCGATCGCACCGTCGATGTCCACCTGAGCTGGCTGCGCCGCAAGCTGGGCGAATCAGCCGCCGAGCCTCGCTACCTGCACACCGTGCGCGGTGTGGGCGTCCGGCTGGCGCCTCCCGAGGCTGACTGATGCGCCGCCAGGTGAGCGTGCTGGTCGCGGTGGTGGCTACCGCGATCGTGGTCTCCTTCGTTATTCCGCTGATGCTGCTGGTGCGCACCCTCGCCGAAGACCGAGGCATGGCGGTGGCCACCGGTCAGGCGAACAGTGTGGCCGTGCTGGTCTCCGGCCTGCACGACCAACCCAATCTGGCCGACGTCCTGAACCAGAACCTGGCCCGCTCGGCGGTCCGGACCAGCGTGGTTCTCGCCGACGGCCAGGTGTTGGGGGCTTCCTGGCCTGATGCGCTCGCCGATCCGGCCTACCAGCAGGCCGCCGCCGGTCAGGCGTTCTCGGTGCAGAACACCGAGGGTGCCCAGGTATACGTACCGGCTGTGGTCGACGCCGGCGTGGTGGTGGTGCGCTGCTCGCTGACTCCAGCCCAGCTCAGCGAAGGGGTGCCGCTGGCCTGGGCCAGCATCATTGGCCTGGGTGTGCTGCTGAGCGTGGTCGCGGTGGCCGTGGCCGCCCAGATGGGTCGCCGCGTCAGCCGACCGCTGCTGGACGTCGCTGAGACCGCTCACCGGCTGCGCGAGGGCGATCTGGATGCGCGTGCCCCCTTGGTCGGTACCGATGAGACTGTCGAATTGGGCACTGCGTTGAACGGCCTGGCCGACCGCATCGAGGAACTGCTGGCAGCGGAGCGGGACAATGTGGGCAGTCTCGCCCACCGGCTGCGCACCCCGATCACCGCCTTGCGGCTGGAAGTGGAACAGGTCGCCAACCCGCAACTGCGCGAGAGCCTGACCGAATCGGTCGCGCAACTCCAAGTCGCCATCGACGACGTGGTCCGTGAGGCCCGGCGTCCGCTGCGGGAAGGACTGCCCGGTACCTGCGACGCGGTGGCCCTGGTCGCCAGCCGAGCCGACTACTGGCGTCCGCTGGCCGAGGACCAGGCTCGCGAATTCCGGGTGGATCTTCCGCTGGGCCCGTTGCGGGTCGGCATGAGCAGCCTGCAATTGGGTGATGTCGTCGATATCTGCATCGACAACGTGTTCGCCCACACCGACGAAGGCGTGAACTTTGCGCTGCACCTCAGCCGGGAAGACGATCAAGCATTGCTCGTCGTCAGCGACGACGGGCCAGGATTCCCCGCAGCGCCCACCCCGACCCGTCCCGGCACGACCGGTATGGGCCTGCGCATCGCCCGTCGCCTGGTCGCTGGGGCCGGCGGTACCTTGACCATTTCGCCGCCCGGCAGCCCTAGTAGCGTCCGCATCGAGTTGCGGCTGCAAGGCCGCTGAGGTCGCCGCAGCTGTGATGTCACCGAGGCTCGCCGTCATGGGGGAGCGTGCCGTAGTCGTCGCCCGGGCGGTGTTGATCATTCTCGGCGGCTGGCTCAGCCTCAACGCAGCCTGGCTGGCCCTCACGGCGAATCTCACCGTCGGTACCGCTGCCACCGCGGTGGCCGGGTTGGGTCTGCTGGGTTGGGGGTACTGGTTTCGTCGCATCCCGGCTCCCGGCCATGGCGTCGCGGTGGCCGTGGTGCTCGCTGTGGTGAGTCTGTCGACCTTCCTGGCCGTCCAGGGCTCCCGCAGCGATGCCGACTTCACCGAGGACGCCGTCATCGTGCTGGGCGCCGCGGTGCATGGCAGCGAACTGTCACCGACACTGCAGGGACGTCTGGACGCTGCGCTGGCCTACCATCACCGCAATCCGAAAGCCCTGATCGTGGTCAGCGGCGGCCAGGGTATTCAAGAAGATCTGCCCGAAGGGGTGGCGATGGCCACCTATCTGGAAAGCAGAGGTGTCCCGGCTCAGCAGATACTGGTCGAGGACCGCGCGACCTCAACCGAGGAGAATTTCCGGTTCTCCCGCGCCCTGCTCGAGGCACGCCTCCCACCGGGCTATCGGGTGGTGTTCGTCACCGACGAGTTCCATATCCATCGCGCCGGACGCATCGCCGCCGCGCAGGGGCTGGACGCCCGGTGCTACCCCCGCGCTACGCCGTGGTACTTCTGGGCACCCAACTTCCTACGGGAAGACCTGGCCGTCCTGAAACTGTGGCTCACCGGCGGCTAGTGCAGTGTTCGGGCTCGCCCCGGCGTAGGGGAGGGGGCAGGATGGTGTCATGGCCACCCCACCGGAGCCCCACCTCCCTCGTCGGGTGCTTCGCGGCATCGACACCCTCTTCTTCGTACTGGCTACCGTCGTGGCCGCCTGGTTCGCCTACCTGCTGCTGCGTCAAGGGGTCACTCCCGGCTGGCCGATGCTGTTCATCATCGTGTTCTGGGCGATGGTGGCCTATCTGGTGCTGCCGCGGGTGCATCGCATCCTCACCGGCATCTATCTGCCCGACTACTTCATCGGACGTACCCGCACTGCCGACGGCTTGCTGGGTGATCCGGTCAATCTGGGTCTGATCGGCACCGAGGCCCAGATCCACCAGGCCATGACGGTCGCGGGCTGGATTCGGGCCGATGAACTGAGCCTGCGCACCGGGGCCCGCATCGTTGGCGACACGCTGCGTCGACGCAGCTACCCGCAAGCCCCGGTCAGTCCGCTATTCCTGTTCCGCCGACGGCAGGATTTCGCCTACCAGCAGGAGGTTTCCGGGTCACCGTCGCAGCGTCATCATGTGCGGTTCTGGCAATGCCCGCCCGGCTGGCTGTTGCCCGGCGGCTACGCGGTGGACTGGGTCGCTGCCGGGACTTTCGACCGCTCGGTGGGACTGTCGCTGTTCACCTTGCAGGTCACTCACAAGATCGACCAGGACACCGATGTGGAGCGAGATCACATCATCGACACCGTGCGCAGCGCCGATCCTGACGTGGCGGTGCACGTGATCGAAGGGTTCTCGGCGGGGTATCACTCGCGCAACGGCGGCGGGGATCGTATTCAGACCGACGGCGATCTGCCGGTGCTTGACCTGACCGCAGTGTCGGCGGCGCCGACCACGGAGGTCGTGACGACGGTCCGGCCCGATGGGCCGCCGGCTCAGACGGTATTCGGCGTGGTCGTGGCCACGCTGCGCGGCGTCAGCTATCTGCTGTTGGCCTCGGTGTTCGCGATCGTCACCGTCATTCCCGATCTCGGCGAGCCGGTCACGGAACTCGCCGTTTTGGCCGGATTCTTCCTGGTGCTGGGGCTGCTTGACTTCATCCTGGCTCGCGCCACCCATCGGGGGAGCAACTGGTCGCGGATGCTGCTGAGTGCCATGAGCCTGTGGAGTGTCACGGTGCCGCTGGTCACCGATCCCCTCACCGGAGGGGTGCATTCGGGGTATGTCGACCTGGTGCCGCTGGCCATTAGTGTGCTGACGCTGCTGGCACTGTCCAGCGATCCGGCTCGAGAGTTCGCTACCCGCTCATGGACCGAGGAGCCTGGAAACGAGACGGTAGGCTTGGCGCCATGATTCGACCCGGCCAGTGGACCCGAGGCGGCACCCGCCTGCTCGGTGCGCTGGCGAGCGTGGTCGTGGGCACTCTCGGTCTGGCCGCTTTGTGGCAGCCGCTGAAATTGGTCGCCGACCCGTCCGGATGCGTGGGGCTGGCGCCGTGGCAGAGCTGGGCCGGTCTGAAGTTGCATGTGGTTGCCGAGTCGGTCGCCTGCCACTCCGGGTCGTTCCTGCAAGGCGATGGCTATGTGCCGGTGATGACCATTTCGCTGGCCGTGACGGTGTCGGCGCTGATTGCGGGAATCGCGATTCTGCTGACGGTCATCGGTGGCATAGCCTCGGTGCAGACCCTGGTGCGCAGCTTCGCCGATTGGCTGCGAAACAAGCTCGCGCCCGTGATCGACGTGCTCGTGCCGGTGCGCGAACCCGAACCGATTCCGGTGCGGGTGCAGCCTCGTTCGGTGCGTCGTCCTCACCATCCGCAGCTTCGCCGCGGCCCGCCAAGCCACTCCTGCTGAACCTATCCCCGGCGCAGCGCCACGTTGCGGCGCGCCCACCATCTATCCCGAGCAGGAGATCACTATGAGCAAGAGCAATCAGCAATCCAATCCCGAAAGCCGACGTCAGCAGTTGCGCGTCGCCCAAGAAAAGGCGGCCAAACAGGAACGAACCCGCAAGGGCGTCATCATCGGTGTCGTGGCCCTCATCGCCGTCGCCATCGTGGGCGGCGTGACCTGGGCGGTCATGTCGCTGAACCAGCAGAACCAGACCGCCGCTACCGTCAACACCGACTACACCGTCATGGTGGGAAGCGCGGATGCGCCGGTGGCCGTCGACATCTTCCAGGACTTCATCTGCCCCTATTGCGGTGAGTTCGAGCGCGCCAACGGTGCTGACATCGCTGCCTTGGTCGACTCCGGTACGGCCCAGGTACGGATCCACCCGATGAACTTCCTCGACGAGGCCTCGCAAGGCACTAAATACTCCACGCGTGCGGCGAATGCGCTGATCACTGTGTACAAAGCTGAGCCGGACAAGGCGTTGGCCTTCAATTCCGCGATGTACGAGAACCAGCCCGCCGAGAACACCACCGGGCTCAGTGACGCCGAGATCGCCACGATCGCTACCTCGGTCGGGGTGAGTTCGGATGTTGTGGCCACCTTCACCGACCTGTCGAATACCAGCTTCGCCGACAACTCGACCCAGGCCGCCTTCGCCGACGGCATCACCGGTACCCCGACGATTCTCATCAACGGCACCAAGTTCAGCGGCAATATCCTCACCGCGGGGCCGTTCCGTCAAGCCGTGGAGGCAGCAGCAGCGGGTAAGTGAGCGCGGCTCTTCCTGGGTAGGAATACTCCGGTGGGCTGAATCGGGCTGATGGCCGTCCTAGACTACTTACTGACCGGTCGGTAAGTAGGAGGATCCGTGGAGACCAAACAGCGCAACACCGTATTAGCCGTGTTGTTCGTGGGTGTGCTCATGGGGGCCCTCGACATTGCGATCGTGGGTCCTGCGCTACCGGCGATCCAGGCGCAGTTCGACCTGGACACCCGAGCCGCATCATGGATCTTCAGCGCCTATGTGTTGGCCAACCTGGTCGGCACCCCGTTGATGGCCAAGCTGTCGGACTACTTCGGGCGTCGAGCGATCTACATCACCGACGTCGCCCTGTTCGCGCTCGGCTCGGTGGTGGTGATCGCCTCGGCGAGTGTCGGCGGCTTCGCTCTGTTGTTAGCTGGTCGAGCCATTCAAGGACTCGGTGCCGGCGGCATCTTCCCCGTGGCCAGCGCCGTCATCGGCGACACCTTCCCGGCGGACCGACGCGGACGCGCCCTGGGCTTGATCGGAGCGGTATTCGGCATCGCTTTCGTGATCGGGCCGATCCTGGGCGGCGTGCTGCTGCTGGCCGGTTGGCAATGGTTGTTCGTGATCAATCTGCCGATCGCGGTGGTAGTGATCGTGCTGGCCTGGCGGGTGCTGCCCAGCGACCGGCTGCCTGATCCGGGCCGTTTCGACAGCCTCGGCATGGTGCTGCTGGGTGGCGCACTGCTCACCTTGGCCCTCGGTCTGGTCAGTATTGACACCACGGCCTTCTGGGCGTCGCTGGCCTCGCCGCTGGTGTGGGGCTCGCTGCTGATCTCCGTGCTGTGCTGGGTGGCGCTGGTGGCCGTCGAGCGCCGGGCTGCCAATCCGGTGTTTCCGGTCGCGCTGTTCGCGCGGCGCCAGTTGCGCGTCGGCTACCTGCTGACCGCCGGGGCGGGACTGGGGGAGGCCAGCCTGGTCTTCCTGCCGCTGCTGGCGGTGGCCGCGCTGGCGGTGGAGCCGTCCACGGCGAGTTTCCTGCTGATGCCGGTGGTGTTGGCGATGAGCGTCGGCTCGCCGCTGGCCGGGCGCCTGCTGGACCGGTTCGGCTCCCGTTCGGTGATCCTGGCCGGCGTCGCGGTGCTGACCGCCGGCATGCTGTTGCTGGGCCAAACCGGGTCGGTGCTGGGGTGGTACATCGCAGCCGGCGTCCTGATCGGCCTGGGGCTGTCGGCCCTGCTCGGCGCCCCGATCCGCTACGTCACCTTGAACGAAACCACCGCGACCGAGCGTTCCGCCGGTCAGGGCATGGTGAACATCTTCACCAGCACCGGTCAACTCCTGGGCGCTGCCGCTGTCGGTGCCATCGCGGCTTCCGGAACCGTCGCGGCCTATCTGCAGGCTTACACTCTCATCGGAGTGTTGGGAGTGGTGCTGTTCGTGATCGCATTGATGCTGAAGCGGCGCGCTCAGGAGAACCTGCCCGTGGCTGCGCCCGCCGTGGTCGACGACCATGCGTGAGCGCATCCTGCGGGTGGCCGCCGAGCACTTCGTCGCCCACGGCTACGAGGGCACCTCGATGCGGGAGATCGCCGCGGATTGCGGCATCACCAAGGCTGCGCTGTACTACCACTTCGCCGGGAAATCCGAACTGCTCACTGAGGTCTTCAGTGACTACCTTGCGCAACTCGGCGCCGCCATCACCGGCGGTCTCAGCACCGATGAGCGGGCGGAACAGCGCCTTCGGGCCGTGATCGACGCCTTGTTTGCCGAGCCGCCTCAGCGACGCGCCGTGATGCGACTGGCCATGCATGACTCCGGCCACCTCGAGCCCGAACAGCGCGCCGCCTTCGGACGCGCCTATCACGAGCAGTTCCTGGAGCCGTTGCGGAAGATCTTCGCCGACGGCATCGACAGCGGCGAGTTCAAGCCGGCCGACCCGAACTTCTACGTCAAGGTGCTGCTCGGCCTGCTGTACCCCTTCTTCGCACCCGGCGGCCCGGTGAGCGGTGAAACCGGCGCAGCCGAGATCACCGCCTTGGCCGACGTACTGTTCACCGGCGTGGGTGCGAAGACCACGGCTGCGCCGTAGCGGCTAGCTGAGGACGTCGCTGGTGTTCACATGCTCCAGACCGAAGGCCTGCGCCACAGCCGGGTAACTGATGCGTCCACCGACGGTGTTCAGGCCCAGGGCGAGCGAGGGGTCGTCCTGGCAGGCCTTGCGCCAGCCGGAGTTCGCCAGCTTCACCACGTAGCCCAGGGTGGCGTTGGTCAACGCCCACGTGGACGTGTTCGGCACCGCACCGGGCATATTCGCCACGCAGTACAGCACCGAGTTGTGCACCGTGAAGGTGGGATCGTCGTGGGTGGTGGGACGCGAGTCCTCGAAGCAGCCCCCCTGGTCGATGGCCACATCGACTAGCACCGAGCCGGGCTTCATCTCTGCGACCAGTTCGTTGGTGACCAGCTTGGGTGCCTTGGCTCCAGGGATCAGCACGGTGCCGATCACCATGTCGGCACCCAGCACCTGCTCGCGGATCGCCAGCCGACTGGAGACGATGCCGTGGACGCGGTTCTCATAGCGCCAGAAGGTGTTGCGCAGCTTGTCCAGGTCGGTGTCCAGGATGGTCACATCAGCGCCCATCCCCAATGCCACATTGGCCGCATTCTGACCTGCAGTGCCGCCGCCGAGGATAACCACCTTGGCATTGGCGACACCGCCGACGCAGCCCATCAGGACACCGCGGCCACCCTGAGCCTTCATCATCGCGTGGGCGCCGACCTGCGGTGCCAGACAACCGGCGACCTCAGACATCGGGTACAACAGGGGGAGTAGCCCGTTGGGCAATTGCACGGTCTCGTAGGCGATGGCGGTGGTGCCGGCCTGCAGCAGCGCATCGGTGCCCGGACGGTCAGCAGCCAGGTGCAGGTAGGTGAACAGCAGCAAGTCGTCGCGCAGGAAGCCGAACTCCGAAGCGATCGGCTCCTTCACCTTCAAGACCATCTCGCCGGCACCCCAGGTCTCGGCGGCGGTGGGAACCATCGTCGCACCCTGGGCCACATACTCGGCATCGCTGATGCCCGAGCCGAGGCCGGCGCCAGCCTGGACAAAGACCTGGTGACCATGGCTGACCAACTCGGCTACGCCGACCGGAGTGATCGCCACCCGGTACTCATGGTTCTTGACTTCTGCGGGGATCGCGATCCGCATGACATTCCTTCCGTTGCTGCAGTCGTTGCGCAGACTCGATTCTGGCACTGATCGAGGTCCGCGGGCGCTGGTAACAGACTTTGTGGATTTGGTAATAGAATCGACACAGAAACGTGCTCCGGGGTCGGTGTAATTCCGAACCGGCGGTGAAAGCCCGCGACCCGGCTCGCAGCCCTCGACGAGGTCTGGGAACCGGTTGATCTGGTGAAATTCCAGGGCCGACGGTGAAAGTCCGGATGGGAGGCAGCACGCGACGCCGTCACGCGGTCATCCGCGGACGGCTCGTCTTGCGCTCCCTCCGCCTCGGACGAGGTGGAGGTTTGATGAGACGCGAGTGGGTTGCCCCGATCGGTCTGGGGCTCGTGGTACTCACCGGCTGGGTGATCGCGGCCGGGCCTGGTTCTGCGCTGCTCCCGACGCCGATTGCGGTGCTGAGCCAGATCTTCGCCAACCTCACCAGTGCCGACTTCTGGCGCTATTTGGCCACGACCGTGGCGGAGGCGCTCGGTGGCGTCCTGATCGGCGTCGCAGTAGCGATGCCGCTGGCCGTGCTGATGCATCGCTCCCGCTGGGCGGCGGCGGCGGTGAATCCCTTCCTCGGCGCCACCCAGGCGATTCCCGCGATCGCGCTGGCACCGCTCCTGGTGTTGTGGATCGGCTACGGCTTGGGCCCGGTCATCGTGTTGTGTGCCCTGATCGTGTTCTTCCCCATCCTGATCGGGGCCGTGGTCGGCCTGCGCCATGTCGATGGCGAGGTCGTCGATGCCGCTCGCATGGATGGCGCCTCCGGCTGGCAGCTGTTGGTTCATATCGAACTGCCGATGGCGCTGCCCTCGATCCTCGGCGGCCTACGCAATGGCGTGAGCCTGGCGATCACTGGCGCGATCGTGGGTGAACTGGTGATGGGTGGCGACGGCCTGGGAACCGTGCTCACCGTGCAACGCGGAAATGTCGACACCGCAGGCATGTTCGCGACCATCTTCTGGCTGGCACTGCTGGCGTCCTCGGCCTATGCGGCCGTCCTGGTTTGGGAGCGGAACTCCCGAGTTGTGTCCTCCCTTCGAAATCGATCCGAGAGGTAATGATGAAACGACTGATCCTGCTGTTCCTTGCCGCGGTGGTGGCCCTGAGTGGCTGCGTCGGCACCGGCGGTGCCACCACAGCGGCCCAGAACCCGGTCATCGGGCTCACCTACATCCCCAACATTCAGTTCAGTCCGTTCTATGTGGCCGAGGCGGACGGTGCCTTCACCACCGCCGGGGTGACCCCGACCTTGCGTCACCACGGCACCTCGGAGTCGCTGTTCACAGCCATCGCCTCGGGCCAGGAACAGTTCGTCGTCGCTGGTGGTGACGAGATGATGCAGGCCCGCTCGCAGGGACTGGATCTCATCGCCGTCGGCGCCTACTACCACAGCTACCCGGCCGAAGTGATCGTGCCGAAGGCGTCGGCCATCACCACCCTGGCTGGGCTGAAGGGGCACAGCATCGGGATTCCCGGCAAGTACGGCGAGAGCTGGTTCGCCCTGCTGGTGGCACTGGACAGCGCCGGCCTGACTCAAGCCGATGTCTCCATCAAGGAGATCGGCTACACCCAGACCACAGCCCTGTCCACCGGCAAAGTGGATGCCGTGATCGGATTCAGCAACAACGACGCGGTCCAGTTCGGTCTGGCCGCGTTCCCGATTCGCAGCCTGGCCATCGCGCAGGGCACCGTCCCGTTGGTCCCGGCCAGCCTGATCACCACGTCCGAATACGCCAAGGCGCATCCCGAGGTGGTCAAAGCCGTGGTCGCCGCCATGACGGCCGGAATCAACACCGTCATCACCAATCCGAGCCACGCCATGGACGTGAGTGCGAACTACATTCCTGATCTGAACAGCCAAGCGGCCACCGACGGCGCGCAAGCCACACTCACCGCGACAATCCCCCTGTGGAAGGCGTCCTCGGGGACCGTGGACGCCCAGTTGGATGCCTCGCAATGGGCGGCGATGGCTGATTTCATGACCCAGACCAAACTCACTGCGACCCGGCAGGATCCGGCACTGGCAATGACCAACGATTACGTGTGAACCGATTCCCACCCCGGGGCGTTACCCTATTTCCGAATGGGGGCATGGCATCAACCGATGAGGAGACCATGAGCGAGCGCGTGGTGCCGGGGTGGGACGAGTATTTCCTGAATATCGCCCAGGCGGTGTCGGCGCGTGCCAAGTGCACCCGCCGCACCGTGGGTGCAGTCCTGGTCGTGGATCGGCGGATCATCGCCACTGGCTACAACGGGGCGGCGCCGGGTCTGCCCGACTGCCTGGAGGGCGCCTGCCCCCGGGGCCAACTCGGCTATGACGAGGTGCCCGAATTGGGCGATTACGACCGTCCCGGGACTCGGGGCTTTTGCATCGCCATTCATGCCGAAGTGAACGCCTTGCTGTTCGCGACCCGCGACACCAAGGGCGCCACGGCCTACATCACCGACCCGCCGTGCGCGGGCTGCCGCAAAGCGCTGGCCGCAGCCGGTATCGTGCGAGCAGTTTGGCCGAACGGCGAACATAATGCGGAACAACTGGTCGAATGGACCCGATAGAGCAGCGATGAAATTCAACTTGCAGACCAGCCAGCTTGCCGCGTGGGTTGAACGCGGGGTGGCCTTGTTCTGCTTGGGCACCTTGATCCCGGCAGCATTCGGCGCAGCTCCCCAGATTGCGTATCTGGCGCCCTGGTGGACCGTCGCCATCGGCGGCGGCATCGCGGTGGCCTCGATCGGCATGATGATCTTCAGTTTCTTGGGACGTCACATCCGGGCGTGGGCCTTGGTCTACGTCACGCTGGTTTCGGTTGGCTTGATCACCTGGCCGATCGCCTGGCAGTCCAGTGCTCCGGCCACGTCGAGCCCCTGGCTGTGGGTGTGTCTGGGGGTAGCCGCGGTTTGTCTGGCTGTGACCAGTGGGACGGCTTGGGGCTTCGGCTACGCGATCGCGGCCGGCCTGCTGTTCGCTGTGGTGCGAATGACCCCCTCCGGTCAGGGCGCATCGCTGCTGGGGGCGGTTCAAGACATGATCGTGCTGGTCATGAACTCTTCGGTGGTTATCGTGGCGCTGGGGGTCGTCGGCAATGCCTTCAAGAACCTTGACGAGATCGAAGTGGCGTCCCAGCGCGAGGCCACGGCGGCTGCGATCGACGAGGCGTTGCTGGAAGAGCGTCATCGTCTCGACGGCATCGTCCACGACGAGGTGATGACGACGCTGGTAGCCGCCGCTCAGAATCCCAATGACCGCCACGTCTGCGACCAGGCCCAACGCGCCGTAGACCGGCTGGCCGAAGCCGAGGCTCCGGCAGAGGCGCGGCTCCCGGTCACCGGTGAGCAACTCACCTGGCTGGTGAGCGACGTGGTGGGCGCGCTCATCCCGCAGGCCCGAGTGATCGCCGAACTCGACGAACTCGCCGTGCCGCAGCAGGTGGCCAGTACGTTGGGCATGGTGGTGCGCGAGGTCGCACTCAATGTCGCCAAGCATGCCCAGGCCACTCAGGTCGAAGTGAGCCTCACCAGCCCGACGCCGGGGCAGGTGCTGATTTCGATCGCCGATGACGGCGTCGGCTTCGATCCGGAGCAGGTTCCCAAGCGTCGCCTCGGCCTGCAGGTGTCGGTGGTGTACCGCATGTGGGCGATCGGCGGCCACGCCGAAATCCTGTCCAAGCCCGGCAGCGGCACCACGGTGAACCTCAGCTGGGGGGCCAGCGACGAAGTGCGTCAGAGCATGGCGGTTGAACCGCAACGTATGGAGTTGCCCTCCCAGCCGCGTTCTCGCCGGATGCCGGAGATTCCGGAACTCAACAGGCTTTCGCTGGTTCGCCTGGTGTGGGTGGTGGTGCTGCTGCAGTTCCTGCTCGGCTGGACCAGCCTGGATCGCGTCACGATGGCGTGGCCGGTGTTCGCCGCCCAAGCCTTGGCTGTCATCGCCACGTCTTTGACGCTGTGGCGCACCGACAAGAATCCGTTGAAAGCCAGTGTCGCCGGGGTGGTCGTGCTGCTGCTGCTCGGCGTCACGGTGCTGGTACAGATGGTGCTGCCGTCCGGTGATTGGCCCGGCTATGCGACCTGGCACTCCACAGTGGTGATGGTGTTGCTGGTGGCGATCCTGGTACGCGGCCAGGAGCGGATCGCGTGGATCGGCGTCACCGGTTATGCGCTGGTGTCGGTGTTCTGGGCTATGAAGCAGGGTCTGAATGCCGGAGATGTCCTTCGCGTGGGCTTCGGGCCGTTTTCGTGGATGTTGGTGGCGCAACTGCTGCAGAGCTGGCTGATCGACATGGCCGACCGGATGGAGGCTTCGCGTCGATCCTCGGCGGCAGCCAACCGCGCCATCGCGCAGAGCTTCTCCAAGATGGTGCTGCGCGATGTGTGGCTCACGCAGTTGCGGGCGCAGGTCGGCCCACTGCTGACCCGCATCGCCGATCCCGATTGTGAACTCAGTCAGGCCGAGCGTGAGGCGTGCCTGGCACAGGAGAGCCGCTTGCGTGATGCCATGCGGGCCGGGAACCTGGTCACCGAACTCACCTCCGATGCCATCGAGGTAGCCCGCGGACGCGGGGTGGACGTGCGGCTGGTCGACAGCCGCGGCACCAGGCTGCCCGAAGACGTTCGCGCTGCACTCACCCAATACCTGGGCAAGCTGCTCACCGACTCCAACACCAAGCGTGTGGTGGCGCGTGCCGCTCCGGAGGGCTACGACGACGTCGTGACCGTGCTGGCAGTGAAATCTGACGGCACCAGCGAGCTGGTCGGGCTGGACGCTCACGGACAGGTGAACACACGCTAATCGCGGTCACCGCTCACGGCGAACAAGCGTTAGGCTGACGCTCATGATTAACACCGCGGTGATCGATGACCATGAGGCCATCCGAATCGGGATGTCGGCCGCACTTGAATCGCACCCAGGCCACGACGTGACTCTGGTCGACGGCGCTGCCACGGTCGATGAATTCCTCGAGCGCAGCCCCGACGCTGAAGTCGTGCTCCTGGACCTGCAATTGGACGATGGATCCGACCCGCTGGTGAACGCCGAGCGACTGATCGAGTCCGGTTACAAGGTGCTGGTCTACTCGATCGCCGACAACGTACGGCTGCTGCGGCGAGCGCTCGCCGGCGGTGCTGCCGGGGTGTGCCGAAAAGCCGAGCCGATTTCGGTGACGATCTCGTCGATCGAAGCGGTTGCCGAAGGGCAGGTCGTGATCAGCCAGGAGATTCTGGCGGCCATCGAAGGCGATGCCTCCTACGTGGCGGCGAACCTGGGGCCCCGCGAGCGTGAGGTGCTGGCACTGTACGCAGGCGGCTTCGAGGTGCCGGAGGTGGCCGAGCGGCTGACCATCACCGAGAACAGCGTCAAGGAGTACCTGAAGCGCATTCGCGTGAAGTACACCAATGTGAACCGGCCGGCGGCCAGCAAACTGGACCTGTTCCGTCGAGCCATCGAGGACGGCATCGTGCCGCCGGTGGAGCCGCACCAGTAACGAACCGTCAGTACCAGCCGTGGGCCTTCTTGAAGTCCCACGCGGTGCAGGGCGTTCCGTATCGGGTCTTGACGTACCACAGACCCCAGGTGATCTGGGTGACCGGGTTGGTGCGCCAATCCGCGCCGAACTGTGCCATGCGGTTTCCGGGGAGCGCCTGCGGAATGCCATAGGCACTGGAGTTGGGGTTGTCGGCCAGCGGGTCCCACATGCTTTCGCGCATGATGATGTTGTCGTAGCAGGTGAACTGAGCCGCGCCCCAGCCGTAGCGGCTGGCCATGAGCTGCCGGGCGATGTCGCGGGGGTTCTTGGTGCCGGGCTTGTAGCCGAGGATGTCGGCCTCCATCTTGTTCAGACCGACCAAGCGCGAGTTGTTCAAAGTGATGACTTCGTATTGCTCCTCGAGGGCGAGGGCGCGTTGATCGGCCAGCTCCAGGGCGACGGCGTCGGCGGAAGAGTCCTGAACGTAGGCGTGCGCACTCAGCGGATCTGCGGCTGCAACGGTGAACAGAGTCACCGCGGCCAGCGCCGTCAGGCGAATCCAACGCGCCACGTTCATACCCTGAGTATTGCATATGGATTCTCTCAGGAACATTCAGGTGAGCGGCTTTCCTCATGTGCTGGACTCGGTGGGCACATCCGCGCCCGGTGTGCCGCGCGGACTAGGCTGATCGAATGCACGCAAGCCCGTTGGCCGGCCCCGATCTCGTTGCCGGGATTCGAACCGCGCTGGTCGGCGGGCCGGCGGTCGCACCCCGCTGTGAGCCGCGGCTGGCCGCAGCGCTCAGGCTGGACGTGCCGGTCACCGAAGCCGATGCGGCCCTGATCGTGCCGACCTCGGGAACCACCGGGGATCCGAAAGCAGTGGTGCTTTCCGCAACCGCCATCCGATTCGCGGCGAGCGCTGCCCATGATCGCCTGGGTGGTCCCGGCGACTGGGTGTGTGCGCTGCCCACTGAGCACGTCGCCGGACTGATGACGATCGCCCGGGCGGTGGTAGCCGACACCGACGTGCGTTTCGCGCGCCGCGACCTGTCCGACCTTCCGCAGGCCGGGCCGCGAAGCTATGTGTCGGTGGTGGCCGCCCAACTGCACCGAGCACTGGGTGAACCAGCAGTTCGCGACACTCTGGCCGGCTATGCCGCGGTGCTGGTCGGAGGCAGCGCGATCGATGCCGACCTGTTGGCCGCGGCCTGTCGCGCGGGGATCGCCGTGGTCACGACCTACGGCGCCAGCGAGACCTGTGGGGGCTGCGTCTACGACGGACGTCCCCTCGACGGCGTTCGCATCGAACTCGACGACGAACGCATCAACCTCGGCGGACCGATGGTCTTCAGCGGCTACCGGCTGCGCCCCGAACTCACCGCCGAGGTGCTGCACGGCGACCTGGTGCGGACCCAGGATCGGGGCAGACTGCACGACGGACGGTTGCAGGTGCTGGGACGGGTCGACGATGTGGTGATCTCCGGCGGCGAAAAAGTTGATCTGGCCGCCGTGCAGCGGCTCTGCGACGACCGTTTCGGCCCGTCATCGGACGGAGGGCCGGTGCTGCTGGCTGTGCCGGACGCCCGCTTCGGTAGCCGCATCGTGGCCGTGGCGACCAAACCCTGGGATCTCGCGCAGCTGCAGAGAGACCTCGAGCCGCTGGTGGGTCGCGCCGGCGTCCCCAAGGAATTGCGGCAGCTATCGCGATTGGCGTACACATCTCTAGGCAAGATCGACCGGGCCGCCCTTCAGCGGGCCTGGGAGCAGAAAGAAGAGCATGGCGACGTTGGCTGAGTGGGTGGAGGGCGCACGCCCGCGCACCCTTCCTGCCGCAGTGGCACCGGTTCTGGCCGGCACCGCGGTGGCATGGTTCGAGGGTGGCATGGTGCCGCTGTTGGCGGTGTTGGCCCTCGTGGTCACCCTCGCGCTCCAGGTCGGCGTCAACTACGCCAATGACTACTCCGACGGTGTGCGCGGAACCGATGCCGATCGAGTAGGTCCGATGCGCCTGGTCGGTTCCGGGGCGGCGGCACCGAGCCACGTGCTGGCCGCAGCTGTGGGCGGCTTCGTCATCGCGGCGATCGCAGGCTTGGCGGTCGTGGTGATCACCGGTCACTGGTGGCTGCTGATCGTCGGAGCGGTATCCATCGCGGCGGCTTGGTACTACACCGGTGGTCGCTACCCGTACGGCTATTTCGGGCTGGGCGAGCTGTTCGTCTTCGTCTTCTTCGGACTGGTGGCGGTCGGTGGAACGGTGTATGTGCAGGTCGGCTCGGTGTCGGCCACCGCCTGGTGGACGGCCATCGCGATCGGGGCCTTGGCCTGCGACATTCTGGTGGCCAACAATCTGCGGGACCTGGTCGGTGATGCCGAAGCCGGGAAACGTACCTTGGCCACCCGGCTGGGTGATCGCTACACCCGAGCCTTCTATGTGAGCCTGGTCGTCGCGGCTGTGCTGGGCGTCGTCGCGGTGGCCTGGACCACTTCCTGGTGGGCACTGCTGGGACTGGCCATGACGATTCCGCTGGTCGCCCCGGTGCGAGCCATCGTCGGTGGCGCCCGGGGGCCGGATTTGATCCCCGTGCTGAAGCACACCGGCGTCGCCGAACTGGTGTGTGCGGTGGGAATCTTCGTCGGCTTGTGGATCGCGCTGTAGCCATGACTGAGATCGCGTTTCGGCTGGGCCTGCGGAACCGATTCCGTGGGCTTACCCAGCGCGAAGGTCTGTTGATCCACGGGCCGGCAGGTTGGGCCGAGTGGAGCCCCTTCGCCGAATACACCTATCCCGAGATCGGGAACTGGTGGCGGGCCACCTGGGAAGCGGCGCAACGGGGCTTCCCTTCGCCGGTACGCGATCGGATCCCGGTCAATGTCACTGTGCCGGCCGTGGGGCCGCAGGCCGCCTTCGACCTAGTCGCTGCCAGTGGCTGCACCACGGCCAAGGTGAAAGTCGCCGAGCCCGGTCAGACCGAGAGTGATGATCTGGCGCGCGTGGAAGCCGTGCGCGCCGCGCTCGGGCCGGCTGGTCGGATCCGCGTTGACGCCAACGGTGCCTGGAGCGTCGACGATGCCCTGCATCGGTTGCGACAGCTGAACCGCTTCGAGCTGGAGTACGCCGAACAGCCCTGCGCCACCGTCACCGAGTTGGCCCAATTGCGACGACAGCTGGCCCGCCGCGGTGTGGCGGTGCTGATCGCAGCCGATGAGAGTATTCGCCGCGCCGGCGACCCGGAGCAGGTGGTGGCTCTGGAAGCGGCCGATGTGGCGGTACTCAAGGTGCAGCCGCTCGGGGGAGTGCGGCGCTGCCTGGAGCTGGCTGACCGACTCGGCCTGCCGGTGGTGGTCTCGTCGGCTTTGGAGAGTTCGGTCGGCCTGGCGGCGGGAGTGGCCTTGGCCGCCGCACTGCCGGAGTTGCCCTATGCCTGTGGGCTGAATACCGCCACCATGTTCACCACCGACGTCACCGACGAGCCGCTGGTCGCTGACGCCGGACACATTGTTGTGCGCCCAGTGGTGGTCTCCGGCTCTGACTGGCAGGCTGATGCCGAGACTACCGACGCCTGGCGGGCGCGCTGGGACAGTCTTCCGGAGTCTCTGAGGAGGAATGGTGAGTGATTCCACCCGCTGTGCGCAGCTCGTGGTCTCGGGGTTGCTCGCCCAGGGAGTGACCGATGTGGTGCTGGCTCCCGGCTCGCGCAGCGCCCCGTTGGCGCTGAGCTTAGAGGCTACCGCCCGCGTCGGTGCAGTGCGGCTGCACGTGCGCGTGGATGAGCGCGGCGCCGGGTTCCTGGCGCTGGGTCTTGCCAAGTCTTCCGGACGACCGGTGGCGGTGGTGACCACCTCAGGGACGGCGGTGGGCAATCTGTTGCCGGCTGTGATGGAGGCCCACCATTCCGCGATTCCACTGCTGGTCGTTTCGGCGGATCGGCCGAGTTGGCTGGTCGGCTTCGGCGCCAATCAGACCACCGAGCAGACAGCGATCTTCACCGGCTTCCTGAGTTACTCGGCCACCGTCGAGGCCGGCGCGCCGACGGCAGCCCAAGCGGCCCAAGTGGCTCGGGCGGTCCTGATGGCCACCGGAGCTACCGGGGGACGGCCCGGGCCGGCGCAGCTGAATGTGGCCCTGCCCGAGCCGCTCGTCGACGGCGCGGTGGAGCCGGCACCGGTTGTCGTTCCCGTGACGGCGGTCGCCCTCGCCGATCAGCCCCCGGTGGTGTTGCCGTCTGGACCACGCACCGTGGTGGTATGCGGAGATGCCGATCCCGGCGTTGGTCAGGCTGCGGTGGACCTGGCGACCGCGGCCGGGCTGCCGCTGATCGCCGAACCCTCCAGCAACGCCCGTCGAGGTCCTCACGCCATGGCGACCGGACGTCTGCTCGTGGCAGGCGAGCTGGGGCGCCGTGTTGAGCGGGTGGTGGTCTTCGGGCGCCCGACCTTGTCGCGGCCGGTGAATGCGCTGCTCAGCTCGGCGTCGGTGGAGGTCATCGTGGTGAGCCCCCGCCCAGACTTCGTCGATCCGGGCTGGCGTGCTCGACTGATCGTGCCCGCCGTCACCATCGCGCCCGGATCATCGGAGTGGTTGGCCGCCTGGCAGCAGGCCGATGCCGAGCAGCTTCGCCACCTCCATGCCGTGACCCGTGACACCGCCGAACTCACTGGTCCCGAGCTGGCGCGGCTTGTGCTCGCGTCGACTGGCGAGGGCCAGGCGTTGTGCCTGGGCAATTCCAATCCGATCCGCGATGCCGACCTGGTTCCGGTTGCTGCGCAGCCGCCGGTGGTCTATGCGAACCGGGGACTGTCGGGTATCGACGGCACGCTGGCCACTGCGATCGGTATCGCACTGGGCGCGGCCGTACCGACCACGCTGCTGTGCGGCGACCTGTCCTTCGCCCACGACGCCTCGGCCCTGGCGATCGGGCCCGGCGAAGCCCGGCCCGAGCTGAGGATCGTCGTCGCCGACGATGACGGCGGCAGTATCTTCGCCACGCTCGAATATGGCCGATCCGAATACGCCGACGCCTTCGAGCGAGTCTTCGCCACCCCGCTGGGGCTGGATCTCGTGGCGCTGAGCCTCGGCTACGGGGTGTCGGCCCGTCGGCTCCACAGCGCTGCAGCGGTCGACGCGGCGCTGGCCGAGCCGATCAACGGGCTGGAGGTGCTGGTCGTGCCGGTGGACCGCCGGGGGAGGGCCGACCTCAGCGCAACGATGTCGCTGCACTGACATCGGTCAGACAGCAAGAACGTCGAGCATTCAGTGTGATCGGCAGCAGGTTCGATCAGCTCGAGTAGGCCGTGATGTCGATCGCGTAGCGATCCCAGCGATAGCAGTGGTCGCCGTACTCCACCGGCTGACCGGACGGGTCGTAGGCCCGCCGGGACATCGTGAGCACCGGGTCGGTGGGCTGTAGCTTCAGCAGTTGCTGCTCGACCTCGGTTGGGTGGCGGGCCGAAATGTGCTGATATCCCACGGCGGGCACGATGTTGCGTGCTCGGATCAGGGTGTACAAGCCGTAGGTCGCCAGTTCCTCGATCTCCAGATCGGCCCAATCGGGGCTGAGCCAGTTGCGAAGCACGGCCACCGGTCCCTCATCAACGGTGCGTAGCCGTTCGACGTACACCAAGGGTGTGCGGGCAGGCAGACCCAGCTGGTCTGCGATGTGGGCATCGACGAAATTGGTCGTGAACTGCAACACCTCGGTGTGCGGATTCTGACCTTCGCGCTTCAGATCGTCGTAGAGGCTGGGGAGGCCATAGCGTCGATGCACGACCTCATTCGCGACGGTGGTGCCGATACCGCGGCGGCGAACCAACAGACCACGCGAAACCAGTTCGATGATTGCGCGCCTGACGGTAGGCCGGGACAGGTTGAGCCGCTCGGCCATCGACAGTTCATTCTCGAAGGCATCACCGGGCTTGAGCACTCCGGTGTCGATGGCTTCGGCCAACTGCTCGGCCAATTGGTGGTACAGCGGTACCGGGCTGTTGCGGTCAATTTGGACCGGAAGTTGCTGCGCCATAAGGGGAAACTTAGCGTATCGAGATAGTGAAATCCGACCCCCTGCCCGAGATTTGTCAGATTGGCCTCAATCGATGACAAACCTCGGCAGCCGACGGCAGTCAGCGGAGGCTACGCAGCCACTGCCGCAGCCTCGCCGTGGCGCGCACGTCGTCCTCGTTATAGCGCAGAACGCGCTGGCGCGCCATCATGCGCTCAGTCGCCGACTCGGCCCCCACCGCGGTCTCGAACCAACTCATGCTGTTCAACCCGCCGGGGTCCTCATCGCGCCAGTGGAATCCGGCGCCAGCGCTGGCGACAGCCTTCAGGCCCAGGCCATTGGCTCCGAAGAAGTGATCGCGCACGATGCCGAACAGGTCGACGAAGCCGGTCTTGGCAAAGTCCAGTGCCCATTCGATCTCCGGCGCCTGCGGGCCTGCCAGGCGGGACAACCGAAGCACCTCGTAGTCGGAGTAGTGGAACACCAGCGCCTGTCGTCCGCTGACGGTCTGCCGAAGCCACGTCATGGCTTGCCGCGCCAGGGCCAGTTCGGCGGCGTCATCGAGGTCGGTGAAGGAACTGAACTGGTGGTAGCGCCCGTCCTCAGGGCCGCCCACCCAGAAACCCCACAAGTAGACCCGATCGGTGCGCGAGGTCTCCACATCGATGTCGATCTCGACTGCGGCCTGCGGCACGTCGACCGGCCCAGCGGTGAGTCGCTCCAACTGAATGCCCTGGTCCAGCAGTCGGGACCGACGGTGAGCAAGGCGGAGTCGATCTTCGGCCCCCGGGCGATACGCCATCTGCGGAAGATAGTCGACAAGCAGGTCGTCCACCTGCGTGGCGGCCAGGTCGGCCACCGTGGTGATGCCGATGGACCGCAAGGCGGTGATCTCCGGGCGGTCCAGCGAGGCTTTGTTGATCCGCAGACTGAGGTCGTCGGGGTCGAGCAGTTTTTCGCACACCGGCCACCAGCGGCAGAACTGGCATTCCCGAGTCACCACGGGCTTCAGCAGGTCGGGCGGCACCGGATCAGTTCCGGTGGCGGCTTGGGCCAACTCGACCCTTGCCGCGAACTCACGGTGATAGCGCTGCAGGGCGCTGACATGGGTGACATCGTCGGCCTCGCCGGGTAGCACTGCGACGGCGGGTTCGGTGAGATCGAGTCGGCAGGCGATCAGGCCGAGGTCGGGGAGTTGCTCGGTGCCGATCACCAGCGCTTCGGCGCGGCCGGATTGATAGCCGGTCGGTGCCAGCATCTCCCACAGATGGGCGAGATAGATCGCGTTGGTCCATCGCCAATTCCAGCGATAGCGCCAGCCCGTGGTGGTGCGACGTCGGGGCAGGTCGGCCACTTCGGAGAAGACGAACTCCCGGTCGTCGCGCCGTGGATCCACGGCCCGCTGGAACTTGATGACCCCCGGTAGATATCCGCCCTCGCCGTCGCTGACCAACAGCTCTGCGCGTCCGCGTCGATGGTTCTCCCAATCGCGAGGGAGCAGCCCGCCCAGGATCACCGCAGCGCCGTCCGCCATCGCCGCCAGGCAGGCGGCCTCCTGTTCCTCGGTGGGTGCCCTGCGGAGCTCGCGCAGATCGGTCACCGCTGCGCTTCCGGCCAGAATCTGGCGGGTTACCTCGGCCACGAATTCCTCAGTGCCGGCCATGCTGGTGGCGATGGCCGGTGGCGCAGTGGTGGTGGCGCTGAAGGCATGCGCCGTCTTCAGCGGACAACTCCGCGCCGCATAGGGATCCAGGGCGAACATCAGCGGTGTGCGCGGTGCAGCGCGACCACTCCACCGGTCAGGTTCTTCCAGCCGGGACGTTGCCAGCCGGCGCCGGCCAGTTGCTCGGCCAGGGACTGCTGATCGGGCCAACTCAAGATGGACTCCACCAAGTAGTCGTAGGCATCGGGGTTGGAGGATGTCAGACGAGCCAGTCGCGGCAGGGTGCGCAGCAGATAGTTCTGATAGGCGTGCCGCACGGGGCCCCACGTCGGAGTGGAAAACTCGCAGATCACGATCCGTCCACCGCTGCGGGTCACGCGAAACAGCTCGGTGAGCGCAGCGGACACATTCACCACATTGCGCAATCCGAAGCTGATGGTCACCGCATCGAAGCTCTCATCGGCGAACGGCAGCGCGAGCGCATCAGCATTGATGAACGGCAACGCCGGTTGACGCTGCTTCCCGACGGCCAACATGCCCGCGCTGAGGTCGACAGGGATCACGGTCGCGCCGGCGTCGTGGAATGGGCCGCTCAATGCGCCGGTGCCGGCGGCGAGATCCAGGATCAGTTGGCCGGGCTGCGGTCCGACGGCGGCGATGGTCTCGGTACGCCACAGTCGGTCGATTCCGAAGGTGAGCACGTCGTTGACCAGGTCGTAGCGGGCAGCGACATCGTCGAACATGCCCGAGACCGCGGCTGGTCTCTTCGACAGGTCCGCTCGTCGCCTTTCAGAATGCACGGACATAGCCTGCCACGCGCCGACGACTCCTGCCGCACGGTGCGCGGTGTGCACATGGGCACATGTTCTGCCTGAGTTGCGCTATAGGGGACAATCAGGGGCATGGCTCGTAAGTCGGTAGTGCTCAAGGTCTCAGGGTTGACGAAGGCCTTCGGGCCGGTGGTGATCGTGGATGGTTTCAATCTCGAAGTCGCGGCTGGCGAAGCTGTGGCATTGACCGGACGCAATGGTGCGGGAAAGTCGACCGTGCTGCGCTGTCTGATCGGTGCCGACCGGCCCGACGACGGCCGCATCGAGGTCAACGGTGTGGCGGTCAGTGAAACGAATCCGCTGATTCGCCGTGACGTTGCCACCGTCATCGACGACCTCGATTTCTTCCCCGATCTGTCCGTGGTCGAGCACTTGGATCTCCTGGCGCGCGCCCACGGTGTGCCCGATCCGGAGGCTGCTGTCGATGCGGTGCTGGACGAGGTTCAGTTGGTGCCGCAATCAGGACAACTACCCGGCACGCTCTCCTCCGGTCAGCGCCGACGGCTGGCATTGGCGACCGCTTTCGTACGCCCTCGCAAGCTGTTGGTGCTGGACGAACCCGAACAACGGCTCGACACCGAAGGCGTGGCCTGGCTGGCCGAGCGACTGATCGCTGAGCGCCGGCAAGGGCTGGCGATCGTGATGGCCAGCCACGAGCCGATGCTGGTGGAGAAGGTCGCCACCCGGGTGGTTCGGCTGGGGGAGCGCGCACGGGTGGTCGAGGAGAGCGGTGAGTAAGAAATCCCGCAAGCTGATCCGTTCCGGCGCCACCTCCGCACCTGCCGAGGCCCAGCCGACACCGACCGAAGAGACGGTCGAGCCCGCTCGATCCTTCTACTTCCTGCCTGCCACCGAGCCGCTGCCGGTGGCCGAGGCCGACCTGCATCAGCTCATGAAGCTGTGGCGCCATGGACGCGCCACCCGCACCATCGGGCAGGTGATCTCCGATGGCTATGTGGCGTTGTTCAGCGTGCTGCTGGTGTCGGCCATGATCATCAGCACGGTCATCAACGCTCAGCAAGGAATGACCGGCTGCAGCACCCAGGCCTGTGACACCGGTCGACTGCTGGTGCCCAGCGCTGTCGCGCTGGCGGGCTTCGCGCTGGCGGTGGCCGTATCGAGGCTGTTCGGCCCGGTGCTCGCCTCGGCCGCGGAAGGCTCCTGGTTGATGGAGGCGCCGATCAGTCGGAGCCGACTGCTGCGTGGTCGCCTGGTGATTCCGCTGATTGCCGCCCTGGTGGTGCCCGTGCTGGTCACCGGCCTGGTTGCCGCGCTTTCGGGCATGGAGTGGGCCTCCGTGGCGGCCTGGGCCGCTGCGGCCGGTGCCGGAGCGCTGGCGATGGTGGCCTTCGCCGCCAACGAGCAGACCCATGATCGCGACACCGTCCTGGCCGTTCTTCAGGGGGTGTGGACAGCGGCAGCGCTGGCTGTCGGACTTGTGGTGATCTCGGTGGCCGCCGGCTGGCTGTCGGCATCGTGGATCACGACCGCGACCACGGTGCGTCCGGTGGTGTACGCGCTGGTGGTCGCCGGGCTGGCATTGGCCGTGGTGATGGTCGTCGCCGCGCTTCGGCGGCTGGATCTGATCCGTCGCGCCCGACTGGTGTCGGGAGGTTCGTTGGTGGCGGGCATGCAGGGGGCCATGTTCGCGCTCGACTTCGGTCTGATCCGCGACATCCTGGTGGAGCGCAAAGCGGCGGCCAAGGGCCATGTGAAGCCCACTTTCGGTCGCGGCACGGGTCTGACCGCGCTGATCTGGCGGGACGCTCAGCGCCTGCTCCGCGCGCCGGGGGTCTTCATCGGATTGGTGATGAGCCTGCTGGTGCCCTATGCCGCTGACGCGCTGCGGATGAGCCAGCTCAATCCGCTGCTTTCGGGCCTGGCGTTGACCGCGGCGCTGGTGCCGTTCCTGGGCAGCCTGCGGGTGCTCACCCGTACCGGCGGACTGGCGCGCATGATGCCGTTCAAGACCGGCGAGTTGCGCGGTGCGGCCATGGTCGTGCCCGGCGCGATGGCGGTGCTGTGGGCCCTGGCGGCCACCCCGGCCTTCATCGGCATCGCCAGTACCGGTGCCGACCGCTCCCTGACCGACGGCTTGAGTGCCGCCATGATCACTGCGGCCGCAGGCCTGTTCGGCGCTGTGCGGTGGGTGACGGCCAAGAAGCCGGACTTCGGCCAGCCGATGATGGCCACCGCCTCGGGTGCGCTGCCGCCCACGCTCATCTTCAACTTGGTGCGCGGATTCGACATGGTGGCCCTGATTACCGCACCGCTGATCCTGGGGGCGCCGGCCTACTGGTCGGCGGGGATCGCTGTGGTGGTGTTCCTGCTGCTGCGCAGCCCGATCAACATGGAAGACATGCAGGCCGAACAGGAAGCTGCCCGGCGGGAGCTCGCTGCGGCCAAGGCGGGTTCGAAGGCAGGTTCCCCCGGCGCGAAGACCAAGATCCCGCCGCCGAAGCGATAGCGCACTACCGTGGAGCCCGTGAAAGAAGACGCTGTGAAGGTACGTCCGCACTGGGGCCGAATCGCGGTGTTCTACGCCATCGCGTTCGGCTGGGTCAGCATCATCGCTGCAGGCCTGTACCTGCTCGGCGACCGGAACCTCTCGAGTACCGAGGGCACCGGTATGGCCGCGATCGCCGTCGCGATCTTGGCGCTGCTGTACATGCCCGCGCCGATGGTGGCTGCGCTCATCATCGAGAAACGCGCCGGTAAGGGCTATCTGATGGGGCGAACCTTCGGCAAGGGATTCTGGACATCGTTCAAGCGCATCCTGATTGTGGCGCCGGCGGTGCTGTTGACCCTGCTGCTTGGCATGACGGTGTTCAGCTATCTGGCCGGAAATGCGCTCGGGATCAACGGCGCAGGCACCCTGCTATTCAATTCCGACGATCTGGTGGCCAATACCCTCGCGCTGGCGGGCACGTCCATGGACTCCGACCAGGTCGCCGCCCTGACCGCGCGCACCCCTGGCCTGGCCGGGACGCTGGGGCTGGCTTTCGCCGGGGCGCTGATCGCCGGATTCACGGTCAACGGCCTATTCGCCTTGGGCGAGGAGTACGGCTGGCGCGGCTGGCTCGCCGACCAGTTGCGTCCGCTGGGCGCGGTGTGGGCCAATCTGATCATCGGCGTGCTGTGGGGCCTGTGGCACGCACCGCTGATCCTGATGGGCTTCAACTACGGCTCCTACCGAGTACTCGGGGTGGCCTTCATGATGGCATGGTGCATTGCCGCCTCCTTCCTGCTGTGGCGCGCCCGCCAAGTCACCGGTTCGGTGCTGGCCGCAGCGGTGATTCACGGCGGAATCAACGGCTTCGCGGGAGTATTCCTGCTGGTGCTGGTCAACACCAACGCCTTGGTCGCCGCCCCGATGGGGCTGATCGGTATCGCAACGGTGGCGCTGGTGGCCGTGCTGTTCTGGCTTGTCACCGCCCGGGTGAAGCCGGTTCCGGTGGCGACCTCCGAGCTGGCGGTCGCACCAGCTGCCGAGGACCCGGCGACCACCTAGGGCCACGCCGAGAGTAGTGAATCGGTGCCAGCAACGGCGCCGCGCCGTAGGCTGAGTTCATGTCTACCGCCATTGGACGCTGGCCGATCATCGTCATCGACTGCCCGGATGCTCGTGCCTTGGCCAGTTTCTACTCTGCGATTACCGGCTGGCCGCTCGCCGACCAGACCGAGCCGGAGTGGGTGCAGTTGAACAGCGGACACAGCACCACGATCGGCTTCCAACAAGTCGACGGATATCGTGCGCCCACCTGGCCCACCCAGGAGGTGCCGCAACAGGCTCACCTGGACTTCGTCGTCGATGATCTGGTGGACGCCTCAGCCCGGGTGTTGGCTCTGGGCGCCACCGAAGCCCCCGCCCAATACGGCCACAGCTATCGGATCTTCCTGGATCCGGTCGGACACCCGTTCTGCCTGGTCGCCGGCGCCTGACGCGTCAGTCGAGGCCGAGCGCCTGGCGCATCGGCAGCAGCTTCGCCACCGTCTCGGCGTACTCCTCGGCCGGCTCGGACTCTGCGACGATGCCACACCCTGCGTAGATGCTGATACGGCGGGGGTCGTTGGGATGCAGCCAACCCGAACGCAACGCGATCGCGAATTCGCCGTCGCCGGCGGCGTCGACCCAACCCACCGGTCCGGAGTAGCGGCCACGATCCATTCCCTCCAGTGCCGCGATCATCGACCGCGCCGCCTCGGTGGGAGTGCCGCACACCGCCGCCGAGGGATGCAACTCCGCAGCCAGCCTCAGCGCCGTCACCCCCGGGCGGGCCACGGCGGTCACATCGGACGCCAGATGCAGCACATTCGGCAATTCCAGCACGTAGGGCGCCACGGGAACATTCATGCCCGAACAAAACGGGGCCAGTGCTTCGGCCACCGAGGCCACCGCGAGTTCATGCTCGATCAGATTCTTGCTGGAGCCCGACAGCACCTGAGCCAGTTTCAGGTCGGCCTGCTCGTCGCCTTCGGCACGGATGGTTCCGGCCAGCACCCGCGAGGTGGCCAGCCCCCGTTCACAGCGCACCAACATCTCGGGCGAGGCACCGACCATGCCGGCGACGTGAAATGTCCAACAACTGGCGTAGGTGCTGCTCAAAGCCGACACCAGATAGCGAGGATCCAGCTGGTCCTCGGCGTGAATCTCTTCACTGCGGGCGAGCACCACCTTCTCCACCTCGCCGGCACGAATGCGCGACACCGCGTCTGCCACGATGTTGGACCAACTGCCGCGATCCAGGCTGATGGCGTCCACGCGTGCCCCGCGGGGGGCGAGTGGGGCAGCGCCGGGCTCGGGTAGCTCCGGCCAAGGCTGATCAACGGCGGCCACCTGGGTCATCCAGGAACGACCGGCGCGATGCCCCAGCACGATGCGGGGAACGATCAGCACCGATTCCTGGGCGGTGTTGCGTGGATCGAACACAAAGGAGCCGAACGCTACCGGGCCGGAGCCCGGATGACCCTCCAATTCGGTTTCGGCATCGATGCCCTCGGCCAGTGTCGACCACCAGGCTTCGGCAGCGGCGATCTCGCCGCGGAACCGGGCGACCTCGCCCCAGCCGACCATGCCGTCACCATGGCGCAACCACGTTGTGCCATCGCCGCTCACGTGGGCCAACAAGTTCGGCCGAACGTCGAGTTCTACGGTGCGGGCCCGCAGCGGGGGACCCTCGTAGCGATGAATCACGGTGGCAAGGTTAACCCCACAACGCCAAGAACACCGCTCGGAGATGGCCGACACAGGTGGATCGAGGATGCCGTGGGATGCAAACTTCCCTAAACTGTCCCGAGTGCCTAGTGAGCGACAGGGGTGTTGATGGCTGAGAGAGTGTCTTCGAGAGACTCCCAGATCCCTGTCTCGGCCGACGTGATCGTCGTTGGGGCAGGTCCGGGCGGGTCGACGACAGCAGCTCATCTTGCCGCGCGAGGCCTGGATGTCGTCCTGCTGGAGAAGAGCAGCTTCCCGCGCTCCAAGGTGTGCGGCGATGGGCTGACCCCCCGCGCGGTCAAGCAACTCATCAAACTCGGCGTCGACATCAGCCCAGAAGCCGGCTGGCTGCGAAACAAGGGTCTGCGGATCTACGGCGGCCGCACCGAGCCCTTCGAATTGCTGTGGCCCGATTTGGCGGAGTTCCCGCCCTACGGATTGACCCGGGCACGCGCCGATTTCGACAAGATCCTCGCCGACCACGCGGTGGCTGCCGGGGCGCGACTGTTCGAGAACACCACCGTGAGTGAACCGATCCTGAACCCGCGCACCGATCGCATCACCGGGGTCGTCACCAAGGACGGACGCCGCTTCACCGCCCCGGTCGTGGTGGCCGCTGACGGGAACTCCTCGCCGCTGGCTCGGGCCATGGGCATCCTGCCGCGCAACGATCGTCCGATGGGCGTGGCGGTGCGCACCTACTTCACCTCACCGAAGAGCAATGACGACTACATGGAGTCCTGGCTCGAACTGTGGGATGGCGAGCCCGGCAAATCCAAGCTGATGCCCGGCTACGGCTGGATCTTCCCGCTGGCCGACGGCACGGTCAATGTGGGCCTGGGGACGGTGCGTTCCCGGTCTGGTTCGGCGAACCTCAATCACCGCAAGATGCTGACCGATTGGCTGGCGACCACTCCGCAGGAATGGGAGTTCCGACCCGAGAATCAAGTGGGGCCGATCGAAGGCTCGGCGCTGCCGATGAGCTTCCGACGCCAGCCCGCCTACACCCGGGGGCTGCTGCTGGTCGGCGACTCCGGCGGCATGGTGTCCCCGTTCAACGGCGAGGGCATTCCCTACGCCATGGAGGCCGGAGAACTGGCCGCCGACGCGATCACCGACGCTCGTTTCCGCGGTTTCGGCACGCCGAGTGCGGAACAGGCCTTGCGCGGATACCCGATCAGGCTGAAAGCTGAGTGGGGGGGCTACTTCAGCCTGGGGCGGGTATTCGTGTCATTGATCGAGCATCCACAAGTGATGCACGTGTGCACCAAGTACGGTCTACCTCGACCGACCTTGATGCGATTCACGATGAAGTTGCTGTCCCATCTTTATGACACGCGTCGTGGGGATTGGATGGACATGGTGCTCACCACCCTCACAAAGGTGGCACCCTCAGCATGAGCAAGATGCCGATGTTGGCGTTGACCCAGGGAAGCGAGGCTTGATGAGCCCTTACCTACCGATTGTCGTAACCATGGTGCTGGGCGGTGCCCTGATGGCCGCCATGGTCGCGGCGAGCGCCGTGATCGGACCGCGACGCTGGAACCAACGCAAGTACGAGTCCTACGAATGTGGCATCGATCCGACCCCGCAGCCGACTGGCGGTGGCCGGTTCCCGGTGAAGTACTACCTGGTCGCGATGCTGTTCATCATCTTCGACATTGAGACGATCTTTCTCTATCCGTGGGCGGTGGCTTTCAACAAGCTCGGTCTGTTCGCGCTGATCGAGATGGTGGCGTTCATGATCACGGTGTTCATCGCGTACGCCTATGTGTGGCGTCGTGGTGGCCTGGAGTGGGACTGAGGCGAGAGGTATAAGCATGGGTATTGAAGACAGACTTCCCGAGGGCGTCCTGCTGACCACGGTCGAAGGTGTATTCGGCTGGATGAGGTCGGCGTCGCTGTGGCCGGCGACGTTCGGTCTGGCCTGCTGCTCGATCGAGATGATGAGTTTCGGAACTCCGCGTTTCGACTCCGGTCGCTGGGGCCAGGAAGTGTTCCGCGCCTCACCACGTCAGGCCGACCTCATGATCATCGCCGGACGGATCAGTCAGAAGATGGCCCCGGTGCTGCGCCAGGTGTACGACCAGATGCCCGAACCCAAGTGGGTACTGGCGATGGGCGTCTGCGCCTCCAGCGGCGGCATGTTCAACAACTACGCGATTGTCCAGGGCGGCGATCACCTGGTCCCGGTCGACATCTATGTGCCCGGATGTCCGCCGCGTCCGGACATGCTCATCGACGCCATCTTCAAGCTGCGCGAGCAGGTCGTCTCCAAGCGTCCGGCCGGAGCACACGCGGTCGCGGTGCGCGAAGCCAATGAGGCCGCCGCGCTGACCGCACCGGCCACCCATGAGATGAAGGGTCTGATGCGATGAGCGACCAGGTATCCGGCGAGAACCTGCCTGCGACGCCCGAGGCCGCCGAGACCAAGCCGGTCGCGGTCCGCAAGGGCATGTGGAGCGAGGGCACCGGTGACACCTCCGGCTACGGCGGCCTAGTTCGGCCGCTCCCCACGGTGACCGGATCGACCCCTCCATTCGGGTCCTACTTCGATGCGATCTACGAACGCCTGATCGAGCTGGTGCCCGACGGCGTCAGCAAGGTCGTGGTGGATCGAGGCGAGTTCACCGTGTACATCCCGCGCGAGAAGCTGGTCGAGGTGATGCAGGTCGTGCGCGATGACGCTCACCTGCGCTTTGAATTCTGTGCCTCAGCCTCCGGCGTGCACTACCCCCACGACACCGATGCCGAACTGCATGTCGTCTATGAGTTGCAGTCGATGACCCACAATCGTCGGCTACGCCTGGAAGTGACCTGTCCCGATACCGATCCGCACGTGCCGAGCTCAGTGGCCGTCTATCCCGCAATGGATTGGCACGAGCGCGAGGCCTGGGACATGTTCGGAATCATCTTCGACGGCCATCCCCACCTGACCCGCATCCTGATGCCGGACGACTGGGTTGGACACCCTCAACGCAAGGATTACCCGCTGGGCGGGATCCCGGTGGAGTTCAAGGGTGCTGTGGTGCAACCGGTGGACGAACGGAGGAGCTACCGATGAAGGAGCAGACCGACTACTACGCCGGCACCGGCGAAGACGCCAGCGAGGGCGCGGTCTACACCGCGATGGGCGGCGACTTCGACGAGATCGCCGCCGATCATGCCTCCCGCGAGGACGAGACGCTGGTCATCAACATGGGCCCGCAGCACCCGTCCACTCACGGTGTGTTGCGCCTGATGGTGGAGTGCGATGGCGAAACCGTGACCAAGATCCGTCCGGGCATCGGCTTCCTGCATACCGGCATCGAGAAGAACATGGAGTACCGGTCCTGGACCCAGGGCACCACCTTCGTGACCCGCATGGACTATCTGACCCCGCTGTTCAATGAGGTCGCCTACTGCCTGTCGGTGGAGCGGCTGCTGGGCATCGAAGACCAGATCCCGACCCGCGCCAACGACATCCGCATCCTGATGATGGAGTTGAACCGAATCTCCTCCCACCTGGTGGCGATCGGCACCGGCGGCATGGAGATCGGCGCACTGACGGTCATGACGATCGGCTTCCGTGAGCGTGAGGTCATCCTGGACTTCCTGGAGGCGGTCACCGGTTTGCGGATGAATCACGCTTACATCCGTCCTGGTGGTGTCGCCACTGATCTGCCGGAGACCGCGATCGCCCAACTGCGCGACTTGATCACCTGGCTGGAGAAGCATCTTCCCGAATATGCGGCGTTCTGCAATGAGAACCCCATCTTCAAGGGCCGCATGTGCGGCATCGGCTACCAGGATCTGGCAGCCTGCTTCGCGCTGGGCGTCACCGGGCCGATGCTGCGAGCCACCGGCTACGACTGGGATCTGCGCAAGAAGCGGCCCTACTGCGGCTATGAGAACTATGAGTTCGACATTCCGACCTGGGACACCTCCGACTCCTATGGACGGTTCCGGGTGCGGCTGGACGAGATGTGGGAGAGCCTGAAGATCGTCAAGCAATGCGCTGACCGGTTGGAGGCGTCCACCGGTGAGCCGGTGATGGTCGACGATCCGAAGATCGGCTGGCCGGCGCAACTGTCGGTGGGCTCCGACGGTCAGGGCAACTCCAATGAGCACATCAAGCACATCATGGGGCAGTCCATGGAGGCGTTGATCCATCACTTCAAGCTGGTCACCGAGGGCTTCCGGGTCCCGGCCGGTCAGGCCTACGTGCCGATCGAAAGCCCCAAGGGTGAACTCGGCTGCCACGTGGTCTCCGACGGCGGCACGAAACCCTACCGGGCGCACATGCGCGACCCAGGATTCAACCATCTGCAGTCCATACCGATTCAGTGCGAGGGCGGCATGCTCGCCGACATCGTGGTTTCGGTCGGTTCAATCGACCCAGTGATGGGAGGCGTCGACCGATGAGCGGTCACGAATTCACGTCCTATTTCCCCGAGTCGGGGAGTGTGGACATGACCGACACCAGCACCAACATCGACGAGACGACACTGACGGAGCTGCGCGAACTCGCGAGTCGCTATCCGCAGGCCCGTTCGGCTCTGATGCCGATGCTGCATCTGGTCCAAAGCGTCGATGGCCGGATCTCGCCGGCGGGCATCAAGGCCTGCGCCGAGATCCTGGGCATCACCGCTGCTCAGGTTTCTGGGGTGGCCACCTTCTACACGATGTACCGCCGCACCCCGGCCGGGCAGCATCACATCGGGGTGTGCACCACCGCGCTGTGTGCGGTCATGGGTGGCGACATCCTGCTGGAGAAGGTGTCGGAGAAACTCGGCATCGAACCCGACCAGACCACGCCGGACGGGAAGTTCAGCCTGGAACGCATCGAATGCAACGCCGCCTGCGATTTCGCGCCGGTGCTGATGGTCAACTGGGAGTTCATGGACAACATGACCCCGGAGAAGGCCGAGCAGTTGCTCGATGATCTTGCTGCCGATCGCGAGGTCAGCTCTACTCGCGGTGCCACCATCACCAGCTGGCGTGAAGCCGAGCGGGTGCTGGCCGGATTCCCTGACGGCCGTGCCGACGAGGGGCCCAGCGCGGGTGGGGCGTCCCTGTTGGGCAAGAAGATCGCCGACGACAAGGGCTGGGCCGCACCGAAGGGTGGGCTCAACTGATGACCGACACTCTCACTCCAGTACTCAGCGCGAACTGGGGCACAGAATCGTCCTGGAAGCTCGAGAGCTACCGGGCATCCGGTGGCTACCAGGCCTTGGCCAAGGCCCTGAAGATGACCCCCGACGAGGTCACCGGGGTGGTCAAGGATTCGGGGTTGCGCGGACGCGGTGGTGCAGGTTTCCCGACCGGCATGAAGTGGAGCTTCGTGCCCAAGGACAATCCGAATCCCAAATACCTGGTGGTCAACGGTGATGAGTCCGAACCGGGCACCTGCAAGGACATGCCGCTGTTGCTGGCGAGTCCGCACACCCTGGTGGAGGGCATGATCATCTCCTCCTACGCCATTGGTTGCCACACCGCCTTCGTCTACATCCGCGGGGAAGTGCTGCACATCCATCGCAGAGTGCAGGCCGCGGTCGCTGAGGCCTACGAGGCCGGGTTGCTGGGCAAAGACATCCTGGGCTCCGGGTACGACTTGGACATCATCGTCCACGCCGGAGCCGGGGCCTACATCTGTGGCGAGGAAACCGCACTGCTGGATTCGTTGGAAGGTCGGCGCGGCCAACCCCGGTTGCGTCCGCCGTTCCCGGCGGTGGCCGGCTTGTACGCCTCGCCGACGGTGATCAACAACGTGGAGTCGATCTCCAGCGTGCCGAGCATCATCGCCAACGGGGCTGAGTGGTTTTCCTCGATGGGGACGGAGAAGTCCAAGGGCTTCACCATCTACTCACTGTCGGGTCACGTCGCCAATCCCGGACAGTTCGAAGCTCCGCTGGGCATCACATTGCGCGAGTTGCTCGACCTGGCCGGCGGCATTCGGGCCGGTCATGAGTTGAAGTTCTGGACGCCGGGCGGATCCTCGACCCCGATCCTGACCGCCGAACACCTGGACGTGCCGCTGGACTACGAGGGGATGGCCGGGGCCGGCACCATGCTGGGCACCAAGGCTCTGCAGATCTTCGACGAAACCACCTCCGTGGTGCGAACCACGCTGCGGTGGCTGGAGTTCTACAAGCACGAATCCTGTGGCAAGTGCACGCCGTGTCGTGAAGGCAACTGGTGGCTGGTGCAGATCCTGCGCAAGATCGAAGCGGGCACCGCCGAAGCCGGCGACGTCGACAAGCTTCTCGACGTTGCGGACAATGTCGGCGGCAAGTCCTTCTGTGCTCTCGCCGATGGTGCCGTCGCCTGTGTCACCAGCGCGGTGCGTCACTTCCGAGCCGAGTTCGAAGCCGGAACCACCACCCCGGCCTGGGAAGCGTTCCCCTATGAGCGCAGCGCACTGTTCGCCACCAGTGAGTCCAAGGAGGTCCGGGCGTGAGCGTGGAGACCAAGACCGAGCAGGCGCCAGCACCGGTGGAGACGGTGACGCTGAGCATCGACGGTATCGAGGTCACAGTGCCCAAGGGCACCCTGGCCATCCGCGCCGCCGAGCAGATCGGGATCGCGATTCCTCGGTTCTGTGACCACCCCCTGCTGGACCCGGCCGGCGCCTGTCGGCAGTGCCTGGTGGAGGTTCCTGATGCCGGCAACGGCCGCGGCTTCCCCAAGCCGCAGGCGTCCTGCACCCTGGAGGTCGCTGCCGGGATGCAGATCAACACCCAGCGCACCTCCGAGGTGGCCGCCAAGTCACAGCGCGGCATGCTGGAACTGCTGTTGATCAACCACCCGCTGGATTGCCCGATCTGCGACAAAGGCGGCGAATGCCCGCTACAGAACCAGGCGCTGAGCAGTGGTGGCGGCGAGTCCCGCTATGAGGGCGTCAAGCGAACCTTCCCCAAGCCGGTGCCGATCTCGGCACAGATCCTGCTGGATCGGGAACGGTGCGTGCTGTGCGCTCGCTGCACCCGCTTCTCCGAGCAGATCGCCGGCGATCCCTTCATCAGCCTGGTGGAGCGTGGCGCCCTGCAGCAGGTGGGCCGCTACGCCGAGGAGCCCTACGACTCCTACTTCTCGGGCAATGTGGTGCAGATCTGCCCGGTCGGCGCGCTGACCTCGGCCGCCTACCGCTTCCAGAGCCGGCCCTTCGATCTGGTGTCCACCGACGTCACCTGCGAAGGCTGCGCGTCGGGATGTCAGCTTCGAACCGACCACCGCCACGGTGTGATTCGGCGTCGACTGGCCGCCAATGCGCCCCAGATCAACGAAGAGTGGAACTGTGACAAGGGCCGCTTCGCCTTCGTGTCGGGCCGAGGCGACGACCGCATCACCACCCCGATGGTTCGCGTCGACGGCGAGCTGCAGCCCGCGTCCTGGCCGGAGGCCATCGACGCCGCTGTCGCCGGACTGTCGGCGGCCGGTCGCAACGTTGGTGTGATCACCGGTGGGCGCGTGACGATGGAGGACGGCTACGCCTATGCGAAGTTCGCGCGCGCCGTCCTGGGAACCAACAACGTCGACTACCGCAGCCGTCCCTACGGCGCCGACGAGTCGGCCTTCCTGATCACCGAAGTCGCCGGACGCACCCTGGACGCCGCTTCGACGGTGACCTACAGCGCCCTCGAGGCCGCCGAGCGGGTCATCCTGGTGGGCTTCGAACCCGAGGAAGAGTCACCGATGGTCTTCCTGCGGCTGCGCAAAGCGGTGCGCAAACGCGGCTTGACCGTGGTGGCCATCGCACCACTGCTCAGCAACGGCAACCGGAAGCTGAACGCCACGGTGGTGGCCACCGCTCCGGGTGGCGAGACCGCAGCGATCACCGAACTGGAGCTGACCAGCTCCGATGTGATCCTGGTCGGCGAGCGCGCTGGGTTGGTGTCGGGTGCCCTGGAGGCCGTGGTCACCAAGGCCACCGCGGCCGGAGCCCGTTTCGCCTGGATCCCGCGCCGCGCCGCCGAGCGCGGTGCCATCGAAGCCGGCTGCCTCCCCGGCTTGCTGCCGGGCGCCCGAGCGGTTTCCAACGTTGCCGCTCGCGTCGATGTTGCGACCCATTGGGGTGTCGACTCGCTGCCGCCCCTGGAAGGCCTCGACGCCGCCAGCATGCTGGCCGCGGCCGCAACCGGTGAAATCGAAGCGCTGCTGATCGGTGGTGTCGAACTGTCTGATTTCGCCGATGCCGAAGCCGCCCGTGCCTCGGTGGACGCAGCACGGTTCGTGATTTCCTTGGAGACCCGCCACTCCGAAGTCACCGAGCGTGCCGATGTCGTCTTCCCGGTCTCACTACTGGAGGAACACTCCGGCACCTTCATGAACTGGGAACACCGCACTGGACGCGTCAACAAGGTGGTGCGCCAGACCCGGGCACCGATGACCGACCTGAGGGTGCTCGCCGCTCTCGCCGACGCCATGGAGAAGCCGTTGGGCTTCCGCTCCGAGGCGCAGGCCCGCGCCGAGTTCATCGAGCTCGGCACCGGTGAGCAGCGCGTCGAACTGAAGGCGCTGCGTCCACGCAGCCAGCCGTTGCGGTCCTCCCACGGCGAGCAGCATGAGGGAGTATCGGCGAAGCTGGCCACCTGGCGCATGCTGCTCGACGGTGGCCGCAGCCAAGATGGTGAGCCGGCGTTGGCCGCTACCGCGAAACCCAGCGTCGCCAAAGTCAACCCGGCAATGGCGCAGCAGGTCGGAGTCAGCGACGGCGACGTGCTGGAGATCAGCAATGGCGATTCGTGGTTCCGGTTGCCGGTGCAGATCTGCAAGGACATGGCCGACGCAACTGTGTGGGTGCCGATGAATTCGCCGGGTACGCCACTGAGCGAATTGGGCGTGGTCTACGGCGATGCCGTGACTGTGGACCATGGAGGTGAAGAATGAACGATCCGTGGTGGCTGATGCTGATCAAGGTCGTGGTACTGCTCGTGGTACTGCTGACCTGGACCATCTTCAATGTGTGGTTCGAGCGCCGGTTGGTGGGCAAGATGCAGCACCGCTTGGGGCCGATCATGAACGGACCGCTGGGTCTGGGCCAGGCTCTGGCCGACGGCATGAAGTGTCTGTTCAAGGAGGACTTCATCCCGTCCATGGTCGACCGGGTGTTGTTCGTGATCGCGCCGCTGATCGCTGGAACGGCCGCCTTCACCGCGTGGGCGGTGATCCCCTTCGGCGGCCAGGTCGAGATCTTCGGCGTGACCACCTACCTTCAGGCCACTGACCTGCCGGTCGGTGTCCTGGTGCTGCTGGCGGTCACCTCGGTGGCCATTTACGGCTTCGTGCTGGCCGGCTGGTCGTCGAACTCGCCCTACTCGCTGCTGGGCGCGCTGCGCTCCAGCGCGCAGATGATCTCCTACGAGATCGCCATGGGGCTGGCCCTGGTGTCGGTCTTCCTGTACGCGGGCACGATGTCGACCCACCAGATCGTCGAGGCCCAGGCACAACCCTCGGGTCTGCTCGGATTCGTGGGAATGCAGGATTGGTACTGGGCGGTGATGATCCCGGCCTTCGTGATCTACATGATTTCGATGGTGGGCGAAACCAACCGCGCACCGTTCGACCTTCCGGAGGCCGAATCCGAGCTGGTCAGTGGCTACATCACGGAGTACTCCGGCTTCAAGTACGCGATCTACTTCCTCGCCGAGTACATCAACATGGCGACGGTGTCGGCCATCGCCACGACCCTGTTCTTGGGCGGCTACCTGCCGTTCTGGCCGCTGAACCTGATCGAACCGCTGAACAACCCCTGGCTGGGCCCGATCTGGTTCATCATCAAGGTGCAGTTGCTGATCGCCTTCTTCGTGTGGCTGCGAGGCACGCTGCCGCGCTTCCGCTACGACCAGTTCATGAAGCTGGGCTGGAAGGGCCTCATCCCGGTGGCGTTGGTATGGATCGTCGTCTTCGCCGTCATGCAGTACTTGCGGCGCACCCCGATGGTCGGCCCAGCGATGTACATCTTGATCGGGTTGGTTGCGGTGGCGGTCTTCGCCTTGATCATGGTCACCGACCGCCCCAAGCCAGAGCCACCACCAGTTCCGGAGGGTCCGTTCGACGCCTTCGCCGGTGGTTTCCCGGTACCGCCGATGCCCGGACAGGTGCTGCCCGAGCTGAGCGAGGTGGTCGCCTCGGTCGCCGAGGAAGTCGAACCCGCTGCTGAGAGGAGCGAGTAGATGGGTATCTTCGACCCGTGGGCCGGGTTCGGAGTCACATTCCGGACCATGTTCCGCAAGACCTTCACTCAGGGCTACCCGGAGAAGGGCAAGGAGAAGATCACCGCACCGCGTTTCCACGGTCGGCATCAATTGAACCGGTGGCCGGACGGCTTGGAGAAGTGCGTCGGCTGCGAGCTGTGCGCCTGGGCCTGCCCCGCCGATGCCATCTACGTCGAGGGCGCGGACAACACCGACGAGCAGCGATTCTCACCGGGTGAGCGCTACGGCCGGGTGTACCAGATCAACTATCTGCGCTGCATCCTGTGCGGATTGTGCATCGAGGCGTGCCCGACGCGGGCGTTGACGATGACCAACGATTTCAAGCTGGGTGACTTCACCCGGGAGAAGATGATCTACACCAAGGATCGCCTGTTGGCGCCGCTGCTGCCCGGCATGGAGGAACCGCCGCACGCTCGACGCCTCGGCCCGGACGAGACCGCCTACTTCCTGGGGCTGCCCGAGACCGGTAAGCCGGACAACCGCACCCCGATCGCTGACTCTGACACCGGAGGTGCTCGATGATTGTGTTGGATACCTTGGGCGTGGTCAGTTTCTGGATCGCCGGCCCGCTGGCGGTGCTGGGCGCTCTGGGGCTGATCATGTTCCGCAAGGCCGTCTACGCCGCACTGTCGATGGCCTTCACGATGGTCAACCTGGCCGTGCTCTACGCCAGCCTGGACGCCATGTTCCTCACCTTCGTGCAGATCATCGTCTACACCGGCGCCATCATGATGCTGTTCCTGTTCGTGCTGATGCTGGTCGGTGTGGACACCCCCGACTCGCTGGTGGAGACGCTGCGCGGTCAACGGGTGGCCGCCACTTTGGCCGCGATCGGGATCTTCGCGCTGATCGTGTTCGGCATCGGTGGCGCCATCACCGGCGTCCCGGCCGTCGGTTTGGAACAGGCCAATGCCGAATACGGTGACAATGTGCAAGGCCTGGCCGCGCTGATCTTCGGCCGCTATGTCTTCGCTTTCGAACTCACTTCGGCGCTCCTCATCACCGCAGCGGTCGGCGCGATGATCCTGGGCCAACGTGCCCGGGTGCGTCGCAAGGCGACGCAACGGGATCTGTCGGAGGAACGTCTGCGCGATTACGCGGAGAAGGGCACCCATCCCGGATCGCTGCCGAACTCCGGCGTGCTGGCCCTGCACAACTCGATCGCAACACCGGCGCTGCTGCCCGACGGCACCGTCAGCGAGCACTCGGTGTCGGAGACCTTGGCCGCTCGCGGGGTCATCATCGATGCGCCGGCACTGTCCCAGGCCACGGCAAAGGCCTTCTCCGAGATCGAGTCCACGTCAGTTGAGGAGGCGGACGAATGAGTCCCGAGTACTACCTTTTTCTGGCCGTACTGCTGTTCGCCATCGGCACGGTGGGAGTGATGGTGCGGCGCAACGCCCTGATCGCCTTCATGTCGGTGGAACTCATGCTGAATGCTGCCAACTTGGCCATGGTCGCCTTCGCGATGGCTCGTGGCGGCCTGGACGGGCAGGTTGCCACCTTCTTCGTGATGGTGGTCGCGGCCGCTGAGGTCGTTGTCGGCCTGAGCATCATCATTGTCATCTATCGCACCCGACGTTCCACATCGATGGACGCGGCGAGCTTGTTGAAGCTGTGAGGGGCCTAAGCGCATGATCACACTCGAAACCGTCGCCGCGACCGGGGTGTTCTCCCTGGCCTGGCTGATGATTGCGGTCCCGGCAGTGGCCGCGGCACTGCTGCTGGTGAGCGGCAGCTTCTTCGACCGAGCTGGCCACTGGCTGGCGGTGGCCGCCGTGGCACTCAGCTTCGGGATCGCCCTGTGGCTGTTCATCGCGATGATGGCGGCCGATCCCGAGCAGCGCGCCGTCGGCGTGCCGCTGTACACCTGGATCGACTCCGGCACCTGGTCGATCTCGGCAGGGCTGTTGATCGATCAACTCTCGATCCTGTTCGCCCTGCTGATCACCGGTGTGGGCGGCCTGATCCACCTGTACTCGGTCGGCTACATGGCCCACGATCCCCGTCGACGCCGCTTTTTCGCCTTCCTGAATCTCTTCGTGGCAGCCATGCTGCTGCTGGTGCTGGCCGACAACTACCTGGTGCTGTTCGTCGGCTGGGAGGGTGTGGGCCTGGCGTCCTACCTGTTGATCGGGTTCTGGCAATACAAGCCATCGGCGGCAGCCGCCGCCAAGAAGGCCTTCGTGATGAACCGTGTCGGCGACCTCGGCATGACCACTGCGGTCATGGCGATGCTGGCACTGTTCGGCAGTTCGTCCTTCGAAGCGGTCAACGCCGGCGCCGGCAAGCTGGATCCGGCGTGGGCGACCGCTATCGGTCTGCTGCTGTTGCTGGCCGCCTGTGGCAAATCCGCGCAGGTGCCGTTGCAGGCGTGGCTGCTGGACGCCATGGAAGGCCCCACCCCGGTGTCGGCGCTGATCCACGCGGCGACCATGGTCACTGCCGGTGTCTATCTGGTGGTGCGCAGCAATGCCGTGTTCAACGTCGCCCCGATCGCGGCTACCGCGGTGGTGCTGGTGGGCACGGTCACGTTGCTGGTGGGCGCCTGGATCGGTACCAGCAAGGACGACATCAAGAAGGTGCTGGCAGGCTCCACGATGAGCCAGATCGGCTACATGATGCTGGCGGCCGGTATCGGCCCGGCCGGCTACGCCTTCGCCATCTTCCACCTACTCACCCACGGCTTCTTCAAGGCCAACATGTTCCTGGGTGCCGGTTCGGTGATGCACGCGATGGACGATGATGTGAACATGCGCCACTACGGTGCGCTGTCGAAGGTGATGCGGATCACCTTCCTCACCTTCTCGATGGGCTTCCTGGCCATCATCGGCTTCCCATTCTTCTCCGGCTACTACTCGAAGGATCACATCATCGAGGCCGCCTTCCATCAGAATGCTCTGATCGGCTGGGCTGCCCTGATTGGTGCTGGCATCACCGCCTTCTACATGACGCGCCTGATGCTCATGACGTTCTTCGGGGAATCCCGTTGGCGCGAGGGTGTGCATCCGCACGAATCGCCGAAGATCATGACGATTCCGCTGATCATCCTGGCGATCTTCAGCGTCATCGGCGGCGTCCTGATGAACTCCTGGATTCAGGAATGGCTGGAACCGGCAGTCGGCAACCATGTCGAGGAACTGTCCCTGATGCCGTCTGCGATCGGGTGGGCGACGATGGGCGTGGTCGCCCTCGGCGTCGCAGTCGGTTGGTTCTTCTTCGGACAGCGGCGAGTTCCCGAAGAGGCCCCGGTCTCGAAGAACTTCTTCACCGTGATGGGCCGCAACGACCTGTTCGGTGACACCGTGAACGATGTGGTGGCGGTACAACCCACAATGCTGGCTGCCCGGGGCGTCGTGGTCGCCGATCACACGATGATCGACGGTGGCGTGAACGGTGCCGCGGGCCTGCTCGCGAAGTTGTCCACCCAGACCCGACGACTACAGACCGGGCAGATCCGAACGTATGCGTTGACCATGTCCTTGGGCGTGGTTGGTATCGGCGTGGTCATGATTCTCAGTCAGTTGGGCTGAGGGAGGAGATGCAGATGACAATCCCTTGGCTCACGCTGCTCGGCCTGGTGCCGCTGGTCGGTGCCATCGCGCTGATGCTTCCGATCAAGGAGCTGGCCCGCTATCTGGGCATGTTCTTCGCGCTGCTGACCCTGGTGGTGGGCGTCGTGGTGGCAGCGCTGTACGTCAACGGCGCATCGTTGGGTATCCAGGTTCCGTGGATGCCTACCTTCGGCGCCTGGTGGGCGCTGAATCTGGACGGTATGGGGCTGATGATGGTGCTGCTCACCGTCGTCTTGGTGCCGGTGGTGCTACTGGCGGAGTGGAAGCTCACCTCGCCTGGACGGTGGACGCCTCAGGTCTTCGTCGGGCTGGTGCTGCTGCTGGAAAGCCTGTCGATCTACACCTTCCTGGCCTCCGATGTGCTGCTGTTCTACCTCTTCTTTGAGGCGACGCTGATTCCGCTGTACTTCCTTATTGGTGGCTTCGGTGGTCCGCAGCGGGCGGCGGCGGCATTGAAGTTCCTGCTGTTCAGCCTCGCCGGTGGTCTGGTCATGCTGGTGAGCGTGATCGGGCTGTTCGTGTGGTCGGCGCGGTTGCTCGGAAAGCCGAGCTACCTGCTGACCGATCTGATCGGCGTCGCGATGCCCACCGACGTCGCACGGTGGTTGATGGTCGGCTTCCTGGTGGCGTTCATCGTGAAGGCGCCCATGGTTCCGGTGCACACCTGGCTCCCGACAGCGACCGAACAGTCCACGCCAGGTACCTCAGTGCTGCTGGTCGGCATTCTGGACAAGATCGGCACCTTCGGCATGATCAAGTTCTGCCTGGGTCTGTTTCCCGAGGCCAGCCAGTGGGCGGCCCCGGTAATGGTCATCCTGGCGCTGATCAGCATCATCTACGGCGCGCTGGCAGCGATCGGAAGCTCTGACCTGTTGCGCCTGGTCGCCTACACCTCGGTGAGCCACTTCGGATTCATGGTGCTGGGTATCTACACCTTCACCTCGGCCGGTATTTCGGGATCCATCTTCTACATGCTGAACCACGGCTTCTCCACTGCAGCGTTGTTCCTGGTGGTGGGCTTCCTGATCTCGCGGCGAGGTTCGGCCAAGGTCGCCGAATTCGGCGGCGTGGAGAAGGTGACGCCGGTGCTGGCCGGTTTCTTCCTGGTCGCGGGACTGTCGGGTCTGGCCTTGCCGGGTCTGTCCAGCTTCGTCTCGGAGTTCATGGTGCTGGCCGGCGCGTGGTCGCGGACACCGTGGGTGGCCGCTGTGGCGGTGATCGGTACGGTGCTGGCCGCGGTCTACATCATGCGGGTCTATCAGCGAACCATGACCGGTCCGGCCACCGAGGCAACGGTCAAGCACTTCACCGTGGACGCGACGGCACGAGAGAAATGGGTGGTGGTCCCCTTGGTCACAGTGATCCTGCTGCTGGGCTTCGTGCCCTCGCTGGCGCTGAATGTGATCGAGCCGACGACCCGAACCACGATGAGCCAGATCGGTGTGACTGATCCGGTGGCTCCGCTGGGAGAGGAAGGCAAGTGAACCAGATCGCTACCCCCACCTTCGAGTGGATGCCGCTGGCCCCGGTCCTAGCGGTGCTTCTCGCCGCCTGTGTCGGTGTGGTCGTGGAGGCGTTGGTCCCGCGTGCCTACCGTTTCGTGAGTCAGCTGGGCGTGGTCGCCCTCGGTCTGCTGGCCGCCCTCGGACTGCTGATCGTCAACTATTTTGCTCACAGCAGCGGAATCATGGCGATGGGGTCGATCAGCCTGGACGGGCCCACCTATCTGATGTGGGGCTCGTTGCTGGTGTTCGGCCTGCTGTCGATGATGGTTTTCGCCGAACGGACGCTGAACAACGGCGCGAGCGCCTTCGCGGCGTCCGCGGCGAGCGTTCCGGGAAGCGTCGCTGAGGCTGAGGCCACGGCTGCTCGTCATGAGCACACCGAGGTCTTCCCGCTGGCACTGTTCTCGCTGTCGGGAATGATGGTCTTCGTCAGTGCCACCGACCTGATCACGGCCTTCGTGGCCCTGGAAGTGATGTCGCTGCCGCTGTACCTGCTCAGCGGCATGGCGCGGCGTCGCCGACTGCTCAGCCAGGAAGCCGCCCTGAAGTATTTCCTGCTCGGTGCACTGTCGTCTGCCTTCTTCCTGTTCGGCATGGCGCTGATGTACGGCTATGCCGGGTCCTTCGACTACCGCGCCATCGATGCCGCAGTGCTGGCGCCCACCTACGGGCATGGACTGCTGCTCGTCGGCACCGGTCTGATGGCCGTCGGGTTGTTGTTCAAGATCGGCGCAGTGCCGTTCCACAACTGGGTGCCCGACGTCTACGTCGGTTCGCCGACACCGGTGACCAGCTTCATGGCCATCTGCACCAAGCTGGCTGCCGTCGGCGCCACCGCCCGCTTCTTCTTCGTGGCGCTGGGGGCTGATCGGTGGAGCTGGCAGCCCATGATCGCGGTGATCGCGGTGCTGACCATGATCGTCGGTGTGGTCCTCGCCATGAGCCAAACAGACATCAAGCGCCTGTTGGCCTACAGCTCGGTGTCTCACGCGGGCTTCATCCTGGTCGCCGTGGTCGGCGCCACCGTGGCCACCGCCAATGATCCCGCCAGCAGTGTGGCCTCGATCCTGTTCTATCTGCTGGCCTACGGCTTTGCGACCGTGGGAGCTTTCGCCATCGTCACAATGGTGCGCAACTCTGCCGGCGAGGCTCACGACATCGACAGCTGGTCGGGCATCGGCCGCTCGAACCCAGTGATCGGCGCCGTATTCGCCTTGCTGATGCTGAGTTTCGCGGGAATTCCGCTCACCGGTGGTTTCATCGGCAAGTGGGAGGTCTTCGCCTCTGCCTGGGAGGGCGGCTACGCCTGGCTGGTGGTTGTGGCGGTGATGGCCAGCTTGGTGGCCGCCTACGTGTATCTCAAGGTTGTGGTGCGGATGTTCTTCGCCGAGAGCGCCGAGGGAGTCAGCGTCGCCAAGGCCAGCCTGCTCACTCTGGTTCCCATCGGTGTGGGCGCGGTAGCGACGCTGTACCTGGGTCTGTTCCCCGGGCCGGTGCTGGACCTGATGACAGCCTCCAGCGTCTTCCTTCGGTGAGGATAGGCTGGCAGGCGTGAGCGGCAACAAGACCACCGAGTTGGTTGGCGATGTGGATCCGGAACTGACCGATCGAGTCACCGGTCTACTGGAGCAGATCGAGACACGGTTGGCCCAGGCGGCCGTCGCCGATGCCGACTTCGTGACTCAGGCCGCTCAGCACATCATCAACGCGGGCGGAAAGCGTTTCCGTCCGCTGTTGGTCGTGCTGGCCGCCCAATTGGGTGCCGCTGAGGACGACGAGACCATTCGCGCCGCCCTGGTCATGGAACTGACCCATGTGGCGAGCCTGTATCACGACGATGTCATGGACGAAGCCGAGTTGCGCCGCGGCGCACCCAGCGCCAATCAGCGTTGGGACAACACCGTGGCCATCCTGGTCGGAGATTTCCTCTTCGCGCAGGCCTCCAGCATCGTGGCAACCTTGGGTACCGACTTCGTCGCCTTGCAGGCACGCACCTTCGCCCGTCTGGTGCAGGGCCAGATCGCCGAGACCCAGGGAGCTTCCGCCGACGAAGACCCGCTGGCTCACTACTTGCAGGTGGTGGCGGACAAGACCGGCTCGCTGATCGCAGCCTCCACCGAATTCGGAGGGATGGTGGCCGGACTCGGTGCACCGGAGTTGGGCGCCCTCGCCGCCTACGGCGAAGAGATCGGGGTGGTCTTCCAGCTCAGCGACGACATCATCGATATCGCCTCCGAGACCTCAGGCAAGACTCCCGGTACTGATTTGCGAGCTGGTGTTCCCACCCTTCCGACACTGCTGCTTCGGGCGGCGAACGATCCGGCCGATGCGCGGTTGATCGCCTTGCTGGATGCCGACCTCTCCGATGACGCCGACTTGGCCGAAGCGCTGGGGCTGTTGCGCGCCCATCGTGTGATGGATGAAGCGCGCGAGGTGATCCGGCAGCGCGCCGAGGTGGCTCGGGCTCATCTGGCCCCGTTGCCGGATGGCCCGGCCAAGGATGCGCTGGCCACGTTGTGTGATGCGGTGATCTCCCGCTCGGCGTGAGTCGTGGCCATGGTGGACATCATCGAGCGGGACGCGGTTGACCTTGCCGAGGCGGTGAGGCATCGCGAGCTGAGCGCGCACCAGGTTGTGACGGCTCATCTGCGGCGTGCCGAGTCTCTGGGTGCCGCTCTGGGTGCCTTTGCCCGGCTCACCCCCGACTCGGCAGCTCAGGCGGCCGTCCGCGTCGACGCCGAACTGGATGCCGGCGGACAGCCAGGAGTGCTGGCCGGTGTCCCGTGTCCGATCAAGGATCTGGCCGCCGTTGCCGGCGTCCCGATGGGTGCCGGCAGTGCCGCGCTGGCCGGATTCGTGCCCGAGGCTGACGACGACGTGGTGGGCTGGCTTGCCGAAGCCGGCACGATCAGCATCGGCAAGACGGCAACGCCGGAATTCGGATTGCCGTGCTACACCGAGCCCGAAGGTGCCGCTCCCGCGGTGACACCGTGGGACACCACTCGGATGGCCGGTGGCTCCAGCGGGGGAGCGGCGGTGGCCGTGGCCACCGGCATGGCGCCGATCGCGCACGCCTCCGACGGTGGCGGTTCGATACGGATCCCGGCCTCCTGCTGTGGCGTGGTCGGGCTGAAACCCAGCCGCGGCCGGGTCAGCGTGGGACGCCTACGCGCGCCGGGGCCGGGCCTGACCACCGACGGTGTGATCAGCCGCTCGGTGCGCGACACTGCCATAGGACTCGATGTGTTGTGCGGTCATGGGATCGCCGAGCCCTACCCGATCACGCCACCACCCGAGCCATTTGCCGTCATGGCCCGCCGTGATCCGGGACGACTGCGCATCGGGATCCTGACGACTCCGGTGATCGCCGAGGCCGACGTTCATCCGGTCTGCCTGGAGGCTGCAACTCACACTGCCGACGTGCTGGCGCGCCTCGGTCATGATGTGGACCTGGCTCCGGTGCCGTTCCCGGTGCAACGCTGGCAGGACTTCATGGCCATTTGGGCCGTGGGTGCGGCGACGATCCCGCTGCCGCCGCAGGCCGATACGGTGCTGCGTCCGCTGACTCGGTGGTTGCGCGAAACCGGACGCGAAGTCAGCGGCACGGCCTACGCCGAGGCCTTGGCGGGGTTGCAGCGTCTGGGGGTTGAGATCGCCGAGGCCTGGGATGGCTTCGACGCGGTGCTGACCCCGACATTGGCGATGCCGCCGCTACCGGTCGGCGCGTTGCGCAATGACGACGATCCAGCTGCGGATTTCGCCGCCCAGACCCGCTTCACCCCGTGGACCTCGGTGGCGAACCTCAGCGGCCGCCCGGCGATCTCGTTGCCGTTGCACACCGCTCAGGTCGAGGGTGCCACCGTTCCCGTCGGAGTGATGTTCACCGGTCGTTTCGCCGAAGAGGGCCGCCTGCTCTCGCTGGCGACGCAGCTCGAATCAGAGGTTGGCTGGGATCATCCGTTCGTGACGGCTGCTCCGCTGTGAGTTGATCAGCGAGCCGAGATGGGCTCGGGTTCCTCGTCGTCCTCGGCCTCTTCGATCTCGCGATAGTGCTTGTTGCGAAGACCGAGAATCAGGCTGGCCAAGACAGCGGCCAGTACTGAAGCGGTGAGTACCGCGATCTTGGCGTTGTCCTGCAGCATCACGTCGGTGAAGCTGAGTTCGCTGATCAGCAGCGACACGGTGAAGCCGATTCCGCCCAGCACCGCCAAACCGAACACGTCGATCCAGGCCAGCGTCGGGTCGAGGGTGGCGTGACGGAGTCGGGTCACCAGCCAGGTCGCACCGGTGATGCCGACCGCCTTGCCCAGCACGAGTCCGACCACGACCCCCAAGCCGATGGGGCTGGTGACCGCGTTGACGAAACCGTCCCAGCCGCCCACCGCAACCCCGGCGGAGAAGAAGGCGAAGATCGGAACCGCGACCCCGGCGGAGAACGGTCGGATGCGGTGTTCGAAGATCTCAGCCAGGCCGTGGTCCTCGTCATCGCCGGACGCCGGACGCACCGGGACGCAGAAGGCCAGGATGACGCCGGCGATGGTCGCGTGGACTCCGGAGTTGTACACCAGTGCCCAACTGATCACCGCCAGCGGGAAGAGCGTCACCCAGGGCGCCCACCAGTGATAGGACAGGAAGTGCTGGGCTTTGTGGGCGATGATCCAGAAGGCCACCACCGGCAGGATGTCCCAAGCCAGGAAGAGCGGCACCAGGCCGGAGGAGTAGAAGAACGCGATGATGAGGATCGCGATCAAATCATCGGCCACTGCCAAAGTGAGTAAGAAGGTGCGCAGCGCCGCGGGTAGGTGTGAGGAGATGACCGCCAGCACTGCCAACGCGAACGCAATATCGGTGGCTGCCGGGATGGCCCAACCCTGAACCGCCACCGGGTCAGTGACCGTGAATGCCACATAGATGCCTGCGGGAACCGCGACGCCGCCAATGGCGGCCGCCACCGGTACCAGGGCGGTCTTGGGGCTGCGCAGATCGCCGGCAACGAACTCGCGTTTGAGCTCCAGGCCGACCATGAAGAAGAAGATGGCCAGCAAGCCGTCGGCAGCCCAATGAGCCAACGACAGGTCCAAGTTGATGCCGAAGGCCTCGAAGCCGACATGGGTGTCGCGCAGCTCGGTATAGAACTCCGGTGCCAGGTTGGCCACCAGCATCGCGATGGCGGCGGCGATGATCAACAGGATGCCGCCGGTCGATTCCTGGCGCAGAATCCGTTTGATGCGCCGGAACTCGCTGGCTGTGCCTCGGGAGAGGACACTGGGTGCGTCGCTCATAGTCACCAGATCTTCACTCGTCGGTCAGGGGCCAGCCACAAAGCATCGGCGTCGGTGACATCGAAGGCTTCATAGAAGGCGGGAAGGTTGCGCACTACCTGATTGCAGCGAAACTCCTCAGGCGAATGCGGGTCGGTCGCCAGCTGCTGGCGCAGCGACTCGTCACGACGCTTGGTTTGCCACGCCAAAGCCCACGAGAAGAAGAAACGCTGTGCCGCCGGGATACCATCGATCGGCTCGGGTTCGACTCCGCCGAGGGCGATCTTCCATGCGTCGTACGCGATCGCCAGCCCGCCGAGGTCGCCGATGTTCTCCCCAATGGTCAGCTCACCATTGACGCTCAACTCCGGGAGCTGAGCCGGGCGCAGTGCCGAGTATTGATCGATCAGGGCCTTAGTGCGTTCGGTGAAGGCGGTCCGATCGGCCTCGGTCCACCAGTCGCGCAGTCGGCCCTCACCGTCGCAGGTGGAACCCTGATCGTCGAAGCCGTGCCCGATCTCGTGGCCGATCACCGCGCCGATGGCGCCGTAGTTGACCGCATCGTCGGCATCGGGGTCGAAGAATGGCGGCTGCAAAATCGCGGCCGGGAACACGATCTCATTGCGCAATGGGTGGTAGTAGGCGTTGACCGTCTGCGGCGTCATGAGCCATTCCCAGCTGCGGATCGGTCCGGTGAGCTTGCTCAACTCGTCAACGGTGTGGAACTCCGCGGCGCTGAGCACATTACCGATGAGGTCATCAGCGTCCAGCTCCAGGCTGCCGTAGTCCATCCAGCGGTCGGGGTAGCCGATCTTGGGGGTGAAGTTGGCGAGCTTGGTGAGCGCCTCGGCGCGGGTCTGCTCACCCATCCATTCCAGGGAGGAAATGGAGGCCTGATAGGCCTGCAGCAGGTTCGCCACCAGCTCATCCATGCGATCCTTCGCCGCGGGCGGGAAGTGGCGCTCCACATAGAGTTTGCCGACCGCTTCGCCCAGGTTGCGTTCGACGAGGTCGACGCCGCGCTTCCACCGCTCCTTGAGCTGGGGGATGCCTTGCAGCACGGTGCCGTAGAAGTCGAATCGGGCCTGCACCAGGGGATCGGGCAGGTACGGCGACAGCGCCGAGACCAGGCTCCACCGGCACCACAGACGCCACTGTTCCAGGCGCGAGGGCTGCATCAGTTCCACCAGTTCGGCAAGTACCGACGGTTGGGCGACGATCACCTCGTCGAGCTGCGGTACCCCGGCGGCGAGCAGTACCCGGGTCCAGGCCAGGCCATTGGCGTCCAGGTCCGCCCACGGCGTCGGGTTGTACATCGCCTGCATGTCGCGAGTACGCACCTTGTCCCAGTGGCGGGCCGCGATGGCGGTCTCGAGTTCGACGATCTCCGCTGCTGCGCTGGCCGACAGTTGGGCGATGGTCATGGTGGTCGTGATGTGATCGCGGTACTTGGCCAGTACCGGAGCGTGCTGCTCCAGGCGGTAGTACTCCTCGTCGGGAAGGCCGATGCCGTCTTGTCCGACGAATAGCGCATATCGGGTCGGTTCGCCGGGATCAGCGTCCACGCCGAGCCCGATCGGTGCGCCGGTGCCGCGTCGGATGCTGCGGCCGAAGTAGTCCAGCAGGTCATCGACGGTGGCGATGTCGTCGATTTCGGCCAGCAACGGTGCCAGCGGCTCCAAGCCGCGGGCTGCCACCTGTTCGGTGTCCATGAAGCTGGAGTAGAGGGCCTCCACGAGGTGGGCCTCGGTGCCGGGTTGTGCTCCGGACAAGCTGGTGACGATCGCCTTGATGGCGGCTTCGGAGGCATCGCGCAATTCCATGAAGGCACCCGCAGATTGTTTGTCCTGGGGGATGTCGGTCACGGCCAGCCACCGTGCATTGACGTGGTGGAAGAGATCGTCAGCGGGGCGGATTGTCGGGTCGAGGTCGAAAGTCGTCACGTGTTCCAGGCTATCGGTTGGGTGGAGATGACACTGCGCCCGACCGGGATACCGGCCGGGCGCAGCAATGGTTGACGGTTACAGTTCCCAGGTGTCGTGGCCCTTCAGCAGGGCCGAGACCGCCTGATCACGGGCGGCATCGTCATCGAAGGTGGCGATTTGAGCCCGAGCCAGATCGTCATACACCGGACGCTCGACATCGCGGAAAATGCCGATCGGTGCGGTGGTGAGGTGATTCTGGTCGGTCAACTGCGATAGGGCGAAGGCCAGTTGCGGATCCTCGGCATGCGCGTCGTGCACCAGCAGGTTCTCTTGGCCGATCTCGGCCACTGGTGCCACTGTGAGGGTTCCGTCGGCGCCACGGACGACGCCCATCGAGTTGTCTGCGCCGAAGGTCACCGGTTCCCCGTGGACCAACTTGATCATGCCGTCGGCTGCCTTGAGCGGATCGTAGGCACCGTCGTTGAAGATGACACAGTTCTGATAGATCTCCACCAGGGAGGTGCCGCGGTGGGCTGCAGCGGCCTTCAGGGTCGCGGTGAGGTGGGCGCGGTTGGCGTCCACAGTCCGAGCCACGAAGGTGCCACCGGCTCCCAGCGCCAGCGATACCGGGTTGAAGGGGTTGTCCACCGAGCCCTGCGGGGAGGACTTGGTCACCTTCCCGGTCTCCGAGGTCGGGGAGTACTGGCCCTTGGTCAACCCGTAGATCCGGTTGTTGAACAACAGAATCGTCATGTTGATGTTGCGGCGGATCGCATGGATCAGGTGGTTGCCGCCGATGCTGAGGGCATCGCCGTCACCGGTGATCACGAACACCGATACATCCGGACGCGACATCGCCACACCAGCGGCGATCGCGGGCGCGCGTCCGTGAATGGAGTGGAATCCGTAGGACTCCACGTAGTACGGGAATCGCGAGGAGCAGCCGATACCGGACACCACGACGAGATTCTCGTTGCGGATTCCCAGGTCGGGCATCACCGACTGGAAGGCGGCGAGCACGGGATAGTCGCCACAGCCCGGGCACCAGCGAACCTCGTTGGGGGCGGTGAAGTCCTTGCGGGTGAGCGGGGTCAGGGCGACCGGGACTCCGGCCATTCCGGTGCCTGCAATGGAAACGGGCGCGGTCACTTCGCAGCCTCCTCATCAATGATGGCGTTCAGGTCGTCGGCGAGTTCGGACTGCCGCAACGGCAAGCCGCGAACCTTGGTGTAGCTCTCCACGTTGATCAGGTAGGTCGCTCGCAGCAGCATCGCCAGTTGGCCGAGGTTCATTTCCGGCACGATCACACGGTCGTACGCGGCCAGAACCTCGCCGAGGTTGGCTGGCAGCGGGTTGATCCACCGTAGATGCGCTGTGGCGAGCTTGCGACCGCTACCTCGCACGATCCGGACGGCTGCCTGGATGGGGCCGAAGGTGGAACCCCACCCCAGCACCAGGACCTTGGCCTCGCCGCTGGGATCGTCCACGATGAGATCGGGGACATCCCGCACGACACCGGCCACCTTCGCAGCACGGGTCAGCACCATCTCCTCATGGTCGCTGGGATCGTAGGAGACCGCGCCGGAACCGGGAGCCTTTTCCAGGCCACCGGTGCGGTGAGTGAGCCCCGGGGTTCCCGGAATCGCCCACGCACGAGCCAATTTCTCGTCGCGGGCGTAGGGCAGGTATTCGCCCTCGACCTCGGTGGTGAGGTTGGTATCGATGGCGGGCAGTTCGCTCATCTCGGGGACGCGCCACGGCTCGGCGCCGTTGCCCAGGTACCCGTCGGTGAGTACCAATACCGGTGTGCGGTACTCCACAGCTACCTTGCAGGCTTCAAAGGTTGCGGCGAAACAGTCGGCCGGAGACTGGGCGGCGATCACCGGCATGGGTGATTCACCATGGCGCCCGAACAAGGCGATGTGGAGATCGGACTGTTCGGTCTTGGTCGGCAGGCCGGTGGAAGGACCACCGCGCTGAACGTCGATGACCACCAGCGGCAATTCGGAGATGACCGCCAATCCGAGGGTTTCGGACTTCAGCGCCAGGCCGGGGCCGGAGGTGCTGGTTGCGCCCAGACATCCGGCGAAGGAGGCGCCCAGAGCGGCACCCACCGCGGCGATCTCATCTTCAGCCTGGAAGGTCATCACCCCTGCCGACTTCGCATCAGACAGGTAGTGCAGTACCTCGGAGGCCGGCGTGATCGGGTAGGCGCCCAGGTACAGCGGCAGTCCGGCGCGGTTGGCGCCGGCGACCAGACCGTAGGCGACCGCACGGTTGCCGGTGATCTGGCGGTAGGTGCCGGTCTTGGCCGGGGCCGGTGCGATCTCGTAGCGGAAAGCAATCGCTTCGGAGGTTTCGCCGAAGTTGTAGCCGGCGGTGAGCGAGGCGATGTTGGCGTCGCGAATCTCCGGCTTCTTGGCGAACTTCTTGTTCAAAAACGCGATGGTGCCCTCGATCGGGCGGCTGTACATCCAGTTCAGCAGGCCCAGGGCGTACATGTTCTTAGTGCGCGCGGCGTCCTTGCGGGACAGTCCGAACGGGGCAACGGCGGCGGTGGCTGCAGCAGTGAGGTCGAAGGCGTGGACTTGGTAGGCCTCCAGGCTGCCGTCTTCCAAGGGGTTGGTGTCGTAACCGACCTTGGACAGCGCGCGCGGGGTGAAGTCTGCGGTGTCGACGATGATGATGCCGCCGGCGGGCAACTCGGCGATGTTCGCCTTCAATGCCGCTGGGTTCATCGCGACCAGCACATCGGGGTGGTCACCGGGGGTGTGCACGTCGTACTCGGCGAAGTGCAACTGGAAGCTGGAAACCCCAGCCACCGTTCCTGCTGGTGCCCGGATTTCAGCCGGATAGTTCGGCAGGGTGACGAAGTCGTTACCAGCAACGGCGGTGTCTTGAGTGAATCGGTCGCCAGTCAGCTGCATGCCGTCTCCGGAGTCTCCGGAGAATCGGATGACGACGTGGTCGATGGTGCTCACTTGGGTCATATTTGGCGCGGCCCTCCCGGGAGCGGCGATCCTGCGCCGCAGCCGTTAGTAGTGGACAGAAAACCCGGGACTCGGCAGTGGGTCCAGCCGAATTCCTATCTCAGCTCCCGTGTTGGGGACTGAAGCAGTACGGCGCCCTTGGTCGTGCCGGTGGGCATCACCAATGGCGCCAAACATGGCGAGAATAGCGCGCTGACCCAACGTTGGGAACCATACTGACAAGGATTCCCGAACATCGGCAATCCCCTTGTCAGGGCCTAATAATGAGCTTACATAGTCCGGCGGTCTAGGCTAGTGGCGTGCCTTCGAATCGACGTCCCCGATGACGGTCCTGCAGCCGCCTCGGCCCGCTGGATCGGTGCGGCATCGGTTGCGGTCGCGAGCGCGTGTCGCCGGAGGTGACATCGCCAAAGCCTGGAGCTATCCGGCAGTGCGTCGGGGCTTCTATGCCACCGCCATGTTGTTCCTGGGTTCGCTGACACCGGCCTATTTGCCCCAGAACAGTCCGTGGTGGGGGCCGATCCGCGCGGTCGGGCTGGACAGTTGGTTCGGACGTGTCGCCGGCACCGCCCTCGTCGTCGCAGCCGTGGCCCTCTTGGTGGAGGCCTGGTTCCGGCTTCGGCCCCGGTTGTACCACGAGGTGAAGCACTGGCCGATCACCTTGTTGTGGAGTATTCCGCTGCTGTTCGCGCCGCCGATCTTCAGTCATGACGCCTACGGCTATGCCGCCGAGGGCTGGGTGCTGCACAACGGTCTCAATCCCTACGATGTCCCGATCTCAGCGTTGCCGGGTGCCTTCGCCGATCAAGCCGCGTGGCTGTGGCGCTATCACACCGCGATGTATCCACCGCTGAGCCTGGAGATGTTCCGCGGCATCGTGGTCGCCTCCGGAAATGACCCCTACCTATCTGCGGTAGGTATGCGGCTGCCGGCCCTGGCCGGCGTCGCCTTGATCGTGGTCCTGTTGCCCCGGATTGCGCACCGCATCGGTGCCGATCCTCAGCTGACCGCCTGGTTCGCCACTATCAACCCGCTCCTGATCGTGGCGTTGGTAGGAGGGGCCCACAACGATGCCGTGATGATGGGTCTGGTGGTGTTGGCGCTCTGGCTGGTCTATCTGCCGCGAGCCAGTGCAACCCCGGCGTCTCCCGCGCCGAGTCGGCTCCGGCGGTTCCTGAACTGGTTGGTGGCCGAGAAGTGGTTTCTCACTGCCGCGGTGATCGTGGGAGTCGCCGCCTGCATCAAACAGCCGGCGTTCCTGGCGTTCTACCCGGTGGCGCTGATCGGCCACCCGTGGCGGACACTGCACTGGTCGGACACCTGGCGGGCCGGGGTGCGGCTGACGATCTCGTTGGCGGTCTCGGTGGTCACCTTCGTGGCGATCAGCCTGGTCACCGGTCTCGGATTCGGATGGGTGTGGGCTGCCGATGTCCCTGGCCTGGTGGTGACCTTGGCCCCGTTCACCCTGATCGGCACTGGGTTGAAGCTGCTGCTGGAATTCCCCGCTTTCGTGGTCACGGTGATGCCGTTCGCGTTCGGCGGGTTGGGTCTGTCGCAGCTCCCCGGAGGATTCGGCTCGGACGTGGTCGGCCAGTTCGCCTTGGACAGTCTGCGTTTCTTTGGGCTGTCGCTGACCATGGTGATCATTGCGGTTCTCGCCTTGGGTATCGGGCGGCGGCGTCCGATCACTTTCCTGAGTTGGTCCTATCTGGCCTTCGCGTTCGGGGGGATCGCTTTGAACAGTTGGTACCTCACCTGGGGCGGACTACTGCTTCCGCTGACCAAGCCCGCCCCCAAAGTGGTGGGCGCCGCAGTGACAGTCACGGCGGTGCTGCTGGCCTATGAGGCCGGAAACCTGGCCTGGCGCAATGACGCGGTGGCCCTCGGATTCGCCGCTTTGGCCCTGATCGTCGTGTTGATCTATCGACACAATCAAGAGCACCGTGCCCACCTGGCGCAACAGGGGAGGATGCCGTCATGAACGAACCCGAAGTCACCGTCGAGGTCGCCGCTACCGTGGGCCGCATCACGCTGAATCGCCCGCGGGCCATCAATGCTGTGAATCTGGCGATGATGAAGCGGATCTCCGACGCCTTGGCCGAATTCGCGGTCGATGATCGCATCGAGCGTGTCGAAATCGTCGGTGCAGGGGAGCGCGGACTGTGTGCCGGTGCCGACGTGCGGGAGTTGCGGACTCGGGCCATGGAATCCGGCGATGTCAGTGAGTTCTTTATCACCGAATATCGGCTGAACCTGATGATTGCGGCCTATCCCAAGCCGTATCGAGCGATCATGACCGGCATCACCATGGGTGGCGGGCTCGGTCTGAGCGCTCACGGCTCGCAACGCGTGGTGGATGCCAGCAGCACCTTGGCCATGCCCGAAACGCAGATCGGGCTGTTTCCCGATGTGTTCATGACGTACCGCTTTGCCCGCATGCCTGGCGAGATCGGCACCCACCTGGCCTTGACCGGAGCCGCCATCAACGCCGCCGACGCCATGGGCTTGGACCTGGCCGACGAATGCGTCGGGTCCGCTCCTGATCCGGATCCTGCCCTGCAGGGCGCCTGGATCGCGGAGTGCTACGGCAGCGATGATCCCGCCGAGGTCGTCGGCCTGCTCAGCGAACATTCCGATCCGGCGGCCCGGGCTGCCGCCGAGGAGATCAACCGCCGCTCGCCGCTATCGATCGCCGTCAGTCTGGAGGCGTTACGCCGGGCGGCACGCTTCGCCACCATCGAGGCTCAATACGACCAGGAACTCGCCTTAGCAGTCCGACTGGCCAGTGGTGCCGAGTTCGCCGAAGGGGTACGCGCCCAACTCGTCGACCGTGATCGCACACCGAGGTGGAGCCACGACCACGTCTCGCAGGTACCCCGCGATGAGGTGCTGAGCTACTTCGAGCCGTTGTCGGCGTAGTCGACCACGACCGGCGCGTGATCGCTGATCCGCGCCTCGTAGGAGTCCGCTCGATCGGTTCCGCCGAGGTGAGCTGCCGCTGCCAGCGCCGGTGAAGCGAAGTGGTAGTCGATCCGCCAACCGGTGTCGTTGGTGAAGGCATTGCCCATCCAACTCCACCACGAGTAGGGGCCCTCGACATCGGGGTGCAACCGTCGCACCACGTCGGTGAGCGTGCGAGGGCTCTGAATCGTGCCCAGCCACTCCCGTTCCTCCGGCAGAAAGCCGACCGACTTGGCGTTGCCTCGCCAGTTGCGGACATCGGCTCGGGTGTGGGCAATGTTGAAGTCGCCCATCACCAGGAATTCCCGACCGTCAGCCTGCGCTGCCCGTCGAGCCCGGGTCAAGTAGGGGCGGAAGGACCGCATGAACGCCAGTTTGTGCTGGTAGCGCGCCATCTCCTCAGGGGTGTCGTCGGCGCGGCCACCTTTCGGCAGATAGAGCGAGGCGACGGTGAGCCGCCAGCCGTTCAGTTCGTAGTCGGCTTCCAGATAGCGTCCTTCGGGATCGAATCGCCGATTCCCGAATCCTTCTCGTACCGCGGTCGGCGCTGTTCGGCTGAGCAGCGCGACTCCGTTGCGCCCGGCCCGGTTCCCCGGGTGGTAGGCGAAGTGATAGCCGGTGCTGGCCTCCTCCGGTACGGCCTCGACGGGGCTGCGCACCTCTTGCAGGGCGATCAGGTCGCAGTCACGGTCGGCCAGCCACGCCGCGAAACCGCGGCGCACCGAGGCACGAATGCCATTGACGTTAACGGTGGCGATGCGCATCAGTTGTTCCGTCCGCGTGCTGTGATGGGCCAAACCTCGCCGTTGCTCAGCTGGTAGGAATCAGCCAGATTCACCGCATTGCAGGCGTGGTTGGGAATCAGCCGAACGGTGCTGCCCAGGGCGGGGAGGTCGCCGGGCCAAGCGATGGTCGCGTGGTGTTCACTGAGGGCGATGACGCGGGCGTCGGGTTCGCTGAGCACACGGCCATAGCCCGAAGCCCAGGGAGCCCGATCAGCGGCCAAGGCCTTGCTGCCGGCGTCGCAAATCACCCGGCCGCCGGCATGAGAGACCACCGTGGCCACCACAGTGAGGGCGACCTGGTCGATGGGGATCGTGCCGAGTTCGACCTGCTGGGCGTCCCCGAACACGTACACACCGGGTCGCAGCTCGGTGGACACCTCGGTGGTGAATGACGCCGAAGGCGTGGACCCGCCACTGATCACGACCGGATCGATGCCGGCTTGACGCAGCGATGTTGCGGCAGCCCGCAACGCGTCGGTCTCGTCTACGGCCGCCGACTGCCCCGAACCGGGGGAGTAGCTATGGCCGGGAAAGGTGAACACTCCCAGCACCGACAGTCCCCGCGCCGCCAACCCGGCGGCGAGGTCGCCGGCCGTTTCCGGAGTGACCCCAGAACGATGATGGCCGGAGTCGATCTCGATCAGCACCTCCACCGGCAGTCCCACCAGGTTGCGCCCGGCGTTCAGTGAGTCACAACCCACCCGCAACCGCACTCCGGCCTCACCGAGGGCGATCAGCCTGGCGGCGGCATCCTCATCGACCCACAGTGGATAGGCGATGAACAAGTCGGTGCACACCGAGGCGAACACCTCGGCCTCACCAATGGTCGCCACCGTCAGACCACGGGCACCGGCGGCCAGCTGCAATTCGGCGATGGCAGGAGACTTGTGGGTCTTCACATGCGGACGCAGCGTCATTGCGTGGCGGCTGGCATGCTCGGCCATTGCGTCGATATTGGCTTGCATGACCTCCACATCGAGGTGGAGATAGGGAGTGGATCCCATGGGGTCAGCGGTAGTTGTCGAACTGGACTGCGAAGTCGAAGTCGGCTTCGCGCACCAGCTTCTGAACCGCTTGCAGGTCATCCCGCTTCTTGCTGAACACACGCAGCTCTTCTCCCTGCACCTGAGTGCGGATGCCTTTGGGACCGTCGTTCTTGATCAGCTTGACGATGGTGGCGGCGTTCTCCCGACTGATGCCCTGCTTGGTGGTTGCGGTGAGCTTCCACATCTTTCCCGACAGCCGAGGCTCGCCGGCGTCCAAGGACTTCAAGTCGATCTTGCGGCGCACCAACATGGTCTGGAACACATCGAGGATCGCCTTGACCCGCTCCTCGCCGCTGGCTTCCATCTCGATGGCTTCGCCGGACCACCGGATCGTCGCTTCGGTGCCTTTGAAGTCGTAGCGGTTGCGGATCTCCTTGGCCGCCATGTTGAGGGCGTTGTCGACCTCCTGACGGTCGACTTTGCTGACAATGTCGAAAGAGCTTTCGGCAGCCACGGTGGTTCCTTCCGGGTTGGCGTCGGCCCTATTGTGACGCGTCGGAGTGATCGCGCCCAAGCTCAGCGCGCGACGCGCTGCGGCGGTGGCGGGGCGCCACCGTTGTCGAGACCCTCGCGCAGGTCGGCCTGGGCGATGCGGATCTTCCGCTGCGCCTCCCGTAGTTGGTCGGCGGTGGCATCTGCAGGCAGGCTGATTTCGGCCTCCACTGCGATGGTCACGCTGGCCAGCAGCCGACGCAGGTGGGTCGCCCGCATGGCGCGTTTCGCCGAGACGCCGGCCGCGCCCAAAGAACGCAACTCGGCCTCCACGGTGGCAACGCGAGGCTCGGCGCTGCGCCACAGCAGTGCCGCGCTGGCCGGGGTCGGGGACTCCAGAAGCTGGGGGACCATCTGGTCATGGATCCAGACCAGCTCGCCACGGACCGTCTCGAAACGTCGATCCCAGGTGCGATCAACAGTGCGGCGCAGAATGAGGGCGACAGCGCCGCCGGCTGCGGCGGCGACCACGATCAGCCATAGCCACCACGGAATGCCCCCGTTGCCGGGTGCCGGCATCGGAGTGGCGCTGGGTGAGGCTGTCGGAGCTGCTGAGGTCGGTGCTGCCGAGGTGGGTGCCGCCGAGGTCGGCGGTGCGGACGTGGGGGCTGTGGAGGTGGGGGCCGCCGAGGTGGGCGGTGCGGAGGTCGGTGCCGTCGAGGTCGGCGCTGTCGAGGTCGGCGCGATCGAGGTGGGATCCAGAGTGGTGGAAGCCGAGGGCGACGATGTCGAGTGGGTTGGCAACGCTGTCGGTAGCGCGGTCGGCATCGCTGTGGGCACAGTGATGCCATCACATCCGGTGAGGGTGAGCAGCAGGCCGACCGCCAGTAGCGATCCGATCCAGCCGACGGTACGGCGAGCGGCTTTGGACATGTCTTACTCCGGTCTGAAGCTCCATTGCTGACCAGACACCTCGGCGGAACCCGTCGTGAGCGGCGAGGTGTTCGGTCGACTCCTGCCGTTCATGCTAGGGGACGGCCCTTCGGCTCGTGGCGGAATCGCCACGTCACCGATTTCAAAGGCTGCCCGCTGCTTTGCTAGGCTGTCCGGGCACGGCAGGTTGCCCGAGTGGCCAAAGGGAGCGGTCTGTAAAACCGTCGGCATCGCCTACGTAGGTTCGAACCCTACACCTGCCACGCAAAAGGGCCTTGACCAGGGGATTTCCCCTGGTCAAGGCCCTTTACGTTGCACTCAGCGGCCGGTCATCGAGCCGACGTTCAAGGCGGTGGTCAACTGCTCCTCGGTGATTTCCCCGCGCTCCACATAGCCCAGCTCCCGGGTCGCCTGCGCGATGGTCAGGTTGGCCTTGACCGAGTGCTTGGCGATCTTCGCCGCGGCCTCATAGCCGATGATGCGGTTCAACGGCGTCACGATCGACGGCGAGGATTCAGCCAGGTAGCGGCACCGTTCAACATTGGCCTGAATGCCGCTCACGCATCGATCAGCCAGCAGCACCGAGACATTGCCGATCAAGGTGATCGACTCCAGCAGATTGCGGGCCATCACGGGCAGCATCACCAACAGGTCGAAGTTGCCCTGAGCCCCGGCGAAGGCGATCGCGGCGTCGTTGCCGATCACCTGAGCCGCGACCTGCACGGTCGCTTCAGGCAGCACCGGGTTCACCTTGCCGGGCATGATCGAGGAACCCGGCTGCAGATCGGGCAGCGCGATCTCGCCCAGCCCAGTGCGCGGGCCGGATCCCATCCAGCGCAGATCATTGGCGATCTTGACCAGCGACACCGCCACGGTCCGCAGCGCCCCCGAGGTCTCCACCAGAGAGTCCTGAGCGGCTTGCGCCTCGAAGTGATTGGTCGCCTCCGTCAACGACAACCCGGTGTTCAGAGCAACCAGGTCGATGACGCGAGCGGCGAAACCGGGCGGAGTGTTGATGCCCGTGCCCACGGCAGTGCCGCCCAGCGGAAGCTCACCCAGACGCGGCAGCGTCGCCCGCACCCGGGCGATCCCATAGCGCACCTGAGTGGCATAGCCGGAGAACTCCTGTCCCAGCGTGATCGGGGTGGCGTCCATCAAGTGTGTACGACCCGACTTCACAACATCGTCGAACTCGTCGGCTTTGGCCTCCAGGGTCTCGGCTAGGACCTCCAGGCCCGGCAGCAGCACCTCTTCGATGGCCTGGACTGCGGCGATGTGGATCGAGGAGGGGAACACATCATTGGAAGACTGCGAGGCATTGACATGGTCATTGGGGTGCACCGGGCGTCCCAGTCGACGGCTGGCCAAGGTGGCGATCACCTCGTTGGTATTCATGTTCGACGACGTCCCCGAACCGGTCTGGAAGACGTCAATCGGGAACTGGTCATCGTGCTGGCCGGCGATCACCTCCTCGGCGGCGGCCACGATCACTGTGGCGATCTCGGTTTCGATCACGCCCAGTTCGGCATTGGTGATGGCTGCGGCCCGCTTGATCTGGGCCAATGCAGCGATGTGATGGCTTGAAAGTCGGCGTCCCGAAATCGGGAAGTTCTCCACCGCGCGTTGGGTCTGCGCGGCGTACAGTGCCGCAGCGGGCACTCGAATCTCACCCATGGTGTCGTGTTCGATGCGGAATTCGGTCATGACCTGGCTCCCTTCTCCGGTTCCACCATAGGCAGCGTTGGCAGGCTTCGCGTAGATTCCCGCTATGGCCAATTCCGCTGAGCTTGCCGATTCAGTCCTGCTGGCCGCAGCCTCGATTCCGCCGGGCTCGGTCTCCACCTACGGCGATGTGGGACGGGTCGTCGGGTGTGGACCTCGGTTGGTGGCGCGGATCTTGGCCACCCAGGGCGGTGGTACCAGTTGGTGGCGGGTGGTGCGCGCCGACGGCAGCATCGCCGAACCCCTGGTGAGCGAAGCAACCCGCCACCTGGCCGCGGAGGGAATCGTGGTTCGTGACGGCCATGTGGACCTGCCCGCGCTGCGTGCTGATCTGGGTTGATCACCCCGTCGGTTTTCCGATTTGGGAAGCGGGTCCGGCGTGCGGTACAGTCAACCGCTGTCCGGCCCCTATAGCTCAGTCGGCAGAGCGTCTCCATGGTAAGGAGAAGGTCTGCGGTTCGATTCCGCATGGGGGCTCTGTGTTCGGATAGACGGTTACCGCCCGTCAGCCCAGCGATGGAATCCGAACTACGGCGGGATAGCTCAGGCGGTAGAGCAAGCGGCTCATAATCGCTGTGTCGCGGGTTCAAGTCCCGCTCCCGCTACTAACCAGCAAAGTTGGGAAAGAGGAAGCCGATGGCCAAAAAGGGCGCCGACGTCCGGCCGAAGATCACCTTGGCGTGCACGGAGTGCAAAGAGCGCAACTACATCACCAAGAAGAATCGGCGGAACGATCCCGACCGCATGGAGCTGCAGAAGTTCTGCCCCAAGTGCGGCAAGCACACCCCGCACCGGGAAACCCGCTGAACCTTGTGTCGACCGAGCCGTCCGCTTCGGCGGACGGCTTTGTTGTGTCTGGGCGGCTGCCATGACCTGGGCCATCACCGACCGGGTCACCCGGCTCAACTTCTACGGCTGCCTGGTGTTGGCGACCTGCGGCCTGATTCCGCTGGTAATGGGTAGCAATTCTTGGATCCTGATGATCGGGACGCTGCTGTTCCTGGCGCAGGCATGGCGGTTGGCGATGTCTCGACAGGTGCGTGCGCGTGTCGATGAGACGGGCATCACCAAGATGGTGGGACGCCGCGTCTGGCGGTTGGACTGGCCGCAGGTGCGCACGGTTCGGCTGCGCAGCTTCCTCGGTTCGACCCAATTGGTGCTCGACACGACGGGTGATCAGCCGTGGACCAGCAGCGATCGTCTCTATCTACTGCTGAATCGAAACCAGGTGGCGCTTCAGGTGCCAGCGGCGATGACAGCCGATCTCGGCTCGCTGCTGGCCCAGCACGATCTGGATCTCGACGACTCCCGCTAGCCTGAATCCATGCCGATCAGCGACGCACATGCCGGACGCAGTTATCCGGCCACTCAGCCCTATCAGGTGAGTCGGGCCAAGATCACCGAGTTCGCCCGCGCTCTGGGAGATGCCGAGAATCCCGCCTACAGCGGGGAAGACCCCATCGCGCCGCCGACCTTTGCTGCAGTGCTCGCCGCCGCAGCCTGGGACGGCCTTTTCGCCGATCCGGAGTTGGACCTCGCGCTGAGCCGCACGGTGCATGTGGATCAGCGATTCCGGTGGCAGCGTCCGCTGCGTGCTGGAGATCTGGTGCGTTCGGCATTGACGATCGAGAAGGTGCGGCTGCGGGGAGCCACCGCCATCATCACGATCTCGGTGCTGCTGGACACTCCCGACGGTGAGCAGTTGTGCACGGCGACCTCCACCCTGATGCACACCCAGGAGGCGGCATGAGCATCACTGCCCAGCCCGGTCAGCTGTTGAAGTCGGTGGAGATGCCGCTCACGCGCGTGACATTGGCGCGCTACGCCGGCGCCTCGGGAGATTTCAACCCGATTCACTACAACGATGCCGCTGCTGCTGCTCTCGGGCTGCCCGGCGTCATCGCTCACGGCATGCTCACCATGGGGTGTGGGCTGCGGGTGGTCACCGACTGGATCGGTGACCCGGCGCGGGTGCTGACCTATGCGGTGCGATTCACCAAGCCAGTGGTGGTGCCGGCCGAAGGCGAGGCCTGGGTGGTGTTCACCGGAACGGTGACCACCGTCGCCGACGGCGTGGCCACGGTCAGTCTCACCGCGACCTGTGGCGAGGACAAGGTGCTGGGAGCGGCCACCGCGGAGGTGCGGCTTGACTGAGTCGTTGGCCGCCCACACCACTTTTGGGCTCGGCGGTGTTGCCAAGCGGTGGATCCAACCGACCACTGAGGCGGAGCTGATTGAAGCGATCACCAGCGCCGACGACGCCCATGAGCCAGTACTGCTCCTGGGTGGCGGCTCCAATGTGCTCATCGCCGACGCCGGCTTCGACGGCACTGTGATTCACACCGGTGCGCTCCGAGGCGTGCAGACCGAGGACGTCGCCGCCTGTTCGGGGGCCTTCATCACCGCAGCCGCAGGCGAGCCCTGGGATGACTTCGTCGCCGCGACCGTGGCCCAGCGGCAGGTGGGAATCGAGGCGTTGTCGGGGATTCCGGGCTATGTCGGTGCGGCCCCGGTGCAGAACATCGGTGCCTACGGCCAGGAGGTGGCCGACACCATTGCCCGAGTCCGCACCTGGGACCGTGAGCGGCGCCAGGTGCGCACTCACGCGGTCGCGGAGTGCGGTTTCGGCTACCGCCTGTCGCGATTCAAGCAGCAACCGAACCGTTGGGTGGTGCTCTCGGTGAGCTTCCAATTCGCGCTGGGCGCCTGGTCTGTTCCGGTGCGCTACGCCGAATTGGCGCGTCAGCTGGGCGTCTCGGTCGGGGAACGGGCGCCGCTGACGCAGGTTCGCGAGACCGTCCTCGCGCTGCGCCGCGGCAAAGGCATGGTCTACGACCCGGCCGATGTGGATTCCCACAGTGCCGGGAGCTTCTTCACCAACCCGATTCTTGCCCCTGAACAGATCCCCGACGGCGCCCCGGTGTTCCGGCAGGCCGATGGCAGTGCCAAGACCAGTGCAGCCTGGCTCATCGAGCACGCCGGATTCGGCAAGGGATTCCAGCTCCGAACGGCGCGAATCTCCACCAAGCATTGCCTTGCTTTGACCAACCCGGGTCGGGGCACCACGGCGGACGTGGTCGCCTTGGCGCGTGAGATCCGCGACGGTGTGCTGCGGGCCTACGGCATCACCTTGGAACCGGAAGCCCGCCTGGTCGGGGTGAGTCTGGACTCCTGAGTCGCTGGACGAAGCCTTAGACTGGTCGACGGTCTGGTGAAAGGAACACAGCCGTGAGCATTCTGTCCAGCGTCCCGATGGCGCCGCGCGACCCGATCCTGGGCCTCACTGAGGCATTCGTCGCAGATACTCGGGACGCCAAGGTGAATCTCGGCGTGGGTGTTTACCTGGGCGAGGATGGAAAGGTCCCGCTGCTCCAGGCTGTTCGGCATGCCGAAGCCCGATTGGCCGCCCAGCCCACGGCGCGCGGCTATCTGCCCATCGACGGAATGCCGTCCTACAACGCATCGGTCAAGAACCTGGTCTTCGGTGCCGACGCCGAGGTGGTCTCGGCCGGTCGTGTGGTGACCATCCAAGGTCTGGGCGGAACAGGCGGCCTGCGCATCGGCGCTGAGTTCCTGCGTTCGATCGCTGGTGCGACCACCGTGCTGTTGTCGGATCCGTCGTGGGAGAACCACCGCGCGATCTTCACTCGGGCCGGCTTCACCGTGGCGCCATACCGCTACTACGACCGCGCAGCCCACGGCGTGGACTTCGAGGGAATGCTCGCTGATCTCGCAGCCGCAGCGCCGGGCACGGTGGTGGTGTTGCACGCGTGCTGCCACAACCCCACCGGCTATGACCTCACCGAGGAACAGTGGGCGCGGGTCGCCGAGGTTGTGGTCACCGCGGGGCTGGTGCCGTTCCTGGATCTGGCCTATCAGGGCTTCGCCGGTGGTCTCGAGGCCGACCGAGCCGCCGTGCAACGCTTCTCGACATTGGGAATTCCGGTGCTGGTGGCGTCGTCGTTCTCCAAGAGTTTCAGCCTCTACGGCGAGCGGGTCGGAGCTTTGAGCCTGATCACCGCCGACGCCGAGGAGTCTGCGCGAGTGCTTTCGCAACTCAAGGTGGTCATTCGGACGGTGTATTCCAACCCGCCCACCCATGGCGCGGCCGTGGTCTCGACCGTGCTCGGCGATGCTGAGCTGCGCGCCCTGTGGGAGCAGGAGTTGGCGGCGATGCGGGATCGGATCCGTGCGATGCGGGTATCCCTGGTCGCGGAACTGGAAGCTGTCGGGGTCACCGGCTTCGGCTTCATCGCCGAGCAGATCGGCATGTTCAGCTACTCCGGTCTGACCACGGAGCAGATGCAGGCGCTGCGCACCGACCATGCCGTCTATGGCACCGACGCCGGTCGCATCTGCGTGGCAGCACTCAACCCCAGCAATGTGGCCGCTGTCGCCGCCGCCATCGCGGCTGTGCGCTGAGTCGGCCCGTCGAACCAGAAGAGGAATTCCTGACCATGAGCCGGAAGCTGTTCGTCACCACAGCCCTGCCGTACGCCAACGCACCGTTCCATATCGGACACATGATGGAGTACATCCAGGCTGACATCTGGGTGCGCTTCCAGCGGATGGGCGGGGCCGAGGTCAACTTCGTGTGCGCCGACGATGCCCATGGCGCCCCGATCATGATCGCCGCCGAGGCTGCCGGACAGACTCCGCAGGAGTTCGTCGCGGGGATCGCCGGCGGACGGCAGCAGTATCTGGACGGATTCTCCATCTCCTTCGACAACTGGCATTCCACTGACAGCCAAGAGAACACCGAGTTGGCGCAGTCGATCTACACCGCGTTGAAAGATGCCGGATTCATCGACGTGCGCAGCGTGGAGCAGTTCTTCGATCCGGTGAAATCAATGTTCTTGCCTGACCGCTACATCAAGGGCACCTGTCCGCGCTGCGGCACTCCCGATCAGTACGGCGACTCCTGCGAGAACTGCGGCGCGGTCTATGCGCCCACCGACCTGAAGGATCCGTATTCGGCGCTGTCCGGGGCGACTCCGGAGCTGCGTAGCAGCGAGCATTTCTTCTTCCGGCTGTCTGATCCGCGCTGCGTGGAGTTTCTGCAGTCCTGGACCCAGGACGGCAAGCTGCAGCCGGAGGTCGCCAACAAGGTCCGGGAGTGGTTTGTCACCGATCCGGACGGCTCCGGCGGCCTGACCGACTGGGACATCTCTCGGGACGCCCCTTACTTCGGCATTGAGATCCCCGGAGCTCCGGGCAAGTACTTCTATGTCTGGTTGGATGCCCCGATCGGCTACCTGGCGTCGTTGGTGAACCTGTTCGGCAAACAGGGCCGTGACGTGCAGGCCTTCCTGGCCGATCCCGAGGTGGAGCAGATCCACTTCATCGGCAAGGACATCATCTACTTCCACACCCTGTTCTGGCCGGCCATGCTGCACTTCTCGGGCCGCAAGATTCCCAACAATGTCTTCGTGCACGGCTTCCTCACGGTGAGCGAGGAGAAGATGAGCAAGAGCCGGGGGACCGGCATCAAGCCGCTGCGCTACCTGGAGTTGGGCCTCAATCCCGACTGGCTGCGCTACTACCTGGCGGCCAAGCTCAACGCACATGTCGAGGATGTGGATTTCACCGCCGAGGACTTCGTGACCCGGGTGAATGCCGACCTCGTCGGCAAGTATGTCAATATCGCCAGCCGGGTGTCCGGCTTCCTGGCCAAGCGCTTCGATGGGCGTCTGAGTGCAGAGCTGGGCGCGGACGGCGAAGCCCTGATTGCGGCGCTGCAGGCTCGAGTTCCGGTCGTAGCCGAGTTGTATGAGACCCGCGAGTTCGGCAAGGCGGTCCGCGAAATCATGGCGCTGGCCGATCAGGTGAACGGGTATATCGAGTCTCACAAGCCGTGGGAATTGGCGAAGGTCGACGGTGCTGAGGCACAGCTTCACGCGGCGTGCAGCACCGGTATCGAGGCGTTCCGAATCCTCAGTGTGCTGCTGACACCGATCATGCCGCGCACTGCCGCGGCAGTGGCCGACTTCCTGCAGGTTGCGCCGTTCACGTGGGGCGATGCCAACACTCGACTGGGTGAGCATTCCATCGGCCGCTACCAACACCTGATGGCGCGCGTGGAGACCGAGGTGGTCGAGCAGCTCTTCGAAGCTCCCCCGATCGCGATCGAGCCCGAGCCGGTGCCCGAGCCCGGGGGAGAGCCGGTCGCCGAGGAGATCAGCATTGAGCAGTTCGCCGCCGTAGATCTGCGGGTCGCCCGGATCGTGTCCGCAGAGACGGTGGACGGCAGCACGAAGCTGCTGCGCCTGGTGCTGGATGTGGGTGAGCCACAACCGCGCACCGTCTTCTCCGGCATCGCGGCAATCTACTCTCCGTCTGATCTGGTGGGTCGGATGACGGTGATGGTGGCGAATCTGGCGCCGCGAAAAATGCGCTTCGGAACCAGCGAGGGTATGGTCCTGGCCGCAGCGCATGCCGACACCGCCACCGAACCGGGGATCTTCCTGCTGGAAGCCGATTCCGGTGCGACGGCCGGAATGCGAGTGCGGTGAGGCGTAGCGCGCGCGGTTCGGTTCGACTCACTGTGCACATACCCGTACAATCCTGTACTTGGTGGCCACGCACCCACTGTCGCCTGCCCCGAGTTGGGTCAGCCTCAGTTGTGGTCACCGAAGGGCAATAGCTCAATTGGCAGAGCAGCGGTCTCCAAAACCGCAGGTTGGGGGTTCAAGTCCCTCTTGCCCTGCGAGGTGGGACGTCAACCGACGGCCGACCAGCACCCGGATCGAGTGAAAGAAGGATTGCCGAAGTGGCGGATGACAAGGACGAGGCCGCAGCCGATGTCCCGGCCGACCCCGATCTCGGCGACGCTGAGCTCGACGATGTGGAGTTGACCGAGTCGGAGAAGGTCGCTGTGGCGGCTGCCCAGGCTCGCCCGACTCGTAAGGCGGCCAAAGCTGTCGAGTCGAGCAGGTCTGGCAAGGGCCGTGCCACGAAGAAGCGCTCGCAAGGCGATGAGCCGGAGAAGAAGAAGCGGACCACCCCAGCACAGTTCGTGCGCGAGGCAATCGCCGAATTGAAGAAGGTCGTGTGGCCGACATGGCCGCAACTCCAGCAGTACTTCGTGGTGGTTCTGGTGTTCGTGTTGATCATGATCACCTATGTGTTCTTTCTCGACCTGGGGCTTGGTGCCGCGATCCTGAAGATGTTCGGCTGAGGCAAGGAAGCGAATACCTGTGACTGACGACAACGTGATTGGCGGCTTCGACGAGGCCGGTGCTGACGAGATCGAGATCGATCTCGGCCTGCCCGCTGGTGAGGAGTCCGACGATCTGGACCTGGGCTTGGACCTGGGCGATGCGACGACTGACGAACAGTCCGATGCCGACATGCTGGCCAACCTCACCGACGACGAGGAAGAGCCGGAGCCGGAATCGGTTGAACCTGATGCCAACGAGGAAGCCGTGCTGGAGGAATTGCGCCGGCAACTGCGCAGCCAGATCGGTGACTGGTATGTGATTCACACCTACTCCGGCATGGAGAATCGGGTCAAGCAGAATCTGGACAACCGGGTCAAGACCTTGGGCATGGAGGATTACATCTTCGAAGCCGTGGTTCCGACCGAGGAAGTCATCGAGACCCGCAATGGTGCTCGCAAGTCTGTGACTCGGACGGTTCTGCCTGGCTATGTGCTGGTTCGCATGGATCTGACCGATGCGTCCTGGGCTGCCGTCCGGCACACCCCGTCGGTCACCGGCTTCGTTGCCCATGCCAGCTCCCCGGTGCCGCTCAGCCTGGACGAGGTTGAGAAGATGCTCGCTCCGGCCGCGCTGGCCCGGGCAGCAGCGGCCGAGGGCGGCACCAAGCCGCGACCCAAGAAGATTGAGATCGCCGACTTCAATGTGGGTGATTCGGTCATGGTCACGTCCGGCCCCTTCGCGAACGTTCACGCCACGATCACCGAGATCAACGCGAACAGTCAGCGCCTCAAAGCCCTGGTTGAGATCCTCGGTCGGGAGACTCCGGTCGACCTGACTCTCAGCCAGATTCAGCGGGTCTGATCCCGCGCCCGCCGTCAGCCGCCGGCTGCACGGCACGAAACAACCAACCAGAAGGACCCAACTCGAATGCCTCCTAAGAAGAAGGTAGCCGCGATCGTCAAGGTGGCGTTGAACGCCGGGGCGGCTACTCCTGCGCCTCCGGTCGGCACTGCGCTCGGCCCGCACGGCGTGAACATCATGGAGTTCTGCAAGCGGTACAACGCTGAGACCGAACCCATGCGTGGCAACGTCATCCCCGTCGAGATCACCATCTACGAGGACCGCACCTTCAGCTTCATCACCAAGACGCCGCCTGCGGCTGAGCTGATCAAGAAGGCTGCCGGTCTGACCAGCGGCTCGCCGGTTCCCCACAAGGACATCGTGGGCAGCATCACCGCCGACCAGGTGCGTGAGATCGCCCAGACCAAGATGCCCGACCTCAATGCCAATGACATCGACGCGGCGATGAAGATCGTCGCCGGCACCGCCCGTTCCATGGGCGTGCAGGTCAAGAGCTGAATCCAACCCAACCTGTGGGAGGGCGTCGCGCCCGAACCACACCTGGCACCGGGCCCATGCGAGGGCCCAGACACTGAAGGAGACCAGAAATGAAGCGAAGCAAGGCCTATCGGGCCGCTGCTGAGAAGATCGACGCCGACCAGCTTTACGGGCCTGAGGAAGCCCTAGGCCTGGTCAAGGGCGGCGCTTCTGCGAAGTTCGACGAGACCGTCGAGGTCGTCATGCGACTCGGGGTGGACCCGCGCAAGGCAGACCAGATGGTTCGTGGCACCGTCAACCTCCCCAACGGAACCGGCAAGACCGCAAGGGTCCTGGTCTTCGCCACCGGTGAGAAGGCGAACGAAGCCACCGCGGCCGGCGCCGATGAAGTGGGCGCCGACGAGCTGATCGACAAGGTAGCCAAGGGCTACCTCGATTTCGACGCGGTGGTGGCCACCCCCGATCTGATGGGCAAGGTCGGCCGCCTGGGTCGTGTGCTGGGCCCGCGTGGCCTGATGCCGAACCCCAAGACCGGTACCGTCACCATGGACGTCGCCAAGGCGGTGACCGACATCAAGGGCGGCAAGATCGAGTTCCGCGTTGATCGTCACGCCAACCTGCACTTCATCATCGGCAAGGCGTCCTTCACCGATGAGCAGCTCACGCAGAACTACTTCGCTGCCTTGGACGAGGTGCTGCGGCTCAAGCCGAGTGCTTCGAAGGGTCGCTACATCAAGAAGATCACTGCGACTTCGACGATGGGCCCCGGTGTCCCGGTCGACCCGACCCGCACCAAGCCCGACGCGGAGTGAGCTTCATCTGACGCTGACAATGGTGGGCCCGTGCTGAGCACGGGCCCACCATTGCGTTTCGGCCCGGTAACGCTGTTGGGCGCCGCCCCTGGTCGGCGCGGATGTAGACCACAATGACGGCCATGAAGTCAGACGCAGACGCTGAGGTGACCGTGGTCGCACCCTTGGACGCGCTCGCCGCGAGCGGGCGAACGGTTCCCGGTCTGCACTTGGCCGCGATGGGACCCGACCACTTCACTGGCTTGGCCGAGTGTCTGCTCGCCGCGAGGCCAGAAGTGCGGGACCTGCGCCAGGCCAAAGGCCTGGTCACCAGCGCCTTGAAAGGGGAGCACGGCAAGCTGCTTCCCGGAGCTTCACCTGTCGCCCTGGCCGAGGGCCAGGTCGTGGGCTCCTTGCAGGTGGTGGCGCGTCCGGATTCCGGGCCTGAGGTGATCGAGCTGTTCGTGCACCCGCAATGGCGTCGTCGCGGGGTGGCCTCGGCGATGTTGGCCAGTGCCGCCGCCCGGTTGAGCCTTGCCCGGTTCGCGACCATCGCAATGGCGGCCCCTCAGGACCAGTCGGCAGTGTGCGCGCGGTTGGGCTTCGAGGAACGGAGCCCCGGAGACGCCGATTTGGAGCAGTCCTCGTCCTAGCCGTAGACTGAGCGATGCCGAAGACCGCTGGTGCGGTCCTTGACCCCATCGTCAAGGGCCGGGAAATCCCGCGCAGGTGAGACCAGACACTCCATGGAGTTGTCCCCCGGTTGCCTGCGCACCGGGGTTTTTTCATGCCCACGGCTTCGGCACCAGAGGAAGATGTGGGAAGGAGACCCATGGCGAGGCCGGACAAGGCAGCAGCCGTTGCGGAGTTGACGAGTCATTTCAACGACGCCACCGCCGCTGTGCTGACGGAATACCGCGGACTCACCGTTGCTGAACTGCAGGAATTGCGCAGATCACTCGGTGCGGACGCCACCTACGCCGTGACGAAGAACACGCTGACCAAGATCGCTGCGCGCGAGGCTGGCATTGAGGGTCTGGACGACTCTCTGGCCGGGCCGACCGCCATTGCGTTCATCCGCGGTGACGTTGCCACCGTGGCTAAGGGTTTGCGTGACTTCGCCAAGGCACACCCGCTTCTGGTGATCAAGGGTGGTGTCATGGACGGTCGAGTCCTTGACGCCGATGCGGTCAAGAAGCTCGCTGACCTGGAGTCGCGTGAGGTGCTGCTGGCCAAGCTGGCCGGCGCCATGAACGGCAACCTGGCCAAGGCGGTCGGCTTGTTCGCCGCGCCGCTGTCGGCGGCCGCTCGCGCGATGAACGCCCTTACCTCCCAGAAGCCTGCCGGGGATGCCCCGGCGACCGATGCAGCAGCAGCTGTTGAGGCCACCACTACCGCGGCTGACGCTGCATCCGAGTAATCGAAAGGACAATCAGGAAATGGCAAAGCTCACCACTGATGAACTGCTCGAAGCGTTCAAGGAAATGACGCTGATCGAGCTCTCTGAGTTCGTGAAACTGTTCGAAGACACCTTCGGTGTCACTGCGGCCGCTCCGGTGGCTGTTGCTGCGGCGGCCGCTCCGGCTGCTGGCGGCGAGGGCGGCGACGCCGCTGGCGAGGAAGAGTCCAGCGAGGTCGACGTGATTCTGGAGTCTGCCGGCGACAAGAAGATCGCTGTCATCAAGGAGGTTCGCGCGCTGACGAGCCTGGGTCTGGCCGAGGCCAAGGGCCTGGTCGAGGCTGCTCCGAAGGCCGTGCTGGAGAAGGTCGCTCGCGACGTTGCCGCCAAGGCCAAGGAAGCCCTCGAGGCTGCCGGCGCTGCGGTCAGCATCAAGTGATTCATCACTGACTCATCGCATACTGGGCGGTGGCGACTTCGGTCGTCACCGCCCAGTTGCTTTAGCGGCCGAGTCGTGCGAGCCAAACCAAGTGCAGAAATGCGTTTGGCGGGACACTAGAACTAGTGTCCCGCCAAACGAACTTCTTGGTGGGGGTGGGTGACACGTAGAGGGGATGATCCTGTGGTGTTCAGATCACTTCAACATCGGCCAGTTGCCCTGGCCGCCGGCGGTCGTGACCGTGCTGGATACGCCGACGGCGCTACCTGCACTGAGCCCATTGCTAACGATCAAGGTGATGGGGAGAGCCGCGAGAGCGCCGGTGATAGTGGCGGCTGCGATGATCTTGCGGATGGTCATGATGGCGAAGCCTCTCTCTGGACTGGCTTATTGCTAGAAGCCTCGCAGGACTTGACTGTCTTGTCAAGATTTGACAGATTTGATAGACACGTGAACAAGAGGAGGATTGCGTGAACGCAGGAGCCGCTGAGTTCGGCGTGATGCTTCGTCAGGCGCGCAAGAGTAAAGGCATGTCGCAGGCCGAGTTGGGTGGCGACAAGTTCTCTGGCAGCTACATCTCCCATTTGGAGAGTGGCCGCCGCGCGGCGACCCCAGAAGTCATCGAGTTCGTCTCTCGTCGATTGGGGCTCTCTCCGCTGGAGTGGGGAGTCTCGGCCAAGACGGACCTGGGTCGACCGGTCACCGGCGACCTCATCGAAGATCTCCTCATCGCTGAGCGGGCGTGGTCCGACCATGACTGGACCGCGGCGCTCAACCATGCTGAGCAAGCCGCTGAGGCTGCTGCGGCTGTGGGGGACTGGGACCGTGAGTGGGAGTCGCGCTATGTCATGGGGCAGGCCATGTTCGCCTCCGGTGATTTTGCGGCGGCTGCACAGTTGGCCGAGTCCTTGGCCGACCATACGACGGCCAATCGCTATCCGGTCGCACGGGCGCAAGCGCTGTGTCTGGCATCGATTTCCCATCGCGCTTCGGACCGTCTCGGACGCGCCGTCGCGCTGGGCGCGCGGGCTGTCGAGGTGGCAGCCGCGTTGCCGCCGATCATTCAGGCGGAAGCGCTTATGGCCCTAGTCAGCGCCATGTCAGAGGCTGGACATCCCGCTTCGGAGAGTGCCCCGTATCTGGATCGCCTGGAAGAGTTGTCCACCGAACTCACGTCGGATCACTCCCGGGGAATGATCGCCTGGGCCATTGGAACCGCCGAGTTCGTGGCCGGCGATGTGGCTGCCGGTATCGCGCACCACGAACAGGCTCAGAAGCTGTTGGATGCCCGCCGTGACCTGCGACTGTGGTCGCGCTTCCAGCGCTCGGCAGCGAGTTGTCTGTTGGGGGCAGGGATCACCGATGGCGTGGCTGAGCTGGTGCGAACCGCGTCGCTGGGGATCGAGATCCTTGGTAACAACCACGACCTGGCAGAACTGCGTCAGGTCGAGGCGCAACTGGCCCTCCATTCCGGCAATCCCGAAGAAGCCGTGCGCATTGCTTCGGAGGTCTTGGCCGATCCAGTGCTGGGTGCCAAGGAGCTTTCCCGCAGCGGTAGCGAACTGGTGCTGGCGCAAGCCCTGGCTGCCTGTGGCCGCGAGGAAGAGGCCCGGGCGCAGTACCGCATCGCGGCCGAGGCGTTGGAGGTCGAGGGTCGGCTGGCGGCCGCAGCTCAGGCCTGGCGACGCAGTGTCGGGCAGCGGAAGCAAGAAGGCGTTTGACAAAAACTTGACAGCGTTAGTCAAGTCTGATCGAATAGGGCTCAGTCGGCGCCCCCCTAGCGCGTCGGATGAGTACACCACATGAGCCGGTGTCCAAATGGTGCGGCAACCCCTCCCGCAGCCTTGGGCACCGGTTCGTGGCGTGTACCGGCAACTAAGTTGTAACCCCCAGGGAGTGGCGCGATCCGGCCAGAGGATGCAGTATGGGGCTCGGCCGATCGTGGAGGCTGCAAACCTCCGCACAATTTCGGTCCTTCCTCGCGTGCGCGGATTTGCGGAAGTGCGCCCAGCTCGGGTAATCTAGCGCTTTGCCCATCGCTTTCGACGACCCGTGCCTTGACGCGGGCCGTTCTGCGTGCATCGAAACCGGCAATGCCCGGGCTTCTGGAAGGACCCCACCTTGGCCGTCTCGCGCACTGCGTCGAAGAACACCAATGTTGTCTCACCCAGCGGCAGGATCTCGTTCGCGAAGATCCATGAGCCGCTTGAGGTTCCCAATCTGCTAGATCTTCAGGTCGAATCCTTCGACTGGCTGATCGGCAACGAGGCCTGGGCCAACCGGGTCGCCGCTGCCACCGCCCAAGGTCGCACGGACGTGAATACCAAATCCGGGCTGGAGGAGATCTTCGAAGAGATCTCGCCCATCGAGGATTTGTCCCAGACGATGTCGCTGTCGTTCCGCGACAACCGTTTTGAGGAGTCCAAGCACACCGTGGAGGAGTGCAAGGATCAGGACTTCACCTACGCCGCACCGTTGTTCGTCACCGCGGAGTTCATGAACAACGACACCGGTGAGATCAAGAGCCAGACGGTGTTCATGGGGGATTTCCCTCTCATGACCGACAAGGGAACCTTCATCATCAACGGCACCGAGCGCGTCGTGGTGTCCCAGCTGGTGCGTTCTCCCGGTGTCTACTTCGAGCAGACCGCTGACAAGACCTCCGACAAGGACATCTTCACCTGCAAGATGATCCCGTCGCGCGGTGCCTGGCTGGAGTTCGAGATCGACAAGCGCGACATGGTCGGCGTGCGCATCGATCGCAAGCGCAAGCAGAACGTCACGGTGTTGCTGAAGGCCCTGGGCTGGACCAACGAGCAGATCCTGGAAGAGTTCGGCGAGTACGAGTCCATCCGCATGACCTTGGAGAAGGACCACACCGCCAACACCGACGAGGCGCTGCTGGACATCTACCGCAAGCTGCGCCCGGGCGAACCGCCGACCCGCGAAGCTGCTCAGCAGATGTTGGAGAACTACTACTTCAACCCGAAGCGCTATGACCTGGCCAAGGTCGGCCGCTACAAGATCAACAAGAAGCTGGGCCTGTCGCTGCCGTTCGACACGCAGGTGCTGACCATCGAGGACATCGTCTCCGCGATTCGCTACATCGTGGCGCTGCACGAGGGCCGTAGCGAACTCGGTGAGGTGATCGTCGAGACCGATGACATTGACCACTTCGGCAATCGTCGGCTACGCACGGTCGGTGAGCTGATCCAGAACCAGCTGCGCATTGGCCTGGGCCGTCTGGAGCGCACCGTCCGCGACCGCATGACCACCCAGGACATTGAAGCCATCACCCCGCAGACGCTGATCAACATCCGGCCGGTGTCGGCGGCGCTGAAGGAGTTCTTCGGAACCTCGCAGCTGTCGCAGTTCATGGACCAGACCAACCCGGTGGCCGGGCTGACGCACAAGCGTCGACTCTCTGCGCTGGGGCCTGGCGGTCTGTCTCGTGATCGCGCCGGCATGGAAGTCCGTGACGTTCACCACAGCCACTACGGCCGCATGTGCCCGATTGAGACCCCTGAAGGTCCCAACATCGGCCTGATCGGATCGCTGGCGTCGTTCGCTCGCGTGAATGCCTTCGGTTTCATCGAGACTCCGTACCGCAAGGTCGTCGACGGCCACGTCACCGACCAGATCGACTACCTCACCGCAGACTCCGAGGACCGCTACATCATCGCCCAGGCCAACGCCAAGGTTGCCGACGATGGCCGCTTCATGGAAGACCGGGTTCTGGTCCGCAAGCGCCATGGCGACGCCGACGAGGTTGCCCCGGAACTGGTTCAGTACATGGACGTCTCGCCGCGCCAGATGGTGTCGGTGGCTACCGCCTTGATCCCGTTCCTGGAGCACGACGACGCATCGCGGGCCTTGATGGGTGCCAACATGCAGCGCCAGGCCGTGCCATTGCTGCGCAACGAAGCCCCCTTCGTCGGTACCGGTATGGAGTACCGCGGTGCGGTCGATGCCGGCGACGTGACCGTGGCCGCCAAGGCCGGGGTCGTGACTGCGGTCAGCGCCGACATCGTGGATATCGCCAATGATGACGGCACGTACTCCAGCTACCGGCTGGCGAAGTTCCGCCGCTCCAACCAGGCCACGTGCATCAACCAGCGCCCGCTGGTGACCAGTGGTGACCGTGTCGAGGTCGGCACTCCGCTGGCTGACGGCGCCTGCACCGACGGTGGCGAGATGGCCCTGGGTCGAAACCTGCTGGTGGCATTCATGCCCTGGGAAGGCTTCAACTACGAGGACGCGATCATCCTGTCCCAGCGTCTGGTCGAGGAGGACATCCTCACCTCGATCCACATCGAGGAGCACGAAATCGATGCCCGCGACACCAAGCTGGGTGCCGAGGAGATCACGCGCGATATCCCCAATATCGGTGAGGACATGCTGGCCAACCTCGACGAGCGCGGCATCATCCGCATCGGCGCTGAGGTCGGGACCGGCGACATCCTGGTCGGCAAGGTGACCCCGAAGGGCGAAACCGAGCTCACCCCCGAGGAGCGGTTGCTGCGGGCGATCTTCGGCGAGAAGGCTCGTGAGGTGCGCGACACCTCGATGAAGGTGCCCCACGGTGAATCGGGCACGGTCATCGGCGTGCGCGTCTTCGACCGCGAGGAAGACGACGAGCTGCCGCCGGGTGTCAACCAGATGGTGCGGGTCTACGTCGCTCAGAAGCGCAAGATCTCGCACGGTGACAAGCTGGCCGGTCGTCACGGAAACAAGGGTGTGATCTCCAAGATTCTGCCCGTGGAGGACATGCCGTTCATGGAGGACGGTACCCCGGTCGACATTGTGCTGAATCCGCTGGGTGTTCCGTCCCGGATGAACGTGGGCCAGGTGCTCGAGATGCATCTGGGCTGGGTCGCCAAGAACGGTTGGGATATCAAGGGCGTCGACGAAGCCTGGGCACAGCGCCTGCGTGATGTCGGTCTGGAGCGCATCGAGGGCAATGCCCGCCTGGCCACCCCGGTGTTCGACGGTGCCAACGAGGAAGAGATCGCCGGTCTGCTTGAGCACGGCCTGCCGCAACGAGACGGCCTGAAGCTGGTCAACTCCGGTGGCAAGGCTCAGCTCTTCGACGGCCGTTCCGGCGAGCCCTACCCCGAGCCGGTCGGTGTCGGCTACACCTACATGCTGAAGCTGCACCACTTGGTCGATGACAAGATTCACGCGCGCTCTACCGGTCCTTACTCGATGATCACCCAGCAGCCGCTGGGCGGTAAGGCCCAGTTCGGCGGTCAGCGCTTCGGTGAGATGGAGGTGTGGGCACTGGAGGCCTACGGCGCAGCCTGGGCACTGCAGGAACTGCTCACCATCAAGTCCGATGACGTTCCCGGACGTGTGAAGGTCTATGAGGCCATCGTGAAGGGCGAGAACATTCCCGAACCCGGTATTCCGGAGTCGTTCAAGGTTCTGGTCAAGGAAATGCGGTCACTGTGTCTGAACGTGGAGGTCCTCTCCAGCGACGGCACCGTGGTGGAACTGCGCGATTCCGAGGACGATTACCGAGCCAGTGAAGAGTTCGGTATCGACCTTTCCCGTCGTCCCGGTGCGGATTCCTTCCGCAGCGTCGACGAAGTCTGAGTTGCCTCAACTCAGTCACAAAGACAACTCAGACCACAAGAATTTCCTGACCTCAGGAGAAAGAGAAGCAACGTGCTGGACGTGAACTTCTACGACGAACTGCGGATCGGCCTGGCAACGGCCGATCAGATCCGGGAATGGTCCCACGGCGAGGTGAAGAAGCCCGAGACCATCAACTACCGGACCTTGAAGCCTGAGCGGGACGGCCTGTTCTGCGAGAAGATCTTCGGTCCCACCCGGGACTGGGAGTGCAACTGTGGCAAGTACAAGCGGGTGCGATTCAAGGGCATCATCTGTGAGCGTTGTGGGGTCGAGGTCACTCGTTCCAATGTGCGCCGCGAGCGGATGGGTCACATCGAGTTGGCCGCTCCGGTCACCCACATCTGGTACTTCAAGGGTGTTCCCAGTCGCCTGGGCTACCTGTTGGACATCGCACCGAAGGACCTGGAAAAGGTCATCTACTTCGCCGCGTACATGATCACCGCCGTCGATGAGGAGGCTCGCCATCGCGACCTCCCGTCGCTGGAGGCCAAGGTCGAGGTCGAGCGCAAGCAGATCGAGACCCGTCGTGACGTGGACGCCGAGACCCGCCTCCAGAAGCTGGAGGAGGACATCGCCCAATTGGAGGCCGAAGGCGCCAAGGCCGATGTGAAGAAGCGTGTCCGTGATGCCGGTGAGCGTGAGGTCAAGCAGCTGCGGACCCAGGCTCAGCGTGAACTGGATCGCCTGGAAGCGGTCTGGAACCGGTTCAAGTCCCTGAAGGTTCAAGACCTCGAAGGCGACGAGATCCTCTACCGCGAGATGAAGGCCCGGTTCGGCAAGTACTTCGCCGGCTACATGGGTGCTGAGGCCATCAAGAACCGCCTGGCGACCTTCGACCTGGCGGCCGAGTCGCAGAACCTGCGCGAGATCATCCAGACCGGCAAGGGCCAGCGCAAGACCCGCGCACTGAAGCGGCTGAAGGTGGTTTCGGCGTTCCTGAACACCACCAACTCCCCGCTGGGCATGGTGTTGGATGCCGTCCCGGTGATCCCGCCGGATCTGCGCCCGATGGTGCAGTTGGACGGTGGCCGCTTCGCGACCTCCGACCTCAACGACCTCTACCGCCGGGTGATCAACCGCAACAACCGCCTCAAGCGGCTGCTGGATCTGGGCGCGCCGGAGATCATCGTCAACAACGAGAAGCGGATGCTGCAAGAGGCCGTCGACTCGCTGTTCGACAACGGTCGCCGTGGTCGTCCGGTCACCGGTCCGGGCAACCGGCCGCTGAAGTCGATCTCGGACATGCTCAAGGGCAAGCAGGGCCGGTTCCGTCAGAACCTGCTGGGCAAGCGCGTGGACTACTCCGGCCGCTCGGTCATCGTGGTCGGCCCGCAACTCAAGCTGCACCAGTGCGGTCTGCCGAAGAACATGGCTCTGGAGCTGTTCAAGCCCTTCGTGATGAAGCGGCTCGACGATCTGAACCTGGCACAGAACATCAAGAGTGCCAAGCGCATGGTCGAGCGTCAGCGGCCAGTGGTGTGGGATGTCCTCGAAGAGGTCATAGCCGAACACCCGGTGCTGCTGAACCGTGCACCAACCCTGCACCGGTTGGGTATTCAGGCCTTCGAGCCGCAGTTGATCGAGGGCAAGGCCATCCAGCTCCACCCGCTGGTTTGTACCGCCTTCAACGCCGACTTCGACGGCGACCAGATGGCTGTGCACCTGCCGCTGAGCGCGGAGGCCCAGGCTGAGGCGCGCATCTTGATGTTGAGCACCAACAACATCCTCAAGCCCGCTGACGGACGCCCGGTCACCCTGCCTACCCAGGACATGGTCATCGGTCACTACTTCCTCACCCTGGTCCGGGCAGGCCTGGTGGGGGAGGGACGCTCCTTCAGTTCGATCGCCGAGGCCTATATGGCCTTCGACCGGGGTGAACTCGGTATCGGCGCGGCCTGCCGTATCCGGCTGACCGGGATCGTGCCGCCGGCCGGTGTCGAGGCGCGTCCCGACGGCTCGGTCGTGGTCGACACCACGCTGGGTCGGGCTCTGTTCAACGAGGCGTTGCCGGAGGACTACCCCTTCGTGAACGCCGAGGTCGACCGCAAGAAGCTGTCCCAGATCGTCAATGACCTGGCCGAGCGCTACCCGAAGGTCGAGGTCGCCAAGACCCTCGACCGGCTGAAGGCTCTGGGCTTCAAGTGGGCGACCCGCTCCGGTGTCACGGTGTCGATCTCCGATGTGCAGACCCCGCCGAGCAAGCCCGAGATCATGGCCTTCTACGATGCCCGGGCAGCGAAGATCACCAAGGAGTACGAGCGCGGCAAGGTGACCGACGAAGAGCGTCACCAAGAGTTGATCCAGTTGTGGAACGACGCCACCGCCGAGCTCACTGCGGCGATGGAAGCCAACTTCACCAAGGACAACCCGATCTTCATGATGGTGCACTCCGGCGCTCGAGGGAATATGACCCAGATGCGTCAGATCGCCGCCATGCGAGGCCTGGTGGCCAACCCGAAGGGCGAGATCATCCCGCGGCCGATCAAGTCGAACTTCCGTGAAGGCTTGAGCGTGTTGGAGTACTTCATCTCCACCCACGGTGGCCGAAAAGGACAGGCCGACACCGCGCTGCGGACCGCCGACTCCGGGTACCTCACCCGTCGTCTGGTGGACGTCTCGCAGGACGTCATCATCCGTGAAGAGGATTGTGGCTCCGAGCGCGGCCTGACCAAGGTCATCGCTGCGCAGGGCAAGGACGGCAAGCTGGTTCCGGCGCGCAACGGTGAGACCGCCGTGTACGCCCGCTGCCTGGCCTCTGATGTGCTCGACGCCGACGGAAAGGTGTTGGCCGCTGCCGGCACCGACCTGGGTGATGTGATCATCCGCGAGCTGGTGGCCGCAGGCATCTCCGAGGTCAAGGTCCGTTCGGTGCTGACCTGTGAGTCGGCCAGTGGCACCTGTGCCATGTGCTACGGCCGTTCGCTGGCCACCGGCAAGCTGGTGGATGTGGGCGAGGCCGTCGGTATCGTGGCAGCTCAGTCGATCGGTGAGCCTGGTACTCAGTTGACGATGCGTACCTTCCACACCGGTGGTGTGGCCGGGGACGACATCACCTTGGGTCTGCCGCGTGTGGTCGAGCTCTTCGAAGCCCGTTCGCCCAAGGGCAAGGCTCCGATCGCCGAGGCGTCCGGCCGCGTCCGAATCGAGGAGGGAGATCGGCTGCGCAAGCTGGTCATCACCCGCGATGACGGCGAGCCGGATCTGGAATACCCGCTGCCGCGACGCGTCCGCCTGGAATGGGAGGACGCCACCGGATTGGTCCACTCGATCACCGACGGTGTTCAGGTGGCTGCCGGTGAGCAGCTCTACGCCGGTACTCCTGATCCTCAGGATGTGCTGCGGGTGTCCGGCCTGCGCAAGGTCCAAGAGCACCTGGTGGAAGAGGTCCAGGCGGTGTACCGCACCCAGGGCGCTCCGATTCACGACAAGCACATCGAGATCATCATTCGCCAGATGCTGCGACGGATCACCGTGATCGAATCCGGTGACACGTCGATGTTGCCTGGCGAACTGGTCGATCGGAAGATGTTCGAAGCCGAGAACCGGCAGATGATCACCGAGGGCAAGACGCCTGCACAGGGTCGTCCGGTGCTGATGGGTATCACCAAGGCCTCGCTGGCGACCGAGTCCTGGCTGAGCGCGGCCTCCTTCCAGGAGACCACCAAGGTGCTCACCGACGCGGCCATCCACGCCAAGTCCGACTCTCTGGTCGGCCTGAAGGAGAACGTGATCCTCGGCAAGCTGATCCCGGCCGGTACCGGCCTGGAGCGGTACCGGAACATCCGGGTGGAGCCGACCGCCGAAGCTCGTGCGGCCGTCTACGACCTGACCTACGATCCCTACGACTACGACTTGAATGTCGGTGGGGCATCGCTCGGTCTGGACGAGTACGACACCGGAGAGCTTCGCTGAGGTGCGGATCGTCGTCGCATCCGACCATGCCGGCGTTGATTTGCGTCTGGCCATGGCGGAGGAGGCTGCGGAGTTGGGCCACGAGGTCGTAGACCTCGGCCCGGCTCCGGGCGAGCCGATCGACTACCCGATCAACGGGGCCAAGGTCGGTCGGCTGGTGGCGTCCGGTGATTTCGATCGTGGCCTACTGGTCTGTGGCACGGGGGTAGGAATCTCCATCGCGGCGAACAAGATCGCCGGTGTGCGCGCTGTGGTCTGCTCTGAGCCTTACAGCGCGATCATGTCGCGGGCTCACAATGACGCCAACGTGTTGGCGCTCGGTGCTCGAGTGGTCGGCGACGGCCTGGCGCGTCAGATCGTTCGCGAGTGGCTCGCTACCGATTTCGAGGGCGGGCGTCACGCGCGCCGCGTCGAGCTGATTTCGGAACTGGATCACTCCTGAACCCTGCGCACTCTAGACTTAGTTTGTGAAGACAAAGTCCGGGTTGCGGCGAAGGTTTGTTGCTGGGGGGCTTGTCATAGCCCTGGTGTTCTCGGGCTGCGCGAGTCGAAGCCAGAATCCGGCTGCAGTCCAGACTGCTACCCAACCAGTGCGAGTACTGGCATTGAAGGGCCCCACCGGGGTCGGCATGGTTCATCTCATGGAGGACCATCCCGATGGTGGCGGCGAGTATGAGTACACGATCACCGACTCTCCCGATGCCGCGGTTGCGAAGCTGATCAGCAAAGAGGTGGATCTGGCCGCCGTCCCCACCAATCTCGCTGCTGTGCTGTCGGCCAAGACATCTGGCGGAGTGCAGATGCTGGCAGTGAACACCCTGGGCGTGCTCTACATCGTGAGCCGTGATGCTTCGGTGCACAGCCTGACCGATCTGAAGGGCAAGACGGTTCATGCCACCGGGCAGGGGTCCAACCCGGAGTATGTGCTGCGGTATCTTCTGGATCGCGCCGGCCTGGATCCCGATCACGACGTGAAGATCGTCTTCGCCGCCGAGCATGCTGAGCTCGCCACGCAGGTGGCCGATGGTGCGGTCGATATCGCGTTGCTGCCCGAGCCCTTCGTCACGATGGTCACCAGCAAGGATCCATCGGTGACGGTGGCGATCGATCTGGATGCCGAGTGGAATGCCTCGGTCAGCGATGGCAGCCAACTCATGATGGGAGCGTTGATCGCCCGCACCGATTTCGTGGCGGCTCATCCAACACTCGTCGAAGCCTTCTTGGACCACTACCAAGCATCGGTGCACGCGGCAACGGCCGATGTGGCGGCGACGGCTGACCTGTGCCAGAGCCACGGCATCATCGCCAGCGCAGCGCTGGCGGAGAAGGCGATTCCGCGGTTGAATCTGGTGCTGCTGACTGGCCGTCCGATGCGGACCGGGTTGACCGGTTACTACCGCATTCTCTACGACGCGAATCCTCAATCAATTGGCGGAGCGATCCCCGATGCGACTTTCTACTACGGTGCCGACTGAGCCGCGTCGGCGATGGCTGCGGTCCCTGGCCGCGGCCGCATTCTGGTTGCTGCTGTGGCAGCTGGCCAGTCTTGCGGTGGCACAGCAGTTGCTGTTGCCCTCTCCGCTGAGCGTTGCGCAGACCCTGACCGGCCTCATCGTGACCACCGAGTTCTGGTCGATCACCGCGCAGTCGCTGATGCGCATCGGGGTTGGCTTCATCGCCGGAGTTGTCGTGGGCACCGCAGCCGCGTTCGTGACGACACGATGGTCGGCAGCGGATCTGCTGATCGCCGGGCCGTTGCGCATCATCCGAGCCACGCCGGTGGCGTCTTTCGCAATCTTGGCGCTGGTGTGGATTCCGAGTGGCGGTGTGCCCGCGGCGATCGTGTTCGCAATGGTGACGCCACTGGTCTGGGACACGATCGCGGCGGGATTGCGCCAGCCGGATCGGGAACTGCTCGAGATGGCCGAGGTCTTCGCCTTCTCGCGCTGGGATCGGCTTCGACGGGTGGAGCTACCCGGACTGCGTCCCTACTTTGTGGCAGCCTCGACAAATGCGATGGGCTTGGCCTGGAAGTCCGGGGTCGCGGCCGAGGTGATCAGCCATCCGGACTGGGCCATCGGATCCAGCCTCGCCGAGGCCAAGGTGTACCTGGAGACACCGACGGTGTTTGCCTGGACCATCGTCGCAGTGACGCTCAGCCTGCTCCTGGAACGGGCCCTGCGCGCGATCACCGCGCGGTGGGCCCAGCCCGTCACGGCCGTGGCGAGCAGTGCGGCCTCGCCCGAACCGAGGAGGCCCGCCGATGCTCAGCTTTGACCGGGTCGACTTCGGCTATCCACAGCAGACAGCCCTGGTGCTGCGGCAATTCTCCCTGGCACTGCCGGAGCGCGGTGTGGTGTGCCTGGTCGGTCCTTCGGGCTGCGGCAAGACCACCGCGCTACGGTTGCTCGCCGGACTGGAATCGCCGCTGGCAGGCACCCTGAAGGGTCGCAGCGGCCTGCGCGTGTCCATGGTCTTCCAGGAGGATCGGCTACTGCCCTGGGAGAGCGTGTTGGACAACGCCATCACCGATCGGCAGCCATGGCATCGGACCCAGGCATTGTCGTGGCTGCAGGCGCTCGGGCTCGGTGACCACCTTGACGCCCGAGTGGCCGACCTCAGCGGCGGCATGCGGCGTCGTGTCGCCATCGCCCGAGCGCTGGCCGCTCCTCATGATGTGTTGCTCCTGGATGAACCCTTCACCGGCCTCGACGAGCCGACCTGGAGGGACGCTGCCGAACGCATCGCTGCGGCCAGCCGACACCGACTCGTGGTCATGACCACTCATCTGATCCAGCAGGCCGAAGCTATGGATGCTGAGGTGATTGCGCTGATTCCGGTACCGCTCCCGGCCGTCGAGGAGTGACCGGGAGCTCAGTTCCGGGGCATCGTCTGCGGGACCGAGGTGGCCGCATCGAAAGGTCGATAGTGCGTGTGGAGCAGCTGATGTGCCTTGGCTGAGTTCGGCGACTCATAGAACTGGTCGTACAGCCGCAGCACATCGGGATTCTCCTGTGAGCGCCGGTACTTGCTTCCCTTATCGATATCGAAAAGTACCTGAGTGCGCGCACGCAACTCACCCACTTTGGCGGGGGCGGGATTGCCCGCGCCATCAATGCAGCCGCCCGGACAGGCCATGATCTCGATCAGGTCGTAGCCAACATCGTCCCCAGCAGCAACGCGCTCCACCAGCGGCAGGGCATTTCCCAGTCCAGAGATGACGGCCACCCGGACAGTGGTGTCCGCGGCGGTGATGGTGGCCTCCTTGACGCCGGCCATGCCGCGAACCTCGTTGTATTCCAGCTGCCCGCGGTGGCGTTCGCCGGTGAGCTTCTCTACCGCCATTCGAAGGGCGGCTTCGGCGACGCCACCAGAAGCGCCGAAGATCACCCCGGCTCCGGAAACATGTGAATAGGGATCATCAAACCGATCCGGCAGGACGTCGTCCGGATCCAGCCGGATCATCTTGATCATTTCGATGAACTCGGTGGTGGTGAGCACCGCATCAACGTCGCGCATTCCGTCCGTGGCGAACTCTGGACGTGCCGCTTCATATTTCTTGGCCAGACACGGCACGATCGAGACCACGTAGAGGTCATCCAGGCTGATCCCGGTGGTTTGGGCGAAATGGGTCTTCACCGTCGCCCCCATCATCTGCTGCGGGGACTTGCAGCTGGATAGATGCGGGATCAACTCGGGGAACTTCTTCTCCACCAGATTGACCCAACCCGGGCAGCATGAGGTGAACTGGGGCATCACGCCTCCGGCACTGACCCGGTTGAGGAACTCGGTTGTCTCCTCCATGACTGTCAGATCGGCGGCGAAGGAGAAGTCGAAGACCCGGTCGAAACCAACGGCGCGCATGAGCCCGGCGACGAAGGGGGACGCTTGCTCGGCGCTCTTTCCGAACTCCGCGGCAATGACGCTGCGCGGCGCCGGAGCCACAAAGCCGACCACGACCTTTGTGGGATCGTTGATCGCGGCGAAGACGCTGGGTCGCTCGCGCACGTAATCCAAAGCCCCGCAGGGGCAGGCCGCGACGCACTGGCCGCACGACACGCAGTCGGTTTCGATCAGTGGCTTGCCGTTGGCTGTGCCGACGCCGAGGACGCCGCTGGTGAACTGATAGGCGAGTGCGCCAATACCCTCGATCTCGGCACAGGCCGCCACGCATCGTCCGCAGGAGATGCACTTGTTGTGGTCGCGCACGATAAAGGGGTGATCACGCACGACCGGAGTGCGCGGGCGCTGATGCAATGGCTCGATGTAGCTGATCTCCTCCTTGGTCGCTTCGGTGCGAAGGTCACAGTCGAAGCGAGCCTTGCAGCCACAGCGAAGACAACGCGCGGCCTCAGCGCGCGCCTCTGCTTGTGAGTAGCCGCTTTCGACCTCCTCGAAGCTGGTGACTCTGGTCGCCGCCGGCAGCGACGGCATCACCTGGCGAGCACGTTTGGGTCTGCTCTCGAACTCGTCACGCGGCAGGTCCTCCAAGGAGCCTCGGCTGCAGTTGTAGATCGCCGGCTCGGAGCGCACATAGCCGCGGCTGAGCAGCTGGTTCATGGAGCGGGCGGCGCGGCGTCCGGCTGCTACGGCCTCAATGACCGTGGCCGGGCCGGTCACACAGTCTCCGCCTGCGAAGACTTTGGGCTCAGAGGTCTCCAGGGTGGAACCATTGACTTTCACGTCGCCCCACTTGTTGAGTTTGACGGGAAGGTCGTGGAACAGGAATTGGGTATTGGTGCTCTGCCCGATCGCTCCGATCACCAGGGACGCCTCGATGCTGAAGTCCGTACCCTCCACCGGCACCGGACGGGCGCGTCCGGAGCGATCCGGCTCGCCCAGCGCCATTTCCAGGCATTTCACGCTGAGCCCGGTGGCGGTGCGCTCAATGCTGGTGGGCGCGGCGAGGAAGCGCAGCTCAACTCCTTCGGCGGCGGCGTCGGCGACCTCGTGGGGCTCGGCGGGCATCTCATCCCTGGTGCGGCGATACAGCAGAATCACTCGATGCGCGCCACGACGCAATGCGGTGCGAGCGCAGTCCACGGCGGTATTACCGCCACCGACGACCACCACGACCTCGCCCGGCTCGGGATCCTCCGCTTTCGCGACCCGCTCCAGATAGCGAATGCCGGTCCACACTCCCTCGGAGTTCTCGCCCTGCAGATTCATCGAGGTGGGCGTCCAGGAACCGATAGCCAGATAGACCGCGTCGAAGTCGTGCTGCAGATCCTCCAGTCGCAGGTGCGTGCCCAGCGATTTCCCGCAGACGATCTGAACACCGAGTGAGGTGATGGTGGCGATCTCGGCGTCGAGTTGCGCCTTCGGCAGTCGATACTCCGGGATTCCGTAGCGCATCATGCCGCCAGGCTTGGGCTGTCGATCAAAGACGGTGACCTGGTGCCCGGCGATCGCGGCGTAGTAGGCCGCAGTCAGGCCGGATGGACCGGCACCGACGATGGCGATTCGCTTTCCGGAGGCGGGGGCGACTTTCGGGCGCCAGGGGGTGTCCCTGCCCAGATCCCAATCGGCGACGAATCGCTTCACATTGTTGATGCCGACCGAGTCGTCGATCAGATTGCGCCGGCAGTTCGCCTCGCAGGGGTGGGGGCAGACGCGGCCACAGGCGGACGGGAAGGGGTTGCGGTCCTTGATGACGCGGACTGCGGCCTCGAAGTTGGCGTCCATCACCAAAGCCAGGTAGCGCTGAATGTCGATGTGATCGGGGCAGGTTTGCTGACAGGGCGGTTCGCAGTCGGCGTTGTGATCGCACAACAATTGCTCGAGTCGCACCTTTCGGTAGGCCTCGATCACCGGGGAATGGGTACTGATGGTCATGCCTTCGCTGATGGGCGTGATGCAGGCCTTGACCTGGCGTGCTTGAGGTCCCACCTCGACCACGCACAGCCCGCAGTTGCCGTTGGCGCGTTCCAGCCGGACGTCGTTGCACAACGCTGGGATCTCGATGCCCTCCTTGGTGAGGGCCGCCAGTATTGTCAGGCCGTCATCGACTCGCAGATCGCGTCCATCGACGGTGACGCTCAAGCGGTGGTCGGCAGGCAATTTCTCCATTGAATTGTCTTTCGTCGGGGCGGCGGGCGCCGTACCATCATGTAAAGACATTATTCCATGAGGGTGCTGCATCCGATGACAGAGTTCGCCGAATCACTGGTCGGTGACACGTTTTGACGGTCGCAGAGCCATCAAGTAGCCTTAATCGCTGTGTTCGGGTGACCGAACCATGCGTGCGTGCGCCGCGTCCGGCTGCAGGCTCCGACATCCTTTTCGGGGCACTGGCTGGTGGCGCTCGGCGCGCGCCCCATATACATCAACGGAAAGAGATACCGACCGGTGCCCACCATCCAGCAGCTGGTCCGCAAGGGCCGCACTGACAAGGTCAGCAAGAACAAGACCCCTGCGCTGAAGGGTTCCCCGCAGCGCCGCGGTGTTTGCACCAGGGTGTACACCACCACCCCGAAGAAGCCGAACTCGGC
>DLGC01000002.1:212721-213528 GCA_002482525.1 Propionibacteriaceae bacterium UBA7704 | reverse complement strand
GGCCACAACCTGCAGGAGCACTCAATGGTGCTGGTGCGCGGTGGTCGTGTGAAAGACCTGCCGGGCGTTCGGTACAAGATCATTCGCGGTTCCCTGGACACCCAGGGTGTCAAGAACCGCAAGCAGGCCCGTAGCCGCTACGGCGCGAAGAAGGAGAAGTAATGCCTCGCAAGGGTCCCGCCCCGAAGCGTCCGGTCGTCGTCGATCCGGTTTATGGTTCCCCGCTGGTCTCGCAGTTGGTCTCCAAGATCCTGCTCGACGGCAAGAAGACCACCGCGCAAAGCATCGTCTACGACGCGCTGGAGGGCACCCGCGTCAAGACTGGTGTCGATCCGGTGCAGACCTTGAAGAAGGCCTTGGACAACATCCGTCCCGCGCTGGAGGTCAAGAGCCGCCGCGTCGGTGGCGCCACCTACCAGGTCCCGATCGAGGTGAAGCCGGCCCGAGCCACCACCCTGGCGCTGCGCTGGCTGGTGACCTTCTCTCGGCAGCGTCGTGAGAAGACCATGACCGAGCGCCTCATGAACGAGCTGTTGGACGCTTCCAACGGTCTGGGCGCTTCGGTGAAGCGTCGTGAGGACACACACAAGATGGCCGAGGCCAACCGCGCCTTCGCCCATTACCGCTGGTGATTCGTACCCGTCGATGATCCCGGCCGGGTATCGCCAAGAACTCGCGCGCCCGGCCACCTGAAACACTGACGTCCACAATCCCGGGGCGTTGCAACAGATGGAAGGTTGAGCCCGAAGTGGCGATTGACTCCAAGCAGGACCTGGCCAAGGTTCGCAATATCGGCATCATGGCCCA
>DLGC01000002.1:82217-212647 GCA_002482525.1 Propionibacteriaceae bacterium UBA7704 | reverse complement strand
CAGGAGCAGGAGCGCGGCATCACCATCACCTCGGCTGCCACCACCTGTTTCTGGAAAGACAACCAGATCAACATCATCGACACCCCCGGCCACGTCGACTTCACCATTGAGGTCGAGCGTTCCCTGCGTGTCCTGGACGGCGCTGTCGCGGTGTTCGACGGTGTGGCCGGTGTTGAGCCGCAGTCGCAGACGGTGTGGCGTCAGGCCACCCGCTACGGCGTGCCCCGCATCTGCTACGTGAACAAGCTGGACCGTACCGGTGCCTCCTTCGACTACTGCGTGAAGACGATCCACGAGCGGCTGCATGCGGTCACCGCAGTGCTGCAGCTCCCGATCGGTGCCGAGGCCGGCTTCACCGGCGTCGTCGACCTGGTGGGCATGCGTGCCCTGATGTGGCACGGCGAGACCACGATCGGTGAGGACTACACCGTCGAGGAGATCCCCGCTGACATGGCCGACCGCGCCGCCGAGGCTCGGGAGGCGCTCATCCATACCCTGGCCGACCACGACGACGAGTTCGCCGAGGCCTGGCTGGAGGCTGAGGACGGTGGCGCCGAGCTGACCGTTGCGCAGATCAAGGCCGCGGTGCGGCGCAGTGTGCTGGCCAACAAGCTGACCGCTGTGATCTGTGGTTCGTCTTTCAAGAACAAGGGCGTCCAGCCGATGCTGGATGCGGTCATCGACTACCTGCCCTCGCCGCTGGACATTCCGGCGATCGAAGGCTTCAAGCCGGGCCATCCCGACGAGGTCATCGAGCGCCACACCGACACCAGCGAGCCGCTGTCGATCCTGGCCTTCAAGATCGCCGCTGATCCCCACCTGGGCAAGCTCACCTACATCCGGGTCTACTCCGGGGTACTGAAGTCCGGTCAGCAAGTGCTGAACTCGACCAAGGGCCGTAAGGAGCGGATCGGCAAGATCTACCAGATGCACGCGAACAAGCGTGAGGAGATCGACGAGATCGGCGCCGGCATGATCTGCGCGGTGATGGGTCTGAAGGACACCACCACTGGTGAGACCCTGTGCGATCCGGCCAACCCGGTGGTGCTGGAGTCCATGGACTTCCCGGCACCGGTGATCGAGCAGGCCATCGAGCCCAAGACCAAGTCCGACCAGGAGAAGCTGTCCACCGCGATTCAGCGGCTCGCCGAAGAGGATCCGACTTTCCGGGTGCACACCGACGAGGAGACCGGTCAGACGATCATCGCCGGGATGGGCGAGCTCCACCTCGAGGTGATGATCGACCGCATGAAGCGCGAGTTCAAGGTCGAGGCCAACATCGGCAAGCCGCAGGTCGCCTACCGCGAAACCCTGCGCCGCCCGGTCGACAAGGTCGAGTACATCCACAAGAAGCAGTCCGGTGGTTCGGGTCAGTACGCCAAGGTTCTGATCGCTATGGAGCCGCAGGAGACCGGGGCGGGCTACGAGTTCGTGAATGCGGTCACCGGTGGCCGTATCCCGAAGGAGTACATCCCCTCGGTCGACCACGGCATCCAGGAAGCCATGGCCTTCGGTCCGTTGGCCGGCTACCCGGTCGAGGACATCAAGGTCACCTTGCTCGACGGCGCCTACCACGACGTGGACTCCTCCGAACTGGCCTTCAAGATCGCCGGTTCGATGGTGTTCAAGGAGGCTGCCCGCCGCGCGGATCCGGCACTGCTGGAGCCGCTCATGGCTGTCGAGGTGACTACCCCTGAGGAATACCTGGGCACCGTGATCGGTGACATCAACAGCCGCCGTGGTCACGTCCAGTCCATGGTCGAGGCCCACGGCAACCAGGTAGTGAACGCGTTGGTCCCGCTGAGCGAGATGTTCGGCTACGTCGGCGACCTTCGTTCGAAGACTTCCGGTCAGGCTTCGTACTCCATGGAGTTCGATTCCTACGGAGAGTGCCCCAAGTCGGTGGCCGATGAGATCATCGCCAAGGGGCGCGGCGGCTCGGAATGAGTTTGACTCAGATCGGCCAGTAGAGAAAACTTGGCATGGTCCGTGCTCAAACACGGACCGTGACCATGCAGTCAGGAAAAAACAAGCAACGCCCCGCGAGCAGCGCGTGGCGAACATCCGAAAAAGGAGCCCAAGTGGCAAAGGCCAAGTTCGAGCGGACCAAGCCGCACTGCAACATCGGCACCATCGGGCATATCGACCACGGCAAGACCACGCTCACCGCGGCGATTACGAAGGTGCTGCACGAGAAGTACCCCGACCTCAACGAGGCCTCTGCGTTCGATCAGATCGACAAGGCCCCCGAAGAGCGTCAGCGCGGTATCACGATCTCCATCGCCCACGTCGAGTACCAGACCGAGAAGCGTCACTACGCTCACGTCGACTGCCCCGGCCACGCCGACTACGTCAAGAACATGATCACTGGTGCCGCCCAGATGGACGGCGCGATCCTGGTCGTGGCCGCCACCGATGGCCCGATGCCGCAGACGCGTGAGCACGTACTGCTCGCCCGCCAGGTCGGCGTGCCGGCGATCGTGGTTGCGCTGAACAAGTGCGACATGGTCGACGACGAAGAGCTCATCGAGCTGGTCGAGATGGAGGTCCGCGAGCTGCTGAGCGCTCAGGAGTTCGATGGTGACAACTGCCCGGTCGTCCGGGTGGCCGCTTTCCCGGCCATGAACGGCGACGCCAAGTGGGGCGAGAGCATCATCGAGCTCATGGACGCCGTGGATGACTACATCCCGCAGCCCGAGCGTGACACCGAGAAGCCGTTCCTGATGCCGATCGAGGACGTGTTCACCATCACCGGTCGTGGCACCGTGGTGACCGGCCGTATCGAGCGCGGCATCGTCAAGACCGGCGAGACCGTCGACATCATCGGCATCCGCGAGGAGAAGCAGTCGACCACCATCACCGGTGTCGAGATGTTCCGCAAGATCCTCGACGAGGGTCGCGCTGGTGAGAACGTCGGCCTGCTGCTGCGTGGCACCAAGAAGGACGAGGTGGAGCGCGGCATGGTCGTCATCAAGCCGGGTTCGACCACTCCGCACACCGACTTCGAAGGCAACGTCTACGTGCTGACCAAGGAGGAGGGTGGCCGTCACAAGCCGTTCTTCGCCCACTACAGCCCGCAGTTCTACTTCCGCACCACCGACGTGACCGGTGAGGTCTCGTTGCCGGACGGCACCGACATGGTGATGCCTGGTGACACCACCGACATGACGGTGCACCTGCAGAAGCCGATCGCCATGGAAGACGGACTGAAGTTCGCCATCCGCGAGGGCGGCCGCACCGTGGGTGCGGGTCGTGTGACCAAGATCCTCAAGTGATCTGATCAAAGCAGTACGAAGCGCCGGTCCCCATCGGGGGCCGGCGCTTCGTCGTTAGCGGCGTCAGTCGGCGGAAAGCTCGGCGCGGCGAGGCGGATTGGCGCCGTTTCGAGACACGGTGATGGCAGCGCACGCCAGGGCGCGCGCGACGGCCGGCATGATCTGCTCGACATCCGCGGCCCGTAGCTGCTCGCGTTCGGCGGATCCGCCGAGCAGACCGGCGTCGGCAAGGCCCGACAGCAGCCCGGAAGTGAACGAGTCGCCGGCCCCGATGGTGTCGGCCACCTGGACCGCTTGGGCCGGGTGACTGAACTCCTGACCGTTGACGAGCCCGACCACGCCGTCGGCGCCGGCGGTGAGGAGACACAGCGAGGGTCCCAGCCGAGCCCACAGCGCCAGCACCTGCTGGCGGGAGAGTCCGGGATAGAGCCAGTCGACATCCTCGACCGAGGCCTTGACGACATCGGACAGGGCGATGAGCGCTTCGATGTGAGGTCGCACCACATCGGGGTGGCCCATCAGCGTCGGGCGCGCATTGGGATCGTAGGAGATCGTGCGGTCGGCTCGGGCACGGGAGAGGAACTCGGCGATGGTGTCGGCGCCGGGCTGCAAGGTGGCGGCGATCGAGCCGGTGTGCACATGGACGCCGACCTGGTCGGGCACCGAGTCGGGGGCGAGCTCCCAGGTGATGTCGAACTCGTAGCTCGCCACGCCTTCGGTGTCGAGATCAGCCGTAGCGGTCGAGGTTCGAGTGGCACTGGCACTGCCCTGGGTGGTGCGAACGCCTTCGGCAACGAGCAGAGCGGCGATGCGCTCGCCTCGGGCGTCCGTGCCCCAATGGCTGGCCAGCCAGCAGGGATGATCCAGTCGAGCCAGACCGACAGCGACATTGGCCGGGGATCCGCCGACGAACTCGGTGGTGGTGCCGTGTGCGTCGACGACGATGTCGATCAGGGCTTCCCCGATGACGCCAATAGGTGCGTGCATGAATGTTCCTTACGGTCTGAGATCACAACCGGTGAGTTCTGCTGATCGCTTCCAGAGCAGCTCTCCCACTCCGGGCTCGGTAGCGCCAGGGGGCAACGCCACCGGGCCGGCAGGACCAGAGGCACCGGCGCGGTGCAAAGGCCCGTAGTAGGGGGCCGGATCAACGGCGGTTGCGGCCAACAAGACTGGTTGCGCGCCGTCGGCAGGGGACTGGATAGCGCCGGTTGCCTTGCCGATCCACATGATCGGTGCAGGTGGGCCGTTGGTATCGAAAATTGCGGTTTGCGACCAGCCCGGGTGAGCAGCGACGGCTGTCACCGGGGAGGCGGCGATTTCCAGGCGGTGCCGCAATTCGCCGGCGAATACGACCGCGGCGAGTTTTGAGATGGAATAGGCGCTGACCGTCGACTCCGGTCGCTGGCCGATATCAGCTGGTAACTGGGCGCGGCTGGCCATCATTGACCCCAGCACCACCACGCGGCCTGCGCCGGCGAGCAGGGCTGGCCATAGTCGGCAAGTCAGGGCGAAAGCACCCAGGTAGTTCACTCCGATCTGACGATCGAAACCGTCGCTGGTGACTTCCTGGCTGCTGGCGCTGCTGAGCCCAGCGTTGTTGATCAGCAGGTGTACCGGCGTCCCGGCTAACCGCTCGGCGAACGATGCGATGCTCTCCAGCGAGCCGAGTTCGATGTGCTCCACCTCCAGGCGGGCCTGCGGAACCCGCTCGGTGATCTCGTCGGCGACGGCAGCGCCTTTCACGAGATTGCGTACCGCCAGGACGACGTCTGCTCCGGCTGCGGCGAGCGCAGTGGCGGTGGCTTTGCCGATGCCCGAGCTGGCTCCGGTGACGATCACGCGGCGTCCGGTGAGGTCGGGCAGCGTCAGGGGAGGGAGTCGATCAGGGATGGGCCGGTCGGTCATGGCCTCAGCTTAGGAGATGAAGGCCGATCAACCCCGCCGTTTCTGAATCGCCGCCCACTCGTCGCGCAGCCCTACGGTGCGATGGAACAGTCCGGGGTGGTCCGGATCGGCGGCGAAGTATCCGAGGCGTTCGAACTGGACCACGTCGCCAGGTGGGGTCTGGGCCAAGGCGGCTTCAGCCAGGCAGTCGGTGAGGACTTCGCGGGAGTTCGGGTTGACGTCGTCCAGCGCTTCACCGGTGGCTTCACCAGGAACCTCGGTCACGAACAGTCGGTCGTAGAGAGCAACCGTGATCGGGTGGGCGTGGGCGGTGGAGACCCAGTGCATGGTCGACTTCACCTTGCGTCCATCGGGGGCGTCGCCGCCACGGGTGGCCGGATCGTAGGTGGCATGAACACAGCTCGGGTTGCCTGCGGTGTCGTGTTCGACGCTGGTCGCGGTGACCAGGTATGCGCCGCGCAGCCGCACTTCGCGTCCGACCGTGAGCCGGAAGAACTTCGGCGGCGGAACCTCGGCGAAATCCTCCTGCTCGATCACCAGTTCGCCGCTGAAGGCGACCTGGCGCGTGCCGTCGGCAGGATTCTCGGGATTGTTGGTCACTTCGAAGTACTCCACCACCGGGTTGCCCTCGGCGTCGGTGGGCCAGTTGTCGATCACCAGGCGCAGCGGGTGCAGTACCGCCATCCGGCGCAAGGAGGTGGTGTTGAGTTCGCGGCGCACATAGGACTCCAGAGCCTCGATGTTCTGCCTGCTGTTGGTGCGGGTGGTGCCGATCTCGGTGCAGAAGGCGCGCAACGCCGCCGCCGGGTAGCCACGGCGGCGCAACCCGCGCAGCGTGGGCATGCGGGGATCGTCCCAGCCGTCGACGGTGCCGTCGTTCACCAGCTTCGCCAGGCGCCGCTTGCTGGTCACGGTATGGGTCAGCTCCAGGCGGGCGAACTCGATCTGTACGGGTTTCTCGGCCGGCAGCGGCAACTGCGCCAGGTACCAGTCGTAGAGCGGTCGATGGGTGTCGAACTCCAAGGTGCAGATGGAGTGGGTGACCTTCTCGATGGCGTCGGACTGGCCGTGCGCCCAGTCGTAGGTGGGGTAGATGCACCAGGTGTCGCCGGTACGAAAATGGGTGGAGTGCCGCACCCGGTACATGACCGGATCGCGCATCGACATGTTCTCGTGATTCATGTCGATCTTGGCGCGCAGCACCTTGGTGCCGTCGGCGAACTCACCGGCGCGCATCCGGGCGAACAGGTCGAGGTTCTCCTCGATGCTGCGGGTGCGGTAGGGGCTCTCGACGCCGGCCTTTCCGAAGCCGCCGCGCTGAGCCGAAATGGTCTCGATATCGGAATCGTCGACGTAGGCCAGACCCTTCTCAATCAGGTGGACGGCCCAGGTGTACAACTGCTCGAAGTAGTCCGAGGCATGCAGCACCGAGGCCGGGGTGTAACCCAACCAGCCGATGTCTTCCAGGATCGACTCGAAGTACTCAGCCTCTTCTGTGTCGGGATTGGTGTCATCCAGGCGCAGATTGCAGATGCCCCCGAACTGTTCGGCGATGCCGAAGTCCACGGTGATGGCCTTGGCATGTCCGATGTGCAGGTAGCCGTTGGGCTCGGGTGGGAACCGCGTCTGCACTCGGCCGCCATAGGTGCCTTGCTCCAGGTCGGTTCGAACCCGGTCGCGGATGAAGTCGTTGGCGGCACCTGTCTCGGTCATGTCGGTCAAGTTAGCATGCGGCGGTTGGGGCGATGCGCCTGCTGTAACCCGGCGGATACCTGGACTTGGCAGGCTTACTTCATGTACCGCTACAACCAACCTCCTGACGAGTTGCGCCTACCCGCCTCCCTCGGCCTCGATGTCGGACCCGAGGCCGACTTGGTGATTGCTGCGTGGCGGCAAGTGATCCTGGGGTTCACCGACCCTGCCGATTTCGTCGAGGAGGTCAAAGAGCAGTTCTCGCTGCCCGATGGCATCCTCACCGAAGCCTTCGAAGCCGTGGTGGCAGCACGCGCTGAACAGCAGGCCGGGTTCGGCGAGGAGGCCAAGACGTCGTTGAACGCCGCCTTCGAAGCCCTCAACGAGGCCGGCATCCTGGCCCTGGAGGGGTTCTCCTGTTGCACCGACTGCGGCAATCGGGACATCCGTGACTATCTCGGCCCCGACAGCGGCTACCGCGGCTATGTGTACTACCACGCCGGTGATGCCGAGCATCTGATCGACCACGGCCACGTGGAGATCTCCTACGGTGCCGCATTGGATCAACTGATCGATCGCGACGAGTACGAGAAGCTGCTGCCCGAAGGCAAGCAGTGGTGGTACGAGCAGGTATCGGTGGAGTTCATGCGTGATCAGGTGCTCCCGATCCTGGAATCCCACGGCATCAAGGTCGAATGGAACCGCGAATTCGATTCCCGTCCCCTCCTCACCAACGTCGACTACTACGTCGAGCTCTGACCCTTCCCGAGGCGCTCCCAAAACGCGCAGTTGCTCCCGAAGGTTCGGGAGCTTCTGCGGCTTTTGGGAGTCTCTGGTGGGGGACGGGGGGCTGTAGGGTGGTCGGGTTATGAGTTCTGGTTCTGTTCGGCTGCGCGTGGCGCCGTCCCCGACGGGGGATCCGCACGTGGGTACGGCCTACATGTCGTTGTTCAATTTGGCGTTTGCACGGGCTCGCGGTGGGCAGTTCGTGCTGCGGATCGAGGACACTGATCGGGCGCGGTATCGGGAGGATTCAGAGCAACAGATCTACGACACGCTGCACTGGCTGGGGCTGGACTGGGACGAGGGTCCTGACCGTGGTGGGCCCTATCAGCCGTATCGGCAGTCCGAGCGGCTGGATACCTACCGGCCCTATGTCGATCAACTCCTCGCCGACGGGCACGCCTACTACTGCTGGTGCTCCTCGGAGCGGTTGGCCGAGATGCGCGCCGAGCAGCAGCGCAGCAAGACCTCGGTGACCGGCTACGACCGGCTGTGCTACGGCAAGACCCGGGAGGAGCGCGCGGCCCTTCCCGGCTTCAGCGAGACTCCCGTGGTGCGCATGCTGATCCCCGAGGACATCGCGTTGAGTTTCGCCGACCTGATCCGAGGTGAGGTGAACGCACCCCACCCCGATGATCAGGTGATCCTCAAGGCCGATGGGTTCCCCACCTATCACCTGGCGGTGGTCGTGGACGACCATCTGATGGGAATCACCCACGTGGTGCGCGGCGAGGAGTGGATCTCCTCGACTCCGAAGCACCTGCAGCTCTATCGCTGGCTCGGCTGGGAGGCTCCGGCGTTCGCCCACATGCCGCTGCTGCGAAATACGGACAAGTCCAAGATCTCCAAGCGCAAGAATCCGGCCGCTCGACTCACCTGGTTCGCCGAGCAGGGCTACCTGCCGGAGGCGTTGCGCAACTTCCTGCAGCTATTGGCCTACCCGCCGGTCCACGAGGGCCGCGACATGACCACTTTCGAGGAGTTCGTAGCCGCCTTCGACTGGGCCAAGGTGAATACCACTGGCCCGATCTTCGATCTGACCAAGCTGAACGCGCTCAACGGGGAGTACATCCGTGAGCTGGATGCGGCAGAACTCGCTGATCGCATCATCGACTACGCGAATCGCTACGCCGGCTGGGATTCCCCCAGTGAACAAGACCTGGCGCTGCTGAGGGCCGCCACTCCGCTGATCCAGGAGCGGTTGGTGTTGCTCAGTGAGGCGCTGCCGAAGCTGAGTTACCTTTTCGCTGCCGACGCCGAGATCGTCACCGATCCGCAGGCGCTGGCCAAGGTCGGCCCGGACGCGGCCCGGGTGATCGAAGCCGCCCAGCAGGTGTTGACTGACCTGGGGGAGTGGCAGCACGAGCAGATCCACGAGGCACTGCGGGTGGCCCTGGTCGAAGGCTTGGAAATCAAGCCGAAGTTCGCCTTCGGTCCGGTGCGGGTCGCGTTGACCGGGTCGCTGGTCTCGCCGCCGCTGTTCGAATCCATGGAGTTGCTTGGCCGGGAGTCCTGCCTGAACCGGTTGCGGCGATTGGCTGCCGAGTTGTGAGTCCCCTCGTCGCGATCTTCGGCGGTCGTAGCGAAATCGGCTCCGCGGTGTCCCGGCGGCTCGCTCCCGGAGCCGATGTGGTGCTGGCGATGCGTCCCGGACCGCTTCCCGAGGCTGTGGCGGCGTGCTTGGCCGCGGGGGCGAACCGGGTCGAAACTGTTGAATTCGATGCCGACATCATCGGCGGCCAGGAATCCGTGGTCGCCCAGATCGAGGAGCGGTTCGGGCCGATCGATGTCGCGGTGCTGGCTTTCGGGATCCTCGGCGATCAGGGAGCCGCAGAGTCCGACCCGAGCGTGGCCGCAGGAATCCTGCACACCGACTTCGTCGCTCAGGCATCGCTGTTGACGGTGTTGGCGCGACGTATGCGTCAACGGGGACGGGGCACCCTGGTCGCCTTCTCCTCGGTGGCCGGAGTCCGGGTTCGGCGGGCGAATTACGTCTACGGCTCGGCTAAGGCTGGTCTGGACGGGTTCGCCTCCGGTTTGGCCGACGCCCTGCACGGCACCGGCGTGCACCTGATCATCGCGCGCCCGGGTTTCGTCATCGGGCGCATGACCGCCGGTATGGCGCCGGCACCGTTCTCCTCGACTCCCGATCAGGTCGCCGAGGCGGTGGTACGTCGGATCCGCGCTGGCCATGGGGTTGAGTTGTGGATTCCGTGGCAGCTTCGCGTCATGTTCGCGGTGGCACCACTGGTTCCTCGGGCGATCTGGCGGCGGATGCCTCGGTGAGCGTCGGCGTTCTCGCCGGTGGATGTGCCGGTGGGTGCACCGCCTCGACCCGATCCGGCAGGGTCGGCAGGCCAGCCGGCGCATCCCCGGTGGACAGCCGGATCGCCACGGCGCCGGCCACGATCAGCACCCCGCCGAAGATCTGAATGCCGCTCGGCAATTCGCCGAGCACGACGGCTGCGATCAATGCCGCGAACAGGACCTCGGAGAGGCTGACGAAACTCGACAGCCGTTCTCCCATGAGCGCCACCCCGGCCACGCCAAGGACATAGGCCGCTACCGTGGCAGCGAGGACCACCACCGACAACGGCACCCACCAGGGGACAGTCCCACCCATCAACGTCACGGACACCAGGGGAGCGGCGTAGGGCATCACCCCCGAACCCACCCCGACCCCTAGGGCCAGTGCACCCACGGGCAGGCCGAAGACCGGCAACGCGAAGGCCGGTAGTTGCGACGGTCGGGCACTGATCAGGAAATAGGCCGCCGCACCGGTCATGGCACCTAAGCCGAAGAGCACGCCGAGTGGATCCAGCCGGGCGCCGGTGAGATCGAGGACGCATAGCAGACCTGCCACGCTGAGCCCGGCGCCGAGCAGGACTAGCCGCGCCGGGGCGCGACGTTGACGCACCCACGCCAGCGCCACCAACGCCACCGGAGCCAGATACTCCAGCAGGAGGGCGACGCTCACACTCATGCGGGAGACGGCCGCGAAATACATGCCCTGCGCAGTGGCGACCGCCAACACTCCGAAAGCGACGAACATCGGCCATTCCGCCAGCACCTGGCGCAGCCGATGACGGAAGATCACCAATCCCGGCGGCAGCAGGATGGCCGCAGCGATCCCGGTGCGCCACAGGACGGCGGCACCGGGCGTCCAGCCGGCCTCCAGCAACGGTCGCGCGAAGGTGCCCGAGGTGGCGAAGGTCAGCGAGGCGGCCAGACCCAGCGCGATTCCGGCACCGATATGCTGACGCGGCGTTGTCGCGGGGGAGAAAGAAGCGGACACGAACGGCATTGTCCCTCTCCCCGGGGTGATTTTGCATCCTCGCCGCATGCGTGGGAGAATCGACAGGTTGCTCCGACAAGGACGCCTGCGTTGGCGGCCTTCCGGCAAGTCTGGCGCGCGGGTGCCGGGCCCTACCACGACTCATCCAAAGATTGGTTGTGCGCGGCCCAGAACTGGTCCGACACGCCCGACCTCGGGGGTCGGAGTAACACGGCTCGATCGGAAAGATGCGCCGTTCGAGAATGACGAGAAGAAGGACGAACCAGTGGCGGGACAAAAGATCCGGATCCGACTCCGGGCTTACGACCACGAGGTCATTGACTCCTCGGCGAAGAAAATCGTCGACACCGTGACCCGTACCGGCGCCAAGGTGGCAGGCCCTGTGCCGTTGCCCACCGAGAAGAACGTGTTCTGTGTGATCCGTTCTCCGCACAAGTACAAGGACAGCCGCGAGCACTTTGAAATGCGCACGCACAAGCGGCTGATCGACATCCTCGACCCGACGCCGAAGACCGTCGACTCGCTGATGCGACTCGACCTTCCGGCCGGTGTCGATATCGAGATCAAGCTTCCGTGAGGTCAGTACAGATGAGCGATCGAACTGTGAAGGGCCTGCTCGGCACCAAGCTGGGAATGACCCAGGTCTGGGATGCTGACAACAAGGTAGTGCCGGTGACCGTGATCCAGGCGGGACCCTGTGTGGTCACCCAGATCCGCACCGCTGACAATGACGGCTACTCCGCCGTCCAACTGGGTTTTGGTGCGGTGAAGGCCAAGAAGGTCACCAAGCCGGCCGCGGGCCATTTCGACAAGGCCGGGGTCACCCCGCGCAAGCATCTGGTCGAACTGCGTACTGCGGATGCCAGCACCTACACCATCGGCCAGGAACTCAACGCTGACGTTTTCTCCGCCGAAGATGTGGTGGATGTGACCGGCGTCACCAAGGGCAAGGGCACCGCTGGTGTCATGAAGCGGCACGGCTTCGGCGGTCTGCGGGCCAGCCACGGCGTGCACCGCAAGCACCGCTCCCCGGGCTCCATTGGCGCCTGCGCCACTCCCGGTCACGTCTTCAAAGGCACCCGGATGGCCGGCCGGATGGGTGTGGACAAGGTGACCGTGCAGAACCTGACCGTCCATGGCGTGGATACCGAACGCGGCTTGATCCTGGTGAAGGGCTCCGTGCCCGGCCCCAAGGGCACGCTCGTCGTGGTGCGGACTGCGGCCAAGAAGGGTGTGAAAGCATGACCGAAACCCGAACCGTTGCCGTGATCGGCACCAAGTCCGCCAAGGCTGAACTGCCCGGCGAACTGTTCGACGTACAGACCAATGTGCCGCTGATCCACCAGGTCGTTGTGGCTCAGTTGGCCGCCGCCCGTCAGGGCACCCACGCCACCAAGACCCGCGGAGAAGTCGCCGGCGGCGGCGCCAAGCCGTGGCGTCAGAAGGGCACCGGCCGCGCCCGCCAGGGTTCCCGCCGTGCGCCGCAGTGGACCGGTGGTGGCGTCGTTCATGGCCCACAACCGCGCAGCTATGCCCAGCGCACCCCGAAGAAGATGATCGCCGCCGCTTTGCGTGGTGCTCTGTCGGATCGGGCACGCGATGGTCGGGTCCATGTGATCGACAGCATCGTGGCCGGTGAGGTTCCCTCCACGAAGGCGGCACTGCAAGCCCTGGCAGAGATCGGCGGTGCCAAGCTGCTGGTGGTGCTGGATCGCGACGAGGATGTGGCGTGGCTGAGTCTGCGCAATGTCGCCTCGGTGCATGCCCTGGCCGTCGATCAGTTGAACGCCTACGACGTGGTGAACAGCGACGATGTCGTCTTCACCAGCGCTGCGCTCGCCAGCTTCGTGGCCGGGCCGCTGTCCGGCTCGAGCGAAGTGACTGTGGTTGCCGCCGAAGTGGCACCCGAGCCCGTCGCCGAGCCCAAGGCGAAGGCCAAGGCCGAACCCAAGGCGAAGGCCGAGCCCAAAGCGAAAGCCGAGCCCAAGGCCAAGGCAGCAGCCGTGTCTGATGACAGCGCCGAAGCTGCGCCGAAGACCAAGGCTGCGCCGAAGGCCAAGGCCAAGGCTGAGCCCAAGGAGGAGACGAAGTGAGCGAGCTGAAGATCCGCGATCACCGCGACATCCTGCTGGCCCCTGTGGTCAGCGAGAAGGCTTACAGCCTGCTGGATGAGAACAAGTACACCTTCCTGGTGGCACCGGATGCCAACAAGACCGAGATCAAGATCGCGGTCGAGGCAGTCTTCGGCGTCAAGGTGACCGGTGTGAACACCGCCAACCGCCAGGGCAAGCGCCGTCGGACTCGTGCCGGCTGGGGCAAGCAGAAGGACACCAAGCGCGCCATCGTGAGCGTCGCTGAGGGCCAGCGCATTGACATCTTCTCCGGGGCACTCGCCTAAGCCCCTGGCAGCCAGACAAGGAAAACGAACTCATGGGTATCCGTAAGTACAAGCCGACCACTCCGGGCCGTCGCGGCTCGAGCGTGGCCGACTTCGTTGAACTGACTCGCTCCACGCCGGAGAAGTCTCTACTCGCGCCGAAGCCGAAGACCGGTGGCCGCAACAACTCCGGTCGGATCACCACCCGGCACATCGGTGGCGGTCACAAGCAGGCCTACCGGCTGGTCGACTTCCGTCGCTACGACAAGGACGGCGTCCCGGCCAAGGTCGCTCATATCGAATACGACCCCAACCGCACCGCGCGCATCGCGCTGCTGCACTACCTGGACGGCGAGAAGCGCTACATCATCGCGCCGCTCGGACTGGAGCAGGGTGCGATGGTTGAGGCCGGTGAGGGCGCTGACATCAAGCCTGGCAACAACCTGCCGCTGCGCAACATCCCGGTGGGCACCACGGTGCACGCGGTCGAGATGCGTCCCGGCGGCGGAGCCAAGCTCGGCCGTTCGGCCGGTGCCCGGATCCAGTTGGTCGCCCGCGAAGGCAAGATGGCTACGCTGCGGCTGCCTTCGGGTGAAATGCGGATGGTGGACGTTCGTTGTCGCGCCACCGTCGGTGAGGTCGGCAACGCCGAGCAATCCAACATCAACTGGGGCAAGGCCGGTCGCAACCGTTGGAAGGGCATCCGCCCGACCGTGCGCGGTGTGGCCATGAACCCCATCGACCACCCCCACGGCGGTGGCGAGGGCAAGACCTCCGGTGGTCGACACCCGGTTTCCCCATGGGGCAAGCCCGAGGGTCGCACCCGGGATAAGAACAAGGCGAGTTCGCGGCTGATCGTGCGTCGCCGCAAGTCCGGCAAGAAGCGCTGATAGGACAGGTGAGGTAACGCAATGCCACGCAGCCTGAAGAAGGGCCCCTTCGTCGACGACCATCTGGTGAAGAAGGTCGACGCCCAGAATGAGAAGGGCACCAAGCAGGTCATCAAGACCTGGTCTCGGCGCTCGATGATCACTCCGGACATGATCGGTCACACCATCGCGGTGCACGACGGTCGCAAGCATGTGCCGGTCTTCGTGACTGAAGCCATGATCGGGCACAAGCTGGGCGAGTTCGCGCCCACCCGCACCTTCCGCGGGCACATCAAGGACGACAAGAAGGCACGCCGCCGCTGAGCGGGGCAGATGAGGAACTGGAAACAACCATGAGCAAAAACGAGCGGCCCAGTCGTCGCGCAGCCCTGCTCGGGGACCGGCCTGGCTCCTACGCGATTGCCAAGCACGTGCGGATGAGCCCCTTGAAGGTTCGTCGCGTCGTCGACTTGGTGCGCGGAATGGACGTCACCGAAGCCCTGGACGTGCTCAAGTTCGCCCCACAGGCGGCCTCTGAGCCGGTTTACAAGGTGGTGGCCAGCGCCACCGCCAATGCTGAGAACACCGAAGGCCTGCGGGCCGACGAACTGTTCGTGTCGGCGGCTTTCGTCGACGAAGGCATGACCCTGCGGCGGATTCGCCCCCGGGCCAAAGGCTCGGCCAGCCGAATCCTGAAGCGGGCCAGCCACATCACTGTTGTCGTCGAGCCCAAGATCACGAAGGGAGCCTGAGCATGGGCCAAAAGATCAACCCACACGGCTTCCGCCTGGGGATCACCACTGACCACAAGACCCGTTGGTACGCCGAAAAGGGCTATTCCGATCTGGTCGCCGAGGACGTGAAGGTTCGCCGCTACCTGGCGAAGAACCTCGAGCGTGCCGGCATCTCCAGCGTGGAGATCGAGCGTCGTAGTGAGCGGGTGACCATCTTCCTGTACGCCGCGCGTCCGGGCATCGTCATCGGCCGCAACGGCGCCGAGGCCGAGCGGGTGCGTGCCGAACTGGAGAAGCTCACCGGTAAGCAGGTGCAGCTCAACATCCTCGAGGTCAAGAACCCCGAGACCGACGCCCAACTCGTTGCTCAGGGTGTTGCTGAGCAGCTCGGCGCTCGCGTGGCCTTCCGCCGCGCCATGCGCAAGGCGCAGCAGAGCGCTATGCGAGCCGGCGCCTTGGGCATTCGGATTCAGTGCTCCGGTCGTCTGGGCGGTGCCGAAATGAGCCGCTCGGAGTTCTACCGCGAAGGTCGGGTGCCGCTGCACACGCTGCGCGCCGACATCGACTACGGCTTCTACGAGGCCCGCACCACCTTCGGTCGCATCGGCGTGAAGGTCTGGATCTACAAGGGTGATGTTTCTGGCAACCGTATGGAACGGGCCGCCCAGAAGGCTGCCCGGCAGGCGAGCGGTGGACGCACGCGTCCGGCCCGTGGCCCGCGCCGCGACGGTGGCGCAGGTAACGCAAACCGTGGCGGTCGGCGTCGTGCAGAGGCCACCGCTGAGGTGACCGCACCGGCAGCCGCGGAGACGCCGCAAGAGAACGCAGGAGCCTGACATGTTGATTCCCCGTCGAGTCAAGCACCGCAAGCAGCACCACCCCAAGCGGACCGGAATGGCCAAGGGTGGTACCAAGATCGCTTTCGGTGATTACGGTATCCAGGCGATCGAGGGCGGCTACCTGACGAACCGTCAGATTGAAAGCGCCCGTATCGCCATGACCCGTCACATCAAGCGTGGCGGCAAGGTCTGGATCAATATCTACCCCGACCGTCCGATGACGAAGCATCCTGCTGAGTCCCGGATGGGTTCGGGCAAGGGCTCACCGGAATGGTGGGTCGCCAACATCAAGCCTGGACGGGTTCTGTTCGAACTGTCCGGTGTTGAGGAGCCTGTCGCTCGCGAAGCCATGCGGCTCGCGATCCACAAGCTGCCGTTCAAGGCCCGCTTCGTCAAGCGGGAAGGTGGGGAGGTCTGAGATGGCTAAGACGACGACGGCTTCCGAGCTGCGCGGCCTGAGCCGCGAGGAGCTCAACGCCAAGGTGACCGAGCTGAAGGAAGAGTTGTTCGGACTGCGGTTCGCCGCGGCCACCGGTCAACTGGAATCCCACGGACGGCTGCGCGAGGCCCGCAAGGACATCGCTCGGATCTACACCGTGCTGCAGGAGCGGAATCTCGGCATCGTGCCCGATCCGGATGAGGACAAGTGAGTCAGATGAGCGAAGAGACGAAGGTCCGCAACGCCGCGCGCAAGGTGCGCGAGGGGATCGTGGTGTCGGACAAGATGGACAAGACCGTGGTCGTCGCCGTGGAGCAGCGGGTCAAGCACCCGCTCTACGGCAAGGTCATGACCAAGTCTGAGCGCCTGAAGGCGCACGACGAAGCCAACTCCGCCGGGGTGGGCGACCGCGTTCGCGTGATGGAGACCCGACCGCTGTCGGCAACCAAGCGCTGGCGTCTGGTCGAGATCCTCGAAAAGGCCAAGTGATCAGGAGATATTGCAGATGATCCAGCAGGAGACGCGACTGAAGGTCGCCGACAACACCGGTGCCAAGGAGATCTTGTGCATCCGGGTGCTCGGTGGCTCGAAGCGTCGCTACGCCGGTCTTGGTGACAAGATCGTGGCCACGGTCAAGGATGCGATCCCCGGTGGCAACGTCAAGAAGGGCGAGGTGGTTCAGGCCGTCATCGTCCGCACGGTGAAGGAAACCCGTCGTCCCGATGGTTCCTACATCAAGTTCGATGAGAACGCCGCTGTGCTGTTGAAGGCCGACGGGGAACCCCGCGGTACCCGCATCTTCGGCCCGGTGGGCCGTGAGCTGCGCGACAAGAAGTACATGCGCATCATCTCGCTGGCTCCGGAGGTGCTCTGACATGGCTAACTCGTTGCATGTGAAGAAGGGTGACCGCGTCAAGGTCATCGCCGGCAAGGACAAGGGTCGGATCGGTGAGATCCTCACCGTCGATCCCGTGGCCGGACGGGTCGTCGTGCAAGGCGTGAACATCGTCAAGAAGCACAAGAAAGAGACCCCGAACAACCAGACCCGCACCAACAATGCCGCCGGCATCATCAGCGTCGAGGCGCCGATCGATGCCTCCAACGTGCAGTTGGTCGTCAAGGTCGATGGCAAGGATGTGGTGACCCGCGTCGGCTACGAGCGCGAGGAAGTCACCAAGCGTCGTTCCGACGGCACCGAGTACACCGCTACTCGCAGCGTCCGGATCGCCCGCAAGACCGGGAAGGAGATCTGATGGCCGCCACTGCGACCACAACGATGCCGAGGTTGAAGGAGAAATACCGCTCCGAGATCGCTCCGGCATTGCACACCGAATTCGGCTACGCGAATGTGATGCAGATCCCCGGTCTGGTCAAGATCGTGGTCAACATGGGCGTCGGCGAGGCGGCTCGTGATTCCAAGGTGATCGACGCCGCTGTGCGCGACCTCACCCAGATCACCGGCCAGAAGCCCACCGTCACCAAGGCTCGCAAGTCGATCGCACAGTTCAAGCTGCGCGAAGGCCAGCCCATTGGAGCTCACGTCACGCTGCGTGGCGACCGCATGTGGGAGTTCGCCGACCGGCTGCTCACCCTGGCATTGCCGCGTATCCGTGACTTCCGAGGCTTGAGCGCTCGCCAGTTCGACGGCAAGGGCAACTACACCTTCGGTCTGACCGAGCAGGTGATGTTCCACGAGATCGACCAGGACAAGATCGACAAGCCGCGAGGGATGGACATCACGTTCGTCACCACCGCGACTACCGACGATGAGGGCCGTGCGCTGCTGAAGGCGCTGGGCTTCCCGTTCAAGGCCCCGGCGGACGAAGTCGCCAAGGTCGCCAAGAAGAAGGGCCCGGCTTTCTCGGGCAAGAGGAAGAAGTGAGCTGACCATGGCAAAAACCGCTCTGAAGGTGAAGCAGTCGCGTAAGCCCAAGTTCGCCGTGCGCGCCTACACCCGGTGCAACAAGTGCGGCCGTCCCAAGGCTGTCTACCGCAAGTTCGGCCTGTGCCGGATCTGCGTGCGCGAAATGGCCCATGCCGGCGAACTGCCCGGCGTCATCAAGTCCTCCTGGTGAGTAACTCCACCCGGACCAACCACAACCCGCTGAAGGTCCGCGCTATCGCGGAAACCATGGCGAGAAAGAGGCATCAACTGCCATGACCATGACCGATCCGATCGCGGACATGCTGACGCGACTGCGGAACGCCAACCAGGCGTACCACGAGTCGACCAGCATGCCGCACAGCAAGATCAAGGTGGGGATCGCCGAGATCCTGAAGACACAGGGCTACATCTCCGGCTTCGAGGTGCTCGAGCCGGGCGCCGGCGAAGTCGGCAAGACTCTGCGCGTCGATTTGAAGTACGGCAGCAACCGGGAGCGTTCGATCGCCGGGCTGCGTCGTATCTCCAAGCCGGGCCTGCGCGTGTATGCCAAGTCGACCGCGCTGCCGAAGGTGCTCGGCGGCATGGGCATCGCGATCATCTCCACCTCTCAAGGTCTGTTGACCGACAAAGAGGCCAAATCCCGTAGCGTTGGCGGCGAAGTGCTCGCCTACGTGTGGTGAGAGAGGAGCTGAACAGATGTCACGAATCGGCAAGCTTCCGATCGCCATTCCCGCTGGCGTCGAGGTGAACCTCGACGGCCAGAAGGTCTCCGTCTCCGGTCCCAAGGGCAGCCTGGAACATGTTGTCGCCGAGCCCATCACCGTGGCTCGCAACGATGCCGGTGAGATTGAGGTGTCCCGTCCCAACGACGAGCGCCGGTCTCGCTCGCTCCATGGCCTCACCCGCACCCTGGTGGCCAATATGGTCACCGGTGTCACGGCCGGCTATGAGAAGAAACTCGAGATCGTCGGGGTCGGCTACCGCGTCACCTTGAAGAGCCCCGAGCAACTGGAGTTCAACCTCGGTTTCTCCCATCCGGTGGTGGTGGACGCCCCGAAGGGCATCACCTTCTCGGTGGAGAGCAACACCAAGTTCACCGTTTACGGGATCGACAAGCAGGCGGTGGGCGAGGTCGCCGCGAACATCCGCAAGATCCGCAAGCCTGAGCCTTACAAGGGCAAGGGCGTGCGCTACGCCGGCGAACATGTTCGCCGCAAGGTTGGAAAGGCTGGCAAGTGATGGCTTCCTCGCTTTCGGTCAACAAAGGCATGGCCGACAAGGCTGCGGCGCGGTTGCGTCGGCAGGCTCGTGGTCGCAAGAAGATCGCAGGTACCGCGGATCGCCCACGGCTTGTTGTGAACCGGTCCAGCCGGCACATCTCGGCCCAGGTGATCGACGACGTTGCCGGCATCACGGTGGCTTCGGCGTCCTCGCTGGAGCTGCGTACCGCTGACGGCGACAAGTCCGCCAAGGCCAAAGAGGTCGGCAAGCTGGTCGCTGAGCGCGCCAAGTCTGCCGGTGTCGCCAGCGTGGTCTTCGACCGCGCCGGCAACAAGTACCACGGGCGGATTGCTGCGCTGGCCGACGGGGCCCGCGAAGCCGGTCTCGGATTCTGACGGAAAGGTAATCACTCACGATGAATGGAACCCAGCGCCGCGGAGGCGGTGCCAGTGGTGAGCAGCGTCGCGGACGCGATGACCGTCGGGGCCGAGACGCCGCTGCTGAGAAGGAAAAGAGCAACTACCTGGAGCGGGTCGTGGCGATCAACCGGGTGGCGAAGGTCGTCCAGGGTGGTCGACGCTTCAGCTTCACCGCTCTGGTCGTCGTCGGCGACGGCGACGGCATGGTCGGTGTCGGCTACGGCAAGGCCAAGGAGGTGCCCGCGGCCATCGCCAAAGGCGTCGAGGAGGCGAAGAAGCACTTCTTCCGCGTTCCTCGTATCCAAGGCACCATCCCGCACCCGGTGCAAGGCGAAAAGGCTGCCGGTGTCGTGATGCTGCGTCCGGCATCGCCGGGTACCGGTGTCATCGCCGGTGGTTCGGCGCGGGCGGTCCTGGAGTGCGCCGGCGTGCACGATGTGCTGGCCAAGTCCCTGGGCTCGGACAACGCGATCAATGTGGTGCATGCCACCGTCGCCGCGCTGCAGAGCCTCGAGGAGCCGGAAGCTGTGGCCAAGCGCCGCGGGCTCTCGGTCGAGGACGTGACCCCGGCCGCAATCCTGCGAGCTCGTGCCGAGGAGGCCCACGCATGACTCGGTTGAAGGTGACCCAGATCCGTTCCGGGATCGGGGGCAAGCAAAATCAGCGCGACACCCTGCGTTCGCTGGGTTTGAAGCGCATCGGCGATGTTGTGGTGAAGGAGGACCGTCCCGAGATTCGGGGCATGGTCGCTGCCATCCCGCACCTGGTCGCCGTCGAGGAGGTCGACTGACATGGCACTGAAGGTTCATCACCTGCGCCCCGCCCCCGGAGCCAAGACCGCAAAGACCCGCGTGGGTCGCGGTGAGGCGTCCAAGGGTAAGACTGCGGGCCGCGGTACGAAGGGAACCGGAGCACGGAAGAACGTTCCGGAGAACTTCGAGGGCGGTCAGATGCCGCTGCACATGCGGCTGCCGAAGTTGCGGGGATTCAACAACCCGTTCCGCGTCGAGTACCAGGTGGTCAATGTGGCCAAGCTGGCCGAGCTCTACCCGGCCGGCGGTGAGGTCACTGTGGCCGATCTGGTCGCCAAGGGTGCGGTTCGCGATGGCCAGTTGGTCAAGATCCTGGGCAACGGCGACCTTGCGGTCGCCGTGCAGGTGAGTGCGAACGCATTCTCTGCATCGGCCAAGGCCAAGATCGAGGCCGCCGGCGGTAGCGTCACCGAGCTCTGAACCCTCGCGGAGAGTTCACGATGACCATAGGACAGGACCAGTCGATGTCGGCTGGTCCTGTCTTTCGTCTGGGATTCGTCAGCCCACACGGTTCCTCGGAACCGAGTCGGGAAAACGGTACGTCCTTGATAGAGTTGCCCGGGTTGTCCCGGACTGGTGAGTGTCCTTCGGGATACACAAACCGTTAGGAGTTGGGTTCGGCAATGCTGTCCGCCTTCGCTAATGCGCTACGCACGCCTGACCTGCGCAAGAAGATTCTGTTCACCTTGATGATCCTGGCGATCTTCCGCCTGGGGTCGGTGATCCCTACTCCCAACGTCAACGTGGTTGCGGTGAACGCCTGCCGCGCCTCGGCTACCGCCAATGACACTGCGGGTCTGTACTCGATGATCCAGCTGTTCTCCGGTGGTGCGCTGCTGCAGTTGGCGATCTTCGCGCTGGGCATCATGCCCTACATCACCGCCAGCATCATTCTCCAGCTGCTCACCGTGGTGATTCCGCGGTTGGAGAAGCTGAAGAAGGAAGGTGCCTCCGGCACCCAGAAGATCACCCAGTACACCCGGTACCTCACCATCGTGCTCGCAGTGCTGAACTCCACGGCCTTCGTGACCCTGGCCGTCAATGGCCAACTCTTCCAGGGCTGCACCCAGGACCTGGTCTACGACAAGAGCCTGTTCTCCATCATCACCATGATCCTGACCATGACCGCCGGTACCGGGGTCATCATGTGGCTGGGTGAGCTGATCACTGACCGTGGCGTCGGCAACGGCATGTCGGTGATGATCTTCACCCAGATCGCGGCGCAGTTCCCGGCGTCGCTGTGGGCCATTGCGATCGCCACTGGCGAGAACGGCATGCCGGATGCCCGTGGTTGGTTCGTCTTCGCCGCCACCATCGCGGTCGGACTGGCGGTCATGCTGGCCGTGGTCTTCATGGAACAAGCGCAACGTCGGATCCCCGTCCAGTACGCCAAGCGCATGGTCGGACGCAAACTCATCGGTGGCAGCACCACCTACATTCCGATCAAGGTGAACCAGGCCGGCGTCATCCCGGTGATCTTCGCCTCCTCGATTCTTTATCTGCCCGTGTTGTACGCCCAGTTCCAGCCCACCAGCCCGGTGGCGCAATGGATCTCCACCTATATGGCGATGGGCAGTTGGGGATATGAGTCGGTCTTCTTCCTGCTGATCATCTTCTTCGCGTACTTCTACGTGTCGATCACCTTCGATCCGGTTGAGGTCAGCGACAACATGAAGAAGTACGGCGGCTTCATTCCCGGGGTTCGTGCGGGCGGACCGACTGAGCGCTACTTGGCTCATGTGCTCTCTCGATTGACGGCACCGGGGTCCTTGTATCTGGGGATCGTCGCGCTGATCCCCGCGGTCGCCTTCGTGCTCTTCGGAACCCAGAACCAATTCCCCTTCGGCGGCACGTCGATCCTGATCATCGTCGGTGTCGGGCTGGACACGGTCAAACAGATCCAAAGTCAGCTTCAGCAACGCAACTACGAAGGATTCCTGCGATGAAACTCCTCATCATGGGCCCACCAGGAGTGGGGAAGGGAACGCAAGCCATCGGGATCGCGGCACATTATGGGGTGCCGGCCATCTCCACCGGAGACATCTTTCGGGACAACGTCAAGAACCAGACCGAACTCGGCAAGAAGGTGTCCGCGATTCTCGCCGACGGCGGTTATGTCCCCGATGAGATCACCAACGCCGTGGTTGCCGACCGCATCTGCAAGCCGGATGCCGTCGACGGGTGGCTATTGGACGGGTATCCCCGCACCATCGGTCAGGTATCGGCCCTCGATGACGCCATGGCATGTGGCGATTCCGGCCTGGACGCCGTGATCGCGTTGACCGCCGATGCCGACCTGCTCACCGAACGGTTGCTCAAGCGCGCCGAGGTCGAAGGGCGCGCCGACGACAATGCCGAGACCATCAAGCACCGGATGGCGGTTTACAACGAAGCCACCGATCCGCTGCTCGACGAATACCGCAGTCGCGAGCTGCTGCTCGAGGTGGACGGCATCGGATCAATCGACGAGGTGGCCCAGCGCATTACGGCAGCCTTGGATGCGAAGCTGGGCTGATCGTTGCGACGACGTGCTGCGATCGAGGTCAAGTCAGACACTCAGATCAAAGCGATGCGCAGTGCCGGACGCATCGTGGCCGACATCCTCAACGCCGTCCGTGAGGCCGCGGCGCCGGGGGTCACCACCGCTGAACTGGATGCGCTCGCCGCGGAACGCATCAACGCCGCCGGCGCAATATCGTCCTTCCTCGGCTATGGCTCATCGTTCGGGATGCCGCCCTATCCTGCCGTGACCTGTATCTCGGTCAATGAGGAGATCGTGCACGGCATTCCCGGCGGTCGGGTGCTGGCCGAGGGCGACCTGGTGAGTGTGGACTTCGGCGTCTCGCTGAACGGCTGGCACGGTGATTCGGCAGTCACCTTCGGTGTCGGCGAACTCTCCGCCGAACGCGCGGCGCTTTCGGACGCGACCCGCGAGGCGATGTGGGCCGGGATCGCGGCAGCGCGGGTCGGCGGACGCATCGGTGACATCTCCCACGCCGTGGAGCGCTCCATCCGCAAACGCAATGCCGGGTACGGCGTCATCGCCGAGTACACCGGCCACGGCATCGGCCGGCGGATGCACGAACCGCCGGACGTCCCCAATGTCGGTCGCATCGGCCGTGGCGAGCTCATTGGCAAGGGGACCTGCTTGGCCATTGAGCCGATGGTCACCCTGGGCAGCGACGCGACGGCCACCTTGGACGATGAATGGACCGTGGTCACCCGTGACGGCTCGACAGCCGCTCACTGGGAACACACGGTGGCGATCCGCCCGGGCGGACTGTGGGTGCTGACCGCCATCGACGGCGGCGAGGCCGAACTCACCGCGCGCGGGGTGCCTTTCGCACCGTTGGGGGACTGACCCCGATGCGGGTGCGGCTGGTCGGGCTGGGGGCGATCGGTGCCGCCTACGGCAGCCGGTTGGACTGCGACGCCGTGGATTTCGCCGTGATCGCCGATACAGGCCGGGCTCAGCGCTACCAGGACCGGCCGACGTGGGTCAACGGTGTGGAACAGCACTTCCGCGTGGTACCTACCAACGACGCCGAGCCGGTCGAGTTGATCGTGGTGTCCGTGAAAGCGGCGGCGCTGGCCGACGCCATCGGCCTGCTGCGCGGCTGGGTCGGTGCCGGCACCGTCATTCTGAGTCTGCTTAATGGAATCGACAGCGAACGGATCCTGGCCGAGGCCTTTCCGGAGGCATTCGTTCCGCTGGCTCTCAGCGTCGGCATCGACGCGGTACGCGATGAACGCCAGATCCGCTACAACTCGCTGGGACGGATCGTCTTCGGTGCTGCCGATACCCCGAACGAGGCGCAGGCAGCCTCGCTGACCGCGGTCTCGAGCCTGTTCGCTCAGGTCGGCATCGATCATGATCTGCGCGACGACATGGTCCATCAGCTGTGGTGGAAGTTCCTGATCAACGTCGGCGTCAATCAGGTCTCGGCGGTGTTGGGCGCGCCTTACGGGGCTTTCCAAACCGAGGGTGCACCCGCGCGGGCGGCGATGCTGGCGGCGCAGGCCGAAGTGGTTGCGGTGGCGCAGGCGGAGGGCGTGATGCTGACCCAGGTCGATGTCGAAAGCTGGCTGGAGGTGCTGGCGGCACTGGGACCGGACAAGTTCACCTCGATGGCGCAGGACACCCTGGCCGGGCGAGAAACCGAAGTGGACATCTTCTCCGGACGGGTCTGCGAGCTGGGCCGGGCCCATGGCATCGCGACGCCGGTCAATGAGCTGCTCGGGCAGCTGCTTCGTGCCCAGCCGACGCTGCCGCCACGACATTTCGGGATCTGACTGGCCCTGTCTGGCCGCGCATGCGTGGGGAAGTAGGCTCGTGGAGTGGTAGCGAATCCGAGGCAGCGAATCCTCGCCGCACTGGTGGACATCGCGGTGATGCTGCTCTGGGGTGTCCTGGTGCTGTCCGCTGTTGCGATCGCCGCGGCCAGGGGCATGGCGCCGCATCTGGGACCGTTCGGCTACAACCTCATCGCCTTGGTGATGGTGGTGCTGCCGGTGACCGTCGCTTTCACCGTGTGGGAGGCCGGACGCTACGAGGCCACTCCCGGCAAGCAAAAGGTGGGACTTCGGGTCCGTACTGACCCCGGTGGTGAACGGCTCAGCTGGCAGCGCTCGGCGGCTCGGAATCTGCTCAAATTCGGCGTGCCCTGGACGCTGGCCCAGTCAGCGGTGCTCGCCTTGTTCACCGCCCCCGCTGCCGATGCTGCGGTCGGTGTGATTTTCGCCATCGGGGTGCCGATCGCCTACATCGCCTCGCTAGTGATCTTGGGGAACCGCACCGTCTACGACTGGCTGCTCGGAACCACGGTGATCTCGGTCGCGGCCGGGCGTCGCTTCGCCGCCGACGATCCGATCAGTGATGGTGCGGTCGACTCCGGTGAGAAAGCCGCTGCCGACCCTGGCGAGCCAGTGGTGACCCGCGGCGATTCCTCGCCGCAACCCTGAAACTCAGGTGCCATCTGACTGAAACATGCCGCTCGTAACCTGACGAATGTGAGCCTGCTGTTTCGCGATTACGCTGGCACCCCCAAGGCCTTCGACGAGGTGGTGGGTGCTGAGGGTGTCCGCGTGGCCTACGGTTCGGTGCTGCGTCAACTGGCGAAGTTGGATGCCGAAGAGGTGCGGGCTCGCGCCGAGTACCTGAAGTCGACCTATCTGGATCAAGGCGTCACCTTTGACATCGGTGGCGAGGAGCGACCCTTTCCGCTCGACATCGTGCCTCGTGTGGTACTGGCCGATGAATGGGACGAGGTCGAAGTCGGCGTCACGCAGCGAGTTCGTGCCCTGGAAGCGTTCCTCGCCGATGTCTACGGCGAAGGTCGTGCTTTTCGTGATGGCGTGATTCCCCGCCGGGTCGTGGTGACCTCGCCGCATTATCACCGCGCCATGGCCGGAGTGCAGCCAGCCAACGGTGTGCGCTGTCATGTGGCCGGGGTTGACCTGGTCCGCGATGAGGTCGGGCGATTCCGCGTCCTAGAGGACAACGTCCGGGTGCCGTCGGGGGTGTCCTATGTGATGACGAATCGTCGGGCCATGTTCTCGGCGTTGCCGGAGGTCACCAGTCGGCATCGGATCCGACCGGTGGAGGGGTACCCGCTGCAGTTGCTGTCGGCGTTACGCGCTGCCGCCCCTTCCGGTGTTCAGGATCCGACGGTCGTGGTGCTCACGCCGGGGGTGTACAACTCGGCGTACTTCGAACATGCGCTGCTGGCTCGCATGATGGGTGTCGAACTGGTCGAAGGACGTGATTTGGTCTGCCACAACGGGCGGGCTTCGGTGCGTACCACGCAGGGACTGCGGCCGGTCCATGTCATCTATCGCCGGGTGGACGACGAGTTCATTGATCCTGCGCAGTTCCGGGCCGATTCGATGTTGGGGTGTGCGGGACTCATCACCGCGGTCCGTGCCGGTAACGTCACGATCGCGAATGCGATCGGCAACGGTGTGGCCGACGACAAGCTGGTCTATACCTACATTCCGGATCTGATCCGCTACTACCTGGCCGAGGAACCCACGCTGGCCAGTGTCGATACCTGGCGCCTGGAGGATCCGGTTCACCGCGAGGAGGTCTTGGACCGGCTCGGCGAACTCGTGTTGAAGCCCGTCGACGGCTCCGGCGGCAAGGGGATCGTGATCGGACCCAAGGCGACGGCGAAGCAACTGGACCAGTTGCGGACGCGCATTCTGCGTGATCCGCGTGGCTGGATCGCACAGCCCGTGGTGCAACTTTCGACCGTCCCGACCATGATCGACGGGACCATGGCACCACGCCATGTCGACCTGCGGCCGTTCGCGGTGAACTCCGGGGACGGGGTTTATGTACTGCCTGGTGGCTTGACTCGGGTGGCCTTGCCCGAGGGCGAGCTGATCGTGAACTCCAGTCAGGGCGGTGGCTCCAAGGACACCTGGGTGTTGTCCCGCGACGGCGTTCGCGGCAAGCGACGTCGTCGGCGGGTTCGTGATTCGGTGGCCTCGGTGCCGATGGGGGAGCTGGGGGAGGAACGACTGGCCCAGCAACAGGCCCAGCAGCAACAGCAACAGGTGGTGCCGTCGTGTTGAGCCGCATCGCGGAGTCGTTGTTCTGGATCGGCCGCTATCTGGAGCGAGCCGAGGACACCTGTCGCATCGTGGAGATGCATCTGCAACTGCTGTTGGACGATCCGTCGGTCGACCAGGAGGATGCTGCCGCTGCGCTGCTGGCAGTCATGGGTGCACCCGTGACCGATTCTGCTGAGTCTGCCGATGTGCTGTCGGTGCTCTGCTATGACGTGGCATCCCCGTCGTCGGTGGCGGCGGCATTGGACGGTGCCCGCGAAGCGGCCCGACGTGCTCGCGAGACCGTGTCCAGTGAGATGTGGGAGGCGATCAACACCACCTGGAACTCGGTACGTGGCGGGCGACTGCAGCGGATGCGCCCGGCTTCGGCGTTCCGGTTGGTGCGGGAACGCTGCGCCGTCATCACCGGAACCGCCGATCAGACCATGAGTCACGATGAGGGCTGGCAATTCCTCACCCTGGGACGCAGCATCGAGCGCGTCGACATGACCGCTCGACTGATCTCTACCGCTCAGGCCGCGGGGACTGCCACTGCCTGGAGCAATGTGCTGCGCGGCTGCGGGGCTCACCATGCCTTCGTGCGTTCCTATGGCGGCGTGACCACCGACCGCGACGCGGCCGAGTTCGTGCTGTTGGATCGGCTCTTTCCTCGCTCGGTGGTGCACAATCTGCGGGCCGCCGAAGCGGCTCTGCGGCAACTTGACCTTTCAGCGAGCAGCCGCGGCTATGAGGATGAGGCGGTCCGTTTGCTGGGCACGGCACGGGCCGGCCTGGAGTACCGGGAACCGGGTCGGATGCTGGAGGAGCTGACGCAGCGGATGGCGGATCTTCAGCGCACGTGTAGCACGGTCAGCGAGGCCGTCACCACCCGGTATTTCGCAGGCTCCGCCGCGGCAAGCTGGACCGGAGGCAACTGATGGCGAGTCAGCTCAGGATCGTGCACCGCACCGGGTATCGCTACGCCGGCCCGGTTGGTGCGTCCCACAATGAGGCGAGGATGACTCCCCGAGCCACTCGGGAACAGGTGCCGCTGGCCAGCAAGATCGAGGTCTCTCCGGTGGCGTGGATTCATAACTTCGTCGACTACTGGGGCACCCCGGTGACGGCGTTCGAGATTGCCGAGCCACACTCGATGCTTGATGTCGTTGCCACCTCGACCGTTGATGTCGGCGAGCGTCTCACCCGCGGCGTCGGTGCGGAATGGGACGACCTGGTCGAGCCGAATTTCACCGACCAGTATGTCGAGTGGCTGGCTATCGGTGACCATGTGGATCCGGGGTCGGAGTTGCGCCGACTGGCCACCGACATCGCTCGGCAGACCGAAACACCTGCAGTGGCGGCCACCGCGATCTTGGACGTGATTCGTGAGCGGGTCGATTACGTGCCCGGCTCGACGGGGGTGAACACCTCGGCGAGCGCGGTGTGGGCCACCGGCGCTGGGGTCTGTCAGGATCTGGTTCATCTGAGCCTGGGAGCGCTGCGAACGGTAGGCATCCCCTGCCGGTACGTCTCGGGCTATGTCATGCCGGACTCGCAGCCGGTGATCGGCGAGGCCCGCACCGGTGAGTCGCACGCCTGGCTCCAGTTCTGGGACGGCGCCTGGGTCGGGGTGGATCCCACGAACAACACCATTCCGGGAGACTTCCATGTGGAGATCGGAGTGGGGCGGGACTATTTCGACGTGCCGCCGTTGAAGGGCGTCTACGCCGGAGCGGAGTCCTCGGATCTGTTCGTGGAGGTCGAAATCACCGTATTGAGTCACGCTGATCGGTAAGTCGGGGTTGACGATGTCGCAGGCCCGACTATGATGAAGACAAATCGAAAAGATGTTCGATAAACCTCCCTGGGGGAGTGTGGCCGAGCTGGGGAAGGTTCGCCACAATTCCGCGGGAGTTCAGCCGACCTCTGCGTGAACGCACCTCGACCCGCGTTCGTGTGGAGGTCGGCTTGTTTGAACTAGGTACCTGCGCTCAGTTGTGTTTTGTTCCGAAACGATGGTGCTACGCCTAGACTTGCCTCACAGTCGTTGTCGACGAGGGGAGGTGATCATGGCGCTATCAGAAGAGGAGCAAAGGCTTCTCGAGCAGATGGAGGCCGAACTCGCAGCAGAGGATCCTCGGCTGGCCAGTGCACTGCGCGGTCCGCAACGCCATTGGTATCACCGTCGGGTCTTGGCCGCAGCCGTGGGCTTCGCTGCCGGTGTGACGGTACTGGTCCTCGGCATGGACGTGCATCCCTTGGTGAGTGTTGCCGGCTTTGTGATCATGCTCGTCTCCACGGTGGTGGGAATGGCGGCGTGGCGCCGTCCCGATGTTGACGGCATGTCGTCGCAACGGGGAACTGCGCCGGGTCGTCCGCAGCGAAATTCGTCAGGGCGTCCTGATGATTGGCGTCAGCATGGTGAGGATGATTTGCCCTTCTAAGGGGAATGCCGCTGGGTGACCGAAAGGACCTGGGCGGTGGGCTTTAGCCCGCCGCCCTTTTTCTATGCCCGCATCTCGTGCGCGGTTCTGGGTCTCGTCTGGCCTGGTGTGGTCGTTGGTGGAGCGCGGCGAAGCGGTTTTACCCTGATTTTGGTGGCAAGTGGAGGAAAGTGGAGTATGGTGGCGGCAAGTGGAGGAAAGCGAAGGGGGATGGCGCAGTGTTTCTCGGCACCTACACCCCCAAGCTCGACGACAAAGGACGTTTCTTTCTGCCCGCGAAGTTTCGCGATCAGTTGGCCGACGGCCTCGTCATCACCCGACTGCAGGATCACTGCCTGGCGATTTGGCCGACAGCGACCTTCATGAAAGAGGTCGCCGATGCTGCGACCGGGCCCTCCACGGTTCGAGGAGTACGGGACTACCAGCGCATGGTCGCCTCGGGCGCTTCGGACGAACTGCCGGATAGTCAAGGGCGGGTTGGGATTCCACTTCCGCTGCGGACCTATGCGGGGTTGGAGAAGGACATCGTCGTGATCGGCGCCTTCAACCGCCTCGAGATTTGGGACGCGACCGCCTGGGCGCAGTATTCGGCAGCGCAGGAAGAGGCCTTCGCGGCCTTGGACGAAGCAGGGCCCGGCTCGGGACAACCGAGTTGAGGCTGACTCGTGCGGTGCGGCTTCAATCCGCGTCGACCGGTCACCTGGCGCACCTTCCCCGGTGCCAGGGGCCGGACGCGGATTGAAACCACGTCGCACGAATCATGACGACAGCGATCGACAGGACAGGGCTATGGGTGGATCGGGATCCAATGCCGCAGCTCTCCATGTTCCGGTTCTGGCCGAGCGCATCGTCGAACTCCTTGCGCCGGCCCTGTCCGAACCGAGGTCGGTCTATGTCGACGGCACCCTGGGTATGGGCGGCCATTCCGAGCTAATCCTGCAGAGTTGCCCGAACGCGACCGTAGTCGGAATCGACCGCGACCCGGCAGCCCTTCGGCTCGCCGGCGAACGCCTGGCCGCCTATGGCTCGCGGGTGCGGCTCCACCACGCCACCTATCACGAACTGCCCGAGGTACTGGCCGACGAGGGACTCACCTCGGTGCAGGCGATCTGCCTGGACCTGGGCCTTTCGTCGCTTCAGATCGACTCGGTAGAGCGCGGCTTCGCCTATGCCACCGATGCGCCCCTGGACATGCGCATGAACTCCGAGCAGAGCCTCACTGCCGCTGACATCGTGAACTCCTGGTCGGAGTCGGAGTTGGCGCGGATTCTGCGAGTCCACGGCGAAGAGCGATTCGCTGCCCGCATCGCCGGCGCCATCGTGAAGGCTCGCGCCGACCAAGAGTTCACCACGTCGGCACAACTGGTCGCCGTGATCGCCGATGCAATCCCGATGGCCGCCCGGCACTCCGGGGGACATCCAGCCAAGCGCAGTTTCCAGGCGCTCCGGATCGCCGTGAACGACGAGATCGCCTCCCTGTCGGCCGTGCTCCCCGCAGCCCTGCAGGCACTCGCGCCGGGCGGACGCCTGGCTGTGCTGGCCTACCACTCCGGTGAGGACCGATTGGTGAAGCGCGCCTTCGCCGACGCCACCAGCGACCGCGTCCCCGCTGGCGTCCCCGAGGTTCCGGCGGGTTATGCCGCCGAGTACCGGCTCCTCACCCGCGGAGCAGAACGACCGAACCCGGCCGAGATCCAGACCAATCCGAGGGCGGCATCAGCCCGCCTGAGAGCACTAGTCCGACATCAGGAGGTTGTCCGGTGACCGCCCTACTCGCCCCCCGTCCGAGTCGGGAATCAAATCGCGGCCCACGCCTGAAGGCGCTGGCCGCGCCCAATCAACAAGTCGCCACGATTCCGTTCGTACTGATCGTGGCGGCAGTACTGGCCGCCGGCATGGTCGGCATGCTGTTGCTGTCCACAGCGCTGCAGAACCAGGCCTTCGCCATCCAGGACAAGCAGCATCAAGCGACCGTGCTCGCCGATCAGGTCTCGCAGTTGAACACGCAACTGGCCGAAGAGCGTTCGGTGAAGAGCCTGGCCGCAAAGGCCCATCGTCTGGGGATGCGCCCGGACCCGTACGCCGTACCCATGCGGCTCAGCGATGGCAAGGTGCTCGGCAAGGCGCAAGCCGTGGTCGGCTCCGAGCTTCCCAGTGTGCGTTACGTCGGCACGCAATCCTCGACCGCTCACGCTGCGCCCGCAAAGCAGGCTGAGGCTGCGCCCACGGTGGCCGCCACCCAAGCAGCGGCGGAGGCGAACGGGACAGCCCAATGAGTCGCCCGCTGGATCGCTTCTTCTATCCGAAGCCGCAACCAACCGCGAAGGCGAAGGCGAAGCCGAAAGCCTCGGCGAGTCCGACGTCGAAGGCGCACTCGCGTCCGGCCGCAAAACCGACCGCGACGACCAAGCCGAAAGCGAAACCGGCCGCTCGCAAGCGACGCCGACCATTGCCGGTCGCCGCAGCGGTACCACGGCTGCGTGTGCTGCTGATCGTGATGGCCGTCGTCTTCTCGCTGGCAGCCGGTCGAGCCTTCCAGGTGCAGGCACTGGATTCCACCGCGATGGCCGCCGAAGCCGCAGACCAGCTCACCGTCACGAAGGATCTGCCGGCATTCCGGGGCACGATCTATGACCGCAATGGAGAGCCGCTGGCCTTCACCCAGGACACCGTCAATGTCGAGGCCAGTCCGAAACTCATCGCCACCAACGGACGGTGGAACGCCGAGATGACGCAGTCCGACCGGGAACAGGCCGCCGCGGCCCCGCCGAAGATCGCCGCATTGCTGGCGCGCTTCCTGGGCGGCCAGGCGTCCGACTATCTTCCCAAGCTCACCGTGACCGGCAAGGGCAGCGGCTATCAACTCATCAAACGCCAAGTCCCGGCTGCCACCTATCGGGCGTTGAGCGAAGCCATGAGCCAGGCACATCTGGTCGGGTTGAGTTCGACCAGCGATCCGACCCGCACCTATCCCAATGGGACCTTGGCCGCCAATGTGGTGGGCTTCGTCAACAGCAGTGGCACCGGCGCCAGTGGCCTGGAGTACAGCCTGAACACTGAGCTGTCGGGCACACCTGGTCGGGAGATCTACGAGAGCTCGCCGGGCGGGGAGAAGATCCCCACCGGAACCGACGTGCTCACCCCTGCCGTGAACGGGATCAATTATCAGCTCACCCTCGATGCCGGACTGCAGTGGCAGGTCGAACAATTGCTCGCCGCGCGGGTACGGGCGACCAAGGCGCGATCGGGCTCGGTGATCGTCACCAACCCCAAGACCGGGGAGATTCTCGCGCTCGCCACCTACCCGAGCTACGACCCCAACGATCCCGCAGCGTCGAAGAAGTCGAACCTCGGCAACCGCGCGGTCACCGACGTCTACACCCCCGGCAGTGTTCAGAAGACGCTGACTTTCGCTTCGCTGCTCGACCAGGGCCTGGTGCGTCCCACCGAGGTGGTCTCGATTCCCAGCAAGATCAAGTCCGGAGATCACGACATTAGTGACGCCTGGAGCCACGGCACCATCAAGCTCTATGCCCGCGGTGTGCTGGCCAAGTCCTCCAATATCGGCACCGTCAAGCTCTCCCGCCGCAGCAGCACCAAGGCCCTGCACGACTACATGGTGTCGTTCGGGTTGGGCTCGAAGACGAACCTGGGCCTGCCCGGGGAGTCGGCGGGATACCTTCCCGGTGTCGACATGCCCGGCTACAGCCGTGACGGTCTCGCCTACGGCGGCAGTGCCTTCAGCGTGACCTTGCCGCAGATGGCGGCCGCGGTGGGAGCCGTCGCCAATGGCGGGGTCTACAACCCGCCGCAGCTGTTCGCCTCGCGAACCTTGGCCGATGGCACCGTGGAGAAACTCAGTGTGGGGGAGCCGCATCGGGTGGTGTCGGTTGATGCCTCCGGCCAGGTGCTGTCGATGATGGAGGCCATGGCGCAGAACACCAGTTCCCATGTCTTCGACGTGCCCGGCTATCGGGTGGGAGCCAAGACCGGAACCGCTCAGAAGCTCAACCCCAAGAATGGACGGGTCGTCGGCCTGACCACCTCGGCCATCAGCGTGGCACCGATCGAGGATCCCCAGGTGCTGGTCTATGCGGTGATCGACCAACCACGTCGCGGCGCGTCCGGCTCTGCTGTGGCCGGTCCCTTGGTGCAGCAGGTGATGTCGTTGGCCCTGGCTCGCTATGCGGTGCCCCAATCCAAGGGCAAAGCGCCGAAGCTCTCCGTCGCGCCGTAACCGAGCACGGCGGCGTCGGGCTAGGGTTGGTCCTCGATGAATAGCACTCCTGCGAGTTTGCGGCCCCGGGCGCCGGAGCCAGTTTCGCTGGCACGGCTGATTCCCGGTGCGCCGAGCGTCGGCATCACTGGCGTCACGCTGGATTCGCGGACCGTGGAGCCCGGCGACCTGTATGTCGCCCTGCCCGGTGCCAGCACCCACGGCGCCAAATTCGCCGCAACCGCCGCCCAAGCCGGCGCGGTGGCGATGGTCACCGATGCTGCCGGAGCGGCGCTGGCGTCGGGAATCCCGCTGCCCGTGATCACCGTCGCCGACCCGCGCAGCGAGTTGGCGCGCCTGGCCGCCGAGGTCTATCAGCGCCCGTCCGAGCGGCTCACCATGCTCGGCGTCACGGGCACTACCGGAAAGACCTCGACCAGCTTCCTGCTGGCCGCTGCACTCGGCGAGGCCGGCCATCGTGTGGGCACGATCGGGACCGTCGGCTTCCGGCTCGATGATGAGGTTCTGGTCTCGCGACGCACCACGGTGACGACGCCGGAGGCCCCGGATCTACAGGCCCTGTTGGGCTATTTCGTCGAGCATGGGGCCGACGCCATCGCCATGGAAGTCTCGTCCCACGCGTTGGCCCAAGGGCGCACCGACGAGGTGGTGTTCGACGTAGCGGGTTTCACCAATCTGGGACGCGACCACCTGGATTACCACGCTGACATGGAGGATTACTTTCAGGCCAAAGCGCGACTGTTCCGCAACGGTCACGCCCGGGCGGCGGTGATCAATATCGATGATGATTACGGGCGCCGCCTCGCTGACGAGATCGCGCACGCCGATGCCATGCCGTTGGTCACCACCGGCATCGGAGCTGACGCCGATTACCGCGTACTCACGGCCGCCGCGTTGCCCGGTGGCCGCAGCCGGCTGCGACTGGCGACCCCGCGCGGGGTGCATGAGTTCGACCTGGGACTGTTGGGCGACTTCAACCAGCGAAACGCAGCCACGGCCGCGGCCATGCTGGAATCGATCGGGATCGATTTGGACACCGCTTTGCCCGGGCTGGCCCGAGCCGCGATCCCGGGGCGTATGCAGCTGGTCGATCTGGGTGCGGACGCACCACATGCGGTGGTGGATTTCGCTCACACGCCGGAATCGGTGGCTGCGGCATTGGCCGCGTTGCCGAGGGGGCGTCGGATCGTCGTGCTCGGCTGCGGCGGTGATCGGGATCAGGCCAAACGCGCACCGATGGGCGCTGCGGCCGCGGACGGGGCACAGGTCGTCGTGGTCACCGATGACAACCCGCGCAGCGAAGATCCGGCAGTCATCAGGGCAGCCGTCCTGGAGGGCGCTCGGCAAGCCGCACAAAGCAGCGGAGCCGAGGTCATCGATGGCGGAATCCGCAGTGAGGCCATTGCCGTGGCGCTGGCTCAGGCCGGGCCCGAGGACTGGGTTGCAGTGCTCGGCAAAGGTCACGAAACCGGCCAGCAGCTCGCCGATCGTGTCGTGCCCTTCGACGATGTGACTGCGCTGCGCGACGCCTGGGCTCGGATTGGAGCGCACCGATGATCACCGGTCGCTGCCGGCTCGCTGAGATCGCCGGAGACGCTCGTTGGTCAGACGAGAATGCGGCGCACCATACTCGGACGCTATTTTTGGAGGCCGTGGCACACCGACGGGCCGACGACGCTACTGCAGAGGATGAACGATGAGAAGCATCTTGCTCGCCGGTGCGCTGAGCCTGGTGGGAACCTTGCTGGGAACCCGCTACGCGATCAAGTTTCTGGTCAGGCGCGGTTACGGCCAGTTCATCCGTGACGACGGACCCACCAGCCACCACACCAAGCGCGGCACGCCCACGATGGGTGGCATCGTGATCCTTCTCTCGGTGATCTTCGCCTATATCGCGGCGCACCTGGCCACCTGGACGCCACCCACCGCGTCCGGCCTGTTGCTGATCGGACTGTTCAGCGGCCTAGGGCTGGTGGGCTTGGCCGATGACTGGATCAAGATCAGCAAAGCTCGCTCGCTGGGGCTGCATGCGTGGATGAAGCTGAGCCTGCAAGGCGCGATCGCGATCACCTTCGCAGTGTTGGCGTTGATGTTCAGCAATGAGCGGGGGCTCACCCCCGCCAGCCCGTCGATCTCGTTCCTGCGGGACCTCTCCTGGCTGCCGGCCCTGCCTATCCCGCTGGCGGTGATCTGGATCGTCTTCCTGGTGGCTTCCTGGTCGAACGCGGCCAATCTGACCGATGGCCTGGACGGTCTGGCCACGGGTGCTGCAGCGATGGTGTTCGCCGCCTACGCGATCGTGAATATCTGGCAGTACAACCAGTCGTGCACCTTCGGCGGTCCGCAATGTTACGAGGTTCGCGACCCCTACGACCTCGCTGTGGTTTCGATCGCCTTGGCCGGTGCCTGCTTCGGATTCCTGTGGTGGAACGCCAGTCCGGCGAAGATCTTCATGGGCGACACCGGATCGTTGGCGATCGGTGGTGCGCTCGCCGGGATCTCGGTGCTGACTCGCACCGAGCTGTTGATGGCGATCATCGCCGGCTTGTTCGTCATCATCACCTTGTCGGTGGTGCTTCAAATCGGCTGGTTCAAGATGTCGGGGGGCAAGCGGCTGTTCAAGATGGCGCCCTTGCAGCATCACTTCGAACTCCTGGGCTGGAAGGAAGTGACCATCACCATTCGGTTCTGGATCATCTGCGGCCTGTTCGTCTCACTGGGATTGGGACTGTTCTATGCCGAATGGGTGGTGGGGCAGTCGTGATCGATTGGATCGCGACCGCAGATCGACTCTCGCCCTGGCAGCAGGCTCACGTGGTCGTTGCCGGCTTGGGCACCTCCGGCTTTGCGGCCGCGGACGGTTTGCTGGATCTTGGCGCCCAGGTTGTGGTGCTCGACGACTCCGACAGTCCCGGCAATGTCGAGAAGGCCACGGTATTGGAACTGCTCGATGCCACCGTCCGGCTGGGAGCCGGAGCCACCGCGCAACTGCCCGATGAGGTGGACTTGGTTGTCACTTCACCGGGCTGGCTGCCGTCGGCACCGCTGCTGGCGCAGGCTCGACTGCGCGGAATTCCCATTTGGGGCGAAGTCGAGCTCGCCTGGCGGATGAGCCTGCCCGATCGCCAGGTGCCCTGGTTGGGAATCACCGGAACCAACGGCAAGACCACGACGGTGGGCATGCTGGAATCGATGTTGACCGCGGCGGGCCTGGTCACCAGTGCCGTCGGGAATGTGGGCAGACCCATCGTCGAAGCAGTCCTCGACGACCTGTCCTACGACGTGCTGGCTGTCGAGCTGTCCAGCTTCCAACTGCATTGGACGCACTCGGTGAGCCTGCATTCGGCCGCCGTGCTCAACGTCGCCCCCGACCATCTGGAGTGGTACGCCGATTCTGCGGGGTGGCCGGACGGGGTCGGCGACCCGATGGCGGCCTACACCGCCGACAAGGGCAGGATCTATCAGCGGGTGCAGCACGCTTGCGTCTATAACGTCGCCGATGCGGTGACCGAGAAGCTGGTCGAGGATGCCGACGTCATCGAGGGCGCCCGGGCCATCGGCTTCACGCTGGGGATCCCCGGCCCGTCGATGGTGGGGGTGGTCGACGACGTGCTCGTGGATCGCGCCTTCATTGCGCAGCGTCGGGATTCGGCGGTGGAAATCGCGAAACTGGCCGATGTGGTGCCCTACGCCCCGCACAATGTGGCCAATGCGCTGGCGGCCGCTGCGCTGGCGCGCTCCTTCGGAGTGCCTCCGACGGCGGTCTCGGAGGGTTTGCGACGACTGCAGTTGGGTGATCATCGCATCCAGACCATCGCCGAACGAGACGGCGTGCGCTACATCGACGACTCCAAGGCGACCAATCCGCATGCTGCGGCTGCCTCGCTGGCGGCCTTCGATTCGGTGGTCTGGATCGCAGGCGGACAAGCCAAGGGGACCAGCTTCGAGGAGTTGGTCGATCAGGTGGCTGCTCGGCTGCGGGCGGTGGCGGTATTCGGCATCGACCGCGACGTCGTAGCAGCAGCGATCCGGCGACACGCACCCGAGGTTCCGCTGCTCGTGATTGATCGCGAGGATCATGGAGCTATGCGTCAAGCGGTTTCGTGGGCAGCGTCCCGGGCAGTGCCCGGCGACGTCGTGCTGCTCGCACCGGGCTGCGCGAGCAAGGACATGTACTCCGACTATGCGGCGCGCGGTGATGACTTCGCGGCAGCCGTTCAGGAGCTGACTGGATAGGGGGCTACCGCGTTGGCGATCCTGGCTTCCCCCATAGTGGATCGTCACGGTGCTAAATCGACGTCTCAGACGACCGAACGTCGAAGAAGTTTCGTGGTCGAGTGGCTGTCGCATCCCCAAGCCAGCTTCTACCTGGTGTTGGTTCCGGCTGTCCTGCTGTTGGCCTTGGGCCTGATGATGGTGTTGTCCGCCTCCAGCGTCTATGCGTACACCCGCTGGGACGATGCCTACTACTTCTTCAAGCGGCAACTGGCGTTTCTCGTCGTTGGCGGCGTCGCGGCCGCGGTGCTGGCCCGTTTCAAGCCGCAGCACCTGAAAGTGCTGGGATGGGTGCTGGTGCTGGGCGCCATCGCGCTGCAGTTGCTCACCTTCACCTCGCTCGGCTTCTCCAAGAACGGCAACACCAACTGGGTGGATGTGGGAATCAGTTGGTTCCGCATCCAGCCGGCCGAACTCGCCAAGCTGGCCATCGTGGTCTGGGGAGCGGACATCTTCAGCCGGAAACACCGGCTGCTCGGCGATCCGCGACACCTGCTGATTCCGTTCGTGCCGGTGTCGATGCTGATGATCGCCCTGGTGGTGCTGCAGGAGGACTTGGGCACCGGTCTGATCCTGGGCGCGCTGGTCCTGCTCACACTGTGGTACGTCGGAGCGCCGTGGCGTGTCCTGGTCGGCCTGGTCACAGTGGTATCGGCCGGCGTGTTGGCCATGGTGGCCAGTTCGCCGAGTCGCATGAGCCGGATCTTCGGGTTCCTCAACCAGGACGCCGACACTCTCGGCGTCAACCACCAGCCCATCCGCGCCGTCTTCGCGCTTGCCTCCGGAGGCTGGTGGGGCTTGGGCCTGGGTGCCAGTCGACAGAAGTGGGGCGGGCTGGTCGAGTCGCATACCGACTACGTGCTGGCCGTGATCGGTGAGGAATTGGGTCTGGTCGGCACCTTGGCGGTGCTCGCCCTGTTCGTGATCTTGGGCTACGCCGGGTTCCGTATCGCGATGCGCTCCGATGACCGTTTCAGTCGCTATGTGGCAGCCGGCGTCACGAGTTGGTTCATGGTTCAGGCCTTGCTCAATATTCTGGTCGTGTTGCGGATGGTGCCCGTGCTGGGGGTGCCATTACCGCTACTGTCCTACGGTGGTTCTGCGCTCTTGGCGAACCTGATGGCTTTGGGGGCATTGTTGGCCTGCGCCCGCAATGAGCCGGCGGCGCGCGCCTACGCCCGTCGACACCGGCGGCGCAAACGCACCTCATTGGTCACCACTGCGAACTGAAGGAATCTATGAGTGAGCCGATCCGGGTGATCCTCGCCGGGGGAGGAACCGCTGGTCATACCTCCCCGTTGATCGCCACCGCCGAACAACTGACCGCCACCGGACCGGTGGAGATCCTGTGCATCGGCACTCCCAAAGGCTTGGAAACCCGCGTCATCCCTGACGCCGGTCTGAGCCTGGCTCTGATTCCACCGGTACCGCTGCCACGCAAACCCTCCCGTGATCTCATCGCGTTGCCACTCCGGCTGCGGAATGCGGTACGAGAGGCCAAGGCACTGCTGCGCGAGCATCGCGCCCAGGTCGTGGCCGGCTTCGGAGGCTATGTCTCGCTGCCGGTGTACCTGGCCGCTCGCGCCGAGAAGATCCCGCTGGTCATCCACGAGGGGAACGTGGTGGCCGGTCTGGCCAACAAGGTCGGCGCCCGTTTCGCCGATGCGGTGGTTACCAGCTTTCCCGACACGGCTTTGCCGCGGGCTCGCCAGTTGGGGCTGCCGGTGCGTGCGGCGATCGCCGGCTTGGATCGCGACAGACGTCGCGCCGAGGCGAGGGCGCACTTCGGCCTCCCGGGCGAGGGCCGGGTTGTGCTGGTTTCCGGTGGCTCCCAAGGAGCTCGCAGTCTGAATGCCGCCACGACTGCGGCGATCGATCGGCTGCTCGCAGCTGGGATCAGCATCCTGCACGTGGTGGGGCCGGCGAACCTGACCGAGGACGTCGTGCCCCGTGACAATGTCGCCACCACCGCGGTCTACCGCCCGGTGGGTTATGTGGATGACATGGCCCAGGCGTATTCGGCCGCCGATGTGATGCTGGGGCGGGCCGGTGCGGGCACCGTGATGGAGACCGCCATGATCGGTCTGCCCACGATCTTCGTACCGCTGCCGCACGGCAACGGTGAACAGGCGCGCAACGCGGAGTTCCTGATCCGGGCAGAGGCGGGACTCATGATCGCCGACGCCGACCTCACTGCCGACGTGCTGGTGGATCGACTCACCGCGCTGCTGGCTGACCCGCAACGGTTGCGCGCTATGTCCGACACCTGTCGGGCCCTGGTGTCTGCGGGGGCGGCACAGGCCCTGGCCGATCTGATCCGTACCCTGGCTGAAGGCGAGGAGTGATTCGATGCCTTTGATCGAACCCGTGCCGCTGCTACCAGTGGATCGACTGGGAGCCGTCCACTTCATCGGTGTCGGCGGTGCCGGCATGAGCGGGATCGCCGCCATGTACGCCGAACTGGGTGTCGACGTCAGTGGCAGCGATCAGGCCGACTCGGCGATGCTGAAGCGATTGCGGCAAGACGGAGTTCGAACGGTCGTCGGGCATCACAGGGACAACCTGGGTAACGCGGAGACCGTCGTGGTTTCCAGTGCGATCCGGGCCGACAATCCCGAGTTGAGCGCGGCCCGGGAACGAGGTCTGCGAATCTGGCACCGCAGCGCTGCGCTGGGGGCACTCATGATGGGCCGTCGTGGCGTGGCCGTGACCGGCACCCATGGCAAGACCACGACCAGCGCGATGATCGCCACCGTCCTCACCCGGCTCGGTGCCGACCCGGGGTATGTGGTGGGCTCACCATTGACCGCGACCGGACAGAACCATCGCCTGGGTGCCGGTGCCCCCTTCGTGGTGGAGGCCGACGAGAGCGACGGGTCGTTCCGGCAATATCCGGCCGAGATCGTGGTGATCACCAATATCGAATCCGATCACCTGGACAACTGGGGCGACGCTGAGACCTACGCCCGCGGCTTTCTGGCGGTAGCTACCGCAGCCACCGTTGAGGTGGTGATTCTCAACGCCGACGACCCTGGGGCCGCCGCCCTGATCGACCCGGCGCGCGCTGCGGGCAAGACCGTCATCACCGTCGGTGAGGACGCCTCGGCGCAGGTGCGACTCACCGAGGTGTCGACCCCACCCGGCGGCGGCGTGGCACAGCTGATCTCCGCCCGCGACCAGGGCGTCGTTGAACTGGTCGTGCCGGGCCGATTCAATCTTCACAACGCAGCAGCCGCCTACGCTGTAGCGCTCGCTCTGGGGCTGTCCGGCGAGCCGGCCCGGGAGGCGCTCGGCGGCTTCCGCGGCACGCATCGACGTTTTCAACCGGTGGCCGAGGTCGGCGGCGCTCGGATCTTCGATGACTACGCTCATCACCCCACCGAGGTGGCAGCCACCTTGGGTGCTGCCCGCGAACTCGCCGGTGACAGCCGCCTGGTCGTCTGTTTCCAACCCCACCTGTTCACCCGTACCCGCGATTTCGCCACCGAGTTCGGACGGGTCCTGTCCTCGGCCGATCACATTCTGGTGCTGGACATCTATCCCGCCCGGGAGGACCCGCTCCCCGGCGTCACCGGACGCCTGGTCGCCGATGCGGCCGCGGCCGTGGCCGGTGCCGAACGGGTCAGCTACGCAGCATCGGTCCACGACGGCGCCCAGACGCTGGCCGAGTTGATTCGCCCTGGCGACGTGGTGGTGACGATCGGCGCCGGGGATGTGACTGCTGTCGGGCCGCTGGTCGCCGACCTCCTGCGGACGAGGTCCGCATGAGTGCACCGCGGGTCAGTGATGCCACCAGTCGTCTCGAGCTTCGTCGACGACAGCAGCGCACCTCTCGGCTGATCCGGGTGGCCGGCTGGAGTGTCGTTGCGCTGCTGGCCGCCGCCGCGGTCTATCTGTTCGCCTTCTCGCCGGTGTTCGTGGCGCAGCGGGTCACGGTTTCTGGAGCTGAGGTGCTGACCAAGGCCCAGGTGCGTGAGGCTGCCGGCGTGACGGTGGGGACGCCGCTGGCCCGCGTCGACATCGCGGCTGCCGCCGACTCGGTGGCTGGGTTGCCGCCGGTCGCCGAGGTCGAGGTGGCCCGCTCCTGGCCGGACGCGGTTACTATCACCGTCACCGAGCGGACGCCGCGGTTGGCGTTGCCGGATGGTGACGGTTACCTGTTGGCCGATGCCAGCGGGGTTGTCTTCGAGCGGGTCGACAAGGCGCCGTCCAAACTGGTCCAGGTCGTGGCCGACAGCCGAGCCCGAGGGCTGCTGGTCGACGTGGGTACCGTGTTCTCGGCGTTGAGCGACGCCACCGCGGCGAAGGTCGCGCGCATTGAGGCTGCAACCTCCGACAGCATCGAGCTGAGGCTTCGCGACGGTCGGCGGGTGATGTGGGGCAGCGCGGAACAGTCGGCGGTCAAGAGTCAGGTGCTCGATCACCTGCTCGGCATGTCTGGTCGGATATTCGATGTGTCCGCGCCGTCATTTCCGACACGCCGCTGAATCCGGCACTGTCGAGCGAACCCTGAAGTCACAGTTGAGGGACGCGCCGAGGCCAGGACCATTCTTGGACAAGGTGAAAAGCGTTCTCATAGCCTTGTCCCGACGCCGGAGCAACTGACTTCCCCGCCTGAAGCTTCGTCGGCCTGTGTCGTTCCGAATCTCCGTAAGGGTGGGTGAAGTGGCTACTGCCTCCCAGAACTATCTGGCAATCATCAAAGTTGTTGGTGTCGGTGGCGGTGGCGTCAACGCAGTGAACCGGATGATCGAATCCGGACTGCGTGGAGTCGAGTTCATCGCACTGAACACTGATGCCCAAGCGCTGTTGATGAGCGACGCAGACGTCAAGCTCAACATTGGGCGTGATCTCACTCGTGGACTGGGCGCCGGCGCAGACCCGGACAAAGGCAGGCAGGCCGCTGAGGATCATGCCGACGAGATCGAGGAGGTACTCAAGGGTGCCGACATGGTCTTCGTCACCGCCGGTGAGGGTGGCGGCACGGGCACCGGTGGTGCTCCGGTGGTGGCTCGCATCGCCCGCTCGCTGGGTGCTTTGACCATCGGCGTGGTGACTCGTCCGTTCAGCTTCGAGGGACGTCGACGCTCCAACCAGGCCGAGAGCGGCATCGACTCCTTGCGTGAGGAAGTCGACACACTCATCGTGATCCCCAACGACAAGCTGCTGGAGATGACCGATCACCAGGTGGCGATCCTTGACGCCTTCCGGCAGGCCGATCAAGTGCTCATGCAGGGTGTGTCGGGGATCACCGACCTGATCACCACCCCCGGCTTGATCAACCTGGACTTCGCCGACGTGAAGGCGGTCATGTCCAATGCCGGATCGGCGCTGATGGGCATCGGCTCGGCGCGCGGCGAGGATCGAGCCCGGGCCGCTGCCGAAATGGCCGTGTCCTCTCCGTTGCTGGAAGCCAGCATCGACGGGGCCCGCGGTGTGCTGTTGTCGATCGCCGGTGGCTCCGATCTGGGCCTGTTCGAGGTGTCGACAGCGGCGAATCTCATAGAATCGGTGGCCCATGAGGAGGCCAACATCATCTTCGGAACGGTCATCGACGATGCGCTCGGCGACGAGGTGCGCGTCACCGTGATCGCAGCCGGGTTCGACGGCGGCGCGCCGCCGCAGCGGACGTCGAGTTCGGTTCGCCGGCCGGCGCCGGTGCCGAGCGCATCGGCCCAGAGCGATGTCTCGGCCACCGATGCCACGGCCGAGGTGCCTGTCATCAGCAGGACCGAGCAGCGTCGTGCGCCGGTGGCTGAACCTTCCGACGACGAACTGGACGTGCCCGACTTCCTGAAGTAGGTCCAACACCGATGTTCAGTTATCGCAACGATCCCGACACCGACGGTGTCGGGATCGCCTTCTTTGACGCCGTCGCCCCCGGTGGGGGTCGATTGGACCTGACACTGGGCGATGCGCGGGCCTGGCGCTCCCCAGACTGGGACCTCGTCGAGGCCGAACTGCGCGTCCCGGTGCTGAACGCCTACCAGGTCCACGGGGCCCGGGTACTCCGAGTCGGTGCCGCCGACGATCCGGTTGCGATCGCGCGGGAGCAGGCCGACGCCCTGATCACGACCGAACACGGCCTCGGGCTGGCGGTTCGTGCCGCTGACTGCCTGCCGGTACTCATGGTCGACGCAGAGGCGACTGTGATCGGTGCCGCCCATGCCGGTCGAGTGGGATTGGCAGCCGGTGTGCTGCTCGAGTTGGTGGCGCAGCTACGGGCCCGCGGCTCGGGAGCGGTACGCGCCTGGATCGGCCCGCATATCTGCGGCGAATGCTACGAAGTGCCTGCGTCGTTGCAGGAGCAATACTGTCGAGAACTTCCCGCGGCCAGAGCGCAGACCAGTTGGGGCACACCCAGCCTGGATCTGGGTCAGGCCGCCGCTGACCAACTGGCTGGAGCCGGGTGTCAGGTGGTGCGGCTGGATCCCTGCACCCTGACCACAACCTCGTTGCACTCCCATCGGCGCGATGCTGCGGCGTCCGGTCGCCAGGCGGGCGTTATCTGGCTGCCTTGACGCGTGTCGAGGGGCGCCTTCCCGGTTGAACGGCGTCGTCGGGTTATGGTTTTCAGGAGTGACAAAACCCGAAGGGGCAGGACAATGGCAGATCGCTTGAGGAAGGCAGCCGAATGGCTCGGCTTGGTCTCCGCCGACGAGAGCTACGTCGAGCCCGACGACATGTCTGGCGAAGTGACCGAAGCGGTGCCGTCGGGCCGTGAGTTGGCCACAACGGACGCCGATTCCTCGGCCACGGTCACCGAACTGGAATCGCGGAGGCCGCGGGTGAACCAGTCGCGGGTGGCCGATATCAACCGGATCGTGAGTGTGCGTCCGCGCACCTACAACGAAGCTCGCAATATCGGCGAGAACTTCCGCGACGGCGTCCCGGTGATCATGAACGTCTCGGAGATGGAGGAGGCCGACGCCAAGCGGTTGGTGGACTTCTGCGCCGGTTTGATCTTCGGCCTGCAGGGCAGCATCGAACGCATCACCAGCAAGGTCTTCCTGTTGTCTCCGCAGAATCTGTCGGTCACCGCCGAGGACAAAGAACGGCTCGCAGGCGGCTTTTTCAACCAGTCCTGAGAGTTGCGATCATGCCGCCGACCGGCCTGGTGCCGGCTCCGGCGGCTTTTTTTCGTCTCTGATACCCCTGGTGGCAGGCTCAGAGTGAGGGAATTGTCTGTACTGAAGGTTTACCTCCGGTGCTACCCAATACAGTTGCCCTTGGATTGATCAATCGGGCTGCACTAGCCTGAGAACTACCCTACGAGTCGCGGCCCGCCGCGATTTGGAACCGAGTACGTGAGGTGAGCAATGACTCTGACCCTGGAGCAGGTCCGGCAGACCCGCTTTCACTTGGCGCGGCGAAACGGCTATGAGCCGGTCGATGTCGACAACTTCGTCGACAAGGTCGAGGCCACGCTTGCCCAGTTGACGGAAGAGAACGGTGCGCTCAAGCAGCAGATCGAGTCGCTGAGCAAAGGCCAGCCGTCCAGCGTCTTCGTTCCCAGCGACTCCGGTGATTCCGACCGGGTTCGCGCCGAGCTGCAGCAGAGCCAGAGCGCTCTGGACGGTGCTCGCAGCGAGCTGGCAGGCAAGAACGACGAACTGAACCGACGCGGTCAGGAACTGGGACAGGCGCGTGAGGAACTCGCCCGCGCCCAGCAGGAGATCGAGTCGCTGCGTTCGGAGGTTTCGAACCTGCGCCAGGCCGGCGATGCGGCCGCACAGATGCCGGTCGGTGGCAGCGTCATCTCGTCGGGCAAGATCGAGAACATCGTGGTCACCACCTCGGCGGAGGCATCCCCGGCAGTCACCCGGCTGTTGCAGATGGCCACCGAACAAGCCGAGCGCCTGGTGGGCGAGTCGCAGGTCGAATCGCAGCGGATCCTCACCACGGCACGCGCCGAGGCCGAGAACGTCATCGACAGCGCCAACCGCAAGGCCCATGAGGCCCTCACCGATGCCCGCACCCGCGCAGATCGGATCGAATCCGAGGCCCGGGTCAACGTCGAGAAGGTCACCTTGGAGGCGCAGCAGAAGGCCGAGGCTCTCACCAATGAGGCGACCGCCAAGCGCGCTGAGATGTTCACTCAGCTCGAAGCAGAGCGCGACACCCTCCGGACCAAGGTCGAGCAACTGCGTAGCTTCGAAAGCAGCTACCGCAGCACGCTGACCAGCCACCTTCAGAGCCAACTGCGGGCCATCGGCGAAACGCAGTTCGCGCCGTCGCAAACCCCGGCGGTACTGAGCGAGCCGCAAGGGTCCGGTTCAGCTACTCCGCGGCTTGACGCACTGCTCGGAGAAGGCCACTAAAACACAGTCAATGAGCGACGCGCCCCGATCTGGAGATCGGGGCGCGTTTGCTGGTGGTACTCTCCCACCTCAGTAATCACATCAGGAGGGATCTAACATGCCACCGGCCCAGCGTCGGGGGACCACCCCCAAAGCTCCTGTATCCGCCTTCCCCGTGGCTGCGGGAGAAGATCCGTGGACCGAGGACGAGATCGAGGAGATCCGTCAGGAGCTACTGTCGGACATCCGTCGCATGGAGCGTGCCATCGAGGTAGCCCAGGCGGGACTGGCCGACCTGTTCGAGGAGGGCAGCGACGGCGCTGGCCGAGACCCCGCAGACGTGGGCTCATCGAACTTCGAACGCGATCAGGAGATGTCGCTGGCGCAGAACGCCCGCGAGATGCTCGAACAGGCTCAGCAGGCCTACCGCCTGTTCGAATCCGGCCACTACGGACTGTGTGAGATCTGTGGCGAGCCGATCGGTAAGGATCGGTTGCAGGTCTTCCCCCGGGCCACGATGTGCGTGTCCTGTAAGCAGCGGGAGGAACGGCGATAACACCGCACCCCGCCCCGGAGCCGAACTCACAGCGGTTACGGCTCCTTGTGTTCATCATCGCCGGGTTCGGTCTGGCCCTGGATCAGGCCACCAAAGCGCTGGCGGTGGCCTTCTTGGACCCCAACAATCCGATCCCGCTGCTGGGCGGGCTGATCAGCCTGCATCTGATCCGCAACCCCGGCGCGGCATTCAGCATGGGGGAGAACATCACCGTCGTTTTCGCCGTGGTCGCGCTGGCAGCCCTGGTGGCGGTGTTCGCCTGGCTGCTGCCACGAATCCACCACCGCGGTTGGGCGGTGCTGACCGGCTTCTTGATCGCAGGCATCGCCGGAAACCTGTGTGACCGCATCTTTCGGGAGCCATCACCATTCCAGGGCCACGTGGTCGATTTCATCCAGGTGCAGTACTTCGCAATCTTCAACGTTGCGGACATGTTCGTGACCGCGGCAGCCGCCCTAGTGGTCTGGTTCGGGCTGATCAAGCAGGTCGGCCCCGATGGTTCCACCCTCAAAGATCGGCCCGGCGTCGATGGCTAACGTCTGGCTGGTGCCCGACGGTCTGGACGGTCAGCGTCTGGACGCCGCTGCAGCCCGCATGACAGGGCTGTCTCGAAGTCGCGTCGCCGAGCTGGTCGAGGAGGGCAAGGTTCAACTCAACTCCGAGCCGGGCACGAAATCGCACCGCGTTCATACCGGTGACCTGCTCGAAGTCGAGATCTCCGCGGCCCCCCAGATCAGGGTGGTTCCCCAAGAAGTCGCCGGGATCCGCATCGTCCACGATGATGCCGATCTGGTGGTCGTGGACAAGCCGGCCGGGGTCGCAGCCCATCCCAGCCTGGGTTGGGACGGGCCCAGCGTGGTCGAACACCTGGCTGCGGCCGGTTTTCGCATCTCCACCTCGGGCGCTGCCGAACGGCAGGGAATCGTTCAACGCTTGGACGTGGGCACCTCGGGCTTGATGGTGGTCGCCAAGAGTGAGACCGCCTATACGGCCCTGAAACGGGCCTTCCGGTCGCGCACTGTGAAAAAGGTGTACCACACCCTGGTTCAAGGCCTCCCAGACCCTCTGGAAGGCACCATCGACGCCCCCATAGCTCGACACCCGGGTGCCGACTACAAGATGGCCGTCGTGGCCGGTGGGCGGCCCAGCATCACCCACTACCGGATGCTGGAGGCCTTCCGCTCCGTCACCCTGCTCGAAGTCCATCTCGAAACCGGACGCACACATCAGATTCGCGTCCACATGCAGGCGATCCGGCACCCCTGCGTGGGAGATCCCACCTACGGTGGTGATCCGGTCCTGGCCGCCCGGCTGGGCCTGGAACGCCAGTGGCTGCACGCGGTCGAGCTGGGTTTTCAGCATCCGGCCAATGGTGAGTTGATGCGGTTCACCTCCGACTATCCGGCTGATCTCGCCACCGCTTTGGCGCGGGTCGCCGCAGAGGCGTAGCACACGCAGGTCCGCCGGCCAGACTCGGCAACAGTTCTTAGCGACCCCATTGCTATGACAAACGGTCCACTAGCCTTAAGGCGTGCGTAGAGCAAAGATCGTTTGCACCATCGGTCCGGCAACCGACTCCGCGGAGAAACTGCTGGAACTGGTGGGAGCCGGCATGAACATCGCCCGGCTGAACATGAGTCACGGGGACCACGTCCTGCACGCCAAGCGTGTGGAGTGGATCCGTGATGCCGCCCGAGCGGCTGGACGTCCCGTCGGGATTCTGGCCGATCTGCAAGGCCCGAAGATCCGACTTGGCGAGTTCGAAGGCGGCTCCGCTGAACTCGTCACCGGGGAACGGTTCATCATCACCACCGAGGACGTGATGGGAACCGCTGAGCGGGCCTCCACGACACTGCCTACGCTCACCGACGACGTCCATGCCGGTGATCAGATCCTGATCAACGATGGCGCCATCGAGTTGACCGCGCTGGAAGTGACCCCCACCGAGGTGGTGACCGAAGTCGTGGTCGGTGGCACGGTATCCGATCACAAGGGGATCAACCTCCCCGGGGTGCCGGTCAGCGTGCCTGCCCTCAGCGAGAAGGATGAACGCGACCTGCGCTGGGCGCTGCGCCATGGCGTCGACATGGTGGCCCTGTCGTTCGTGCGGTCGGCTGCCGACATCGAACCGGTGCGACGGGTCATGGAATCCGAGGGACGCCGCGTGCCGGTGATCGCGAAGCTGGAGAAGCCCCAGGCGATCGAGAATCTGGACCCGATCATCGACACCTTCGACGCCTTCATGGTGGCTCGCGGCGACCTTGGAGTGGAGTTGCCGCTGGAAGACGTTCCCGCCGTTCAGAAGCGCATCATCGACGCCGCTCGGATCTGGGCCAAGCCGGTGATCGTCGCCACCCAGATGCTGGAGTCGATGATCAACTCCTATCGGCCCACCCGCGCCGAGGTCTCTGATGTCGCCAACGCGATTCTGGACGGTGCCGACGCCGTCATGCTTTCCGGTGAGACAGCGGTGGGTGATCACGCCATTGACGCGGTTTCGGTGATGTCGCGGATCATTTCCCGCACCGAACACGGGGGTTTGGACAAGATTCGTGCCCTCGACTGGAATCCGCATACCACCGCCGGTGTTATTTCGAAGGCCGCCGTCGAGGTGGCGGAACGGGTAAATGCCAAATACCTGGCCGCTTTCACAATCTCGGGAGACACTCCGCATCGGTTGGCGCGGCTGCGTTCGGAGGTGCCGATCATGGCCTTCACGCCGCTGCCGAAGACAGCCGCTGAACTCACCCTGTGCTGGGGCGTGCAGTCCTACGTGACACCGGAGTACACCGATACCGATTCGATGGTGGCCTCGGTGCAGGAAGCGCTCACCAGTACCGGTTTCTTGAAGCGCGGTGACCGGGTGGTGATCGTCGCCGGAAATCCGGGACGCACGATTTACCAGACGAATTCGCTGCGCGTCTACGAGATGTCGTAGTCACGCGCGCAGTGGGGCTTTCTTGATGCACTTTGGGCCATGCCCTCCCTCGCACTAGAGTGCCCGTCATGGCGCGGAGGGGGAAGCGCACAGTAGTTCGCGCTGTCATGGGACTGCTCGGCCTTGTGGCTGGGTGCCTTCTGGTGGTGCGCCCTTTTACCTCTGAGTCATTGATGGTGGTCGCCGTCGTCGTCGGATTGCTGATCGCCGGGGTGTCCGAACTCATCGAAGGGACCCGGGATGCGCCGGCGCGATCCGTCCTGGGATCGACCTATCTGCTCGGCGCTGCGGTGGTCGCACTGTGGACGGGGCCGTCGGTGCGGCTCACCGCGGCCGTGGTGGGGGTGCTGCTGATCGCCGCCGGCGCGTTGGAGATTTGGTCAGGGCTGTTGTCGCGGGTGGAGTTGCCCGCGCTGCTGGTTGCGGCCGCCGCGGGTGGCCCCAGTGTGGCGCTGTTCACCGGCGTGGCGACGACCGGTATTGGCGCAGTGGTGCTGCTGTGGGCTGACCCCGTGGTGCTGACGATGGTGATCGGGCTGGGCGCTCGCCTGCTGCTGGTGGGGGTCGGCCTACTGGTGGACATCTGGTATCCCAGCACCGGGTACGGCAGATCGACGGAACGATTGCGGGCGGTCTGGCGGGTCATCGCGCTGGCCATGGCGGCGTTGCTGGCGACGGTCGGCAATCTCACCCTTGCTGCGGGAGTTCCCTCAGCGGTGTACTACCGAGATATCGCGACCACCAGCCCCGCAGGTGTGCTGTTGGGGGCGACACCGAGCGCCGACACCTCGGCCGGAGCCACCGGCATCCAGCTTCTCTACACGACCTCCGATGAGCGTGATGACACCGTCACCGCCAGCGCCCGGCTCTACGTGCCGTCGAGCACGTCGGGCGATGCGCTGCCGCTGGTGGTGTGGGCGCATCCGGAGTCGGGCACCGGCCAAGGCTGCGCGCCGTCGGTGCGTGGGGAGTCGGTCGGCGGCTTGGTCGATGTCGACGACATCTTGGCGCGCGGCTATGCGGTTCTTGCCCCCGACTATCCCGGTTTGGGAGCACCCGGCTCGGCCAGCGTGTTGCTCGGTGTCGCGGAAGGCCGAGCCATCCTGGACGCCATTCGCGCCGTCGCACAGGTTCCTGGAATCCGGCTGGGACGAACCGTCCTGTGGGGATTCTCCCAGGGCGGTCACGCCGCACTGTGGGCGGCCCAGTTGGCGCCGAGCTACGCCCCTGATGTGACCCTCAGCGCCGTGGTGGCTGACGAGCCGGTCGCCAACCCGGCCGCCGTGTTGAATCACCTGGTGCAGGTTGGCAGCGATGATGCGCTGGTCGATGAGGTCCTCTACAGCTATGCCGAGGGCTACCCCGATGTTCGGCTGGCGGACTACCTGTCCCTGCCCGCGCAGCTGGTGACCGAGGAGGTCGCCACCGGGTGCGGCTCGGTGAGCCCGGCGGCGGCGGCACTGCAGACTCTCGGTGGCGATGCCCGGCGCTGGTTGCAGCCCCCCTCCCAGGGGCCGCTGGCAGCCAGATTGGACCAGAACACCCCGGCGAGACGACTGTCGGTGCCGCTGCTGGTCCTGCAGGGCGGGGCCGACGAGATCGTGCCGCAGTCACTTCAGGATGCCGAGGTCGCCACCCGCTGTCGGGCCGGTTCAGTCGTGGATTACCGGGTCTACCCCGGCGTGCGCCATGCGAACAGTGCGATGGAGTCGGGGCGTCGCAGCGAAATCCTGGCGTGGATCTCCGACCGGGTGACGGGCAAGGACGCGCCGAACATCTGCGCCTGAATGGCGGTGTCACCACCGCCCTGTGTGCCGAGGAGGGGAGTCGAACCCCTACGCCCAATTGGGCAGACGGGTTTGAGCCGTCCGCGTATACCATTCCGCCACCCCGGCAGGGCCTGACCGATTCTGCCACAACTTGGTGCCGAGGGTTACACGCACGGTACGCTCAGCAACACAGAATGTGACAACGAAGACCGAGCAGGAATGGTGATCATGGCCGACACCCCCGACGATGTGCAGCCCAACGCGAGTTTGCGGGTCCTGGTGGCCGAAGACGAGGCTGTGATCCGACTGGATCTGGTTGAGTTGCTCACGGAAGAGGGCTACCACGTCATTGCCGAGGCTTCTGACGGCGAAGAGGCACTCCGTCTTGCGCGTGAGCTCACCCCTGATCTGGTCGTGATGGACGTCAAGATGCCGAAGATGGACGGCATCACGGCCGCGGCGCAGATCGCCGAGGAGCGGATCGCACCGGTGGTCATGTTGACCGCCTTCAGCCAGCGCGAGTTGGTGGAACGGGCCCGTGACGCCGGTGCCATGGCGTATGTGGTCAAGCCCTTCGATGCTTCCGATGTCGTTCCGGCTATTGAGATCGCGATCGGACGTTTCGCCGAAATTCGTGCGGTGGAGGCCGAAGTCAGTGACCTGGAGGAGCGTTTCGCCTCCCGCAAGGCCGTCGACCAGGCCAAGGGCCTGCTGCAGGAAGGCCTGGGGCTGACTGAACCTGAGGCTTTCCGGTGGATTCAGAAGACCGCCATGGACCTGCGCAAGTCGATGCGCGAAGTGGCCGAAGGCGTCATCGAGCACTCCAAGAGCGGTAAAGCCCGCTCCTGACTCGTCGCGCCGTTCTCACTCTGCCTGGCGGGGCCGACGCAGATAGACCGTGACCCGGGCGGCGCAGATCTGGTTGCCGTCGTCATCGATCAGATCGACGTCGTAGGTGGCCAAGGTATTGCCGATGCGGATCGCCGTTGCCGTTCCCGTGATCCAGCCGCTGCGAGCGCTGCGCAGATGGGTCGCATTCAAATCAACCCCGGTCACGGTGCCCTCAGGTCCCACATCGGCGGCTGCCGCCATCGATGCAAGACCTTCGGCCAACACGCACGACGCGCCGCCGTGCCACAGCCCGAACGGTTGGGTATTGCCTTCCACAGGACAACGCGCAACAGCTCGAGTGGGGGTGACCTCGATCCACTCAGTCCCCATCTTGTCGTCCAGGGGGCTGGTCATTCCTGCAAACCAATCCGGTACGTTCACCAGGCAACCCTGACACACCAACAGCGGCTTGGTCAGCCCCGGACGGTAGAGTTCCAGACTGTGACGAAGCTGCCCGACGTCCCTGGCGACGACCCTGCGACCCTGCTGCTCATCGATGGACATTCAGTGGCCTACCGGGCGTTCTTCGCTCTGCCGGTGGAGAACTTCGCGACGAGCTCCGGCCAACCGACCAATGCGGTTTACGGCTTCACCTCGATGCTGATCAACGTGTTGCGCGATGAGCGCCCCACCCATCTGGCCGTCGCCTTCGACGTATCGCGTCACACTTTCCGAACTGATCGCTATCCGGACTACAAGGGCACGCGCGCCGCCTCTCCGGAGGAGTTCCGCGGTCAGGTAGACGTGATCAAGCAGGTGCTGGACGCCTTGAACATCGTCCATGTGGAACTGCCCGGCTACGAGGCCGACGACATCATCGCGACCCTCGCTCGGCAGGCCAGCGCCGCTGGCCAGCAGGTGTTGATCTGTACCGGTGACCGCGACACCCTGCAACTGGTGACCGGCCAGGTGACGGTCCTGTACCCGAAGAAGGGAGTCTCGGATCTGGCGCGATTGACCCCGCAGGCGGTCAGCGAGAAATATCTGGTGGCGCCGACGCGCTACCCAGAGCTGGCTGCACTGGTGGGGGAGACCAGTGACAATCTCCCCGGAGTTCCCGGGGTGGGGCCCAAGACCGCGGCCAAGTGGTTGCAGCAATATGACGGCTTGGAGAACCTGCTCCGCCATGCCGACGATGTCACCGGCAAGGTCGGCGACTCCTTCCGTGAACACCTCGACGACGTGAAGCGCAACCGCGAACTCAACGCCTTGGTGGCCGATCTCGACCTGCCGGTCGCGGTGGCGGACCTGGCGCGGCGCGATTGGGACCCCGAGCAGGTGCGAGCGGTCTTCGATCAGCTCGAATTCCGGGTACTCAAGGAGCGATTGGCTGAATCTCTGCCCCGGGCCGAAGCGTCGGACCCCGTCGGTTTCGAGGTGAACGCCGAGGTATTGGCGCCTGGGCAGGTTGCTGGCTGGCTGAGCGCCCACGCCGAGGGGGCCGTGGTCGGAATGGACGTCAGCGGGCGCTGGCGGGCCGGCAGCGGCGACGTGTCGGGTGTGGCCTTGGCCGCCGCCGACGGTGCCGCCGCCTGGATCGACGTGACCCAGGTGTCGGTCGCCGATGATCAGGCCTTGGCCGATTGGCTGGCCGACGGCGACGCTGCCAAGGTCATGCACGACGCCAAAGGGCCGATGTTGGCCCTGTGGGAACGGGGCTGGCAGCTCAACGGGCTGATGAGTGACACCCACCTGGCCGGGTATCTGTTGCGTCCTGATCAGCGGGTCTACGATCTGGCCGATCTGTGCGGGCATTACCTCCACCGTGACCTCACCGGTGCTGCCACCGGAGCCGAGGCCAGTGATCAGGCCGCCTTCGACTTCGACTCCGATCAGACCGGTACCGATGCCATGGTGCGCGCCCGAGCCCTGATCGATCTGGCCGCCGCAATGGACACCGAACTGAATGCCCAGGGTGTGGCCGAGTTGCTGCGCACCGTGGAGTTGCCGCTGACCGGCTGTCTGGCAGCCATGGAGCGGACCGGGATCGCGGTCGATGCCGATCACCTCGCCCGGCTGCACCAGGCTTTCGATTCCGCCGTGACCGCCGCCGAATCCGACGCCCACGCCGTGCTCGGTCACGGGGTGAACCTCGGGTCACCCAAGCAACTGCAAGGAGTGCTGTTCGAGGAGTTGGGGATGCCGAAGACCCGGCGCACCCAGACCGGCTACACCACCGACGCGGAATCTCTGGAGGCGTTGTACGCCAGTACCGAACATCCTTTCCTGGCTCACCTGCTGCGCTATCGCGACCAGATCAGGCTGCGCCAGACGGTCGAGGGCCTGCAGAAGTCGATCGCCGATGACGGCCGGATCCACACCACCTACCTGCAGACCATCGCCGCCACCGGCCGGTTGTCCTCCACCGATCCGAACCTGCAGAACATTCCGATCCGAACCGAGGACGGTCGACGGATTCGTGAAGCCTTCGTCGTCGCCGACGGCTACGAAACACTACTGACGGCCGACTATTCGCAGATCGAGATGCGGATCATGGCCGATCAGTCCGCCGACGCCGGCCTCATCGAAGCCTTCGCCAGCGGCCAGGACTTTCACACCATGATGGCCGCGCGGGTCTTCGGGGTACCGGCCAATCAGGTGACTCCGGCCCAGCGGGCCCGTATCAAGGCGATGAACTACGGCCTGGCCTACGGTCTGAGTGCCTACGGCTTGAGCCAGCAGCTCAAGGTGGAGGTGTCTGAGGCTCGGGGGCTGATGAGCGAGTACTTCGAACGATTCGGCCACGTCCGTGACTATCTTCTCGAAATCGTCGCCGAGGCGCGCAAGACCGGTTACACCCAGACCATGTTGGGTCGGCGTCGCTACCTGCCCGATCTGAACTCCTCCAACCGGCAGCGTCGCGAGATGGCCGAGCGGGCTGCCTTGAATGCACCGATCCAGGGATCGGCCGCCGACATCATCAAGGTCGCCATGTTGAAGGTCGCCGACGGGTTGCAGACGCGGGGACTGCGCAGTCGCATGCTGTTGCAGGTTCACGACGAACTGGTGTTCGAGGTGGCACCCGGTGAGCGGGAAGAACTGGAAGCGATGGTGCGGGAACACATGGGGCACGCCATCGAAATGACCGTGCCGCTCGTGGTGTCGGTCGGTGTGGGCCGGTCCTGGCATGACGCGGCCCACTGAACTTGACCGCGCCCGCTAACGCAGTGTCACCAGAATCTGCTCGTGCTCGCCGTCGGCATCGGTCCAGCGGCCAGTGAGCCAGCCCAACGGCCGTGGTGGCGATGGCGGCACATGCTCGCCGTCCAGCACTCGAATGACGCGCATCATCTCGCCGGCGGCGTTGGCGACCGGCACAATGCCGGAACCGCGCACCGTCATGGACTTTTCGCCGCGCGACAGGTCGGCCTCGTTGTCGGCCTCATGAATGACGCGCATCAGTTCCACCAGGTAGACCGGATCGGCCACCGCGTCGTAGGTGTAGCGAGTTCCCAGGACCGAATGCTCCATGGTGCCGATCAAGGCCGACTCGGCGTCCTCCAGGGGTTCGGCCCGGTAGGTGACCGGCACCTGGTAGATGACTCCCGCCGATCGCACCAGCATGGTGTCGATGCCGACTTCGCCGTCGGGATCAACGAATCGGAACCCCGCCACGCGTTCCAGATCCTCCGCAGAACCGGTGAACCAGGACTGACTGGGGAGCCAGGCGGCTAGCAGCTCGAGTTTGCTGGGGGTCAAGGTAGCGTCGTGGATGATCGCGGTACCGCTCATGGGTGGGTCCTCCTTTGGCTTTCACACAGCCTAACCCGGAAGACCCCCACCGGATTGACCCTTCCCAACGCTGATCGATAGGCTGTCGGTTGCACTACGACCGGCATGACCTCAGACCTAGTGGGTCAGCGCGCTTTCGTGCGGACTATCCCAGGTCAGCCTGGACCAAATCCAACCGGAGCAATGGTCGCAGTGTGACCACCTGAACAGACCAACCCATCGGAGCCCTACTACATGACCTCACCTGAGGCAACGCTCAGCGTCGCAGTGGACGATTTCGGATCGCCCGAAGCTTTCCTCGAAGCAGTCGACGCCACTATCAAATACTTCAACGACGGTGACATCGTCACCGGAACAGTCGTCAAGGTCGATCGGGACGAGGTCCTGCTCGATATCGGCTACAAGACCGAAGGCGTCATCCCTTCCAAGGAACTCTCCATCAAGCACGATGTGGACCCATTCGATGTGGTCAGCGTCGGCGATGAGATCGAGGCCCTGGTTCAGCAGAAGGAAGACAAAGAAGGTCGCCTGATCCTGTCCAAGAAGCGGGCTCAGTACGAGCGCGCCTGGGGACAGATCGAGAAGGTCAAGGAAGAGGACGGCGTCGTCACCGGACGCGTCATCGAGGTCGTCAAGGGTGGCTTGATCATCGACATCGGCCTGCGCGGCTTCCTGCCGGCTTCGTTGGTGGAGATGCGTCGCGTGCGCGATCTGCAGCCCTATGTCGGCATGGAGTTGGAAGCCAAGATCATTGAGCTCGACAAGAACCGCAACAATGTGGTGCTTTCTCGCCGGGCGTGGCTGGAGCAGACCCAGTCCGAGGTTCGTCACACCTTCCTCAACCAGCTCACCAAGGGCCAGATCCGCAAGGGTGTGGTGTCCTCCATCGTCAACTTCGGCGCCTTCGTCGATCTGGGCGGTGTGGACGGCCTGGTGCACGTGTCCGAGCTGAGCTGGAAGCACATCGATCATCCTTCCGAGGTCGTCGAGGTCGGCGATGAGGTCACCGTCGAGGTGTTGGATGTCGACATGGATCGCGAGCGGGTCTCGCTGTCGCTCAAGGCGACCCAGGAAGATCCCTGGCAGACCTTCGCTCGTACCCACCAGATCGGTCAGATCGTGTCCGGCAAGGTCACCAAGCTGGTGCCGTTCGGTGCGTTCGTCCGCGTCGAGGAGGGCATCGAGGGCTTGGTGCACGTCTCGGAGTTGGCCGAGCGTCATGTGGAGATCCCCGAGCAGGTCGTCACCGTCAACGACGAGGTCATGGTCAAGATCATCGACATCGATCTGGAGCGTCGTCGTATCAGCCTCAGCCTTAAGCAGGCCAATGAGGGTGTCGATATCGCTGCCGACGACTTCGATCCTGCGCTGTACGGCATGACTGCCTCCTACGACGAGCAGGGCAACTACATCTACCCCGAAGGTTTCGATCCCGAGACCCAGGAGTGGAAGCCCGGTTACGAGGAGCAGCAGCGCGCCTGGGAGCAGCAGTACGCCGAGGCCCAGGCCCGTTGGCTGGCGCACAAGAAGCAGGTCGAGGAGGCCGAGGCTGCTGATGTGCAGGCTGCGGTCAACGAGGCCAATACGGCTGCGTACTCCGCCGGTGGGGTCGACGAGACCGCTCCGGAAGGCTCGCTGGCGTCCGATGAGGCCCTGCAGGCCTTGCGGGAGAAGCTGACCGGCAGCCGCTGATCATTGATCCAGCCAGTAATGGCCGTCGCCTTCGGGCGGCGGCCATTACTGCTTCCGCACAGAGTTGCGAACACCGGTCGCGCGCTGGCAGGCTCTGAGCCAATCACCTCGGGAGGTCGGCTTGACGGGTCAGAGTCCCATCACGCAGTTCGAGAACTATCCGCGTACGTCGCCGGAGTCGGCGTCCGGGCCGGTGCCGGATGCACTGGCCACACCGCGAAAGCCCGCCGCGACGCCGTCCCCGGTCGATACCCGGACGCTGGGGTGGAATCTCTCCTCGCAGAGTGTGTCGCGCCGCAGTGCGTTGGGCTGGTTGGTGGGAATCCCGGTGGTGGCGGTGATCGGCATTGAGGTCTTCGCCAGACAGTCCGATCTGACCGCCGGCCAGGACGTCGATCCCTTCGGGACCGCAGTGTTTGCCGCCGCACCGGCCGATTGGGACCTGACCGGGGACTCGCGAGGCTGGGTCATCCAGCACGGCAGCAACGAGGTCAGGGCCGTGGTGCTGGAGGATCAGAGCGGTGAGGATGCGACCATCATGTCCGAGGCATTGGCCGCGCTGCAGCCTTCGGTGAAAGTCAATCCGACCAAGGCGGCTGGCCGGACGGTGGCGGGCAGCCCGGCGATCGAGGTGCGCGGCTCCGGCGCGGTACACGGGAAGAAAGCCCGCCAGATCGTCGATGTCTTCGTCGATACCGATACCCGTCGTGCCTTGGCGATCAGCCAACTGCTGACTGCTGACCCCAAGTCGGCACTGGTGGCTGATGCGCAGGGATTCGTCGCCAATCTGGTCGGGGCCTGGCCGTGGTGACCCGGATCGGGCTCACCGGAGGGATTGCCTCGGGCAAATCCACGGTGGCTGAGCGGCTTGCCGAGCTCGGTGCGATGATCCTCGACGCTGATCAACTCGCCCGTGACGCGGTGGCGCCCGGCTCGCCGGGGCTGCAGGCAGTCACGCAACGGTTCGGCGAGCAGATCCTCACCCCCGAAGGGGTCTTGGACCGGGCTGCGCTGGGGCGCGTCGTGTTCGCTGATCCACAGGCGCGCAAGGAGCTGGAGGCGATCATTCATCCTGCCGTGCGGGCGCGGGCTGCCGAGCTGATGGCGTCCGCACCGAGCGATGCGGTGGTGGTCCAGGTCATCCCGTTGCTGGTGGAGACCGGGCAGGAGGGCTCTTTCGACCAGGTTTGGGTGGTCGATGTCGATCCCGCCGTTCAACTGGCCCGGTTGCGGCTTCGGGACGGTTTGTCCGACGCCGAGGCTGCCGCACGGGTCCAGGCACAGGCTTCACGACCCGAACGCCTGGCGGTGGCTGATGTGGTCATCGTCAACGACGGCTCCACCGAGCAACTGCGCAGCGCTGTGGATGACGCGTGGCGTGCGTCGATCGGACCCACCACGCCGGGTCGCTGAGTTTCCTCCCGACCGGTCCGCAGTCTCGAATAGGTCCGGCCATCGGGGATGTCAGAGGCGACACCTAAGCTTGCTGACGTGCGACCAGTAACTGATGTTCAACGACGAGTGGCCCCTTTGGAAGTCGTTGCCGACTTCGAACCGGCCGGTGACCAGCCGGCCGCGATCGACGACTTGGAAGCCCGCTTGCGGGCCGGCCAGCAAAACGTCGTGCTGCTCGGTGCTACCGGTACCGGTAAGACCGCGACCGTGGCGTGGCTGGCCGAACGGCTGCAGCGACCGCTGCTGGTGATGCAGCCGAACAAGACTCTGGCTGCGCAGTTTGCCAATGAGCTGCGACAGTTCTTTCCCCAGAACGCGGTGGAGTATTTCGTCTCCTACTACGACTACTACCAACCCGAGGCCTATGTGCCGCAGACCGATACCTACATCGAGAAGGATTCCTCGCTGAACGAGGAGGTCGAACGGCTTCGCCACTCGGCGACGAACTCCCTGCTCACTCGCCGTGACGTGATCGTGGTCGCGACGGTTTCGGCGATCTATGGTCTGGGCACTCCGCAGGAGTACGTGGATCGGATGATTCGGCTGCGGGTCGGTGAACAACATGATCGCGACTCGCTGCTGCGACGGCTGGTCGACATCCAATATGTGCGCAACGACGTGGCCGCCACCCGCGGTACCTTTCGGGTGCGCGGCGACACCGTCGAGGTGTTCCCCATGTACGAGGAACATGCTGTGCGCATCGAGTTCTTCGGCGACGAGATCGAGGCGCTGTCGACCTTGCATCCGGTCAGCGGTGAGGTGCTCAGTACCGACACCGAGATCTACATCTTTCCGGCGTCGCACTACGTGGCCGGACCGGAGCGCATGGAGCGAGCGATCGGCGACATCGAGGCCGAACTCGAAGGTCGGCTCGCCGAACTCACTGCGGCGAACAAACTGCTGGAGGCGCAGCGGCTCCGGATGCGCACCAGCTACGACATCGAGATGATGCGCCAGATCGGCACCTGCTCTGGCATCGAGAACTACTCCCGGCATATCGACGGACGCGGCCAGGGGAGTGCGCCCAACTGTCTGCTGGACTACTTCGCCGAGGACTTCCTGCTGGTGATTGACGAGTCCCATGTCACGGTGCCGCAGATCGGGGGCATGTACGAGGGCGACATGTCGCGCAAACGGACCCTGGTCGAACACGGCTTCCGGTTGCCCTCTGCGATGGACAACCGTCCCTTGCGCTGGGAGGAGTTCGTGGAGCGCATCGGTCAAACCGTCTACCTCTCGGCGACCCCCGGCCCGTACGAGATGGCCAAAGCAGACGGGATCGTCGAACAATTGATCCGGCCCACCGGGTTGGTCGATCCCGAGATCGTGCTGAAACCCACCAAAGGACAGATCGACGATCTGATGGCCGAGATCCGCCTGCGCGCCGAGGCCGACCAGCGCGTCCTGGTCACCACACTGACCAAGAAGATGGCCGAGGACTTGACCGACTATTTGCTGGAGAACGGCGTACGGACCCGCTACCTGCACTCCGAGGTCGACACGCTGCGTCGGATCGAACTGCTGCGCGAGTTGCGGTTGGGAATGTTCGATGTGCTGGTGGGCATCAACCTGCTGCGGGAAGGTCTGGACCTGCCCGAAGTGAGCCTGGTCTCGATTCTTGACGCGGACAAGGAGGGATTCCTTCGCTCAGAGCGATCGTTGATCCAGACCATTGGCCGTGCTGCCCGAAATGTCGAGGGCCAGGTGCACATGTACGCCGACCAGATCACCCCGTCGATGGCGGCGGCCATCGACGAGACGAACCGACGGCGCGCCAAGCAGGTCGCGTACAACACCGCACATGGCGTCGATCCGCAGCCACTGCGCAAGAAGATCGCCGACCTCACCGACCTGCTGGCCCGTGAGGATGCCGACACGGCGGCGCTGGTCAACAAGGCAGGGGTGTCACCGAAATCAACCGGATCGCCGGTGCCGTTCACAGACGATGGCACCAAGAGTCGCGATCTGGGCGACATGCCGGCGCCGGAGTTGGCGAAACTGATCAGCGAACTCACCGAGCAGATGCACGCCGCCGCGGCCGACCTGCAGTTCGAACTGGCAGCCCGCCTGCGCGACGAGATCGCCGACTTGAAGAAGACGCTACGACAGTTGCTGGCTGCGACTGCTTGAGCCGGTTCGTCGCAGCGCCTCGCTGCTGCGAGAATGGGCACCAACACACTGCCCCCTGAACCGACCGCGCGGCATGAAAGGTCAGCACATGCACGTTTCCACCACGGTGTGGATGATCACGATCGCGGTGTTGGCCTTGGCTTTGGTGGTCGACCTGTTCATCATCGGCCGTCGGCCACACGTGCCTTCGCTGAAGGAGGCCGGGATCGCGATCATGGTCTTCGTCGGCCTGGGCGTGGTCTTCGGACTGATCGTGTGGATGCTCTGGGGTCCGGTGTATTCGGGCCAGTACTACACCGGCTGGCTCATCGAGTACAGCCTGAGCGTGGACAACCTGTTCATCTTCGTCGTGATCATGGCCAAGCTCAGTGTGCCGCGTGACCTTCAGCAGTTTGCGCTGATGGTGGGCATCATGTTGGCCCTGGTGTTTCGGGGCATTTTCATCGGTCTGGGCGCGGCCTTCATTTCGACGTTCTCATGGGCTTTTCTGGTCTTCGGCGGCTTCTTGATCTACACCGCGATCAAGCTGTACCTGGACTATCGGCGCTCAGATGAGGAGGAGTTCACCGAGAACGCGGTCTTGCGCTGGGTGCGTGCGACCTTCCCGGCCACTGCGGAGTATCACGGCACGGCGATGAGCGTGCGGCTGGACGGTCGTCGATTGGTGACACCGATGCTCATCGTGGTGGTGGCGCTCGGCAGCACCGACCTGCTGTTCGCGCTGGATTCGATCCCGGCCATTTTCGGCATCACCCAGGAGCCGTACCTGGTGTTCACGGCGAATGTCTTCGCCCTGATGGGCCTGCGTCAGCTCTACTTCATGATCGGCGGGCTGCTGGATCGACTGGTGTACCTGTCGGTGGGCCTGGCGGTGATTCTGGGCTTCATCGGCGTCAAGATGATCCTGGAGTTCCTGCGCCCGTTCGGGTTCACCTGGTGGTTGGGTCCCGACGGCGAGATGCCGATCTGGGTGTCGCTGGTCGTGATCGTGGTGGTGCTGGCCGTCACCACGGCTGCGAGCCTGTGGGCGTCGCGCCGATCGGACTCAGCCGAGGAGCGGTAGCTGCAGGTTCTCGGCGCCGTTGACCGAGGCCGGCGCGGTGCGACCGCTGAGCCAGGCCCATAGGCGAGCATCGTGTGCATGCACTTCGTGTGGCTGCTCCGGGCCGGTGCCGATGACGGCTTGAATTGAATCCCCGATGACCTTCAGGCGCGGGATGTCAGCGTCCTCGAGCCGGAACAGCACCCAGCGCAGCAGCCATTCGGCAGCGTCGGCGGCGAGATCATCAGCACTGACGCCGCAGGCGAGGTCGAGATGGTGCACGGAGACTTCGTGCATGCGAATCAACGGCACGACCGACAGGGGCAGGTCGGCGTCGTTGAGGTGAACCTGCGGCGTCCAGTCAGTGGTGGCTTCGATGGTGCTCTGCAATGCGCCACAGGAGGCATCCAGATCGATCTGCAATTCCAGGCCCGGACGATCGGCACCCAACTCCAACTCATGGCGACGTTCCCGCTGGCTGGGTAACTCTGGCTGGCTGAGTCCGGCCTGTGCCGCCACCAGCACGGTGCGCAGGTAGTCGGCATTGCGGGCCAGGTGGGTAGCGACATGGGCGCGTGTCCACCCGGGAACACCGGATGCCTGATGCCACTGTTCTTCGGTGAAACCGATGGTGGAGCCGAGCAACCGTTGGGTCGCTTCGGTCTTCCAGCGGTGGATTTCAGCCACCGGGACCGACTCCAGGTTCACAACCATGTAGGCAAACCTAGGGCCATATGTACCTCAGAGCCAATCCCCTCGAACGTAGTGTCAGAGCCACGATCTACCATGTCCTACGTGTCTGACCGCTTGATCGTTCGGGGTGCCCGCGAGCACAATCTGCGAAATCTGAATCTCGACCTGCCCAGAGATGCTCTGATCGTGTTCACCGGCTTGTCGGGTTCGGGCAAGTCGAGCCTGGCCTTCGACACCATTTTCGCTGAGGGCCAGCGCCGCTATGTGGAGAGCCTCTCGGCCTACGCACGACAGTTCCTGGGTCAGATGGACAAGCCCGATGTCGACTTCATCGAGGGTCTGTCGCCGGCGGTTTCCATCGACCAGAAGTCGACCAGCCGCAACCCGCGCTCGACCGTGGGAACCATCACCGAGATTTACGACTACCTGCGATTGCTGTTCGCCCGGGCTGGCCAGCCGCACTGTGTGGAGTGTGGCGAACGGATCAGCAAGCAGAGCCCGCAACAGATCACCGACCGGCTGCTGGAACTCCCCGAAGGGACGCGTTTTCAGATCCTGGCCCCGGTGGTGCGAGGGCGCAAGGGCGAGTATGTGGACCTGTTCCGGCAACTCGCTGCCCAAGGCTTTTCGCGAGCCCGGGTCGACGGGGAGCTATACCAACTGCTGGAGCCGCCTGCGCTGGACAAGCAGCGCAAACACTCCATCGACGTCATCGTGGATCGGCTCGCGGCCAAACCGTCGGTCAAGCAGCGATTGACCGACTCCGTGGAAACCGCGCTGCGGCTCGCCTCGGGGGTGCTCACTATTGATTTCGTGGATCGTGATCCGTCCGACCCGCACCGGGAACGGGGTTTCTCAGAGCGCCTGGCCTGTCCGAACGGTCACGATGTCGCCATCGAAGAACTCGAGCCGCGGCAGTTCTCCTTCAATGCTCCTTGGGGTGCCTGCCCGGCCTGCTCCGGGCTGGGCACCCGCATGGAGGTGGACGCCGATCTGGTGGTGCCTGACGTCACCAAGAGCCTCGCGGACGGAGCGATCGCGATCTGGACCACGCCGTATGTGGCCGGCTTCTTCCAGAACATCTTCCAGGCGCTGGCCGAGCAGGAAGGGTTCAGTGTCGATACTGCCTGGGAGCGTCTGCCCGGTCGCATCCAGCAGTTGCTGTTGATGGGTGTTCCCGACAAGGTCACCGTCCATGCCCGCTCGCGGCACGGGCGCGAACACACCTATCGAGCGAAGTTCGAAGGAGCCCTTCCCTATGTGCGGCGCCGCCATGCCGAGGCCGAATCCGACAATGCCCGGGAGCGATTCGCCGGCTACATGCGCGAGGTGCCCTGTCTGACCTGTCACGGGGCACGGTTGAAGCCCGCCTCGCTGGCGGTGAGTGTCGGCGGCAAGAACATCGCCGAGGTGGCGAATCTGAGCATCGCTGAACTGGCAGTGTTCATGCGAGAGTTGCGGCTGGCTGAGCGGGAGGCGCGGATCGCCGAGCGGCTGGTGAAGGAGATCAACGAGCGGATCACCTTCCTGCTCGACGTGGGTCTGGACTATCTGACGCTGTCCCGGACCGCCGGCAGCCTGTCCGGTGGCGAGGCGCAGCGCATCCGGCTGGCCACCCAGATCGGGTCCGGTCTGGTGGGAGTGCTCTACGTCTTGGACGAACCGTCCATCGGATTGCATCAGCGCGACAATCACCGGTTGATCGAAACCCTGTTGCGGCTGAAGTCCTTGGGCAACACCCTCATCGTGGTGGAGCACGACGAGGACACGATTCGGGCCGCGGATTGGGCCGTCGACATCGGCCCAGGGGCCGGTGAGCATGGCGGTGAGGTGGTGGTCTCCGGCCCGGTGTCGGAGCTGCTCGGGCATCCGACGTCGTTGACCGGCGCCTACCTCTCGGGGCAACGCCGCATTCCGATGCCGCAGCGGCGCCGCGACGGCAACGGGCAGGCGATTACCGTGGTCGGCGCCCGGGAGAACAACCTGTGCGACATCACCGTTCGCTTCCCGCTGGGCAGGTTCATCGCTGTCACCGGAGTATCCGGCTCGGGGAAGTCCTCCCTCGTCAACGGCATCCTGTATCCGGCCTTGGCCAAGAAGCTGTACTCGGCCAAGGAGGTGCCTGGGCATCATCGGTCGATCACCGGCACCGAGAACATCGACAAGAGCATCCATGTCGATCAGTCGCCCATCGGTCGCACCCCGCGGTCCAACCCCGCCACCTACACCGGCGTCTTCGACCGCATTCGCAAACTCTTCGCCGAAACGCCCGAGGCCAAGGTTCGTGGGTATCAACCTGGCCGGTTCTCGTTCAACGTGAAGGGTGGACGCTGCGAGAACTGTGCCGGCGAAGGCACCATCAAGATCGAGATGAACTTCCTGCCCGACGTGTACGTGCCCTGCGAGGTGTGCCACGGGGCCCGCTACAACCGGGAGACCTTGGAGGTTCGCTACAAGGGCAAGACCATCGCCGAGGTGTTGGATCTGCCGATCGAGGACGCCCTGGAGTTCTTCGCCCCGATCGAGGCGATCGCTCGTCACCTGCGCACTCTGGTCGATGTCGGTCTGGGGTATGTGCGGCTGGGGCAGCCGGCGACCACCCTCTCGGGAGGAGAAGCCCAGCGGGTCAAACTCGCTGCCGAACTGCAGCGGCGCTCCACCGGGCGAACCTTCTATGTGCTCGACGAGCCGACCACGGGCCTGCATTTCGAAGACATCCGACGACTGCTCGAAGTCCTGCAATCCTTGGTCGACAAGGGCAATACCGTGGTGGTGATCGAGCACAACCTCGATGTCATCAAGGCCGCCGACTGGGTGATCGACCTGGGGCCCGAAGGGGGATCGGGCGGTGGCCGAGTCATCGCCGAGGGCACCCCCGAGCAGGTGGCCGCCGACAAGGACTCCTTCACCGGTCAGTTCCTGGCTACCGTGCTGGCCGACAACCCTGTGATCGGCGATGCCACCGATCTGCTCAACGCCGGCTAGCTCGGCGAACTGGGGCGGTTATCTATGCTGACGATTGTGTTGATGCAGGTACATCGTGGCTGATCCGGCCAGTTACCGGCCCGCACCCGGGAGCATTCCCACCGGCCCGGGCGTGTATCGCTTCAGCGACGCCGAAGGTCGGGTGATCTACGTCGGCAAGGCGATCAACCTGCGGCAGCGGTTGAACTCCTACTTCGCCGATCCGGCTGCGCTGCACTTTCGCACCCAGACCATGGTTCGCACCGCGGCCAAGGTGGAGTGGACGCTGGTTCGCAACGAGTTGGAAGCGTTGCAGCTGGAATACACCTGGATCAAGCAGTACGACCCGCGCTTCAACGTCAAATATCGCGACGACAAGTCCTACCCCTGGGTGGCGGTGACCTGGGGCGAGGAGTTCCCTCGAGTTTTCGTCGGGCGCGGATCCAAGCGTCGCTCCAATCGCTACTTCGGCCCCTACGCTCAGGCCTGGGCCATTCGCGAAACGATGGACTCTCTGCTGCGGGTGTTCCCGATGCGATCCTGCAGCAATGGTGTCTTCAACAACGCCAAAGCCAGCGGGCGCCCCTGTCTGCTGGGCTACATCGGCAAGTGCGCCGCGCCGTGCGTGGGCCGGATCGATGCCGAGGCACACCGCGAACTGGTCGCGAGCGTGTGCGAATTCCTGGCCGGGCGAACCAGCACTCTCATCTCTGGGTTGCAGGCCGAGATGCAGCGGGCAGCGCAGAATCAGGACTACGAACGCGCTGCGGTGCTCCGAGATCGACTTGGGGCACTCCAGCAGGCATCGGAGCGCAATGCCATCGTGCTGGGAGACGGCACCAATGCCGATGTGGTGGCCCTCGCCGTCGACCCCCTGGAGATCGCCATTCAAGTGTTCGCCGTACGCGACGGGCGCATCCGAGGCGAACGGTCCTGGGTTGCCGAGCGGCAGGACGATTCGGATCCGGCGACGCTGTTGGAGAAATTCCTGGTTCAGCTCTACGCCGAGGACGCCACCGACATCCCACCTCGGGTCCTGGTGCCGGAGCTACCGGACAGTGCTGAGGTTTTGCAGCAGTTGCTCACTGACGAACGCGGGTCACGGGTGAAGCTGGTCGTACCCAAACGCGGCGACAAGGCCACCCTCATGGAAACTGCCGGACGCAACGCCGCCGAAGCCCTCAGTCTGCATAAGCTGCGGCGGTCCTCGGACCTGTCAACTCGGGGACGTGCCTTGGCCGAGTTGCAGGAGGCACTGGCTCTGCCGGAGGCGCCGCTGCGTATCGAGTGCTACGACATCTCCCACACCCAGGGCAGCGAGGTCGTGGGCTCGATGGTGGTCTTCGAGGACGGCCTGGCCCGAAAGAGCGAATACCGGCGTTTCGTGATTCGCACTGTCGAAGGCTCCAATGATGTGGCGGCCATGCATGAGGTCATCACGCGGCGGTTCCGTCGGCTGCTCGCCGAACGCGCCGACGCTGCACCGACGCAGGACGGTCCGCTGCTGATCGATCCCGAAACCGGGGCTCCGCGCAAGTTCTCCTATCTTCCCGGCCTGGTCGTCGTCGACGGCGGCGCGCCGCAAGTGGCAGCCGCCGCGCGCGCCCTGACCGAATTGGGAATCTCGGAAGTGGCGCTGTGTGGTCTGGCCAAACGCCTGGAAGAGGTCTGGTTGCCCGATCAGGAGTACCCGGTGATCCTGCCCCGGTCCAGTGAAGGCCTGTACCTGCTGCAGCGGGTTCGCGATGAGGCCCATCGCTTCGCCATCACCCACCATCGATCCCGGCGCAGCGCAGCCATGGTGGAGTCGGTTCTGGACGAGGTGCCGGGGTTGGGGGAGATTCGACGCAAGGCGTTGCTGAAGCACTTCGGGTCGCTGCGGAAACTCCGCAAGGCCAGCGTCGCCGACATCGCCGAGGTTCCCGGCATCGGCCCGCGGACGGCGGCAGCGCTCGTCGAGATCCTGGCCGCGGACGATCCCGCGGCTGCAGTGAACCTCGCCACCGGCGAAGTCATCCAGGAGTAAGCCGCGGGGTGCCCCTGGCGGTTCCAAAAGCGCAATAATGGCCGCTATGAGCGAGTCGGGTGCGTCGGTGCGACTGGTGATCATCACAGGACTGTCCGGAGCCGGCCGACGTACCGCCAGCCATGCCCTGGAAGATCTGGAGTGGTTCGTCGTCGACAATCTCCCGCCCACCCTGTTGCCGGCCTTGGTCGACGTCTGTCGGGCGCGCGGAATCGGCAAACTGGCGGTGGTGCTCGACGTCCGTTCCGGCGCTGAGTTCGAGCAGCTGCCGGCCGCGTTCAGCCAGTTGCGCGAGTCCGGCATCCGCCCGGAGGTGTTGTTCGTCGAGGCCCGTGACGATGTCATCGTGCGTCGACAGGAGTCGGTGCGACGCCCGCTGCCGCTGCAAGGCCGTGGCCGCTTGGTCGATGCCATTCGCCGCGAGCGTCAGCTGTTGGCCGATCTTCGTGCTGGTGCCGACCTGGTCATCGACACCACCTCGATTAATATTCATCAACTCTCGGCGCGTGTTGCCACCGCCTTCGGTGCCGACGAGGAGAGCGCCCGGCTGCGGATCACGCTGATGTCCTTCGGCTTCAAGAGAGGAATTCCGCTGGACGCCGATCTGGTCCTGGACGTGCGCTTCCTGCCCAATCCGTACTGGGTGTTGGCATTGCGCCCGCAAACCGGGCTGGCTGAGCCGGTCGCCGACTACGTGATGTCCCAGCCCGACGCTGAGCCTTTCCTGGAGCACACCGTCGGCCTGATCGAACTGGTGGCGCCGGGCTATCTGCGCGAGGGCAAGCGTCATGCCACGGTGGCGATCGGCTGTACGGGGGGCAAGCATCGCTCGACCGCGATCACCGAGGAGTTGAGTCATCGATTGGCGGCCCGGGGATTGCCGGTGGGGGTCTATCACCGGGACCTGGGGTTGGAGTGAGCGCCTTCAACCGGCTTCCGGCCGTGGTGGCCTTGGGCGGCGGACACGGTCTGTCCGCCAGCCTGAGCGCGCTACGTCAACTCACGCCACGGCTGACGGCGATTGTCACCGTGGCCGATAACGGGGGTTCCTCGGGGCGGCTTCGTGAGGAGTTCGAGGTACTGCCGCCCGGCGACCTGAGAATGGCACTGGCCGCGCTGTGCGGCGATGACGAGGTGGGGCGGGCCTGGGCTGAGGTGCTGCAGTCCCGCTTCCCCGGCGAGGGGCCGTTGGGCGGGCATTCGATCGGCAATCTGCTGATCGCCGGTCTATGGCAGCAGCTCTCCGACCCGGTCGCCGGCCTGGACATGGTGGCGGCCATGTTGCATGTCGAGGGGCGCGTGCTTCCGATGGCCGCGGTGCCGTTGGTGATCGAGGCCGATGTGATCGGCGTCGACCCGTCGCTGCCTGACGAGCGCGGTGTGGTCATCGGTCAGGAGGAGGTGGCTCTGGCCACTGGAGAGATCGCCGATGTCCGGCTCACTCCGGCCAATCCGCCTGCGGTCCCCGAGGCTCTCGTGGCGATCCGGGAGGCCGACTACATCGTGCTGGGACCGGGATCCTGGTATTCCTCGGTCATTCCGCATTTGTTGGTCCCCGAACTGGCCGAGGCGATCCGGACCAGTTCGGCGCGGCGGGTGCTCACCCTGAATCTGGTGCCCACCGAGGACGAGACTCCGGCCTACACTGCGTCGCGGCATATCGAGGTGTTGGCCGAGCATGCTCCGGGGCTGCGGCTGGACACTGTCGTCGCCGATCCCAGTTTTGTGTCCGAGGACCGACATCTGGCCACTTTCGTGGGTTCCCTGGGCGCGGAACTCTTGGTCGCACCGGTGCGGATGCGCGACGGTTCTGCCCGCCATGATCCGCTGCTGTTGGCATCGGTCTACGCAGGGATTATGGGTCTGTAGGCTATGGCCCACTCCACACGGTGCATTCGGAAAGGCAGTCGATACCCATGGCGATGACGCAGCAGGTGAAATCCGAGTTGGCCACGCTGGAGGTGACCAAGCCGGATCTGCGCAAAGCGGAGGTGGCTTCACTGCTTCGCTTCGCCAATGGGTTGCATATCGCCGGCGGTCGGATCGTGGTCGAGGCCGAACTCGATACCGGCGGAGCCGCCCGTCGTCTGCGGACTGCCATCGCCGAGTTGTTCGGATTCAGCTCCGACTTCGTGGTGATCACCGGCAGTGGCCTGCGTCGCGGTACCCGCTACGTGGTCCGACTCATCCGAGACGGTGAGGCTCTGGCGCGGCAGACCGGTCTGATCGATTCGCGAGGACGCCCGGTGCGCGGACTGCCGGTTCAGGTGGTCGGCGGCGGCAAAGAGGTCTCGATCGCCGCGTGGCGAGGTGCTTTCCTGGCTCATGGTTCGCTCACGGAGCCCGGCCGCTCCATGGCCTTGGAAGTGACGTGCCCGGGTTCGGAGGCCGCGCTGGCGCTGGTCGGTGCGGCCCGTCGGTTGGGCGTGGCTTCGAAGGCCCGCGAGGTGCGGGGAGTGGATCGGGTCGTCATCCGCGATGGTGATGCCATCGGCGCCATGCTCACCTTGATGGGTGCAGAAGAGGCTCGGCTGGTCTGGGAGGATCGCCGGCTCCGGCGCGAGGTTCGGGCCTCGGCGAACCGCCTGGCCAACTTCGATGACGCGAACCTGCGACGGTCGGCGCGTGCGGCTGTCGCGGCCGGGGCGCGGGTCAAACGAGCGTTGGAGATCCTCGGTGACGATGTTCCCGAGCACCTGCTGGTTGCCGGTCAACTCCGTCTGGAGCACAAGCAGGCCAGTCTGGAGGAGTTGGGGAGCCTGCACGTACCGCCGCTGACCAAGGATGCTGTGGCCGGACGAATTCGTCGGCTGCTGGCGACTGCCGACAAGCGGGCCGCCGAATTGGGAATTCCCAACACCGAAGCAGTACTCAGTCCTGAGATGTTAGACGACGCTGACTGACTTCTGAGACGGATCCGGATACCGCTTCGAAGACTCAGCGAGCCGGTAGGGTTGGGTACATCCGGTTGGGCCGCCCCCAGTAGAGCCGGACATCTGTTGATAAAGGAGACACGCTCACTATGACCGTGAAGGTAGGCATTAACGGCTTCGGCCGCATCGGCCGCAACTACTTCCGTGCTTTGGTCGCCGCTGGCGCCGACCTCGAAGTGGTTGCCGTCAACGACCTCACCGACAACAAGTCGCTCGCGCAGCTGCTGAAGTACGACTCGATCCTCGGCCGGTTCCCCGGTGAAGTGACCGCCGATGAGACTGCCCTCTACGTTGATGGCAAAGAGATCAAGGCCTTCGAGGAGCGCGACCCGGCGAACCTGCCGTGGGGCGACCTCGGCGTCGACATCGTGATCGAATCCACGGGTTTCTTCACCGACGCCACCAAGGCCAAGGCGCACCTGGACGCCGGCGCCAAGAAGGTCATCATCTCCGCTCCGGCGAAGAATGAGGACATCACCATTGTGATGGGTGTCAACCACGAGTTGTACGACTCCGCAGTGCACAACATCATCTCCAACGCCTCCTGCACCACCAACTGCCTGGCGCCGTTGGCCAAGGCGCTCAATGACGGCATCGGGATCGTGAAGGGCCTGATGACCACCATCCACGCCTACACCCAGGATCAGAACCTGCAGGACGCCCCGCACAAGGATCTGCGTCGTGCCCGGGCCGCTGCGTTGAACATCGTCCCGACCACCACTGGTGCGGCGAAGGCCGTGGCGCTGGTGCTGCCGGAGCTGAAGGGCAAGCTGGACGGCTATGCGCTGCGGGTGCCGACCCCCACCGGTTCGGTCACCGACCTCACCTTTGAGGCATCGCGGGAGACCACCGTCGAGGAGATCAACGCGATCGTCAAGGCTGCTGCCGAGGGCCCGTTGAAGGGCATCCTGGAGTACAGCACCGACCCGATCGTCAGCAAGGACATCGAGACCTACCCGCTGTCCAGCATCTTCGACGCACCGCTGACCAAGGTCATCGGCAACCAGGTCAAGGTCGTGTCCTGGTACGACAACGAGTGGGGCTACTCCAACCGGCTGGTCGACCTGACCGTGCTGGTGGGCTCCAAGCTCTGAGTTTTCTCACTACTCACCATCATCTGACGGGCCGGCTCGCGCATCGCTGCGAGTCGGCTCGTTGGCTGTAGACAGAAAGGCTGACTGTGAAGTCTGTTGCCGACCTCGGTGATCTCCGAGGTAAGCGGGTTCTGATCCGCTGTGATTTCAATGTGCCGCTGGACGGTCAGACCATCACCGATGATGGTCGGATCCGCGCGGCGCTGCCCACCTTGACCATGCTGGTCAACGCGGGTGCGAAGGTTGTCGTGATGGCTCACCTGGGTCGTCCCAAAGGCACCGTGAAGCCGGAGTTCTCGCTGGCGCCGGTCGCTACCCGGTTGGCCGAGTTGGTCGGGGCGCCGGTGACTTTGGCCGAGGATGTCGTGGGTGCCAGCGCGCAGGCCTGTGTGGCCGCCCTGTCCGAAGGCGAGATCGTCCTGCTGGAAAATGTGCGCTACGAGCCGGGCGAGGAGTCCAAGGACGAAGCTGAGCGCGCGGCTTTGGCCGCCCGCTACGCCGAACTGGGCGATGTGTTCATCTCCGACGGATTCGGTGTGGTACATCGCAAACAGGCCTCGGTCTACGACATCGCCAAGGTGCTTCCCAGCGCGGCCGGCTTGCTGGTCGGCAAGGAAGTCGCTGTGCTGCAGCGGCTCACCGAGTCGCCTCAGCGGCCCTATGTGGTGGTGCTCGGTGGAGCGAAGGTCGCCGACAAACTGGCTGTGATCGACAATCTGCTCACCGTCGCCGACACTCTGGTTGTCGGTGGCGGCATGGCTTACACGTTCTTGAAGGCCAAGGGCTACGAGGTCGGGAACTCCCTGCTTGATGAGGAGAAGATCTCGGTGGTGGGGGAGTACCTTGCACACGCCGAGGCCGCCGGGAAGCAGATCCTGCTGCCGGTCGACATCACGGTGGCCCCGGAATTTGGCCCCGATGGCCCCGCGACGGTGGTTCCGGTTGATGCGATCCCCGCCGACCACATGGGCCTGGACATCGGTCCGAAGACTGCCGCTGTTTTCGCTGAGGCGATCACGTCGGCCCAGACAGTGTTCTGGAACGGGCCGATGGGCGTCTTTGAGATGGAACTCTTCGCCAAGGGCACCAAGGCGGTCGCTCAGGCGCTGTCCGATACCGCCGCCTTCACCGTCGTCGGAGGAGGAGATTCCGCCGCCGCCGTGCGCCAGCTGGGCTTCGCGGACAGTGACTTCGGCCACATCTCCACCGGTGGCGGCGCGTCCTTGGAGTATTTGGAAGGCAAAGAGTTGCCCGGTCTGGCCGTTTTGGAACAGGAGAACTGACATGGCACGCACACCGTTGCTGGCAGGCAACTGGAAGATGAACCTCAACCACGTCGAAGCCACCGGACTGGTGCAGCAGTTGGCGTGGACGTTGAAGGACTTCCGCTACGACAAGACCAAGTCCGAGGCGGCCGTCATCGTGCCGTTCACCGATCTGCGTTCGGTGCAGTCCATCATCGAGGGCGACGATCTGCCGTTGACGTGGGGTGCCCAGGACGTGTCGGTGCACGAGTCGGGTGCTTACACCGGAGAGATCTCGGCAGGGATGCTCGCCAAGTTGAACTGCAGCTATGTCGTGGTGGGACACTCCGAACGCCGTGAGTACCACGGTGAGACCGATGCGCTGATCGGCGAGAAGGCGAAGGTGGTCTTCGCCGCAGGCATGACGCCCATCATCTGCTGCGGCGAGGTGCTGGAGATTCGCAAGGCCGGGACACATGTGGCCCATGTGCTGTCGCAGGTGGCCGAGTGCCTGGCTCCGCTGACCGCCGAACAGGTCGGTGCCGCGGTCATCGCCTACGAACCGGTGTGGGCGATCGGGACCGGCGAGGTGGCAACCCCTGAGGATGCTCAGGAAGTCTGTGGTGCCATCCGCGGCTATGTTGCGCAGGCCTTCGGTGCCCAGGCGGCCGAATCGGTGCGTATCCAGTACGGCGGCTCGGTGAAGTCCACCAATGTGGTGGAGATCATGGCGCAGCCCGATGTCGACGGTGCCTTGGTCGGCGGCGCCAGCCTGGTCGCCGACGAGTTCGCCAAGATCGTCATGTATTACGTTGGCGCGTGAATCGATGACCGCATCCACGAAGTCCGCCCACCTCGAAGGACACCGGGGCTTCGTGGGTGCGGTTCCAGTTCGGTCCACAGCCAAACCTGAGTTAGGATTCTCGGCGTGATTGCACTACTCGTCCCGTTGGAGGCGTCCACGGGCCAGATGACCTGGCCGATTCTCACTTTGTCGATAGTGCTGATCATCACCAGCATCGTGCTGGCGTTATTCGTTCTGCTGCACAAGAGTCGCGGTGGCGGCATGTCAGATCTGTTCGGTGGTGGGATGTCCACCGGAATGGGTGGCACGTCGATGGCTGAGCGAAATCTGGATCGCATGACCATCATCGTGGGTTTGGTCTGGTTGGCGAGCATCATTGGATTGCTTGTCCTGTATCGATATTTCGGCGACTTCGGAGTGATGGGCTGAGGCCGTCTCCGTTCGCATAGAGGGAGCACATAGGTGGTAGGTGGTAGTGCCATTCGGGGCAGCCGAGTAGGCGCAGGTCCCATGGGCGAGGCCGAGCGCGGCGACGCCGCCCCCCGCCTTTACGTGTCATATTTCTGCGCCAATCGGCACGAGACTCGGCCGGCTTTCGCCGCCGATGCCGTGATTCCCGAGAGCTGGGATTGTCCGCGCTGCGGCTTGCCTGCCAACCTGGATTCTGAAAATCCGCCGCCGCCGCCGAAAATTCAGCCGTACAAGACCCACTTGGCCTATGTGAAAGAACGCCGCAGCGCCGACGAGGCGGTGGCGATTCTGGAAGAGGCATTGGAGACGCTCCGCGAACGACGGGCGTCGGGCGAAGTCATCTACTGACGCGCGACGATCACAAGCTGCATTCGAAGTAGGGCAGCGACGAGGCCGCAGCGTCATCGACCAACCACAGGGTCCGTCCCTGGGCATTCACATGACCGGCCGGCAGCTTGTCGTCGCCTGCCAAGGCGCGGCTGAGCGCGTTCGCCTTCTCCGCGCCGTTCACGATCACCCAGATCTCTGCCGAGGTGTTCATGCGCGCTACCGTCAAGCTGATGCGATCCGGTGGTGGCTTGGGGGAGTCGCTGACTCCGATGACCGGTTGATTGGTCGGCTCACTGGACGGGTGACCGGGGAAGATCGAGCCGACGTGACCGTCGGGCCCCATTCCCAACAGGCACACATCGAAAACGGTGTCGCCGAGTTCCTTGGCATAGGTGGCGGCCGACGCGCCGGCGTCGATGATGCCATCGGCGCTGGGCATCGGATGAGTGCGAGCAGGATCGATCGGGAAGCTCCGGGCCAGCAGCGCCAGCGCAGGCCCGGCGTTGCGCTCGGGATCATCGGCAGGGAGAAATCGCTCGTCGGACCACCACAGCTCCAACCGTGAGGTATCCAGAGCAGACCCCGGAACCAGCGTGGCGAACTCGGCGTAGGTGGCCATCGCGATCCGGCCACCGGCCAGACATAACTGCGCCAGATGCCCGTCCGATTGCCGTGCGATCAGCGTGTCCAAAAGCCTCTGTGCAGTGCGGCGAGCCAGCTCTTCGGCACCCTCGTGGAGGATTACCTGCGCCATCGGCACGGTCATTCAGTCAGCTCCCTTGGTGCAAGACCATCGAATGAGGGAATGGTACCCGTCCGCGAGGCGTTGGGGCGCACTGAATCATCGAGGATGCACTGCTGCCCGGACCTTGGCGGCGGACCGGGCAGCGTCATCGGTATCTGCATAAGGTCTCGAAGGGAGCGATGCCTGGCTTCGAGGGGTGCATACCGGGATGGTGAAGCTCAGTCGAACCACTCCTCCAATCGCTCGTTGAGGGCGTCCTCGAATGAGGTGTCGTCGTGGCGACGTGCGATCCAGGCGGTGAAGTCGCCGTCGCACAGGGCATTCAATTCCGCGGTGCACGACTCGGGTTCGGTGAGGGCCCGTTGGAGCAGTTCTGCGGCCTGATCCGGCGTCTTCCAGAAGAAGGGGTAGCCCTCGGGCACCAGCGCCCGCGACCAAGAGGCGTCAGGGAGAATGCCGATGACGCCGGCAGCCATCGCCTCGACATATTCCAACCCGTAGGACTCTTCCACGGCCGTGGCCAGGAAGGCGGTGGTGCTGGCCAGCGCCTCCCAGTAGGAAAGCCGGGTGGCGGTGAGGGGACCGACCCAGTACCAATCCTTCTGGGACAGGCTCATCGCCAGCTCCGAGACCAGATGAGACTCGTGAAGTCGCATCGCCACACGGAGCGGAACCTGGCGGTGGACGCGCTCCACGATGTCCAGGAAGAGTCGTGGCCGCTTGCGGTCGGACAGGTAGATGGCGGGGTACAGCACCACGGGCAGGGCCGTTGGGTGTCGGGGCTGCACGTGATCGACGGTGAAGCCGAGATTCGCCCAGCCGATCTTCGCCTTGGCTGCGACATCGCGCACCGTCCAGCGGTTCACGGTTTCGCGCACTGCCGAGGCGGTCCGCTCGGAATTGGCGAAGGTCGGGAACAGCGCGAAGCTGAGCGCCTCCACCAACTGGGGAACCTGATCGATGTAGGTCGTGGTGGGCCCCCACTGGAAGTTCATGACCGCGGGATGCTCACCATTGACCCGCAGCACTCGCCACACTTTGGTGGAGTCCAGCACGTCCATGTTGATCAGCAACGTGGAGTCGGTGTCCACGAACTCCAGCGGCATGATCTCGAAACCGTCCCCGCGCCGAGGTCCGGGGCCGATCAGGATCGGATCCGGACGCAGCCGCAGCAGGCGTCGCACCAGGGTGGCTCCGGCGTCATGGCCACCGACATGTCCATCGGTGTCGACCACAACCGGGTCCCATTTGATTGCCAGGCGCCTCATCGTTGTTCACCAGCTTTCGTCAGGTCCCGCACCGTGGCGGGATCTCCAGGGGATGTTGATTCGGGTTCGGCCGGTAGGCCGTCGGATTCACCGATGCCACCGCGGATTCGCATGCCGTAGAAGGATCGGTAGACGAAGTAGGCCGAGATCACGAAGAAGACGGCGGCCAGGATGGTCACCAGTACCTGCAGGCCCTGGCCGGTGAGACTCACTGCGAGTTCCACAGCCAACAGTCCGAACAAGGTCGTGAACTTGATAATCGGGTTCAACGCGACCGACGAGGTGTCCTTGTAGGGATCGCCCACGGTGTCACCGACGATGGTGGCGTCATGCAAGGCGGTACCTTTGGCGTGGAGGTCGACCTCGACGATCTTCTTGGCGTTGTCCCACGCGCCACCGGCATTGGCCATGAAGATCGCCTGATACAGGCCGAAGGTGGCGATGGAGATCAGGTAGCCCACGAAGAAATACGGCTCCACGAAGGCGAACGCCAAGGTGGCGAAGAACACGCCGAGGAAGATGTTCAACATGCCACTTTGGGCGTATTGGGTGCAGATCTGCACCACTCGGCTGGAGTCGGCCACCGAGGCCTTGGTGACGCCGTCGAGCTTGATGTTGGCCTTGATGAACTCCACGGCCCGGTAGGAGCCGGTGGTCACGGCCTGGATCGAGGCACCGGTGAACCAGTAGATGATTGCGCCGCCGGTGATCAGGCCGAGCAGGAACGGCGGATGCAGCAGGGACAGGTTCGCCATGTTCTGCGTCAGACCGACGGTGAGGGCCATCACGATCGAGAAGATCATGGTGGTGGCACCCACGACGGCGGTCCCGATCAGTACCGGTTTGGCGGTCGCCTTGAAGGTGTTGCCGGCGCCGTCGTTCTCCTCCAGCATCTGTTTGGCGGCCTGCCAGGACGGTGTGATGCCGTAGTCGGCTTCGAGTTCGGCATCGATGCCGTCGATCTCCTCGATCAGCGACAGCTCGTAGACCGATTGGGCGTTGTCGGTGACCGGGCCGTAGGAGTCGACCGCGATCGTCACCGGGCCCATGCCCAGGAACCCGAAGGCGACCAATCCGAAGGCGAACACTGCCGGAGCCGTCATCAGCGCATCCATGGTGTTGCCCAATTGGCTGATGCCGAAGGCCGCCGCCATCAGGCCGACGATGGCGATGCCCAGCCAGTAGGCCGAGAAGTTGCCGGCGACCAGCCCCGACAGGATGTTCAGGCTGGCACCGCCTTCGCGGGAGGACTTGACGACTTCGCGCACGTGTTTGGCCGAGGTGGAGGTGAAGACTTTCACCAGTTCGGGGATCAAGGCTCCTGCGAGAGTGCCGAAGGACACGATGGTTCCGAGCATCCACCACAGGCCCGATGCCTCGCCGCTCAGCTGGCCGAGCATCAGGTAGGAGCTCACGAAGGTGAGCACGATCGAGGTGATCGAGGTGATCCACACCAGTTGGGTCAGCGGCTGTTCGAAATCCATCCGAGTGGCATCGGCGTAGCGACGCCGCACCAGGAAGTCGTTGACCACATACGACGCTGCCGAGGCGATCAGCATGACCGCACGGATGGTGAAGATCCAGATCAGCAAGGTGGCCTGCAGGCCGGCGTCCGGGACGCCCAGCAGCAGGAAGGTGATGAGTGCTACACCGGTCACGCCGTAGGTCTCGAAACCATCGGCCGACGGGCCGACCGAATCGCCGGCGTTGTCGCCCACGCAATCGGCGATGACGCCGGGGTTGCGGGCATCGTCCTCTTTGATCTTGAACACGATCTTCATCAGATCGGCACCGATATCGGCGATCTTGGTGAAGATGCCGCCGGCGATCCGCAGTGCGGAGGCGCCCAGGGACTCGCCGATGGCGAAACCGATGAAGCAGGCACCGGCGATATCGGCAGGAAGGAACAACAGGATGATCAGCATCATCAGCAGTTCCAGCGAGATGAGCACCATGCCCACGCTCATGCCCGAGCGCATCGGGATCCGGTGCACCCCCAGCGGCTTGCCTTCCAGAGAGGCGAAGGCGGTGCGAGAGTTGGCGAAGGTATTCACTCGGATGCCGTACCACGCCACCGCGTAGGAACCGGCCATGCCGATCACGGCGAAAGCCAGCACGATAGCGACTTTGCCCCAACTCAGGTCAGCCAGGAACTTGAAGTACACCAGGATCACGGTGCCGATGAAGGCGAACAACAGCAGCAGGAACTTCCCCTGCTGCAGCAGGTAGGCCTTGCTGGTGGTGTAGATCAGTTCGGAGATCTCCCGCATGGACGGGTGCACGGGCAGGTTCTTCAGCGCGCGATAGCTGACCAAGCCGAAGATCAGGCCGCCGACACACACCACCAAGCCGGCCAGCAGCAAGGTGCGTCCGTCCACACCGCCGAAGAAGGTGGTGGCGCCGAGGTCGGGCAGTTTCAGGTTGACCTCGGAGGTGTGTTCAGGTTGATCGCCCGGCGATCCGCCGCCGGAGCATCCGGCCAGGGTCAGCATCGTCGCTGCTACTCCGATGCCGGCCAACAGACGGGTCGACAATGGGCTGGTGGTGTGGGAGTGGGGCTGGTCTTGCCGGGTCATACTCACGTCAGTTCCCTCAGGTGCAGTGCAGAGCCCGCGTCAAGTCCTCTTTGACAAGACAATGCAATGATGTAACAAACTCTGCGTATCTCACAATACGCCGATCGGGATCGAGGTGTGACACCGGCACGAATGCTGGGCACGCGTTACCAGGTCTTAACGTGCGATGAACACTACTGCTTAGCCGGTGGGACGCGGCTTGGATGGTGCGCGTCATTTACATCATAATGGTGTTGTGAAAAATGAGATCGAGGATGTCGAGCCGGAATCCCAGGCTGCTACTGACGCCTCGACCCGCTCGCGGGTATCTCGATCGATCCTGCAGCACGGACCGTCCACCGCCACCGACCTTGCCGCCCGCCTGGGATTGACGCCCGCGGCAGTGCGGCGCCACCTCACGGTGTTGACCGATTCCGACCAGGTGACCAGCAGGCAGCAGCGGGTTTATGGCAGGCGCGGACGCGGGCGTCCGGCCAAGGTGTTCGAACTCACCGACGCCGGTCGGGCCACCTTCTTTCAGGCCTATGACCAGCTCGCTATCTCCGCGTTGCGCCACCTGGAAGACGTCGGCGGCGAGGAGGCGGTGGATGCCTTCGCGGCGTCGGTCGCCGAACCCATCCTGGAGCGTTTCGAGGAGTTGCGCCCGGAATACGACACGTCCGCCGAGGCGTTAGTGGAGGCATTGACCGCTCAAGGGTTTGTGGCCTCTTTGCAGCCGATCGCCTCCGGTGTTCAGCTGTGTCAGTTCCACTGTCCGGTGGCCCACGTCGCCACGGAGTTCCCGCAACTGTGCGAAGCCGAGACTCGGGTCTTCGGTGAGTTGCTGGGATCTCACGTGCAACGGCTGGCAACCATCGCTCATGGGGACGGAGTCTGTACGACCCATGTGCCGCGTCCGGTTCGTCCGGCCGGTGCTGAGGCAGAAAGGAAGACAATATGACTGCCACCACCGGATCCGCGCCCGGCCTGGGCTCCACCCAAGCCGAGCATCTCGAAGCGCTCGGTGCCTACCAGTACGGCTGGCACGACCCTGACAAAGCCGGTGCCTCAGCACAACGCGGCCTCAGTGAGGACGTCGTGCGGTACATCTCCGGGCTGAAGAACGAACCGGAATGGATGCTCGAATTGCGGCTGAAGGCGCTGAAGATGTTCGAGCGCAAGCCGATGCCGACCTGGGGCAGCGACCTCAGTGGAATCGACTTCGACAACATCAAGTACTTCGTGCGTTCGACCGAGAAGCAGGCCCAGACCTGGGAAGACCTGCCTGAAGACATCAAGAACACCTACGACCGGTTGGGTATCCCCGAGGCCGAGAAGGCTCGGCTGGTGGCCGGGGTCGCGGCCCAGTACGAGTCCGAGGTGGTCTATCACAAGATCAACGAGGAACTCGAGCGCCAGGGTGTCATCTTCTTGGACACCGACACCGGTCTGCGCGAGCACCCGGAGATCTTCGAGAAGTACTTCACCTCGGTGGTCCCGCTCGGCGACAACAAGTTCTCCGCGCTCAACACCGCCGTATGGTCGGGTGGTTCCTTCATCTATGTGCCGCCGGGTGTGCATGTCTCGATTCCGCTGCAGGCCTACTTCCGGATCAACACCGAGAACATGGGGCAGTTCGAACGCACCCTGATCATCGCCGACGAGGGCTCCTATGTGCACTATGTCGAAGGCTGCACCGCCCCGATCTACTCTTCGGACTCGCTGCACTCCGCCGTGGTGGAGATCATCGTCAAGAAGAACGCCCGAGTGCGCTACACGACCATTCAGAACTGGTCGACCAATGTGTACAACCTGGTCACCAAGCGCACCATCGTCGAGGCCGGCGGCACCATGGAATGGGTGGACGGCAACATCGGCTCGAAGGTCACCATGAAGTACCCGGCCTGCTACCTGATGGGGGAACATGCCCGTGGCGAGACCCTCAGCATCGCCTTCGCTGGCGAGGGTCAGCATCAAGACGCCGGCGCCAAGATGGTGCACGCCGCTCCCCACACCTCCAGTTCGATCATCTCCAAGTCGGTGGCCCGCTCCGGCGGACGCTCGTCCTACCGAGGACTGGTGCAGGTGCAGAAGGGCGCCAACCACTCGGCCAGCTCGGTGAAGTGTGACGCACTGCTGGTCGATCAGATCTCCCGCTCCGACACCTATCCCTATGTCGATGTCCGCGAGGACGATGTGTCGATGGCCCACGAGGCCACGGTGTCCAAGGTGAGCGAGGATCAGTTGTTCTACCTGATGAGCCGGGGTATGGGGGAGGACGAGGCGATGGCGATGATCGTGCGCGGCTTCGTCGAGCCGATCGCCCGCGAGCTTCCCATGGAGTACGCCTTGGAGCTCAACCGCCTCATCGAACTGCAGATGGAAGGGGCCGTGGGCTGAGCCCGCGACCACACGGAGAGGGAACTACCGACGTGACTGTGCCTAATGTGGCTGAAGCCGTGGAGGCTGTGGCCTCCCACCTGCATCCGACCCCGTCGTGGGAGGTGGCCGACCACCCCCTGCCCACCGGACGCGAAGAGGTGTGGCGGTTCACCCCGCTGCGCCGGGTGAAGACTCTGCTGGAGGATTCCGGTGCCACCGGCGAGAGCCTGGACTGGGCCACGGAACTGCCGTCGGGGGTCACCCTGGAGCCGATCGACGCCCAGCGCGCCCGCGAGTTGGCCGCAGAGGCGCCGATTGATCGAATTTCGGCACTGGCCGTGCAGAACTGCAACCGGGCCTATCACCTGAATGTGCCGGCCGATACCGAGTTGTCCGAGCCGATCATCCTGACCGCGACCGGCACCGGGCAGACCGTCGCCCAACAGTTCGTGGTCACCATCGGCGCCCATGCCAAGGCCACCATCGTGGTTCGGTATGTCGGTACCGCGACGCTGAATGAGAAAACCGACCTCATCGTCGGGGATGGTGCCACGGTCAGCTTCGTCACCATCACCGACTGGGACGCCGGCGCGATCCACGGCGGACACCACGCCCTCATGGTCGGCCGCGATGCCCAGGTGCGGGTGGTCGCTGCCAGCCTGGGTGGCGATGTGACCCGCATGGCCGAGACTGCGCGATACGCAGGCCCGGGGGGTTCCCTGGAGCAGTTCGGGGTGTACTTCGTGGACGCCGGCCAGCACGTCGAGCACCGGCTGTTCGTCGATCACAACGCCCCCAGGACCAATAGCCATGTGGATTACCGCGGCGCGCTGCAAGGGGAGGGTGCTCACTCGGTGTGGGTCGGCGACGTGCTGATCCGCAAAGTGGCCGAAGGCATCAACACCTACGAGACCAACAAGAACCTGGTGCTCACCGACGGGTGTCGCGCCGACTCGGTTCCCAATCTGGAGATCGAGACCGGCGAGATCGAAGGCGCCGGCCACTCCTCGACCACGGGGCGCTTCGATGACGAGCAACTGTTCTACCTGCGCTCGCGCGGTATCCCCGAGGACGAGGCCCGACGCCTGGTCGTTCACGGATTCTTCGCCGATATCATCCGCCGCATCGGCGTGCCTGAGGTCGAGGAGCGTCTGATGGTCGCCGTCGAGCAGGAACTCGCTGTCATGGTCGGTGGCGCGAATGGAGCCGGCGAATGAGCTTCAAACGCGCCTGCGCGCTGAGTGAGGTCCCGGTGGGATCGGTCTTGGCCGTCGATCTGGGCGGGGATTACGACATCGCGGTGGTCAACACCTCCGAGGGGCTGTTCGCCGCGGAGGACCGGTGCTCACACGCCGATGTGCCGCTCAGTGAGGGCGACGTGGACGGCTGCACTCTGGAGTGCCTGGCGCATGGATCCCGCTTCGACCTGCGCAACGGCAAACCCCTTGAACCCCCGGCCGTTGCACCGATACCGACCTACCCCGTCCGGGTGGACGGCCCCGACATCTTCATCGATACCGACAATCCCATCGACATCCAGGAGCAGTAAGACATGAGTGAACTTCGCATCAGCGGCCTGTACGTGGAGGTCGAGACCGAGGACGGACCCAAGGAGATCCTCAAGGGCGTCGACCTGACCGTCGGCACCGGTGAGGTCCACGCGATCATGGGCCCCAATGGCTCCGGCAAGTCGACTCTGGCCTATTCCATCGCCGGACATCCGAAGTACCACATCACAGCGGGCTCGGTGACGCTGGACGGTACCGAACTGAGCACCCTGAGTGTTGATGAGCGGGCGCGCGCCGGTCTCTTCCTGGCGATGCAGTACCCGGTGGAGGTGCCGGGGGTGTCGATGGCCAACTTCCTGCGTACGGCCAAGACCGCGGTCAGCGGGGAAGCGCCGAAGGTGCGCACCTGGGTCAAGGAGGTCAACGAGGCCTTCGACAAGGTTGGACTGGAGTCGAGCTTCGCCGCTCGCTCTCTCAACGAGGGCTTCTCCGGTGGTGAGAAGAAGCGCGCCGAGGTTGCCCAACTGGAGTTGCTCAATCCCAAGTTCGCGATCTTGGACGAGACCGACTCCGGTCTGGACATCGATGCGCTGCGAATCGTCTCCGAAGGCGTGAACCGCTACACCGCCGCGGGTGACCGTGGCGTCCTGCTCATCACGCACTACACGCGGATCCTGAACTACATCAAGCCGGACTTCGTGCACGTGTTCGTCGATGGCCACATCGTCGCCGAAGGCGGAGCTGAGCTGGCTGATCGCCTGGAGATCGAGGGCTACGACAAGTTCGTGAAGGCTGCCAAGGCCAATGCCTGACACCACCGGCTACGACGTGACCGCGATTCGCGGTGACTTCCCGATCCTGGCTCGCCAGGTGGGGGACCGGCAAGTGGTGTACCTGGACTCGGCCAACACATCGCAGAAGCCGCAGGTCGTTATCGACGCGCTCAGTGACTATTACAGCCACCACAACGCCAATGTGGCCCGGGCGATGCACACCCTCGGTATGGAGGCCACGGCAGCTTTCGAAGCGGCGAGACAGAAGGTGGCGACCTTCATCGGTGCCGCGCGCCCTGAGGAAGTGGTCTTCACCAAGAACGCCTCCGAGGCGCTCAACCTCGCGGCGCGCACCTTGGGCGAGGGACTCGCTGCTGGCGATGAGATCGTGATCTCGGTGATGGAGCACCACTCCAACATCGTGCCGTGGCAGTTGGTGGCCGAACGCACCGGTGCGGTGCTGCGGTGGTTCGACATCACCTCCGACGGCCTGCTCGACCTGGACAAGGCTAAAGCAGAGAACCTCATCAACGAACGCACCAAAGTGGTGTCGATCACCGCAGTCTCCAATGTGTTGGGCACGGTGAATCCGGTGGCCGATATTGCGGCCAAGGCGCACGCGGTCGGTGCGGTGATGGTGGTGGATGCCGCTCAGGCTGCGCCGCACGCCACGGTGGATGTGGCCGCGTTGGGTGCCGATCTGTTGGCTTTCACCGGTCACAAGATGCTCGGACCCACCGGTATCGGTGTGTTGTGGGGACGCTACGACCTGCTTGCCGAGCTGCCGCCGTTCCTCGGAGGCGGCGAGATGATCAAGGTCGTCAAGATGACCGGCTCGACCTTCGCGGCACCACCGCACCGCTTCGAAGCCGGCACTCCGCCGATCGCTCAAGCCGTGGGACTGGGGGCAGCGATCGATTACTTGACCGAGATCGGCCTGGACAACATCGCGACCCACGAGGAACGACTCACCGCCTACACCTTGACTCGGCTGTCGCGGGTGCCGGGGCTGCGGATGCTTGGTCCGAAGGATCCGACGCTGCGACGCGGCGCCTTCGCCTTCAGTCTGACCACAGCTGATGGCACCGAGGTGCATCCGCACGACGTGATGCAGCTGTTGGACTCGCGTGGGATCGCAGTGCGCGGCGGCCACCATTGCGCCCGTCCGCTGCACGAGCGGCTCGGTCTGGCGGCGTCGACCCGGGCATCGGTGTACCTCTATACGACCACCAGCGAGATCGATGAGTTGGCGCACGGGCTGGGCTGGGTCGCGGAGTTCTTCGGGGGGAAGGTATGAGCAGCGTCGAAGCGTTGTATCAGGAGATCATCCTGGATCACTACAAGGCGAAGCATCACAGCGGTCTGCGGGAGCCCTACGAGGCCGAGGTAAGCCATGTGAACCCCAGCTGTGGCGACGAGTTGCTGCTGCGAGTGCATCTGGCCGGCGAGGAGATCGTCGATGTGTCCTACGAAGGGATCGGTTGTTCGATCTCGCAGGCCTCGACTTCGGTGATGACCGATCTGGTGATCGGCCATACGGTCACCGAGGCTCTGGATTTGAACGCCGAGTTCACCGAGATGATGCACTCCCAGGGGAACTTCGATCCCGACGAGGAACGCTTGGAAGACGCAGTCGCTTTCATCGGGGTGGCCCAGTTTCCGGCCCGAGTCAAGTGCGCCATGCTCGGCTGGTCGGCGTTGAAGGATGCCCTCGCCCAGGCATTGAGTTCAGCAAGCAAGGAGTGAGATGAGCGAACCGATCAGGCCCTCGGACTTGGTGGACGACACCCTGCCCGACAGTGGTGCGGCAGCGAATCAGGTGCCCGACGCGCGTCCCACCGAGGACGACATTCTGGAAGCAATGCGCGATGTGGTCGACCCCGAACTCGGCGTCAACGTGGTTGATCTCGGGCTGGTCTACGGAGTCACTATCGATGTCGGAAATGACGTCGTCATCGACATGACGTTGACGTCGCCGACCTGCCCGCTGACCGATCAGATCGAGTATCACACCCAACTCGCCTTGGAAGGCTTGGTGAACTCCGCCTCCATCAACTGGGTGTGGCTGCCGCCGTGGAGCCTGGAGATGATCACCGACGACGGTCGCGAGCAGTTGCGAGCCATCGGCTACAACCTCTAGGCGGCTGGGCCGAACTCAGGGTCCGACAGCGTCTGGGCAAGACCGTGGCGAGCGATGGCGGCCAACGGCGGCATGTCGTCGCTGGCCAGGGAGAACATCGAGGCCAGAGCGAGCGCCCAAGCCCAGGCGCGCCCCCACACCCCGGGGTCATAGCGGTCCGTCGCTGCGCAGCAGGCTCGGAACTGGTCGCGCGCCGTGGCATCGAACATGAGCCAGGCGACGGCAAGGTCGCCGGCAGGATCGCCGGCGCAGACATCGCCGAAATCGATGACGCCCGCGAGTCCGTGGTCGGCATCCAGCAGCACGTTCATCGGATGTAGGTCGCCGTGGGTCCACACCGGCGGACGGGGCCATCGGGGTGCCGCGACCTTCCTCTGCCAGGCCGCCAGCGCGTCTACTCCCGCCGCTGCGGCCACCCGCGGCGCGAGCTCGGCAGCGCGCTCGACCAGCGGAACGCCGCGAAACAGGTTCGTTGGAGCGTCGGAATCGGCCCGCGTGTGGAGAGCTGCCAGGAACGCCGCCAGTCCGAGCGCGGCCTCGCTGCGGTCGGCTGGGGTCATTTCCGCAGCGACGGTGCCGGGAAGGCGTGGCACCACTGTCCATCGCCAGGGGTAGTTCAGTCCGGGCCGCCCGGCGAAGACCGGGACCGGGACCGGGGCTGGTAGTCGAATCGCCAGTCGCGGGACGAAGCCGATTTCGTGTTCGATCAGGGTCGCCGCGTCGCGGCGGCGTGGAAACCGTGCCAGCAGCCCAGGGCCGACGGCGAAGATCTCGTTATCCCAGCCGTGGCCGAACGGTTGGACGGGGAGGTCGGCCAGGTGTGGCGCCTGCTGCCGTAGGAGTGCTGTGACCGTTGCGGCGTCGATGCGCACCTCGGCGCCGGGAATGTTGGCCATTGCGGCAGGATAGTCCGGCTTCCTTGCCTTCGACCGATGGCAGTGCGGGTCGGTGCGCTGGGGCAGGGATTGCCCCCACTCCGAAAAAGTGATATCACATAGATATCAAGTTTCTCTGAGTGGAGTGAGGGCAATGTCTGATACTGATCTGCCCCTGGGTAAGGCCCAGGACAGCGAACCGGCGGCGACGCCGGTCGGGCACGACGGAGTGCGTGTCGAGATCGCGGAGCGTTCGGCGTGGTCGATCAACGGCGGCGCAGGCTTACTGCTCCTGGTTGTCCTGCTGCTGGTGGCCATCTGGATGTTCATCCTCGCCGATGGTGCCGAGAACGTCGGGCTCTTCGCCACCATCGGGACGTTGGCGACGGTGGCCTTCTCTGTCCTGGTCACGTCGCTGACCGTGGTCAGCCCTGGTGACACCAAGGTGCAGCAGTTCTTCGGCAGCTATGTCGGCACGCTGCGCAGGTCCGGCTTGCAGCTCACCCTGCCGCTGGTCGTGCGGCGGCGCGTATCGGTGAAGGTCCGCAACTTCGAGACCAACGAGCTGAAGGTCAATGATTCCGACGGCAACCCGGTGAACATCGCCGCCATCATCGTGTGGCAGGTGGCCGACACCGCCAAGGCGGTCTTCGCCGTCGATGAGTTCGAGGATTTCGTCCGGGTGCAGTCTGAATCAGCGCTGCGGCACGTGACGTCGATCCATCCCTACGACAATGCCGGTCCGGATCAGGAGTCGCTGCGCGGTTCCACCGAGACCGTCGCCCAGGAACTGGCCGAGGAAGTCGCCGCCCGGATCGCGATCGCCGGCCTGGAGGTCGTCGAAGCCCGGATCTCCAGCCTCGCCTACGCCCCCGAGATCGCCCACGCCATGCTGCAGCGTCAGCAGGCTGCTGCTGTGATCGCGGCCCGCGAGCAGATCGTCGACGGTGCGGTGGGCATGGTGCAGGGTGCATTGCGGCAGTTGGAGGCCGGAGATGTGGTCGACATGGACGACGAGCGCAAGGCAGCCATGGTGTCGAATCTGATGGTGGTGTTGTGCTCCTCGTCCGCCCCCACCCCCGTGGTGAACACTGGGTCGCTGTACACCTGAGCCATGAGCGAGGATCCAGCAGCCGAAGCAGGCCGAAAGCGAAAACCGGTCCTGCTTCGGCTCGACCCCGCCGTCCACGAGGCGCTGGCGCGTTGGGCCGCTGACGATCTGCGGTCGGTCAACGCCCAGATCGAGGTGCTGTTGCGCCAGGCCTTGGCCGCGGCAGGACGCACCCCCCGCGATCTCGGCGCGCTGCCCAAGCGTGGACGTCCGTCGAGCAATGGTTAGGCGCAGCGCCGCAGCACGGTAATCTGACTCGGCAATGTTGGTGGCTAAAGATGTGGAAGTGAGAGCCGGTGCCCGGCTGTTGCTGTCACCCACCTCTTTCCAGGTGATCGCTGGTGACAAGATCGGTCTCGTCGGACGCAACGGCGCGGGCAAGACCACTCTCACCCGCATCCTTGCCGGAGAGGGGCTCCCCGCCGCCGGGCAGGTCACCCGTACCGGCCAGCTCGGCTACCTGCCGCAAGACCCCCGTACCGGCGATCTGGAGCAGCTCGCCAAGGACCGTATCCTCTCGGCGCGCGGCCTGGATCAGATCCTGCGTCGCTTGAGCACCTACTCCCTGGCTATGGCCGAACAGTCCGGCGAAGCTCAGCAACAGGCGATGAACTCCTATGCGCGAGCCGAAGCCGAGCTCGCTGCGGCCGGCGGCTACGCGGCCGAATCGGCGGCCGCTCGCATCGCGGCCAATCTGGGGCTCCCCGATCGCGTCCTCGGCCAGCCGCTGCGAACCTTGTCCGGTGGTCAGCGCCGTCGCGTCGAACTGGCGCGGATCCTGTTCTCCGGAGCGGACACGCTGCTGCTCGATGAACCGACCAACCATCTGGACGCCGATTCCATCGTGTGGCTGCGCAGCTACCTGCAGGGCTACTCCGGTGGGCTGATCATGATCTCCCACGATGTCGGGCTCCTGGAAGCCTGTGTCACGAAAGTCTTCCACCTCGACGCCAACCGCGCCGAGATGGACCAGTACGCCATGGACTGGAAGCGTTACCTGATTCAGCGCGAGACCGACGAGAAGCGTCGCAAGCGGGAACGGGCTAATGCTGAGCGTAAGGCCGACGCTTTGATGGCGCAGGCCGACAAGATGCGGGCCAAAGCCACCAAGGCCGTCGCCGCGCAGAACATGGCCAAGCGTGCTGAGAAGCTGCTGGCCGGTTTGGACGAGGCGCGTGCCGCTGACAAGGTGGCACGGATCCGACTGCCGGAACCCGCCCCGTGCGGCAAGACCCCCCTGACGGCTACCGAGCTGAGCAAGTCTTATGGGTCGCTGGAGGTCTTCACCGCCGTCGATTTGGCTATCGACAAGGGATCCAAGGTGGTGATCCTGGGCCTCAACGGTGCCGGGAAGACCACGCTCTTGCGCCTGCTTTCGGGGCTGGAGGAGCCCGACACCGGACAGGTTCGACCCGGGCATGGGCTGCGGTTGGGCTATTACGCCCAGGAACACGAGACCTTGGACGTCTCGCGCAGCGTGCTGGACAACATGATCACCGCGTCCCCGGAGCTCAATGAGACCGAGGTTCGCAAGATCCTCGGCTCCTTCCTGTTCTCCGGTGATGACGTGGAAAAGCCCGCCCGAGTGCTGTCGGGTGGCGAGAAGACCCGGCTGGCGCTGGCGATGCTGGTGGTAAGTGCGGCCAATGTGTTGTTGCTGGACGAGCCGACCAACAACCTGGACCCGGCCTCCCGGGCCGAGGTGTTGGCCGCCTTGCGTGACTACCCAGGTGCTGTGGTGCTGGTCACCCACGACGAGGGTGCGGTGACAGCACTCGAACCCGATCGGGTGCTGTTGCTCCCCGACGGCGTGGAGGATCTGTGGAACCCTGACTACCTCGAACTGGTCAGCCTGGCCTGAGCCGACGTCTCGGCCCAAGCCAGGCTGGGGGAGTGAACCGTGCTACCGGCGAACCTTCTTGGTGGCCTTCGAGGTCGTGCTCACCGTGTTGTAGCCGGTCTTGGTGGCGATGACCGTCACGCTGATCTTCTTGCCGCGCAGCTTGGTGGTCAGTGTGAGCGTCGCCCGGGTGGCCTTGGCGATGTTCTTCCCGTTGGCGCGCCAGCGGTAGCTGAAGCGGACTCCGGTACTCCAACGGCCGGGCTTGACGGTGAGCTTCTTGCCGACCTTCGCGGTACCCGAAATGCGCGGACGTGAGGAACTCAGCGTGCCCTTGGCCACCACCGCGATCGGAGAGGTCGCGATGACGGTGGTGTAGCCGGTCTTGTTGGCGAACACCTGTGCGCTCAGGCCGTGGCCGGCGTCGCTACCGGAGACCCGGTAGCTGGCGGCAGTCGCACCCGCGATCGGTCGGCCGTCACGAAGCCAGCGGTAGCTGAGCTGTACGCCGGTGGGCCAGGCGCCAGCGTTGACCCGGACGACGTGATCTGGTCGAGCGAGGCCATTGATGGTGGGGGCGCTCACCGGCGAGTTGGCGGTCAAGCTGCCTTCGGAGACGAAGACCGGCGTGGAGTTGCGTAGCTGGGGGTCGTAGCCGGGCTTGGTTCCGGTCACCTCGACGACCAGGATCGTTCCGGCATCCTCAGCGGTCAGCCGGTAGCTGGCAGCGGTGGCTGTGGCGATGGCCTTGCCGTTGCGCAGCCAGCGGTAGCTCAGGCTGGTGGCATCGGTCCAGATGCCCGCAGCGGCAGTGACGGTTTGATCGACCTGGGCGACTCCGGAGATCACCGGAGTGGCGGCGGTGAGCTGTGCGGTGGCGACGCGAACCGGATCGCTGACCTGGCTGACATTGGTGGCACCGGCCAGGGAGCCGGTCACCGACACCGTCAGCGTCTTGCCCGCATCGGAGGCGGTCGGGGTGTACTGCGCATTGGTGGCTCCAGGGATCGGTGTGCCGTCGGCTAGCCACTGATAGGCGAACGATGCACCCACACTCCACCCACTGGGTACGACCAACATCGTCTGATCCACTGTCGCCGTACCGAGGATGGCCAGGGTGCCGGCGATGACCTCCGGGGTTGGCCCCGAAGTCGGCGCCTTGGTGGAGGAGCCGGTGAGCGCAACCACGGTCGCTTTGGCCGGCACATCGCTGGCAATCCGCAATTGGGCGACCGAGACGGCGTCCTCCCGGGCTGGGGCGAAGCGAACCGTGACCGTGCAGGTCTCATCCTGGGCCAGGGTTGTCGCAGCGCAGGTGTCGGCACTAATCAAGAAGTCATCGGCCGAAGCTCCGTCGGAGTCGACGGTGCCGACCTTGCCCAGATGCAGCGGGTTGGAGCCGGTGTTGGTCAGGGTTACCTTGCGCGGCGCACTGAGGGTGCTGACCGCTTGCGAGCCGAAGTCGCCCGGGTCGCTGGCCTCAGCCAACGTGCCGACCGCTCCGGTGAGAGTGACCACATCGGTACGGGCCTTGCTGTCGTAGCCATCCTTCTTGTTCTCGCCAGCGCCGGGGTAGAGCACTTCGTAGCCCTGATCCATGATCAATCGCACCTCGGCGCCGGGGACCAAGCGCGTCGGCAGCTCACCGATACCCTCCCAGGCGCCGGCATTGTCGGTGTGGTTCGGCTCGCTGTCTGTCGGCAGCTGGGTGGTCAACAACCGCGGCTGGCTGTCGGCTTGGCCGTCCCAGGCCCACAGGTGCTGGGTGCCCGCGTCGCTGGAGTCAGGCGCTTTTGCCGACAGAATTAGGTACTCGTTGCGGTCGTTCCTGCGCAACTCGCGGATGCTGTCCCCGCCGAGGTTGAGCAGGATCGGATCGGCGAAGGCTGCGTGCGCGTCCGTGCCGTCGATGACCGCGTCGATATTGGTCACCGGAACGATGACCGCTTTGCCGCCAACCACGGCCGGCGACACCGGCGAACGCATTCCCAGGTAGAGAGACTTCTGATCGGGGGAGAACTCTGCGGCCTCGATGTCGAATCCGCCGAGCGCGGTCGGGCTGCCTTTCTTGGTGGCTTGGGTCAAGTTCAGCCGGTCACCGTTCTCGGCGTCCCACCGGGCCATATCGATGCGCAGTCCATCGTGGCTGGCGTTGTTGAGGTAGCTTCCGTCCGCGGTGAGCTTCGCGGTGGCACCGCTGCCGGAGACTGTGGTGCGGAACACCGCCTGCCTACTGGTCTCGATGCTGCCGTCCTTCTTGTTGCTGTGGGAACCCAACCAGTAGATCTTGTCGCCTTTGCGTGCTGCGGCCTCGAAATCGATCTCGCCGGAGTGGTTCCCGGAGTAGGGCAGGAATTGGTTCACTGGGCGGCTGGAGGTGGTCGAGTCGTACAGCCGGATCAAGTCGTCCTCGTCGTCGGCGACCATCAGATAGCCGTCGTCGGTCGAGATCGCAGTGGATGCATCGCTGGTGCCGAGCATCACCCGACTGGTTGGCGTGGTGGCGATAGAAGCTTGGTAGGTGAACCGCAGCGTAGCGGTCTTGCCCGAGGTGCCGGTGACAGTCACAGTGATGAGCGAGTCCCCGTAGACCTGTGTCGGGTTTACGCTCACCGTGCGCTCTGCCCCGGTGCCGGAGATGGTGATGTCGCTGAGTGCCGGTGCCGGTTGGCCGCTGGAGACGGCGACGCTGACGGTGGCTGCCACGGTGAGCTGGGCGGGGTCAACCAGCGTGTTGCCGGAGCTGAGCTGGCCGACGTAGATCGGCAGGCTCGGGTTGGTCGGATCGCCGACCACCCCGGTCAGCCGGTGCAGCATGTGCGGAGTTGCGTCGTAGACCGTGGTGTCGGTGAGAGTCTGGATCACCGGAGCCTCGGACTCGGGTGCCTCGGCCAGTGCGGTGTCGGCCGTGGTGGTGAGCCGGCCGTCGGCGGTGCAGGTCAGTTGCAGCGACAGGGTGTGCCCGACATCGGTTGCTGACACCACATAGGAGGCGTTGCGACCCGGCCCACCCAGCCAGCGGTCGGAGGTGAAGCCGGTCTGGTCGGTACCGCCGTTGACGTCTGCTTCGGTGTCGCTAAAGGTTCCGAAGTTGGTGTTCCCCGAGATCGCCTTGCCGTCGCGCAGCCACTGGTAGGAGTACGGGTCGTCCGCACCGGACGCGGTGCATGGGCTGGAGGTGAAGAGGCTTCCCTTATTGGCGACGGTGAGGATGTCTCCGATCTTCGGATTGGTGGTCAGCTCATTCCCGTTGCCATCGCCGACGGTGGCGCCGGTGTCGTCCAACGGGTCATAGGGGGCATCGGTGAAATGGACGATCCACTGGTAGCCCTTGAACGTGACGCTGGTGGTGGTGCTCGGGTCGTCAACGGTGAGTACTTGAGTTGCGGGATCGTAGCTGGCGCCCGGGGTGATGAGTGACCAATCCTGTGCGCTGGTTGCGCTCTTGAGCCCGACAGTCACCCCGCCGTTCTGATACGCACCGACATAGACATCCTGGTAGGTCCCTCTGGTGAACTGGTCCGTGGTGGCGGGGAGGTTCCAGCCCGAGGCGAATGATGAGAAGTCCTTGATGCGGTTGTAGCCGATCTTCAAGCCCGTCTGCAAGGACGTCGGCTTGGTTACGATAATTCCGTTTGCCCACGCCTCGGCAATCGGGCTGGGATCGCTTATGCGGTTGTGGGTCAGATCGACCGTCTCGAATGGCTGGGTGTTATAGGTGGCGGCAAGCGGCGAGACGTCGACGATCATGTTGTAACTGAGGTTCAACAATGTGAGGTTGGGGGCGAATCTGACCAGGTTTCTGATCTGGTTGTTCGACAGATTCAGTGTTGTGAGACCCGCCAAACCCGCCAATGGTGACACGTCCGAGATGTCGGTGTATCTCACCGTCAGTGACTTCAGAGCGCCCAGGGAGCTCAGTGGGCTCAGATCCGTGATGTCGGTGGCGTACACGTCGAGACGCTCCAACTTGGTCAAGGCGGATACGTCGGGGAGGCTGGTTGCGGGGGTGCTGGCGATCTGTAGCCAGGTGAGATTGGTCATACCGAGCAGTGGGGAGAGATCCGTGACGCTGTTGTAGGTGCGGTCGCTGTTGCAGGTGAGGCCGGATTTCACGCAGGGCATCTCAAAGCGGGTGACGTTCGTCAGCGCTTCGACGCCGGTGAGGTCGCTGACCGGGCCGGTGGCGGAGGTCATGCTCACCCTGGTGAGGCTCGCTGCGTCGTTCACCGTGATATCGGAGGTGAGATCGCTGCGCGATAGGGCCTTGTTGATCGCCGCCTTGAGGTTGGCGTCAGGGATGCTGACGATATCGGTGCCCTCGGCGTGGGCGGGCGGCGCCGCCATCACCGCCGCGCTGGCCGCCATCAGAGCGGAGAGCAACAACGCGACTCTTTTGCGTAGCCGCGGCCGGCCGTTCAGGTTGTGAGCACGGGAGGATCGTGAGACATCGGACACAGGCATGGCGCGGTTCCTTGATGGGTAGCGAATTCCTTGACGAGCAGGATGAGTCTGGACCGCAGGAGTAATTCGATGTGCAACCGGGAAGGCCGGTTTGGTGAATTCAGGGAAAACGAGCGGGTTTGCGTATCAGTAAATTCGAAAAACCACGTCACTCCCAGGCTATTGGGCGCCTGATGCTGCGGCCTCGAAGCCACCGAAAATTCGGACGTCGTCATTGTTCTGTTTCCTCAGGAACCCAGCCTGCGGTGTCAGCATGAATATCGACCGAGCTACCCCGTCGGTCAAGACCACTGGCAATGCTTGAACGGCGGGCCTCGTGAGGTCAACCAACCCGGACACAGGGAAACCGGGTTGAACCTCACTCGATCTGAGGTTCAACCCGGCGACTCCCATTGTGCCGCAACTCACAAGAAGGAGTAGGTCATGACCCAAACCGTTGCGCGTAGCCTGCGCGCACTAGCATTGCCCGTCCTGGCGGCCTGTCTGCCGCTGGGGGTGGCTGTAGCGACTGTCTCGCCCGCCTGGGCAACCACCACTGATCTGGCCACCGTGGTCATCAACGAGGTCGAATCCAACAATGACGCCACCCACGGCGACTGGATCGAGCTGTACAACTACGGCGACGAGGATGTCGACCTCACCGGCGCCATCCTTTCCGATAACAGCAACAGCCACATCTACACCATCGGGTCGGTCACGCTGCCGGCCGGCGGTTTGCAGGCGTTCACGGTTGACGGAGCCGGCGGCTTCGGGCTCGGCTCGGCTGACTCCGCCCGGTTGTTCCAGGCTGGCACGACCGACCTATCCGATGTCACCAAGCTGGTCGACAGCTACGACTGGACGGTGCATGCGTCGACCACGTACGGCCGAGATTGGGACGACCCGGACGCGAATGGTATGGGGCAGTGGGCCACCACCGCGTACAGCACCTTCGGGTCGGCCAATGTGTTCCCGACTGGCGCGGCAGCCGACATCTCTGCGATCAAGATCAACGAGGTGGAATCGAATGGGGACCTTGCTCACGGCGACTGGATCGAGCTGTACAACACCAGTTCTGGCAGCGTGTCTCTCGACGGGGCGATGCTGTCGGACAGCGAGGACACCCATGTGCTGGTGATCCCGTCCGGTACGACGATTGCCGGCTACGGCTACATAGCGTTCCAGACCGACACCGGCGCCAGCAGCTTCGGTCTGGGTTCCTCGGACCAAGCACGGCTGTTCGCTGCCGGCGACACCGGGCTGACCACCGCGATTGACAGCCTCACCTGGACCAACCATGCCACGATCACCTGGGGGCGCACGGTTCCCGGAGCCGGAACCTGGGCGCAGACCTCGGCGAGTACTTTCGAGGCGGCCAACCAGTTCACCAGCATCTCGGCCCCCACTATCACTGGCGTGGTGATCAACGAGGTTGAGAGCACCGGCGATGACATGCATGGAGACTGGGTGGAGTTGAAGAACACCACCGCCAACGCCATCGATCTCGGACAAGCCATCATCTCCGACAACAACGACGGCCATGTGTTCCGAATTCCGTCGGGAACCTCCCTGGCTGCCGGTTCGCTGGCTGCCTTCAGCGTGGATGCTCCGTCCTTGGGTGATGGTGCCTTCGGCCTCGGCGACGCCGATTCGGCGCGCCTTTTCCGAGCTGATGCCACCGACCTGGGTGTGGCAACTGCGGTGGACTCCCAGTCGTGGACCACTCACGCCCCGGTCACCTATGGGCGCGATGGCAGTGGCAACTGGACTACCACCCACGCGTCCACCTATGGCGCCGCCAACGACTTCACCTCGACGATCACTCCGGACATCTCCTGGGTCGTGCTCAACGAGATCGAGTCCAGCGGTGGCACTCCCGGGGACTGGATCGAGTTGTACAACACCTCGAACCAGGCCATCTCCCTGGACGGCGCCCAGCTCTCCGACAGCGACAACACTCACGTGTACACCATTCCGGCGAACACCACGATCGCTGCGGGCGGCTACTACGTGGTCGACATCGACTCGGTGACCGGTGGCTTCGGCCTCGGTGGCGACGACGCGGTCCGGTTCTACCGGGCAGGCAAGACTGTCGGCACCGACTATGCGCTGGATCACCATGAATGGACCGTGCACGCGACCACCAGCTACGGCCGCACCTCGTCGGGACTGGGTGACTGGGTCGATCAGAGCTGTGGCACCAGCAAGGGCGCCGCGAACTGCTCCTGAGTGACTCGGGTTAGAGGGTTCATCCTCGACACCATCGAATCGGCTGCCCGTCCGGTCAGGCAACTGCCGGGCGGGCGGTCGGCGGTGGCTCAGTGCTGCTGTGGTGGGGCACCCGCCGAGGGGTCCGCCGCAACGTCGATGTCGTCGCGCCCGGTGAGCGCGGTGATCTGTTGCGTGAGGACGGTGGCTGCAGCGACCGCGACCGGCATGAACAGCACGGCGCCCAGCGGGATCAAGAAGACCACGAAGAGCGCCACGCCCAACCCGAGCACGTGAGCCCGATGCTGTCGTAGCCGGATTCGGCGCTGCGTCAGGGCCAAACCGCGGCGGGCGAACGGCGTACCGGTGAGCTCCACCATGAGCGTCCAGCCGCCGAACAGGGCCACGATCACCGGGACCACGGTTTGGCCCACCAGCGGGATGAAGCCGGCGATGAACAGTCCCAGGCCGACGACTGCGACCAGGGCACCGACCCGCAGCGCCTCCCTGAGGCCGGTGAGCAGGTCGTTCCACAGAGTCGACGGCGGGCCGTCAGGCACTCCCGCCTCGTCATCCAGCGCCGAACTGATGCGTTCGAAGAAGGGCTGACCCAGCAGCAGTGCCAAGCTGGTGAAGGCCCAGATCGAGATCAGCACGCTCAGTCCCACCACGGCCACCCGCGCCGCGATGTCGACAGTGCTGCGCAGCCAGGGTGCCCACCCGTGGGCGAATCCGGTCAGCACGCGAACCTCGGCGTCCATCCCGAGGGTCACCGAGGCGATCGCAGCCGCCAGGATCAGTACCGAGATCACACCGGGGATGATCCCCAGCAGATACAGCCGCGGCCGATGCGCCATCACACCGATGCTGCGGAAGAACAGTGCCACTCCGTCGAAGAACTCGCGTGTGGTGGCCAACGCAGACTCGGTGACGCGCATGGGCGGCACCCTAATGACCCGCACGCGGGTTGGCCAACCGGGCGCCGGATCCCTCAGTGTCGCGCCAACTGGGCGCTGGCCAGGAAGCCGGCCATCAGCGATCGCGCGACCAGTCCGACCGACTCCGAAGAGGGCAGGAAGGTGGGATGGTGCAGGCCCACCTGGGAGCGGGCGTTCGCCGCATCCTGGCTGATCGGAGCTGCCGGGTCCTGGTGGACGCCGACGAACATCATCAGGGTCGGCGCGATCTGAGAGTAGTGCGAGAAGTCGTCGGCACCGCAGGAGCGGAACGGTTCGTGGGCCACCGGGATGCCGAGATGGTCCAGCAGCGGGTCCGTGAACTGAACCAGTCGACGGTCGTTGACCAGCAGTGGATGGCCGGTGGTGATCTCGATGTCGGCGGTGGCACCACGGGCGGCAGCGGTGTGATTGACCAGGCTGCGAATCGCCGTGTGCAGTTGCAGCCGGTCCTGCTCGTACATGGTGCGAATCACCCCCGAGAGCTGTCCGCTGGCAGGAATGATGTTGGCGGCAGTGCCGGCCTCGATGCGTCCGATGGTGATCACCGACGGGTGCACCGGATCGATGGTGCGGCTCACCAACTCCTGCATGCCATTGATGATGGCGGCCAGGATCGGGACCGGATCGATCGTGATGTGGGGATAGGCGCCGTGCCCGGGCTGGCCATGGATGGTGATCTCGAACTCGTCGGCGGCGGCGTTGACCGCCCCCATGCCGGTGCTCACGACGCCACTGACCACCCGCGGTTGCACGTGGGCGCCAACCACAGCCGCGACCTCGTCGTCCTTCAGTACTCCCGAGGCCACCACTGACTGGGCGCCGGAGGGCTGTACCTCCTCGCGGGGCTGGAACAGCCCGATCAACCCCACGGGCAACTCGACCTTGCGTGCGGCCTGTAACAGCGCCCACAGCGCTGCCAGGTGCACATCATGACCGCAGGCGTGCATGGCGCCGCCGGTGGCCGCCCAATCCACCCCGGTCGCCTCGACCAGCGGCAGTGCGTCCAGTTCGGCGCGAATCAGCACAGCCGGTCCCGGGGGCCCGACCCGCACCAGGAAGCCGGTGTCGGCCACCCGGGTCGCCTTGAAAGTGGGCAGTGCGTGGCGCAGTCTGTCCGCGGTGGGGCGTTCGGCGCCACTGAGGTCAGGATGGCGATGCAGTTCTCGGCGCAGCGCCAACGCGTGGGGCACCACGAGATCAAGCTGCTCGGTCAGCATCGCCAGAAGGCTCGCGGTGGCTGTGTCCGGCCAGGTCACCATGGGCTCATCTTCGCATTGTCCCTGATCAGGCGTGGATCGGACGGAAGGATTGGACAGTGACGTCGATGTTCACCGCCGAGGCTGCGATTTGGGTCGGTGGTTCATGGAAGGCGTTCGGCCCCATGGCGACCAGATCGGCCGCCAATCCTTCGTCGACCGACACCCGGTATTTCACGATCCGGGTGTCGATCAGATCGAAGAACTCGCCGGCGGCCGCAATGAGCTGCTCGGATTTCGCCGAGGGGATGTCCAGCAGGCCGTAGGCGTCCCGCAATCCAGCCAAGTGCGGCGGTCGTGGTGTTACTGCGATGAATCGACCATCGAAGCGGAGTACCCGGGCGAACTCAGGCAGATTGCGTGGCGCGAAGACGGCCAGCACGGTATCGAGGCTGCGTTCGGCGATCGGCAGCGGCTTCCAGACATCGGTGACGATCGCGGCGATGCGCTGGTCTGCTTTGGTGCAGCGCCGGGCGGCGTTCTTCGACACGTCCAGGGCTATCCCGACCGTCGCCGGATCATCGCCCAGTGCCGCTTTCAGATAGGCACCGGTGCCGGCACCGACCTCCATGATGGTGCCGCTGCCATGGGCCATGGTGCAGACCATCTCGGTCACCTGATCGAAGATGCCGGCTGCATGGACGCGGGCGCGAGCGTCGAGCATGGCGGCGGTATCGGCATTGTTCGGCTCGGCACTTCCCGCCAGGTTGACGTAGCCCTGGCGCGCAATGTCGAAGGTGTGTCCGCTCGGGCAGCGCAGTTCGCCGTCGAAGCGGGAAAGATCGCCTCGGCAGATCGGACAGGCGAGGAGGTGGAGTGCTCGATCCAGATTCACGAGGCCACGAACCTCAAGGTGTTGCCCGGAGCGGTCAGGGTAAGGGTGTTGCCCGCCACCACCCACGTCGTGATGTGCGGCAGGATCGACAGGACGCCATTCTCCTGGGCGAGTTCGTCGGCCGGGCAGGCCACGTTCGTGCTGTGCGCAACGCCGAAAGTGATGCTGTCGCCGGCGACGGTCACATCACCGCCGAAGTTGTTGCATGCCTTGCCGGAATACGACCCGGCGTCGCTGTTGACGGTGAGGGTGACCGAGGTGCCGGCGACCAGTGAACTGGCCGTGGTGCCCTCGATGATGGATTCCAGACTCCAGGTGGTCGCCGCCAACGGGGTCGGTGACGGCACCGGTGGGGTCGTGAGCGTGAGCAGCGGGTCTCCTGAGGCACCCAGAAGCCGCACCGTGGTGGTGTCGCCGTTGGCACGAGTGACCTTGTTCAATGCGGCAAGGAAGGCGGTCTCCTGAGACATCACCGGTTCCGGGCATGCCATCTGGGTCACCGCCATGGGGGAGAAGGTCACTCCGTCGCCATTCTGGGTGTAGGCCCCGGACACGGTGTTGCACCCGGTGGAGCCGGAAACCCGACCGTCTGCGAAAACGAGCGTCGGCTGCTGGTCGGTCACGGTGGCTGTGCCGGCGATGCTACTCACGATCCACGACGTTCCGTTCAACTGCGGCGTGCCGGAGGCGGTGCCGGTGCACGCCGTGAGCAGCAACAGCGCGCTCAGCAGGACTGCCTGGATTCTGACCATGATCACCTTCCCAGACGCTGGACCATCTGCACCCACCGCAATTGAACCTTACGACGGCCACTTTGCTTCCGCATCGCGCCAAAGTCCGCTCGCTGAGCCGGTTTCAGCTAGCCTTCCGGCGTGACTGATTCGACGACGACGCCTCGCAGCGTGCTAGTGACCGGTGCCAGCCGCGGCATCGGCGCAGCCATTGCCACCGACTTCGCAGCCGCCGGCCATCGGGTCGCAGGACTGTCAACCACCGGTGCGGCCCCCGAAGGAGTGCTCGGGCTCGCAGCCGACATCACCGATGCCGCAGCGGTGGACGCAGCGTTCGCGCAGGCCGAGGCCGCCCACGGACCGGTGGAAGTCCTGGTCGCCAACGCCGGCATTACCAAGGACACCTTGATGCTGCGGATGACCGAGGACGATTTCGCGCAGGTCATCGAGGTCAATCTCGCCGGGGCTTTCCGGTGCGCCAAACGTGCCTCGAAGACCATGATCCGGGCGCGATTCGGCCGCATCATCTTCATGGGGTCGGTTGTCGGGTTGTACGGCTCGGCCGGCCAGGTCAACTATTCGGCGTCCAAGGCTGGCCTGGTGGGCATGGCACGCTCCTTGACCCGGGAACTGGGTAGTCGTGGCATAACCGCCAACGTCGTGGCACCGGGATTCATCGAGACCGACATGACCGCAGTCTTGGGCGACGAGGTGTCCGAGCGCTACCGTAGCCAGGTTCCGGCCGGGCGCTTCGGCAGTGTCGAGGAGGTCGCGGCCGCAGTGCGATACCTGGCCTCCGACGAGGCCGGCTATGTCTCCGGGATCGTGCTGCCGGTTGACGGCGGCCTGGGCATGGGCTTTTAAGCAGAAAGAAGAACATGGGAATTCTGAACGGCAAGAACATCCTGGTCGCTGGCGTGACCATGAACACCTCGATCGGCTATCGGGTCGCCGAGATCGCGCAGGCCGAAGGCGCCACCGTGGTGGTGTCCAACTTCGGCCGTGCGATGAGTCTGACCTCACGGGTGCTCAAGCGTCTCGATCCAGAACCGCCGCTGCTGGAACTTGATGTCACCGACCCTGAACATTTGGCGACATTGTCCGACCGGTTGGGGGAGCACTTCGACCACCTCGACGGTGTGGTGCACTCCATCGCTTTTGCCAATCCCGAGACCGCCCTGGGCGGCAAATTCCTGTCCACCCCGTTCTCCGATGTCAGTACTTCGGTGCAGGTGTCGGCCTATTCGCTGGTGAGCCTGGTGATGGCGGTGAAGCCGCTGTTGGCACCGAACTCCTCGGTGGTGGGCCTCACCTTCGATGGACGGGTCGCGTGGCCGGCCTACGACTGGATGGGTGTCTCGAAGGCGGCGCTGGAGTCGACGTCGCGCTACCTGGCGCGCTATCTGGGACCCGATGGCGTGCGGTGCAACCTCGTTTCCGCGGGCCCGCTGGACACCATCGCCAAGAAGGCGATTCCCGGCGCCGAGACCTTCAACTCGATCTGGGCGGATCGGGCCCCGCTGGGTTGGGACCCGACCGATTCGGAGCCCACCGCACGCGCCGTGGTCGCCCTGTTGAGCGATTGGTTCAGCGCCACCACCGGCGAGATGATCCATGTCGACGGGGGACTGCACTCCACTGGCGCCTGACCGGGTGGCAATTCCCGTTGTCGGGCCGCTTATTGGATAGGTTGGCTCCATGACAGTCGTGCAGTTGGAGGATGTCTCGATCATCCGGTCGGGCACCACTCTGCTCAGTTCGGTCAACCTGACGATCGCCGAGAGTGAGCGGTGGGTCATTCTCGGTGCCAATGGCGCCGGCAAGACCACGCTGCTGCAGATCCTGGCGGCGCAGTCCCACCCCTCCCGGGGTGTTGCGCATCTGCTCGGCTCCCGACTGGGGGCTGTGGACGTGTTCGAGTTGCGCCCGCGTATCGGGGTGAGTTCCGCGGCCCTGGCCGACCAGATCCCCAAAGGCGAGTCGGTGGCGGATGTCGTCATGTCGGCCGCCTACGGCGTCACCGGACGCTGGCACGAGCAGTATGCCGAGGTCGATCGTCAGCGGGCTCGTCAACTGATGTGGCAATTGCGGGTGGAGAACCTGGCCGATCGCACCTTCGGAACGCTGAGTGAGGGCGAACGCAAGCGGGTTCAGATCGCCCGAGCCCTCATGACCGACCCGGAACTGCTGCTTCTCGATGAGCCGGCCGCCGGCCTGGATCTGTCCGGGCGCGAGGCACTGGTGGCGACCTTGGGCGAGATCTGTCTGGATCCGAAGGCGCCGACCACGGTGCTGGTGACCCATCATCTGGAGGAGATTCCGTTGGGAATCACTCATGCGCTGCTGCTGAAACAGGGGCGAGTCGTCGCAGCCGGCCCGCTGTCGCGAATCCTGACCTCGGAACTGGTCAGCTACACCTTCGACCTGCCGTTGCAGATCTCGACCACCGACGGCCGCTGGTCGGCACGCACCACCTACCGTCCGCGATTCTCCTGAGCGAAAACGCCGTTTCCGCAATCCGTTCGGCGGCCGTATCCCTGTAGGGTTGAAGGCGTCCGCAACGGGAGCGGGGAATGACATGCAGTGGCTCGCTGAAAACGCCTGGGTCGTATGGCTCATCATCGCGGTGGGACTCGCGATCGCCGAGACGTCGACGCTGGACTTCACGTTGTTGATGTTGGCTTCGGGGGCGCTGGCCGGCGTCGGGGTCGCCTTGATCTTCCCGGGCCTGATCTGGTTGCAGATCCTGGTGGCCTTGATCGTTGCGGTCGCGATGTTGTTGCTGCTGCGCCCGACGCTGTTGGCGAAGATCCGGTCGGCACCGGGCTATCGCTCCAGTCTGGAGAAGATGGTCGGCTCGGCGGGCGTCGCTATCACCGAGATCACCACCGAAACCGGTGAGGCGAAAGTCAGCGGCGAATCGTGGACGGCGCGCGCCGTGGAAGGCACGATCCCGGCGGGAACCGAGATCGAGGTGTACCAGATCGATGGTGCGGTGGCGGTCGTCTACCCGCGGCACCAAGCACTTCCCTGAGTTACTGACACCGAGGAGAGTCATGAACGAGATCATCGCAATCATCGCCTGGCTGGTCGTTATCGCTGCTGTAGCGACAGTCCTGATGCGATCGGTGCGGGTGGTTCGTCAACAGCAGGTCGGCGTGGTCGAGCGGCTGGGCAAGTTCCGACGCACCCTGGATCCGGGCCCGCATCTGCTGGTCCCCATCCTGGACACGGTTCGCTACACCATCGACATGCGGGAGGCCGTGGTGCCTTTCCCGCCGCAGGGCGTGATCACCGAGGACAACCTGATGGTGAGTATCGACTCGGTGATCTACTACCAGGTCGTCGACCCGGTACGGGCTGCCTATGAGGCTCAGAACTACATTCAAGCCATTGAGCAGCTCACCATGACCACCTTGCGCAACATCATCGGTGGCTTGGATCTTGAGCAGACGCTGACAAGCCGCGAGGAGATCAACCAGAAGTTGCGCGCGGTCTTGGACGAGGCCACCGGAAAGTGGGGCATCAAGGTCAACCGGGTCGAGCTGCGTTCGATCGAGCCGCCGGCCACAATCCGCGACGCCATGGAGAAGGGCGCTCGCGCGGAGCGCGACAAGCGTGCGGCGATTCTGCTGGCCGAAGGCCAGCGCCAGTCGCAGATCTTGTCGGCTTCCGGTGATCGGGAGTCCGCGATTCTGCGCGCCCAAGGCGAGCGTGAGTCAGCCGTGCTGCGAGCTCAAGCCGATCGACAGGCCGCAATGTTGCGTGCCGAGGGTGAAGCCCAGGCCATCACGACCACCTTCACCGCCATTCATGCCGGCAAGCCCACACAATCACTGTTGGCCTACCAGTACCTGCGTATGTTGCCGAATCTGGCGCGCGGCGAGTCGAACAAGATGTGGATCATCCCATCCGAGCTCAACGATGCTCTGAAGGGGCTTGGCAGCATGGCCGGTGCCGGACTCTCCAAAGCCGGCCTAGCGGAAGACCAAGCCGCAACCGGCGACTTCACCGCCCCCGAGCCGGTGGATGTATTCGCCGAGATCGAGGCGCAGAAGAAGGCGGACGAGGCGAACTCAGCCGCCTCGGTGCAACAGGCAATTGCTGAGGCCGAAGCTCTCGAGGGACGCAAGTCCGCGCGGTTGGCCACCCCCGGAGAGCGCGGTACCAACTCGCTGACTACCGGCGCTCAGCCTGATGCGCCCGAGCTCGCGTCGCCGTATCAGCCACCTGCCCAGCCGCCGATGGCTCCACCGGAGCCGCAGCAGCCGGGCAGTGCGGGCTGAACACCTGAGGGTGGATTACGCCTGATCGATGAGCTGCTGGCAGCCGGCCAGGAACTCGTCGAAGTTGTTCATGATCCGATAGTCGAAGAAGGACTCGTCGGCGAACGTCACTCTGATGATGCGGACGTTCGCCTGACGTTCGGTGACATCAGTGATCGATCGCAGGTGGTCGGCGTTGATCCGGTAGTACGGGCTCGGATCGGCCTGTGCGCCGGCCAGGAAGCGCCAGGCCGACAGTCCGCTGCGGGAAACGACCAGCGTCAGCGCCTCCCCGTCGGTGGGCAAGGTGGTGGCGATCGAGCCGGGCGCCCCGCCGATGTGCTTTCCCTGAACCGCGGCATTCATCGCCTTGTCCACCACCGTGTTGATGAGGGACCACGACAACGAGACCGACTGGCTTTCTCGGGTGAAGCCCTCCGGGGACGCTGTGGTCCACGACAGATAGGTGTCGTCGGATTCCAGGAGTCGCGTCATCAGCGACGGCACGTCGGGTCCGGCGCCGGCGACCTTCGCGATGTATTTGTCGAGCAGTCCCATGATCAGTCCTTTTCGTTCGGTCGGTGTTTGGTGAAGCTCCGGACGGCCGAGATGCCCGCAGCCACGGTGATTGCGGCCCCTACGAGAATGATCGGCCAGTAGCCGATGGCTTCGATGACATTGACCAAGCCGCGGTAGCGACGGCTGGAGTAGCCCACGACGTACTCGTCCCAGATTCCCGGAATCGCCAAGGCGATGGTGATGGCGCCGAAGACGAGCGCTACGACCGCATAGGTCATCCAACTGCTCGAGGAGTCGTCTGGGTCATCGTCGTCAACGAACTCCACTGCTGGTCGCTGTTCAGTCATGGTGGTTAGATCCCCTCCGGCCACGCCAAGATTTCGCTGGGGTATCACCGTCCCCGCGGTGCCACTCTCGGGGGTGATCAGTGCCGCGATCAATGCGTGTGGCCAACTCCGAACGCTCCCGAACTGGGGCGTCTACCATTCGGACAAATGGGTGGCCAGGTCGGTCCATTAGGATGCCGCTGTGGTCGTCCCGCAAGCCTGGCAGTCGGCACCGGATCCAGGTTCGGTGACATCGCCGGATGAGCTGGTCCGTGCACTGAGCGAACTGCGCGGTTGGGCCGGTGATCCATCCTTTTCCAGCCTCGCCGAGGCGATCGACGACCTGCGCACCCGGGAGAACCGTCCCGGTGGACGCCCGGGGAAGGTCACCGTCTACGACTGCTTCCGGACGGGTCGACGTCGACTGGACGCCACCTTGTTTCTCGACCTGATCACTGTGCTGGGCGTGCCTGCCCGGGCGCAGGAACAGTGGTGGTTGGCCTACCGAATCGCCTTTGGTCGGGTCGACGAGGACATCACCGTGCCCCGTCGCGTGGATGATCCGGCGCTGTGGCCACCGCGAACTCCCTTGGTCGGACGAGACCGTGAGCTGGCCGCGATTCTGCAATGCGCACCGGGATCGATGGTGATGATCTCCGGTGCCCCCGGCTCTGGGAAGACCGAGTTGGCGCTCCACGTGGTGAATCAGTGGCACCGGCTGCTCGGACCGAAAGCTGCCGGCCTGGCCCTGGATCTGCGGGGCTTCGACCCCGATCTGGAGCCGCTGACACCGCTGTCGGTGCTCTCCCGGCTGTTGCTGGGCGTCGGGGTAGCCCCGGCTGGCTACGAGGGGTTGGCCCTCGACGATCGGATGGGGTTGCTGGTCCGGGTGTTGGCCGACCGTCCCGTGGTGATGCTGCTGGACAACGCCGGCTCCGCCGAGCAGGTGCTGCCGCTGCTGCCGGTGCCGCCACGCTGGCGAATCGTGGTCACCAGCCGACGCCGTTTCGACCATGTGGAGGAGATCGTCGGTGAACCGGTGGTGCTCGGCGAGTTGAGTCCTTCGGCATCTCTCGAACTGCTGAGCAGGGGCGTGGGAGCCGGGCGGGTCGAAGCCGAGCCGCAGGCCGCAGCTCGCATCGTGGAGCGCTGCGGTCACATCGCGCTGGATCTCACGCTGGTCGGGGCCGCGATCGCCACCGAATCCGACGAATGGTCGCTGGCCGATCACGCCACCCGACTGGAGGCTCTGCCTGCCGACGAGTTCCTGCGCCCCGCATTGCAGTTGTCCTATAGCGCTCTGCCCGAAACGTTGCGGCGCACGCTGCGGCTGGCAGCATTGCACCCCGGTCCCTGGTTCGCAGCGTCGGAGGTGGCAGCTCTGGTGGACCTGGCGATTCCGGTCGTGGTGGGGCAACTCGGACAGCTGGCGGCCGAACATCTGATTACCCCGGTGGCCGAGGGATTCACCATCCATGACGTGGTGCGGACCTTTGCGCTTCGCCAAACCCTGTTGACCGACCCGCGGTCACAGCAGTTGCTGGCCGTCGGCCGTTGGGTGCATCAGCTCACCCGCGAGGTGCACGCTCATGCTCAGCCCGGACGCCCGGATGCGTCCTGGCTCACCGAGCACCTTCCGGTGGTGGTGGCCCTGGTCGAGGGCTACGCCGACACCGAACTCATCGCCGACATCACCGAACTCGTGGTTGCGTTGATCGAGTACCTGGACGTGTCCGGTCAACTCGCCGAGGCCGAGACACTACTCCGGGCGTTGCTGAGTCACCCCGAGGTGCCGACCCGGACCACGGTGCAGCGCAAGTTGGGGCGGATTCTGGAGTTGCGGGGCAAACTGAACGAAGCGTGGGATCAACTCCGCGACGCGCTGGATCCCGCAGACCCCGAATACGGCAGGGCTCTGAACGGGGTGGGGAATGTCCTCAAGCGGATGGGACGCCTGCCGGATGCGGTGCACTACTACTGCCTTGCCTCCCGTCAAGCGACGCTCACCGATGACTGCTTCGCCGGCGGGCGCGCCCTGGGGAACCTCGCTGATGCACTGCGCGAAATGGGGCACCTGGGCTGGGCCGAGCAGTTCTTCGCCGCCGGACGCCAATGCTCCGAGCGTGCCGGCGACAGCGTCAATCTGGCGATCATGCTCAGCAATCGGTGCGAGTTGATCGAGGCCCGTGGTGATTACGCCGAGGCTGCCGAACTGGTTGCTGAGGCGCTGCCGATCTATACCGAGCTGGGGTTCGCTGCACTATGGGTGAACGCGGAGGGGGTCCGTGCGCGCTGTCTGTTGGCCACCGGTGACCTGGACGGCTGCGGTGCTGCGTTGCAGCGGGCCGAGCGACAAGCGGAGTTGTCCGGAATCCCTGAGCAAAGCTGCGACCTGGCGATGATTCGCAGCCGCATGTGGTTGGCCCACGGCGATCGCCCCCGAGCGATTGCGGAATTGCAGGCCGTGATGGCAACCGCCCAGCGGCTGCGCCTGGGGAGCAAAGTCAGCCAAGCCGAGGACCTGTTGCGGAGACTGGATCACTGATGCTGATCGAAATCGAGAATGCCGACGACGAGCGGTTGGCTGACTATGTCCGGCTGCGGGAGTCCGCGCTGCGACACAGTCTGGAGGCCGCCGAAGGCTTGTTCATCGCCGAAGGCGCCAAGGTTATCCGGCGTGCGATTCTGGCCGGCTATCGGCCGCGATCCTTCCTGCTGGCGCGGCGTTGGCTCGCCGAGTTGTCCGATCTGATCGATGCGGTACCGGACCTGCCGGTGTACCTGGTCACCGAGCAGATCGCCGAAGCGGTCACCGGATTCCACGTCCATCGTGGCGCACTGGCGTCGCTGCATCGGATGCAGCGCCACAGCGTGGCAGGACTGGTGGCGAGCGCGCGGCGGCTGGTCGTCACCGAGGATCTGGCCGACCATGCCAATGTCGGCGCGGTGGCCCGCAACGCGGCCGGGCTGGGCTGGGACGGTCTGCTCCTCAGTCCGGGCTGTGCCGACCCGCTCTACCGGCGTGCGGTGAAAGTATCCATGGGGGCAGTGCTGACGCTGCCCTGGGCGCGGATGGCGGATTCGACCACCGGCCTCGAGCAGTTGCATCAGGCCGGATTCACCGTGGCTGCACTGGCATTGAGCCCGGCGGCGGTCAGCCTGGCAGGCTTTGCTGCGCAGTTGCAGGCTCAGCCCCGCAAACTGGCGGTGCTGTTGGGCACTGAGGGCCACGGGTTGAGCGCCACCTGGCTGCGCCAGGCCGATGTGGTGGTGCGCATTCCGATGCAGGCCGGAATCGACTCCCTCAATGTGGCTGCTGCGGCAGCGATCGCCTGCTACGCGCTGGGCGAGGAGGCGGGCTTGTCGACAGCCGAGGTCGCCTTGGGCGACAACGGCCAGTCATCGGGGTAGAGATGTGCCAACTCCTGCGCTTGAGCGTAGAGCTTGCGGCGTAGCCGCCCGGAGAGGCGATCCCCGAAGACGGTGCCCCCCAGGTGGTCGGTCTCGTGCTGCAGACACCGGGCCAGCAGACCGGTGCCTTCTACTCTGATCGGCTGACCGTAGGCGTCCTGGCCGGTCACCACGGCGAAATCGGGCCGCGCCAGTGGCTGGTAGGCCCCAGGCAGGGAGAGGCATCCCTCCTCGGCGGACTCGAAGTTCCGCTCGCTGCCGTCGGGCAGGCTGAGCACCGGATTGCAGACCACACCCTGACGGTAGATCTCGTCGGCGTCGGGGCAGTCGTAGACGAAGAGTGCCTTGCCCACCCCCACCTGGGTGGCGGCCAGGCCGACGCCGTGGGATTCCGCCATGGTGGTGAACATGTCACGGATCAAGGTGTGAAGCTCGTCGTCGAAGACCGTCACGGGTTCGGTCGGTGCGTGCATCACCGGTTCACCCCACCGAGTGATCCGCCGCAACCGGCCACCTGTCAGGAACTCATCCACACCCACGCCTGTTCTCCTCTCCGACGGGGCCATCTTAGGGCTCCGGGCGCGCCGTCTTGCGCGGCTGGTGACCCTGAGGGACCCTGAAGCTGTGGAGCCGGAGTCGGAGTTGCCGGCCGCGATCACTGCGCTGTTGGCTGAGTTCGGCGAGTATCTGCGGCTGGAGCAGGGGCGCTCCGAGCACACCATCCGGGCCTACCTGGGGGACCTGCGGGCGTTATTCAGTCACCTGAGTCGGGTCGGACCCGAGGATGTCGACCAGGTTCAACTGGCCGATCTGCGCACGTGGCTGGCCAATCAGCACGCGGTCGGGGCGCAGCGAAGCACCATCGCCCGGCGGGCGGCCTCGGTGCGAGCCTTCTTCTCCTGGGCCCATCACACCCACCGTCTGGCTCGTGACCCCGCAGCCACGCTGCGGTCCCCGCGAGTGGATCGCCGACTTCCGGCCACGATCGAGATCAGCCAACTCCGAGCGGTGCTGGACGCCGTCGCTGCCGCCGCCACCGACGTGGCGGAGCCGATTGAGGGAGCGCTGGCGCGCCGGGACCTGGCTGTGATGGAAGTGCTCTACTCGACCGGCATCCGGGTGTCTGAGGCCTGTGGCCTCGACCTGGACGATGTGGATTTCGACCGCGGACTGGTGAGAGTCCTCGGCAAGGGTGGCAAAGAACGAATCGCGCCGTTGGGCCGTCCGGCATGCCAGGCGTTGGCGGGTTGGCTGGTGGTGCGTCCGCTGCTGGTCGTGCCCGCTTCGGGCAGGGCGGTGTTCCTCGGCGAGCGCGGCGGGCGGCTGGACCCGCGGGTAGCGCGGCGCATTGTGCACCGGGCCTTGGCTGCAGTGCCGGGTACCCCCGATCTGGGCCCGCACGGCCTCCGGCATGCCATGGCGACCCATCTCTTGGAAGGTGGGGCCGATCTCCGGGCGGTCCAGGAGATTCTCGGCCATTCCTCGCTGGCGACCACGCAGTTGTACACCCATGTCACCACCGAGCGGCTGCGCACGGCCTATCAGCAGGCCCATCCCCGAGCCTGACGGCTCACAGATATCGCTGCGGATCGACCAAGGCGCCGTTGGCCCAGACACTGAAGTGCAGATGGCAGCCGGTGCTCCAGCCGGTGGAACCGACGCGGCCGACCACTTCGCCGGCCTGAACCCTGGTTCCCATCGTGACCGAGTAGCTGCGGGCGTGCAGATAGTAGGTGATCAGGTGCTGCCCACCGATGACACCGTGGTCTATGCCGAGGCGGTTCCCGCTGGCCGAATCAAAGCTGTGTGCTACCACCACGCCTGCCGCTGCCGCCCTGATCGGGGTTCCGCAGGCGGCACCGATATCGACACCGCTGTGCATTCGCCAGGTGTGGAAGATCGGGTGCAGGCGCATCCCGAACCCTGAACCGATGCGTCCGGGTACCGGTGCTGCCAGCACACCGGAGCCCGTCGCCGTGCGCCGTGCCATCAGGTCGCGGACGGCAGCCTCGGCGTCAGCGGGCAGCAGCCGGATGCCTGCTGTGTCGGCGAATAGCCCGACCGGATCCAGATAGCGGTCGTCACGAAGCCATCCCAGGTGCAGGCAGGTGCCGCCGACACAGTCATGTCCGGACTGCAGTGCGCCGATCGAATCGCCGGCCGCGACCGGCTCCCCGACCGTGCGCGTGGTCGCGACCGGCTCATAGGTGGTGCGGGTCGTGCCGTGATCGATGACGACCACCGGACGGCCCGCAACCGATCCCGCGAAACGGACCGTGCCAGCCAGGGCGGCGACGACTACCGTGCCCGGATCGGCGAGCAGGTCGACGCCGCGATGACCGGCCGACCACTCCTGATCGGGCGGGTCGAATCCTCGAACGATCGGGCCCGGCACAGGTGCAACGCCGCTCGCGGCGCGGGCGGGCGTGGCCGCCGGCGCCGACAGTCCAGCACTGAGGACCAGAATCAGAATCAGATGATGCTTCGCCATGCCCTCACCATCGGCACGGCGGCACTCGATGAGCCAGCGGTCGCCAGGGTTGTGGAAAGCTGCGATGGCTGGCGAGCTGCCAGTTGGCGATACGGGGTCGCTGCGGCGTACAATCGCTTCCGCAGTCTGGCAGATCCAGGCTGACTTCGCATGTGGTCGTACCGGCGAACGCCGGGCCGTAAGTCCGAGGTCCCTCCGGGGTGGACGAGAAGGCGACCACGTCAGGCGAACCGAAACGCTCGGTTCGAACAACTCAACGCAGGATGCGCTCGGCGCGTCTGCACGGAAAGGAACGGCTATGGCCGTCGTCTCTGCACGTCAACTGCTGGACAGTGGCGTTCACTTCGGGCATCAGACCCGGCGCTGGAACCCCAAGATGAAGAAGTTCATCTTCACCGAGCGCAATGGCATCTACATCATCGATCTGCAGCAGTCGCTGACCTACATCGATCAGGCCTACGCCTTCGTCAAGGAGACGGTGGCCAAAGGCGGTCAGATTCTGTTCATCGGCACTAAGAAGCAGGCCCAGGAGGCCATCGCCGAGCAGGCGACCCGCGTGGGTATGCCCTATGTCAACCAGCGTTGGTTGGGCGGCATGCTGACCAACTTCGGAACCATCAGCAAGCGCATCGCCAAGATGAAGGAGCTGGAGAGCCTCAACTTCGACGACGTCGCTGCCTCCGGATTGACCAAGAAGGAACTGCTGCAGCAGAAGCGCAAGAAGGAGAAGCTGGCCAAGACCCTCGGCGGCATCCGCGACATGCACCGCGTGCCGCAGGCGGTGTGGATCGTCGACACCAACAAGGAGCACCTCGCCATCGACGAGGCCCGCAAGCTGAAGATCCCGATCGTGGGCATCCTGGACACCAACTGTGATCCTGATCACGTTGACTTCCCGATCCCGGGTAACGACGACGCCATCCGCTCGGTCGCTTTGCTGACCCGTGTGTTGGCCGATGCGGTCGCCGAGGGCCTGTTGGCGCGTTCCTCCGGTGCGGAAGCCACTGGTGAAGAGGCCGAACCGATGCCTGACTGGGAGCGCGATCTGCTCTCCGCCGGTGCTGAGGGTGCTGCCGCTGAGGGTGCTGAGACCACTGAGGCTCCCGCTGAGGTCGCCGAGACCACTGAAGCTGCCGCTGAGGTTGCCGAGACCACTGAAGCTGCCGCTGAGGTCGCCGAGACCACTGAAGCTGCCGCTGAGGTTGCCGAGACCACCGAAGCTGCCGAGGCTCCCGCTGACGTTGCCGAGACCACCGAAGCTGCCGAGGCTCCGGCTGCGAAGAAGACCACCAAGGCCGCACCGAAGGCCACCAGCGCAGACAAGCCGGCTGCCGCCAAAAGCAAGCCGGCTCGCGCAGCCAAGAGCGAGTAGAAAAGGAACGACGTCATGAGTGCGATCACTGCCGCCGACGTGAAGAAACTCCGAGACGCCACCGGCGCCGGAATGATGGATGCCAAGAAGGCGCTGACCGAAGCGGACGGCGACTTCGAGGCTGCGATTGAGATCCTGCGGGTCACCGGGCAAGCCAAGATGGCCAACCGCTCGGATCGGGACGCCAGCAATGGCCTGGTTGCCTCCAGCGGCAATACGGTGATCCAACTGGGTGCCGAGACCGACTTTGTGGCCAAGAACGCTGAGTTCATGGCGCTCGCCGACGAGATCGCTGCTGCGGTCGACGCCGCTGGTGTCGATGGCTTGGAAGCCGCCCAGGGGGTTGCGCTGGGTTCGGGCAAGTCGGTATCCGAGGCCGTCAGCGAACTGTCGGCCAAGATCGGCGAGAAGTTGGAGCTTGCTGCTGCGGCGAGCTACAGCGGGCCCGCTGTGGTGTACCTGCACCGTCGCTCTGCCGATCTGCCGCCGCAGGTCGGTGTCATGGTGGAGCATGACGGTGGCGATGCGGACTTCGTTCGCGGTATTGCGATGCAGATCGCTGCGATGTCGCCGGCCTACGTGACTCGCGACGATGTTCCCGCCGACATCCTCGATCACGAGCGCAAGATTGCCGAGATGACCGCGAAGGAGGAGGGCAAGCCCGAGCAGATCATCCCGCGGATCGTGGAGGGTCGCCTGTCCGGCTTCTTCAAGGAGGTCTGCCTGGTCGAGCAGCCCAGTGTGTCCGACGACAAGAAGACCGTCGGTCAGTTGCTGAAGGAGAACGGTGTCGAGGTGAAGCGCTTCGTGCGCTTCTCCGCCGGCTCCTGATCCAGCGTTTGCTGCGGCCGCCCAACAACTGTTGGGCGGCCGCAGTGCGTTCCGCGCGGGGCGTGCCTGCCGCGCGGTGGTTTCGGTTAGGGTGTTGGAGGTCCGAGGCCGGACCACGATGGTGCCCGAAGGAGTCCAGATGCCCAGTCCCTATCGACGTGTCCTGTTGAAGCTCTCCGGGGAAGCCTTCGGTGGCGGAAAACTCGGCGTCGATCCCGACGTGATCTCCAACATTGCCGCACAGATCGCCGATGTGGTCAACAACGGGGTTCAGGTGGCGATCGTCACTGGTGGTGGGAACTTCTTCCGCGGTGCCGAACTGCAAACCCGCGGCATGGACCGCGCCCGCGCCGACTACATGGGCATGTTGGGAACCGTGATGAACAGCCTGGCGCTGCAGGACTTCCTGGAGAAGGCCGGCGTGCCGACCCGGGTGCAGACAGCTATCACCATGGGTCAGGTGGCCGAACCATATATTCCGCTGCGAGCGATCCGGCACATGGAGAAAGGCCGCGTGGTCATCTTCGGAGCCGGCTCGGGGATGCCTTTCTTCTCCACCGACACCGTCGGCGCGCAACGGGCGTTGGAAGTGGGTGCGAATGTGCTGCTGATGGCCAAGCAGGGCACTGACGGCGTTTACGACTCCGATCCGAAGGCCAATCCCAACGCTCATCGTTATGACGAACTCACCTACGACGACTTCCTCGCCCGTGACCTGAAAGTGGCCGATGCCACGGCGGTCAGCCTGGCTCGCGAGCACCGACTTCCCATGGTGTTCTTCGACCTGGGCCAAGACGGCAATATCGCGCGAGTGGTGGCAGGTGAGAAGATCGGAACCACGCTGCATGCCTGATCCAGCCCTGCAGCCAAACCGGAAGGACAATCAGTGATCCCTGAGATCGTTGCCGATGCCACGCACAAGATGGCAGGTGCTGTGGAGCATACGCGGGAGGAGTTCGCCGCGATCCGGACCGGACGGGCACATCCGGCCATGTTCAACAAGTTGCTGGTCGACTACTACGGCGCTCCAACGCCACTGCAGCAACTCGCCACCTTCCAGGTGCCAGAAGCCCGCACCGTCCTCATCACGCCCTTCGACCGGGGTGCCATGGCCGGGATCGAGAAGGCGATTCGTGACTCCGACCTCGGCGTGAATCCGGCCAACGACGGCAACGTGGTTCGGATCGTGATGCCGCAACTCACCGAGGAGCGGCGAAGGGAATACATCAAGCTCGCCAAGACGAAGGCCGAAGAAGGCCGAGTCGCGGTTCGCAACATCCGTCGGCACGCGATGGAGAGTGTGCATAAGCTCCTCAAGGAGAAGGAGATCGGCGAGGACGAGTCCCGAGGCGCAGAGAAGCAGTTGGACGCGGTGACCAAGAAGCACACCGACATCGTCGACGAGCTGCTCAAAGCCAAGGAAGCAGAGTTGCTTGAGGTCTAGGTTGTCGAACACCACCGAGCCAGGAGCCCCGCCACAGCGACGGGCCGGACGTAATCTGCCCGCCGCGATCGGCGTCGGGCTGGGTTTGTTCGCCCTGGTGGTGGTGACGCTGATCTGGTGGCATCCCGGCTTCGTCGCCCTCGTGGTGGTGATGACCAGCCTGGGGGCGGTGGAGCTCCACCAGGCGCTGCAACGGGTCGGCATGACCTCGGCGATCATTCCGGTGGTGATCGGCAATGTGGTGATCATCGGCGGCACCTATGCCGCTGCCGAGCTGCAGCAGTACACCAATATCGCCTGGCATGTGGTGCTGTTGGGAGCGATCGGCGGCACCGTGCTGGTGGCCTTGGGATGGCGGATGTTCGGAGGCGCGGAGGGTTACGCCCGCGACAGCGCCGCAAGCCTGTTCATCATCGGCTACGTGCCACTGCTGGCTTCATTCGTCGGACTGCTGCTGGCCGAAGAGCATGGTGTGGCGAAAGTGGTACTGGTCTTCATGGGAATCGTGGGAAGCGATACCGGTGGCTATATCGTCGGATCCTTGCTCGGCAAGCATCCGATGGCACCGGTCATCAGCCCCAAGAAGACCTGGGAAGGCCTGGCCGGATCGTTCCTGCTTTCTGGCCTGGTGGCAGTGATCTTCGTGATGACGGTCACCACCTGGCCGTGGTGGGTCGGGGTACTGCTGGCCGCGGTGGTGGTGGTCTTCGGTACCGCCGGGGACCTCATCGAGTCGATGATCAAACGCGATGTCGGCATCAAAGACATGGGCTCCTTCCTGCCTGGTCACGGTGGCGTGATGGACCGCTTGGATTCTCTGCTGGTGGCGGTACCGGCGGCCTGGGTGCTGTTCATCCTGCTGGGGCTGGGCTCATGACCGAGCTGAGCCCCGAGGAGCAAGCCGCTTTCGACGCGGCCGCAGCGCTGGCCGCCGAAGGACGCACCCTGCCGCTGGTCATGGAGGCCCCGCGCCGTGGACGTCCACCCACCCACTGGATCGATCTCACCGTAGCGCAACGTCAGGCGGCCATCGCCGAGTTAGGCCTGCCGAAGTTTCGAGCCGGCCAGTTGAGCCGACACCTCTTCACTCACTTGAACGACAGCCCCGAGCAGTGGACCGATATCCCCAAAGCCGAGCGCGACGTGCTTGCGACCAACTTGGTGCAGCCACTGATCACCAGCGTGCGCGATCAGGTCGCCGATGCGGGTACGACGGTGAAATCGTTGTGGCGACTGGGGGATGGTTCCTTGGTCGAGAGCGTGCTGATGCGCTACGGGGTGCCCGGCGTCAAGGCCAGCGGTCGCGGTCGGGAACGCGCCACGGTATGTATCTCCTCCCAGGCCGGCTGCGGCATGGCCTGCCCCTTCTGCGCCACCGGTCAGGGTGGCCTGCAGCGGAACTTGAATGCCGCCGAGATCGTCGCTCAGGTGATCGATGCTGGCCGTCGCCTGCGCGATGCACAACTGCCCGGCGGGCCGGGGCGGATCAACAACATCGTGTTCATGGGGATGGGGGAGCCGATGGCGAACTACGCCTCGGTTCTGCAAGCCGTTCGTACCATCATCACGCCGGCTCCTGATGGGCTGGGGATCTCTGCTCGCGGGGTGACGGTGTCTACCGTCGGTTTGGTTCCGGCGATGCGCAAGCTTGCCGAGGAGCACCTGCCGGTGACGCTGGCGGTGAGCCTGCACGCCCCCGATGACGCGTTGCGCGATGAGTTGTGCCCGATCAACACCCGCTGGCCGATCGCAGAGGTGATCGCAGCAGCCAAGCAGTACTTCTTGAACACCGGACGCCGGGTCTCGATTGAGTACGCGCTGATCCGCGACATCAACGATCAAGGACACCGAGCCGATGAGTTGGCTGCGGTGCTACGCGGCCCCAACGGCTATGGCTGGGTGCATGTGAACCTGATCCCGCTCAACCCGACCCCCGGCTCGAAATGGACCGCCTCGCGCAAGGCTGACGCTGAGCAGTTCCGAGCGCGCCTGGAGGTCAGGGGAGTGCCGGTCACCGTCCGCGACACCCGCGGTCGGGATATCGATGGCGCCTGTGGTCAGTTGGCGGCGAGCGAACCTCGATGAGCCAGGCCTATGAGTTGCGGCCGTCGCGGCGGGACCTGATCTGGCTCAACTTGGGAAGTGTCGGGCTTGCATTGGTCGGCGTCATGGTTGCGCTTGTGGTGCGCGGCACCCTGTGGCCGGGCACCACGACAGTAGGCGTCGTCGAGATCGTGCTCGTGCTGGTAACGACCGTGACACTGGCCGTGATGCACGAAGCCATTCACGGCGTGGCGATGATAGCGGTGGGTATCCGGCCCCGATTCGGCCTGACGCGGTTCGGAGGTTCGGTCCCAGCGCTGTACACCACAGCGAAGGAACCGGGCACCACCGTCACGGTGCGCGAATTCGCGCTGATCTGTCTGGCTCCGATCGTGCTGCTGAACCTGGTGGTGCTCTGCGCGCTGGTGTTCTGCCCGGCAGGTGGTTGGCTGGTGATTCCCGGTGCGGTGCACCTGGCCGGCTGTGTCGGCGATCTGTGGCTATGGCGGCAGGCAAGACGGCAACCGGTGGGCAGTCGCTTCGAAGACCTGGTCGACGGTCTGCGTATCCATCCCGAACCGGCTCTGCGGTGAGCCCCCGATAATGGTGTTCGTGAGAATGCGTTGGGCGGGGACCGTGGCCTTGGCGCTGGTGTTGTCTGCCACGGGATGCAGCGGCAAGCAGGCACCTACTCAGCCCGCAGCGGGTTCGGAGTCGGCGGCAACCCAGGTGATTTCGGTGGAGTCGGCAGGTCGTGACCGGAAGGTCATCCTGCACCGTCCGCCCGGCACGCCCGGCCCGTCCGGCTATCCACTGGTGGTGATGCTGCACGGTGGCCTGGGCAGTGCCGCACAGGCCGAATCCAGCTATGGCTGGGATGCGACGGCCGACAAGGCCGGCTTTGTCGTGGCCTATCCCGATGGCGTGGATCGAACCTGGAACGCGGGGACCTGCTGTGGCGGTGCGCAACGCGCCGATGTCGACGATGTGGCCTTCCTCACCGAGCTGGTCGACCAGGTTTCGGCATTGCTGCCGATCGATGCGAAGCGGCGCTATCTGACCGGGATGTCTAATGGCGCCATGATGACGTATCGGATGGCGTGTCAAAGCTCGCTGTTCGTGGCCATTGCGCCGGTGGCCGGCACTCAGTTGGTCGACTGCGAGGGGGCAGTGCCGACCTCGGTGCTCCATATCCATGGCGCCGACGATTCCCAGGTGCGCATGGACGGCGAGAGAGGCGCTGCACCGGGGCGGGTGAGCGGGCCGCCGCTGGCACAAGTGATCCAGGGTTGGCGGACTCGCGATGACTGCGCGGAGCCGCGCCGGTCGGTGGCCGGTGCGCTCACCACCGCCACCTCCGAATGCGCCGATGGCCGAGCCGTCACTTGGATCGTGATCGCTGGTGCCGGACACCAGTGGCCCGGTTCGAAGCGGTCGACCTATCCGGGGGCTGATTCGCCGTCACAGGCGTTGGACGCCACCGCTGAGATTTGGCGATTCTTCGAAGGCCACCGCGGACGCTGATCGCGGCGCCCACGCCGATTCTAAATCGAACGCAGGTGCGATAAGGTGGAGTGGTGATGTACTACGTTGAGGTCGGCTCGGGAATGCCGGTGCTGGCGATCCACGGCTGGATGCCGGATCACCGATTAATGCGCGGCTGTCTGGAGCCGGTCTTCGCCCGCCGGGCCGGCTATCGGCGACTGTATCCAGACCTGCCGGGTATGGGTCGGTCTCCGGCGGGGAGCGTCGCCAGCGCTGATGATCTGCTCGCTGCACTGGAGGAGTTCATCGATGCCCACATCGGCATCGATCGGTTCCTGCTCGTCGGGGAATCCTACGGTGGCTATCTTGCCCGCGCTCTGGTGCGATCCCGACCGGATCAGGTCGCTGGTTTGGCGATGATCGCCCCGGTGGCCGAGCCGCGTCCGGATCGCCGGGTGTTGCCAGCACTGCAGGTGCTGCGCGCTGACCCCGGCGTCTTGGATGGTCTGGATACCCGATTGCAGGAGAGCTTCACCTTCCTAGCCGCGGTGCACACCGCCGAGGTGTTGCACCGATTCCTCGACGAGGTTCAACCCGGATTGGACGCTGCAGATCAGGTGGCCTTGGCCCGCATTGGTGAGCGCCTGCTGCTGAGTCGCGACCCTGATGCCCCGGGCCAGGAACCGTTTCTGGGCCCGAGCGTGACGCTGGTGGGACGCCAAGATATCGCCGTCGGCTACCAGGACCAGTGGCGTCTGCTTACCAGATACCCGCGCATGAGTCTGGCGGCCTTAGACACCGCCGGGCACAATGTGCAGATCGAGCAGCCGCAGCTGTTCGAGGCGCTCATGGTGGAGTGGCTGGATCGCGTAGCCGCTCAACGCTGAGGCGACTTGCGCACCGATCGGCACCGTTGCATCATGGGGAGGTCCCCAACCAGCGAGGATGACATGTACCGCGACGTCGTTTCAGCCATTAACCACCTGCGCTGACCCGTCGAGTCCGATGCGACTCCGGCCCCAGCGCACTGCTGAACTTCGGAGTCCATCATGTTTACCCCTGTTGTCGTCCTCGACAATCTCAGTTTCGCCTGGCCTGACGGCGATCGCGTCCTGGAGTCGGTCACCGCGACCCTGGGCGGCATCACCGGCCTGATCGGCCGCAACGGTGCCGGGAAGTCCACTCTGCTGCGCCTGATCAGCGGCGAACTGACCCCCACCTCGGGAACCGTGACCCGGCTTGGCAGTGTCGCCATGCTGCCCCAGAACCTGACGTTGCGCCGCGACGACACGGTCGCGGATCTGCTGGGCATTGCCGGGCCGCTGCGGGCACTACGGGCGCTGGAGGCCGGTGATACCGCCCCGGAGTTGTTCGAGCGCATCGCAGCTGAGTGGGGGATCGAGGCTCGAGCGCGGGCGGCATTGGACGCGGCCGGGTTGGCCAGGATCGGGATCGACCGGCCCGTGGCAACCCTTTCCGGCGGTGAGGTGATGCTGACGGCGGTGATCGGGTTGAAGCTCGCCCGGCCCGCCATCGCGTTGCTCGACGAACCCACCAACAATCTGGACCGGGACACTCGAGCCGATCTGCACACTCTCCTGGCCCACTGGCCCGGGGCGCTGCTGATCAGCAGCCACGATGAAGAGTTGTTGGCGATCAGTGAACAGATCGTCGACCTCGACTCCCCAGGGTTACGCCGCTACGGCGGCGGCTACCAGGCCTATCTCGAACGGCGTGCCGCCGAACAGGCAGCTGCGGAGCAGGCGATCACCACCGCCAAGCAACACCTGCGCATCGAGAAACGCCGACAGCGTGACCTGCAAACCAGACTGGCCCGCAGCGCCCGGCAGGGCAAGACCGACGTCGTACGGTCGAAATTCATCGGAGCCGCGGCTGACGAGCGCCGACGCCGCAGCGAGCAAACCGCCGGCCGGCTGGGCCGGGGCGTGGCCGAGCGGGTAGCTCAGGCCGAGCAGCAGGTGCAGGCCGCAGAATCCGGTCGACGCCGCGAGAAGCAGATCAGCATCGCGTTGCCCGACCCGCAGCTGTCGGCCACTCGCCGACTGGCCGAACTGCGTGACGGTGTGCACAGCCAGCTGATCGCCGGACCGCAACGGGTCGCGCTCAGCGGACCCAACGGCGTCGGCAAGACCCGACTGCTGGAAACCTTGTTCGGTGCTGAACCATTAGGCGAGCTCCGGGCGATTCGGCTGTGCGAACGTATCGGCTATCTTCCGCAGTGCTGGCACGAAGCCGAGCCCGGTGGTGATGCGCTGAGTGCGGTGGTGCGAGCGACTCCCAGCCGTACCGAGCAGGAGATCCGAGCCCAACTGGCAGCCTTCGGTCTCGGCGCGGACACCATCGCCAGACCGCTGGGCCGACTCTCCGGCGGCGAGCGGGTGATGGTCGCTCTGGCTCGGGTGTTGCTGGCCGATCCAGCGCCGCAGCTGGTGGTGCTCGATGAGCCCACCAACGACCTGGATCAGATCACGATCACGGCATTGGTGACCGCCCTCAACGCCTACCGTGGTGGGTTGCTGGTGGTCAGCCACGACCGTAGCTTCTTGGCTCGGCTGTCCATCGACACCTGGCTGGCACTCACTACCGACGCTGGCGGCACGTCGCTGCGCTCGTCAGTCGACGAGCAAGGCGATGGCCGCCGTGGCGGTGGTGCGGTCGGCCAGGTTCGGGAATGAGTGCGGCATCCTGCAAGAGCGTCCGCAACAACGCTGTCATCAACGGCGGTCAACGTCTCAACCTGAACCGGCGGCGCCAGCGGCCTGGCGCAGCGCTTGGTGCCATCACCCGAAGACGACGTTGGCCCCGGCTGGTGCCGGGGCCAACGCGATCGAGATCGACTCAGGCAGTCAGCGAGTCGACGTATTCCTTGTTGTCAGCCATCCACTGTTTGACCAGTGGCCCCTTGTCCTCGACATCGGCGTTCTGGTTGAACAGCAGATCCTCCAAGTCGGCCAACTGGGCCGAACTCATCGTGAAGTTGCCGAGCCATCCGTTCACCTCGGCGAAATCGTCGGCAAATCCCGACCGGCTGTAGACGTGGATGCCTTCAGCGCCACCGAGGGCGCCCTTGGGGTCCTCGAGGTTCTTGATCGGGAAAGCAGCATAGGCCCAATGCGGCTCCCACAAGGTGACCACAACATTCTCCCCCTTGCTGGTGGCAGCCTTGAGCTCAGTCAACATGCCAGCGGTCGAGGAGGTGATGAAGTTCATCTTCTTCAGCCCGTAGTCGGGTATGACAGCGTCCTTCATGGTCTTGGTCAGGCCGGCGCCTGCCTCGATACCGATGATCTTGTTGTTGAAGGCGTCGGCATTGGCAGCCAGTTGATCCAGCGAGTCGATCGGAGCATCTTTGTTGACCGCGACAGTCAGCTTGGCAGAGTCGTACCAGGTACCCACATCGACGATCTTGTCCCCGAACTTCGTGATGTAATCGGCGTGCGTGGTGGGTAGCCAGATGTCGGTGGCGAAGTCGTAGTCACCGGTCGACAGACCGGCAAACAACGGTGCCACGTCGGAGTACTTCAGGGTGACGGTGTACCCCTTGTCCTCCAACACGGCCTTCCACAACTCGGAGGAGGCAATGCCTTCCTCCCAGCCATTGAAGACTGCCAGCGTGATGTCCCCCTTGGAGCCGGTGGCGCCCTGATCGTTCGTCGAGGCGCAGCCGGTGAGCAAGATGCTCATCGCAGCCGCCGCGGCTGCGATTCCGGTAGCGAGCTTCTTCATGGTCTTCCTTTCCCGACAGGTGGAATCTCCGCCTGCCGTGAGCGGGTGAATCGTCGGCTGATTCCCCGCACGCGACCGTGCCGGTCGCGAGGTCTTCAGGAGGTGGTTGACGCCGCCAATTCGCGGGCATCCTCGCCAGCGGCTTCGCGGGCGGCACTGCGACGCTCTTTGAGCGTGGCGTACAGCCCGCGGCGTTGGCCGAAGGCGTTGGTGAACCGGTCCAACAAGATAGCGAGCACGACGACGGCTAGGCCGGCCTCAACACCCAACGAGGTATCGAGTTGGCTCAGCGAAGCGATCACGTCTCCGCCGAGGCCGCCGGCCCCAACCAGGCCGGCGATGACCACCATCGACAGCGAGAGCATGATCACCTGATTGATTCCGGCCATGATGCTGGGCATCGCCAGCGGGAGCTGAATCTGGCGCAGGATGCGTCGCGGTGTGGCGCCGAAGGCCTCACCGGCTTCGACGACTTCGGCATCGACGCTGCGAATGCCCAACTCGGTCAAGCGGACCCCAGGGGCCATCGCGAAGATGATGGTGGCCACAATTCCCGGGGCCACACCGACCCGGAACAGCAACAGCGCAGGCACTAGGTACACGAAGGCAGGCATGGTCTGCAGGAAGTCCAGGATCGGGCGGATAATCGCCGAGGCAAGCCTCGATCTCGCCGCCAGAATGCCCAGCGGGATAGAGATGATGACAGCGAAGAACGCGGCCACCAACACCAGTGCCAAGGTATCCATCGAGTTCTGCCACTGATTGACAGCCAGAATCAGGAACAATCCCAGTCCGCTCCCGAGCGCGAAGACCCAGCCCCGGGCGAACAGCGCCGCGATCACCACCATGGCGATGAACAGCCACGGCGGCAGTGCGGTCAGGCCATCGTTGATCAGGTTGTACAGGCCCAAGAAGATTGCTCGAAGCACGACGAACGGCGCTTCGGCATTGTTGATCACCCAGTCCACGCCTGCGGCGACCCAGTCGCCCAGAGGAATTCGCACGCCGTCCATCAGTGGACCTCCGTCGCTTCAGCGCCGGCCAACACTTGATCGATGACTCTCGAGGGCAGGGCGCTCATCATGGGTGGCGCGCCCACGGCGGCTTCGGCCTCACCGCCCAGGGCTGCGAGCAGGGTCACTCGGGGCACCACTCCGACCAGCCTGTTCTTCTCATCGGTCACCGCCAGCGGCAGCGCCGACTCCACCGAGGGGAGATAGAGATCGACCAGCGCGCTGCTCGGATTGACGGTGGCGATATCCGTCAGATGCGCGGCCAGGTCGGTCTCACCGGCACGCACCAGCCGGATCGCATCACGATCGGTGATGACGCCGCGCAGTTGGCGTCCGCGTCCGATCACGAAGGCGGCCGGAACTTGGTTGTCGCGCATGAGTCGCAACGCGGCTCGAGGTCCGGCGTTGACCTGGACCAGTGCCCACGGTGGTTCCATCACCGCGCCGGCAGTGAGGACGCGGGCTCGATCCACGTCCTGCACGAACTGAGCCACGTAGTCATTGGCCGGATCGGTGAGAATCTCCTCCGGTGTTCCGATCTGGACGATCCGCCCGTCGCGCATCACCGCAATGCGATCGCCAAGGAACATGGCCTCATTGAGGTCGTGGGTGATGAAGATGATGGTCTTGCCGAGCGTCTCCTGGAGTTCCAGCAGTTGTTCCTGCATTTCGCGGCGAATCAGCGGGTCCAAAGCCGAAAATGCTTCGTCCATGAGCAACACGTCGGTGTTGGCAGCCAACGCCCGGGCCAGGCCGACGCGCTGCTGCATGCCACCGGACAAGGCTCCGGGAAGTTTGCGTTCCCATCCCTTCAGGCCGACCAGGTCGATGATCTCGCGGGCCTTGTCCTCCCGCTGCGCCCGCGGCATCTTGCGGATCTCGAGGCCGTAGGCGACGTTGTCCAGCACCGTGCGGTGGGGCAGCAGTGCGAAGTGTTGGAAGACCATCGAAATGTGCTGCTCGCGAACCTCCCGCAGTGCTTTGCCGCGCATCCCGGTGATCTGCTTGCCGCCTACGGTGACGGTTCCGGCGGTCGGCTCCCACAGGCCGTTGAGCATGCGGATCAAGGTCGACTTGCCCGATCCCGACAGCCCCATCACGACGAAGATCTCACCAGGGTGCACCTCGAAGGAGGCATCGATGACCGCAGCGGTCACCGACTCCTCGAGTGCGTCGCGGTCGGCTCCTTGTCGAAGTTCCTGCACCGCCTGCTGGGCGCGTTGTCCGAACACCTTGAACAGGCCGTCCGCAACCAGGGCGGGGGCAGTGTCATGCATCACGTGGTCCTCCAGAGGGGCGTCAACCCCACCTGGGCCGGGTCTCAAAGGTCCTCCCCTGAGGCTCAACCCCAGTGACAGAACGCGTCAGCTTGCGTTCCGCTCCCGAACCTTCCACACCGTACGAACATCGGCAGTCTCTCCACCGTGTGCGCGGCCCACGCCGACCAACATCGCAAACGTGCCGGTCAGCGACAGCGCTTGACCATAACAACATGTCTGAATCGAAGGCAAAGGCATTCGGCTCCGCGTTGGCATCCGTTACCACACCGTAAGCTGGGGCCGGTTGCGGGGAGGAGCCGACGGCATGCGTCGAATTGTGATCTTGGGAAGCACGGGTTCCATCGGAACCCAAGCGATCGAGGTGATCGGTCGCCATCGTGATCGCTTCACCGTCGTCGGTCTGGCTGCCGGCGGGGCCAATCCCGAACTCCTCATCGAACAGGCGCGGGCGCTGCGTCCGGTCGTCGTCGCGGTCTCCGACGCCGAAGCCGCTGACCGAGTCGCTGAGGCGCTGCCCGGCCAGGAGATCTGGGTGGGCCCGGATGCTGCCTCGGAGTTGGCCGCGATCGACTGCGACGTCGTGCTCAATGGCATCACCGGTGCTGCCGGGTTGGGGCCCACTCTGGCGACTTTGCACGCCGGCACCACCTTGGCCCTGGCCAACAAGGAGTCTTTGGTGATCGGAGGCCGGCTGGTCACCGATGCCGCAGCACCGGGCCAGATCGTTCCGGTCGACTCCGAACACTCCGCCTTCGCCCAAGCGCTGCGATCAGGGCGGGCCGAGGAGGTGCAGCGACTCATCCTGACCGCCTCGGGTGGGCCGTTTCGAGGCTTCACCGCCGAGCAGTTGCGCACCGTGACGCCGCAGCAGGCGTTGGCTCACCCCACCTGGAATATGGGACGCGTCGTCACGATCAACTCCGCCACCTTGGTGAACAAAGGACTGGAGCTGATCGAGGCCGCATTGTTGTTCGGCATTGACTTCGCCGACATTGAGGTGGTGGTGCATCCGCAATCGGTGGTGCATTCGATGGTGGAATTCCGAGACGGCTCCACGATCGCCCAGTGTTCACCACCGGACATGAAGCTGCCGATCGCCCTGGGATTGTCCTGGCCCGAGCGCCTCGGTGACGTCGCGACCGCGTGCGACTGGCGCTCGGCGGCCACCTGGACGTTCGAGCCACTGGACGCCGAGGTGTTTCCCGCCGTCGAGTTGGCCCGGCGCGCCGGAATCATCGGCGGCATCGCGCCGGCAGTGTTCAACGCAGCCAACGAAGTGTGTGTGGATGCCTTCTGCGCCGGCGATTTGGAGTTCAGCGGCATTGTTGAGGTGGTCGCCGATGTGCTGGCAGCGCACGGCAACGAGTCGCCCGCCACGGTGAGCGTGGCCTCGGTGTTGAGCGCCGATGCCACGGCGCGGCAGGCGGCATCCGAACGGATCAAGGAGCGGTAGATGGAGCTTCTCACCACGGTGGGTTTCGCAGTGGCCTTCTTCGCTCTGATCATGGTCTCGGTGGCCCTGCACGAAATCGGGCACATGGTACCGGCGAAACTGTTCGGAGTGCGCGTCCCGCAGTACTTCGTGGGATTCGGTCCTACCCTGTGGTCGACCGTGCGCGGTGAGACTGAATACGGCATCAAGTGGTTCCCCTTGGGCGGCTTCGTCAGGCTGCTGGGGATGTACCCGCCGGAGCCCAAGACGCGCAAGCACCGCAATCGCCTCACCGACTTCGCTGATTCGGCGCGGGCTGTGGAATGGGAGGAGATCACCCAGACCGACGTGGCCGACTCCCGGCTGTTCTATCAGAAGAAGACCTGGCAGAAGCTGATCGTCATGGCCGGCGGCCCGGTGATGAACCTGCTCATCGCCTTCGCGCTGTTCTGGGCGGTGACCGCCGGTTACGGCGTCTATCGAGCCCAGCCCACCGTCGCCTATGTGCAGCAATGCGTGATCACTGATCCCCATCGAACCGAATGCAATGCCAGTGATCCACTCACGCCGGCGGCGCAGGCGGGGTTGAAGGTCGGCGATCGGATCGTACTTTTCAACGGGGTGCCGATCGAGTCCTACGACCAGCTCTCCGCCCTGATCCGGGCCAACTTGGCTGGTCCTGCGGTCATCGTGGTCGAGCGCGACGGTCAGCAGGTCACGCTGCCGCAGATCCACACCGGCATGAACAACCTTCCGGATCGCCTGGATCCCAGTCATCAGGTCCGAGCCGGCTGGTTGGGTATCAGTCCGCAGCAGGATCTGGTCAAGGGCGGGCCCGTCCAGGTACTGGGCGACATGTGGACCATGACCCAGCAGAGTGTGGTGGCGTTGGCCCAATTCCCGGTGAAAGTCTGGAATGTGGGCGCAGATCTGGTGACCGGACAAGATCGCAGCGTCTATGACCCCATCAGCATCGTCGGTGCCAGCCAGGTGGCCGGTCAGGTGGCCGGCGACGCGGGCCTGTCGGCCGGCCAGAAATTCGCGACCTTCGCGTCACTGTTGGCCTCGATCAACCTGTTCTTGGCGCTGTTCAACCTGGTGCCACTGCCGCCGCTGGACGGTGGCCACATTGCCGGGGCGATCTACGAATGGATCCGTCGCAAGACGGCCGGGCTGCTGCGCCGTCCGGACCCGGGGTTCTTCGACACCGCGAAACTGTTGCCCATCGCCTACGGCGTTGGCGGTTTCCTGGTGCTGTCCGGCGTGGTGCTGGTCATCGCCGATGTGATCTCTCCGGTGCAATTGTTCTAAGCCTCCCGGCCCCACCCGAACGGCTCGGTAGGCTGTCTGGTGACGCCGTTGAGACGTCGCGCGCGGAGAATACGAGGAAACGTTGTCTGTGAACCTGGGCATGCCCACGATCGCGCCGCCGGTGCTGGCACCGCGGCGACCCACTCGTCAGATCCGGGTGGGATCGGTTCTGGTCGGAGGCGACGCACCGATATCGGTGCAGTCGATGACCACCACCAAGACCACCAATATCGACGCCACCTTGCAACAGATCGCCGAACTCACTGCGGCCGGCTGTGACATCGTGCGCGTCGCCGTCCCCAGCCAGGACGATGCCGACGCGCTCCCCGCGATCGCTGCCAAGAGTCAGATCCCGGTGATCGCCGACATCCACTTCCAGCCGAAGTATGTCTTCGCCGCCATTGACGCCGGCTGCGCGGCGGTGCGCGTGAATCCCGGCAACATCCGGGCCTTCGACGACCAGGTGGGACAGATCGCCAAGGCCGCCAGCGACGCCGGTGTCTCGTTGCGCATCGGGGTGAATGCCGGGTCCTTGGACGCCCGGCTGTTGGCCAAACACGGGGGACCCACCCCCGAGGCACTGGTCGAGTCCGCCCTGTGGGAAGCCAGCCTGTTCGAAGAGCACGGCTTTAGCGACTTCAAGATCTCGGTGAAGCACCACGACCCGGTGGTCATGGTGCGTGCCTACGAGCAACTCAGCGAAGCCTGCGACTATCCGCTGCACCTCGGGGTCACCGAGGCCGGACCGGCCTTCCAGGGCACCATCAAGTCCGCTGTCGCTTTCGGCGCGCTGCTGAGCCAGGGCATCGGCGACACCATCCGGGTGTCGCTTTCGGCGCCGCCGGTAGAAGAGGTCAAGGTCGGTGTCAAGATCCTGGAGTCGCTGAACCTGCGTCCGCGCAAGCTCGAAATCGTCTCCTGCCCATCGTGTGGCCGTGCCCAAGTCGACGTCTACAGCCTGGCCGAGGATGTCACCAAAGGCCTGGAAGGTCTGCAGGTCCCACTGCGGGTCGCGGTGATGGGATGTGTCGTCAACGGACCCGGTGAAGCCAGGGAGGCCGACCTCGGTGTCGCTTCCGGGAACGGCAAGGGGCAGATCTTCGTGCACGGCGAAGTGGTCAAGACCGTCCCCGAATCCGAGATCGTGGCCACGTTGATCGAGGAAGCGAATCGGCTGGCCGCGGCCATGCCCGATGCTGAAGCCGGTCCGCCAGAAGTCATCGTGGAGTGATCCGATGCCGGTGCGAACTCTGACTCTCAACGACCTGCCAGCGGTTCGCCGACTGTTGGCCGCCGACCCGGTGGCCAATGTGTTCTTCTCTTCACGGATCGACGCCGGAGTGCTTCATCCGGGGCTTCCCGGTGCCGTCCTGGGCTGGCCTGCCACGGAGCCTCGCGCGTTGCTGCACGTCGGCGCCAATCTGGTGCCGCTCACCGACGATTTCGCTGCGGTGCCCGCGTTCGTGGAGGCCGTTGGACGGCGACGGACCTGTCAGTCGATCGTCGGCAACGCGCCCCTGGCCTTGTCACTGTGGCGGGCGCTCGGGGAGCGCTGGGGTCGGCAATACAGTCAGGTGCGTGAAGTTCGGGCCAGCCAGCCACTCATGGCCACCTCGTCACCGCCTGGCGGTCGGTCCGACCCTCGGGTACGTCCGATCACCATGGCTGAGTTCGAGTCCTATTTCGAGGCTTCGGTGGCGATGTACACCGAGGAGGTCGGCGTGGTGCCCGCCAGCGGCCCGGATTCCAGCTACCGAGGCTACTGCCGCTGGTTGGTCGAACAGGGCCGTGCCTTCGGGATCGTGGTCGACGGCAGAGTCATCTTCAAAAGTGATGTCGGCGCGGCCAGCGGCGAGGTGGCTCAGATTCAAGGAGTATGGCTGACTCCGGAGCTACGAGGCCGCGGCATATCGGCGCCGGCCATGGCTGCGGTGACCGAGTACATCCTGGCCGACTATGCAGTGGCCTGCCTGTACGTCAATGACTTCAATGTGCCGGCAATCCACAGCTATCGCAGTGTCGGCTTCGAGCAAGTCGGGGAACTCGCGACCGTCCTGTTCTGACCGTTGCTCGGCTGGCAGCGCCGAGTTGGCGTGAAGCAATAAGATAGGCGCCGGTGCCCTCGGTCGGGGGCGCGGCTACACCAACCAGGAAAGCTTGGTTTTGACGTGGGTTTTATGGACAAGATGCTGCACCTGGGCGAGGGCCGGCAGCTGAAGAAGTTGCAGGTGGTCGCCGACCAGGTGAATCAGATCGAACCCGACTTCGAAGCGATGTCCGATGACGAGCTGCGCGCGCAGACCGACGACTTTCGGGCGAGGCTAGCCGACGGCGAGACCTTGGATTCCCTGATGCCGGAGGCGTTCGCCACCGCTCGGGAAGCATCCAAGCGGGTCCTGGGTAAGCGCCACTTCGACGTACAGATCCAGGGCGCGGCGGCACTGCACTGGGGCAACATCGCCGAGATGAAGACCGGTGAAGGCAAGACCCTGGTCGCAGTGCTGGCCTCCTATCTGAACGCTTTGGCCGGCAAGGGTGTCCACGTGGTCACGGTCAACGACTACCTGGCCAAGTTCCAGTCCGAGCAGATGGGCCGCATCCACCACTTCCTGGGGCTGAGTGTGGATGCCATTCTTTCCGACATGGATCCGGCTGCCCGGCGGGTGGCCTATGCCGCGGACATCACCTACGGCACCAACAACGAATTCGG
>DLGC01000002.1:0-82173 GCA_002482525.1 Propionibacteriaceae bacterium UBA7704 | reverse complement strand
TTCGCCATCGTCGACGAGGTGGACTCGATTCTGATCGATGAGGCACGGACCCCGCTGATCATTTCGGGCCCGGCCGAGGACAACACGGCCTGGTACCCGGAGTTCGCCAATATCGTGAAGTCGCTGAAGCGCGACCTGCATTACGAGGTGGACGAGAAGAAGCGCACCGTCGCTGTGCTGGAGGACGGCATCTCCGCGGTGGAGGATCGCCTCGGCATCGAGAACCTCTACGAGTCGGTGAATACCCCGCTGATCTCCTACTTGAACAATGCGATCAAGGCCAAGGAACTGTTCAAACGCGACAAGGACTACGTGATCATGGACGGCGAGGTGCTCATCGTCGACGAGCACACCGGCCGCACCCTGGTCGGACGTCGCTACAACGAAGGCTTGCACCAGGCACTCGAGGCCAAAGAGGGCGTCGAGATCCAGGATGAGTACCAGACGCTGGCGACCATCACCTTGCAGAACTACTTCCGCATGTACAACAAGTTGGCCGGTATGACCGGTACCGCCAAGACCGAAGAGTCGGAGTTCCAGAAGATCTACGGCCTGGGCGTGCTCCCGATCTCGACCAACAAGCCCATGGTCCGCGTCGACCAGCCCGACCTCATCTATCGAACCGAGGAGGCGAAGTTCGCCGCCATCGTGGAGGACGTTGTACCTCGTTACAAGGAAGGGCAGCCGATGCTGCTCGGCACGGCGAGCGTCGCGAAGTCCGAGGTCCTCAGCAAGCTGTTGAAGAAGGCCGGCGTCAAGCACGAAGTCCTCAACGCCAAGAACCACGCTCGTGAGGCGTCCATCGTGGCGTTGGCCGGCCGCAAGGGCGCGGTCACCGTGGCCACCAATATGGCCGGTCGTGGTACCGACATCATCCTGGGCGGCAATGCCGAGTTCCTGGCGGCGGAGAAGTTGGCCGAAAAGGGCTTGGATCCGCTGGAGAACGCCGACGAGTATGAGGCTGCCTGGCCGGACACGCTGGCCGCCATGGAGGCTCAAGTCACCTCCGAGCATGATGAGGTCGTCGAACTGGGTGGCCTGTACGTCATCGGCTCCGAGCGTCACGAGTCACGCCGCATCGACAACCAGTTGCGCGGTCGTTCGGGACGCCAGGGAGACCCCGGCGAGAGCCGTTTCTACCTGAGCCTGGAAGACGATCTGATGCGGCTGTTCAAGTCCGACATGATCGCCTGGGTGTTGCAGACCCTGAAGATCCCCGATGACATTCCGATCGAGAACAGCCGGGTCACCAAGAGCGTTCAGCAGGCTCAGGAGCAGGTCGAGGCGCAGAACTTCGAGATGCGCAAGAACGTCTTGAAGTACGACGACGTCATGAACCGTCAGCGCCACGCCATCTACGGAGATCGCCGCCGGGTGTTGGAGGGCGCCGACGTGGAGCAGCAACTGCGTGGGACGGTCAACACCGTCGTGGAGCAGGTGTTGCGCAGTATGACCGCAGATACCTTCGTCGAGGACTGGGATTTGGAGTCCATCTGGGCTCAGGTGCGCACCTTGTACCCGGTCAAGCTGGCGATCGCCGACTATGTCGACCGCAACGACCTGACCATCGAGGAACTGGTCGAGGACTTCCACGCCGATGCTCAAGCGGCCTACGATGCGCGCACCGAGCAACTCGGCGAAGAGCTGATGCGCGAGTTCGAGCGCCAGGTGCTGCTCACGGTGTTGGACCGCAAGTGGCGTGAACATCTTTACGAGATGGACTATCTGCGTGAAGGCATCGGTCTGCGCGCCATGGCACAGCGCGATCCGCTGGTGGAATACCAGCGCGAGGGCGGTGACATGTTCAACGCGATGATGGAGTCGTTCACTGAAGAGGTGGTCGGCTACCTGTTCAACCTCGACGTGAAGGTCGAGCCACAATCACCGCAGGTGGGCATCGTGACCGACGGCGGCGGTGCTGCGGTGACCGCAGAATCGCTACTGGCTACCGGGCCAGGTTCCGAAGGCGGCACCGAGGCCCACCCGGTGGCGCCGGTGGCGCAGCCGGAGCTGACCAAACGGCCGGCCTTGAAAGCCAAGGGGCTGGAGAAGCGCGCGGCGAAGACCCCGCTGGCCTACTCCGCGCCGGACGAGGACGGACAGCCGGCACGCAAGGGTGCCAGCTCTGAGGACGATCCCTACGCCGGAGTGGGCCGAAATGCTCCGTGTCCGTGTGGATCGGGCAAGAAGTACAAGCTCTGCCACGGGCGCACCGCCTGAGTTCAGCGGGTCTGCATCACGCCTCGCTCACTGGCGTGATGCAGAACTCGGTGATCGTCCAGTGCTGCTGGCATCTGATGCACACCGCTGCCGCACGGGAGCGGCCTGCCTGCATCAGATGCACGGTGGCCTCCACCGTGAGACCGTTCGGCTGTTGGGCTCGCAGCGAGTGAAGCCGCCAGTCGCGCTGTTGGTGCGTTACGCACAGACGCTCCACCTGGTCGGTCACCGATGCGCTGACCCACTCATGGAGCTGGTGCGGCGGGCGGCGTCCGGCGAGAACCTCGATCAGTGCGGTCACCAGGCTGATGATGATGACTTTCAGTTCCGGCGAGATGCCGCGATCCGGTGCGTCCGCGGTCCCGCTGCCCAGCGGTAACGGTTGCTGCTGACCGGTGCTGTCACCGGACGGACCGAGGAGTCGGTGCCACACCAGGCCGCCGGGGGCCCTGCTGAGCCGGATCATCCGGTGTGGTGTTGTGTTCACCAGGCAACTGTGACCGCTTCAGTGACCGAAAAGGGATACTGATCCGATAGATGTGGATAACCGCTTGATTGTCGCCGTGCCGGACCGACGATGAGCCACTATCACAGTGACACATGGGCTGTAGCTCAACATCAACCCAGAGACTCTTTGGGGGAGGAGGATCGTGGGCCTGTTTTCGCGTCGCGGTGAGCGGAAGGCTGCTCGGGCAATCGAGCCTTTCACCGGGATGGACCAACTCACCGATCTGCAGGCGCCGCCGTTCGGTTTGGGATTCCGGCGAGAAGCCACCGATCTCACCACCGGAAGTACTCCGGCGGGCCGACGCTATCGGAAGTTCCGGTACGCCTACTCCGGCGGCCTGTCGCGCTTCAGCGGCTCGGTCCTCGTCGTCGATCTGCCGTTCAGCCTCCCCGATGTGTTCTGGACGAATGCCAGTCGTAATCGGGCAGGTATCGAACTAGGCGGTCGAATCGGCTGTCTGCAGCACCAAAGCCTGCGGGTGTGTTCGGCCGATGAGAAGGTTGCCAAGCAGGTGTTCGAGGCGGTGGCCGATCCGACCATGGATTTGGCCATGGAAACTCATGGCCCCGTCGACCTTTCGGTGGATCGTGATCATCTGGTCGCTATCGACGTGCCGCCGTCCGATCAATTGCCGGAGTTCCTGGCCGGCCTGGATCGCATCGTGGATGCCTTGAGCACCGCAGTGCCGCGGCGCTTGAACCTGCCGCCCCGCATCGAGCGGCACGGTTTCTACGGACACGACGACTGGGAATACCAGCTTCAAGGCGATCGCGCGCTGGTCCGTGAGTTCGGACTCCCGGTGCGGCCGCAGGGTCGCATCGAGGATCAACTCACCTGTGGGTGCGCTGGGGTGCGCATGGTGTCGTTCAATTACACCTGGCTGAGTGAGAGCGCCGCGCGCACTCAACTCACCCGAGGAATGGTCATGGACAGCGATCGGCAAAGTGAGCCGATCTGCGCCTTCATCCTGGACTCGCGCCTGCCTGACCTATCGCTCAACGGTGAAGAGTTGGGGGCGGTGGTGAAGCTGGGCAACTTCCGCTTTGCGGACAACTTCCAACTGCGCTCGGTGGATCCTCAGCAGGCCTATCAACTGTTCAATGAGCGCGTTCAGGAGTGGCTGCTCGAGACCCACCCCTATGGCTGGACCGCCCGAGGCAATGTGATCAGATTCCATGTGCCGACCCACGATGCGAGCGTCGTCGCTGAATGCGAAGCGATTCTGCATGGCTGGCTGGACCGCATTCCGCCGGCTTCACGTGAACAACTGGGCCTGCCTGAGATGCCTGCACTCGCCCGCTGAGTAGGGTGGGCGGTGTGAGCGACCTGGTGACCACTGCTGAAGCATCGTTGCTGGCTCGAGATCGCGATGCTGCGCCGTGGCAACAGGCGCTGGTCCTGGTCGTAGCCGGTGGTCTTGATCGAGCCGAACTGGCTGCGCGGATCGCCGAGAGACTGGATTACGCCCCCCGTTTTCGCCGGGTCGTCACCGGCTGGCCGGTATCGGGGTGGGTCGATGACGCCAACTTCAATCTCGACGGCCATATTCACGAGGTGACATTGGCCTCAGGGCAGCGACTGGAGAGTTGGCTGGCCGACGAACTCGACACCACCTTGCCGAGGTCGCATCCGCTGTGGCGGGTCGCGCTGGTCCATGGCCTGCCATCGGGAGCCCAGGCGATCGTGGCGCGAGTGAACCCGGCGATGATCGACGGCTATGACCACATCCACCTGTTCCAAGAACTGCTCGAGGACCGCGCCGACGACCGTCAGCCGCCCGAGCCGCAGCCCTGGCAGCCGTCACAGACGGCCGCGCCGGACCTGGCTGCCGTCCTCTCCGGATTCAGTGACCCGTTGGCGGCCGCCGAACGTGCCGTTGGTGGCGCATGGGGAATGCTGGAAGACAGCCTGCGTCGGGTCACGCCAGCGGACGGACGCTCCCTGCAGGTGGCTGGTGTCGAGGTGGACCTCGCCGAGGTGAAGCGAATCCACGACCGACACGGCTGCACCATCCACGATGTCGTGGTCGCGTTGGCGAGTGCGGGCATCCGTCAGTGGTACCTCGACCAGGGGCGCGAACTGCTCGATCCGCTGGCCCTAGTGCCCTTGGCCATCACCGAGCCGCAAGTCCTGGAATCAGCCATCGGCTGCCGCATCGCGCCGTCCTTCGACCGGCTGCCGCTGGCCACGGCCGATCCGACTGCTCGACTGCAGGCCATTGCCACCATCACTACTGTGCGTCGCGAGAGCGGGCTGAGCGTGCCCGCCCGTGACGTGATCGATCTGGCCGGATTCGCTCCCGCCACGCTGCACGCTGTCGCGGCGGGCACCGTGGCGGTCGGTCGGCCGCATACGGTCACCGTGGTGAATGTTCCGGGGCCGGATCAGCCGCGCTACCTGGGACGGCTGCGGGTGCGGCAGGTCTTCGCGACCACCACACCGACCGACGCCGAAGAGATCACGGTGACCATCAACAGCTACCACGGCAAGGTGAGCCTGACTGCGGCAGCCTTCGGGCCCCTGGAAACCTGGGCGACGGCGATCACCGCCGAGTTGGCCGCGTTGGGGGTCTGACCATGACACTGGTGTGCATACCGCTGACCTCTGATCAGTTGCGTTCCTGGGCTACCGGCGGAGCTCTTTCCGGCCCCATCACCGGCTATGCCGACACCCGCGGGCTGCGGGAGGCCTTCGCCGTCACCGACGCCGAAGAAGCCGAGCGGATAGCGGTGCTGGTGGCGTCCATCGCCGGCTTGGCCTGCTGTGGCCGGCGACTCGTGGCCGTAGCCGACATCGAGCCGGTCGAGTCCGGCGAAGCCGTGGAGTTCGGTGAAGTGATGATCCCTGGCCTGGCCTACAGCCGGGTGCAGGCTTTGTTTGCCGACGAGCCGGGGCTGAACCTGAGCGTGGCGATGGTCGCAGCCGACGGCCTGAGCCTGGAGCAGGCTTGGGATGCGCCGGAAGTCACTGAACTGCTGAGCGCAGCCGACTTGCTCTGGCACGGTCCGGCGGAGTGGCAGAGCCTGGTCGGCTGAGCCAGGGCAGTCTCACCACGAGCGTTGCGCCATGCGAAGCGTCGGTGCAGTCCCATCGTCGTCCCTGACCGCAGGCGACACCCTGACATCGGGGCAGGGCCAAGTGTGGTAGAAGTGGTTGGCGTGATTCTGGCACTACATCTGCTCGCCATCGCAGCCATCCTGGGGGGCTGGATCGCCGACGCAGCCAAGAAGCCGTGGGGCTTGCCCTTGATGCTGTGGGCGGCCCGGGCCCAACTCCTGATCGGCGCCTTGTTGGTTGTCATGGCGCTCGGCGCCGAAGACGGCCTCGACTTCGTCAAGATCGGTGTGAAGATCGTGGTCGCGTTGGCTGTGGTTGCACTGGTGGAGATCGCCAATGCCCGCATCAAGAAGGAGCGGGGCCCCGCTGCTGCGCTCACTGCTCTTGCCGCGGCACTGACGGTGGCGAATACGGCGCTGTCCTTCCTGTGGCAGGGATAACGACCCGGTCGTGACTCGCTTCGTCCGGCCACTCGATGTCGAACGGTTCCAACACCCGACTCAGTTGACGTAATCGAACACCTGTTCGATCATGGAGGGGTGGAAACTGCAGCGCTCATCGACCAGCTACGGGCCCAGGTCGCCCAGGTTGAGGCGCGGGTGCGTCCACAACTGTTTGAGATTCCCGCAGCCCTGACTGAGGTGCTGCCCGAGCCGGGATTGAGACCCGGATCGGCCTACTGTCTGGATTCTCCGGGGTCACTGCTGCAGGCGCTCCTGGCCGAGCCATCCGCGGCCGGGCGCTGGTGTGGTGTTGTGGGGGTGCCGACCTTCGCCGCCGAGGCCGCTGCGGACGCCGGTATCCGACTGGAGCGATTGGTGTTGGTGCCCGACCCCGCTGAGCAGTGGTTGTCGGTGGTCGGAGCACTGGCCGAGGTGATCGACGTGCTGGCCGTCCGTCCGCCGGGCCGGGTGCGAGAAGCCGATGCGGCCCGGCTGGGGGCTCGACTGCGAGATCGGGGCGTGGTGCTGCTGGTGATCGGCGAGTGGCCTCGGACCGAGGCTCGGTTGAGCCTGGCCGAGCCGCATTGGCAAGGGCTGGGACAGGGTCATGGGCATCTGAGGAGCCGGCGGATTCGGGTTGAGGTGACGTCCCGCCGGGTTCCGGGCGGACGCAGCGTCACCGTGGAATTGCCTTCGGCCAGCGGGGTTTTGGCCGAGGTGCTTGTGGAACCGGCGCCGACTCGGCTGCCGGTGGCGGGCTGAGCCATGACGGTTCGATTGCTGCCCGAGGTGGGCCGTTCTCAACGGCGGGAGCGCTGTTTGGCGGTGTGGTTTCCGGATTGGCCGATCACCGCCTGGGCGCTGGCTGAAGGTGAATCGGTTGAGCATCCGGTGGCCACCATCGCCGCCAATCAGGTGGTGGCCTGCTCTGCAGCGGCCCGGGCGGAGGGCGTTCGCTGGGGGCAGCGGCGTCGGGAGGCGCAATCCCGGTGCCCGCAGCTGCAGATTCTGGCTGCCGATGAGACTCGCGATGCTCGTGAGTTCGAGGCGGTGGTGCGGTGTTTGGAGCGGCTTTCGCCAGGGGTTCAGGTGATCACTGTGGGACTGTGCCTGCTGCGAGCCGAGGGATTGGCGGGCTATCTGGGTGATGAGGCTCAGGCCGCCGAGACCTTGCTGGAAGCCGTGATCGGCGATCTGGGTATCGAGACCGGGCGAATCGGGGTGGCCGATACCGTCTTCGCCGCCGTCCAAGCCACGCGCAGTGGGGAGCCGGTATGCATTGTGCCCGCCGAGGCCACTGCGGCCTTCTTGGCGCCGTTGCCGATCGCTCGACTGGGTGATGCAAAACTGTCCGAGCTGCTGCCACGGCTGGGAGTGCGCACGCTGGGGGAGTTCGCGGCGCTGGACGCTGCCCTGGTCCGGGATCGTTTCGGCAGCGCCGGGCAACGGCTCCACGGCTTGGCCGCTGGGGTGGACCCGCGACCGGTGAATGGTCGTACACCACCGCCGGAGTTGAGCCTTGGTGTCGATTTCGAGCCGCCACTGACTCTGATCGAACAGGTGGCCTTCGCTTCTCGGGCAATGGTCGAGCGCTTTGTGAAGCAGCTCAGCGAAGCCGGCTTGGTGGCCACCGAAGTGCGGGTGGAACTGGCCACCGAGAACGACGAGTTCTGCGCCAAGACCTGGGCCAGCCCGACCAGTTTTGAAGCCGCCGGACTGTCCGATCGGATTCGTTGGCAGGCTCAAGCTGCTGCGGGAACTCAGATCACTGCTGCCATCACCGCCGTACACCTGGAACCGGTGGCTGTCGATGCTGCCGCCCACCACGCGCCGGGGCTGTTCGGGCTCGGGCCCGATGAGCGGGTGCATCATGCGATGTCGCGGGTGCAGTCGATGTTGGGACCTGACCAGGTGCTGCGTCCCCGGATCGCGGGGGGACGCTGGCTGGCCGAGCGGCAGGAGTTGCTGCCCTGGGGGGATCGTCCCCGTGATTCCGCGCCGGTGGATCGTCCCTGGCCGGGGCAGTTGCCCGCGCCACTGCCGGCGACAGTCTTTCCCGAGCCGCTACGAGCTCGGCTGTTGGCCGCTGACGGGACGCCGGTGAGTCTCGACGACCGTGGCCAACTCGCGGGGATCCCGGTGCGGCTGTGGGCTGAAGGGACGACCCGGGTGGTGATCGAATGGGCCGGGCCCTGGCCCGTGGATGAACGATTCTGGGATGCCGAGCGTTACCGCAGCGCCAGCCGCTTTCAGATTGTCGACGGTGACGGCATGGGCTGGCTGCTCTACACCGACTCGACCGGGTGGTGGGTGGAGGCTCGCTATGACTAGGGGCAACAATGGGCTTCAATAATCCGCCGATCACCTGGCGTGAACTGGAGCGCACGCTGAGCGCGTCCACCAAAGCTGCTGCAGTGATCGAAACTCCCACCTCGCAAAAACGGGGGCCTTATCAGGTGCCGGTGGTGCAGCGTCCGGCCGATGCGGTTCCCTATGCCGAACTGCATGCCCATTCCTCGTTCTCCTTCCTGGACGGGGCCTCCGGTCCGGCGGATTTGGCCGTCGAGGCCGAGCGGCTCGGGTTGCATTCCTTGGCGATCACCGACCATGACGGGCTGTATGGCATCGTTCGCTTCGCCGAGGCCGCCGAGCAGTTGGCGGTGCGCACCGTGTTCGGCGCCGAGCTCAGCTTGGAACTGCCCGAGCCACAGACCGGGCAGCCGGACCCGGTCGGGTCGCATCTGCTGGTGCTGGCCGCTGGTGAGGAGGGCTATCACCGGCTGGCTCAGGCGATCACTGAGGCCCAATTGGCAGGCGGGCAGAAGGGGCGTCCGGTCTACGACCTCGAACGGCTCGCCGAGTTGGGGGCAGGGCATTGGGTGATCCTGACCGGCTGCCGCAAGGGCTCGGTGCGTCAAGCCCTGGCCACCGAAGGCCATGCAGGTGCCCGCCGGGAGCTGGCCGACTTGATGCACCACTTCGGTGCCGACCAGGTCTTCGTCGAGCTCACCGATCACGGCTATCCCACTGACTCGGCCACCAATGACGCCCTGGCTGAACTGGCCGCCGAGACCGGCCTGCCCACCCTGGCCACCGGCAATGTGCACTACGCCACACCCGCCCAGCATCGGCTGGCGCAGTCGGTGGCTGCGATTCGGGCCGGACGCAGTCTGGACGCCCTGGACGGCTGGCTGCCGGCTACCGGCAACGCTTTTCTGCATTCGGGGGCGGAAATGACCGCCCGCTTTGCTCGCTATCCCGGCGCGGTGGCCCGCACCGTACCGCTCGCCGAAGAATTGGCCTTCTCGCTGCGTCGGGCCAAACCGGCATTGCCCAAGCAGGAGGTGCCCACCGGTCACACGTCAATGAGTTGGCTGCGGCACCTGGTGTGGAAGGCGGTGCCGCAGCGTTACCCGAACTTGACCGCTGACGAGCGCGCCCGCATCGAGCGCGAGCTGAGCGTCATTGAGGCCAAGGATTTTCCCGGCTACTTCCTGATCGTGCACGACATCGTGGCCGAGGCCCGCCGCCGCGGCATTCTGTGTCAGGGCCGCGGCTCGGCGGCCAACTCGGCGGTCTGCTATTTGCTCAACATCACGGCAGTGGATTCGATTGCCTACGGGCTGCCGTTCGAACGGTTCTTGTCTGCCCTGCGCGATGAGGAGCCCGACATTGATGTGGACTTCGACTCCGACCGGCGCGAGGAGATCATCCAGTGGGTCTTCGCCCGCTATGGACGCACCCGGGCTGCCCAGGTGTGCAATGTCATTCAATATCGGCCGCGCAACGCTATTCGTGACCTCAGTCGGGCATTGGGGTACAGCCCTGGCCAGGCTGACGCCTATGCCCGCCAGGTGGAGCGGTGGGGGTCGGTTGTCGCCGCTGAGGCCGGCGAGTTGCCGCCGCTGCTGGTGGAACTGGCCACCCAGTTGTTGAAGGCGCCCAGACACTTGGGAATCCATTCCGGTGGCATGGTGCTGACCGAGCGTCCGGTCGGGGAGGTGGTACCCATCGAATGTGCCCGCATGGATGATCGCACCGTGATCCAGTGGGACAAAGACGATGCTGCCTGGATGGGCCTGGTGAAGTTCGACCTGCTCGGCTTGGGAATCCTGGCCGCGCTGCAACACAGTTTCGACCTGATTGCCGCTGCCACCGGAGAGGTTTGGGAGTTGGCAACCCTCCCCAAAGAGGAGCCTGAGGTCTACGACATGCTGTGCCGAGCCGATTCGATCGGGGTCTTCCAAGTCGAATCCCGCGCCCAGATGGGATTGCTGCCCCGCCTGCAACCGCGGCGTTTCTACGACCTGGTGATCCAGATCGCGCTGATCCGTCCCGGGCCGATTCAGGGCGGGGCGGTGCATCCTTTCGTGCGCCGCAAACTGGGGCGTGAGCCGGTGACCTATGCCCATCCCAAGCTGGAGCCGGTGCTGGCCCGCACCCTGGGCATTCCGGTGTTCCAAGAGCAGTTGATGCAGATGGCGATGGCTGTGGGGGAGTGCAGCGGTGAGGACGCCGACCTGTTGCGCCGCGCGATGGGCTCCAAACGGGGCGTGGAGCGCATCGAGTCGCTGAAAGCCAAGCTGTACGAAGGTATGGCCCGTAACGGGCTCACCGGTGAGGCTGCTGATCAGATCTACGCCCAGATTCAGGCTTTCGCCAACTTCGGCTTCGCCGAATCGCATTCGCTGAGCTTCGCCCTGCTGGTCTACGCCTCCTCCTGGCTGAAGCTGCACTATCCCGCCGCCTTCCTGGCGGGCCTATTGCGAGCCCAACCCATGGGCTTCTACTCCCCGGCGACGTTGGTGGCCGACGCCCGTCGACACGGCGTCGAAGTCCGTCCCCCCGACCTCCACCACTCCGCCGTAGACCCCACCCTGGAACCCCTCGTTTCAGAAACGCTCCCAAAACAGGCAGTTGCTCCCGAACCTTCGGGAGCAACTGCACCTTTTGGGAGCGTCTGGGAGGGGGGTGCTGTTCACCGGCGGGACGGGGGGTTTGCGGTGCGGTTGGGGCTGGCGGGCGTCCGGGGGATTGGGCGGGAGGTTGCTGGGCGGATCGTGGCTGAGCGGGAGCGGGGTGGGGACTATGCGTCCTTGGAGGATCTGGTGCGGCGTACGGGGGTGGAGACTGAGCAGTTGGAGGCGCTGGCGACCGCCAACGCTTTTGCCTCGCTGGGGCTGAGTCGACGGGAGGCACTGTGGCGCGCCGGACGAGCCGCCCAGGACCGTCCCGACTCGTTGCCCGGCACCTTGACGGAGGTTCAGACGCCGCTGTTCGAGGACCCCACACCCACCGAGGCGCTGGCCGAAGAACTGTGGGCCACCGGGGTAAGTACCGGCGAGCACCCCATTGGCCAGTTGCGCGCCGAACTCACTGCCCGGGGGGTCCTGCGCAGCGACGAGTTGCGTCACGCCGAGGCGGATTCTCGGGTACGGGTCGGCGGTCTGGTCACCCACCGACAGCGGCCGTCCACGGCCTCGGGAATCACCTTCTTGAGCCTGGAGGACGAGGCCGGCCTGATGAATGTGGTCTGCTCAATGGGGGTCTGGCAGCGCTACCGACAGGTGGCTCGAAACTCTGCCGCGGTGATCGTGCGCGGACGGCTGGAACGCTCCGTTGAAGGCGTATCGAACGTCCTGGCCGACCAGATTGAGGCTCTACCGATCCTGGTGCCGCACCGCAGTCGGGACTTCCGCTGATGGCCCACGTCGTCGGTGAACTCGGATAGGTCACTCGGTCGAGCTCGACGAAAGCAGAACGGGTCGCGAGCCCCAGGAATGGGACCGCGACCCGTCCGGCTGGGTTGCTGCAGCGACTACAGGCTGTCGCCCAGATCGCGGCGGAAGGCATCGACCAGCTGGTCGACCCAATCGCCGATCGGCTCCAGACGTCCGTAGAAGAACCGCAGGATCTCCGGCTCTTCGACGAAACGCAGGCCTCCGATCAGATCACGATTCTGGTGCAACCAACTGATCCGGTCGATGGCGTAGTTCACCTGGCTGAGCGTGAAGACCCGGCGCGGCAGGGCCAGCCGCACCAGTTCCATATTGGCCATCGGCTCGGTGCCGTCGGGGTCGCGCTGCTCACTGAGCGTGCCGCGCTCCATGCAGCGCACCCCGGAGGCGATGTATAACGCCGAGGCCAACGCGCCGGCGGGGTACTGCTGCTGCGGGACGTGCGGCAGGAAGCGCATGGCGTCCACGTGGGCGCCCAGGCCACCGGCCGGAGTGATCACCGGAATGCCGCGCGAATCCAGCTCGTTGACCATGTGCTCGATGAACAGCGGACCCTGGTTGATCATGTCCTCATCCATGGTCTCGTCCAGGCCGACGGTGATGGCTTCCATCTCCCGCACCGACATGCCGCCGTAGGTGAGGAAGCCTTCATACATCGGAATCAAGGCGCGCATCTGCTTGTAGATCGCCTCGTCACGAATGCAGATACCGCCACCACGGCCGAAGCCGAGTTTGCGGGCGGAGAAGTAGATGATGTCGAACAGGTCGGCGATCTCAGCGGTGATCTGCTTGATCGACATATCGCGGCATTGCTCTTCGCGGTTCTTGATGAAGTGCAGATTGTCGGCCAGGAGCGAGGCGTCCAATACCGTCAGGATCCCGTACTCCCGACACAGCGCGGTGGTCTCGCGGAAGTTCGCCAGACTCAGCGGCTGGCCACCGATCAGATTCGTTCCCGCTTCGATTCGGACATAGGAGATCGCGTCGGCGCCCTTGTCCTCGATGAGTGCACGCAGCGCGGCCACGTCGAAGTTGCCTTTGAACAGCTCGTCGGAGGTCACCGCCAGCCCGGCCTCGGTGATCAACTCCAGCACTTCGCCACCCATCTCGGTGACGTGAGCCTTGGAGGTCGTGAAGTGGTAGTTCATCGGCACGTAGGTGCCCGGCTTCACCAGCGACTTGCCCAGAATGTGTTCAGCAGCGCGCCCCTGATGGGTCGGCAGGAAGTAGGTCATTCCGAACAGCTCGACCAACTTGTCGTACAGCCGGGTGTAGGTCGCAGAACCGGCATAGGCGTCGTCGGCGATCATCATGGCAGCCTGTTGCTGGTCGCTCATGGCATTCACGCCGGAATCGGTGAGCATGTCGAGAAAGACATCGGCATTCTGCAGCAGGAAGGTGTTGTAGCCAGCACCGGCCATCGCCTGGCGACGCTGTTCGATCGGAAGCAGATTCAGCTTCTGGATGATACGCACCTTGTGCATCTCCAGAGGCAGCTGCTGCCCGGAGAAGAATGTGACCTTCGCCATTGAAAAAACGCCCTTCGTAGATGGGTTCACGAGCGGTCAAAGGCTAGCCGTCGGGACGCTACGAAGGCGCGGTTTTCCCAGATGCCGGTTCAGTGATTCTCGGCGGCCCGATGAGCCTGCGACGAGTCGGTCAGGTACTCATCGCCGACGCGCTGTTGCAGTGCCAACGCATCGAGCAGCAACGGCGCCGCCTGTTTGGCCAAACCCGGTCCGATGAGGGGAACACTGACGGTCAGCTCACCGCGATAGTCCAGGATCGTGCCCCTGCCACCGGGTGAAAGCTGCACCGTACCGACCAGTCCCGCGGGCAGGCCTTCCACTGTGATGCGCGCAGCCCCGGTGCGGCTATCGGTAGTGGGTGGATCCCACTGGATTTCGTCGATGATCGCCAAGGTCGGACCGGCGAGTTTGGCCACCGCGGACGGGGCGGGCATCACCCGGCGAGTCCGAGTCAGCGCACCCTCGACACTGACCTGATGGGCCTGCGGCTTACTAGCCAGACAGACCGCAGTGAGGAACACTCGATCAGTGAGCATCTCGAAGACTTGGTCTGGCGATGCGGCGAAATCGTTGCGGGCGTGGATCTCCATGTATCCAATGCTGGCTGGATAGTCTGGAGAAGTCCTAATTTTCCGAAGGAGTTGTCTTGTCCACTCTGGCATCGCGGGCCAACGTCGGCCTGCGAGAAGCGCTGTTGGCCCAGGTCGCAGCGGGGGCATCAGCAGACCAGGCCGAGTTGATGCGGCTGTACGTGGCCCAATTCGCCGAGACGGAACTGGTTGACCTTGATCCCGGCGGGTTGGCTGCGACCGCGCAAGCCCATCTCGACCTCGGGGCGACTCGACGACCCGGCGAGTCCTTGTTGCGCGTCTTCACGCCGCGGAAGTGGGACGCCCGAGGCTCCACCGTGGCCATGATCGTCACCGACGACCATCCCTTCCTGGTCGACACCGCAGTCATGGAACTCGCCAGCCAGGACTGGAGCCTGCGTGGCCTCTACCATCCGGCTCCCGTGGTGCGTCGCGGCGAGGCTGGGGAGTTCTTGGGTTTCGGTGGGGACGGAGTTGCCGAAGCGTGGCTGGTCCTCGAGATCTACCCACCGCTGGGCAAGGCGGCAGCCGATCTGTCCGGAGCGCTGGCCGATGGCTTGCGTCGAGCCTTGGCGACCGTGGCGGTCACGGTTGCCGATTGGCAGCCGATGGTCGCTCGCTGCCGGCAGGCCGCCGAGCAGTTGCGCGAACAACCCGACGATGCCGAACACGACGGCGCCAAACTGCTGGAATGGCTTGCTGACGGCCATTTCGTGTTTGTCGGCTACGCCGACTTCCGGCCCGGCGAATCCGAGCTGCTTCCGGTCGAAGGAACCCAGCTGGGAATCCTGCGAGGCTTCACTGCCGCTGACCGGGTGAACATCCCGACCCCGGAGGAACGCGAAGCCCTGGTGTTGGTGCGAGACCCGCGTCGCTCGCCGGTTCACCGCCCTGCCTACCTGACTCATGTCGCGGTGCGCAGCTTCGCTGACGATGGCAGTTTCGTGGGCGAGCATCGTTTCCTGGGACTGTTGTCGGCCGATGCCTACACCGAGTCCATCTCGAGCATTCCGATGCTGGAGCAGAAGGCTCGCCAGCTGCTGCAGCGCAGCGGCTTCGAGCCGAACTCCTACGGCTGGAACGCCCTTCACAAGGTGATCGCGGACTTTCCGCGTGATGAGCTGTTCGAGGCCAGCGTGGAGGAACTACTCCCGGTCGTGTCGGCGATCGTCGGCATCCGCGAGCGCCGGCAGCCGCGGGTCTTCCTGCGACGCAGCCGCTACGGCGGCTTCGTCACCGCCTTGGTGTTCATTCCCCGTGATCGGTACAACACGGACACCCGGCTACGCATCCAGCACATCTTGTTGGATCAGCTCGGCGGTACCGAGGTGGAATATCGCACGCTGATCAGCGAATCAGTCCTCACCAGGCTGTTCTTCGTGATTCGACTCGCGCCGAATGCGCTCACCGATCCTGATGTCGATGCCATCACTGCCGCCATCGGCAAGGCGGCGTTGAGCTGGGAGGACGAGTTCGCCGAGCGAGCCGCCACGCTACCGAGCGAGCAGCGCGGTGTTGAGTTCGACGGCGCCTATCAGGCCGATTACTCACCGGCTGAGGCCGTGGCCGATCTGATTCATGCCAACCAGCTTCACGAGGCCGCCGACCTGAGTCTGCTCATGACCACGGTCAATAATCCCGACGATCCGGCGGACGCCCGGTTGAAGGTCTTCACCTTCGCCCAGATGAGTCTGGCCACCGTCATGCCCCACCTGAGTGCGCTCGGGGTCGAAGTGGTCGATGAGAATCCCTACGTGTGGAGCCTGCGCGACCGCCCCATGCACCTGTACGACTTCGGTCTGCGGCTGCCGTTGGGGGCGCAGTGGGACAGTGACGCCCGGCAGCGTTTCACCGAAGCCTTCGAAGCCTCCTGGACCGGACGCTGTGAGGCCGACGCGTTGAACATGCTGGTCGTGCCCTCAGGTCTGACGTGGCGGCAGGTGAGTGTCTTGCGCGGGCTGTCGCGCTACCTGCAGCAGACCGGCATTCCGTTCAGCCAGAGCTACATCGCTGCCGCGGCGAATGCCAACCCCGACATCGCCGCAGATCTGGTGGGAGCCTTCGAAGCCAAATTCGATCCGGAAGCCTTCAGCGATCCTGTCCGGCGTGCCGAGGAAATCGAGATCCGGCTGGCTCGGCTGGACGAGAAGCTCGATGCCGTCGCCAGCCTCGACCACGACCGCATCCTGCGGGCGCTGGCCTCAGTGATTCGTGCCTGTCTGCGCACCAACGCCTTCGTGGGTGGCGATCCGGTGCCGGTGCTGGCATTCAAGCTGCGTCCCGATGAACTCGACATCCTGCCCGACCCTCGGCCCGCGTTCGAGATCTTCGTTCATTCGCCACGGCTCTCCGGGGTACACCTGCGCTTCGGCCCGGTGGCCCGCGGTGGTTTGCGCTGGTCGGATCGACCCGAGGACTTCCGGACCGAGATCCTGGGGCTGGTGAAGGCCCAAATGGTGAAGAACACCGTGATCGTGCCTGATGGTGCCAAAGGTGGTTTCGTGCCGCTGCAGGCGCCCGATGCCGGTGATCGGGCGGCCTGGCTGGCCGAGGGCAAAGCCTGCTACCAGTTGTTCATCGACGCTTTGCTGAGCGTGACCGACAACATCGTCGATTCACAAGTCATCCCGCCCGAAGGGGTGCTTCGCTACGACGACGACGACCCCTATCTGGTGGTGGCGGCAGACAAAGGCACGGCGACCTTCTCCGATCTGGCCAACGAGATTTCGGTGCGTCGCGGCTTCTGGCTGGGTGACGCCTTCGCCTCGGGTGGCTCGGCGGGCTATGACCACAAAGCGATGGGTATTACCGCTCGTGGCGCCTGGGAGGCGGTGAAACGTCACTTCATGGAGATGGGCCTCGACCCCGCCACCGATGAGTTCACGTGTGTGGGCATCGGCGACATGGCCGGCGACGTCTTCGGCAACGGCATGTTGTGCTCCGATCGGCTCAAGCTGATCGCAGCCTTCAACCACCAACACATCTTCATCGATCCCGATCCCGATCCGGCAGCATCCTTCGCTGAGCGACAGCGGCTCTTCGCTACGGCCGGTACCACCTGGGCCGACTATCAAGGAATCTCCGAGGGCGGCGGAGTGTTCCTGCGCACGGCGAAGTCGATTCCGATCAGTGCGCCGATGCGGGCGGCGCTGGGATTGGCCGATTCGGTGACCCACTTGACCCCCAACGAGACCATCAGCGCGATTCTGCGGGCACCGGTCGACCTGCTGTTCAACGGTGGCGTGGGGACCTTCGTCAAAGCCGCCAGCGAGAATCACGCCGCTGCCGGAGACAAGGCCAACGACGGTGTGCGGGTCGACGGCGGCCAACTGCGGGCGCGCTGCGTCGCCGAAGGCGGCAATCTGGGCTTCACTCAACTGGGGCGCATCGAATACGCCCGGGCGGGCGGACGCATCAACACCGACTTCATCGACAACTCCGCCGGAGTCGATACCTCCGACCACGAGGTCAACATCAAGATCCTGCTGTCCGGTGAGGTGGCGGCCGGACGCCTGTCGCTGCCCGACCGCGATGAGTTGCTGGCTTCGATGACCGATGAGGTCTCCCGGCTGGTATTGGCTCACAACTTCGACCAGAACCTGACGCTGACGAATTCCGAGTTCAACGCCCAGCGGCTCACCGGGCAGTTCGAGTCCTGGATGAGCACCTTGGCTGCTGCCGGGCTGCTGGATCGCAAGCTGGAGTTCTTGCCCAGTACCGCTGAGATGTCTGCCCGGATCGCTGCTGGTTCCACCCTCACCCGGCCCGAACTGGCGACTGTCTTGGCCTACACCAAGATCGCCATCAAGAAGTGGGTGCTCGCCTCCGACCTGCCCGAGGACCCCTACCTGGCCGATCGCCTGGTGCAGTACTTCCCCGAGCCGTTGCGTGAGCGATTCGGCGACAACATCGCGTCCCATCGGTTGCGCCGCGAGATCATCACCACGGTGGCAGTGAATCGATTCGTCAACTCACAAGGCGTGACTGCCTATCACCGGCTGTCCACCGAGACCGGCGCGGGCGTGGCCGACATCATCCGGGCGCAGCTGGCATCTCGCTCGATCTTCAATGCCGGCCTGGACGAAGTACGGCTGCGGCGCAGCAATACCCCGGGCGCTTTGGCCACTGAATTGCGGGTGACCCTGTCACGCATGGTCGAGCGCGGCACTCGATGGTTGCTGCACCACGAACGCGGGCCGCTGGACGTGGCGGGCGTTGTCGCGACCTATGGTCCGGCCGTGGCCGAGTTGCGTCCGCTGCTGGCCAGTCTGCTGGCGGGAGCCGATGCTCACGCCCAGGTGGCCCATGCTCGGGGCTGGATCGAAGCCGGAGTGAATCTCGACCTGGCCGAGAACCTCAGTACCGCCGGTCAAGCCCACACTCTGCTGAGCGTGGTGCAGGTGGCCCGCACCTTGAACCAGTCGCCGCTTCGGGTGGCTCAGGTTCACTATCAACTCGCCGACGCCCTCGGGCTGGACCTGATGTTCGGCGGGGTGGACAACCTGCCTCGCCAGATCCGCTGGGACGCCATGGCCCGTGCCGCGCTGCGCGACGAGCTGTTGGCCGCTCACGCCGAGCTGACCGAGTCGGTGCTGGCAAGCGTGTCGCCACAGGCACGGGTAGGCTCAGTGGTCGCCACCTGGCTGGCCGGCCACCCCGGGGTGTCAACCAGAGTCGCGACGATCCGGCAGGCGTGTGACGGAACCCCCGATGTGGCTCGAATGAACGTTGGCCTGAGCCAGTTGCGCGCCATGCTGAGCGAGTCCCAGAACCAGGAGAGCGATGTCCGCTGAATACCGAACCGACCCGCACACCCATTCCACGGTTTCCGATGGCACCGATACCCCTGCGGAGTTGGTGGCGAATGCTGCGGCGGCTGGATTGGATGCGGTCGGCCTGTGTGACCACGACACCGTGGCCGGATGGGCGCCAGCCCTGGCTGCCGGTGAAGTCCACGGTATTCGAGTGCTTCGCGGCATCGAGATCTCCTGCGCCAAGGACGGCGTGGAGATCCACCTGCTGGGATTCGGCTGTCGGCCCGACGACGCGGAGCTGACCGCCGAACTGGCGCGGATCCGGGCCGGACGCAGCGAACGGGTTGAGACGATGCTCGGCAAACTCGCCGCCGGCGGCGTCCCCATTCCGAAAGAGGTGCTGATGCGTCACGTGGGGGACAGCCCGTCGATCGGGCGTCCCCATTTCGCCGATTCGATGGTGGAACTGGGCTATGTCGCCGATCGCCAGGAGGCCTTCGACAATTGGCTTGCCGACGACAAGCCGGCCTTCGTGGAGCGGTACTCGACCCCCCTGGAACGCGGCATCGACCTGGTGTCCGCCGCTGGCGGTGCCGTCGTGATCGCTCACCCGTGGGGCCGCTCCAGTCGGGGGGTGCTCGACCTGGATTATCTGACCGGGCTGGTCGGCTCCGGACGAGTGGACGGCATCGAAGTGGATCACAACGATCACGATGACGACGCCCGCGCCCTACTGCGGCCCCCGCTGATCGCGGCCGGAGCCCTCATCACCGGTTCGTCGGACTACCACGGCAGTGGCAAGAAGCCGAGCTACTTCCTGGGCTGCAATACCACCGCCGTCGAGGTGGTGGACGAACTCGATCGCCGGATCGCGGCCCGTGGCGGCACCTGGTGAATCCGACCCGGTAAAGTCTGGACTCGGTTCTTTTCCAACGAAGAAGGTGCAGTGATTCATGTCCGCCTCGTCTGCTGACGCCGGAGAGCAACTGGCTGGTTCGACCTCGGAGGCCTCGCTGAGGCGTACTGAGGCCCGCAGCATCGAGATCGAGGCGCACATCGCCAAAGATCCATCGGGCTTCCGAGTGATGACCGGAGACCGGCCCACCGGCAATCTCCATCTGGGCCACTATTTCGGTTCGCTGGCGAATCGGGTGCGTATCCAGGACGCGGGCGTGGACACTTTCATCCTGATCGCCGACTACCAGGTGATCACCGATCGTGACGGCACCGGCCCGATCCACGAGCGGGTGCTGGGCATGTTGGCCGACTACCTGGCCATCGGCTTGGATCCGTCGCGCACCACGATCTATGCCCACTCCGCGGTGCCGGCGCTGAACCAGTTGTTGCTGCCGTTCCTGTCGCTGGTTACCGACGCCGAGTTGCGCCGCAATCCGACCGTGAAAGCCGAACTGGAAGCAACCGGGGACCGCCCCATGTCGGGACTGCTGCTGACCTACCCGGTGCATCAAGCCGCCGACATCCTGTTCTGCAAGGCCAATCTGGTTCCGGTCGGAAAGGACCAGTTGCCGCACCTGGAGCAGACCCGAGTGGTGGCGCGCCGCTTCGACGAACGCTATGGCCGCGTCGACCCGGAACGTCCGGTGTTCCCGCAGGCCGAGGCGCTGTTGAGTACTGCCTCCACTGTGCTCGGTCTCGACGGCACCAAGATGAGCAAGACCAAGGGCAATGTGATCGAGATCGGCATGGACGCCGACACCACGGCGAAGCTGATCAAGAAGGCGGTCACCGATTCCGACCGTCACATCAGCTACGATCCGCAGAATCGCCCCGAGGTCTCCAACCTGCTGCTGCTGGCCTCACTGTGCACCGGGCAGGACCCGGTGGCCATCGCCGAGGGCATCGGCGACGGCGGCGGCGGCACACTGAAGCGGGTTGTGACCGAGGCCGTCAACGAGTTCTTCGCCCCGATTCGGGCGCGCCGTACCGAGCTGGCCGCCGACCCTGGTGCGCTGATCGACGTGCTGCGGCGCGGCAACGCTCATGCCAATGAGGTTGCCGACGCCACCCTGGCAGAGGTGCGCCAGGCCATGAACATGGTCTACTGAGAAGCCGGTGCCTCGGCGCCACTGACCGGCTTGCCGTTGCGCAGCCGCTGACGACTCCGGCGACGCTTGGGACGGTCGGCCTTCTTCTCGGCCTGGCCGTGATGGCCATCCTTGTGGCCGCCGGCCTTGTGCTCGTGGCCGTGGTGCGGTTTGGGTTCGCGCGGTTCGGCGGCTTTGATGCGGCTGCGGGTTTCCTCGGGAATCTGCAGATCGGCGTAGAGATTCGGTGAGGTCGAATAGGTCTCGACCAACTCGGGGAAGTCCAGACCCAAAGCCTTGTTGATGACCTTCCAGCGGGTCACATCGGCCCAGTCGACCAGGGTCACCGCAACACCCTTGGCTCCGGCGCGACCGGTGCGTCCGATGCGGTGCACGTAGGTCATCTCCGAATCCGGGCACTCGTAGTTGACGACATGGCTGACATCGGTGATGTCGATACCACGGGCGGCGACGTCGGTGGCCACCAGCGTGTTGACCTTGCCTTCGCGGAACTTCTTCAACGCCTTTTCTCGGGCGGCCTGATTCAGATCGCCGTGGATGGAAGTGGCCGAGAAGCCGCGATCGACGAGTTCATCGGCGAGCCGTTGCGCGGCGCGCTTGGTCCGGGTGAACACGATGGTGCGCGTGCACTGCGGGGATTGCAGCAGCTTGCCGACGATCTCCGGCTTGTCCAGGTCATGGGCCTGGTAGACGAACTGGGTGGTGTCAGGAACAGTGAGCTGGGCGTCCTTGGTCTCGGCACGCACGTTCACCGGCTGATTCAGGTGCATCCGGGCCAGCGCGACAACAGCCGACGGCATGGTGGCCGAGAACAGCAGAGTCTGGCGTGACTTCGGGGTCTTGGAGATCAACCGCTCGACGTCGGGCAGGAAGCCCAGGTCGAGCATCTCGTCGGCCTCATCCAGAACCAGGACCTTCACCGCAGACAGATCCAGTGAACGACGATTGACCAGATCCAGGAGTCGTCCTGGCGTTCCGACGACGACATCGACGCCGGTGGCCAGAGCATCCAACTGCGGCTCATAGCCGACGCCGCCATAGACGGTCAGGACGCGCGCCTTGCGTACGGTGGAGGCCATCTCCAAGTCACCGGCGACCTGCAAGGCCAACTCCCGGGTGGGGGCCATGACCAAGGCCTGCGGCAGGCCGGGGCGCTCCAGCTCGGCATAGCCGGGATCGGTGGGTACGACGACCCGCTGCAGCAGGCTGATACCGAAGGCGAGGGTCTTGCCGGTGCCGGTGCGGGCCTGTCCGATCATGTCGGTGCCGTTGATGGCGATCGGAATTGCCAACGCCTGAATCGGAAAAGGAGTGATGATTCCGAGCTCGGCGAGAGCCTCGCTGATCGGAGGAATTACGCCGAGTTCGGCGAAAGTTTGGGTGGGTGGTGCCGCGGGCGCGGTCGAAAGAGCTTGTTCAGTCAGCGTCTTGCCTCATCTTCACCTGCGCGTCGGCGCAGTTAGGTCTACCGGCGGACAGTAGTCCGCTCTAGGCAGGTTCACACTTGCGGTGAGCAAGGCAAGTCTAGCGCTCACAGCCTCCGCTGCGCTTCAGACGGTGCCGAAGCCCACCGGACGGCTCTTCTCCTGGCCCAGATCAAGGTAGGCGATCCGATCAGCCGGGATCAGGACTTTGCGGCCCTTGTCATCGGTCAGGGTCAGCAGACCATCATCGTCGAGAGCCTTCTTGAGGTCCTTTTCCACCTGAGCCGCAGTGGCCTCGGTCTCCACGGTCAATTCCCGGGAAATCTCCTGGATGCCGATCTTGATCTCCACGCTTCCTCCTTCGGATCGTGGCCAAATCTACCTGCGCCGATGACGTCCGCGGTGCCGGGTACGCCCACAGCGCAATGCGATTCAGTGCGCGAAGGCCTCCTGCTCCTCGCGCGTGGCCTTGCGAATGACGATTCGGGTCCAGGCCCCGACGTAGATCCGCTGACCGGCGGTCAGTTCCACCCGTCCCTGCGGAATCGGCATCGCTGGCAGCGGCCCGGCGGCCGGGCCCACGAAGGTGCCGTTGGCCGAGCCCAAGTCCTCAATCCACCAACGGCTGCCCTCGTGGGTGAGCATCGCATGACGACGGCTGCACCCGGAGTCGAGTTCGCATTCCACATCGGGGAAGATGCCGCGGCTGTGTGACAACCGTCCGATGAGGTTGCTCTCCTTGACCAGCGGCACGATGTCGGGCAAGCCGACCGAGGGCATCGGGTCGGTCGATCCTTGAGCGGCGTACCAATCGGGATCGATCCACAACTCCGCAATCCACTCCACGGACGGCTTGGCGGCAGCAGGCTGCTCGGCCGGTGGCGTCGGGATCGCAGCGGCGGTCGACGGCGCCGCTGCCGGTTCTCCGAGGCTGGGCCACTGCGGTTTCGCGGACTCAGCCGGCGTCGCGGTGCCGGTGAAGTCGAAACCGCAGGCTTCGCAGAACAGGGCCTCGGCGACGTTCGGAGCCCCACACGAGGGGCAGGTCACCGCGGTCGGGGACGGCGACTCTTCGACCGCCTCCGGGGAAGACTGTTGCGCCGCTTCGATGGGCAGCCCGCACACTGCGCAGAAGTCGTCTTGGTCACTGGAGTGCCCAGCGGGACACGTTGCCATCTCAGCCCCTGATTCGCGTGGTCTTGGTGGACGCAGTATCCAAAGCCATCTCATCGGCCTTGGAGACCGCCTGCTTCAGTCGAACCGTGCCGGTTCGGGCATCGGCGATATCAACTACCTTACGGAGTTTCGCTGTGGCCTCCGCATTTCCGGTCTCCGTGGCGAGTTGCACCGCTCGACCCAGCTTCGTGGTCGCCGTGCCGGTGTCGCCGGCTTCCTTGGCGGCGAGGCCGTCTTGGATCATCTGCGCCAGCTCGACCTGGCCGGTGTAGTGGGCCACTTCGGGGTTGATCTGCGCGGTCAGATTGGTGTCGGCCGACCATTTCGCCTTCACGAGGCCCTGAGTGAGCAGATCCGGTCCGACGGCGAGCTGCACTCGGGCGGCGAGCTGTTCCTGGCCGACAGCCTTGGCCGGCAGCCGCACCGAGACGTGATAGTCGCGTTCCTCGTCAGCCCAGGAACCGGTCGGGTAGCTCATGGTGAGCTGATTCACCGGCGTGCCGCGGTGGGTGAGGTCCTCGACAGTGGGGGAGACCTGCCGGATGAACAACACCTGGGCGCCTTGCGGAATCCAGACCCGTAGTTCGGCGTTCGCCACACCGCGGGCCATCGAGTTGCGCATCAGCTCGGCGAAGACCGCGCTCAACTGGCTGGGGTCGCCGATGATGTCGACGGTGCCCAGCAGCGCTTGGGCGATCTTGCGGATCTCGGCGACCTTCCAGTCCACACCGACGCCGCGAGCATCCACTTGGAAGTGGCCCGAGCATTTGGCCAGGGCTGAATCCAACTGCTGAGGCGTTTCGTTGTGGTTTTCACCGTCGGTGAGCAGAATCACATGCTTGTTCGCCAGATTGCCGATCGAGTCGAACAGCGCCTTGCACAGATTCAGCCAGGTACCCATGGCGGTGCCGCCCTCGGCACGGAAGAAGCTGATGGCGCGCTTGGCCTCGGCGCGGGTACGGGGGTCCATCAGGATCATGCCCGCCCCGGTCTGCACCATGGGGTAGGCCAGATAGGCCTTGTGGTTGCCGGCGACCACCGCGAAGTAGGTGCCGTCCAGGATGTTGTCCAAGGCGATCATGGCGGCCTGTTTGGCTGCCTGCATATTGGCATGGCCCATGGAGCCGGAGGTGTCGACGGCGATGATCTCGCCGGCGCTGCCGCTCCCGGTTCGGCCAGCCGCGCCCGCATCGCTGCAGCGAACGGTGATGATCGCGTTGACGTCGGTGCCGCCATCGGGCAGGAACTCGTTCTGGTAGACCGCAGAGCTGAACTCAGCCACGCCGCTATCCCTCACCTTCTGGGCTTGACTCATCATCGGTGATGCCCAGGTTACTGTCCGCCTCCAGCGGCGCCACCCGGGCCAAAGCCACGGTCACATTGTCATGCCCGCCTTGTCCATTCGCCCACACCACGAGGGTCTCCGCCACCGCCACCGGAGAACTTGGGTCTGCCGCGCTGGTCAGCTGCGAGTACAGCTCGTCGGGTTCGGAGGCGTAGTTCCACAGACCGTCAGAACACACCAGAACCCAGCCTGGTGCTGTCAGACGTGCCGATCCGACCCGAGGCTCGATGTCGAGGGCGTCGCGTCCCAGCCATTTGGTGATGGCGTGGGCGCGGGGCAGTGACTCGGCTTCGCTGCGAGCCATTCCCTGCTCGATGAACGCCTGAGCCATCGAGTCGTCCACGCTGAGCAGTTCCCGTCGGCCTTCGCCCAGCAGATAAATCCGCGAGTCACCCAGATTGGCGAAGTGCACCTCATCACCCAGGACGACCGCGGCGGCGAGGGTCGCCGAAGGTGCGTTGGTGGAGTCCGGATCGGTGATGGCGATGACGGCCTGGTTGGCGGCTGCGCTGGCGTCGACGAAGGCGGTGGCCAGCACGGCTGCGGCGTCGTCGGCCGCGCTCAGTGAGGTGACGACCTCGATCAGATGATCGCGGACAGCGGACGCGGCTGCTGTTGCGGCCGCATCAGGGTCGGTGCTGCTGGAAACTCCGTCGCACACGACCAGGACCGCGTTCGGACCTTCGGACCACAGGGCCATCGCGTCTTCATTGCGAGAGTGCCGCAGACCCCGATCGCACACGCCACCGACCCAGTCCGAAGGACTCTCGCGGTAGTGGTCACGAGCACTGGGTGCCTTGGCGCCACAGATTTGGCAATAGCCGTCGGAATCGATCGTGCCGCCGCAGGCGGCACAGGTGACGACCTCGCTGGCGCGGCTGCCCAACCTACGGGTCTGGGTGGAGGCGTCGCCGGGCGTCCGCGGTTGCGGCGCAGGCACCGTCTGGTCGGGATTCACCGTCGCGCCACAGGCCTCGCAGTAGGCCGCCCCCGGGGCGACCGGTTGCCCGCAATTCGGGCAGGAGAGGACTTCCGGTGGCACGGCATCCGGATGCTCACTGCTCCATAGTGGCCACTGCGGCTCGGTCATAGCAGGCTCCACGGTCGTAGTGAATTGGCGAGGTCGACGTAGCCGGCCCGCGTGCTCGCAGACGTGGATAACGCGGCCAGCCGGCGGTAACAGTCGGCCAGATCGGACAGCATCACCGTCGGTGTCAGCGGCGCGCCGCCGCGATGCACCACGACACCCTGGCTGGTGAGCAGTAGGGCACGACGCAGCAGTACCGCCCGGGCCTCGGTCTCGACCTGCGGCTCCAGGGGTGCTGTGGCGACGGCGTCGAAGGCAATGGCCATCTCGTCGGCCGTGCGGGCGGCGGCGACCACGGTGGTGGCGCGCAGCCGCTGCGATTCGGGGTAGCCCCGGGAGGTGGTGGGCACCATCTCCAAGGCTCGCATCGCCCCGGCAAGATCGTTGCGCTGGCGCCGGATCCGAGACAGACCGAAAGCCGACGGAGTGACATAGGCCGCATCGGTGCTGGCGCAGATGCGGTACAGAACTTCGGCGAGGTCGTATTCGCCGCCCAACTCGCATGCGGTGGCCAAGGCCAGTTTGGGAGCCAACTCGCCGGGCAACTCGCCGTAGACGGCATTGAACGCGCTTTGCGCCTTGCCGTAGTCCTTGGCGGCCAGCGCCCCTAATCCGGCCAGCCACAAGGCCCGCCACTGCCACGGGTCATCGTCGAGGAGATGCGTGACGCATTCCTCCACCATCGCGGTGCGGCCGGCCTCCAAGGCGGCCTGGCCGCGGGCCAGCCACACCCCGGTCGACCAGGCAGGCGGATGCGACAGCGACTCCAGGCGCGTCTGCACCGGCTCCCCGCCGATGCGATCAAGGAAATCGACCTGAGGATCGCTGGGGTCCTGGCGTAGCTGGGGCAGCGAGCCCAGTGGATAGCCGTGCCCAGCCACCGTGGGCGACTCGAACAGAGCCGAGGATGCCGACGCCGATCCGACACCGGCGCGACGACTGGCCACCACCTCACGCAGTACGCCCAGCATCTGTTCGCGCAGGTCCTCGGCTGACACGAAACGGTCGCTGGGGTCGGGGGCGCAGCACTTCAGCAGCAGCCGGTACAGCGAGTCCTGTTCGGCGAAGGCGGGCAGTTCGTGGGCTGGCGGAATGGTGAATTCTGAGGTCGTCTGGAACCCCGGCACGTCAGCCGACAGCATCAGCAGGGTGCGCCCTACCGTGAAGATGTCCGAGGCGATCGATGGCCCCAAGGTCGGCACCTCGGGTGCCTGGAAGCCGATCGTGCCGTAGATCGCGGAGTCCTCGTCGTTGGCGTGCCGAACCCCACCCAGATCGATGAGCTTGAGCGAGTTTCCGACCTGAATCACGTTGTCGGGCTTCAAATCGCAGTAGAGCAGTCCCAACGAATGCAGGTAGCCCAGCGCCGGCAGAATCTCGATGAGGAATGCCAGCGACTGTTCCACCGGCAGCGGATCGGGCTGATCGTTGTTGGCCACCCGACGTTGCTTCAGAAGCTGTTTCAAGGACCGTCCGCCCACATATTCCATGACGATGTAGACCGCATCATGGTGGGTGACGACGTTGTAGATCTCGACGATCAGCGGGTGCTCGGTTCGGGCTAGGAAGCGCTGCTCGCCGACGGCGGCTGCCAGCGCGTCGGCGTCATCGGAGTTCAACAGCCCCTTGAGGACGACCCAGCGTCCCGACACATTGCGATCCTTGGCCAGATAGATCCAGCCCATACCGCCATGCGCCAAAGCGCCGACAACCTCGTACTGGTTCGCGACCACCTCACCGGCGGTGAGTTTGACGGTGAACGAATACGGGGCGCCGCAGGACGGGCAGAAACCCTCGGAGCGGCTGGCCACATTCTCCGCACCCTGACCCACCTTGGTGCCGCAGCGCGAACAGATGCGTGCCGACAGCGGCACATCCGGCTTGGGAAGGATCGCCTTCGCCGGATCCAGCGCCGGTGCGGGTGGCACCGAGGTCAGCCCGGCACCGATCTGGCCGGTCTGCTTGACCGCGGCGGCCCGGCGCTTCACGAGCCGGTCGCCGAAAGAGGTGACCCGTGCTGAACCGAATGCGGTCGCGCCCAGTTGGACGGAGGTACGGGTCCGGGTCGACTCCGCCCCCGCTGCCGCTGTCGGTGCGGCGGTGGCAGCCGGAAGTCCGCAGACATTGCAGTAGCCGTCCATGATCTGGCCGGTGCAACCCGGCTGCGGGCAGGCGCCGCTGGCAGCGGTCGCTGGACGGAAACCTGGGCGGGCATCGCCGACTGGCATGGACAGGCCCGGCATTCCGCACACGTCGCAGTAGCCGTCAATGATGGTGCCGGTGCAGCCCGGCTGACGGCACTTCATCGGCCACCGCCGGCTTCAGCGCGGTCCAGCTCCACAGCGTAGGCGTTGAGCAGCTGCTCCAAGGCGGGGAGCACCACCGGGTGGGCGGCCAGCCGATCACCGATCAGTGTCCGGTACTCGGCCAGAGCTGACGGCTGCTCGGCGAGCGCATCGGCGCGGGCTTGCAGAGTCTGGAAGCGGGCCGCAGCCTGAGCACTCTCGGCGAGGCGCTCATCGAGCAGCTTCTTGTGGCCACGCAGCGCGGCGTCGAGTTCGTTGAGGGCCTGCAGGAAGGTGCGCAACGCCTCGGGGGTGTTCGGGATCGGGCCGAGCGCTGCCAACCGGGGAAGCGGCTGAGTGCTGAGTGGCCACACCTCCTGAGCAGCGCGCTCGGCGAGTGCCGTCACCAATGCCTCGTGTTCGGTCACCTCGGCGTGACGACGGCGCACCGAGGCCAGCAACTCGACGGCTTCGCGGCGGCGGGCGGCTCCCACGATCAAGTCACGCTCGAAGGTGGCTGCGGTCACCTCGAGACTGCTGAGCAGACCGGAGATGTCCCCACCCCGCTGCAGCTTCTCTTCCAGTTCTGAGATGCGCGAGACGATCGTGGCCAATGTGGCCTGCCCTGGTGGGGCCAGCGCCGGTGGCTCCAAAGCCAACTGATCGCGGATCCGTTCGGCTTGGGCGCGCAGATCGCGCAGCCGGACTTTCATCGCCGTGGCCTGCGGATTGGTGTTCAGTCGGATGCGGAGCTGGGCCACCAGGGCATCGCACAGTTGCCCGGCTTCCGGGAGGGACACGGCCATGGATCGCAACGCGCTCACCGGTGATCCACCGGTTTCCAGGCGCCCCCAGACCAATCCGGCGAGCCGGTCCAACTCCTGCGGTCCAACCCGTCCGGAATCCCAGGTCGACAGCAGCAGCTCCTGGCGAGTCTTGGCAGCCTGCCATAGCGCCATCGCCAGCGACATGTCGGCAGTGAGCTCCGCGGATCGACCTTCGGCGATCACTTGGGCGTCCAGGGCATCGAGTTCGGCGCGACGCTCGGCCAGCCAGGTGTCCAGCCGTCCCAGATAATCCAGCATCTGGGCTGCGGTGGCGGCGACGCCGAGCCCGCCGGGGGCGTGGGGTGCGGTGATCATCGGTACTCCCTCAGGACGCGATCCAATCCCCAGATGGCCAGCACCAGACCGCTGAGCAGGAGCAGCGTGTCGATGATGGCCAGGATCACCATGACGACGGCCGTGGCGCCCAGGGCCTGGACTGCGGCAGCCGCAGCACTTTGGGTTTCGAGATCGGCGGCCTCCTCGAAGGCGGCCAGCTCGGCCTGCACACCCTTGGTCGCCGTGAGTCGCTTGCTCGCCTGCGTCCAGTCGTGGCGTTCCAACAGGGAGTTGATCGTCGACTGGGATTGGCGGACGGCGACGATGGGGTCCCGCATCACCGCATAGGCGTCTGCTGTCGACTGGGCGGGGCCGCTGGTGGTGGTGACCGTCGCACTGGTGCTACTCGACCATTGCCGCGCCAGGGCTCCGCGCAGTTGGAGCCGATCGGCTGCGTTGAGGCCGGATCGCGCTGCGGCGATCGAAACGGTGGTGTTCACCTCGACTGACTGGTCGAGGTTGAGGGCGTTGTCGGCACGAGTGATCGCCACCGCACCCAACACGGCGAGCAGGATCGCAGCGAGCAGTGCTCCGACCAGCCCACGGCTGAGGTAGCGGTGGGTGATCCGAGCGGTCCCGATCGACGTGGTGACCAGCAGTGCGAGAGCGGCCAGGGCGGTGACAGCCAGCAGCCACCCCCAGCCCGGCCACGAACCGGCGCCAGCCTCGGCAGCCAGGCGGGCACGCAAGGCGTTGATCGCCGGTACCAGTTGGTCGTCCAAGAGCTGATCGGCCCGGCTCAACGACGCCGTGGCAGTGGTGGTATCGCTGGTGGTGGCGGTGTACAGCAGTCGGTCGTATTCGATGAGGTTGGTGCTCAACACCGCCAACTGATCGGCGTCCTGAGGGCGTTCTGCAGTGGCCTGCAGGATCAGGCGATCGGCGTTGCTGAGATGGCTGCTCACTTCCTTGCGGTCGGTGGCCGAGGCCGCGAGCAGGTTGCGTGCCGCAGCATTGCCGGCGCTGAGCAGTTCGCTGTGCACCGAGCCGAGGCGGGCGTACTGATCGACGATGCCCGGCCCCTGGGTGAGATCGGACCGCAGCTGGACGGTGGCGGCGATGGCGCTCAATCCGAGGATCAGCAGCGCGATCACAGCCAGGAGTTGGTAGCGCCGCAGCAGCTGGGGCGTTTGGCTGCTCGGTGCCGCCGGCAAGGCGATCTCGGCCAGATCGGGGGCCGCGGACTGTGCGATCAGGTGGGTGAGCTTGGCCGATCGGTTCGGTGGCTGGGCCAGGTTCGTCACGGAGTCTCCTGGGTGGGCAGAGCGGGGAACTCGACCGGCTCCTGGGGAACCGCGTTGGCCGGTGGCCGCAGCCGTGGCGATGGATCGGGATCGATCAGATCCTCAGCCAGCAAGGTGCGCAGTTCATCCACCGTGGGTTCGCCAACGTCGCGCAGCCGCCACGCGTGGCGTCCAACGGCGGCCTCCAACAGGTTGCGGGCGAAGCGCCCGTTGCCGAAGTTCTCATCGCGGCTCTGCTGGGCGAGTTGGTTGCTGAACTCCTCCAGACACCCTTCGCCGAGGTCGAAATCGGACTTGGCGGCCATCGAGGTGAAGATCCCGCGCAGTTCGTCGTCGGTGTAGTCCTCGAACTCGATGGTGGTGCGGAAGCGGCTGGCCAGTCCGGGGTTGTTGGCGATGAACTCGGCCATGGGAGCCGGATAGCCGGCCACGATGACCACCAGATCGTCGCGGTGATCCTCCATCTCCTTGACCAGGGTGTTGATGGCCTCCTCGCCGTATTGATCACCGTTGAGCGAGTACGCCTCGTCGATGAACAGCACGCCGCCGTAGGCCTTGGCGGCGACCTCAGCAGTCTTGATGGCGGTCTGGCCCAGATAGCCCGCGACCAACTCGGATCGGTCCACCTCCACCAGTTGCCCTTTGCTGAGCAGCCCGATGGCCTTGTAAATGCCCGCCACCATGCGGGCCACGGTGGTCTTGCCGGTGCCCGGATTGCCGACGAATACGAGATGCCGGGTGATCGTCGGGCTCTTCAGGCCCGCTTTGATGCGCAGGGCGTCGACCCGCAGGATGGCCGTCTGGCGGTGGATCTCGGCCTTGACACTGGTCAACCCGGTCAACTCGTCGAGTTCGGCCAGCCATTCCTCAACGGTCTTCTCGGGTTCGGCTGGTTCGGCGGGCGTCTCGACGGCAGCCTCAGGCTGCGGTTCGGTCACCGCCGGGGCAGCGGCGGGCGGCTCGAGGTCGCGCGCCGCTGCCGGCTGCGAAACCGGAGCCGGACCCAACCCGGCGAATGCTCCTGGAGTGTGCGGATCGAGTCGACTGAGATCCCAGACAGAATCCTGCACGCCCGACATGCGTGCGAGCACCTCACCGAGGATGGTCGGCGCCTGCCTCAGGAATTCCTGCTGGGCCGGGTCGGTGTCGGGGGTCATGCCGGTGCTCGGGGCGGAAAGCGCAGTGGGCGTGACGGTCGGCTGTTGGGCGGCTGCTGCCATGGTGGCCGCACCAATGGCGTCCGGGGAGGGTTCCCCCAGCGTCGCCGCCGCTTGGCAGACCTGCGCCAAGGCATGGGAATACGCCGCACCGGATGGGGTAGCGCCGAGTTGGCTGGCCAAGGGGGTTGCGCTGCGCCGATAGCGGCGCCCGGCGACCGCTGCGTCCATGAACTCCTGGGCCGAGGCCTGGCGATCCCAGGCTGCGCACCAATCCAGGTAGGCGCCACGGTTGGCTTCGGCGACGGCCGCCGACAGCACCCGTGCTTCGGCGCGAGCGGTATCGACCTCGACTCCGGCAGCCGATGCGGCAGCATCCAGTTCGGCGAGGGCCTTCTTCAATGCGGCAGTGCTCATCAGGATGGTCCCAAGTTGAGTTCAGGGGCTTGTGGATGCCCGAATTTCTCTTGCAGGAAGCGGCCGTGGGTGATCAAGGCGGCAGCGTCGGTGGTGTTGGCGGCATCGTAGATGGCGTCCATCGTCACGGCGAGTAGATCGAGTTGGTCCACCAGGATCAGCAGGGCGGTCTTGCCTCCCTCAACGGGACGGGAATCGGCCCAGTCCCGAGGTAACCGCAGGTAACCGCCGATGGCCTCGGGGAGATAGTCGGTGGCGGTGGCGACCACGGAATAGGCGTCGTAGCTGCCCAGACCCAGCAGACCCAGCCGTGGCAAGGTCTTGCGGACGGTGTCGATCACTCGCAGCGTCCGGGCTCGCACGGGGCCGGGCACGACCGGATCGGAGACCAAAGCGGTCACTGAGTCCAACGCTGCACTGATATCGGGCTCGGTCGGGGCGGTAGACAGCTCCTCGACCGCCGCTGGTGGATCTTCCTCAGCGCCGGTCAACCAATCCCAAATGCCCATACCGACGTCAGAGATCGATGCTCAAGGAAGGCATCGAAGCGGACCGGCTGTCCTGCTGGGAAACCCGGTCGAGGTATTCCTTGCTCTTGGCCACCTCGGTCTCCAAGGTTCCGATGGTCGCCGACATGGTGTCCAGGGCCCGCAGTTTGAACTCGTCGATGGAATCCATGGTCGTGTAGATGTTGGCGAAGGCGGCCTGCAGTTGCTCCAAACCGATGGTGGAGGAGGCGGCTTGCTCCTGAATCTGGGCCGAGTTCTCTTTGAGCATCTCCGAGGTGCGTTGGATCATCTCGCTGGTGGTGGTGTTCAACGCGGTGATCTGGTCGAGCACCAGCTTCTGATTGCCCAGCGCCTGCGCCACGATGACTGCCGTCCGCAGCGCGGACACCGTGGTGGTGGCGGCTCGGTCAACACCCTTGATGAGCTCCAGATTGTTCTTGATGATGATGTCGATGGCCAGGTAGCTCTGGATGGAGACGGCAAGCTGGGTGAGCAGATCCTGGTGCTTCTGGCGGACGTAGAACAGCACGTCCTGACGGAGCGTCTTCGCCTTCTCGGGATCGGTGAGTTCGATCTCGGCGATCTGAGCGCTGAGCTTGGCGTCCAACCGCTCGGCGATGTACACGTACTGATTCATCCGACCCATCACGGTCCACAGATTCTGCTTCTCCATGTTGAGCGCGGCATTGTCCTTGGTGAGCTCGTCCTGGCCCGATCGCAGCGCGTGCAGGATGCCGTTCAGATGGGTCTGCGAGGACTGATACTTGCGGAAGTAGTCACCCATCTGTTTGCCGATGCCCAGCTTGGCGAAGAATCCCTTGGACTTGCCTGCCGCGGCCGGGTCGAGATCTTCAACGGTGCGCCGCAGCTCCAGCAGAGTCTTGGACACATTCGAGGTGTTCGACAAGCCACCGGCTTCGACGGCGCGCACCGGGGTCTGCAGCAGCCGGTTGGAGGTTTCGGCGGCTTTGCGGATGTCGGCATCACCCATTGAACGAACCGCGTCGGCCTGGGCGCTGAAGGTCGGAGATCCGGTCTCAGCGGTGGCCAGCGCACCGAGGAATTCATCGACCTTGGCGTCGAGGACGGGAACCTGGGCCGCTTCGACTTGAGGCGCCATCGTCGGTGCCTGCGTCGCGGTGACGGTCTCGGGCGCGGCCGGTGCGGTGAGGTTCAGCATGTCCGGTGGAGCGAGCTGGGCTGCCGCCGGGCCCGCGGGCTGTTGGGGTGTGCTCATCAGTGGCACCTCTCGGATCGGATGACGGGCTCCAATCTAGCCGTCCGGCCGCAAGAATTCCGCAGTGCCTCGGGCGACATCTCTCAGTGTGGGGGACTGACCCGGGGCATCCCTGACTCCAGCACCGCAGTGTCGGTGTGGCGTGATTGCATAGCCCTGTGCAGGAATCGGTGTCCGAGGCTCAGGGATTGGCCCCGCTGTCCGACGAGCAGGCGGCGATCCTGGCCCAATGGCGTGGGGCGATGCTGCTGCTCGGCAGACCGGGCACGGGCAAGACCACCGTGGTGGCGCGGGCTGCGGTCGCTGCGGTGCGCGCGGGCGGTCGTCCGCCGCTGGTCCTGGTTGCGGATCGTGCGGCAGCCAGCCAGGTGCGCAATCTGATTGCGGCAGAACTGGGGGCCGGAACCTGGTCGGTATCGGTGACGACGGTGCACGCGCTCGCCCGCACCCTGTGGCAGCGCTTCTCCGAGCGGCCCGCAGTGCGGCTGCTCAATGCTGCAGAGCAGGAATTCCGGGTACGGGAGTTGCTGGCCGGACGGGGGCCGAACGGCTGGCCGCAACGCCTGCGATTAGCGGTGGGCACCCGCGCTTTCGCGCGGCAGGTGCGCGCCTGTCTGGCTCGTGCCCGCCAGCTCGGTTTGGACCCCGAAGATCTGGTCGCCTTTGGCGGCAGCGCGCAGCGCGACGAATGGCAGGCGCTGGGGGATTTCTTCACCGAGTACTTGGACGTGCTCGACGCCGAAGACGTCCTGGACTACGCCGAACTGATCCATCGAGTTCGGCTGCTCGTGGATGATCCAGCGGTGTCGTCGGTGGTGAGAGCAGAAATCGGATCGGTGCTGGTCGACGACTACGCCGACCTGGATCCCAGTCAACTCGGGTTGGTGCGGGTCCTGGCCGTCGGGGTGCCGGTCCTGGCCACCGCAGACCCCGACAGCATCGCCTCGGCATTTCGCGGCGCTGATCCCCGCGCGATCCCTGATTTCGCCGACCGCTTCGCTGAGCCAGGGCGTCCAGGGGTGGTCACCGAGTTGCGGAGCACCCATCGGTACGGGCCTCGCCTCGACGACGCTCTCGGCGGCCTGCGCCACGCACTGCCTCGGCCATCGGGAAGGCCGGCAGTGTCAGGATCGGCGCTGGGCTCGGCCGGGCTGCTCCGGGTGCACGCCTGTACCGACGAGAGCGATCAAGCCGCGGCGATCCTGAGCGAGCTGCATCGGGCCCGAGTCGACCACGGCATCGGTTATGCCCAGATGGCGGTGCTGGTCCGTTCCGGGGGTGAGGATGTCGAACCGATCGTGGCCGCACTTTCCGGCGCCGGGATCCCGGTCCAGCGCCCTGGTGACGAGATTCCGCTGGCCCAAGCACCAGCGGTTCGCACCCTGCTGGTGGGGCTGGAAGTCGCGGCGTCCGGCGCCGCGACGCCCGAACAGGCCGAGCACCTGTTGACCTCGCCGCTGGGAGGCTTCGACGCGGTGAGCCTGCGTGCATTGGTGCGTCGGTGGCGGGAACGAGTGGACTCCGTGCCGCAGCCCTTGGCGCAGCAACTGGCACAGGCCCTGAACGATCCGGAATGGGCCGCCACTGACCCCAGCGCCGAAGCTACCGCCTTGCGTTCCCTGAGCGGCCTGATCCGCACCGCACGGGAACTGCTGGCCGGCGGAGCCCCGGTCGACGAGGTGTCCTGGACGCTGTGGCAAGGTACCGACTGGCCCACCCGATTGGCGCAGGAGGCTGCGCAGGATCCAACCGGCGCCAGCAGGGCCGACGCCGACCTGGACGCATTGTGCGCCTACTTCGATGCTGCCGCCGAGACCGATCGGCGCGGCGGAATCCCCGGCGTGAGAGCATTTCTGGCCGAGTTGGATGGCCAACAGATCCCTGCGGATCGACAGCGGGAATCGCAGTTCCGGCGCACGGGCGTGCAGATCCTCACCGCTCACCGCGCCCGTGGCCAGCAGTGGGATGTGGTGGTCGTCACCGGCGCCCAGGAAGGCCGCTGGCCCGCCCGAGCCAGTCGCAATGCTGTGCTCGACGCCGCTGAGCTCGCCCCTGACGGGTTGGTGGGGGCGCTGGGTTCGCGGGAAGCGCTCGCCGCCGAGCGGCGACTGTTCCACCTGGCCTGTTCGCGCGCTCGACGGGTACTGGTGGTGACGTCGATCAGTGATGGTGACACCGCAGCACCCTCGCGATTCATCGCAGAGTTGGGCTCCGCTGATGCCGTGGCCGACGACGGTGAAGCGCCTCCGCGGCGAGGCCCCGGGGCGATCACCGCGCCCGCATTGGTTGCCGAATTGCGCAGGGCCAGCGCTGATGCCCGCAGTCCGGCCGCAGTGCGTGCGGCCGCTGCCATCGAGTTGGCCTGGTTGGCCGACCAGCGCGACGACTCCGGTGACCCGGTGGTGCCCAGCGCAGATCCGGGCACCTGGTGGGGTTTGCGCGAGGTGTCCAGTGCACCGCAGCCGGCCCCCAAACCGATCCGGCTGCGTCCCAGCCACGTGGGCGCCGTCCTCACCTGCCCGCGCCGCTACTTCCTCGCCGAGCGGGCGCGGGCCGAAAGCGGTGCCGGCGAGGCCGCTCAACTCGGGTCGCTGGTCCATGCCCTGGTGCAGCAGGCGGTGACCGAGGGCAGCGACCTCGATCAATTGATCGAAAGGGTTGATCAGGAGTGGCACCGACTACCCCCGCAGGCACCGTGGCGGGCCACCGCCGAGCGCGAAGCCGTCATCGCTGCGCTGAGTCGGTTCTTCGCCTGGTGGCAGGCGCGCCGCGCCGCCTTCATCGGCGTCGAAGTGCCGTTTCGTACCGAATTGGTCTGCGACGGACTTCCCATCGAACTGGTCGGCCAGATCGACTGGCTGGAGCGCACCGAGGCGGGCCTGTCCGTTGTGGATTTCAAGACGTCCCGACGACCACCCACCCGTGCCGAAGTCGCTGCCATGGACCAGTTGGGCATCTATCAGCTCGCGATCCTCAACGGTGGGCTGGCCGAGTTCGGCACGACGATCGACGGTGCAGCAGCGGTCTACCTGCGGGTCGGCGACCGTGACCCTGCCCGTCCGAAGGAGTTCAGTCAGCCATCTCTGTCGACCGCTCCGCATCGAGATGCCGCAGCCGAGGAGGGCTATCCGACGTGGGTCCATCACCGGGTCGCGGCGGCCGCCGCGGTGGTGGCCGAGGGACGCTACCCGGCGGTGGCGGGGCCTCACTGCCGAGGCTGTGCTTTCCGGGCCAGTTGCCCCGCGCAAGACCAGGGACAGCAGGTGATCTGATGCTGACCGATCCCCAGGAGTTGGCGGGACTGCTCGGAATTCCGTACTCAGCCCAACAGTTGGACGCCATCACCGCGCCGTTGACCCCCGGCGTCATCATTGCCGGAGCCGGCTCGGGAAAGACCACAGTGATGGCAGCGCGGGTGGTGTGGCTGGTCGGCACCGGACAAGTCAGCGCTGGCCAAGTGCTGGGGTTGACCTTCACCCGCAAGGCAGCGGCCAAACTCGATCAGGACGTGCGCGAGGCTCTGCTCACGGCTGCGCTGGTCGACGCGGACGCCGCCGAACCGGTGGTGCTGACCTACGACGCTTTCGCCGGCCAATTGGTCAGCGACTACGGACTGCTGCTCGGCGAAGAGCCGACCTCCCGGCTGATCACCGATGCGACCCGCTACCGGCTTGCGGCCCGCGTGGTGGCCGATGCGGTGGGACCGTTCGCGATGCTGTCCACGCTGCAGCCGGCCACGGTTGTGGAACGAGTACTGCGGCTGGCCGCCGACATGAAGTCGCACCTGGTGGGGACCGACGACATCATTCGCCACGCTGATCGCTTCGCCACCGCTGTGGGGCAGGCCCCGCGGCGCAACACCGGTGAGGTCTACCGTGCGGTGCAACAGGCCGACGAGGTGCGCGCTGAGCGACTGGAGTTGCTGGAGTTGGTGACCAGCTATGAGCGGCTCAAGCGTGAACTGGGCTACCAGGAGTTCTCCGATCAACTGGCGACCGCCGCGCGCCTGATCGACGAGGTGCCGCAGGTGGCCCGTCGCCTCCGGGAGGACTTCCGCGTGGTGCTGCTCGATGAGTACCAGGACACCTCCTCGGCGCAGGCCCGATTGCTGCGGGGCCTGTTTTCCGGGGCCGACCCCCGTGGCGGACGCGGGCACGCTGTGACGGCGGTGGGGGATCCCTGCCAGGCGATCTACGGTTGGCGCGGCGCTGCGGCCCGCAACATCCTGGACTTCGCCACCGATTTTCCGCTGGCCGACGGCAGCCCCGCACCCAGTTTCCCGCTGACAGTGAACCGACGCAGCGGTCCCCAGATCCTGGCGGCAGCCAACCGCCTGGCCGATTCGGTGCGCAGCGACCCACTGCTTACCGGACAACAACTCGACCTGGAGTTGGTCGCTCCGCCGCAGGCTCCGCAGGCACGAATTGAGGCACGCGCCTACCTCACCTGGCCGGAGGAGACTGCCGCACTGACCGACCGGATAGCTGATCTGCGCAGCACCGCGGCCGTGCCGTCCTGGAAAGAGATGGCCGTGCTGTGCCGCAACAACAGCCAAGTCAGCGCGGTGTACACCGCCCTGGTCGAGCGGGACATTCCGGCCCAGATCGTGGGCCTGGGCGGATTGCTCGACGTTCCGGTGATCGCCGAGGTCGTCGCAACCCTGTCGGTGCTGGCCGATCCGACCGAGAACCCGTCACTGATCCGGCTGCTCACCTCGCCGCGCTGGGCCATCGGCCTGCCCGACCTTGCCCTCTTGGGCAAGCGCGCCGCCGATCTGGCCGGCGACCGCGCCGTCGAAACCCCCAGCTTGGCCGAAGCCCTCGCCGATCCCGGGCGGGCGGCCTACAGCACGGCCGCGCGGCAGCGCTTCGGCCTGCTGAGCGCAGAGCTGGCCGGCCTTCGTCGCTATCTGCACACCGACCTGCCGCAATTGGTCAGCCGAGTGGTTTCGACGCTGGGTCTGGCGGTCGAGGCCGAAACTCTGGCAGTCGGGGCGTCGGCGCCGCTGCGAGCCTTCCAGCGGGCGGTGGCCGAGTACGCCCAGGTTGACGTGCAGGCCTCGCTGAGCGGACTGCTGGCCTACCTCGAGGCGGAGCGCAGCTACGGAGTGGGCCTGGAACAGGCGGTGGTCTCCTCGGCGGATTCGGTGAAGATTCTCACCGTTCACAAGGCGAAAGGCCTGGAATGGGAGGTGGTGTTCCTACCCGGCCTAGCCGAGTCGGTGTTCCCGAATGCACGAGTCAGCGACGATTGGGTGCGACAGTCGGCCGTGCTGCCGTTCCCGCTGCGCGGGGACAGTCTGGCACTGCCTCAGCTCGGTGAGGTGAGCAATGCGGCGTTGACGAGCTTGCACGAGGATCTTCGCGAGCACCAGGTGCTCAGTGAGGATCGCTTGGCCTACGTCGCCGCCACCCGCGCCCGACGCTTGCTGGTGGCGAGCACACACGCCTGGGCGGGGGAGTTGACCAAGCCTCGCGTGCCGTCGCGCTATTTCGCAGTGTTGGCCGAGCATGCCGACGTCGTCGAGCGCACCGACGATATTGGGGAGGTCAACCCGCTGGCTGAGGTGAATTGCGGCGCATCCTGGCCGGTACTGGGCGGCACCGAGGAACTCGCATTGCGTCGGGAAGCCGCCGCCGAGGTGCGGGCGGCGCGGCGCGTGCACGGGAGCACTGCTGCCTACCCGGCGCCGGCGGACCTGGACAGCGATGGTGAGGCACTGCGCCGAGAATGGCGCCACAACGCCCAGGTGCTGGTCGCCCTGGAGGTGGCCCAGCGCCGCGAGCGTGCTGCGGTGCGGCCCGCCTATGTGTCCGTGACCGGGCTCGGTCAGCTGCAACGCGATGCGGCCGCGTTCCGGCGGACTCTGCGGCGTCCGATGCCGCGCCTGGTCAGCGAGTCACAGCGGTGGGGGATCGACTTTCATCGCTGGCTGGAGAACCGCTTCGCCCAACAGGGGGCCCTCATCGCCGATGACACTGAACTGGTCGGGGTGACCTACGACCGGTTGCGAGAAGGATTCGAATCCAGCCCCTACGCCAACGCCGTACCGGTTGCTGTCGAGGCCCCGTTCACGCTGGTGCTGAGCGGCCAGTTGGTGCGCGGCCGCATTGATGCGGTGTTCGTCGGCGACGATGGTCGGCCACAGGTGGTGGACTGGAAGACAGGCTCGGCCGCCGCCGCCGATCCGCTGCAATTGGCCTGCTATCGACTTGCCTGGGCGGAACTGACTGGGGTGGCCGTCAGCGACGTCGACGCGGTCTTCTACGACTTGCAGCGCAGCGAAGTGCTGCGTCCGCAGAATCTGGCCGACCGCGCTGGACTCGAAGCCGTGGTCCGCGCAGGCATGGGTAATCTGCACGCGTGAGTCAATGGCAGCAGGACCCCATTCTTGATCGTGGTGAGGGCAGACGATCTGAACCGGGGTGGGCGACCGACGCCTGGCAGCATCCCCGCGCTCAGGTATTGGGGGTCGACGCCGACGGTCACGTGAGCGCCGACGAGGACGGACTCCGCTGGGTCGCCGCCGAGGGAGCCTGTGATCCGCAACGGCACTTCATGCTGGGGCTGTGGGCGGATCGACCGATCTTCATCACCCCTATCGCCCACGGTGACCGCAGTCTGCGCGAGTTGCTGCCGGTCCTGGACGAGGACGAATTGCAGCTGGCTTTCGGTGCGGTCGGATTAGCCGGCTGGCATGCCGCGGCGGGTTTCTGCCCGGCCTGCGGGACGGTGACCACGGTGGTTCATGCCGGACATGCCCGACGTTGCCCCGGCTGCGGTCGTGAGGATTACCCGCGAACCGATCCGGCCGTGATCGTGGCCATCACCGATTCCGAAGCCCGCCTGTTGCTGGGCCGCCAGCCGAGCTGGCCGTCAACGCGGTACTCGGTGTTGGCCGGGTTCGTCGAGACCGGCGAATCCTTGGAACAGACGGTGCGCCGCGAAGTCGGCGAAGAAGTCGGCGTCCGCCTCGGCGCGGTGGACTATCTGGGCTCGCAGCCGTGGCCGTTTCCCCGATCACTGATGGTCGCTTTCCACGCTCACGCAGTTACCACCCAGCTCACCCCGGCACCGGGAGAGATCGAAACCGCCGCCTGGTTCAGCCGCGACGATCTCCGCTCGGCCCTGGCCGATGGCAGCGTCACCCTGCCGCCGTCGCGATCCATTGCTCGACGCATGATTCAAGCCTGGCTGGAAGACACCCTCGGCGTCGAGGCCGTGGGATGAGGGTCCGACTACAGCCGCGAACTCAGCCCTGAGGCTCGACGGGCCCGATTCAGAACCGCCTGTCGCAGCGAGGCGGCCGAGCCAATCAGGTGAACTCCGTGTTCGGCGCGCGTGATGGCGGTGTAGAGAAGCTCGCGGGTGAGCAGCGGAGACTCAACCGGGGGCAGGATCACACTCACTTCGGCGAACTGGCTGCCTTGGGATTTATGCACGGTCATCGCCTGAATGGTCTGAACCGCATCCAACAGATACGGCGAGACCGCCTGGGTGTGATCTCCGCGGTCGAAGTGCACCCGCAACTGGCCGGCTTCGCGGATCACCACCCCGGCATCGCCGTTGAATAGACCCACCTCCGGCGAATTCTGGGTGATCATCACCGGCCGGCCCGGGTACCACGGGTTCGCATCGACGTCCGCGCCCAGCTCGGCATTCACCCACGCCTCGACGGTGCGGGCCCAGTGGTCGGTGCCGTAATCACCATGCCGGTGACCACACAGCACGCGGTGGCGTCCCAACGCGGCCAGGGCGGCAGTGACCTCGCCGCGACGAGCGGCGCGGATCATCTCCAGTGCGGCGGAGGTGACGCGCCGGCGCAGCGCCGGGTCGTCGGCATTCTCAGTGAAAGAGACGCCGGGCACACCGGAACCGACGATCTCGACCACGGCCTCGGCATCTGCGGCCAGTACCGCATCGGCGAATTGCGCCACCGTGGCATCAGATCGGTGATTGCGACGCAGCACAGCCACCGTGCCCGAATCCGGCAAGCCCAGTTCGTTCAGGGCGGCGCTGAGCTGCGGCAATCTCGGCGCTGGGGCATCCACGATGTCGGCCAGCACTGCACCGGCTTCCACCGGCGCCAACTGGTGTGGGTCGCCCACCAGGATGAGTCGCGCCGTCGGACGGAGCGCATCGAGAAGTCGAGCCATGAGCGCTACCGAGACCATGGACGCCTCATCGACCACCACCACATCGTGGGGGAGCGGATTTCCGCCATGATGCACGAAACGGTGGCGCGACTGCGGAGTCCAACCCAGCAACCGATGGATCGTGCTGGCGCGCAAACCGGCAAGCTGGGCTGCCAGATCCTGTGGTAGTGATGCCAGCGCGCCGGCCAACGCCTCATCCATGCGGACTGCCGCCTTGCCGGTCGGCGCAGCCAAAGCCACGCTGAGGCGGTGAGTGGCAGTGCGATGCATCATCGCCAGCACCCGAGCCACGGTGTAGGTCTTCCCGGTGCCCGGGCCTCCGGCGATCACGCTGACCCCGGTGAACAGTCCGACAATCGCTGCAGTCGCCTGGTCGAGATCGTCCCCAGTGAGCAGTTCGGCGGCCGCGGTGACCACCCGCGGCAACACGGGAGCATCGGCACTGCGCTGACGCCGCGCCGTGAGCTGCTCGGCCACCGTGCTCTCCTCCTGCCAATACCGTTCGAGGTACAGGCGGCGTCCGATCAGGCGCAAAGGTCGATCACCGACCGCAGCCGACTCGGTGTGCACCATGGCGCTGGACGCCACCGCCGCCAGCCAGGGCTCGAGGTCGGGCCATGGCAGGTCAGCCACCGTCGCGGTGGCCTCGGGATCGGCGGCCACCCGGAACTGATCGAGTTGATCGAACTCCACACAGGTCGATCCTTCGCGCAGGGCGCGCACCGCTAGGGCCAGGGCCAGCTGAACTCGTTGATCGGACTCGCCGAACAAGTGAGACACCTTCTGTGCGACATGGACGTCCCCCAGGCCGAGTAGGCCAGCTTGGTTCAGGTCTTTGAGCAACCCTGGGTTCAGGCTCACCGCCATCTCGATCATGCGGGGCTCCGATCGGCGAGCAACTCCGACAGCTCGACGATGGCGGACGTGGGGGGATGCCAGTCGAAGACGCCGGTGGTGGGGCCGGCCTCGACGCCGCCCATGCCGCGCACGAATAGATAGCCGACTCCGCCCAGCTGCGCCTCGGGACGGTAGTCGGCCAGCCTGGCGGCGAGGAAGCGATGCAGGGCCACGCAGTACAGCAGCGCCTGCAAGGGGTAATGGCTGCGACGCATCTCGGCGGTCATGGCGGGGCGGCGGTAGTGATTCAGTCGCAGATCGGCCGGCCCGAGACGGTTCGTTTTGTAGTCGACCACCACGAATCGCGGGGCGTCCGGTCCGGGAACCCGCAGCACCGAGTCGATGCTGCCGGTGAGGAATCCCCGCAGAACCTGGTTCGACAGCGCCGGGGACTCCAGATCGTCGGGGTAGTCGGCCAACGGATCGTCGGCCGGTAGCCAGCGGCGCAACACGGCCGCGATGTCGCCGACGGTGTTGCGCGAGGTATCGGTGCCCAACGGAAATTCGAAATCGAGTTCACTGAGCCGATCGCCGACCTCGAAGTCGGCCAGGGTGCGGTCGTCGGTGAGCGGCCCCAGTGGGGTCAGCAGCGCAGGCTTCAGCGCATGCGCCAGGGTCTGCGGGGACACTGCGTGGAATGCATACCGGGCGGTGGCCTCGGTGGTGGCAGCCAACAGCCGCCGGTCGAGTTCAGCATCGCTGGGCGCCTGCCAGTCCAGATTCTCCAAGATGTGGTGCACCAAGCTGCCGAAAGCGGTGCCGCCGGGGAGATCTGCCATCGGCGATCGCGGGCCGTCGACCTCAGCGACGGCGTCGACGTCGCCGACGGGCTCATCGGTCACGATCGATGCCGCGGGCTGAACCACGTCATGGGCAGCCGCCGTAAGGCCGGAATAGGAGGTTCGCCGCCACAGCGGGTCGATGCTGCGATTCCAGGACGGAGCAGTCAGCCGAATCTCGCCGGGTCGACGCGGCCGCCGCCGGGTCGATTCCTCACTGCAAGGCTCCACCGCGATTCCTGCTTCGGTCAGCCAGGCCAGCCGGTCGGGGGTGATCAGGCCGGCACCGGCGTCCAGCGGGTAGCTGGGTTGAGGGGAGCCGGGCTGGTCGCGATCACGGTAGAGCAGACGGTGCAGTGGCGAGGATTCGGTATTTCGGGCGGTGGGGGCCCACCACAGGGTCAACTGTGACTGGGCGCGGGTAGCGGCAACGTACAGGCTGCGCAGCCGGTCCTCGGCCTGCTCGGCGGCGTGACGGCGCCGCCGCTCGGCGCGTCCGGGGGCGTCCTTGCCTCCCACATCGAGCACGCGTTCGTCGTTCTCGTCGTGGAAATCGAAGCTGTCTCCGGTGTCCTCCTCCGAGAGCCACAGATCGGCCATCTGGGGGAGCAGGACGACCGGGAATTCCAGCCCCTTGGCCTTGTGCACCGTCATGACTGGGACTGCCTGGCGATCGGTTTCCAAACGGCGAGTGCGGTCGCCGGCGTATTCGCTGCGCTCGATCTCGTTGGCCAACCAACTCACCAAGGCGGCGCCTCGGATGCCGCTGCGGTGGTGGGCGTGCAGGATTTCGGCGATGTGGCGGAAGTCGGTGAGGTCGCGTTCACCGCGACGGCGTTGCACGAGTCGTTCGGCCAGTCCGGGGTGTTCCTCGGTGCCGCTCTGGATGGCGGCGAACAGTGCCGCGATGCCGTGCTCGGCCAACAGCCGTCCCCAACCCTGCAACAGTGCTGCCCAGGCGCTGAAGCGGGAATCATCTGCAGTGGCCACCTCGGTGAGATCGGCGCCCACGAAGTCGCTGAGGATCGCTTCGCGCAGGGCGGTGCGATGAGGCTGATCCAAAGCCCGCAGCAGACTGAGCCAGTCGGCGGCAGCCGGAGCGGCGAACACCGAGTCCGAGCCGGAGAATGCCACCGCCACCCCGGCTGCCGACAAGGCCGCGGCCACTTCGCGACCGCGACGGTTGGTGTTCACCAGCACCGCGATGTCCTTCTCGGCCAGGTGCCGACCGGAGCCCACCTGGATTCCCGAATCCAGGAGCCGCACCACCTCGGCGACCAGATCCACCTGGATGCGCTGGCGTGCGGCGGCGGCACTGAGCGGTTTGTCGGCGGCGATGTAGCGCAGCCGAACCGGTGCGGGGGCAGCCCCGGAGAGTCGGGAACCCTGGATCTTCGCCTGCACGCGCTCGACGCTGATGTGCGGTCCCAGCGAGGTGCTCCCGAACAGTGCGGTGACCGCGGAAACCACGGGCTGATCGGCTCGATAGTTAGTGGCGAGCGAGAACTGTTGGTCGCAGGCCGCCACAGCCTCGGTGTAGGCGTTGACGTCGGCGCCCCGGAAGGCGTAAATCGCCTGCTTGGGGTCGCCGATGAGTACCAACGGGACTCGGCCGGCGAAGGTGTCGCGCAGAATGCCCCACTGGACCGGATCGGTGTCTTGGAACTCGTCGACCAACACCACCCGGCAGCGTTGTCGCAACCGTGCCGCACCGGCCTGGCCATTCGGACCTTGCAGCGCATCGCGCAGCCGCAGCAACTGGTCGTCGTAGGAGAAGACCCCCTGGCGCCGTTTGCGCCGATCGAGTTCGCTGCGAACGGCTGCGGCGAACTCCAGACGTTCGCCGGCCGCACCGTCGCCATCACGGGGGACCAGCGGCGACATCGGAAGCTGAAGGGCAGCCGCTCGGGCCAGCTCGTGGGCGGTACGCAGATCGAAGGGGCGTTCGCTCATCGCCGCATAGCGGGCCAGGTAGAGATCGGCGACCACTTCATCCAGCAGTGGGCTGAGATCATCGGCCAACGTGGCCTCGGGATCCTCGGTGGCGAGCACGCCGAGTTCGGTGAACATCAGTTGACAGAACTGGTGGATCGTCATGATTCCGGCCGAATCGACGCCGACCAGAGCAGTTCGCAGCCGAGCCAGACGGGTTCTCACCTGCGCGGCATCGCCCTGGATCAGTGCGGCGTCGGTGGCATCCAGCGGCTCCGACACGTCAGTGTCGTTGACGACAGCTTCCAGAACCGCGGCGCTGCGGCGCAGCCGTTGACGCACTCGTGAGCGCAGTTCCTCTGACGCGGCCCTGCTGAAGCTGATGACGGCCAGGTTCGCCACGCTGACTTCGCCCTCGGCCAGATAGCGCGTTGCCAAGGCGGCGATGGCGTGGGTCTTGCCGGTGCCCGCGCTAGCTTCGAGAACCACGGTTCCGGTGGGCAGCGGCCCAGCTGGATCGAAGGGCATCATGGCGCCACCTCAGCCTGCAGCAGGGGTCCCCATATGCTGCTGGCCAATGCGCCCACCAGCGTCGACTCGGTGGGATCAGCCCCGGGGATCGCCCAACCGGCCGCCGGCAGGTCCAACAGTTCGGGGTAGCTGAAGAACTTGTTCCAGTAGAGGTCGGATTCCCAATCCCAGGTGCGACGCAAGCCCTTGGCGGCGTAGCCGGATCGTGGATCTCGCGCGGAGGCGCGGTGGCTCGCCCATTCGGCGTTCAGCCGGGGCATCGCCGGGAGCGGTCGACTCAGTCCCAGGGCGTACAGCTGCAGATAGCGGGCCAGCAGATCGGTGGCCACCGCTGCCGGGGGAGCCACCAGTCGGGTGCGCCGACCCCGGCCGACCACCATGGCTTCCCAGGCATCCGGTTCTGCCACGGTCAAGACCAGCAGCGACATCCAGGCCGAGAGCTTCTGCCGGGGTTGCAGGCTGGAGAACTCGACCTGCCAGAGGGTGCGACCGTGGCTGATCACCCGGCCGCTCACCGTGATCGGTGTCCCGTTGGGGCCGGGAATCGCCACGGCGACATCGTGGTGTTGTCCTGCGCCCGCCGCCGGGGCGTCCGCAGCGGTACGCAGAGCATCGGTCATGGCGGTGCTCATCACCTTGTGTCCCAGCTGGAGCGGCGGCACGTGGCCACGCAGCCATTCGGCTCGTTCCGCCGATGCCGGATCAGCCCCGGCACGGAGTTGGTCGAGGAGGCGGTTTCCGATCTGCCAGCGCTCCAGCGCGTCGGGTTCGATCGGGATCTGATCGTCGGGCAGCTTCTCCTCGGCCAAGCTGACACCGGCTCGAACCTTGAACAGGGTGCGGGCTGGATGACGGTAGAAGTCGATGAGCTGTTGCAGGGTGACGCCCTCGGAGAGGTCGGGAGCCGGTAGCCGGTCGAGCCGATATCTGTTGCGTTCGTCGGCCGGGTTCGCTGCAGCTGATTCCCAGGCGACGGCGGCACGGTAGGCCAGCGGGTCGACGCTGGTCAGGTTCGAGTCGGGCCGGAAATAGTCTGGTGCGAAGGGCTGCAAGGGATGCTGCCGAGCGATGACGTCAGTCACGGGCTCGCCGGTGGCCGTCTGTGCCGTGGCATTGAGGGCATCCAGGACTTCGGCCAGCGGGGTAGCCGGTGGCGTGTCGGCGTTGGTGGCCTCGCTGCGACCTCGGGCGATGATCACCAACGTCTGCTCGGCGGCCTGGATGGCGTTGAGGAGCGCCTGGCGGTCGGCCATGGCCGTCGACGGTGCACCGATCGGAGGATCCAGCCGGAGCAGGTCATCGCCGTGGTGCTGGTCGGGGCGCGGGTAACGTTCGGCGTCCCAGCCCAACAGGACCACGACGCGGTGGGGAACGCGATCCAAGGAGGTCATGCCGGACACGACCGTCGTGCCGTTGCCGAAGGCCGCCCGGGCCGGAGTCTGCTGGAAGTGGCGTTCGATGGCCGCCACCGCGCTGCGGCGCGAGATCGTGGCAGCGTTCTCGCCGCTGAGGCCGTCTTCGGCGAGCTGACCTAGACCTGCCAGCAGGTCGGCGATCAGCCATTCCGAGGCTGCGGGAAGCTCGATCAGATCGGCCAGTACGTCACGGCAGCGCTGTACCCATTCGGCGAGCGTGGCTGGTTGCTCGAGTTGCTGCAGCCAGCGGCTGAGTCGTCCAATGAACTCGGTGATGGCACCGATGAGGTCGACATCGCTGGAATCCACGTCGTCCAACGGGAGCACGGTACCGACGGTGACCAGGTGTTGCTCGGACAGCGCGACGCCGAGCAGCAGGCGCTGCAGCCCGGCCTGCCACGTGTTCTGAGGCAGCGCTCCGAGGCCGAACTCTGCGCGTTGGGTGGGGCCCAGTCCCCAGCGGATGCCGGACGCCGAGACCAGGTCGCTGAGACGCTGGTGCGCTTCGGCGGTGAATCCGAACCGACGGGCGATGGCGGGCTCGGCGCATAACTGCAGCACCACCGATGCCTCGGCACGAGAATCGGGCAGTCTGAGAAGTTGGGTGAGCAACCCGATCAGCGGATTGACCGAGGTCTGGCTCCGATCAGCCAACTGCAGTCGGAAGCCGGACGCTGGATGCGCCTGGTTCGGTGCCGAAGCACTGAACGCGGCATCCAGCAGTGGCCCGAATCCTTCCGGATCGGGAGTGATCACCGCGATATGGCGCGGCTCCAGGGACCGATCCTGCAGGTACAACTCGGCCAGCACTTCTCGCAGCACCTCGACTTGGCGGGACGGGCCGTGAGAGAGGTGTAGCTGCACGGAACGATCTGTGGGCGTCAAGCGCCGAGGGGCTGGTGGACGGTCCAGGAGTAGATCGGTTGCCAGCCAGCCCAGCAGATTGTCCGGGCGCTGGGCAAGGACGGGCTGCTGCGCGGGTAGGAGCGCGGCATTCTCATCGCCGAGCGCGCCCAGCGCCTGGTTCAGGGGATGGCCGGGGGAACGAAGCACATCGGCGCGGCGGCGGCGGGCGCCGACCTCGGGCCGTCGCGACGGCGCTGCCGAGAGCATCAAGAGATCCACCGAGTGATGGGTGCCGAGTGCCTCGAAGAACTCCAGCATTCCGGCGTCCAGCCGAGCCGGGGCGACCACGGCCACACGGTGGGGGATCTCCGGGTGAGGCCCCAGCCGGAGGTCTTCGAGGGCTTGCCGGTGGCGTCGCACCGGATCGATGCCGGTTCGTTCCACCAGCGCGCGCCACAGCATCGGCTGCCAGGAGTGGTCGGTCAACGCCTCCCCAGCGGGCCCGACGGTTTCACCGTCGGCCCATCGCTGGAGCATCTCTGGTGCGAGATCGGCATAACCGTGGAACTGGGTGGCGATACGGGCGGTCACCGAAAAGCTCTCGTGGCTGGCGTTGAGATGGGAGACCAGGACCGTCCACTGCGGGTCGGAGGTGTGTTCGGCGATCAGCTGCTGAATCAGCCAGGCCAAGCGTTGCGACCGCCACGGATCGTCCCGACCGAGGAGTCGGGCTCGTAGCGATCCCAACGAGGTGAACTCGATGCCGGCACAGATGCCGTCGGGACCGGTGGCCAGCTGCTGGGAAAGCCAGCGCTGCCAGCCGGGGCCGGGCACAACCGCGAGATCGAATCCGAACGGATCGGCACGGGGACCGGACCACCTCCGGCTCAGGCGTGCAGCCACCTCGGAAGCGGTCGCCGCATCGTGGATTTCCATGTTGGAGTCAGCCTAAAGGATGGCGCCGACACCGCGATGTCGGCGTGGTTGCCTAAGGTGAGGGCCGTGGACAGCAGTGCCGAGAGACTCCTGGAAGGTCTGGACGCCGACCAGCGTCGCGTGGCGACGACCTTTGGAGTACCGGTGGCCGTTATCGCCGGTGCCGGCACCGGCAAGACCCGAGCGCTGACTCACCGGATCGCCTACGGGGTGGCCAGCGGGGTGTATTCGGCGAACTCGGTGCTGGCGTTGACGTTCACCACTCGCGCGGCCGGCGAGTTGCGCTCCCGGCTCCATGACCTGGGGCTGGCCACGGTTCAGGCGCGCACCTTCCATTCCGCGGCGCTGCGCCAGGCCCAGTATTTCTGGCCGCGCGCCTACGGCAGCGAGCTGCCTCCCGTCAGCGATGAACGCGCCATCATGCTCGCCGCGGCCGCGCGCAAGGTACGGCTGGCCCCCGAGAGCGGTCAGATCCGCGACCTGCTGACCGAGGTCTCCTGGGCGAAGGTGACGAATGTGGCGCCCGCCGACTACGCGCAACTCGCCGAGTCTCTCGGCCGGGAGGTCGCCGGGTTCAGCGCCGCCCAGGTCGGGCAAGTGCTCGGCGGCTACGAAAGGGTGAAGTCCGAACGTGGTCTGATCGACTTCGACGACATCTTGTTGTGCACCGTGGCACTGCTCAGCGAGCACAGCGATATCGCTGAAGAAGTGTGCGCGACCTACCAGCATCTGCTGGTCGACGAGTATCAGGATGTGTCTCCGCTGCAACAGACGCTGCTTGATCTGTGGTGGGGTTCCGGTACCCAACACTGTGTCGTCGGTGATCCGGCCCAGACCATTCACTCCTTCGCCGGAGCGAGTCCGGAGTTCCTGCTGGGGTTCCCCGCCCGTCAGCGCGGTGCGGAGGTGATTCGCCTGGTGCGTGACTATCGCTCCACTCCCGAAGTGGTGGCGGTCGCCAACCGGGCTGCGACCCGGCTACGCATCGGTGCGGTACAGCTGGAGGCGGTCGCGGCGTCCGGTCCCGCTCCACAGATCGTGGCCTGGGAGAACGACGCTGCCGAAGCGGCGGGGGTGGCGCGGTGGCTGGTCGAGCGGCACGAGGCCGGTACCCGCTGGCGCGACCTGGCCGTGCTGTACCGCATTCATGCCCAATCGCCGCTGTTCGAGGCTGCGTTGGCCGAGGTTCAGATCCCTTTCACGGTGCGCGGGGCGGAGGGCTTCTACCAGCGCGGCGAGGTTCGCCAAGCCATCACGGCCTTGCACCGCCGGGCCGTCGATACGCCGACGCAGCAAGCCGTGCCGGGCTGCCGCCAGGTGCTCATCGAGCTGGGATGGAGCCCGAACGCCCCGTCCGGCCAGGGTCGGGTGCGCGAACGGTGGGAGTCCTGGTCGGCAGTGCTGGCACTGGCTGAAGATCTTGCTGACGCCCAACCCGCTGCGGAGCTGACCACCTTCGTCGCTGAGCTGGAGCGGCGGGCCGCAGCCGAACACCCACTCAGCCCGGACGGTGTGACTCTCTCGACGCTGCATGCCGCCAAGGGTTTGGAGTGGTCCGGTGTGGCCCTGGTGGGTCTGGCCGACGGCACCGTGCCGCTGTCCTTGGCCGCCACTGCTGCCGAACTGGCCGAGGAAGCGCGGCTGTTCTACGTGGGCATCACCCGTGCCGAGCGGGATTTGATGATGTCGTGGTCCAGGTCGAGGCACTCCGGACCAGGCAATCGGCAACCCTCACGGTTCCTGGAAGGTCTCACCGGCCCAGCGAGTGTGGTGCCGCTCGCGCGACGGCCCCGGGTGCAGCGGGTGTCGGCATTGAGCCAGACCTGTCGGGCGTGTGGCCGATCACTGAACACCGGAGCTGAACGCAAGCTGGGCCGACATCAGGACTGCCCGGCCAGCTTTGACGAACGACTGCACTCCACACTGCTTGCGTGGCGCGCTCGCGAAGCCCAGCGGCGTGGACTGCCGTCCTACTGCATCTTCACTGACGCCACCGTGCTGGCCATCGCCGAGCGGCACCCGCGCGATGCGGCCGCCCTGATGGCTGTGCCGGGGGTTGGGCGAGCCAAGTTCGACCAGTTCGGCGACGCAGTGCTGGAGATTCTGAACGGTGCGGTCGACTAGTCGGCCCACGTCCAACTGCATCGCAGGTCTTTGAGGAAGGCGGCCTTGGTCGAACTGCGACCCGCGAGTGATCCGATGCCGATGGCATAGCGGTTCTGCCGATCGGTCACACCCAGCACCGTGAGGACCAGGGAGACCTTGGGCTGTTTGATCTTGGCTTTCGACGTGATGTATGCGGCCTTGACGCCACCGAGGCTGATGGGGGTATGCACCGGTGCTCTTGTCGGCATACAGCGACAGGGCGCCACGGGTGTTCATCTCAGAATTGGTCTTGTTCACCCATGACTTGGGAAGCAGGAGTGAATAGGCCGCTGTCGTGACGCGGGTGGCGTTCTTGGTTTGGACTAGCCGGCACAGGCCGATGCGACGGTCTCCACCGTCACCGGCGCCTGGAGCGAACCACAACCGCTCAGCGCGAGACTGAGCATCCCCACCATGATGACGACGGGCCAGCGGTGAACAACGGAGTGCATTGATGGCGCGCCTCGAGAAAGCGCGATCTCACCGGATCGATGTCGGACGCACTCTGCCAGAGGACGTTGTTCTCTCCACCACGGTGATGAGGCGATCCTCCCGATCGGCGTGTGCTCAGAACGTGACATCGTCCTGGGTGGCGAAGCCGGGAAGGTACTCGCGCAGGATCGCGGCGAAGTCTTCCTGGACATCAAGTTGGCACAGCACCGAGACGGCGCCGAGCCAGGCACGATAGATGATCATGTAGTGGGGCGGGATGTTCAGCTTGGTAGCGACCTCATTGGGTCCCATGCTGGAATGCACCCGACCGAACTGTTGACGTGACCATTCTCTGTTGAAAGTGAACTGCTCGACCTTCGCCGGCTCGACGAAGGCCACGAAGAACTCCATCAACTCCTCGGCCGACACCTCTGCGGTGACGAAACCCTCCTCGCGAAGGCCGGTCAGCATGGCTTCGGCGTCGTCGTTGACCGCGTTACGAATCAGCCGACCCATCGGCTCGGGAAGTCCCTCGGGGAGTCGGGCGACCAAACCGAAATCGACCACGCCGAGCTTGCCATCCGCGGTGAGCAGGTAGTTGCCCGGGTGTGGGTCGCCGTGCAGGATGCCGGCCAGCCGCGGTCCGGCGAACAAGAAGGTCACGTAATCCAGGGCTGCGCGATTGCGCTCTGCTGCCGGACGGTCGGTCACCGAGATCAGTTTGCGGCCCTCCACCCAGTCGCTGACCAGAACCCGCTCGGTGAACATGCGGACCTTCGGCACGACGAATCGGGGATGGCCCGCCAGGGCCTCGGCCACCTGGGACTGGGCGGCGGCCTCCAGGGTGTAGTCGACCTCTTCGGTGATCCGAATAGCCATCTCGCGAGCGATTCCCACGATGTCGAGGCCGCCGGTCAGCGGCGAGATGGCGGTCGTCAGTCGGCGCACCTGGCGCAGATCGCTGGCCACTGCTGCCGCGGCACCCGGGTATTGCACCTTGATGGCGACCTCGGTTCCGTCGGTGAGGCGTCCGCGGTGCACCTGACCCAAGGACGCCGCGGCGGCCGGGCGCAGGTCGATCTCGGAGAAGTTCTTGCGCCAATCGGAGCCAAGCTCGGCGCGAAGTACGGCTTCGGCCTTCGACGATGGCATCGGCGGGGCGGCGTCCTGCAACTGGCGCAGCCGATCCCGGAACGGAGCGGCGAGATCCTCGGGCATGAATGCCTCGAACATGCTCATCATCTGGCCGAACTTCATGGCACCGCCTTTGAGTTCACCGAGTACGGCGAAGAGCTGTTCGGCGGCGGCGTCCTTGAGCTGGGCATCGACCTGGTGGGCATCGGCACCGAAGAGACGTCGGCCGGCGCCGACACCGGCGCGGGCGGCCACGCCGAGCGGCAGTCCGATCAGGCGCGCGCTGCGTCCGAGAGTGGATTCGGGGAGCACTTTGCGGCGATCGTCGGATTCTTCGGTGTTCACCAGGCCAGTTTGACCGCTGATCACTCAATAACGAAGCCCGGTGTCTGGATTGGCAAGATCGGCGTCGCGGTGCCTCAGTGGTTCTCCCAGAGCGTGTCGTCGCACCCGCAATCGGGATGCCGCACCACGGGGCGCTGCCGCTGCGCGAAGCTGTCCAGGCCGAGTTCGATGCAGCGGTTGTGCGTTTCCGGGCTGATGCCGCGGTGCCAGGCCCGGATCTGATTGACCGCCGTGGCCGCCGCCCAGGCCAACAGTCCGGGGTCGGGGGTGACGCGCCGGCGGCTGAGCTGTTGCAGCAGCCGTGCCCAGGCCGGATCGCGGTGGGCGCGGGCAAGGTCGTCGCAGTGCACACACGCCGAAACCCGAGGCTCGACGAAGGGCCCTACGACGGCGCGAGACGCTTCGATGCGGACTACCAGGTGCGGGCGGCCGGCCGATCGCAGTCGGGCGAGATCCACTCGGTCCGGCTCAGCGGTGGCGGCTGCGACAACGACCACCTGGTCGTGATCGACGGCGTCGGTGAGACCGGCGCGGTCCAGTCGCTGAACCGGCACCGCCACGTGGCGTAGGGCGTCGACGGTGGCACCGGCTAGCGGCCCTTGACCCAACACGGCCACCGGCGGCGTCAGCCGGGGGGAGTCGGTGGTCACGAAGCCCTCCCTACTCAGATGTGCGCACAACCAGCGCGCCTCTGCCACGCCCAAAGCAGGCACGCGGTGCGCGAGTTGAGTGGGGGTGAGCGGTTCCCAGAGCAATTCGATGGCATCGGCAACGGCGCTCGGTGCCGGGTCCAGCACGAGGGCGTCGGCGTCCAATCCGAGCTGCAGCGCGCTGGGGGTGCGCCAGAGGGCGGTGACCGGTCGGCGAAGCCGGAACGGAACCTCGGGTGCGCTGCTCATGCCGGTCAGCCTGTGTCGCTGCGGCCGGGTAGGACAAGGCACGAGTGGCGAGCGACAACACTGTCGCCGGGATGGTCAACACCCTCAGAGGTGTTCTCTGACTAGGGGCAAAGCAAAGGACGCCGACCCAATGGGCCGACGTCCTTTGGTGTCTTCAGGCTTTGGGCAGGAAGCGGGTCAGGTTGGTGCCACATACCGGGCACTTCGCCTTGGCGATCCGCGTCCCCTTCTCATTGACCGTGACGTCGCCTTCGGCGTCGCGATGGTCCTTGCACTTGACGCAGTAAAAGGAGCCTTTGTAGGTGTCCTCGGCCACGTAATCCTCCTGTAGTTCGGCTTCGCCCTCGGGTGGGCTCGGCTTGCGAATGCCGCGCTCAGTCTATGCCCTGAACCGGGGGATTCGGCGCAATTAGCGCTGAGGCAGCGAGAACCCCCAGTGTTCGATTCGCTTGCCTTCCCCTGCTAGCGGACCGTTCACTGAGGGTCTCCATGAGAAAACTAACGCCCGGTGCCGTCCGGGGTCAACCGAAGCAGACAGGCGTGTCATAGGGTTCGACCATGAGTTCACACCCGCCGGTGGAAGTGCGTCGTAGCGCTCGTCGTCGGCGCACTCTGTCGGTTTTTCGGGAACATGGACGGCTGGTCGCACTGGTGCCGCAGCGGCTGACTCGCGCCCAGGAAGCGGAGCTGTTGCCGCCCCTGGTCGAGCGATTCCTCATTCGGGAGTCGAAGACCGGCACCCGGCTGGGTGAGGGCGAGTTGGAGCAACGCGCGCAGACGTTGTACCGGCGTTACATTCAGCCGCTGTCAGAGGTAGCGATGCCGACAGCCCGGGTGCGTTGGGTCGACAACCAGCGGCGACGTTGGGGGTCCTGCCGTGCCGATACCGGGGAGATCCGGTTGTCGTCCCGGCTGCGCACGATGCCTGGTTGGGTCGTGGATTACGTGATCCTTCATGAGGTGGCTCACCTGCTGCAGCCCAACCATTCGGCAGCTTTCCATCGGTTGCTGTCGGGTTACCCGCGGCTGGCCGAAGCCAAAGCCTTCCTTTCGGGCTACCAGCATGCCGTCCAGGTGGGTGCCACCGGGCAGTTCAGTGACCTGGACGATGCGTCCGAGGATTGCCAGGACCAGTCCGAGCCGGTGGGTTAGGCGCGGTCGTCGCCGCGGCCTTCCTCCTCCAGCAGCTTCGCCAGTTCGGTGTCCAAGGCGTCGGGCGCCTGGTCGGTGTCGTCGCCGGACGCGAAACCCAGCGGATCATCGAGGGCCGCTGCGTCGGGCAACAGATCCGGGTGGGCCCACAGGGCATCGCGTCCCTCGCTGCCGCGCGCAGAGCGCAATGCAGCCCACAGGTTCTCAGCATCTCGGGTGCGCCGAGGACGCAGTTCGAGCCCGACCAGGGTGCGCAGGGCGGTCTCGGCAGGGCCGCCGGAGGCCCGCCTGCGGCGCAGCATTTCGGCCAGCCCGATGGCGGACGGCATCCGGGACCGGGTGACCTCTGCGGTCACGTGGTCCACCCAGCCTTCGACGAGAGCCAGCAGTGTCTCCAGGCGTTCCAAGATTTCCTGCTGTACTGCGGTGCGCTGCGGGGCGAACAACGACTTCGCCACCGCGTTACCTGCCTTCTCCAGGTCTTCCATGCTCATGACCGAATTGAGCTGGCTTTCGATGGCCTGCTCGAGAGCTTCGGGGTCGATGGTGATTTCTCGGGCGTAGTGCTCGATGAGGGCCAGTAGCTGCGGGCCGAGCCATCCGACCGCGTGGAAGAGGCGCTGCCGGGCGGCCTCGCGCACTCCCAGGTAGAGCAGCAGATCGTCGGAGTCAACACCCAAGCCGTCGGAGAAGGTCTCAATATTGGCGGGTACCACGCAGACCCGGGCCTCGTCGCTGATGGGCAATCCGATGTCGGTGGCACTGAGCACGGTGGTGGCCAGTGAGGCCAAGGTCTCGCTGATCTGGGCGGCGAACATGCTGGCCACAGCGATGCGCAACATGGGCTCGGTGGCGCCGGGTTGACCTTCGCTGATCAACGAGCGCAAGGCGATCGACAGTTGGGAGATGACCGGCTGGATCAGCTGTTGCCAGGTGCCGAAGGTGTGCTCGATCCAGTCTTCACGACGCCAGGCGAGTGCTGGTGCGCTCAGCGGCGCGAAATCCATATCCTCGCCCAGCCACAGATCGGCCAATGCAACCGCATCGCGGATCCGGGCCTGCTGGGCGGCGGGCGGTTCGGTGTCGGGTCCTGCTTCTCGGGTGGCGCGCAGCACCAGGTCGCGAGTGAAGCCCCAGTTCATTCCGCTGGTGGCATCGGAGGCTCCGAAGCCGGCGAGTTGGGTGTTGAAGGCAGTCATCATCGATTGCAGTTGCTGCATCACCTGCTCGGGATTCAGTTCACCGGCGGCATCTGGCGTCAGTCCGAGTTGCGCCAGCAGACGTTTGAGCGCATCGTCGGCATCGCCGGGGTCGGGCTGGCCGCCCGGGAAGTTCGGATCACTCACGAGGTACTCCTTGGTTGCTTAGTTTCTATTCTCCCGCATCGTCCAAGCTGGTGGGAGGTCGGTGACCGGGTAGGGTTCCCCATGCGGACCTGTCAGGACAGCGGAGGTGGGCATGAGTCGGCAGACGTGGACGGCGGCGTTGTCAGCGCTGCTGTTCGTGATCCTGGCCACCATCATTGCCTTGGTGCCGGTTCCGTACGTGACCTGGTCGCCGGGCAACACCTATAACTTGCTCGGGGATGTGAACGGCAAGGAAGCGATCTCGATCAGTGGAGTGGAGACCTATCCCTCCGATGGTGAGTTGCTGATGGCCACGATCGAAGTTACCGCTCCGGACAGCAGCCTGACCTTGCCGGAGGCACTGATCTCCTACTGGATGCCGAATCGGCAGGTGCTGCCGCGGGCCGCGATCTATCGTCAGGGCACCACTCCCAGCGAGGTGGACAACGAAGAGACCATCTTGATGACCAACTCGCAGACCTCGGCAGTGGTGGCCGCGTTGCGAGCCGCTGAGATCCCGGTCACCGAATTGCCGATGGTGCAGTCGGTGCAGACCTCCGGGGCGGCTGCCGGCATCCTGCAACCCGGCGATTTGATTTCGGCCGTGGACAATGTTCCGGTTACCGATCGCGCCTCGGTGTTGCAGGAGATCCAGAATCGACATGTGGGGCAGAAGGTGACGTTCACCATCACCCGCGACCAGGAGACCCAGCAGGTCACTGTGACGACCCGCGCCAGTCTCAAGGCTCCTGATTACCCCTCGGTGGGGATCGAGATCTCCACCGGCTACGTGTACACGCCCAAGGTCGCCTATGCCGTTGATCCTGACGTTGGTGGCGCCAGCGGTGGTTTGATGTTCGCCTTGTCGATCTACGACAAGCTGACACCGGGTGATCTGACGCAGGGCCGGGTCATTGCGGGTACCGGAACGATGGGTGCTGACGGCAAGGTGGGCGTGATCGGGGGAATCGCCGAGAAGCTCGCCGCTGCGTCTCGGGACGGCGCGACGGTGTTCCTGCTTCCCAAAGACAACTGTCAAAACGTCACGTCGGTGCCCAAGGGGCTGCGATTGGTCGCGGTCGACAACCTGGACGGCGCGATCGGAGACCTGAACGCCTTGAACGATCCCAACACTGCTGCCGGCGTCCCGGGCTGCTGATGAGTGAGGCATTGATCGCCGCGCTGATCGAGGTTGAGCGGCATGTGGCAAAGCTGGGCTGGGATCAGCCGGCACGATTGTTCGCCCTGGTGCGCACCAAGGAGCTGATCGAAGCAGAGCCTCATCTGGCCGAGGCCCTGGGCGCTGCTCGGCCAGATGGTTTCAGTTCAGTGGAGCAGGATGAGTTCAGCGCTGGTGCCGATTTGGCGCAGACCTTGTCGGAGATCATGTGGCCGCCGGCCGTGGCGGGCTGCGTGTTGTGCGTGGAGCGGGCCTTTCTACCACCGGACGCGGAGGCGGATCTGCCGGAGGATCCCGACCGCGCCGCCGATGTCGTGGCAGAGCATCCGCGCCGGCTGGATGTGCGGCTCGTGGTCGGCGTGACCCGCGACGGACAGCGCCACGGGGTTGCCCGGGTTCGCGATGCCGGCGCGGAATTGCTGACAGGTACCGACCTGGTCCCAGCACTGACTGAGGCTCTGGCGCATACATTTGAGTAAACCGAGTGGTTCGACGCCTGTCGGACCCACGATGAGGAGTGAGCTGTGAACGCGACGACGAGTGGCAGCCGCCGCGGTTTTGTGGTGCCCACCCTGCTGGTGCTGGCCGCCGTGATTGTGGTGTGGGTCATTTTCACCGAGCTGTGGACGACCAAGCTGTGGTTCGATTCGGTGAAGTATCCCCAAGTGTTCGCGACGATGCTCACCGCGCAGGTGATCCTCTTCGCGGCGTTCTTCACCGCGATGGCGTTGATGATCGGTGGCAACATGTGGCTGGCCTTCCGGCTGCGCCCCACCTTCACCCAGAATGGCCGCAGTGCGATGCTGGATCGCTATCGCGACCTGCTGGAGCGCAACTCCTGGCTGGCCATTCTGCTGCCGGCAGCGTTCTTCGGTCTGATGGCCGGCGTGGGCGCCGCCGCGCGGGCAACCGAATACCTGGCGTGGTGGAACCGCACCCCGTTTGGAACCGCCGACCCCTATTTCGGGCTCGACGTCTCCTTCTACATCTTCGAATACCCTGTCTGGACCGACATCGTGTCCTTCCTGATGTCAGCCACACTGTTCTCTTTGATTGCTGCCGCAGCAGTGCACTTCGCGATGGGTGGACTGGTCATCGGACGCAAAGTCGATGCGGGCGAAGTGCGGGCGGCCCGGATCCATCTGTCGATTCTGGGTGGTGTGCTGCTGGTTCTCTACGGCTTGAGTCAACTGCTCGGTCGCTACGGCATTCTTGTCCAGGACGGCACGTTGATCACCGGTATGCAGTACACCGACGACCATGCCCAGGTCACGGCCAAGATCGTGATCGCAGTCATCGCCTTCATCTGTGCCGGGCTGTTCTTCGCCAACGGCTTCCTGAACCGCGCCACCATCCCCGGTGCCGGTCTGGTGCTGCTGGTGGTTTCGGGAATCATCGTCGGGATGATCTACCCGGCAGTGGTGCGTTCCTTCCAGGTGCTGCCCAACGAGCCCGACAAGGAGCGGCCCTACATTCAGGCCAATATCACCGCCACCCGGGACGCCTTCGGCGTGGAGAACACCGACGTCACCGACTACAACGCCGACGTCCAGGTACGGCCGGGACAGTTGAAGTCCGATGCCGAGGCACTGCCGGGTATTCGTCTGATCGATCCGGCGGTGGTCTCAACGACCTTCGATCAGCTCCAGCAGGTCAAGGGCTACTACTCCTTCCCCTCGGTGTTGGACGTGGATCGCTACCAGATCGGCGGCAAGGAGACCGATGCTGTGGTCGCCGCCCGCGAGCTGGACATGACCAAGCTGCCCGACCGGAGTTGGAACAACGTCCACACCGTCTACACCCACGGCTACGGGCTGGTGGCCTCCTATGGCAACCGCCGCAGTTCGGGCGGCGATCCGGTATGGATTGACGGAGATCTTCCTCCCACCGGCGAACTGGGCAGCTACGAAGGCCGGATCTACTACGGCGAGAACAGCACCAGCTATGCGGTCGTGGGTCGCGAGCCAGGCCAGGCCCCCATTGAGCTGGACACCCCCGGTGGCAGTTCCACCGGCCTGGAGACCTACAACGTGTATGCCGGCAGCGGCGGCGTTCCGATCGGGGATGCGTTCAGCCGATTGCTGTATGCCACCCATTTCACCGATCTCAACCTGATCCTGTCCGACCGGGTGAACTCGGCCTCCAAGGTGCTGTACGACCGCACGCCGCAGGAACGCGTCGCCCAGGTGGCGCCGTGGCTGACCTTGGATTCCAACATCTATCCCGCCGTGGTGAACCAACGTCTGGTGTGGATCATCGATGGGTACACCACCTCCGACAGCTATCCCAATAGTCAGCGGCAGTCGCTGCGGGCTGCCACCACCGATGCGCAGACGACCTTCGGCTCGGTACAGACCGACGAGACCATCAACTACATGCGCAACTCGGTGAAAGCCGTGGTGGATGCCACCGACGGGACGGTGCAGCTGTACCGCTGGGACACCACCGACCCGATCCTGGCCAGCTATGAGAAGGCCTTCCCCGGCGTGCTGCAGTCCAAGGATGCGATCAGCCCCGAACTGATGGCGCACCTGCGATACCCCGAGGATCTGTTCAAGGTGCAGCGCCAGGTGCTGGCTCGCTATCACATGACTGATCCGAACGCGTGGTACCAGAAGTCCGATCTGTGGCAGGTACCGAATGATCCGACGAAGGCGACCACGTCCACCAACCCGACGACCGGCCAGTCGCAGACCCAGACCTCGACCGGACTGGAGCCGACCTACTACCTGTCAATCAAGTGGCCGGGTGACGACGGTGCGGTCTTCAGCCAGACGGCCGTGTTCGTCCCGAAGGACCGCTCGAACTTGGCGTCCTACCTGTCGGTGGTCGCGGAGGCGACCAGCCCCGACTACGGCACGTTGCGAGTACTGCGAATGTCGAGCACCCACCAGGTGGACGGCCCGGGTCAGACCTTCAATGCGATGACCTCCGATACCAAGTTCGCCGATCTGCTGCGTTCCTTCACCAACCAAGGTTCGGCAGAAGCGCGTTACGGCAATCTGCTCACCCTGCCGATGGGCAGCGGACTGCTGTACGTGATGCCCATTTACACCAAACGTGAGGCGAGCACCGGCTCCTATCCGGCGCTGCGCTTCGTGGCGGTGCGGTTCGGCCAGTACGTGGGAATCGGCACGACATTGCAGGAGGCCCTCGATGAGGTGTTCTCCGGTGATGCCGGCGCTTCGACCGGCGAGGGCGGCAGCGGTTCTACCACGCCCACACCCACTCCGACGCCGGGCCCCGGCGGCACTGACACCTCGGCCACCGCCGCTGTGGAGCTGAAGAAGGCCGAGGTGGCTTTCACCGCTGCCGATACCGCGTTGCGCAACGGCGACCTGGCCGAATACCAGAAGCAGATGGCTATCGCGAAGGCGTCGGTCGAGGCGGCCCTGAAGGCGTTGGGGCGCTAGAGCGAATGCTCGGTGACGGGCCAGCCGATGTCGTTGAGTGGTCGGGTCAGCTCGTCGGCTGATCCGACCACCACCAGTGTCAGTCGATCCGGCGGCAGGAGTCCGGCAAGCGCCTCGGTTGCCGAGGCCGGTGTGACCTGGGTCAGGGCATAGGCATTGGCATCGATGAACTCTGCCGACACTCCCGCGGCGACCAGGGCAGCCAGATGCTGAGTGACGCCAGCCGCAGTGGAGTACCGCAACGGCGAGCTGCCGGTGTAGTACCGAACCGCCTCCGACACCTCGGTCTCGGTGAGCGCGTGCTCGGTGATATTGATCAACTGCGCCGCCAACTGGATCGCCTCGGGGACCACCTCGGTGCGGAAGGAGCCTTGGACCGCGAGCAGCCCCGATGAGCGCATCGGCTGGTTCGTCAGATGCACCCCGTAGGTGAATCCGCGTTCCTCGCGGAGCACCCGGTTGAGACGGCTGAGGAAGGCACCGCCCACGGCATAGGTCGCTACTTGGAGGTCGGCCCAGCGTGGGTCGGTGCGATCGATGCCCAAAGCGCCCAGTCGCAGGTCGGCCTGGACTGCGCCGGGGCGGTCGATCAACCAGCGATGCGGTGCCCGCGGTTCCAGGGTGGGGTGCTGAGGTGTCACCGTGCCGGGAACCTGCCACCCGGAGAAGGCCGCGTCGACCCAGGCGTACACGTCGGCGGTGAGGTCGGCCGTGATGATCAAGGTGGCGCCTTCAGGGCGATAGTGGGTGGCGTGGAACGCACGCACATCCGCCGCTGTCACCCGCGCCACCCGGCTCGCCGACCCGCCGGCCATGCGTGAGGCACGGAAGCGACGCGGCAGACACGCCTTGCGGAAGGCGACCTGAGCCGACCGTGACGAACTGGCGAAGGTCTGTGCAATGTCGGCCAGTCGGAGCTCGCGGTGGCGCTCGACGTGGGCCTCGGCGAGTTCGGGACTGCTGACGGCCTCGGCGAGCAGCAGCAGTGCTTGCGGCAGGGCTGTGGTGGGGACGTCGAGGAACAGCTGGCTGGCCGATAGACCGACCGAACCGTCCAGGACCGCACCGATATCCTCCAGCGCTTCACTGAAGCTGATGCCGGGGTGCTCGAGCGTGCCTTCATCCAAACAGCGCTGGGTGATGGTGGCGACACCTTCAATGTCCCGCGGCTCGGAATTCAGGGGGATGTCCAGCGACAGGCACACCGAGGCGATGTGCTGACCGGGACGGTGGCAGATCAGGACTTCGAGGCCGTTGTCCAACCAGGATGTTTGCGGGAGCCCGAAGCGCCACCGTGGCGCCGCTGCCACCGTGGGCCGTTGGTCACGGCGTCGCATTGCGTGCCTCATTTCGGTAGTCGAGTTGGCAGCGCTGGTCGGGATTCAGGAACTGCCGAGCTGCCGCCTGAACCTGGTCAGCGGTGACCGCCGAGACCTCGGCGAGTCGATGGTTGACCCGATTCGGGTCGTCGTGGAGTGTGGCGTAGGCGCCCATGAGATCAGCCCGGCTGTCGAAGGACGCCAAGCCGCTGAGCCACTCGCGGCGGAATTGGGCTTTGGCTCGGGCCAATTCGGCCGAGGTCGGGCCATCCTGGGCCAGCGCGGCGAGTTCGGCGAAGGCTGCGGTGAGCGCTGCGTCCAGGGACAGGCCTGGGATGGCGCGCACATGTACCAGGCCCACCGAGTTGCCCCCGATGAGTCGCAAAGCCTGCGCACTGGCGGCGGCGGCGAGTCTGCCATCACGGACGACTCGGCGATGCAGCCGGGAGGTCTGGCCTTGACCGAGGATCGCCAGGGCCAGGTCGGCCGCGTCGAATTCGGCGCTGTCGCGGATCGGCAGCCGCCAAGCCAGGTAGCTGGCGGCGGCGGGCACTTCGGCGGCTACAGCCTGCTGCGGGACGCCGGTGAGCGGTGGTAGGGCAGTGGGTGGCTGCCGATGGCGGCGCTCGCCGCCAGGAAGCTGCCCGAAGGCGTGGGCGGCCTTGCGGAAGGCCTCCTTCGGGCTCAGGTCGCCGACCAGGGTGAGTACGGCATTGTTGGGGCGGTAGTGCTGGCGGAAGAACGCTGCGGCGGCCCGGGCGTTGGCACCAGCGAGGTCGGCCTCGGTGCCGATGGTGGTGTGGCCATAGGGATGGTCGGAGCCGAAGAGCATCACCGTCAGCTCGGTCATCGCCTCCCCGTAGGGGACATTGTCGTAGCGCTGGCGCTTCTCCTCGGTCACTACATCTCGCTGGGTGTCCACGCTGTCGTCGGTGAGGTGATCGGCCAGGGAGCTGAGCCGGTCGGCTTCCATCCACAAGGCGAGATCGGTTGCGCCGACCGGGACGGTCTCGAAGTAGTTGGTGCGATCAAACCAGGTGGTGGCGTTGACCGAGCCGCCCCAACTCTGCAGGAGTTGTAGATGCTCGCCGCTGGCCACGTGCGCAGAGCCGGAGAACATCAGGTGTTCGAAGAGGTGCGCCCAACCGAACTGTCCGGGTTTCTCGTCACGGGATCCGACGTCGTACCACAGGTTCACGGCCACTACCGGGACGCTGCGATCGGGACTGACGACGACCCGTAACCCATTGGGCAGGACTCGTTCGTGGATCGGATAGTCGACTACTTCGTCAAGCACGTCCCCATCACACCACACCGGCCCGGCCTGATGCGCCATTGCATCAAGTCCGGGCCGGATTGGCAGTTCAGAGGATGCGGCACCATCGCTCGTGAACTATCTGGTGAGGGGTGTTTCTTCAGTTGGCATCACCAGTATTGGTGCCGGTGGAGCGCGATGAAAATGCGCAATCCTGCCAGTGACAGGCATACGTATCCCCGTAACTTCGGGCGTGTTCGCCTCTGGCCTAGCATGAGGGCGAAGCCTAGGGATGAAGGAGAACCCATGATCGTGATGATTCCGGTGACCGAGGACGGCCAGTCCGACAGCCGGTTCGGCCGTGCCCATTCGGTGGCGGTGGCTCAGGTGGACGGTGATCAGATCACCGACTGGCAGGTGCACGAAGTCGAGTGGGATGTGAAACACGATCAGGTGGGCCACGGCTCTCACCATGCGACGGTGATGCGCTTCTTCAAAGAGCACGGTGTCGAAGCCGTCGTGGTGGGGGATATGGGCCCCGGCATGGCGAAGATGATCACCTCGGCCAAGATGGCCGCCTTCACCACCACTCCCGGCGATGCCAAGACCTCCGTGCTGGCCGCCCTGGCTGATCCGGAGGGCCACGCCTGGCGTCCACCGGCCGACGGCGGGGAACACGGCCTGCTGCAGTTGTAGAACGCCCGCCGCGGGTGCGCGAGGAGTAGAACTCTCGCAAAACAAAGCGCCTCTGACTGGTTTCGAACCTAGTCAGAGGCGCTTTTTCGGTAGTAGCGGGGACAGGATTTGAACCTGTGACCTCTGGGTTATGAGCCCAGCGAGCTACCGAACTGCTCCACCCCGCGTCGCGAAGAGCACCTTACGTCACCGGAGGGCGGTATCCCAAATCGTCGCTACGCATCACTGGCTGAAGAACACGTGAGAACAGAACGACGAAGAGCTTCAGGCCACTCCGGTAGACTCGCCCCGCTTCCTCGGGAGTCGAGGAACCGGAATCGTGGAGGTCAGATGGGTTTCACACGGCTGGGGACGCTGGCAATCGTGTTGGGAATCAGCTTAGGTCTTGCCGGGTGCGGGACCAGCGGCCCGAGCGCGAACAGCAGTGAGCCGACCGCCACATTGGTCGTCGGAGCCACGCTGGAGCCGGCGTCGATGGACCCCTGGCACGATACGGCCGCGTCGATTCCGCAGGTTCTGCTGTACAACGTCTACGAGACCTTGCTGAAGGTCGACGCCGACGGTCAGTTGAAGCCACTGCTGGCCCAGGCGTGGGAGGTGAGCCCCGATCGGCTCACCTACACCTTCCATCTCAATCCCGCCGCCAAGTTTGCTTCCGGGAAGCCGGTCGACGCCGAGGCTGTGGTGGCCAACATCGAACGGTTGAAGGCCGACACCAGCCTTTCGCCGACCTTGGCCGCGCAGCTCGCCGTGGTCAGTGGCACCAAGGCGGTGAGCGAGCATGAGGTTGCCATCTCCTTGGCCAAGCCATCAGTGATGTGGCTGTACGACATGAGCTCGACGCTGGGCATGATTCTGGACCCGTCCTTCACCGGCGATCTGAAGACTGCGACGGCCGGTTCTGGGCCGTATGCCTTCTCTGAACACGCCAAGGGGCAGAGCGTCACCCTGATGAAGAACCCGAACTATTGGGGCACCCCAGCGAGATTCGACGAAGTCGACTTCCGCTACTACACCGACCCCAACGCGATGAACGCCTCCATGCTCGCCGGCGATCTGGACATCATTTCCAATCTGCAGGCACCGGACGCGCTGAGCCAGTTCTCCGATACCAGCCGCTTCACCGTGATCAGCGGAACCACCAATGGTGAAGTGGTTCTGGGTCTCAATCATCAAAGCAAGGCGCTGAGCAAGCTGAAGGTCCGTCAGGGCCTCACCCAGGCCATTGATCGCAAAGCTCTCATGGACACCGTGTGGAACGGCCAGGGAACTCTGATCGGTTCGATGTCGGTGCCTACCGACCCGTGGTACACCGATCTCAGCGGCACCAATCCGTACAACCCGACCAATGCCAAGGCGTTGCTCGCTGATGCCGGCTACGGCAAGGGCTTGACGTTGCGGATGCGCGTGCCGAGCGTGCCGTATGCGGTCAAGTCTGCCCAGTTCGTGGCCAGCCAGCTCCGCGATGTGGGGGTGACGGTGAAGGTGGAGGAACTGGACTTCAACCGCTGGTACGACGAGGTCTTCCTCAAAGGCGACTACGACATGACGATCGTGGCCCATGTGGAAGCTCGGGACTTGGGGAAGTTCGCCAACCCCGACTACTACTGGCACTACGACTCTGCGAAATACCAGGCCCTGTACGCGGCCGCTGACGCCGCAAGTGGCGATGAGGCTGTGGAGAAGATGAAGGCCGCTACCGCCTACCTCGCTCAGGACTGCGCAGCGATCTGGCTGTTCGATCTGCCTAACCTGGTGATCACCAAGAGCACGATCACCGGGGTACCGCAGAACGCCGCCAGCCTCAGCTTCGATCTGACCACGATCGCCAGCAGGTAGGCCGGGCTCGGGTGCCATGCGGCTGGCGCGACAGGTCGCCAAGCGCCTCGGCGTTTTCGCGATAACGCTACTGGGAGCGTCAGTGGTGGTGTTCGGCATCACCATGGCGCTTCCCGGCGACGTCGCCCAGGTCCTGCTCGGCACCGACGCGACGCCGGAAGCTCTGGCGCAGTTACGCGCTCAACTCGGCTTGGATCGGCCATGGCTGGTGCAGTATCTGGACTGGCTCGGCGGCATGCTCTCCGGCGACTTCGGAGTCTCCCACCTCAGCGGTGATTCAGTGCTGTCCTTGCTGGCGCCGCGGCTAGCCGTGACGCTATGGCTGGTCGGCTTCGCGATGCTGCTCTCCTTGATCATCGCGGTGCCCGCCGGAATGGTGGCCGCCCTCAAGCGCCGATCATGGCAGGGCGTGAGTGTCAGCGCCGCTGCCCAGGTGGGTATGGCGATTCCGGTGTTCTGGGGAGGCATCCTGCTGGTGATGGTCTTCGCCGTGTGGCTGCGCTGGCTTCCAGCGAACGGCTATGTGCCCGTGCACAAAGATCCCGTGGGCTGGGCTGAACACCTGATACTGCCGGTGGTGACGCTGGCGCTGGTCCAGGCCGCCATCCTGATCCGGTATGTACGCTCCGCCTTCATCGAGGTACTCAACGAGGACTACTACCGCACTGCGCGATCGGTGGGCTGGACGCCCATGCGCGCCCTGCTGCGGCACGGACTGCGCAATGCTGCGATCTCTTTGGTGACCATCCTCGGCCTGCAGGTATCCGCAGTGCTGGTGGGGGCGATCGTGGTGGAGAGCGTCTTCACGCTGCCGGGTCTGGGTTCCTTGCTCCTGACAGCAGTCTCGCAGCGGGATCTGATGGTGGTTCAGGGAACCGTGATGTTCCTCGTGTTCGCGGTGCTGGCACTGAGCGCCGCGGTGGACCTGAGCTATCTGATCATCGATCCTCGGCAGCGGTCCCGCGAGGACGAGTCATGAAGCGGGCACAACTGGTGGCAGGACTGGTATTGGTGGCGTTGATCGTCATCACCGCCGTGGTGTCGGTCTTTTGGACGCCGTTCGACCCGATCAGGGTCGTACCTTCGGAGCGTCTCTTGCCTCCTGGGTGGCCGCACGTGTTGGGAACCGACGGATTCGGCATCGACATTCTCAGCCGCCTGATGGTCGGGGCGCGGACAACCTTGGTGGTAGGCATCATCTCGGTCGGCCTCGCTGTACTCATCGGCGTGCCGTTGGGAATGCTGGCCGGTCAGGCCGGCGGGTGGCTCGACGAAGTCGTCATGCGGGCGGCCGATGTGGTCTATGCACTGCCGGCCTTGCTGTTGGCGATCCTGCTGGCCGCAGTCTTCGGCGCCTCCACCGTCACCGCCATGGTCGCCATCGGGGTGGCCACCATTCCGGCGGTGGCCCGGGTGGCGCGCGCCGGCACCAAACAGGTGATGGCCGCCGACTTCGTACTGGCCGCACGGGTGGCAGGAACCTCCCGCTGGGGGGTGGCCGGCCGCCATGTGCTGCCCAATATCGCACCGGTCATCGGAGTCCAGGCGTCCGTGGGATTCGCGCTGGCGATCCTGGCCGAGGCCGCCCTGTCCTATCTGGGCCTGGGCACACCCCGTCCGACCCCGACCTGGGGCAATATGCTGCGCGACGCCCAGCAGTACCTGTTCGTGATGCCGATTCAGACCGTCTGGCCGGGACTGGCGATTGCGCTGGCGGTGCTGGGATTCAACCTGCTCGGTGACGGGTTGCGCGACTACCTGGATCCACGCCTTCGGGAGCTGCCATGAGCTTGCTGGTGGTTCGTGACCTGCGGGTGCGCTTTGGGCGCCGTCGGCCCGCGGTCGATCAGGTGTCTTTCACCATCGACGGCGGCGAACGTCTGGGTGTCATCGGTGAGTCGGGCTCCGGCAAGACGGTCACCGCGTTGGCCGTGATGGGCTTGTTGGCCGAGAACGCCGTGGTCAGCGGCAGCGTCGAACTGGCCGGTCATGCGATCACCGCGCTACCGGAGCGCGACATGGCGCGGTTGCGCGGCGATCTGGTCACCATGGTGTTCCAGGAGCCGATGACCGCTCTCGATCCGACGATGCCGGTTGGCCGCCAGGTCGCCGAGACCTTGCTGCTTCACGCCGATGTCGAGCGCGGTTCGGCGCGGGCACGCGTCATCGAGCTGCTCGGCGAAGTGGGCCTTTCCGACCCGGCGCGCGTGGCGGCGGCCTTCCCCCATCAGCTCTCCGGAGGTCAGCGGCAGCGCGCCATTTTGGCGATGGCGCTGATCAACGCGCCGCAGTTGGTGATTTGCGACGAGCCGACCACCGCATTGGATGTCACCGTGCAGGCCCAGGTACTGGCGAAGCTCGACCAAGCCCTGACCGCCAGCGGCGCGGCTTGCCTGTTCATCAGCCACGACCTCGCGGTGGTCTCCCAGATCTGCGACCGGGTCCTGGTGATGCTCGAGGGTCGGATCGTGGAGCGAGGCACCGTGGCGGAGCTGTTCAGCGCGCCGCAGCACCCATACACCCGCGGTCTGGTGGAAGCCGCCAGCCTGGATCGGATCGAGCCCGGTCAGCGCCTGCCTACCGTGGCGGGTCTCCTGGACGCCCCGGCGGGGGAGTCGTGATGGATGACCTGTACCGCGCCGAGGCGCTGAGTCGTCGATTCAGCCATGGCCAACGTCAGGTGCTGGCCGTCGACACGGTGGACCTGGTGGTGCCCCGCGGTGGGCGGCTCGGCATCGTGGGCGAATCCGGATCGGGCAAGTCCACGCTGGTTCGAATGCTGGCTGCTTTGGACCGGCCGACCTCGGGGCGTATCTGGTTCGATCAGCATGAGATCACCGGGCTGCGAGAACGTGATCTGGGTTTCCTGCGAGCCTCGGTGCAAATGGTGTTTCAGGATCCGCTCTCCTCGCTCAATCCACGCATGCGGGTCGGCGACATCATCACCGAACCGCTTCGATCTCGGCTGGTCCGGCGCCAGTTGGACGATGGCATCTCTGCCGACCGTCGGCTGGCGGAGGTGCTGGACGCCGTCGGTCTGCCTGCCGACTCCGCGGATCGCTTCCCCCACGAATTCTCCGGTGGTCAACGCCAGCGCATCGCCATCGCCCGTGCGCTCGCGCCTCGCCCGGAAGTGCTCATCGCCGACGAGCCGGTTTCGGCCCTGGACGTCTCGGTGCGTGCCCAGGTGTTGAACCTGCTTGCCGACCTGGCGCGTGAATCCGGACTGACGTTGATCGTGGTCAGTCACGACCTGCTGGTGGTGCGCCACCTGTGCGATCACCTGGCAGTCATGAAGAATGGCTCGATCGTGGAGTCCGGGCCCACCGCCGAGGTGTACGCCGATCCGCAACAGGACTACACCCGTGCGCTACTCGCAGCCGTGCCGCGCATTCAGACCCATCGGTCTTCGTGATCGATCGGCGCCGATGAGGTATCGACCGGCGCGCTGGGTCAGTTCAGGCTGAGCCGCTCGACCATGGCGTCGTGGAGCAGTCCGTTGGTTGCGATGGCGCCGGGGCCGGCGACCCCGGGATCGCCGTTCAGATTGGTGAAGGTGCCACCGGCTTCGGTGACCACGATCGACACCGCAGCCATGTCGTGCAAGGCCAGTTCCGGTTCGGTGGCGAGATCGACGGCTCCCTCGGCCACCAGCATGTAGCTCCAGAAGTCGCCGAAGGCCCGGGTCCGCCAGCAGTCACGGAGCAGGTCGACGAACTGCTGGCCGCGTCCGCAATCCACCCAGCCGTCCACCGACGAGTAGGACAGGCTGGCATCGGCGATGTCGGACACTCGCGAGACCCGACATCGGGAGTTCTGTAACAGGCTGCGTCCGGTGAACGCCCCGCCGTTCTTGCTGGCCCACCAGCGGCGCGACAGTGCCGGCGCTGACACGACGCCGACCACCACCTCGTCACCCTCCATGAGGCCGATGAGGGTCGCCCACACCGGGACACCCCGGACGTAGTTTGCGGTTCCGTCGATCGGATCGATGATCCACCGTCGTGGCCCCCAGCCGGAATCGGCGCGCTCCTCGCCGTGAACAGCGTCTCGCGGACGAGTACGGGACAGACTGGTACGGATGGCATCTTCGACGGCGGTGTCGGCATCGCTGACCGGCGTCAGATCAGGCTTGGACGTGACCTGCAGATCGGCGGCCTTGAACCGGGACATGGTGATCGCATCGGCCTGATCAGCCAGCACATGCGCGAGTCTCAGGTCGTCCATCCAGGATTGCTCAGCCATGGTGTTCAATCTATCCGAACGCCCGTTCCATCCTCCGGAACGACTCGAGGCGCTCAGTGGCGAGCTTGCCCTCGGTAACCGCGCTGTCGAGAGCGCAGCCCTCCGCCTCGGAATCGTGACGGCAGCCCCGCGGGCAGTCGGCGATGAACTCGGCCAGATCGGTGAACGCGGCCACGAATGAGTCCGGTGTGACATGGCTCAATCCGAAGGAACGCACGCCAGGGGTGTCGATCACCCAGCCACCGGCCGGCAGCTCCAGGGCAACCGCGCTGGTGGAGGTATGACGGCCGCGTCCGGTTACCTCGTTGACGACACCGGTGGCGCGGTCGACGCCAGGGATCAGCGCATTCACCAGGGTGGATTTTCCGACGCCGGAATGCCCGACCAGGACGCTGCGCCGACCCGCCAGTGCTGCTTCGAGTTCAGTGAGATCGGCGCCGGGTTCGACAGCGACGACCCGCAGCCCCAGCGGACGATAGGTGGCCATCAAGCCGTCAGGTGCTGCCAGGTCGGACTTGGTGAGCACCAGTAGCGGATCCAATCCCGCGTCATAGGCGGCGACCAGAATGCGATCGATCATGCCGACCCGTGGCGGGGGATCTGCCAAGGCGGCAACGATGGCCAACTGATCGGCGTTGGCGACGATCGGCCTCTCATAGGGGTCATCGTCGTCGGCGGTGCGACGCAGCACGGTGCTGCGCTCGGCGACACCCACAATGCGCGCCAGCGCGTCGTCGCCGCCGTTGGTGTCACCGACCACATCCACCAGATCGCCAACGATGACCGCGCCGCGCGGCAGGCTGCGAGCCTTGACCGCCGTCACCTGTTGGGGTTGTCCCTCGATCCGGCAGCGGAATCGGCCTCGATCGACGCCGACCACAATGGCGCGTACCGCGTCGGCGTAGCTGGGACGCTCCTTGGTGCGCGGGCGGCTGCGGCGACGCGCTCCGGCCCTGTCGAAACCAGCATGGGGATCGTCGGTGATGGCATCCGACCCGCGACGACTCATGCTGCGGTCCCCACCAGGTCGTGCCACAGACCCGGGAAGTCAGGCAGAGTCTTGGTGGTGCAGCCCACATCGTCGAGCTCGACTCCTTCGGTGACCAGTCCGATGAGCGCACCGGCGTGAGCCAGTCGGTGGTCGGCATAGGTTGCGAAGACACCGCCTCGAAGGTTTCCCGGCGTGATCAGCATCGAATCGGCGTCAGTGGTGACGCTGGCTCCCAGACGGTTGAGTTCAGTCGACAAGGCGGCCAGCCGGTCAGTCTCATGGCCACGAATGTGACCCACGCCGCGCAGTCTGCTCGGTCCGGTAGCCAAAGCTGCCAACGCCGCTGCCACCGGCGTGACCTCGCTGATCGCACTCAGATCGAGATCCACGGCGGACACCGATCCGGCGCCGGTGACCTCCAGGAGACGACCATCGGGCGAGGGAAGGTACCGCAGCCGGCCACCAAAGGCGGTCAACACCTCGGCGAGCTGATCGGCGGCCTGAACCGAATCGGCCGGCCACAAGGTGCTGATCGAACCGCCGGTCACCAGGGCAGTGGCGAGCATGGTTGCCGCATTGGTCAAGTCGGGCTCGATACGCTCATCGAGGGCTGAGATCGCGGTGGGTGCGATTTCCCAGCTGTTCTCATCAGGGTGATGCACGACCACCCCGTGTCGGGCCAGCAAGGTGCAGGTCATGTCGATGTGTGGCCGTGACGGCAGTGGTGCGCCGTCGTGACGGAGCCGAAGGCCGTCGGGGAATCGGGCGCCGCTGAGCAGCAGCGCCGAGATGAACTGGCTGGAGGCGTGAGCGTCAATGCTCACCGCGCCGCCGCGGAACAGGGCGCCGCCGCCGATGGCGAACGGGACCTTACGGTCGTCGACGCGGGCGCCCATACTGGCCAGGGCGTCCAACAGGGGGGCGATCGGACGGGCGGAGACCTCGGCGTCACCGTAGAAGTCGGTGGCGATGTCGGCCAGTGCCGCGATCGGCGGCAGGAACCGCAGTACCGTCCCGGATAGTCCCACATCGATGCTGCCGCCGCCGTGGATGGTGGTCAGCGGTTCGATGCGCACGGCGTCGTCGGAGAGATCAGTGAGGGTCGCGCCGAGGGTCTGTAGACCGGCGCGCATCAACCGGGTGTCGCGGGATTCGAGCACACCGCTGAGGGTGCTGGGACCGTCGGCCAGGGCCGCCAGCAGCAGGCTGCGCGCCGACGCCGACTTGGATCCGGGGATGACGACCCGTCCCCGGACGGGGCCCGACGCGAGCGGAGCGGGCCAGTTACTCAAGAAGCGGTGCTTTCGCCAGATCGCAGCGCGCGCTTGGTGGCACGCTCTGCCTTGCGACGGGCGGCGTCACTGCTGAGCATCCGCCGGCGCATGCGTAGTCGCCAGAACATGTCGGGTTCACCCTCGGTGTCCATGGATGCCAAGGCCACGCCACCGAGAAGTGCGATATCGGTGCCGAATTCGCTGCGTGCCTGGGCGTCGCCGGTGAGCGGGTTGCGACTGACGACCGTCGGCACCATTGAGGCGGCCAACAGTGCGGCACCGAAGCGTCGAGCAAGACCGGTGGCCAGGCAGAAGCCGCCGACGATCTGGGCAGCGGCGGTGAGTCGGACCACACCGGTGGCGTCGTCGGGCAGGAAAGACGCGACTTCGGACGGCAGCACCCGGCGACAGGCAGGCACCGCCATGTCGAGCACGGGTTTGGCTGCGTCGGTGAAGTCCTCAGGCTTGCGCAGAGCGTTGACTCCGTTCACGACGAAGTAGCTGGCGAGCAGGGATCGGGCTGCGAAGCGGAACAGGCTCATGGGTCATTCCTACTCGCGATGGGGTACCCCTGCCAAGCCACGGGCCGTCGGTGGTGGCAATTGGTGACAGAACCACCCGGTATCGAAATCGGCGGTTACTGCGTCTATGTGGGTAGACGTACAACAAAGGAGTCTGAAAATGAACAAGAACGTCGGCACCATTGACAGGGTCGTGCGCGCGGTCATCGGCGTCGCTGCGGTGATCGGAGCCATTTCGGTCGGTCTGACCAGTGTGTGGGGCATCGTGCTCGCCGTGGTGGCCGTGATCGCGCTGGTGACTGCCATCGTGGGCTTCTGCCCGCTGTACCGGCTGTTGGGGATCTCCACCCACACCACGCAGTCCTGAGCGGGCACCGTGCGGCGCGGTAGATTCACCATGTGCCTATCACTGCGGATTCGATAGCCGAACAGGTACCCGGCCTGATGCGTTATGCGCTGGCCCTGACGCGCGACAGCGATGCGGCCACGGAGTTGGTGCAGGACACGGTGCTGCGCGGCCTGGAGCGAGCCGACCAATTCCGAGGCGACTCCGGGCCGGTCACCTGGTTGCACCGAATCATGTACCGCCGCTTCCTGGACGACCAGCGTCGTCGCCGCCCGCTGCCGGTGGAGGACGCCGAGGAGTTGGCGGCGGCCAACGAGCGGGATTGGGCCGACGATGCCTACAGCGTCTCCGCCGATGTGGTGGTGGAACGCGCCGAGGATCGCGACGCTCTGCGTGATGCGTTGATCCGGGTTCCGGCCAACTACCGCGCCGCCGTGCTGCTGCACGATGTCGAAGGTCTTACCGTCCCGGAGGTGGCCGAGATTCAGGAGGTATCGCTGGCCGCGGCCAAGCAGCGGCTGCGCCGTGGTCGGCAGATGCTGGTGAGCGCGTTGGCCAGCGGAGTCGAGCGGCGCGCTGATCTGGCCGGGGTTCCGTTGAACTGTTGGACGGTGCGTAGCCGCATCGGTGACTATCTCGATGACGAGCTCGACTCGAGGGAACGCGCGTTGCTGGAGAAACATCTGGCCGGCTGTCCGACCTGTCCGGCCCTGTACGCCTCGATGGTCGGCGTCACCGGCGCTTTGGCAGCCATGCGCCGCGACCCGGAATCGGTGATCCCCGAGCAACTGGCGAACCGGGTGCGTTCGGTTCTGGCCCACCGGGAGTGAGGACGCAGGCATGTGTGGACGATTCGCTGCCAGTAGTTCGGCGGAGGACTTGGTGGAGTTCTTCGAGATTGACGAGGTCGTTGAGCCGCTGCCTGCGCCGAGTTACAACGTCGCTCCCACCTCGCCGATCGCTGCCGTGCTCGCCCAGGTGGGCGAATCGAGGGCGCAGCGTCGGCTTGCCGCGCTGCGTTGGGGCTTGGTGCCGTCGTGGGCCAAGGATCCCGATCATGGGGCGCGACTGATCAATGCCCGGGTCGAAACCGTCGCTGAGAAGCCGTCCTTTCGGGCTGCCTTGGCCCGCCGTCGGTGTCTGATTCCGGCGGATGGCTACTTCGAGTGGCGTGCCCACACCCCAGCGCTGGGAAAGCCCGTCAAACAGCCGTATTTCATCGCGCCTCGCAACGGCCAACCGCTGGCCATGGCCGGCCTGTATGAATACTGGCGTGGTCCTGATGGGAGTTGGCTGGTCACTGCGGCCATCATCACGACTGAGGCCACCGACGAATTGGGACTCGTGCACGACCGCATGCCGATGGTGGTCCCACCGCAGCACTGGGACACCTGGCTCGATCCTGAGGTGCGGGGGCCGGTGACCGAATTGCTCACGGCCCCGACCGCTGAGGTCCGGTTCCATCCGGTGTCGCAGGCGGTGAATCGAGTGGCCAACGATGGTCCGCAGCTGCTCGAGCCGATCGAGCTGCCGGAATAGAGCGCCCCGGCGTGTCGTTGTGTCGATGTGATGTCCACACTGACGGTGGCAGAGACAGCACGTCGCGGTAACGACCGGCTAGGCTCGTTCCCGATGAATCTGCCAACAACCCCGACCGCTGATGCTGATCCGCGCGTCGATGAGACCACCGAGGAGCGCTCGGCGCGCTTCGAACGCGACGCCTTGGTCTATCTCGACCCGCTGTACGGTGCTGCGTTGCGCATGACGCGCAATCCCGCAGACGCCGAAGACCTGGTCCAGGAGACCTTCGCCAAGGCGTACTCGTCTTTCGGCCAGTTCACGCCGGGCACCAATCTGAAGGCGTGGCTGTACCGCATTTTGACCAACACCTTCATCAACTCCTACCGCAAGAAGCAGCGTCAGCCGCAGAGTGCCGGCCATGAGGTTGAGGATTGGCAACTGGCTCGCGCGGAGTCGCACACCTCGACGGGGTTGCGCTCGGCCGAGATGGAGGCGCTGGATCGGATGCCGCATTCGGCGGTCACCGATGCCCTGAGCGAATTGCCGGAGGACTTCCGCCTGGCGGTGTATCTGGCCGATGTTGAGGGCTTCGCCTACAAGGAGATCGCCGAGATCATGGGAACGCCCATCGGCACCGTCATGTCGCGGTTGAATCGTGGTCGCAATCAGTTGCGGGCCAAGCTGGCCGGGTTCGCTCGTGAGCAGGGCCTGGTCGGGAAGGGGTCTGACGATGAATGATGCCGATGCCCACGATTGCGGCGACATCCTCGAGCACCTGTATGCCTTCCACGATCACGAACTCAGTGAGGAAGAAGCTGACCACATCCGTGAACACCTGCTGGCCTGCGAGCCATGCCTGGATCGATTCCAGGTGGAAGAGGCGCTGCGCACTCTGATTCGCAAGAGCTGCAATGGTGATGCGGTGGCTTCGGAGGATCTCTATCTGCGGGTGCGTTCTACGATCACCCGCACGACCATCATCACCGAGGCCGAATAACGCGTCGGATATACCTCGGCCCCCGTCATGGACGGGGGCCGTTGTGGTTTCTCAGGTCGACACCGTGACGGTGCCGACGATCAAGCGTTGGGACGCTTGCCGTGGTTAGCGTTGTTCTTGCGACGAGAACGGCGCTTGCGACCGGTCTTACCCATCGGGGTCTCCTCGTTTCGGATTAGGCGTCAGCAGACGCGAGGACCCATTCTGCCAGCGTCGGCAGCGAGGGTCCAACCGGCGGGGGATAGGGTTCAGGATATGAAGACCCGCGACCAGCTACCGGATACTCCGCCGGAACTGAGTTCCGCCGATCAAGCATGGATGAATCGTCTGGTCGACGAATGGTCGCTGCTGGCGGATCTGGCCTTCGCTGACCTCGTGCTGTGGTGTCCGACGGCCGACGAACAGGTCTACCGTGCTATTGCGCAGGTGCGTCCGAATACCGGTCCGACGGCCTTGGAGGAGGACCTGGTCGGTTCCCAGATCAGCTACGAACCCGATCAGCTGGTTGCGCAGGCCTTCGAGAGCGGCACCATTCGGCACACCGATGATCATCGGATCCATGCCGGGGTGCCCGTCGATGTCACCGCGATCCCCGTGATGGATGGCCGTCGGTGTCTGGCTGTGGTGGAGATGCACTCCAATCGGGTGGGGCTGCGATCCCCGGGTGCTCTGGAGGACGCCTATCTGGAGGCCGCTGAGCTACTGGTCGGCATGGTGTCGCGGCGCCAGTTTCCGCTGCCGGGGGAGCGTCGGGTGCCGTGGGTCTCTCCCCGTGTAGGCGACGGCATGATCCGGGTCGATCGAGCCGGCGTCATTCGCTACGCCAGCCCGAACGCGGTCAGTGCGTTCCGCAGGATGGGGCTGACCAGCGACCTTTTCGGCGAGGACTTCATCTCGCTGAGCCGCTCGATGCTGCGTGGGCCGGTGGAGCGATCAGTGAAGGACCAACTCACCGGGGTCGGCACTACCGAAGTGGATCTGGAGACCGATCGCGCCAATGTGCGTATCCGGGTGCTGCCGTTGTTGGACGGCAATCAGAATGCCGGCTACGTGGTGCTCAGCCGAGATACGACCGAGCTGCGTTCGCGGGAACGCCAATTGGTGAATAAGGATGCGACGATTCGCGAGATCCATCACCGGGTGAAGAACAATCTGCAGACCGTGGCGGCTTTGCTGCGACTGCAATCGCGACGCATCTCCTCCGCCGAAGCGAAAGCGGCATTGGACGATGCCATGCAGCGAGTGGCGTCGATCGCGGTGGTGCACGAGATCCTCAGCCAGGGGTTCGACTCCGAAGTGATGTTCGACGAGGTGGCTGACCGTCTGCTCCGCATGGTCAGTGATGTGGCCGCGACCGGCGGCACGGTGCGGATCACCCGTCAGGGCAGCTTCGGCTCGGTGCCTGCGGAGGTGGCCACCAGCCTGTCGTTGGTGCTGACCGAGTTGTGTCAGAACGCCATCGAACACGGACTGGGCAGCAATGCCGGCCAGGTTCTGGTTACTCCGCAACGGCGTGACGGTTGGCTGACGGTGGCGGTGCAGAACTTCGGCGAGCCGCTTCCCGAGGACTTCAACCTGGCTGATTCGACCAGCTTGGGATTGTCCATCGTCCACACCCTGATCGCAGATTTGGGCGGCGAGTTCACGCTGAGTTCGAACGATGGTTCGACGATCGCAGCGATCCGAGTGCCGCTCAATCGGTGAGCGAAGTCAGCTCTTGGCGTTGTTGCGGACTCGCATCCGGGCGGCGCGCCGTTTCATGGCTCGACGCTCATCTTCGCTCAGACCACCCCACACGCCATGATCCTGGCCTGCGTCCAAAGCCCACTGCAGACAGGCCTCACGCACATCGCAGCGGCGACAGATCTTCTTCGCCTCTGCGATCTGCATCAGGGCCGGTCCAGTGTTGCCGATCGGAAAGAACAGCTCCGGGTCTTCGGTCAAGCAGGCAGCCCGATGGCGCCAGTCCATGAATGAACCACTCCTATAAGTCGTTGGGGGCCGTTGCGGCCGACCACTGGGTGACCGGCGTGGAGATCGGCTCACTCCACAGTACAGACTGACAACTTTAGCCTGTAAGCACAAGGGATGACACCCGATATGCACATCTGCGAAGCTCGCGGTCCTGCGGGCAACCGGATGGACGTTACCCGTAGCTGGGCGTGGGCACAAGGGACCACGCCCAGTATTGAACTCCCCAAGCGGTGAATCAGTCGGTGAGGGCCGTCCCGAGAAGTTCCTCCTCCTGAGCGAGGTGCAGCTTGATCGAACCGACCGACGGCGCCGACGCTGCGGGCCGGGTGACCGGTGTCAGCTTCAGCTCGTAGCCGGGCATCTGTGCCGCCATGGCCTGGGGGAGGTGCAGTTGCAGGAACCACCAAGCGCCTTGATTCTCTGGCTCGTCCTGCACCCAGCGAATATCGGACACCTGCGGGTACTTCGCCAGCTCCGCCGCGAGCTCGGGTGCCGGGATCGGGTACAGCCGTTCCAGCGACACGATGGCGACTTCCTGCTCCAAGCCGGCCTTCTCACGAGCCGCGACCAACTCCCAGCGAATCTTGCCCGAGCAGATCAGGATGCGCTTGACGGTCGTCGGATCGGTGATGGACGGATCGCCCTGGGCCGGCTGCCAGCGCCCCTGGGTGAACTCCTCGATCGGCGAGGCTGCCATCTTGGAGCGCAGCATCGACTTCGGCGTGGCGACCACCACCGGGCGGTGCCAGTTCACGTAGGCGTGGGTGCGCAGCAGATGGAAGAAGCTGGCCGGAGTTGAGGGCTGGCTGACCGCCAGCGCTCCTTCCGAGCACAGGGTGAGCCAGCGCTCCAACCGTGCTGAGGAGTGATCGGGGCCCTGACCCTCGTAACCGTGGGGGAGTAGCAGCACCACTCCGGACTTCTGAGTCCACTTGGCATTGCCCGAGGAGATGAACTCATCGGCGATGGTCTGAGCGCCGTCGGCGAAGTCGCCGAACTGGGCCTCCCACAACACCAAGGCGTCCGGTGCGGCCACGGAATAGCCGTACTCGAAGCCCATGCCTGCGTACTCGCTCAGCAGCGAGTCGAAGACGTGGAACCCGCCCTGATCGGCGCTGAGGTGCTTCAGTGGCACATACGCCTTGGACGTCACCCGGTCGATGATCGCGGCGAATCGCTGGCTGAAGGTACCCCGCCGGGAGTCCTGGCCAGCCAGGCGAACTGGGCGACCCTCCATCAGCAGCGAGGCGTAGGCCAGCAGTTCGGCGGTGGCCCAATCCACCGGGCCGGTGCGCAGGCTCTCGGCACGCCGCTCAAGCTGCTTGAGAACCTTCGGGTGGGGCGTGAAACCTTCCGGGAATCGCAGATGCGCCCGTGCCACCGCCTCCATCACATCAGTGGTGATGGCGGTGCCGCGATCGGCACCCAACTTCGGCGGATAGTAGGGGGCCTTCGGCTCCTCCGCGGGGGTGTCGGCAGCCTCGCGCACCTCGCGGAAGACGCCCTCCATGCGGTCGCGGAACTTGGCCAGAACCTGTTCGGCATCCTCGGTGGTGATGTCGCCGCGTCCGATGAGAGCCTCGGTGTACAGCTTGCGGGTGGAGCGCTTCTGCTCGATCAGGTCGTACATCAGCGGCTGCGTGAAGCTCGGGTCATCACCCTCGTTGTGGCCCCGACGCCGGTAGCAGACCAGATCCACCACCACATCGCGGTTGAAGCGCTGTCGGTAATCGAAAGCGATCTGGGCGACCCGCGCCACGGCCTCGGGGTCGTCGCCGTTCACATGGAAGATCGGCGCACCGATGGTCTTGGCCACGTCGGTGGAGTACACCGAGGAGCGGGAATCGACCGGGGACGTGGTGAAACCCACCTGGTTGTTCACCACCAGGTGGATGGTGCCGCCGGTCTTGTACGCGCGCAGTTGGCTCATCTGCAGGGTCTCGTAGACCACACCCTGCCCGGCGAAGGCGGCGTCACCATGCATCAGCACGGGCAACACCGGCCAGTCGGGACGCTTGCCGATGCGGTCGATCTTCGCCCGCGCAATGCCTTCCACGACCGGATTGACCGCCTCCAGGTGGGAGGGGTTGGCGGCCACCGAGGCTTTGACGGTGCGTCCGCTGGCTGCGGTGAACTCGCCCTCGGCACCCAGGTGGTATTTCACATCACCGGAACCTTGCGGCAGCCGGGGATCGTAGTTGCCCTGGAATTCCCGGAAGATCTGACCGTAGGACTTGCCGATGATATTGGCCAGGACATTCAGCCGGCCGCGGTGCGGCATGCCGATGATGACCTCATCGATGTTGTCATTGGCGGCGCGCTCACAGGTCTCGTCGAGGAAGACGATCGCGGACTCGCCACCCTCCAAGGAGAATCGCTTCTGACCGACGAATTTGGTCTGCAGGAAGGTCTCGAAGACTTCGGCCTCATTGAGCTTGTCCAGGATTCGTAGATGCTCTTCCTTCGGCCAGGGCACGAAGGGTTGCTCGAAGCGATCCTGAATCCAGGAGCGCTGCTCGTCGTCGGCGATGTGCATGTACTCCACGCCGACGGTACGGCAGTAGGAGTCACGCAGCCGGGCGAGGATTTCGCGCAGTGCGAGTTTCTTTCCAGCCAAGCCACCGAAGTTGCCGACGGAGAACTCGCGATCAAGATCCCACAGGGTCAGGCCGTGGAGTTCCAGGTCGAGTTCGGGGTGGCTGCGCTGACGGTATTCCAGCGGGTCGAGGTCAGCCAGGTAATGGCCCAGGCTGCGATAGGCGTTGATCAACGAGAAGACCCGGGCGCTGGGCGGAATCGCACTGGCGCTCTCCTCGGAGATGTCTGTGCTCCACCGCACCGGGGTGTACGGAACCCGCAGCGAGTCGAAGATCTGGTCGTAGAAGTCGTGTTGGCCGATGAGCAACTGATGGATGTACCGCAGAAACTCACCGGACTGGGCGCCCTGAATCACGCGATGGTCATAGGTCGAGGTCAAGGTGGTGACCTTGGAGACACCCAGGCGCGTGATGCGAGAAGGGTTGACTCCTTGGAATTCCGGCGGATAGTCGATCGAGCCCACACCGAGAATGACGCCTTGGCCGCTCATGAGGCGTGGCACCGAGTGGTTGGTGCCGATGCCACCGGGGTTGGTCAGCGATGCCGTCGATCCGGCGAAATCGGATACTTCGAGCTTGCCGCTTCGAGCTTTCTTGATGAGAGCCTCGTAGGCCTGCCAGAACCCGGCGAAGTCGAGGTCCTCGCAGTTCTTGATATTGGGTACCAGCAGTTGACGCGAGCCGTCGGACTTCTGCAGATCGATGGCCAGGCCGAGGTTGATTGTCGGCGGGGTCACCAGCATCGGTTTTCCGTTGACGAGCTCATAGGAGTTGTTCATCTCGGGAACGGCCTTCAGGGCCTGCACCATCGACCAGCCGATGAGGTGAGTGAAGGAGACCTTTCCGCCGGTGGTGCGGGCGAGATGGCCATTGATCATGGCGCGCTGGTCGATGGCCAGCTTCATCGGTACCTCGCGGACGCTGGTCGCGGTCGGCATGGCGATCGAGGCGTCCATGTTGGCCGCGGTGCGACCGGCAGCACCGCGCAGTGGGGTGCGTACCGGGTCGGGAGTCTGCTTGACCGTCTGTGGTTGCGGGCGCGGACGGTCGGCCGAGACGCCGGTGCCGGAGCCGGGGCCCTGCGGGCCGCCCTTGCTGCCGAGACTGTTGG
>DLGC01000003.1 GCA_002482525.1 Propionibacteriaceae bacterium UBA7704 | reverse complement strand
CGGCGTGCACGATCCGGCGGCGGCTGTGCGCACCCTCCAGGCCGAGCGTCAGGCTGCCGGTGGCGTCGCGGTCGAACCGGGCGCCCTGTTCGGTCAGCCAGTCGATGGCCGCAGGCCCCGCCGCAGTGATGGCCGCCACCGCTTCGGGCTCGCACAGGCCAGCCCCGGCGGCGATGGTGTCCGCGGTGTGCAGTTCGGCGTTGTCGTCGGCACCCATGGCTGCAGCCACGCCACCTTGAGCCCAGCCGGTGGAGGTGCCGATGCTGAGTGCGCCTGCGCTGAGCACCACGCACGGCAGCGGAGCCAACTCCACTGCTGCGCTGAGTCCAGCCAGACCCGCACCGATGATCACCGGGCCACCGGCCTCGATCACGGTGGCAGCGTGCGGTGCTCGGGGCGTCCCCGAGGTTTGGCGAGGTGTCACCGGGCCACCTTCACTTCCAGCATCCGCGTCACCGCAGCGCGGGCGCGATCGGCGACGTCGTCGGGGACGGTGACCTCGTTGGTCATGGTCTCCAAGGCGTGCCGAATACTGCCCAGCGTGTTGCGCTTCATGTGCGGGCACAGATTGCAGGGACGTACGAAGTCGGTTCCGGGGAACTGCTGGGCGACGTTGTCGCTCATCGAGCATTCCGTGATCAGCGCGACCTGTTTGGGGTGCTTCGCCGCCACGAAGTCGACCATCTGCGCCGTCGAACCGGCGAAGTCGGAGGCATCGACCACCGCCGGCGGGCATTCCGGATGGGCCACCACGGTGACGCCGGGGTAGCCGTCGCGAATGTCGGCGATGTCGGACGGCGTGAACCGCTCGTGCACCTCACAAGCCCCGGGATGGGTGATGACCTCGACCCCGGTCTGGCGAGCGATGTTCGCTGCCAGGTATTGGTCGGGAATCATGATGACCTTCGGCACGCCCAGGCTCTCGATCACCGCCACCGCATTACCCGAGGTGCAGCAAATGTCGGATTCGGCCTTCACCGCAGCCGAGGTGTTCACATAGGTGACCACCGGCACGCCGGGATGGGCAGCGCGCAGCGCGCGAACGTCGGCGGCTGTGATCGATTCGGCCAGCGAGCAGCCCGACCGCAGGTCGGGGATGAGTACCGTCTTGGACGGATTGAGCAGCTTGGCGGTCTCGGCCATGAAATGCACCCCGGCCAGCACGATCACCTCAGCATCGACGTCGGTGGCCTCACGGGCCAACGCGAGCGAGTCGCCGGTGATGTCGGCAACGGCGTGGAAGATCTCCGGCGTCATGTAGTTGTGCGCCAGAATCACCGCGTTGCGCTCGTGCTTCAGCCGCAGAATCGCTGCAGCATCCGCGGCCATTGTCGCCCACTCCACCGCCGGCACGACGTGCTTCACGCGCTGGTAGAGATCCTCCGAAGTGAGGGTCGTCGTCATGGGAACCTCCCTAATCCGCCCTTATGCTACATCTGAGCAAAAGGGATTCGACAAGTTGGCTATCCACCTGGTGGATGAAATACCTAGCTTCGGGGCGTTGCCACGAGGTCGTCGAAAGCCCGCTGAAGGGCGATGCCCACCGCGTTCGCAGACACCCCGGCCTGGTCGGCGTGGACGCTGCAGCCAAGCCGTCCGTCATAGGACATCGCCGCGATCGCCAGCCGGATATTGCCTTGCAGAGGCGTCACCGGCCACAGCCGTGCCACTTCTGCGCCGGCCACCCGCAACGACTGCTCGGGTCCGCGCACATTGGTTACGAACAGTGCGGCGAAGCGCTGATATCGAGACATCGTGGCGAAGAGCCGGGTACTCCAGCGGCTGCGGGTCAACTCGAAGGTGCCCTGTTCGCGGGCAGCCTGTTTGGCAACGCTGGTCTGAGCGCTGATGTTCGACAGCGATTCCTCGATGTCGACGCAGCTCAGCGGCAGATCCACGACCATCACCCCGGTGGCATTGCCGGAGTCGCCTCGATCCGGCAACGCCACGGGGACGCTGACCCGCAGGGTGCGCGGAACCACGGCACCGCGCTCGGCGAGTGCGGCGGCCACCCCCTGGTTGACCGCGGCCAGCAAGGCGTCGTTGACCGTCGCGCCACATCGGCGGGCGGCGGCGCTCAGGGCGGCAAACTCGACTTCGGCGAAGGCGACTTCGTGTCGCGAACTGAGGCGTCCCAGCAGGGGAGTGCGGCCGATGCGTGGCCAGGCCACCGCGATGCTACGAAGGAATCCGAGCCTCAACCGAGCGCCTTTGTCGGTCGTGGTCGGCACTGCCGCGGCGGACGGTGCCGGTTGCGTACCGGTCAAGAACAGCTGCGCCAGCCGCACCCCATTGGCTCCATCGGTGACGCAGTGGTCGAAACGCAGTACGAACCCGGCAGGTTGATCCGGCGAACCGGCGACCAGCAGAAGTTCCCACAGCGGGCGATCCGCCGCCAGCGGGGTCGTCATCAGCTCCGAGCACAACCGGCTCAAGCCGTCGCGGCCGGGCGTTGCGCTGACCTGCCGAATATGGAAGTCCAGGTCCGGCGGACAAGCGCGCCAGGCCGGGTCGGAGCCGGCACGCTCCACGACTCGCTGACTGAGCCGGCGCAGACGTGGATCACCAGCCTGCAGCCGGGCCGCCAGCTCAGCGCGCAGCGCGGCAACATCCAGGTGCCCATCGGCGGCGACGAAGCCACCCCGACCCAGGGTGGCGGCGGTGAGAATGACAGTGAGCTGGCCGGCCGCAGCAAGCTGCGCATTGGCGGCATCGGCCCGACTCATCGGTTCGTCGGCAGGCGACGATGTTGCCACTAGCGAGCCCGGACGGTGGGCAGCTTGGTGCCCGCGATGCTGCGTTCGGCCAGCACCTGGCGACGGAACCGGTACAGCCGCGCGGGGCGTCCGCCGGTCTGGGACAGAGTGTTCCCGGTTTCCTCGACCAACTCCTGCTGTTCGATGACCCGGCGGAAGTTCTGGGTGTGCACCTCTTGGCCGGCCAGGGCTTCGACACAGTCTTGGAGGTGACGCAGCGTGAACTCCTCCGAGAGCAGCTCGAATACCACCGGACGGTAGCTGATTTTGGCCCGCAACCGAGCCAAGCCGGTGGCCAGCACTCTGCGGTGATCGCCGACCATGCGCTCACCGGGGGCCAAGGGGGCGGTGGCGGCCGGTGATTCGGGCACCATGGCGGCTTCATAGAGCAGTTCGTAGCGCTGCAGTACCAGATCGGGATGCCAGGGCCGTCCGTTGAGCCCGAAGGTGATCGACACCCGGCGGCGTCGTTCGCTGCTGAGGGCGGGGTCGCTTTCGGCCCACTCCCACAGTCGGGGAGCGAGTTGGTCCTCGACCACCGTCGCACCGTCGCGGCGATCCTCCCAGCCGAACAGGTCGTACCAGCACTTCCACTCGCCGATGCCCGAGGCCCCCTCGGTGGTCAGCCCCAGATAGGACACTGAAATCTCGCGACCGCTGTCGGTGCGATCCACATCGGCGAAGGTGTAGAGCTGTTCCAGGTAGCCCAGTTTGCGCCCGGTCTGTTCTTCCACCCAGGCTCGCGTGGCCTGCTGCAAGGAGCGGTGACTCGGCAGCAGCGGGCCCGAAGGCAGCCGCGACGGATCTCCGACAGTGAGCACACACGGCCGACCGTCGACCAATGCGACCACGACGGCCAGCACTTCGGCCGTCACCGGTACACCCGACATTGTGCTCCCTTCCTCGGGCTCAGGATATCGGCGCTCATGCTCGGCTCGGGCGAGTCCGTGAGCTTGTAGGCTCGCTTCATGCGACGCATCGTGAGTGTTCTGGCCGCTTTGCTGATCAGTGTGGGGTGGTTGGCGATGGTGCCCACCACCGCGCGAGCCGATGGCGAGGACTGGCGCATCCCGCGCTACGACGTCGTCGCCAGCGTGGATCAACAAGGAGTGACCGCAGTACAGATCACCTTGGATTTCGACTTCGGCACCGAGGCCGGACACGGCCCCTACATCGTGCTGCCACTGCAGCAGGAGGGGACCAGCCACACCGGCGAGGCCGTGTGGCGACTGTACGACTACACCGTCGGTGCGGTATCCAGCCCGAGTGGGGCGAACGCCACCGTCGAATCCGGGGAGTCCGATGGCAATCTGGTGATCCGGGTCGGCTCCGAAGGCCAGACCTTCACCGGGGTGCAGACCTACCAGCTCAACTACACCGTGCGCGGTCTGGTCGAGCCCAACCAGAAGGACTCCGGGCTGGACGAGTTCAACTGGGAAGTCATCGGCGGCGGGTGGGAGGTTCCCATCGACAAGGTCTCAGTCCGCTACTCCGGCCCGGCCGACATCAGCAAGGCCGCCTGCTTCTACTCCATCGATTCGGTCTGTGATGCTGCCACGGACGCCAAGACGGCGACCTTCTCGGCCAGTGGGGTTGGCAACGGCACCGGGGTTCAGGTGGTGGCCGGGTACCCGGCAGGGACTTTCGTCGGCGCTGAGCCTCGCTACACCCACCGGCTGACCGTCACCAACATGTTCCCGGTCACCGGATTGACTGGACCGGCGGCCGTGGTGGTAGCTGCTGGTGGTCTGTTCCTGTTGTACCGGCGCACCCGGCGTTCCAGCCGAGATCAGGTCTACGTCGGGATGACGCCGGGTCTGGCACCCGCTGCGGGTCAGGAAACCACCGTCGGCTACGACTCGACGTCAGCGCCGGTGGCCGTGGCCTTCCAGCCGCCCAAGAACGCGCGTCCCGGCGAGATCGGCACTTTGATGGACGCCACCGCCGACGACCGCGACCTCACCGCCACCATGGTCGACTTGGCCGTTCGCGGCCACTTGACCATCGAGCAGACCGGCAAGAAGGACTTCACGTTCACCCGCAAGCAGGGATCGGATGAACTGGTCGGCTACGAATCCACCTTGGTGAGCACACTGTTCCGCAGTGGCGGGCCGGTCACCACCGATGATCTGCGCGACGAGTCCTACTCCAGCTTGCTCTCCGACACCAGGACCGCCTTGTACAACCGCGTCACCAAGGAACTGCGCTGGTATGGGCAGAGCCCGCGGCTGGTGCGGGTGGGTGCGATTGTGGCCGGAGTCGGCATCATCGCCGCCGGCCTCGGCCTGGGCGTGCTGCTGGGGTGGGTCGGCTGGGGCTTGGTCGGCTTGGCTGTCGTCGTAGTCGGTATCGGCGTGCTGATCATGAACAACCGATTCGGTCGGCGGACCGCCGAAGGTTCAGCGGTGCTGGCACAGGCCAAGGGATTCGAGCTGTATCTGACGACCGCCGAGGCCGAGCAGATCAAGTTCGAGGAAGGCGTCGACATCTTTTCCCGGTATCTGCCCTACGCCATGGTGTTCGGGGTTGCGGACCGCTGGACGAAGGTGTTCGAGAAGCTCGCCGCCGACGGACGCTACACCTTCAGCCCCTACTGGTATGTGGGCTACGGGTACGGCCTCGGTCATGGCTTCGGAATGGGCGACTTGTCCCATTCGTTGAACTCCCTGTCCAGCAGCGTGTCGTCGTCGATTCAGGCGGCCAGCGCAGCCACCAGTGGCGGGTCCGGGTTCTCCGGCGGCGGCGGCTTCGGCGGCGGTGGTGGTGGCGGCTGGTGATCGCTCAGGCCGCCTACTCCGATTTCGACTGTGAAGGATGACCGCTGTGACTCGTGAAGTGCCGCTGTGGACGGTGGCATTGTCGCTGCCGATCTCGTTGATCGTGGCTTGGGTGTTTTCCGGAATCGCCCGGTGGCTGCTGCGGGGTCGTGCCCGCTTGGGTGCCGCAACGGCCATCGTGATCTCGCTCCTGGGAACCTCCTTGGGTCTGCTGATTGCCGGCTGGATCGATCCGGCCGCTCACCTCTGGGGTCTGTTGACGGTGGCTTTGGCGCTGGGCTTCTCGGTGGCAGGCATTGCCGGCTACGCGGCGATCGCCGCCCATTTCCAGACCCAACCCCAAACTCCGGTGGCGGACTTGTTGGCCGCCGGTGAGTCCGATCGGGTGGAGTTCAAATCCACCGCCCGGGTGAATCTGCGCACTGGCGAGAAGGACCCTCGCATGGAGCAGATCATCGCCAAGACCATCGCGGCTTTCCTCAATGCCGACGGCGGCACCCTGGTGGTGGGCGTCGACGATGCCGGCAGCCCGCTGGGCCTGGACGCCGACCTGGCCGTCATGAAAGCCCCCGATCTGGACCGCTACGAGCTGTGGCTGCGTGACCTGCTCACCGTTGACCTGGGTCAGAACGCCGCGGCACTGGTGAAGGTGGAGTTTCCCGAGGTCGACGGTGGTGATGCGCCGCGTCCGGTGTGTCGGATCAGCTGTCGGCCGTCGCCGCGCCCGGTGTATCTGCGGGCCGCCAAAGGAGCAGCTCCAGAGTTCTGGGTGCGTTCAGGCAACTCCACCCGGCAACTCAGTGTTGATGACGCCACCGAATACGTGATGCACCGCTGGCCGCTCAATTTGGGTTCGTCACTAGCCGCTCAACTGTTGGCCGCAGTGCGTTTCTCGGATGCTCGCTGAACGCTGTGAGGCTGTTGTGCACCGGCTAGGCTGGCGACGGCGCTGGCCGACGACCGACGGGACGACATGACGCTGATACCCCTGAGTGGGTTCTTCCAACTCGAGCAGAACGTGCCGTTGGCCATCACGATTGTGGTGCTGTCCTCGTTCCTGTTCGCCAGCGGTTCGACCGTGCAGCACCTCGCCGTCGATGGCGCCGTGGACGTCGAATCCGAGAACCGGTCGATGAACCTGCGCCAGGTGTTCGGCCTGCTGAAGAACAAGGTGTGGCTCGGTGGCCTGACCATGATCGTCGTCGGTGCCAGCATGCACATCTGCGGATTGGCGCTCGCACCGGTCACCGTGGTGCAGCCGGTGGGCATTCTGGCCGTGCCCTGGTCGGTGCTGTTGGCTGCGAAGATCCACCATTTCCGACCGTCCAAAGTGATCTGGGGTGCGGTTGCGCTGACGATCATCGGGGTGGCTGCTTTCACCTACTTCTCTGCATCCACAGCTGCCAAAGAGACGGTGCTCATGCCGCTACCGATCGTGGTGGCTGCGCTGGTGGTGTTCGGAATCGCCGCAGTCCTGGGCTATCTGGGAATGCACGGCACGGCAGCTCGCCGCTGCCTGATGTGGGCCAGTGGCGGCGCCTTCATCTACGGACTCAGCTCGGCGATGGTCAAATCAACCTTTGAGATGTTGGGACGCGACCGTTTCTGGACCCAGCCACTGTTCTACGTGGTGCTGTTCTTCCTGCTGTGCAGCTACCTGTTCGGCGCGTGGATGATTCAACAGGGCTACGCCAACGGTCCGGCCGAAATCGTGGTCGGATCCATGACCACCACCGACCCGATCGTGGCAGTCACTTTCGGCATCATCGTGCTGGGGGAGGGGGCGCTGCTCACGATCGGTGACGGCATTGGCATGGCCATCTCCGGTGCTGTCGCGATCAGCGGAGTGGTGCTGCTGAGCAAATACCACCCCGAGGCTCAGTCACGGCGTCGGCCGGCTGCTGAGGTGCCGCAGGTCGAGGCTGCCGAGTAGCGGATCAGGCGCGATCCTGGATCGCGCCGCGATAGACCTCCACATAGGACTCGCCCATCGCGTCGGCGCCCAACGTCGCTCCCAGGGTGGCGGCTGCGGCCGACATCGACTCCAGCTGTGCCGGATCATCTATGAGCTTGCGCATGCCGACGGCGAGATCCGCCGCACTGGGGCCGGTCAACAAGGCGCTTTCGGTGCTGGTCCCCACCTGAAGGCGATCATCGCAATACAGGATCGGGGTTGCGGTGGCGGCGGCTTCGGCGAGCACCATGCCTTGGGTATCGAAGCGGTAGGACGCCAGCACGAACACGTCGGCGTCGGCGAGTTCTTGGGCCAGCAGGTCGGCGTCGGTGAAATGGCCGAGGAAGCGCACCGTGCCATGCGTGATGTGTTTGGCGCGCTGGCGCAGCGTCCGCTCCGCGCCGCCGCTGCCGATGATGTGCAACTCGGCGTCATCGCGGCCAAGGAGTTCGAAGGCATCCAGCAGCACGTCGATCCGCTTCTCCGGCCCGAGGCGCCCGGCGCTGAGGAATCGGGTGATGGCGCCGCGAGGACGCTTGCGGACGGTCCTGGTGAAGGCCGTGGCGACGCCGCTGGGTACGACGCGTCCGAAAGGTTCGAGGTGGCCGCCCGAGGCCGCCACCATGTTGTCGACCACGAACGGTGCCGGCGAGGTGAAGCGATCCACCGCCGAGGCCAGCCGTGCCATGCTGCGCCAGTCTCTGGGCGCCAACGACGAATCTCCGGGTTCGGCGGCCACCCTGGCGGGACGGAAATCCCGTCGGTGCTCCGGGTCACGGAAGCGTCGCAGCCAACGTCCGGACCAGTCCAGGTAGGTGAGGGAGTTCAGTGCGGCCGCACCCGGCGCATTGCGATGGGTGCCGACATAGTTGGAATGGAAGGTGTGCACCTGCGGGATCGACAACTCGGTGGCGACCTGGGCGGCGAGGAAGATCGCGCCGCGTTCGTTCTGGGAGTGCACCACGTCCAGCCGGGGGTGATCGGCGGCGATGCGCCGGGCCAGGCTGGTGCCGACCTGCAGACTGCACAGGTAGCTCGGCGTGCCGGGCAGCCGCCACTGTGGGGTTTTTTCCCAGCGGCATTCGACCGGAGGCGTGAAGTGTGAGGACGGCGCGAACAAGATGACCTCGTGGCCGGCGGCGGCCAGCACCTGCAGTTGCAGTTGAATGGAGCGGCTCACTCCGCCGGACTCCGGATAGAAGTCGTCGGTGAAGATGCCAATCCGCATGGGGGCCGCCTTGCTCACATCATCACGATAGCGGGTGGCTGACTAGCCGCTGATCTCGATGCCGGAAACCTGGGGTTGGTCCAGGGTGCGCAGGAACACCAGGGTGGTGCCGCGTTCGTACATCGGGAAGTACACCCAGCCGCTGCGGGTTTCACCGGCGGTGATCGTGGTGTAGTCGAACTGCGGAGTGAGCTCGGACAACAGACCCTTTTCGACTTCTTGGCCCGAGTTCGACAAGGCGTTGAAGGCGCAATCGAGGGCGCCGTTGTCTACGGTGAGTTCGACGAAGACGTCGAGGCCACGGTCAGTCCATCGGTGTTTGGTGATCTGCCACACCCCGCTGGTGTCGGAATAGGCGACAGCGAAGGGGGTTCCTGGGCGAGCCGGTGCCTGGGAGGCCGCTGGACTGGGCGACGGCGTGGACGCCGCCTGAGGTTTGGGCGGGTTGAGCGCCGTATACAACACCGCAGCGGCCACCACGATGGTGATCAGAGTCACGATCAACGGCACCAGCGAGCGTTTGGGGCTGAACTTGTTGATCGCCGGTGCAGTGGTGGAGGTTGCCGATGTCGGTTCCGGTGCGGAGGTCTTTCCGGCGTAGGTGGCCTGGCCTGAGGCCGACAGCGACGCCGGGGTCCAGCCGGGGCCCGGCGGGTTCGCGGTGTTCTCCCCCGGAGGCGGTGGCGGCGGTGGTGGTGGCGGCGGCTGCAGATCACTCATCACCGGCAAGGCTACCCGGACCTGACACCGGCGGCCTGTGGACAGTGACCGAAACCCGGTAGCGCTACCAAGGATCACCGGCATGAGTGACTCTGCCTTTCGCGATCGATTGACGATCCGCAGCCTGGATGATTTGGTGGCCCTGGTTCCCTACCTGCTGGGGTTCCACCCCGAACAGTCGTTGGTGGTGGTGGTCGTTTCCGCCAGCGGTGTGCAACTCACCGGACGCGTCGACCTGGCCGACGCGGTGGTGCCGCACCGTCTGGCCGACCTGGTCGGGCGGCTCTCACAGCGGTTTCCGAGTGCCGATCAGTGGTTCCTGGCCTACACCGCCGATGCCACCGCCGCCTGGGAAGTGCTGCAGCATTGCGCTGAACTGGTCGGCGCCGTGCGGTTGGGACGTCTGCTGCACGTGGACGCCGACCAGTGGCGCGCGGACCACATCGGCGGCGAATTCGGCCGGCTCGGGCCCAATGCGTTGGCGACCGAGGCGGCCGTGCTCGGCATGGCGGCGCGCGCCAGCCGAGACGATCTGGGTACTCACCTGGCCGGCCCCGGCGATGATGCCGTCGCCGATCTGCTGACCCAATGCGAGGCAGCCGAAGCGACCGCACGCTCGCTGGGACCGGCACAACGCAAGCGCCTGCTGCGGCGGCTGGTGCGAACCGCCGCCGATTCGTCCGACTATGTGCAGCTGGCGGTGTTGATCAAGGATCCCGGCTTGCAGTGGGAGGTGTTGCGGGGGCTCGAGCGCGGTGATGCCGACGCCGCGGTCTCCTGTTGGAGTGCCGTGGTTGCGCACTGCTTGACTCCTTACCTCGCGGCTCCGTTGGGCCTGCTGGGGGTGGCGTCCTGGTTGGCCGGCGATGGAGCGACCCAGAACCTCTGTCTGGAGCGCCTCGATCAGTTGGATCCCCTGGCGCCGTTGGCGGCCCTGCTGGATTGGATCAACCAGACGGTGCTGCCGCCGTCGGCCTGGTCGAATCATCGAGCAACCCTGATCGCCGCCTTCGCCGACCACAGCGGGCTGGTGGGCGCCGGCGACCCCGGGCCACCCGGGGCTTGATCGCCGCCGGGGTTCGGCCCGGCGTCGGATAAGATGACCGCTGTGTTCGGCGTTGAGTTGAAGCTTCTCTAGCCGCGGCTGCAGTGCAGTCGCGGCGGCCCCTGGCGATCCTGAGCGGTGCGCGGGGGTTTTTTCATGCTCTAGCAGGCACGTTCCGGTTCAACAAGGAGTGACGACATTGACCAGCGAGGCAGTGCGCAGCGGCTACGACGCCGTGGCAGCACAGGAGAAGTGGCAGCAGTTCTGGGAGGCTGACCGCACCTTCGCACCTGTGGACGACGGTTCCAAGGAGCGTCGCTACATGCTCGACATGTTCCCTTACCCCTCCGGGGACCTGCACATGGGCCATGCCGAGGCCTTCGTCATGGGTGACGTCGTCGCCCGCTACTGGCGGCTGCAGGGCTACGACGTGATGCATCCGATCGGCTGGGACTCCTTCGGGCTGCCCGCGGAGAATGCCGCCATCGCTCGCGACGCCCATCCGGCCGACTGGACTTATGCCAACATCGACACCCAAGCTGGCTCCTTCAAACGCTACGGGCTGAGCCTGGACTGGTCGCGTCGGCTGCACACCTCTGATCCGGAGTACTACCGCTGGACGCAGTGGCTGTTCCTGCGTTTCTACGAGCGCGGGCTGGCCTACCGTAAGGACTCCTACGTCAACTGGTGCCCCAATGACCAGACCGTGCTGGCCAATGAGCAGGTTGTACAGGGCGAATGTGAGCGCTGCCATGCGGTGGTCACCAAGCGCAAGCTGACCCAGTGGTACTTCAAGATCACCGACTACGCGCAGCGACTGCTGGACGACATGGACCTGATCGAAGGCACCTGGCCGGATCGGGTGCTTTCGATGCAGCGCAACTGGATCGGACGCTCCGAAGGCGCCTGGGTCGACTTCGAGATCGAGGGACGCGACGAACCGGTGCGCGTCTTCACCACCCGGCCCGACACCCTCTTCGGTGCGACCTTCTTCGTGGTTGCCCCTGAAGCCGCGTTGGCTGCCGAGATCGTGACCGACCCTCAGCGTGCCGCTTTCGAGGAGTACCTGGAGGCCACTAAACGGGCCACCGAAATCGAGCGGCAGTCCAGCGAGCGGCCCAAGACCGGAGTGTTCCTGGGAGTCCACGCCATCAACCCGGTCAACGGCGAAAAGCTGCCGGTGTTCGCCGCCGACTATGTGTTGGCCGACTACGGCACCGGCGCGGTCATGGCCGTCCCGGCCCACGATCAGCGTGACCTGGACTTCGCCAAGGCATTCGAACTGCCGGTGCAGGTGGTCGTCGAGACCGGCCAGCCCGATCCGGCCGAGACGTTCATCGCCACCCCTGGCGACGGCACTTACGTCAACTCACCGGGCCTGAACGGTTTGACCGACAAGAAGGCCGGCATCGCCGCAATCACCGAGAAGCTGGCCGAGCAGGGACGCGGCGAGAAGGCAGTCACCTTCCGGCTGCGGGACTGGCTGCTGAGTCGGCAGCGGTTCTGGGGTTGCCCGATCCCGATCGTGCATTGCCCGGCCTGCGGTGAAGTGCCGGTGCCCGATGATCAACTGCCGGTGAAACTGCCCGATCTGCGCGGAGCTGCGCTGGCCCCGAAGGGCACCAGCCCGCTGGCCTCAGCCACCGACTGGGTGAACACCACCTGCCCGAGCTGTGGTGGTGCGGCGATGCGCGACACCGACACTATGGACACCTTCGTGGACTCCTCCTGGTACTACTTCCGGTACTGCTCGCCGAACTACACCGAAGGTCCGTTCGACCCGGCCGAGGTCGCCAAGTGGATGCCGGTGGCGCAATACGTCGGTGGCGTGGAGCATGCGATTCTGCACCTGCTGTACTCGCGCTTCTTCACCAAGGTGCTGCAGGACATCGGGCTGGTGGATTTCCCCGAGCCGTTCCTGCGATTGATGAACCAAGGCCAGGTCATCAACCAGGGCAAGGCGATGAGCAAGTCGCTGGGCAATGGGGTCGACTTGGGCGCTCAGATCGACGCCTACGGGGTCGACGCGATCCGAACCACGGTGGTGTTCGCCGGACCGCCCGAAGACGACATCGACTGGGCCGACATGTCGCCGGGGTCGTCGCTGAAGTTCCTGCAGCGCGCCCATCGCCTGGCCACTGAAGTGACCAGCGAGGTCGGTGTCGACGTCGGCACCGGGGAGTTGACGCTGCGGCGCGCCACCCACAAGGCGGTGGCGGAGGTGACCGAGGCCGTCGAGGGACGCCGTTTCAATGTGGCGGTGGCTCGCATGATGGAGTTGGTCAACGCCACCCGCAAGGGCATTGACACCGGTGCCGGTGGCGCCGATGTGGCCGTCCGTGAGGCGACCGAGGCGCTGGCCGTGATGCTCAGCACCGTCGCGCCCTATGTGGCCGAGGAGATGTGGGAACTGCTGGGTCACGCGCCGTCGGTGGCCAACGCGACCTGGCCAACGGCCGATCCGGCCCTGCTGGTGGCCGACGAGGTCACCTGCGTGGTGCAGGTGCAAGGCAAAGTGCGCGCCAAGCTGCAGGTCTCACCAGCCATCGGCGAGGAAGACCTGAAGGCTGCGGCCCTGGCCGATCCGGGTGTCCAACGCGCCCTGGACGGTCGAGAGGTGCGTCAATTCATCGTGCGGGCGCCCAAACTGGTCAGCATCGTTCCGGCCTGAGTCGGCACGCGATTCACGACTGGGCCAGCTCCACGACGCTGCCCAGGTGATCGGTGCCGGCCACCCGGAAACGATTCACACTGACGGTGCGGAAGTTCTGCGAGGCCAACACGTGGTCGATGGTGATCAGCGGCACCATCCGATCGGCGGGATAGGTGGGCTGCCAGCCCTGCTCGGTTTGGTGCAAGCCGGTCGCGCTCACCAGCCGGCGAAAAGTCACATGCTCCGGCACCGAGTTCAGATCACCGGCCAACACCAGCGGTTGCCCCTCGAAGCGCTGCGCAAGCTGGGTGACGGCTTCGGCATCGCTGAGCCAACCCTCGACGCGGCCCCGCACCGGGTTCATGGGATGAGCGCCGATCAGGGTCAGCGAATGGCCGCCTGTGCTCAGGCTCACTGCCAGGTTGGTGGCTCCGGTGCCGGTGGTGTGGGCGATCTCGGTCACCGGGGCTTTGGCGAGAATCTGGGTTCCGGAGGAGTCGCCGTCCCAGGGGCCGCGACTGGTGCGTCCGGTGGTGCCCACGTGATAGGGCAACAAGGCCTGCCAGGCCGGATCGGTCAACACGGCTTGGGCCTGGTCGGTGAACTCGGTGAGCACCAGCACATCGGGCTGGACCCGTTGCACTTCGGTGAGGAGCTCTGAGGTGTCGGCCTGGCCGTAGTGCAGGTTCAACGCCATCACCCGCAGAGTGGGGGCCGTCCCGGCCGCGACGGTGTTGGACGGGTCGAAATAGGGCACCAGCACCACGGCATTGATCAGCAAACCCGTGACTGGTAGCAGTGCGAACAGGCGTCCGCCGCCGCGTCCCGCCCACAGCAGGATCAGCGCCGACACTGCCCACGACGCCATGCCGTAGGGAATGAACGATGACCACATCGCGATCTGGCGGCTGGCGGTTTGCAGTTGCGGGAACACGTACAGCAGCACCATGGCCAGACCGGGAAGCGCCACCACGGTCGCGACGACGAGCGGCAGCGGTTTGGGGGCGCGGTAACTCACCCGACCCAGTTTGTCAGTGCCCACCAAGCCGCGTCGCGGCGACGCGGTTGTGAATACGAAACGGGACCGTCCACAGGTGGTCACACTGCTGACCGCACTATCGTCGCGCTGCACACAGTGCCGGACGTGACCGAACAAACCGGCGAGCTGAGCGCGGTGGCGCGACGGCGGCTGAATGAGCTGCTGAGTCAGCGGGCGCTCGACGCACCGTCCCCGGGTGAGGGCGAGGACGCTGAATTCGCGGCCGAGCCGAGCGCCGACTGGATCACCTCATTGCGGGAGGCCGGGGCGTTGGTCGGTGCTCCGTCCCCGGTGACCCCGGCGGACGAGGCGCCGACTCGCGGCGGTGGCCTGCCGCAGTGGTTCGGCACGGCAGTGACCTTCACCCGCGAACACCTGGTCACCGTGGTGGTGGTCCTCGTGGTGGGAATCCTGTGGACCGGCTACAGCCTGTTTCAGGTGCGAACCACTCCCGTGGCCGACGCCGTGCCTCGAGTGGAGAACACTGCAGCCTCGCCGAGTGCTCCAGCGTCCGGGCAGCCGAGTGCCGCCGTTGCGTCCAGTGAGGTGGTCGTGCACGTCATCGGCGCAGTGCGCCATGCCGGGGTCTATCAGCTCGCGGAGGGGTCGCGGGTGGCCGACGCCATCGCTGCTGCCGGCGGACTGAGTGGCAGCGCCGACACCGGTGAGCTGAATCTGGCGCAGGTGTTGAGCGATGGCATTCAACTCAAGATCGGAACCCGCAAGCACCCTGGTGGTTGGCTGCGCGCCGGCGCCAACGCTGCATCGTCGGCCGGCGCCGGAGCTGGAACCGATGGGGCGTCGGCGAAGCTATCGATCAACTCCGCCACCGAGGCTCAACTCGACACCTTGCCGGGGATCGGCCCGGTGACGGCGGCCAAGATCGTCGCCTGGCGCGCCGAGCACGGGAAGTTCACCGCGCTGACGGAGTTGCAGGAGGTGGACGGGATTGGGCCCAAGACCTACGCCGACCTCGCCGAGCGGATCCAGCTCTGAGGCGCTTGATCTTCGTCCCTTGGTGCTCGCCGCTGCCGCCTGGTTGGGCACCGGGGTCGGTACCTCGACGGCTCAGAGTTGGCTGCCGTGGGCGATGCTCGGTAGCGCGGCGCTGGTGGCAGGGGTCGCCCGTGCGTCGCGGCTGGTGGTGGCGACCGCCCTGGTGGTCGGCGTGACCGTCAGTGCGGGTGCCCTGCGAGCGCTGGTGGTGGCGGATTCGGCGGTGACGGCACTTGCCCAGCAGGGCGCCGTGGTCACCATCACCGGCCGGGTTGGGCAAGGTCGAGTGGTTGATTCCTCTCCCGGTGGGGCGATGTGGCTGGTTCCGGTGAGCGTGCAGCGCATCGATGGCCGCGGTGAATCCTGGTGGAGCGGAACCACGGTGCTGCTCAGTGCGAGTGGGGATCGGTTCGAGCCCTGGCGCGACGTGGCGACCGGCAGCGTGGTCACCACGACGGCGCGACTGTCCGTCGGCGACGATCCGTCGATTGCGGCGTGGGCCTCGGCCCGGGACGGACCGCAATTGGTGTCCGAACCGGGCGCAGTGGATCAGGCGGTGAACACCGTCCGTGCCGGGCTGCGACAGTCGGTGTCGGGCTTGCCGCCTGGTCCGGCAGCACTGGTGCCGGCGCTGGTGGTGGGCGACACCAGCGCCATGACCGCGGATCTGGTCGAGCAGTTCCGCCTCACCGGCCTGACCCACCTGACGGCGGTCTCCGGGGCTAATCTGACGCTGATGCTGGCAGCGATGTTGTGGGCGGCGGGCCGGTTGAGGGTATTGGGCTGGTGGCGTCGGGCGCTGGCTTTACTGGGCGTGTTGGGCTTCGTGGCGCTGTGTCGCAGCGAGCCGAGCGTGCTGCGGGCGGCTGCGATGGGGCTGATCGGGCTGCTGGCGCTGGGCTGGTCGGGGCCGCGGCAGGGCTTGCGGTATCTGTCGTGGGCGATGGTCGCCTTGTTGCTGATCGATCCGTGGTTGGCGCGGTCGGTGGGGTTCGCGCTATCGGTGCTGGCCAGCGCCGGAATTCTGCTGTGGGCTCGGCGGTGGGGGCAGGTATTGGCTCGGTGGCTGCCGATGTGGCTGGCCGAGGCGTTCACGGTGCCGCTGGCTGCTCAGCTCGCGACCCAGCCGGTGGTCACGGCGATCTCGGGGCAGGTGAGCGTGGTTGGAGTGCTGGCGAATGTGGTGGCCGGTCCGTTGGTGGGACCGGGCACGGTGCTGGGATTCGCTGCGGCGTGGACGTCAGTGGTGCTGCCGCCGGTGGCTGCGGTGTTGGGCTGGGGTGCTGGTGGCTTCGCCCAGGGGCTGTGTTGGATCGCGAGTGTGGGTTCGGCCTTGCCCGGTGCTGCGGTTGCCTGGCCGGTCTCGGCGGTGGGAATCGGCTTGCTGGTGATCGTCAGTGTGCTGATGGCCGCGGTGATGGGTTGGTTGTTGGCACGCCCGTTGCTGGCCGGGGTGCTGCTGCTGGGCATGGTGTTCATCTGTTGGAAGCCGCTGGCCCCACCGGGCTGGCCTCCCGCGGAGTGGGCGATGGTCTCCTGCGACGTCACCCAAGGTGATGCAACCGTGATTCACGCCGGGCCGCAGACGGCCATCGTGATCGACTCCGGGCCTGATCCGGCGTTGGTGGATCGTTGTCTGGATCAACTCGGCATCGAATGGGTGCCGTGGCTGATCATTACTCACCCGCACGCTGATCACATCGGTGGAGCCGCTGGGGTGTCCTCCGGACGTCGAGTAGGGCGAGTCTTGCTCGCTGCGACCACAGCCGAGGCGCTGGGGTCGCAGCGCATCCAAGCCGTGCTGCCCCCTGGCATCGGCGTGGAGCGGGCTGTCGCCGGGACCGTGGCGAGTGCCGGTGACGCTCGCGTCACCGTGCTGGCCTCGCCACCGCTGATCGGGGTCTCGGACCAGAGCGCAGATTCTGCTGCGGAGAACGACGCCTCCTTGCTGCTGCGCGCCGAGGCAGGGGGAGTGCGGCTGCTGCTCGCCGGGGATTTACAAGAGGACGGCCAGCGGTGGGCGCTGGCCGCCGCTGACGTGGCGGCCGATGCGTTGGTGGTGCCACACCACGGCTCAGCCCATCAAGAGGCCGAGTTCCTGGCTGCGGTCGGTGCCCGAGTGGCGGTGATCAGTGTGGGCGCCGACAACGACTACGGCCATCCGGCAGTCCGTACCGTGGCCGCCGTCACAGCGACCGGCGCCAGCGTGTTTCGAACTGATCGCAACGGTGCCATCGCCATCTCGAGCCGCGATGGGCACCTGATCGTCACCGCTCAGAAGAGCCCCTGAAGCCAGCGACGACCTCCAATCAGTCGACAGTGGCGGGCCTCGCCGCAGCCGGGAGGAGGAGATAGCCGCCGAGCATGAACCCCAGAGCACCCAGGAAGGTGCCCAGATTGGCCAGCAGCGGGCTCAGCACCTGCCCGGTGGCAGGCACGATCACCGAGGCCAAGGCCGACATCATGAACACGATCGAGCCGAAGAAGTTCGCTACTGCGATCCACCATTGGTCATCACGGGGACGCCAGACCCACCGTGGGCCGCACACCACCAGCCAACTCAGATAGCTCGCCACCAGGAAGGCGATCGAGCCGTACATATCGGGAACCCAGACCGCCCGATCCTGTTGCGGAACCGTCAAACCGTTCACGGTCGCGGCGAAGGTGCTGATGTTGAACATCACGGTGCCGAACAGCTGCACTGCGCTGGCCCACCAGGCGGCGCCGAAGCGATGAGTGGTGGAAGCCCGGCGAGCGCCGACCTGCTGCGCCATTTGCACGGTCGCTGCAGTGGTGAAGAAGATCGAGCCGATGGCGAACGTGATCGCATCAGGGCCGCTGCCGACCGCCGAGGCATAGGGCTGAAATGAGCCGAGGGCGAAAAACGTCGAGCCGATCATGAACAGGACCCCGGCCCACCAGTCCTGGCTGCGCGGAACTCCGGTCACCTGACGTCGCCACATGGCCTCAATTTAGGCGAGGAACCGGCCGGAACTCACCAGATCGTGCCGCGTTGGGCGCACCCAGCAGCGCACGCAACGCGGCGCCGATCAGGGCTGAACCAGGATGCGGATCGGGTTGTTGATCTTCTTCTCCAGCATCTCGATACCGCGGTGGATCTCGCTCAGCGGCACGATTTCGGTCACTGATTCGCTCAAGTCGAGGCGTCCGCGGCTCAGCAGTTCGGCGAGAATGCTGATGTCCTGCACCTTGTAGCCGAGGTGTCCCTTGATCTGCTTGCGCAGCAGCGAGAACTCCATGAAGGAGCCTGCCTCGATGTTCTGCGCACTCATGCCCACGGTGACGACCTGGCCGTAGCTGTCCAGATTCGCCACGGCCTGCCGGGTGGTGGCCGAAATGCCCACGGCATCGAAGGCGACATCGAGGCGACGGCCACCGGTGGCTTCGTTGATCTTGGCGTTCAGATCGGGATCATCGGAGCGGAAGGCGTAGTCGGCGCCCAATCGCGTCGCCCGCTCCAAGGCCGCGTCATTGATGTCGACGGCAATGATCGGCACGCCGCCAGCCAGCTTCACCAACTGCACCAGATGTGTCCCGACACCGCCCACGCCCCAGATGCCGACGGCGTTACCCAGGTGCACCTTGGCGGTGCGCACCACGGCCGCGAACGGAGTGGAGACCGCATCAGCGAGTAGTGCGGCTTGTTCCAGCGGGACGTTGTCCGGTACGCGGGTGCAGCCGATGGCTCCGGCCACGACATACTCAGCCCAGCCGCCGTCATAGGCGAAAGCCATCAGATTCAGGTCGAGACAGTTGGCGAAATCGCCCCGCAGGCAGTTGCGGCACGACAGGCATGCTTTACCGGCTGAGGGGATGACCCGGTCGCCGACCTTCCACTGGTTCACACCGGGCCCGAGCGCGGCAACGGTGCCGGCGACTTCGTGGCCTTGAGTGATGACCGGAACTCGGGCCGGGAAATTGCCGTCGATCAGCGAGAGATCGGAGTGGCAGATGCCGCAGTAGGCGACCTTGATCAGGACCTCGCCGGGGCCAGGTGTCGGGATCGGGATGTGCTCGAGCTTGATTTCCTTGGTCGCAGCGTAGAAGCGCTCGGCGAGCATTGTGGTAGCAGTCGTCTGCTCTGGCGTACTCATGGTTCCAACTCCTTCGATGGGTCGCATGGCGCAACCTTGCCGACCATATTCAACGAGTGAAGAAATATCTAGCGAAGACATTCGCACATAACCCGCGGTGCGCGGCTGTGGGTGGTGACTGGCATGCTTGGACCCGTGCAGAACTCTCGGTGTTTCGGATCGGTGCTCCTGATCACGGGGCCGGAGTCCTTGTTGGCTGAGCGCGCGGTCACCGATTTCATTGCTCAGGCCCAAGCCGAGCGTCCGGACGCAGCAGTCTCCCGGCTGGAGTCAGCCGAACTCGACGGCGGCACCTTGGCCGAGGCTACCGGAGCCTCGCTGTTCGCCACCGCCACGATCGCGGTGATCAACGACCTTGCCGAAATGCCGCCCGAACTGTTCGACCAGGTGGTCGAGCTGGCCTCCGCACCTGGTGAGGATCTCGCCCTGGCACTGGTCCACGGAGGTGGGGTGAAGGGCAAGGGCTTGCTGGATCGGGTGAAGAAGTTGCACCCCGAGATCGTCGACTGTCCCACCATCAAGACCTGGGAATTGGGCCGGTTCGTCGGCAACGAGGTGCGCCGACAGAAGGGCAAGATCAGCCCCGAAGCGGCCGAAGCACTCGTGCAAGCGGTGGGCAGCAACACCCGGGCCTTGGCCGGTGCGGTGCGCCAGCTTCTGGATGACTCCGCCGACCAGGTGATCACCGAGACCACCGTGCGACGCTACTTCGCCGGCCGCGCCGAAGTCTCTGGTTTCGCGGTGGCCGATGCCGCGTTGGCCGGACATGCCGAAGAGGCCTTGGGCAAGCTGCGCTGGGCGATGAGTGCCGGGGTGGGCGCACCGCAGGTCACCAGCGCCTTGGCGGGAAACCTGCGCGGCCTGGGAAAGTACCTCGGTGCTCGTGACCGCGGCATGGGCAATGCCGATCTGGCGCGCGAAATCGGCGTTCCGCCGTGGAAGTTGAAGGACCTCGCCCGGCTGGCACGCGATTGGCGTCCGGAGGCAATCGCCGACGCGATCCAGGCGGTGGCCGTCGCCGATGCTCAGGTCAAGGGGGCCAGTGGTGACGCCGGTTTCGCCCTGGAGCAGGCTGTGCTGACCATCCTGCGCTGCCGCGAGCAGAGCCGCGCCCGTCGCTAGTGCGGGCAACGCAAAACGCCGCCCGACGAATCGGACGGCGTTGCGTTAGCTGAAATCAGAGAGCGGCGGCCTTGGCTGCGATCGCCGACTTGCGGTTGGCAGCCTGATTGGCGTGAATGACGCCCTTGCTGACGGCCTTGTCCAGGGAGCGGGTGGCCACCTTGGCCAGCTCCTGCGCCTTGTCGGCCTCGCCGGCCTCGGCCGCCTCGTTGAACCGGCGGATGTTGGTGCGCAGAGACGACTTCACAGCCTTGTTGCGCAGCCTGGCCTTCTCGTTGGTCAGGATCCGCTTCTTCTGAGACTTGATGTTTGCCACGCCGTGAGCCCTTTACAAAGGTGGATTCCATAGGTGTGCGCCCACTGCGGACGCGACCCCCAACCCTACCAAAGCCCCGCGTCCATCCCCAAATCCCTCCCCGCCACCCCACTCTGCGCTCGAATTGCGTCTTTGCACCCGAGATTTCGAGCGCAAAGAGCAGGTTTCGAGCGCAGAGTCGGCGGTGGGGAAGTGGGGTGGGCAGCGGGGTATCCTTAGGCGGCTGTCCGATAACCAGGAAGACCATGGCTGTACCCGTCCCCGGAAAAACCGATCCCGCGCTGATTCGCAACTTCTGCATCATCGCGCACATCGACCACGGCAAATCCACCCTGGCCGACCGCATGCTGCAACTCACCGGGGTGGTGGACGCCCGCTCCATGCGGGCCCAATACCTGGACCGGATGGACATCGAACGCGAGCGCGGTATCACCATCAAGTCTCAAGCCGTACGGATGCCCTGGGAAGTCGACGGCACCACTCACGTGCTCAACATGATCGACACCCCGGGCCATGTCGACTTCACCTATGAGGTGTCGCGGTCCCTGGCCGCCTGCGAAGGCGCCATCCTGCTGGTGGATGCCGCCCAGGGCATCGAGGCCCAGACGCTGGCAAACCTGTACCTGGCCTTGGATGCCGATCTGCACGTCATTCCGGTGTTGAACAAGATCGACCTGCCCAGCGCCCAGCCGGACAAATATGCCGCCGAGATCGCCCATCTGATCGGCTGTGATCCCGAGGATGTGTTCCGGGTCTCGGCCAAGACCGGTGATGGTGTGACCGAGCTTCTCGACCAGGTCGTCGCCACCGTCCCGGCCCCGGTGGGGGATGCCTCGGCACCACCGCGGGCATTGATCTTCGACTCCGTCTATGACAGCTACCGCGGCGTGGTGACCTACGTGCGGGTCGTCGATGGTGAACTCAGCCACCGCGAGCGGGTGCTCATGATGTCCACCGCAGCCACCCACGAAACTCTCGAAGTCGGTGTCATCTCTCCGGAGCCCATCAAGGCGGCCGCCTTAGGAGTGGGAGAGGTCGGTTACCTCATCACCGGGGTGAAGGAGGTCCGGCAGTCTCGGGTGGGCGATACCGTGACCGCCGCTGCGAAACCGGCGACCAAGGAATTGGCCGGCTACCGTCCGCCGAATCCGATGGTCTACGCCGGGCTGTATCCGATCGACGGTGCAGACTTCCCCGAACTGCGCGAAGCCTTGGACAAGCTGCAACTCAACGACGCCGCGCTGACTTACGAACCAGAGACCTCCGGGGCGCTGGGGTTCGGCTTCCGCATCGGCTTCCTCGGCCTGCTGCATATGGAAATCGTGCGCGAGCGGCTGGAACGGGAGTTCAATCTGGACCTGATCTCCACCGCGCCCAATGTGGTCTATCGGGTGGTGATGGAGGACGGTACCGAACACACCGTCACCAATCCCAGCGAGTATCCCGAGGGCAAGATCGCAGAGGTTCACGAGCCGATGGTTCGTGCCACCATTCTGGCGCCTTCGGAGTACATCGGCACCATCATGGAGCTGTGCCAGACCCGGCGCGGTGAGCAGACCGGCATGGATTACCTCAGCGAGGATCGCGTCGAGATCCGCTATCTGCTGCCGCTGGCCGAGATCGTGTTCGACTTCTTCGACGCGCTGAAATCCCGCACTAAGGGCTACGCCTCGCTGGACTACGACGAAGCCGGCGATCAGGTCTCCAAACTGGTGAAGGTCGACATCCTGCTGCACGGTGAACCGGTGGACGCCTTCAGCGCCATCGTGCATACCGATGCTGCTTACAACTACGGCGTGGCCATGGCCAGAAAACTGAAGGAACTCATTCCCCGCCAGCAGTTCGAGGTGCCCATCCAAGCCGCTATCGGCGCCCGCGTCATCGCGAGGGAGACGATCCGCGCCATGCGCAAGGATGTGCTGGCCAAGTGCTACGGCGGCGACATCACCCGCAAGCGCAAGCTGCTGGAGAAGCAGAAGGAGGGCAAGAAGCGCATGAAGACCATCGGACGCGTCGACGTCCCCCAAGAGGCCTTTGTCGCCGCGCTGTCTACCGGCGAAACCGGCGACAAGAAGAAGTAGCCCCACGTCCGCCCCCTGAGTTCGTCGAAGGGCACGCACCGCCCCTACTCATACCGCCTAAGCTCACTGCATGCCCTCAGCGCCACCCGACGGTGATCCCGCCCCCGCCGACGGTCGCCTGCCCGAGACCGCGTTAGCCGGGTTGGGGGAGCGTGGCTTCAGCATCTATGTGCACATTCCCTACTGCGCGTCCCGCTGCGGGTATTGCGACTTCAACACCTACACCGCCGCTGAACTCGGTGCGATTCCGGGCACCAGCCAGGACGCCTACGTCAATGCCGCTATCGCCGAACTCGAGTTGGCCCAGCGAGTGCTCGGGTCTGCGCCGAAGGTGCAATCGGTGTTCTTCGGCGGCGGCACCCCCACGGCATTGCCCGCGCCACGGCTGGCCGGCCTGCTCGGCGCCATCGCCGACCGTTTCGACCTCGCTGCGGACGCCGAGATCACCACCGAAGCCAACCCCGAATCGGTCGACGCCGACTATCTGCACACCCTGGCGGAGGCCGGCTTCACCCGACTGAGCCTCGGCATGCAGTCGGCCAGTGAACCGGTCTTGGCAGTACTGGAGCGCCGCCATACCCCCGGACGAGTCGCCGAGGTCGTTGCTGCAGCCCGGCAGGCCGGCTTCGGTTCGATCAGCCTGGATCTCATCTATGGCACGCCCACCGAGACCGAAGCCGACTGGCAGGCCAGCCTGGGTCAGGCATTGTCCTTGCAGCCGGAGCACGTGAGTGCCTATTCCCTGATCGTCGAGGCCGGCACCCGGCTGGCCGCCCGGGTGTCGCGCGGCGAACTGCCCGACATCGACGATGACCTCCACGCAGACCGCTACCAGGTCGCCGACGCGCTGCTTTCGGCCCACGGCTATCGCAACTATGAAGTGAGTAACTGGGCCAAGCCGGGCGACGAGTGCCGACACAACCTGGCCTATTGGCATGGCGATGATTGGTGGGGGATCGGGGCTGGTGCGCACTCCCATATTGGGGGCGTGCGCTGGTGGAATCGGCGGCATCCCCGCGATTACACCTCTCGGTTAGAGACCGGTCACAGTCCGGCGGAGGCCCGAGAGCTTCTTTCCGATGTTGAGCGGCACACCGAGAAGGTGATGTTGGAACTGCGGCTCGCCGAAGGGCTGGCTATCGAGGAGCTTTCGCCCGCCGAAATCCTGAGGGCTGAGCCATTCCTCGATCGTCGGCTTCTGGAGCGTGCACACGGGCGTTTGCGGCTCACTGCGTCGGGACGTCTGCTTGCGGACGCGGTGATCCGCGACCTGCTCGCCTTCTAGATTCAGGCGCGATGGTGCGCTGTTGGAAGTCAACTGGTGAGGAATTGCTAAGCCGGTCGACGCAATGACAACGATTCGATAACGCGAGTGTCCACCGTAACCGAGATGAGACAAACCCGTGCTCCAATGTCTGCACGTCTTTTCATGCCCATCCTGGCGGGCAGTCAGACGCATACGTTTACAGGAGGAAATGTGAACAAGGCTATGTTCAAGGTGGCCGGTGTCGCGGTGGTCGCGGCATCCCTGGCCCTTACTGGTTGCGGTTCCCGCGCCGACAACACTGGTGGCACGTCTGGCGCAAAGGTCGCGAAGATTGGAGTCATGTCGCCGACGTCCGGTGATCTTTCGGCTCTCGGCCTGGGCATCCGTAACTCGGTCGACCTGGCGGTGAAGCAGGCCAACGAGTCCAACGCGATTCCTGGTTGGACCCTGGAAGTCATGGCGGTGGACGATCAGGCGACTCCCGACGTCGGCAAGAATGCGGCCACGAAACTCGCCTCTGACGATCAGGTCGTCGGTGTCGTCGGTCCGCTGAACTCCTCGGTTGGCCAGAGCGTCATTCCCGTCCTGGCTGCTGCTTCGATCGTTGAGGTTTCCCCGGCCAACACCAACCCGAGCCTGACTCAGGGTGAGGATCTGGCGAACCCCAAGCGTCCCTACGCCAACTACTTCCGTACCTGCACCACGGATGCGGTTCAGGGTCCGTTTGCGGCTCAGTACCTGTTGGAGTCCGGCATCAAGACGGTCGCCACCATCCACGACAAGAAGGCCTACGGCCAAGGCTTGGTGGAGAACTTCACGTCGGCCTTCGAAAAGGGCGGTGGCACCGTCGTCGCGGCGGAAACCATCAACCCCGATGACAAGGACTTCTCTGCGGTCATCTCCAAGGTGAAGGCTGCCAAGCCCAAGGCTGTCTACTACGGTGGCGAGTACCCGCAGGCGGGTCCGCTGTCCAAGCAGATGAAGGCGGCCGGACTGGACGTCCCGCTGATGGGCGGCGACGGCATCTTCGACCCGAAGTTCATCGAACTCGGTGGTTCCAACGGCGATCTGGCCACCTCGGTGGGTGCACCGGTGGACACGCTGGCGTCGGCCAAGGCGTTCGTTGACGCCTACAACGCTGCCGGCTATGCGGATCCGTACGCTGCCTACGGCGCGTACTCCTACGATGCGGCGAATGCCATCATCGACGCCCTCAAGGTGAGCCTGGCCAACGCGACCGATGCCAAGTCGGCCCGCCAGGCGACGATCGATGCCGTGGGCGCGGTCAAGTTCGACGGTGCAACCGGACCGGTCGCTTTCGACCAGTACGGTGACGCAGTTGCTCGAGTCCTGACTGTCTACAAGGTCACCGACGGCGCGTGGGCGGCGGAGAAGACCGGCGAGCTGAAGTGATTTCATGATCCGTCGGTGCCCGCCCTCGCGGTGGGCACCGACGGATCCGCTCGCGTAAAGAAAGCACTCGACGTGGAACTGTTCTTTCAACAGTTGATCAATGGCTTGTCCCTCGGGGCCTTGTACGCCTTGATCGCTGTGGGGTACACCGTGGTGTACGGCATCGTTCAACTCATCAACTTCGCCCATGGCGAGATCTTCATGATCGGAGCCTTCGGGTCCTTCGCCACCTGGGTCATCGTGGGAAAACCCACGGACTGGGGTCTGGGCATGACGCTCGGGGTGCTCCTCCCGGTCATGTTGCTCGGAGGCATCGCCGCTTCAGTCACGGTGGCCGTCATGATGGAGAGATTCGCCTACCGTCCGTTGCGCGGCGCGCCGCGGCTGGCTCCGTTGATCTCCGCCATCGGTGTGTCGGTCTTCCTTCAGGAGGCCGTGCGCCTCTTCTTCGGCTGGATTCCCGGCATGCCGGACGCCAAGAGCGCGATTCCCTACCCGACACTCACCGGAGTGAGCGATGGCTCGATTCAGATCGGTGGGGTGACGGTGCAGGCCTCCGCCATCTTCACCTTGGTCGCCTTGGCGGTGTGCACCGTGTTCCTGTGGTACTTCGTCAACCGCACTAAGACCGGTCGGGCCATGATCGCCACGTCGCAGGATCCTGATACTGCCCGCTTGATGGGCATCAATGTGGACCGCGTCATCGTTGCTGCCTTCGCCGTCGGCGCCGCTCTGGCCGCCGTGGCGGGCGTGGCCCACGGTCTGCGCTACGGCAATATCGACTTCCGCATGGGCTTCCTCGCGGGATTGAAAGCATTCACCGCCGCCGTATTGGGCGGCATCGGCAACATCTACGGCGCTGTCGTGGGTGGTCTGGTTCTCGGCGTCACCGAGGCGCTGGCCAGCAACTATCTGGGCACGACCGCCTGGAAGGATGTGTGGGCCTTCATTCTGCTGATCCTGGTGCTGGTGTTCAGACCGCAAGGCCTGCTGGGTTCGAAGGCGGTGGACCGCGCATGAACGCCATCATTCCTAGTGAGCACAAGATTCGTTTCCGCTTCGTGGGGCGGGGTACCGGTATCACCGCAGCGGTGTTGATGATTGCTTCGATCATGCTGCCCTGGGCATACACCGGTGCGGCCTTGGACGATGTGAGCTACTGGGCGTCGCCGTCGCCGCTGCAGATCTATTTCGCGATTCTGGCCGGTCTGCTACTCGTGCTGCTGGCCGTGCCGTTGGTCGGCAAGGAACGCCTCGGCAAGTACGCCAAGCTCGTGGCCTGGAACAGTGCGGCCAAAGTCGCCGCAGTCACCTCGACCGTCATGGCGGCAGTGGCGTTGATCAGCATCGCGCTGGAACTCGGTGGGCTGATCAACGTGATGATCGGCGCCTGGCTCGCGCTCGGCGGGGCAGTGCTGTCGATCATCGCTACGCGTTATCTGCCGGATTCGCCGGAGCCGCGTTTGGAAGATGTGGCAAGTCCGCGCTGGCTGCAGATCCTCGCGGTCGCTGTGATTATGGCTGCAGGTCTCTTCGCGGCAGCCACCGCCCTGGGTTACGACGACGCCGGCTCGTTCCTGACCTTCGCGGCGTTCCTGGCAGGCGTCATCCTGGTGCTGAAATCCTTCGGGTTCTTCGACTGGCTCAGCATCGCCGGGGCTGCGAACAACCGAGTGCTGGTGCTGTCAGCGTTCGCGGTGGCCTTCGCCTTCCCCTTCACCCAGAACGGGTCGGATGCGAACATGTCCATCGCCTCGCAAGTGCTCATCTTCGCTGCGACCGCGCTGGGCCTGAACATTGTGGTGGGCCTGGTCGGCCTGCTCGACCTGGGCTACATCGCCTTCCTAGGGGCGGGCGCTTTCACCGCCGCGATCCTGTCGGAGTCGGCCTACTCGACGGTGAACTGGCATCCGCCTTTCATCGTCACCGTGCTGATCTCGGGAACCGTGGCAGCCACTTTGGGCTTGATTATTGGTGCCCCAACATTGCGGGTTTCGGGTGATTATCTGGCTATCGTGACGCTGGCCTTCGGCGAGATCTTCCGCATCACCATGATCAACCTGGACGGCAATGACGGTCCCAACCTCACCCATGGCTCGAACGGCATCCCGGCGATCCCGGACCTGAATTTCCTCGGCTTCGATTTCGGTGTCAGTCACGTGATCCTGGGAGTCGACATCGGCCGATTCGCCAACTACTACTGGCTGATGCTGATCCTGTTGGCGATCATCATCGTGGTGTTCACCAACCTGAACCACTCCCGCATCGGGCGCGGCTGGGTGGCCATCCGTGAAGATGAGTTGGCCGCCGAGGCGATGGGCGTGAACACCTTCCTGTTGAAGCTGTTGGCCTTCGCCGGTGGTGCCTTCCTGGCCGGTCTCGCCGGTGCGGTGAAAGCCCATCACGACGTGTCGGTGACTCCGGATCAATACATCTTCCTGGAATCAGCCTTCCTGCTTTCCGCAGTGGTTCTCGGCGGCATGGGCACGGTGCTCGGCGTCCTGATCGGCGCGACGATCCTGAAGCTGTTGCCCGAGAAGCTGCGCTTCTTCTCCGACTATCGATTGCTGGCTTTCGGATTACTGATGGTGATCATGATGCGCTTCCGTCCCGAAGGCATCATCGCCGACAGGCGGCGCGCTCTGGAGTTCCACGACAAGAATGAGGAACTCGCCGAGGAGGTCGAGGAGGAGCTCATCACTCACCACGCCCACCTGAACCCGGATCCGAAGGGATTTGAGCTATGAGTAGCGACGCGGTGAACCCCGCAGCAGTCGCGCAGCTCCCTGCCAGCGGCGTACCGATCCTTGATGCGCGCAGTGTGACCATGCAGTTCGGTGGCTTGCGTGCGGTGAACGACGTGAGCCTCCAGGTGCACACCGGGGAGATCGTCGGCCTGATCGGCCCCAACGGGGCCGGCAAGACGACCTTCTTCAATTGCCTCACCGGGCTGTACAAACCCACCAGTGGGAGCGTGCAGTTCGTCGGTGACCAGCTGCCGCCCAAGCCGCGGTTGGCGGTGCGGGCCGGCATGGCGCGCACCTTCCAGAACATCCGGCTGTTCCACAACATGACGGCCATCGAGAACGTCATGGTCGGGATGTACGTCCGTACCCAGACCAATGCGCTGGACGCGGTGTTCCGGCTGCCCCGTCATCGGCGCGAGGAACGAGAGTCACTGGAACGGGCACGCGAACTGCTCGCCTTCGTCGGTCTGACCGGCTCTGGTGATCAGCTGTCGCGAAATCTGCCTTACGGCGATCAGCGCCGGCTGGAAATCGCCCGCGCACTGGCCACCGAACCGAAGCTGTTGTTGTTGGACGAGCCGACGGCAGGCATGAACCCGCAGGAGACTCGGCAGGCCGAGGAGCTGATCTTCAAGATCCGCGACCTCGGACTGGCGGTTCTGGTGATCGAGCATGACATGCGGTTCATCTTCAATCTGTGCGACCGGGTGGTCTGCCTGGTGCGCGGTGAGGTTCTCGTCGAGGGTCCGCCCGCTGTGGTGCAGAACGATCCGCGAGTGATCGAGGCCTACATCGGCATGCCGGCAGACAGCAGTTCTGACGATTCCGGGCAGACCCCTTCGGTGGGAGGCGACGACAATGCTTGAGGTCAAGAATCTGGAAGTCGCCTACGGACGGGTGAACGCCGTCAAAGGCATCAGCTTCACCGTTGACAAGGGTCAGATCGTCAGCCTGCTCGGAGCCAACGGAGCCGGTAAGTCGACTACTTTGCGTACCATCTCCGGACTCCTGAAGCCGATAGCCGGCGAGATCTGGTTCGAGGGTGAACGCATCGATGGCATCGGCGCCCACAAGATCGTGGAACGCGGCATCGCGCAGTCCCCCGAGGGGCGGCGGCTGTTCCGCAACATGTCGGTGGAGGACAACCTCAAACTCGGCGCCTTCTCCCGCAAGGACCTTTCCGGGGTGAAATCCGACATGGAACGGGTCTACGACCTGTTCCCGGTGTTGAGCGAGCGTCGCACGGAGGCAGCGGGCCTGTTCTCCGGCGGTGAGCAGCAGATGCTGGCCATCGGACGGGCCATGATGAGCCGTCCCAAGCTGCTGATGCTCGACGAACCGTCCATGGGCCTGAGCCCGATCATGACCCAGACCATCATGGACACCATCCGCGGGCTTCAGTCCGAAGGTGTGACGATCCTGTTGGTGGAGCAGAACGCCCAAGCCGCGCTCAGCCTGGCCCACAAGGGCTACGTGCTTGAGGTCGGCCAGATCATGTTCTCCGACACCGGTGCTGCCCTTCTCGGTGATGACCGGGTCCGCCGGGCCTACCTCGGAGCCGACTAGGGTCAGTCTGATCGCTGGCAGAGTCGAGCGACGCGCTGTGGCCGATTGGCCCCGTTGGCTGAGCTTGTCGAAGCCTGTGCCGGTGCGCGTCGCTGATCCCTTGTTCATCGGATGCCGCCTAGCCTGGCCGGGTGCGTTATTCCGATGATGTGCTCGCCCCGGGCTGGCGGACGGCAGGCAAGCCGTCCAGTGTTCCGCTGGAGGTGAGCCGCGGGCTGGTGGTGGAGGACCCGACCTCCGGATTCTGCGGTGCGGTGGTGCGCTGGGAGAACGGCCTGGTTGTGTTGGAGGACCGCAAGGGGGCTCGACGCAGCTTTCCGTTCGGACCGGGGTTCTGGGTGGACGGCAAGCCGGTCGATTTACGCCCACCGAAATTGGCACCCCCCGCAGGGCCAACCCGCACCCGCTCCGGCTCCCGCAGCGGGCCCGCCGAGCCGGCCAAAGTGGCTCTGGCGTCGCGTATCTATGTCGAGGGCCGCCACGACGCCCAACTGGTGGAGAAGATCTGGGGCGACGACCTGCGCCACGTCGGCGTGGTGGTGGAACTCCTGGAGGGGGTGGACCACCTTCCTCAGATCATCGAGGAGTTCGCCCCCGAACCCGGACGCCGACTCGGCGTGCTGGTCGATCACCTGGTCGAGGGCAGCAAGGAGAGCCGGATCGTGTCCGAGGTGACCAGCGAGCACGTTCTGGTGACCGGCCACCGGTTCATCGACATCTGGGCTGCGGTGCGTCCCGAACGGGTGGGCTTGGCTCAATGGCCACAGATTCCCCGCAGCGTGGAATGGAAAGTGGGCATCAGCCACGCGCTGCGGCGTCCGGCGAACGACCAGGCCGACATTGCGGCCACCTGGGCGTGGATCCTGGGACGCGTCCGTGACTGGCGCGACCTCGACCCGGCTTTCCCGCGGGAGGTCGAGCGTCTGATCGACTTCGTCACCTAGGGCCGATTTCCGCCGCTACGAAGCCCAGTACTGAAGGGCGGACGCTGCCGCCATCGATCCGGGGCGTCGGTAGCCTGTAGGGAATTCTTCGGTCCGCAGCCCCAGGGAGCCCGTTGTGCAGACAGAGCAGGTTTCGGACCTCCTCAAGGACGTTGCAGAAACCCTGATCGTGCCGCGATTCGGAACCCTGACCAGCGGCGAGGTGCAGGAGAAAGGTCCGGGCGATCTGGTGACGATCGCCGACCGCGAGGCAGAGGCCGCGATCTCGAGCTGGTTGCACGAATCCGACCCGCGTGCCTTGGTGGTGGGGGAGGAGGGGGTCTTCGCCGACGCCCGCATCCTGGACTCGCTGCCGACCGCGGCCCATGCCTGGGTGATCGATCCGGTCGATGGCACCCGCAATTTCGCCAAGGGGCGTCCGGATTTCGCGGTGATGCTGGCCGAATTGCAGTTCGGTGAAACCGTCCGCGCCTGGATCTGGCAACCGATGTACCAGGAGCTGTTCGTCGCCGAGAGATCTGCTGGGGTGACCCGGAATGGGGTCCAACTCGACCCGCCGTCGGTTCGGCGGGAGGTGCCGCTGGGGGCGACCTACCTGCCGGTGCCCGGTGAGGAGTCGGCCGCGGTGCGCGTGGTCCGCTCCTGGGGTTCCTGCGGAATCGACTATCCGAAGCTGATCACCGGCGAGGTGGACTTCCTCAGTTACCGTTCGATGTTCCCGTGGGATCATCTGCCCGGCGGATTGATGCTCACTGAACTCGGCGGACGCGTCGCCACCGACGACGGCGCCGAATACCACGCGGGCACCATCGGACGCCGGCTCATGGCCGCCAATACTCCGGCGCTGTGGAGCCAGGCCAACCGAGCGCTCTTCGGAGAATGAGCTCAGCTACCCAGCAGCGGTAACTGCCGTTTCGGGGTGAGCCCCGCCTCGGCGAGTTGGGCATAGAGCAGGGGCAGTGCAGCGCGCACGGTCTCCTCGTCGAAGGCCCACTGAGCAGCCTCGTAGGCCGCCTCGGCCACCACACCACGAGCCACCAAGTCGGAGACCTCGGCGTAGAAGCCGGCGATGGCCGCACGCTGCTCGAAGGCTGCGATGCGGTCCATGGCTGGACCATGGCCGGGTACCAAAACGGTGTGCTCGCCCACCAACCCGAGCACGCCATCCAGCGCTGCGGGCCAGTCCTTGATATGGGAGTCGGTTCCGAAACTGGGTGGCCCCGCGCTTTCCAACAGATCCCCGGCGAAGATCAGGTCGGCATCGGGCACATAGGCCACGACGTCGCTGTCGGTGTGGCCAGGGCCGAAGTGCAGCACTTCCACTCGCCTGCCACCGAGATCGATCACCCGGGCCAGGCTGAACAGCTGGTCGGGGGCGGCCAACGCGGAGACCGCCAGTCCCAGCTCGGCGGCCGCCGCGGCCACGACCTCGCCGCTGCGTGCCTCGGGCAGGGTCTCGTGGCCGAAGCTGGTGATCCCGGCGAAACCGGCCAGTCCGAAGAAATGGTCGTAGTGGGCGTGGGTGACCACCACCGCGGTGAGCGGAACTCCCGCCGCGACTTCGGCCGCAGCTCGAATTTCGGCACCCTGAGCCGGGCTGGACCCGGTGTCGATCACCACCGCGCCGCTTTCTCCGACGATCAGGCCGATATTGACCGAAGCCGGCTCGGCGACGGCCACGAATACTCCCGGAGCGACAGGCTGGAAAGGGCCCACACTGAACTGCGTCATGCCGCTCAGCCTAACCTGGCCCAGCTGGGTTAGACTGGCACTCAGCTATCGAGAGTGCCAGCATCGAAGGAGGGACCAGCCATGCTCGACGATCGCAAGCTGACCATCCTTCGGGCCATCGTGACCGACTACGTCTCCATGCAGGAGCCGGTCGGATCGCGTGCCTTGGTCGAGCGTCATGATCTGGATGTCTCGCCGGCCACGGTCCGCAACGACATGGCGGTCCTGGAAGAAGAGGGCTACATCACTCAGCCCCACACCAGTGCCGGACGGATCCCCACTGACAAGGGGTATCGCCTCTTCGTGGATCGGCTCGGCACCGTCAAGCCACTGTCGCAGGCCGAGCGTCGAGCCATCCAGACCTTCATGGAGGATGCCGTCGACATCGACGATCTGGTTTCGCGCACCGTGCGGGCACTGTCCCGGCTCACTCACCAGGTGGCCATCGTGCAGTATCCGGTGCTCACCGGTACGACCCTGCGCCACGTCGAGTTGGTGCACCTGGGGCCTGGCCGAGGATTGCTGATTCTGGTCAACTCCTCCGGGCAGGTGGATCAGCACCCGGTGGAGCTGGGGACGGTCGACGAAACCCTCATCGCTGATCTTCGAGGCCGATTGAATGCCGCTCTGGTCGATCTCGGTCCGCAGCAGGTCTGCCGCCGTGTCGATCAGTTGCTCGAGGAAGTTCCCGCACCCCTGACCCCGCTGGCGTCGGCCGTGTGCGGCGTGATCAAGGAATTGCAGGCCGCGACACCGTCCACGCGGGTGGTGGTCGGCGGAGTACCGAACCTGACTCGCTTCTCCGACCAGTACGAGACGGCCGTGCGCCCGGTGCTGGAAGCCCTGGAGGAACAAGTCGTGCTGTTGAAGCTGTTGGGTGAGGTGGCATCCGCCGGTGAGGTGAATGTTCGGATCGGGCAGGAGAACTCCTACGAGCCGCTGCGTACGACCTCTGTGGTTGCCAGCGGGTACGGTGTCCATCCGGAACTTCAGGCCAATCTGGGAGTGGTCGGTCCAACGCGCATGGACTACCCCTCGACGATGGCCGCCGTGCGGGCGGTTGCCCGTTACATCAGCCGCTACCTAGCTGAAGGATGATGCGTGAGCGCTGACTATTACGACGTGCTGGGAGTGTCCCGGGACGCCACACCTGAGGAGATCAAGAAGGCCTACCGCAAGTTGGCCATGAAGTATCACCCGGATGTGGCCGACGCTCCCGATGCCGCCGAGAAGTTCAAGGAGATCGGCGAGGCCTACGAGGTGTTGCACGATCCCAACAAGCGGGCCATGTATGACCGCGGCGGAAACCCGATGGGCGGTGGCGGTGGTTTCCCCGGCGGCTCCTACGGGTTCAGCAGCGGCGGATTCGACTTCACCAACCTGGTGGACGCCATGTTCGGCGCTCAAGCTCCCCGGGGCCCCAAGTCGCGGGTGCAGCCGGGGCGCGATTCGCTGGTTCGGGTGAATCTGACGCTGGCTGAGGCAGCCTTCGGCATCACCAAGGAGGTCAAGGTCGATACCGCCGTGATCTGCCCGAAGTGCTCGGGTAGTGGCGCCCAGGCAGGCAGTGAGCCGGTCACGTGCGGTACCTGTCATGGTGCCGGCGAGGTGGTGGCGGTCCAGCGCTCCTTCCTGGGCGAGATCCGTACCAGCCAGCCGTGCCCGACCTGCCGCGGCTACGGGACCGTGATTCCCGAGCCGTGCGGGGAGTGTTCCGGCGAGGGTCGCGTGCGTACCCACCGCACCATCAACGTGAAGATTCCTGCCGGTGTCGATACCGGCAACCGGGTGCAACTGGCGCACCAGGGTGAGGTGGGCCCCGGCGGTGGCCCGGCCGGTGATCTGTACGTTGAACTGAAGGTCGCCCAGCACGAGGTCTTCCAACGCAACGGCGATGACCTGGAGATGATGGTCCACGTGCCGATGACCGCTGCCGCGCTGGGCACTGTGGTGAACCTGGCTACGTTGGAAGCCGAGCGTGACGACCAGGATCTCGAAGCCGCTGAGGTGGAGGTGCAGATCCCGGCCGGGACGCAGTCCCACGCCCGCATCGCGGTCGCCGGACGCGGCGTACCGCGGCTGCGTGGTGGTGGCCGCGGCAATCTGGGAATCACCTTCGTCGTCGACACCCCGACCAAGCTCGACGCCGCCCAGCGCGATCTGCTGGAGCAGTTCGCCGCAGCCCGCAACGAGACGGCGCCCAAAGTGTCGATCGCCAAGCAGGGCAAAGGCATGTTCGGTTGGCTCAAAGAGGCGTTCTCGTGACCGAGCCGCTGTTCCTCGCGCCGCTGGATGCGCCTGAGTTGGGTGGCGAAGTCACCTTGACCGGCCACGAGGGCCATCACGCTGCCGAGGTGCGACGCATCAAGGTCGGCGAGGTGATCTGGGTCAGTGACGGTGCCGGCACCGCAGTGCGCGGCCCGGTGGTGCGTGCCGACAAAGGCAGCATCACCATCACCATTGACGACGTGGTTCATGCGCCAGAACGAGACGTCCGCTACGTCGCGGTGCAGGCGCTTCCCAAAGGCGACCGCGCCGAGCTCGCTGTGGAAGTCCTCACCGAGCTGGGCATCGACGAGATCGTGCCATGGCAAGCCACCCGCTCGGTGGTGCGCTGGGCACCCGAACGAGTCGAGCGCGGCCTGACCCGCTGGCGCACTGCTGCCCGCGAAGCGGCCAAGCAGTCGCGGCGATTTCGGGTGCCGACGGTTTCGGTGCCGATGACCACTGCCGAGCTGGCCCTGCGCATCGAGCAGACCGCTTTGACGGTGGTGCTGCATGAATCCGCCGAAACCCCGCTGGCCGAGCTGAGCATTCCCGACGCTGGCGAGATCATGTTCATCGTCGGACCCGAAGGTGGCCTCACCGAGGAGGAGATCGCCACGTTCACCACTGCTGGTGGACGCACCGCGCTGATTTCCGATGCGGTGTTGCGAACCTCGACCGCAGGTGTGGTGGCGCTGGCCCAACTGCAGGCCTTGGCCGCCCGTGGCTGAGTTCGGCTTCAGCCAGGGCACCGTCCTGGAGAACGGCCTGGGGCGCACCGGAGTGATCCACACGCCGCACGGTGACATCCAGACTCCGGCATTCGTGGCGGTCGGCACCAAAGCCACGGTCAAGGCGGTGCTTCCCGAAGCTGTTGCGCAACTCGGCGCCCAGGCTGTGCTCGCCAATGCCTACCATCTCTACCTGCAGCCCGGCGCTGACATCGTCGATGCTGCCGGGGGTCTGGGCGCATTCATGAACTGGCCCGGCCCCACCTACACCGATTCCGGGGGCTTCCAGGTGATGAGCCTGGGGGTGGGCTTCAAGAAGGTGCTGGCCATGGACACCGCCGGCTTGGCCGATGACGCGGTGATCGCGCCCGGCAAGAATCGACTGGCCCACGTCGACGATGAGGGTGTCACCTTCACCTCACATCTCAACGGCGACCGGCATCGGTTCACCCCCGAGGTCTCGATGCAGATTCAGCACCAACTCGGCGCCGACATCATGTTCGCCTTCGACGAATGCACCACCTTGATGAACACCCGTGTCTACCAGGAGGACTCGGTGCAGCGCACCCATGCCTGGGCCGGACGGTGCCTGGCTGAGCATGCCCGGTTGACCGCCGAACGGGTCGGCAAGCCGTACCAGGCGCTGTTCGGAGTCGTGCAGGGCGCTCAGTACGAAGATCTGCGTCGCCAAGCCGCCCGCGAGTTGGCCGAGTTGGTCGTCGACGGCTACGGCTTCGACGGATTCGGTATCGGAGGTGCGCTGGAGAAGGAGAATCTGGGCACCATCGTCGGTTGGGTCGCCTCCGAACTCCCCGACGACAAGCCTCGACACCTGCTGGGCATTTCCGAGCCGGACGACTTCTTCGCCGCCATCGAGGCCGGCGCCGACACCTTCGACTGTGTGATGCCCTCCCGAGTGGCCCGCAACGCGGCCATCTACACCGCCGACGGTCGCTACAACGTCAACACCTCCGCCCACCGGCGCAGCTTCATGCCGCTGGAGGAGAACTGCGACTGCTACACCTGCGCCAACTACAGCCGGGCCTATCTGCACCATCTGTTCAAGGCCAAGGAGATGCTCGCCTCAACTCTGGCGACGATTCACAACGAGCGGTTCACGGTTCGGTTGGTCGACACCATTCGCGCCAGCATCCACCAGGGGCGTTTCGAGGAGTTCCGTGCCGAGTATCTGGGGCGCTTCTACGCCAAGGATCGGCTCGGTCAGGACTAGCCCACGCGCTCAGGACGCTGCGCCCTCGACCTCGCGCTGGTTGGACGTACGCAGACCTTCTCGACGCTTCACCCAGCCGATCACCCGATAGGTGATCGGCAACATCACGACTTCGACACTGACCTTGTACACCCAGCCGACCACGATGTAGTTGATCAATGCCGGCCAGGGGATCGAATCGCCGCCCAGCACATTGCCCAGCGGACCGAAGGCGATCAGGCAGAACACCATGGTGTCTGCGAACTCACCAACCAAGGTGGAGCCGATCAAACGCACCCACAGCCGTTTCTCACCCCAGCGCTGCTTGATTCGCACCAACACCAAGGCGTTGAGTAACTGGCCGGCTAGATAGCCCAACAGGCTGGCCACCACGATGCGTGGCACGAATCCCAGAACGGCGTGCCAGGCGTCCTGGTTGGGCCAGTCGGCGGCAGGTGGGGCGGCGTCCACGATCAAGAAGGTCAGCGACATGATCGCGGCCAGCACGAAGCCGGTGATGATGGCGCGGTTGGCCCTCTTCAGGCCGTAGACCTCGGCAAGGATGTCGCCGAGGATGTAGGTCAGTGGAAACAGGATCGCGCCGCCGTCGGTGATGATCGGCAGCAGTTGTACGCCGCCGATGTTCGCCTGCGGACCGAAAGCGATCAGCTTGGTTGCACCGATGTTGGAGATCAGCAGCAGGGCGACGAAGGTCGCCAGCACCAGGTCATAGCTGGAGCGCGATGGCGGCTTTTCGAGCGTTGCTGAGGCTTCGGACACAAGAGCGAATCTTAGACCGCTGCTGCGTGGATAGCCCGCGAGGTCCGGATTCCTTCGGGAGCTTTTCGACGCGGATCAGACGCGCTGAACGAACCCGCCTCCGGTGTGCCCACGAAGGCGAAACCCGTGGCAGGCTAGGTATATGAGCGAGTACGAGATGGAAGGCGTGCCGGAGGAATCCGAGCAACTTGATCAGATGCAGCCCGACCAGACTCTGGTCGATCGGGGCGTGGACGATGTGCTCGACGAAGGCTATGTCGCCCCGGATCACTGGTCGCCGGCCCAGGGCTTTGGCAACACCGCCGCCGAGATGCACTCGGGTGAATCCTTGGATATGCGAATCGCTCAGGAGGAACGTCCGCCGGTCGTCATCGAAGGGCCCTGGAACCCTGATCCCGGCGAGCAACGTGAAGTCGGCAAACTGCGCGCTGGCCGCCTCGTGGACGCCAACTATGGCGTGCCGGGCAAAGATACCGAGGCCGAGAGCATCGCCCACGAGGTCGGGATCGATGGCGGCGCGGCCGCCGCCGAGGAGGCTGCGGTTCACATCATTGACGTCAACGACGAATTCGACGATGACTGAAGAACGGACCCTCGACGACATTCTGTATCCGCCCCTGCAGCCGTACCGTCACGGTCGTCTCGACGTCGGCGACGGTCAGCAGCTGTACTGGGAGGAATGCGGCAACCCCGACGGCAAGCCGGCGGTGTTCATCCACGGCGGCCCCGGTGGTGGGCTCGTCCCCGACTACCGACGCTATTTCGATCCCGAGCGCTACCGCCTGGTGTTGTTCGACCAGCGCGGCTGCGGTAACAGCCTTCCCCACGCCAGTGAGCCGACCGCAGATCTGAGCGCCAACACCACCTGGCATTTGGTCGCAGATCTGGAGAAGATCCGCGTCGATCGCGGCGTCGACCGCTGGATGGTCTTCGGCGGATCGTGGGGGAGCACCCTCGCCTTGGCCTATGCCGAAACTCATCCCGATCGGGTCACCGAATTGGTGCTGCGAGGAATCTTCACGCTGCGTCGCAGCGAACTCGACTGGTACTACAACGGGGGAGCGGCCAACATTGTGCCCGAGTGGTGGCGCACCTTCGAGGCCCCCTTGCAGGGTTTCACCGGCGACCGTATCGCCCGGTACCACGAGTTGCTGTTCGACCCCGATCCAGCAGTACACCGCCCGGCCGGGTTGGCCTGGACCACCTGGGAGGCGGCTACCTCAGACCTGGAGTTCTCCGCTGAGCATGTCGAGGCATTCTCCGACCCTGAGTTCGCGGTTGCCTTCGCCCGCATCGAGAACCACTACTTCGTCAATGCGGGCTGGCTCGCTGAGGGTCAGTTGCTCGCCGATGCCCACCGGCTGGCGCACATTCCGGGCGTGATCGTGCAGGGTCGTTACGACCTGCCCTGCCCGGTGACGACGGCGGACGCCTTGCATCAGGCCTGGCCACAGGCCGACTACCGGGTTGTGCTCGCCGGGCATTCGATCTCAGAGCCGGCGATAGCGGCCGAACTAGTGGCCGCAACCGATCGTTACGCTGACCGCTGAGGGCCGCTCAGCCCTTGATGGTGCCGTATTCGACGCCTTTGACACATTGAGTTGCGCCGGGCGCCACCTTTGCGGTGATGGTGAAGGTGGCTGTCTTTCCCGGCTTGAGATCCTGAATCACGCTGAAGCCACGTCCCATGACATCGCCGGTGGCGTTGGTCCAACTGACCGTGACGAGGAAGTCGGCAGTGTCAGCGAGGCTCGAGGTCAGCGTGCCGTCGATGCTCTGCTTGCCTGCCTCGGTCTGGCAATCGCCCATGACCAGATCCTTGATATCGCCCTGGGAGTCCTTCACCGAGGGTGGCGTCGGGAGGTACGTCGGCGAGACGCGGCTGGGATCGACCTGAGGCGCTTGGCTGGCGGCAGGGTTGGATCCAGACGTGCAGCCGGTGAGGGTGATACCCAGCGCGAGGGCAGTGAGCGCAGTGGCGATACGGATGTTCATGATCTCCTTAGTCATGGTCAGTGTTACCGAGAGTGGCGATGTGATCAGTCGTTGCGGCGGCGACGACGTGCTGCGAAGACCAACACCATGCCGGCCAGGAGTATCGCGCCGCCCAGCATCAGGCTACGACTCACCTCGGCGCCGGTGTAGGCCAAGTGGGTGTTCTTGGCGACTGCGAGGCGCACTGTGCTTCGCGCTGAGACCGTCGAGCATCCCGCAGCAGGGCAGAATCCCGTCGAGGCGATGGCTGTGTTGACCAGCTTGCCCTTGGCTGCGTCCTGGGCCGTCACCGTATACGGCGATCCGGTGCACACCGTCGACTGGCCCGGCTGCAGAGTCTGGACCGGGCAGGACACTGACTTCAGCATCGGGTCCGACACGGTGATGTTGTTCAACGCGACATTACCGGTGTTGGTCACCAGGAAGGTGAAGACCACCGTCGAACTCACCTTCAGCGTGCCCTTGGCATTGGAGCTCTTGGTCAACGACAGCGCGGGGTGTTGATCGATCGGTGTTGTCACCGAGTCGCTGGCGAAGACCGGGTGCAACGGTAGGTCGGGGTCCGTGTTCGGTCCGAGCGCTGTTGCGTTGGCGGAGTTGGTCACCGCGCCGGCATTGACATCGGCTTGGCTCAGCGGGTAACTCCCTGTGCAGGAAAGCGTCTCACCGGGGGCCAGTGAACCGGCCGGGCACGACACATTGCTGATCTTGGGATCCTGAATCGCCACCGAGGTCATCGTGACGTTTCCGGTGTTGGTGACGGTGAAGGTGTAAGGCAGCAGGTCACCGGTATCGACACCGTTGTTGTCGACGTCGATGACCGCGCCGGCCTGCTTGACCAGGTCGAGGCCCGGGCCCGGAGCGATCGACACATCAGTGCCGTCGGCAGCCGTGACGGTGCCGCTATGGGGCGTATCGGCGGAAGCCTCAGCGTCGTTGTGCACACTCCCAGCGTCGACATCGGCCTGAGTCAAGGTGTAGCTGCCGGTGCACACGGTGGCCGAGGTTGGGGCCAGTTGAGTTTGCGGGCAACTGATCGAACTGATCAGCGGATCGTTGATCACCAGGTCTGTCAGCGTGACGTTGCCCGTGTTGGACACGGTGAAGGAGTAGTCCACGGTGTCTCCGGCGCGCACACCGCTTGCCGAACCGGTCTTCACCAGATCGATACCCGGGGTGGCCACGATGTTGGTGTTCACTGTGTTCGAGATGTCCGAGACCGGGTCCCCGGCCGGTGAGGTGCCGTCCGCGGTGGCGGTGTTGGTAACCGAGCCGTTGTCGATGTCGGCCTGAGTGAGGGTGTAGGTCCCGGTACAGGTTGTCGCGACTCCCGGTGCCACTGTGGTCTCAGCACAGGTGATGTCGTCGACGTGGGGATCATCGACGCCGATTCCAGTGACGGTCACATTGCCGGTGTTGGTGACTGTGAAGGTGTAGACGATGGTGTCACCAGCGTTGTTGCCGCTGGGTGCGCCAGCGCTCTTGTCGACACTCACTCCCGGATTCGACGGGATGTCAGTGGTGACCTGATTGGAGTCCTCGGCGATGTCCGTGCCCTGCGGCGAGGTGCCGTGGGCCGTCGCCGTGTTGAGTACCGCCCCGGAGTCCACCTCGGCCTGACTCAGCACGTGGGTGCCGGTGCAGGTCGTCTCAGCAGTGGGATCCAGAGTGTCGGCCAGGCAGCTCACCGTCGTGATCAACGGATCGGTGACGCTAATGCCGGTCAGGGTGACGTTGCCGGTGTTGGTGACGGTGAACGTGTAATCGATGGTCGCCCCGGCGATGTTGTCGCTGGGCCGCGATGCGGACTTCACGATGTTCAGGCCCGGTTCGGTGTCGATGGTGCTGGTGATGGGGTCGGAGTCGTCGGTGACGGGGTCGCCGGCTGGTGGGTTTCCGGTGACGCTGGCGGTGTTGATCACGGTGCCGGTGTTCACGTCGTCTTGGGTGAGTCGGTAGGTGGCGGTGCAGGCCATGGCCTCTTGCGGTGCCAGGGTGTCGTCGGGGCAGGTGATGCCGGTGGTGATCTTGGTATCGGTGACGACGATGCCGGAGAGGGTGACGTTGCCGGTGTTGGTGACGTCGAAGGTGTAGGTGATGGTCGATCCGGCGGTGGCCGCAGACGGTGCGCTGGCGGACTTCACGATCTCGATACCAGGCAGGCCCGGAATCGGAGTATCGGTGGTGTC
>DLGC01000022.1 GCA_002482525.1 Propionibacteriaceae bacterium UBA7704 | reverse complement strand
CGGTTGGTTGATGCGCGATCGACTCCTCACTCCGGTTGGTTGAGGAGCGAGCGTAGTGAGCGTCTCGAAACCCCCGACGTAGCTCCTCAGACCGGCTTGCGAGGTTTCGAGACGGCCCTGCGGGCCTCCTCAACCAGCCGTGGTTGGGGTGGGTGGGTTTCGAGACGGCCGCTGGCGTATCCTCCTCAACCAGCCGGTGGGCCGAGCGTCGCTCGGTGCTGACAGGGTCTAGCTACGAGTGCCATAGTCACTGTGTGTCGCATGCAGCAGAGGTGGAACCCGAGGACCCCGGAAGCACGCAAGCCCTGTCCCGATTGAGGGTTCTCATCGGTGTTGGTGGCTACACAGCTGCCAGTGCGGACGTACTGCAACTCTTGTTGGGTTCTGTGTTGGGCGGATGGATCCTCGACGCTGTGGGAATGGATGCGCTGGTGTTGCTGACGGAGGTTGTCGGCTGGGTACTGATCCTCGCCAGCTGCGCGGTGCTGGCCGGGTTGTTGCTGCAATGGCTGTGGCTGCGACGTCCGCGTGAACCCGGCACCATTGCGCTGCTGGTCGCGCTGCTGTTGGTCTGGGGCTGGCCGCGGCTGCAGGGCGCGATCGATCTGTGGGGTTTCCAGACCTACCCCGGGAGCCTGGAGTGGTCCAACCCTGACATTCGCTTGCGCCTGGTGCTGTTTTCGGTGGTGACGATCATCGTGATCGCGGTAGAGGTCGCCGCCCTAGCCATTGGCAGCGCCCGCATGCTGCGCGCGAACCGGACCCGTGCCAACCCGTCAGGCCAGCCCGAAGTGGCGTCCTAAGGCAGCCGCGAGAGCACCGACGGCGACCACCACGATGTAGGGCGCTTTGAGCTTCAAGGCGATGCCCCCGGCGAGCAGTGACAGCAGGCGGGAATCGGCCACCAATGCCTGGCCATCCGCCACGGTGTTGAGGGTCGTCAGGGACGCCAGCAGTCCCACCGTCAATGTCCCGGCCAGTTCGGTCACCGACGGCCGGTCCAGCCAGGCCTGCGGCAACAGGTAGCCCGAGGCCTTGATGATGTACGCGGTGAGGGCAGCCAGGATCACCCAGGTTCCCAAGGTCATGATGCCGACCTCCGCCCGTAGTGGCGCCAGCCCCACACCGCAGCAGTCACTGCGGCCGCGATCAACACCGGAATGCCCGGTGGCACCAGCGGTATCGCCATCACGGTGGCGATCGCTGCGATGATCGCGATGGCGATCGGATCCTTGCTGGTCAGCCGTGGCCACAGCAGGCCCAGGAAGGCCGCCACCGCAGCCCCGTCCAAGCCCCACACCTTGGGATCACCGATGGCATCCCCGGCCAGGGCCCCCACCAACGTGAAGGTGTTCCACAGCAGGTACACGCCCACCCCGGCGGTCCAGAATCCGCGGACCCGCTCGTCGTGATCATTCTGCGCGACCGCCGTCGCGGTCGACTCGTCAATCGTGAGCTGCGCCATCAGCGGAATCAACGAGGCCGGCGGACGGATCAGCGCTTTCAGCTGCATGCCGTAGATGCCGTTGCGAATGCCCAACAACGTCGCCGCCGCCCACGCAGCAGCCCCGGTACCGGCCCCGCCGATGACGGCGATGAAAGCGAACTGCGACCCGCCGGTGAACATCAACGCGCTCAACACCATGGTCTGCCAGACATTGAGGCCGGCAGCGACCGACAGTGCTCCGAACGAGACTCCGTAGGCCCCCACTGCAATCGAAATCGACAACCCCATGCGTACCGCAGGAGTGAGTCGATCGCGCAGCGCAGTCTCGGACATTCGCTCAAGTTAGCGCATGGTCCAGGGTGCTCTAAATTGTCGCCATGGCCCGTACCTTGAAGCCCTCACGGCACAGCAATCGCGCTGCCACCGACAGGGATGCCCTCAACGATCTGCTCGACGAAGTCCTCATCGGCTACATCGGCATCAGCCTGGACGAGGGGCCACTGGTATTGCCGGTGAGCTTCGCCCGTGACGGCGACCGCATCCTCTTCCATGGCTCGGTCGGTTCGCGCCGGATGCGCGCCTTGGCCGAAGGGGCGCACGCCTGCTTCACCGTGACCTCCGTGGACGGCCTGACAGTGGGCCGCACCTCCTTCGGTACCGGCATGCAGTACCGCAGTGGAGTGCTCTTCGGCACCTGCACCCAGATCGAGGGAGCGGACAAGGCTGCCGCCTTGGAGCTCTACACCGACCGTTACCTCCCCGGACGCAGCGCTGAAGTGCGCGCGTCCACCAAGAAGGAGTTGCTCGCCACGATGGTGCTGGCGCTGCCGATCACCGAGTGGTCGATGAAGGTCGACGTCGACCTGCCCGGCCCGGATTCGGAGAACCCCGACAGTGATGCCTGGGCTGGAGTGATCCCGCTGTTCCAAGGTGTCGGTGACCCGGTGCCCAATCCTGAGTTGCGCGCGGAGATTCCGCTGCCGCAATCGGTTCGGGATTTCATGCAGTAAGGGCCACCGCCACCAGGTGGCGATGGCCCTCAGGCTGTGACCGTGGTCAGCGAAGCTCTTCGGCTCCGGGCTGGTAGGTCTCGAACTCGGTGGTGATGGCCGGCTCCTCCAAGTCGGTGCCGCGAGCCTTTCCGATCGCCTTCATCAGGTGGTAGAGCACCAAGGCGGTGACCGTGCCGACCGTCACGCCGCCGAAGGTCATGTCACCGAGGGTGAAGGTGAAGTCGGCGATGCCCATGATCAGGCCGACCGCGGCCGGGATGAGGTTCACCGGGTTGGTGAAGACCACCTTGTTCTCGATCCAGATGCGGGCACCCAGCAGGCCGATCATGCCGTACAGGACCGTACCGGCCGCACCGATGACACCGGCTGGAATCGTGAAGATCGCCGCGCCGAACTTCGGAATGAATGACAGCAGGATCGCGACAAAGCCGGCAATCCAATACAGCGCTGTGGAGTACACCTTGGTAGCAGCCATGACCCCGATGTTCTCGGCGTAGGTGGTGGTGCCTGAGCCGCCGCCGAAGCCGGCAATGGTGGTTGCAACGCCGTCGGCCACCAGCGCCCGACCCATGGTCTTGTCGTAGTTCTTGCCGGTCATCAGTGCGACCGACTTCACGTGGCCGACGTTTTCGGCGATCAGTACCAGAACCACCGGCAGGAAGAGCGCAGCGACATTGAAATCGACGGTGGGTAGGTGGAACTCCGGCAGTCCGACCCAGGCGGCAGAGCCGACCGCGGTGAAGTCGACCTGACCCTGCAGCAGCGCGGCGACGTAGCCCACCAGCACACCCAGCAGAATCGACAGTCGGCCGAGCATGCCCTTGAAGAGGACGGCGATCAACACGATCGCGAAGATGGTGACCCAGCCGGTCAGCGGAGCTGCACGGAATCCGGAGCTCTCGTCGCCACCCCAAGCCGCTCCGGCGAGATTGAAGCCGATCAGCATGACGATGGTGCCGGTCATGACAGGTGGCATCAAAGCATCGATCCAGCCCGAGCCGGCCAGATGCACGACCACACCCACGAGTGCCAGCAGCATGCCGGTGAGCATGATGCCGAACAGTGCCTTGCTGAAATCGCCGTCGGCGGTCGAGGCAAGGACCGGGGAAATGAAGGCGAAGGACGATCCCAGGTAGCTCGGGAGCCGATTGCCGGTGATGAGCAGGAAGATCAGCGTGCCCAGACCGCTGAAGAACAAGGTGGTGGTGACCGGGAACCCCGTGATCAGCGGCACCAGGAAAGTGGCGCCGAACATCGCCACCACATGTTGGATCCCCAGACCTGTCATCGTGCCCCAGTCGAGGCGCTCGTCGGGTGCGATCACCGATCCGGTCGTCATCTCGTTGCGATTTCGTAGCGTCCATAGCGCCATGGCATTTCCCCTTCGTCCAGCAGCCGAGGGAACTCTATTGCCGTCAGCCGGGCTACTACCAGATGTCGTACTCAGTGAGATGGCCGCGGGCGTGCGGGCAGGTAGCCGTTCGGTGATCTTTGAGCCAACACGAGCACTCAAGCGGCCAGTGTGACCGCGAAGGCAGTGGCCGACTCAGATCCAGCTCTGCAGCCACATGCGGGCGTAGTACTCGCTCCTGAGCAACAGTCCGTCGGTCAGCACCGGATAGATGTACGCGAAGTTGGCCAGCACCAGGGCGATGGCGACGCCGACGATGATGGCGCCGAGTCTTCGCCGAGGCCCGTCCTTGGGGCCGAGGATCAGGCCCATCACCATCGCCAGCAGGGTCACGGTGAACGGGATGATGCAGATGGCGTAGAAGAAGAACACCGGCCGATCGGTGTTCGGGAACCAGAAGATGTAGGTCGACATCGCCGCGATGATCGGCACCCCGAAACGCCAATCGCGCCCGCCGATCCACCACACGAAGGCCACGATGAGAGCAAGGAAAGCCATCCACCACAGCACCGGGGTTCCCATGCCAGAGATGACCCGCATGCAGGTCTCGGCACCGGACGGGCAGCCGTCGGTACCGGGTGCGATGTCGTTGGTGGCGTCGATCCCGATGGGACGGATCATCAGCAGCCAGCCGGCCGGATTGGCGTTGTAAGAGTGGGTTTGAGACCGGATGAACTCCCCGGTGTGGAAGCCGTAGATCTCCTGGTGGTAGTGGATCAATGAAGCCCACATGGTGCCCAAGGCCTTGACCAGCGGATCGTCGGGGTTGTTCTCACCCCAGTTACGGGCGTAGCCACCGGAGGTGGTCAGCCAGCCCCACCAGGAGGCCACATAGATCACTGCGGAGACCACGACCAGTCGGATGAAAGCAGGGATGCCGTCGACCAGCAGCGCGAGCCAGCTTCGGAAGTCGGCGCCGGCCAGCCGTCGGGCGCCCACATCCCACAGCACACTGAGAATGCCCATCGCCGCCAGCACGAACAGCGAATTCCACTTGGTGGCGATCGCCAGCCCGAACATCACCCCGGCGACCGTCCGCCATGGGCGCAACCAGATGATCGACCCGAACCGTCCAGCGAAGTCAGGGATTCGCCGCTGGTCGAGTCTGTCGGCCAGCTTGCCGCGATACCAGTCACGGTCGGCGACCACGGCTGCCACGCCGGCCACCAGGAAGAAGGCTTGGAAGATGTCCAACAAGGCCACCCGCGACATCACGAACGCCAGCCCGTCGAAGGTGAGCAACAAACCGGCGATGCCGCCGATCAGCGTCGACCGCGACAGCCGCCGGGCCATCCGGATGGTCATGAACACCAGCAAAGTGCCGAAGATCAGCGGCATGATCCGCCAACCGAAGGAGTTCATGCCGAAGATCTGCTCGCCCAGCCCGATCAGCCACTTTCCCAAGGGGGGATGGGCGACGAACTCGGCGGTGTCGTTGAAGATGTCGATCGTGCCTGCGGCAACCTGCGGATCGGCGATTTCGCGTTCGGGCCAGGTGCCCTCATAGCCGTAGATCCACAGCGTCCAGGCGTCCTTGGCGTAATAGGTCTCGTCGAACACCAGAGTCTTGGGGTAGCCCAGATTGATGAAGCGAATCACAAAAGCCAACACGGTGATCGACACCGTCACAATCCACCCGGTCAGCCGATCCGACAGTGCCCGCTGGCCGTCGCGGAGCCGCTCGATGGTGCTCAGATGCTCCGGGGGATAGGTCGTGCCGCGAAGCCGCGCCAAGGGGGACGGCCGGGGAGGGCTCGCCTCGTCAGCAGAGGCGGCGGAAGCCAGTTGCTCGGCCGAAATCGGCGGCACGGGAGTGAACGGCGCCTGCGCGGTCCAGGTCAGCGACTCGTCGTCCACGTCGGAGTCCGCCGACTCGGCGGCATCCGACGGCGACACGTCTGCGTCGGGGGACGGAGTAGGCGGGGTGGACGGGCTCTTGCGGACCCAGGTGGGTCCCGTTCCGGGTTGCTCCGTTTCCGAGGGGGAGCGTGGCTGGTCCGGTTCGGTCACCCGGCCATGGTAGTGGCTGTTCAGAGCTGTGCTGGGTATCGGGAATACTGCTGTCGTGGACCACGCCACCCAAAGCGGTTTGTTGATATTGGCCGGCACCCCGATCGGTAACACCGACGATGCCACCCCAGCGCTGCGTCAGGCCTTGTCGAAGGCTGATGTTGTGGCTGCCGAAGACACCCGGCGATTCCGGGCACTGGTCGATCGGCTGGGCTGGGAATTCACAGCCAGAGTGGTGTCCTATTTCGACGGAAATGAGACGGCTCGGGCGGCGGAGCTGATCGAGGACCTGAACTCCGGAGCCACGGTGGTGGTCGTCACCGATGCCGGAATGCCGACGGTGTCCGACCCTGGCTACCGCGTGGTGTTGGCCGCGATCGAGGCAGATATTCCGATTCGGGTGATTCCCGGCCCCTCGGCAGTCCTGGTCGCATTGGCGCTGTCCGGGCTGCCGACCGATCGATTCTGCTTCGAGGGCTTTCTGCCTCGCAAGACCGAGCAGCGACGCCGTCGACTGGCGCAGTTGGCCAGCGAGGAGCGCACCATGGTGTTCTTCGAGGCGCCGCATCGGGTGGCGAGTTTCCTGGCCGACGCGGTGACCGGATTCGGCGGCGGACGGCGCGGATCGATCAGCAGGGAACTGACGAAGACCTATGAGGAGACGCATCGCGGAACTTTGGACGAATTGTCGACCTGGGCTGCCGCCGGGCTGCGGGGTGAGGTTACGATCGTCATCGCTGGGGCAGAGGGGTCTCCGATACCGATCGCGGAGGCGGTGGCCCTGGTATTGGAGCGTCTCGCTGCCGGTGAGCGCTTCGCGGCCGCGGTGGCAACTGTGGCCGAGCAGTGCGCAGTTCCCCGTAAAGCCCTCTACTCCGCTGCCCTGGCGGCCCGTAAGGAGTCACCATGATCCGCCCGGATCTTCCCCCTCTTCCCGACCCGCTCCCAGTCCCGACCACTGACGCTCACACGCACCTGGGCAGTACTGCCCAGAGCGAAGGCATGCCCGAGCTGGACGCCATTGCCGCGGCCCTGGCGATGAACGTCACCCGCCTAGTCGAGGTCGGCACCGATGTGGCCTCTTCGCAGGCCGTGGTCACCTTGGCCGACAGCTATCCCGAAGTGATCGCGGCGGTGGCGATTCATCCCAACGACGCCGCCCGGCTCGGGGATCGGCTGGGGGCCGAACTGGAGCGTCTGGGTGCCCTGGTGGCGTCCTCGGATCGGGTGCGCGGGGTCGGCGAAACCGGGCTGGACTACTACCGCACCACCGATCCTGAAGGCCAAGCCCGCCAGCGTGAAGCATTCGCCGCCCACATCGCCTGGGCCAAGCAGTACGACAAAGCCCTGGTCATCCACGCCCGCGACGCCTTCGATGATCTGCTGCACGTGCTCGATTCCGAGGGTGCCCCGCAGCGAGTGCAGATGCATTGCTTCTCCGGTGACGCCGACATTGCGAAGGCCTGCCTGGATCGCGGTTTCTACCTGTCTTTCGCTGGCCAGGTGACGTTCAAAGCCAACGAGGAACTGCGCGAAGCGCTGGACGTCACCCCGACCGATCGACTGCTGGTGGAGACCGATGCGCCGTATCTGACCCCGGTTCCGCACCGCGGACGCACCAATTCCAGCTATCTTTTGCCCCACACCATTCGATTCATCGCTGATCGTCGCGGCACCGATCTCGCCGAGCTGTGTCAGCAACTCGACGCCAACGCCACCGCCATGTTCGGAGATTGGGGACTCACCGCCTGATGCCTGCCACGCTGCTGGATCCGCGCACCATTCGTCAGTTGGCCGAACGACTGGAGCTGCGCCCCACCAAGCAGCGAGGCCAGAACTTCGTCCACGATGCCAACACCGTTCGGCGCATTGTCACCGCCGCCGGTGTCGGATCCGACGATGTTGTGCTGGAGATCGGCCCGGGGCTGGGCTCGTTGACTTTGGGGCTGCTGGACGTCGCCGCCGCAGTGACTGCGATTGAGATCGAGTCCAGTCTGGCCCGCCAGCTTCCCGAGACGGTCGCCGAGCGTGCCCCGGAGTCCGCCGACCGACTGCGGGTGGTCGAGGCCGACGCACTGAAAGTCGTTGAACTGGCCGATCCTCAACCCACGGCGCTGGTGGCGAATCTGCCCTACAACGTGAGCGTGCCGGTATTGCTGCACGTGCTGATCACCTTCCCCACGATCACCAGCGGTTTGGTGATGGTGCAGTCAGAGGTTGCTGATCGGCTGGTGGCCGAGCCTGGGTCGAAGGTCTACGGAGTGCCGTCGGCGAAGCTGGCATGGTTCTGTCAGGCCCGCCGCGTGGGAAGCGTGCCGCCCAGCGTTTTCTGGCCGGTGCCCAATGTGGATTCCGGCCTCGTCGCTCTCGCTCGCCGGGAACCGCCGCAAACTAGTGCGAGCAGGGCGCAGGTCTTCGCGGTGATCGATGCCGCCTTCGCGCAGCGTCGAAAGATGTTGCGTTCGGCCCTGGCGTCGATCTTCGGTTCCTCAGCGATGGCTGAGAGCGCCCTGGGTGCGGCCGGGGTCGATCCCCAGGCTCGCGGCGAAGTCCTGAACATCAACGACTTCGTGCGCATCGCCGAGACGGTGCCCCGACTCTGAGCAGATCAGCCGAACCGCTTCTTGATTTCAGAAAGGTGAAGGTTGGAGCTGAAGCCCAAGTCTTCTGGCCCGTGTTTGGTGCCGGCAGAATCGGTGACCGTGACGTAGATCGTGGCCGTATTTGAGTTGCTGGCTTCTGCGCTGGCGAGGACAGCTTTGAGGGCGTCGGTGAGTACCTGATTGGTGACTTCGTCAGCGTCGCTTTCGGTGTGCAGGCTTACTGCAATGGTTGCGTTCAGCAGTGACCCCGGCAAGTGATAGGTGCACTCATCGATGGTGGCGTTGTTGATGGCTTCGCACGCCGCAGTGATCGCAGCCTGGCCTCGTTCTTGCCGTTCGGGAATAGAAGGCCGACTCGCCACGAGAACCACAATCAGGGCCACGAGCAGGCCAACGACGCCAAGCATGATTGCCAGAGTTCGGTTCATCGGCGTGTTCCTCCTGTGGACGTTTCGGTAGGGGTCGCGTGCGGGATCGGGTTGTGGCGCTTCGGTTGCCTCTGTCGGTGGTGGGCTCCGAGCAGTGGTGGGTATCGCTGGGGACGGGTCGCCGCGGCGCCTTGAGGGTGCATAGGTCAGCCGAACCGCTTCTCTACTTCGGCGACGACTGGCGTGGCGCTGAGTCCGACGTCCCCGGGGCCGAAAACAGTGCCGCCCGAGTCAATCACAGTGACATGGACGCCAGCCCTGGAGGGCGTATCGCTGGCACGGGCGCTGCTGACGACGGATTTGAAGGCATCGGTGAGTGCTTGGTTGACCTCGGCAGGGGAGTCGCCGTCGGTGCGAAGCGTCACGCTGATGGTCGTGCCGACGAGAGAGCCCGGCAAGGAGTAGAGGCACCTTTCGATCGTAACGTTGGGGATGGCTTCGCACGCCTGAGTGAGAGCGGCCTGCCCCCGCTCCCGGCGCTCTGCGATCGATGGTTTCGTTGCTAGGAGACCCCCGATCACGGCCACAATCAGGGCTGTGAGAAGACCGACGACGGTAAGTGTGATGGCGAGGGTTCGGTTCATCGTTTTGTCACTCCAACAGGCACGTCGTAGGTGACCGTGCTTCCGGGGTCGACGGAGTAGAAGTCGCTGAGATCGTTCTGTTCTGCCCACTGGTCGACTTGGTCTCCGGCCGGTGTTCCCGGGAGTACCTCGTTGCTCGTGAGGTCGTTGTAGTTTGCCTGTTCGTGGTTGGCGAAGGGGTTCAGGATGTGCTCGACGTCGGCCTGGACACCGAGATCCACCTCGGTGACATTGGGATGCGACTCGCGCACACCTAAGACGTTCTCACCGTGAAAGTCCAACTGGGGAACGAGATCGCCGGATGCATTGAACGGCCCCGGACCCTTTGACGGGTCGAGTCCGTTCAGATCGGGAACAACGGTGCCCAAGGGGTTGGAAAGACCTAGGGGGTTCACATCTCCCAGATGGCCGCTTTGCAGGCTGAGTACCGGCACATTGCCCGGGATCTCCGCACAGTCGATCGGCGATGCCTCGGTGACGATTCCCCGAACGTCGTATTGCGCTGCAAACGCCGGATCCGAGGCCATGTTTGCCGCGATGATTCCGCCTTGGGAGTGGCCGGTGAGGAGGAGTTGCGGTTTGCCGCCATAGCTCTCGCCTGGGTGTTCGGCCTGGTCTGCCGCGATCGCTTGGGCGACGGCCTCTTTGGCTCCCTCAGTGAACCCGGTCGTGCCGGTGCCGACTGCCCAGAGGTTGTCCGACCAGTTGCGCCCGTTCGGATTGGAGCTCCAGCCCTCGGAAATGCTGCTGATCGGTGCTTGGGTTCCCGGGATCGACACAATGTAGCGCGGAGGTTCGCCCGGATTGCGCGTCACGGTTACGCGCACGCCGTCGACGCCCTCGTAGGCGTCGGTGGTGGTCCGAGCCAAACCCTGGAAATCGGTTGGTGCGCCGACTCTGCCAGCCGAACCACCGACCGTCCGAATGGGCTCTCCGACCTGGGGCCGCCCGGGTGCGAACAGTCCCATGTCGGTGCCGCTCACCGCGTTTGTGACCGTGCCGGCGCCCAGACCCGTCATGAGGACCGCGAAAGCGGCCACTTCCGCGTTCTGCGGGAGTCGGCCCTGGCTGAGTTCGAGCACGGTGTGGCTGGCAAACGCCTCAGAGGCGACTCCCATGCGGTTCAGCCCAATCAAGCCGTTTTCTGCTGAGTTCCACAGGCTTTGCTGGAGTTGTTGGGCGCCTTCCTGGACCTGCCCCCAAACCTCGCCGGCCTGCTCCTGGGCCCACTCCAGACCGGCACCCCAGAACTGACCGATCTGGCCGAAGAAACCTTGATGGGTAGGGCCGGTTGGGCTCCCTCCTGACGGAGCGTCACCGGAGGGCGTAGCGCCGGCTTGCCCTTGATGATCGGAGGCTCCTTGTTGCTGTTCTGCCTGGGTGCGCAGTTGGTCTGAGATTTGTTCGAGAACAGTGACGAGGTTCTTCACGTCGGCTCGGGTGGAGGTGGACCATTCTCGACAGAATCGGTCGGCATCGGCGCCGCGCCAGGGCACGTTGTGAACCAGCCGGTCGATGCGTGTGATGGTCGTTTGAAGGTCTTCGCCGGTCCGGTGGAATCGACCGGCAATCTCGCGGACGGCACTCAGGTTCATTCCCTGCACGGTCATCGGCGATCACCAGCCGCGGTCAGGGCGTCAACGGCGCCCATCGTGATCCAGGTCAGTCGGAATCCCACATCGCCGGGTTCCGTGCGGAACAGCCCTGGCCGATCTCCGCTAGCGAGGCGATAGAAGCCCTGCTCGCCCAGGAACCAAAGCACCAACGCGAACCCTGGGGCAGAAGCTTGGTTGTTGTCTCGTACCTCAGTGGCCAGGGTGAGCCGCGCGATCGGGTGCTCCACGTCGATCAACTCCGCGGGCAGGGGACCGATCTGGTGGAGGGCCTGCGCAGCTGAGATCGAGGAATCAGCGCTGAGGCGTGCCTGCAAAGACTCGACCAGAGCTGGATCGATCTCGACCAAAGCCTCGCGCTCGGCTGGGACCTGTTGGGGTGGTGCTTGGAACTGAGGTAGCGGCGGCAGCGTCGCGTGGGCGCATTCCCAAACGGCATCGCCTGCCGCCACGATCAGTGTGACTTTAGGGTCGATGCCGACGATCGCTCCGGTGTCGCCATCGACTCGCTGGCGTCGCACGACCGAAACGGTGTAGTCACCAGAAAAGAAGACGTCATTCATCATCGCTAGGCCGTTGTATTCGGCGGCCAAATGGTGCACCACCGGTGCGGCGGCTCGGGCTTGAAGTGCTTCGGCCCAAGCGGGGTGAAGGTGGTGTGGTGCTTCAGCGACGCCAATGTCGATCAGCTCTGTCCACTGTGAATCCGATGCTGGCGGCTCGTCATCCCCGGAAGCGGAGCCCATCGCCAAGGCCAGCGAAGTGTGGCTTAACATAACCCGTTTCATAGTGGCTCTTCGTCTCGTCCAAATGCAATGTTGGGTGCAAATCTAGACCAGATGCGCTCGGGAGTTTCGGGCAGAACTCCCCATCGGGCCCCTTTCGCAGAAATGAGGAATAGGTCGTCGAGGGGCATTAGCTGCGATCGCCTCCGGTGCTGAAAGTGGGTATCGCTACCGAATGGTGACCGCGGCGGCCCGCTGGTGGGATAGCCTCGCGACATGGCATCCCCCCTCACAGAGGCTGAAGTCGTCCGGGTACGGGTGGCGGCCAAGATCAACCTGGCCTTGCGCAGTGGGTCTCGCAGGCCAGATGGCTACCATTCGCTGGCCACCGTCTTCCAGGCCGTCTCGCTGTATGACGAGATCGAGGCACGGCTGGCTGAGCCCGACACTTTCACTGTCACCGTCCTCGGCGATCAGGCTGATCAGGTGCCCACCGATGACTCGAACCTGGCGATTCGCGCGGCCCGGCTCCTGCGCGATCTGGTGGCCACCGAGCCGGTGGGTGTGAACCTGGTGATCCGCAAATCCATTCCGGTCACCGGAGGCATGGCCGGTGGCTCCGCGGACGCCGCCGCCGCGCTGCTGGCCTGTGCCGTGCTGTGGGATCTGGACGTCTCGCCGGAGGAGATGCGCGATTTCGGTGCCCGGCTGGGGGCCGATGTGCCATTCGCCCTGACCGGCGGTACCGCTTTGGGCACCGATCGTGGTGATCAGTTGGCTCCGGTGCTCAGCAGGGGCTCCTACCACTGGGTTTTGGCGTTCAGCGAGGAGGGCCTGTCGACCCCGGAGGTCTTCGCGACCTTCGACGAACTCGGGCGCGGCAATGACCACGAGCTAGAGGTACCTCCCGAACTGCTGGGTGCTTTGGTCAGCGGTGACCCGGTGGCCTTGGGTAAGACGCTGACCAACGATCTGCAACCGGCCGCGCTGGCTATGCGTCCCGAGTTGGGGACGATCCTGCAGGTTGGCTCCGAACTCGGCGCGGTCGGCGGCATTGTGTCCGGCTCGGGGCCCACGGTCGCCTTGCTGGCTGCGAACGAGGCCGATGCGGTTGACCTGTCGGTGCATCTGTCGTCGCTGGGGTTGTGTCGGGCTGTGAAGCGAGTCTCCGGCCCCGCGCCGGGCGCGCGGCTACTGAGCTGAGCCGGGTTCAGTCTCGCGTCCAGGCAGAACTCGGGCGATGAAGACCAACCCGGTGAGCAGCACGGCTGGAACGAACATCGTGGCTTGAATACCGAGGTGCCCGATCAGCCAACCCACGATTGCTGGCGCGATCAAGAAGGTGGCATAGCCGAAGCTGACGACGACCGCGAGACCGCGTCCGCCGGCAGAATGCCCGGCCACCGCGTAGACCTGGGGAGCGATCATGCCGATACCCAGACCCACCAGTGTCCAGCCGGCGAGCACCAACGGCAGATCGGTCAGCGTGGCAACCATCAGGTAACCGGCGGCTGCGCCCACGCCACCACCGCGGGTCACCCAGCGTCGACCGAAGCGACTCACGAGTTGATCGCCGAGCAGTCGAATGATGACCATGCCGGCAGCCATCATGGTGACACCCAGAGCGGCGACTTCCGGCGGAACCCCGGTCACTGTCGTGACGTGCAGGCTCGACCAGTCGGTGGCGACTCCCTCGCCGAGACCGAAGGCCACCGCCATCAGACCCAACAGATAGACCGACGCCGGCAGCCGGGCCGGACGTCCCTGTGTGGTGGTGTGGATGACGGGTTCGGTTTCGGGCGTGATGCGGAAAGCGATGATCCAGGCTGCCGTGCCGATGGCGGCGGCGGTGCCGGTACTGACGGTGATCGCCGATGGTCCATAGAGCTGGAACGCTGCAGCCGTCGCCACCAGCAACGCGGCCCCGATCAGATTCCCCACCGACCACATGCCGTGGAAGAAGCTCATGATCGGACGCTGACGATGCTGTTCGACCTGAACGCCGATGGCATTCATGGTGACGTCCAAGGTGCCGTTGCTGGCCCCTAGGAGGACGCCGAAGAAGATCAGCCACCCGAAGGTAGGCGCCTGACCGACGCCGAGGATCCCCACTATCGCCAGGGGGAAACCGGCCAGGCTTACGCGTCGTGCCCCGATGCGGTCGCTGAGTCGACCGGCCAGCTGCATGGCCAGCACTGCGGCGAGGCCCACACAGACGAACAGCAGCGAGAGCAGTTGCGAGTTCAAAGAATGGCGAAGTTGCAGTGTGGGAATCGCGGCGGCATAGGCGCCGATGACCAGTCCGTTGAATGCGAACAGCAGCACCACCGCGGTCGACGCCCGCGTCGAACCAAGATCTGAAGACGCGGCTGAACTCACCGGGCCACTGTAGTCGTGGAGGACGCGGTCCGATGCCGCAGCCAGGGCTAGGTTCCGGTGATCTCCACGACAACGGTGGTGCCATCGGCCTGCAGGTGCACCCGGCTGGACCAGCCCCCACTCGAGAAGTGCGCATCCAGATCAGATCCCACCAGCCATTCGCCCTGCGGTACCTCCGCGGTCAGGGGTGCGGCCAACGAGGGCGGGTCAGCGGTTGTGGTCGTGGTGAGCGTGGCGCGAAGCTCATCGGCGACCGATTGTGGCAGCTCTGCGACCACATCTATCCAATAGACGCTGGGTCCTGGTGCCCGATTCGAGCCAAGAGTCCCACTGGTCCAGGTTGCTGCCGTGACCTCCGACATTGCTGGGACGCGTGAAGTCAATGGTTCCAACTCGTGATGGAGCTTTCCGTCACCGGTCTTTTCTGCGTGCACGGTTGATCCTCTGCTTGGTTGGTCGGCTCCGGCTGGCGTGCAGGCGGATAGGAGGAGGAGCGTCGAGGCGAGCGCTGCCAGGAGGACTTTGATCGGCATCGACTCATCGCTCCTGGTGGGTTCCGGACGGTGTGCTGATGGTGGGATTGTTCGATCCCAGTTCCCACGTGACAACCCGGGTTACCTCACCGGAGGTGGGGAATGGCTTGGCCCACCCGATCTCGCAGAAGCGACCGTTGACGTTGTCGGGGGTCCCGCTGGCGATGTCGGCCTGACCCTTGTTGAAGTTGTAGTAGTCCTCGGCGTGGACGGTGATGGTCATCGTCGCGGTATTGCCCGAAGTCGTCACCTCGGCGCTGCTCCACTGCTGGTAGCCGCCGATGGTCTTCTGCCAGTTCTCGGTGACCGGATAGTGCTGCGACCCGGAAGCTGGTCCGGTCATGGAGAAGGATTGGTTGCCTTGGTTGATGAGGTCTTCCGCACCGGCCATGGAACGACGAATCTCATCATCGATGTTTTGCTGAATTGACGAGTCTTCGGCAGCGGCGCGCTCGTAGTCGATGGGGAATGGCTCGCCGTTGTTATCCCAGTAATGCAAGTAGGCTCTGGCGGCGTCGCCGAGGCCAGGAGCCAGGAGCGCCAACTCGCCCTTTGCTCGCCACTCGGCGGCGCTGGCGACGTCTTGTGGGGTGGCCGACTGTGATCCCCACACGAAATCTTCGTCCCAATGAATGTCAGGTTTGTGCGCTGGCCCGATTGAATAGCCGCTGGAGGTTGTGGAGGTACCCGGAGGTGTCGTGGGTGCGCCGCCGCCTGATCCACCGGTAGCCCCCTGCCCGTCGGAGTTCGAGGAGGTCTCCTGCTCGGTGATCTGGTTCTGCAGGAAGGTTCCGCGCTCGCTCAAATAGGTGATGCCGCGCACCGCGAATGGCCGGTCCTTGGTGCGCCAGCTTTGTAGGAACTGCTCTGCATCCGCTCCTCGCCAATCGACCCGACGAAGGAGCTGATCGAGTCTCGTGACCGCGTCGTCCAAGTCCTGACTGCAGTCGGTGAGCGCCTTGGCGACCCCGCGCATCGCGGTGAGGTTCATTCCTTGCATTGACACCGGCAGCCACCTCGAATCAGGGGAATAGCAGGAGAAATGCTCAATTCTCCGAATTTGGAATCTATCTGGGCGCCGATACTATCCCGCGCCGGTGGCGCGCGTCATGGAGAATTCAATCCATCGTCGCGATGTGCCGCGTTCGGACGCGGACACGAATTCAGGCTCTGGCGCTGCCTCGTTGGGTGTAGAGGCGTGGGTTGCTGCTCAGGTTCCGCATGCCGTACCAGGCCAGGTTCACCAGGTGAGCGGCCACCACCGGCTTGGCCAGGCCGTGCTCGTCGCGGGTGTCCATCCACCATTGCCCGGCCAGAGCGACCAGGCCCACCAGCATCTGGGCGTACAGCGGCGCGGTTTCCGGGTCCAGCGCACGTTTGGTGAACTCGTCGCCGAGCAGGTCCTCCACCCGCGAGGCGATGTCGGAGAGGATCGTGGCAAACGACCCTTCCGGAGAGGTTGCCGAGGAATCCCGCGACAGGATCCGGAAACCATTGGGGTGATCGTCGATGTAGTCCAACAGCGCCAGCGTTCCCAGCTCGATCAGCGAACGAGGGTTGGTGTCCGGAGTCGTGATCGCGGCGCGAATCGAATCGTGCAGGGTGCGTACTTCGCGGTCGACGACGACGGCGTAGAGACCTTCTTTTCCGCCGAAATGCTCATAGACCACCGGCTTGCTCACCCCGGCATGCGCGGCGATCTCCTCGACCGAGGTGCCTTCCAGACCCCGCTCGGCGAACAGGGCGCGGGCAACGTCGATGAGTTGCTCCCGGCGCTCGTTGCGCGTCATCCGCACCCGGCTGCGGCGGGCGCGTGCGGTCGTCGGGGTGACGGACATGGCCCAATTGTGGACCCCGGCGTCCCAGTCGGCGAAATTGCGGCTTCACTCGGGGCGGCGCGGCCTCGGTCTGGCCGGTCAAGATGCATAGTCGGCCGTTGCCCCCTAAAGTTGACCAAGGTCGTTAAGCGACGATCATTCCCCGGTTGGTCTGCCGGCAGGGCCCGCCTGACTTTGAATCAGGACTAGCGACGTAGGTTCGACTCCTACCCGGGGAACGACGTCAATCCAGCCAGCCCTAGGGGTGCATGTGAGTGAGAGCGACATCAACGTCACGTCAGTAGCTGCGGTGGTCGTCATGGCCGCCGGCGCCGGGACCCGAATGAAATCGGCCACTCCCAAAGTGCTGCACGAGGTGGCCGGAAAATCGATGATCTCGTTGGCTGTGGACGCCGCCGATGCATTGGCCCCGCAACAATTGGTGGTCGTGGTGGGCCACGGCCGAGACCTGGTCAGCGCGCATCTGGCAGACATCGCACCGCACGTGGTCACCGCCGTCCAGGAGGAACAGCGTGGCACCGGTGATGCCGTCCGGGCCGGGCTGGCCGCGCTGTCGCAACTGAGTGGAGAAGTGGTTGTCACCTCCGGTGATGTGCCGCTGCTGACCGGACAGACGCTGGTCGAGCTGGTGCAGGCACACCGTCGCGACGCCAACACCGTCACCGTGTTGACCGCTCGGGTTCCCGACCCCACCGGCTATGGACGCATCATTCGCGCCGGTGACCAAGTGGCCAGGATCGTTGAGCAGGCCGACGGTTCGGCCGAGGAACTGGCCGTTGACGAAATCAATGCCGGTATCTACGTCTTCGACGCCGAAGCGCTGAATACCGGCATCGGCGCCCTCACCACCGACAATGCGCAAGGTGAGTTCTATCTCACCGATGTGATCACCCACGCTCGTAATTCCGGTGGCCGGGTGGGTGGCTGGCTCCTGGCCGACTATCTGCAGACCGAGGGTGTCAACGATCGCATCCAGCTCTCCGAGCGCAATGCCGAGGCGAATCGACGTATTCTGCGGCACTGGATGACCGAAGGCGTGACCGTGCTGGACCCGGCGTCCACCTGGGTGCATGCCGAAGTCGATCTGGCTGTGGATGTGACGCTGTTGCCAGGAACCACGCTGGCCGGAGCAACCTCAGTGGCGGCGGGGGCGACCATTGGGCCGGACACCACCCTGATCGACGTCGAAGTGGGCGAGAATGCAACCGTGATGCGAAGCCACGTTGAACTCGCAGTGATCGGTTCCGGTGCAACCGTCGGGCCGTTCAGCTATCTGCGTCCGGGCACTGAGTTGGGTACCGGCGGCAAGATCGGGGCTTTCGTCGAGACCAAGAAGGCTGTGATTGGTGCCGGCACCAAGGTGCCGCACTTGACCTATTGCGGCGATGCGGTGCTCGGTGAAGGCGTCAATATCGGAGCGGGCACGATCTTCGCCAACTACGACGGGGTCACCAAGTCCACCACCGTCGTGGGCGACAACAGCTTCGTGGGTAGTGATTCGGTGCTGGTCGCTCCGGTCGAGATCGCCCCGGGCTCTTATGTTGCGGCCGGGTCGACCATCACGACCGACGTCGGGCCGGGGGAACTTGCGGTGGCCCGCGGGCAACAGCGAAACATCAAGGGCTGGGTCGAGCGCAAGCGTCCCGGAACGAAAACCGACGAGTCCGCACGGGCCGCCCTGGCCGAGCGCGAGGCAGGAGACAACGGCAAGTGAGCGGTCTGAAGCGAGCCACCGAGAAGCACCTGATGATCTGCACCGGTCGGGCCTTCCCGGAACTGGCCGAAGAGGTGGCATCGCTGCTGGGCACCGAGTTGGTGCCGACCCGAAGCTTGACCTACGCCAATTCCGAGATCTACGTGCGCTTCGAGGAATCGGTGCGAGGTGCGGATGCCTTTGTGATCCAGGCCCACCCGGCGCCGGTCAACGAATGGCTGATGGAACAACTCATCATGATCGACGCCTTGAAGCGGGCCTCGGCGCGACGGATCACCGTGGTCTCGCCGTTCTACCCCTACGGGCGCCAGGACAAGAAGCATGCCGGCCGCGAACCGATCTCGGCGCGGCTGGTGGCCGACCTGTACAAGGCCGCCGGGGCCAATCGTCTGATGTCGGTGGATCTGCACGCCGCCCAGATCCAAGGCTTCTTCGACGGGCCGGTCGACCATCTGCTCGCGCTCCCGGTACTGGCCGACTATGTGAAGGCCCGCTACGACACCAGCAACATGACCGTGGTTTCGCCTGATGCCGGTCGGGTGCGCCTGGCTGACATGTGGTCTGACGAACTCGGCTCACCGCTGGCCATCATTCACAAGCGTCGTGACCCCAACAAGGCCAATGAGGTCGCTGTGGGTGAGGTCGTCGGTGAGGTGGACGGACGGGTCTGTCTGCTGGTCGACGACATGATCGACACCGCCGGAACCATCTGCCAGGCCGCCGAAGCCCTCAAGGCGGCCGGCGCGCTGCAAGTGATCACTGCTGCCACCCATCCGATTCTCTCGGGTCCGGCCGCCAAGCGTCTCAATGAGTCGGCGATCGAAGAGGTCATCGTGACCAACACGTTGCCGATCCCCGAGACCGTGAACATCCCCAAACTGACCGTGCTGTCCATGGCCCCCCTGCTCGCCCAGGCCATTCAGGCCGTCTTCGAAGAAGGCTCCGTCGCCTCCCTGTTCAACTCCCACTAGTCCAACCCACCCTGCGCTCGATTTGTGTCTTTGCGCTTGAAGTTTCGGGCGCAAAGAACAGCGTTCGAGCGCAGAGTGATTCGTCCACCTGTGGACGAGGGGACCCAGTTGTGCACCGGGGGTAGGGGCGGTGATCTTGTGCGGGGGCGGTGGCCGATGGTGAGGGCATGGCGCTCATCAGGACCGAGCAGTTGCTCCGCGAAGGAATGGACGCCCGACAAATCGGGCGAAAGGTGGCAGAAGCACGACTGGTCAAGATCCGACACGGGGTCTACGACGATGCACCCGCTGATGGTGGCCCGGAAGACGACCACCTGAAGCTCATCGCGGGGACAGTGGGGTTGCTTGGTGCCGGTGCGATCTTGAGTCACGCTAGCGCTGGGCTGTTGCACGGAATGCCCGTGCCTCGCTCGGCCCTCGACAAGGTGACCATCACTCGAATGTCGGCTGGTGGTGGACATGTGCACCACCAACTACACGAGTACAAGGCCGCGCTTCGTGACCTAGACATCGTCGAGATATCCGGGCTCCTAGTGACTTCAGCGACCCGGACAGCCGTCGACCTAGCGCGAACCACCGGGCTCGCCTACGGACTCGCTGCCTGCGATGTTGCGTTGAGAAGGGGTCATCCCCTCGATGAACTTGCCGAGCAGGTCTCACTGTGGCCACGACGACCCGGTATGGCCAAAGGACGACGAGCGGCGGCCCTGGCCGATGGCCGTTCAGAGAGTTATGGCGAATCACTGAGCCGACTCCTGATGTGGCAGTTGGGAGTTCCCTCGCCCGAGCTGCAATGGCCCTGCTGGGTCGATGGTCGACAATTCCGATCCGACTTCGCCTGGCCTGAGCTGGGCGTGCTGGGCGAGTTCGACGGCAAGATCAAGTACGACCAGTTGTTGTCGCCGGGGCAGTCTGCCGCGGAGGTTGTCATGGCAGAGAAGCGCCGCGAACAGGCTCTCCAGGCCCAATCGTGGTACGTCGTGCGCTGGGGAATGGCCGAACTTCAGGACCCACCCAGGTTCAAGTCGCTCCTCGACGCCGCCTTCCGCAACGCCTCCCGGCTCCGCGCCTAGGCTCTCCGCCACCACCCTCCCGCCCACTCTGCGCTCGGCTTGTGTCTTTGCGCTCGAAGCTTCGGGCGCAAAGAGCCAGTATCGAGCGCAGAGTCAGGGCGGAGGGACGGGGTGGGGTTCGGTTGGGAAGCTGGGGGGAGACGCGCTAGACTTCCGGCGTTGCCTAGGCGAGGGGCTTTCGCCCGTGATCGACATGGCGGGACGTGGAATGCGTCCGCGTTGATCCTCCCTGGTCGACTGCCAAGTCTTGAATGAGGTTGAGGAGAAAAGCAGAAGTGTCGGAAAACCAGATTCCAGCCGTATCGCGTACCGAGTTCGGCAAGGGCGCTGCTCGGCGTACCCGGCGAGCCGGCATGGTGCCCGCCGTGCTCTACGGTCACGGCACCGATCCGGTGCACCTGTCGCTGCCGGCCCACGAACTCCAGCTCGCGCTGCGCGTGGCCAATGCTGTGCTGGAAATCACCGTTGACGGCGGCAAGTCCCAGTTGGCCCTTGCCAAGCAGGTTCAGCGGCATCCGGTGCGGCCCTACATCGAACACGTCGATCTGGTGATCGTCCGTAAGGGCGAGAAGGTCACCGTCGAGGTGCCGCTGCTGATCGTGGGTGATCATCCCGCCGATCGCCGCGTCAGCATGGACCAGCAGAGTGTGTCGTTGGCCGTGGAGGCCACTCATATTCCGGCCCACATCGAGATCAGCGTGGCCGGCATGGAGATCGGCGACACGATCACCGCCGCCGACCTGGTCCTGCCGCAGGGCGCCTCCTACACCGGTGAGCCTGACGATCTGATCCTGTCGATGGCGTTGGCTCAGGAGCAGTCGACTGTGCCCGATCTGGGTGAGGAAGGCGCTGCCGACGAGGGCGAGGCCGAGGCGAGCGACGAGTCCGGCGACGAGGCCTGATTCGCGCCGACATGACGAATTGGCTGGTGGTCGGGCTCGGAAATCCGGGCCCGACCTACGCATCTCATCGTCACAATGTCGGCTTCATGGTGGTCGACGAACTGGCGCGCCGCGTCGGCGTGCGGTGGTCGCGCTCGTTGGGATTGCGGGCTGACACCGTTCAAACCCGAATCACCGCTGACGGCAGTCTGGGCGGTGTCGGTGCGGATGCCGATCCGGTGGTCCTGCTGAAGCCGCGAACGTTCATGAACGAGTCGGGTGCTGCGGTGAGCAAAGCGCGTGCCTACTACAAAAGCGAGCCGGGATCACTGGTGGTGATCCACGACGAACTCGACTTGGATTTCGGTCAGTTACGCATCAAGCTCGGCGGTGGAGACAACGGGCATAACGGTCTGAAGTCCATCCGACGCGGGCTGGGCACCGGCGAGTACTTCCGTGTCCGCATCGGCGTCGGGCGTCCTCCCGGTCGACAAGACCCTGCTGACTACGTGCTTTCGTCTTTTTCGGCAGGCTTGGCCGCCGATCTTGAGGTCGAGGTGAGTCGCGCGGCTGATGCCGTGGAGAGCCTGCTCGGCGAGGGCCTGGAGATTACCCAGAATCGTTTCAACTCCTGATTATTGAGAGTTTCCAGCAACGAATGCGAGGAATGTCCCTCGCATGGGGGACGATTCAAAAGTCACCCTGATAGGTGACTTTCTTTGTCAACGCTTCGCAATACGATGACAGTGGTAGATCGAACACCCTCCAGGGTCGCCGACCGGCCGTCCGATTCATCGTCAGCAGCGCTGGTGTCGATTCCCACCGACCGAGCCTGAGGACACCCGATCAGGCGGCGGGCCGCGAGCGGGAGGCTTCGATGGCTCGGGTGAGGAAAGCCGAATGCACGGCCCACCTACAACCGGACGTTTGCACTCCGACGTCCGGAGGGGTTGGTCCGGTTCGGGAGGCTAGCGTTCGGCAACCTCCACCCACCACGGTCTGAGACCGCTGACCGCTTCGTCGGTCGGGCCCGGTCTTAGCTGGCCGTTGCAGTGCCTTGGGCTGGAGGCACGTAGCGGCTGGGCTTCCGTGTGGGGTCCCACCGTGAGGGGGATTGCGGTGGGACCCCACACGAGAAGAGAGTGTCCGGCGCGCATCCGTCGGTAGTCGCTGACGCTGGGGCTTCCCGGGTCGATGGGCCTGAAGCGTGACGGGTAAGGTGTTTCGGTGATTCTCAGCGGCCTCGTGCACCTCATTGGCAGCGAACCGACCCTGGCTCGAGCCATCGCCGACTGCCGCGGCGGGCGTATCCCTGCACTCGACCTCACGGTGTCGGAGGCAGCGCGCAGCGCGTTCGTCGCTGCGCTGGCCGATCAAGCCGGGCGGACGGTGCTGCTGGTCACCTCGACCTTTCGCGAAGCCGAGACTGCCGTCGCGGCGCTGGAAAGCCTCTTGCCGGCGGACCGGGTCGCTTACTACCCGGCGTGGGAAACGCTGCCCCACGAGCGCCTCAGCCCGCGTTCGGACATCGTCGGCAAACGCCTGGCGGTGCTGCGTCGGCTGGTCGGCAATGACGCGCTTCCCGCCCCACGAGTGGTGGTTGCACCGATTCGGGCAGTGCTGCAACCCCAAGTTCGTGACCTGGGCCATCTCAGCCCGGTTCGGCTGGTCGCCGGCGAGGACTACGACTTCGACGAGGTCGCCCGGCGTCTGGTCGCAGCGGCATATTCCCGGGTCGACCTGGTGGAGCGGCGCGGAGAGTTCTGTCTGCGCGGCGGCCTGATCGATGTCTTTCCTCCCACCGAGGAGCACCCCATCCGTATCGACTTCTTCGGCGACACCGTTGAGGAGATCCGACACTTCTCTGTCGCCGATCAGCGATCAGACGAGACCACCATGCCGGAGATGATCGCGGCTCCTTGCCGGGAACTGCTCATCACCGACGAGGTACGGGCTCGCGCCGCCGAACTCGCCAAGGCTCATCGCAACGAACCGGGCAGTCTGGCGGAGATGTTGGAGCGCATCGCGGACGGCCATGCCGTGGAAGGCGTCGAATCCCTGGCCCCGGTGCTGGTCGACGGCCTGGAACTCCTCGTGGACGTGTTGCCCACCGACACCCAAGTGCTGGTGGCCGACCCCGAGCGCATTCGCACCCGAGCCCAGGAACTCGTCGCGACCAGCGAGGAGTTCCTGCAGGCCTCTTGGGCTGCGGCCGCCGAGGGTGGCAAAGCCCCCATTGACGTCGGCGCAGCCGCCTATCAGACCTTGGCCGATGTGCGCGCCCACGCGCTGGCATTGGGCCAGTCGTGGTGGAGTTTGTCGGCCTTCGCCGCTCCCGACTCCGACGACCCCGACGGCACCGGCGCACCGACGGGTCACGATGACATCGAATCGCGCACGGTGCCGGTCGTCGAAGCGGCGGTCTGGCGCGGCGACACCGAGGCAGCCCTGGACGCCCTGCGGCAGTCGGTGACCGCCGGGCATCGCACGGTGCTCGTGGCCGACTCCGCCGGCCGCGCCGCGCGCCTGGCCGAGGTGTTGGGCAATGCCGACATTCCGGTGGTGAGTCCCGAAGGCCTGCCGGATCTTCCCGTGCCGGGGATCGTGACGGTGGTCCGCGCCGCCTTGCGGCACGGCTTCAGCCTGCCGACGATCGACACCGATGTGTTCACCGCCGCCGACCTGTCCGGACGGCGTGAGGCAGACCTGGCTCCGGCCAAGATGCCGGCCCGGCGGAAGAATCAGATCGATCCGCTGGAACTGCGTTCCGGCGATGCCGTCGTTCACGAGATTCACGGTGTGGGTCGTTATGTGGAGATGGTGCAGCGCGAGGTCGGTGGCGCCATCCGGGAATACCTCGTGCTCGACTACGCCCCCAGCAAACGCGGCCAGCCCGGCGACCGGCTGTACGTCCCGATGGATCAGCTGCATCTGATCACCCGCTATGTGGGCGGCGAGAATCCCACCCTGGACAAACTCGGTGGCGGCGATTGGGCCAAGCGCAAGTCGCGGGCCCGCAAGGCGGTGCGCGAGATCGCCGCCGAACTGATCAAGCTGTATGCAGCCCGGCAGGCCTCGAAGGGTTTCGCCTTCAGTGCAGACAGCGTTTGGCAGCGCGAACTGGAGGACGCTTTCGCCTACGTGGAGACCCCCGATCAGTTGGCGGCGGTCAGTGAGGTGAAGCGCGACATGGAGCAGTTGGTCCCCATGGATCGGCTGGTCTGTGGCGATGTCGGCTACGGCAAGACCGAGATCGCGGTGCGGGCGGCTTTCAAGGCGGTCATGGACGGCAAGCAGGTCGCGATCCTGGTGCCGACCACTCTGCTGGTTCAGCAACACCAGGCCACCTTCGCTGATCGCTATGCCGGGTTCCCGGTGAACGTTGCTGGGCTGAGCCGCTTCCAGACCGACGCCGAGCGTCGCGCCGTGATCAAAGGCCTTGCCGACGGGTCGGTCGACGTGGTGGTCGGCACCCACGCCCTGTTCTCCGGGGAGGTCTCCTTCAAAGACCTGGGCCTGGTCATCATCGACGAGGAGCAGCGCTTCGGAGTGGAGCACAAGGAGGCGTTGAAGAAGCTGCGGCTCAATGTCGATGTACTGGCCATGAGCGCGACGCCGATACCCCGCACGCTGGAAATGGCCATCACCGGCATTCGTGAGATGAGTGTCATCGCGACCCCGCCGGAGGAACGCCACCCGGTGCTCACTTTCGCCGGGCCCTACGACACCAACCAGGTGCGGGCGGCGATCCGTCGCGAGCTCGCTCGAGAAGGCCAGGTGTTCTACATTCACAATCGGGTGCAGAGCATCGAGAAGACAGCCCAGCAGTTGTCGGTACTCGTACCCGAAGCCCGGGTGGCGGTGGCGCATGGTCAGATGAACGAGCACACCTTGGAACAGGTGATGATCGACTTCTGGGAGCGGCGCTTCGATGTGCTGGTCTGTACCACGATCATCGAAGCCGGTCTCGACGTAGCCACGGCCAACACTCTGCTCATCGAGCGGGCCGACATGTTGGGTCTGGCCCAGTTGCATCAGCTTCGCGGACGCGTCGGTCGCAGCCGTGACCGCGGCTACGCCTACTTCTTGTACCCCCCGGAGAAGCCACTGACTGAAACCGCCCACGACCGCTTGGCGACGATGGCCGCTCACACCGATCTCGGTGCGGGCATGGCTATCGCCATGAAGGATCTGGAGATTCGCGGCGCCGGCAACCTGCTGGGGGCCGATCAGTCCGGACACATCGCCGACGTCGGGTTCGACCTGTATCTGCGGTTGGTGGGGGAAGCGGTCTCCGAATTCCGAGGTTCGGACGCTGAGCCCGAGCCGGAGATGAAGATCGAACTGCCGGTGGATGCTCACCTGCCTGTCGACTTTGTGGAATCCGAACGGCTGCGGCTGGAGATGTACAAGCGGCTCGCCGCCGTCCGTGCCGAGGGCGACATCGCCGGCGTCCGCGACGAACTGCAGGATCGCTACGGGCCGCTGCCGGAGGCGGCTCAGACCCTGCTCGCGGTGGCATCGTTCCGGCTCGCCGCGCGCGAGCACGGTGTGCGTGAGGTGGTGATGGCCGGACCGATGGTGCGATTCTCACCGGCCGAACTGCCCGATTCTGCGCAACTGCGGCTGGCCCGGCTGTATCCGGGATCGCATTACCGCAAGGCGTCGGCCCAGGTACTGGTGCCCCGTCCGATGACCGCGGCGATCGGGGGGCGGCCGGTTCCCGATCCTGAGCTGCTGGCTTGGGCAGGCAAGGTTCTCACCGACATCTTCTGAGGTTGCGGTCGGCCCGCCGCGACGGATCGTGGCTGTGCTCGGCGGCAGCCGAGACTGAGACCGGCTCTTGCCGGTGGAACGGTGTTCTCCTACGCTGTGGCCTGTTGCCAGCCCACCCCAGGGAGTAAACCAGCCGCACTGCTTCGATCGTTGGCACGACGATCGAAGCAGCGGCTCGGACTTCTTAGGACCACACCGGTGGACCCGATAGGATCGCGACCGGCGTACCAACCTCCGGAAGCGAGTCAGCGACGATGTTCAAGACTGTGGCGAAAATACTGGTGGCTGCCGTGGCGGCGCTGCTGCTCCTGTCAGGCTGTGCCAACCCTGGCCCACAGGTTGCCGCCGTGGTCGGAAGCGACCAGATCACGGTGAGCCAAGTCGACACTTTGTCTCGCGCAGCCTCGGCTGCGTACGCCCAGGTCGGCAGTGAAAGCGTGCCGACGTGGGGCCAGCTTCGTGCGCCGGTGGTGAACGTCATGGTGACCGGACGCCTGGTTGCGGTGGCGATGCAGATAGCGAACGTGCAGGTGACCGATGCGCAGCTTTCCCAGCTCTACAGCTCGGATGACTTCTTGAAGGCTCTGGCCGCTGATCCCAACGGCACCGAACTCGCCAAGGCGCTCGCCTACATGTCATTGGCGCAGAACAGCGATGCCGTCCAAGCCACCTACGCCCAGGCGGTCACAAACAATCCGGTGACAGTGAACCCTCAGTTCGGTGTGTGGGACCCCTCCACCGCAAGCCTTTCGGGGAAGACTGGCTCGCTGTCGAGCGAGCCGTCGTCCTGATCCGACGGCGATGAGCGGCCGATTCCCGCAGCTCGACCGGTTGGCCGACGTCATGCAGCGGCTCCGCGCCGAATGCCCGTGGGACGCCGCGCAGACGCCGGAAAGCCTGGTGCACCATCTGGTCGAGGAGACCCTCGAAGTTGTCGAGGCCATCGAAACAGGCTCCGATGACGCTCTGCTCGAGGAACTCGGTGACCTGCTGCTGCAGGTGTACTTCCAAGCCGAGATCGCATCCGAAGCGGGCAGCTTCACCCTCGACGATGTCGCCGGACGCATCGCCGACAAGCTCGTTTCCCGCCATCCCTATGTCTTCGGTGATGCTGAGATTCCGGAGGATCTGATGGCGTCCTGGGAGCAGGCCAAAGCGGTGGAGAAGAACCGGACCTCGGTGCTGGACGGCATCCCCGATCGGCTCTCGGCGTTGAGTCGCGGTTACAAGGTGCTGTCTCGGGCGGAGGATCTGGGTCTGGAGCTGAGTGAATTGACCGGCCCGACCGGGGCCGAGGATCGCCTCACCTCCGACGAGCTGGGACCGGCCTTCCTTGCGCTGGTGACCCGGGCTCGTGAACTCCAGATCGACCCCGAGCAGGCCGCTCGGCTGGCGGTGCGGGAGTTGGAGGACCGGGTTCGGATGGCCGAGTCCTGACAGCGGTCGGGTCGAGGCACAGATTCCGATTTTTGGGGCGCTGTCCGCAAGCGCCCCGGCGCCGGAGTTGGCCGGTAGGCTGATTCCTGATGACCTCACTGGATTGAAAGGCACTCATCGTGGCAAGTATCGAATTCGTCGACGCTCGACAGATTCTGGATTCCCGAGGCAACCCGACCATTGAGGTTCAGGTTGTGCTCGATGACGGCGCCGAAGGCCGGGCTGCAGTCCCGTCGGGCGCCTCGACCGGTGCTTTTGAAGCTGTGGAACTGCGCGACGGCGATGCCGCGTACTACGGCGGCAAGGGCGTCCTCAAAGCCGTGGAGAACGTGATCGAGCAGATCGCTCCCGAGGTCTTGAACATGGAGGCCGACGAGCAGCGCCTGCTCGACCAGGCCATGATCGAACTCGATGGCACCGACAACAAGGCCAAGCTGGGCGCCAACGCGATCCTGGGGGTTTCGCTGGCCGTGGCCCATGCCGCAGCAGAGTCCGCAGGCCTGCCGCTGTACCGCTACCTGGGCGGTCCGACGGCCAATGTGCTGCCGGTTCCGATGATGAACATCCTCAATGGTGGCTCGCATGCCGACTCCAATGTCGACATTCAGGAGTTCATGATCGCCCCGATCGGTGCGGCCACCTTCGCCGACGCCCTCGAAATGGGTGCCGGGGTCTACCACGCGCTCAAGGCGGTGCTGAAGGATCGTGGCCTGTCCACCGGTCTGGGTGACGAGGGCGGTTTCGCGCCGAACCTCGGCTCCAACGCTGAGGCACTCGATCTGATCCTGGAAGCGATCGAGAAGGCCGGCTTCAAGCCCGGCACCGACGTTGCACTGGCGCTGGACGTGGCAGCCTCGGAGTTCTACTCCGACGGCAAGTACGCCTTCGAGGGTGCGATGAAGTCCTCCGCGGAGCTGATCGAGTACTACGAAGGTCTTGTGGCCAAGTACCCGCTGGTCTCGATTGAGGATCCGCTGAACGAGGAGGATTGGGACGGCTGGGCTGCCATCACCAAGGTCCTCGGCGACAAGGTGCAGCTCGTCGGCGACGACCTGTTCGTCACCAACGTCGAGCGACTGCAGAAGGGCATCGACGCCGACACCGCCAACTCGCTGCTGGTGAAGGTGAACCAGATCGGTTCGCTGACCGAGACCATCGACGCGGTCACGCTGGCCCATCGCAGCGGCTACACCACCATGATGAGCCACCGTTCCGGTGAGACCGAGGACACCACGATCGCCGACCTTGCCGTGGCCTTGGGCTGTGGCCAGATCAAGTCCGGTGCCCCGGCGCGTTCGGAGCGGGTTGCCAAGTACAACCAGCTGCTGCGCATCGAGGAGGATCTGGACGATGCCGCGCGCTACGCCGGTGCGTCCGCCTTCCCGCGGTTCACGGCCTGAGTGTTTTCGGTGGCCCGGCGCTTCGGCGTCGGGCCACCGGCATGTTCGACGGTGCATCGGGTACCTGTCGGGCACGTGCGCGCCGTTTCCAGCACGGGCCGCGACCCGACCTATCCTGGGAAGCGATGAAGGATCACCGCATTGGCCCATAGCCCGCGTAGCCCTCGCAATGGCACCTCGGGTCCGTCACGTTCCACACGGCGACGGACCCGGCCTTCTTCGCGCCCGCAGCAGGAGCCTCCGGCGCAGCCGGAGACCGAAGCTCCCAAGCCGATCTGGCAGCGTGGGCTGCGCGTCACTCGACGGGCGGTGATTCTGGGCTTGGCCGTGATCGCATTGGTGCTGTCCTATGGCGGCAGCCTGCAGATCTACTTCAACCAGCAGCATCAGATCGCGGTGGCCGATCAGGAGATCCGCGATCGGCAAGCCGAAATCGCCGACCTGCAAAGCCAACTCGCGCGCTGGGATGATCCTGCCTACGTCAAGGCCCAGGCCCGGGAGCGGCTGGGCTGGGTGATGCCCGGTGAAACCGGCTACCGCGTGGTCGATGAGAAGGGTGATCCGATCGGTGGCGGTGTGGTGCTGCAATCGGAGCAGCGTCCGGTCACCGAAGCCGACAATCAGTACTGGTGGCAGCGGTTGGCCGGGTCGCTGAGCACCGCCGATTCGCCCGTGCGGCAGGTGGCCAACCGCTAGCCCGTGCCTGCCGGGCCACAGCCGGACGTGGAAGAATGCCGGGGTGCGTCGTTTGGAACCACCCACCGAATCCGATCTTGCGATCATTTCCGACCAACTGGGGCGTCCGGCTCGCGCCGTCGCTGCGGTCGCGTGGCGCTGCCCCTGCGGTAAGCCTGGGGTGGTCGCCACCGAGCCTCGACTTCCCGACGGCACCCCGTTTCCGACCACTTTCTATCTGACCTGCCCGCGGGCGGTGAGTGCGGTGTCCACCTTGGAGGCTGACGGCGCGATGGTGGAGTTCAACGAACGCCTGGCCACCGACCCGGGGTTGGCGCAGGCCTATGCGAGCGCGCATCAGGCCTATCTCGATGAGCGGGCCGCGCTGGGCGAGGTGCCCGAGATCGACGGCTTCAGCGCAGGCGGAATGCCCAACCGGGTGAAGTGCCTGCATGCCCTGCTCGGACATGCGCTGGCCGCGGGCGCCGGGGTGAATCCGATCGGTGACGAGGTCGCCGAACGTATCGGGGAGTTCTGGCAGCGGCCCTGCCTTGATGACGATGAGTGACCTCTTCGCGGCGGTGGATTGCGGCACGAACTCGGTGCGACTGTTGATTTGCCGTCGGGAACCCGATGGCCGCCTGGCCGAGATCGATCGCCGACTCCACATCACCCGGCTGGGGCAGGGCGTGGATGCCACCGGCGCCTTTCACCCTGACGCCCTGGCACGCACCCTGGACGCAATGGCCGACTTCGGCTCCGAACTGGATGAACTCGGCATCGGTCGGCGGCGGGTGGTGGCCACCTCGGCCGCCCGTGATGCTGCCAATTCTGAAGCGTTCTTCACGGGCGTCCGCGCCCGGCTTGGCGTCGATGCCGAAATCATCCCCGGGGCAGAGGAAGCCCGCCTGTCCTATCTGGGGGCGGTCAATGCGCTGAATGCGGTGACTCAGCCGGTGTTGGTCATTGATATCGGTGGTGGCTCGACCGAGCTGGTCCTCGGCGCCGACGGTGCGGTGCAGCAGGCGGTGTCGTTGGATATGGGGTCAGTGCGGGTCAAGGAACGCTTCTGGACTGCTGATCCGCCGACCGAAGCCGATGTTGCAGCGGCCGTCGAGTTCATCGACGGGCTTCTCGACGGCTGCGGAATCGACTTCGCCGCCGTGGCCACCTGGGTGGGGGTCGGCGGCACCGTGACCAGTCTGTCAGCGCTGATCCAGGGATTGGCTGTCTATGACCGGGATGCCGTCCACGGCTCGCGGCTCGAGGGCGGTGAGTTGGCGGCTTTCACCACCGACCTGCTCACCATGCCGGTGGCGGCGGTGGCGGCCTATCCGACGATGGTGCCTGGCCGTGCCGACGTGATCGCTGCCGGTGGTCTGGTGTGCCGACAGATCGGCGCCAGACTGGGCCTCCCGCTGCTGGTCAGCGAGGCGGACATTCTCGACGGCATCGTCGCCGGTTTGGCGACCGGCGAGGCCTGAGCGTTCTCGGTAGACTCACCGAGCCGGCCCCCATGGCCCAACAGGTAGAGGCAGGCGGCTTAAACCCGCCACAGTATGGGTTCGAATCCCATTGGGGGCACGTCTGTGAGGCACCTCTCGTCACAGCTTTTCGAAGACGTAGGCGAACGCGGATCGGGTGAAGGCGATGCCCCGGCCAGCACGACGAATCTGACCGAGATCGGCGGTCTCAGGACGCTTCGGGATGAGGAAGTCCGCAAGGTTGTTGGTGCGGAGGCGATAGCGATCGGCACCGTGATGGATGGCGCCCACCAGGCGAAGCGATGGATCGAGCGAGGCGATGCTGGCGTCGCCGTGACTATTGTTGGCCAGCAGCCAACCGCCCGGACGCAGGTAGCGACCACAGTGGTCCCACACCGGTCCGGCGAACAGCGAGATCACCAGCTCCACGCTGCCGTCTGCGATGGGCAGCGGCTGGGTGTAATCCGCGGCGAGGAAATGCACCCGTGGCTCGCTGCCCGGTCGACGATGATCGCGCAGTTCGGTCGCCACCTGCGAGGGGTCGGCAAAGTACCGCGCTGCGCGGGCATCGGTGTCCACATAGGTCACCACGGGGATGGCCGAAGACGGCGACACATCGACATAGCTACCCGGGTACAGGGCGTTGTCGATCGGCCATGTCTCGACGATCATCCTGAACATGTCCGAGCGGTCGCCAATGGCGGTTCGGTACTGCTGCCAGGATGTGGATCGAACCATGGCTGTATCCCATCACACCGCGCTGGGTGCACTGGCCGCAGCGCCGTCGAGCCTGAGGCTGCCGGTCACCGCGACAGGGTATTGACCACGGTGGCGCTCACCTGTTCGTAGCTGCGGTCTGGGTGGAAGAGCAGCCATTCCAAGCCGGTGACCAGCGTGGCTCCGACGATGGCGGCGGCTCGGATATCGGCGACTGCCGGCTCCTCGCCGTTGTTGATCATGTCGTCGATGAGCGGCGACAGCGCCAAGCTGCGCCAGCGTTCGATGGAGACCCGCCAGGACCGTTCGGTTCGAAACAGCTCGGTGACCAGCACCCGGGCGCCGGCGGCGTGGTCGCGCACCAGCCGAAGCAGCGCCCGCACGACCTCGTCGCGAAGGTCGGCGCCAGTCCGGCCCTGCGTCGCCTCCCGCAGCGCGGTGGCCATCAGTTCGCTGTTGCGGGCAACGATCGCCTCCACCAGCCCGGCCTTGGATTCGAAGTTGTAGTAAACCGAGCCCTTGGCAATCCCCGCTGCGGCAGCGATGTCATCGATAGACGTCGAGGTCACTCCCCGCGCGGCGAACAAGTCGGTGGCGGCGTCGATGATCACCTCCCGGGTGTTCTCGCGCCGGGCGACGCGACCGTCGGTGCTGGGCGGTGTCAGCGTGCCCATCGAAATCTCCTAGATGCTCAATGCCGGGTGCAGCCGTGACATGGTCCACATCCGCTTGCGTGCCGATGCCAGCGAGGTGGCAGCCAGCGACACCACGAAGATAGCGGCAAGAACCGCGACGCTGCTCCAGAATCGAGCCTCGATTCCTCCGGTGATCGCCTCCCGCAGGCCTTCGACGGCGTAGGTCATCGGCAGATAGGGGTTGATGGCCTGCAGGAAGTCCGGCGTGGTTTGGATCGGATAGGTGCCGCCGCAGGAGGCCAGTTGCACCATCAGCAGCACGATGACGATCACCTTGCCGACTGCTGAGCCGAAGGTCACCTGGAAGAACTGCTGCAGGGCGAAGAATGCCGCGGCAACCAGCAAAGTGAACGCCACGGTGGCGAGCAGGCTCTTCGGGTCGAGCCCGATGGCGAAGTGCATCACCAGCAGCATGATGACCACCTGGCCCACCGAGAGCAGCAGCGCCGGGTTGAGTGATCCCCAGGCCATCCGAAAACCGTTCACGGAGGTCATCAGCGCTCGGGTCTGCAGCGGTCGCAGCAGCAGCCAGGTGATCAGCGCGCCGACCCACAGACCCAGTGAGATGAAGAATGGTGCGAAGCCCTCACCCCACGAGGCGGCTTCGTGAACGTGCGCCACTTCCTGGCCGACCGGCACGGCGATGGCATCGGCCCGCGCACTGCGCTGGGACGAGGTGTCGTTGGGAATGTCCTGGGCGCCGGTGGCGAGCTCACTGCCGAGAGTGTCGGCGCCGTCGCGGGCATCGGTCAGGCCCGAGGCCAAGGTGGGCGTGTTGGCGGCCAACTCCTGAGTGCCCTGGGCCAGGGTTGCGGTTCCGCTGGCGAGTTGCTGGGCTCCGGTGTTGATCTTCTGCACGCCGCTGGTCAGAGCCGGCACTTTCGACTTCAGCGCTGCGGTGCCCGAGTGAAGGTGCTGGGCGCCCTGGTTGAGCTGGCCGGTGCCAGCGGCGACGCTGCCCGCACCATCGGCGAGGTCGGTCGTTCCCTGCGCGAGGGTTTCCAGTCCCGTGGCAAGGCTGGAGGCACCCGCCTGCAGTTGCTGGGCGCCGTACACCAAGCCGGGGTTGGCCGGATCGGTGCTGGTGAAGCCTGCGGCGAGCTGGTTCGCCCCGGCCTGCAGGGCTGGGATGCCGGTCGTGGGATCGGCGGCGGCGCCATTCATAGCCGTGATCCCGGCGGCCAGGTTGTTGGCGCCGCTCTGCAGTTGTGCGAGTTGGGCGGCCGTGGCCGGATCCGCCAAGGAATCAGCGCCGACTCTGAGCTGTCCGGCGCTGCTGGCGAGATTGCTTTGACCGGTCTCCAAGGTACTGAGCCCGGTGTCGATACCGCCGCCGGTGCCTACCGCGTCATGGAGGGTGCCGAGACCGGTGGCGAGGTTGGCTGCACCACTCGAGAGGTCGGCTGCCGAGGTGTGAATGGTGGTGATTGCGTCGGAGACCGCACCAGCCGTGGTTGCCAGGTTGTCGGCTGTTGTCGTGGCACTACCGACGGTGGTGCGGGCTGTGGCGAGGAGTTGCTGAGCCTTGGTGGTGTCTCCGTCGCTGATCGCCTGCTGTACCTGCCTGAGCAGGTCATCGGTGTCTTTCAGTGAGTCACTCAGCGCAGCGTTACCCGAGGCGACCGAGGTGGCGCCCCCGGCCAGGGTGGAGTTGTTCGCGGTCTTGGCCGAGATGCCTTGAGCTCCTGCTTGGAGCTGGTTCGCGCCGTCGAGCAGGGTTCCGCCGGTGGTGGCGGCGGCTTGGGTCTGCCAGGTGCGCGCGCCGGAGGTCCAGCTGTGGGCACCGGTCGCAAAATCGGTGGCTCCGGTGGCATAGCGGTCTGCCCCGCTGGTGAAGGTGTTGAGGTTTCCGACGACGGTGCTGACACCCGCGGCGAGCGCGGGGGCGCCGGCGTGCGGATCTGCGGCTGAAGCCAGGCCCTGTTGCAGCGCGGTGAGCCCGCTCGCCCCGGCCGCCAACTGCTGGGCGCCTTGGCTTGCCGTCGTGACTCCGGTGAGGTAGGCGGCAGCCCCGGTGTTGAGCTGATTGGCGCCCACGCTGGCCGCGGCGGTTCCGGCCTTGACCTGGGTCGCTCCTGCGGTGAGGGCGGGCATGGAGGTGTTCAGGGCGTCCAGTCCGGTCGCCAGTTGGGACGCGCCATCTTCGAGCTGGGCCACGCCGTCGGCCAACGGCTTGGTGCCGGCGGCTGCTTTGGCTGCTCCGGCGGCGAGGTCGCTGGAGCCGGTGGCTAGTTTGACCGAGCCGCTGGCGAGTTGTTGGGCGCCGACATTGAGTCGGTCGGCGCCGTCTTCAGCCTGCGTGAGGCCGTCGCGCAGTTCGAAAGCGCCATCGGAGGCCTTGGCGAAGCCGTCGCGTGCATCGCCGACCCCGACCAGCAGGGTGTCGACCGCCTCGGTGCTGACCTTCTCGCGCAGGGCCCGCTGCACCTCGAGCATCGCGGTCTTGCCCAGGGTAGAGGCGAGGAATGAGTTCGAGTCGTCGTAGGTGACATCCAGGCTGGCGGCTTTCGGATCATCGCCGGCAAAGGAGTTGATCCGGGATGTGAAGTCGGCAGGGACGGTCACTGTGAAGTAGTACTTCCCGCTGTTCATCCCTGCCTCGGCGCTCGCCTCATCGGTCTGCACCCATTTGATGTCGTCGTTGGCGACCAGTTCGTCGACCAGATCCTGGCCGTAGTGCTGGGCGACGCCGTCGTCATCGGTGGCTGCCACATCGGCGTTGACCAGGGCCACCGGCAGATTGTTCAGGTGATCGGTGGGCGCCCAGAATGCCCACACGTACATGGCGCCGTACAGCAGCGGGATGAGCAGCATCACCGCCAAGGCGGCGCGGGTGATGGGTTGGCGATAGAACCGTTTGAGTTCGGTTCCGTGTGAGGTCCAGGCAAACATCGTGATTCCGGTTCGTTTCGGTGTGGTCAGTGGTTGACGCTGAGGTTGATGTGGTTGGGCAGTTGCGCCCAGCCGAGGCGAGAAAGCTCGCTGGCGCTTGCGGCGGCGACGATGACGGTCAGACCCTGGTTGGTCAGCCCGTGCAGGGCTTCCCACACGCGCCGGCGGCCGTCGGTGTCATGCAGAGAGTCGATGTCGTCGACGACGATCAGTTCGGGTTCGCTGAGCAGCGCCAAGGCGATGCGCAGGAGGAGGTTGTCGGCCTCGTCGAGTTCGTGGACGAACTCCTTGGCTGCTGGTGCGGGAGTGTCGCCGAAGACCGGCTCGCAGACTGTGGCGACGTGGTCATCGTCAGGGGTGCGGACCACGCGGTACCACGGTGCTAACCAGGCTTCGCGTTCGCGGACGGCGGCAGCCACCGTGACCACCTCGTCGAGATCGTCCAAGCCGTGAATGCCGACTGCTGCGCTGCGCCGTTGCACTCCGCGAGCTCGCGACGGCAACGCCCGGCCCAGCACGGTCAGGGCGCAGCCACGGTTGGCGCGCATGCGGCCAACGAGTGTGAGCAGCAGGGAGGTCTTGCCGCTGCCGGCACGTCCGGTGATCAGCGTGAGGGTGCCGGGCGCGATGTCGAGGTCAAGCGGGCCGTAGATGCGCCCTCGGTTGCCGTCGAGCTGTAGGGCGGAAGCGCGAATGATCGACGGTGTCGCGGTGGGGGTCTCCGCGGTGAGGTAGGGATCGCGGTCTTCGAGGCTGTGACTGGGGTGAATGGTGGTCGAACTCACGAGGGAATGCTCCTTAACGTCGGCTCTACTCTAATTAGACTGACCGGTCAGTGCAAATAGGTGGGCAGTGTTGCCTACACCCGGCAGGCCGGGGCGGGCACACGCCATGTGCCAAGGCCGCGACAGGCCTGCTTTTGGATGCTCAGCCGGGGTCGTCTTCGTGATGTCACCATGGAGATGCCCTCCCCATGACCATCGAGGAACCATGGAAATTCTGTTCGACACCGCCAACCTCGCCGACATCGCGGCAATGACGCCGATCTATCCGGTCGACGGAGTGACGACCAACCCGTCCATCCTCAAAGCTGAGGGACGCATCGACTTCTACGCCCACTTTCGCCGAATCCGAGAGATCATCGGCTTCGATCGCACGCTGCATGTGCAGGTGCTCGCCCAGGATTCCGCCGGCATCATCGCCGACGCGCATCGCCTGCTGGAGATGATCGACGACCAGATCTACGTCAAGATCCCGACCACCGAGCCCGGCATCCAGGCGATGCGGCTGCTGCGTGACGAAGGGGTCCACGTAACGGCAACGGCGGTCTACTCCAAGACGCAGGGCATCCTCGCGATCGCCGCCGGTGCCAACTATGTCGCGCCCTACTTCAACCGCATGGAGAGCCTGGATATCGACACCGTCTCGACGATCAGGGCGCTGTCGACGTTCATCGATCGCCAGGGCGCCGACTGCAGGATCATGGCGGCGAGCTTCAAAAATGTGGCCCAGGTGTCTGCGGCCTTCGAAGCCGGCGCCGCCGCGGTCACACTCTCCCCGATGCTGCTGCGGGCTGCCCTGTCTGCACCCGACGTTCGCGAGGCGGTCACCGTGTTCGCTGCCGATTGGTACAACACCTTCGGCACCGACTCCCTGCCCTGATCGAGAATGGAAAGATGGGGAAGGCAAGGCTGCCACATGGTCCTGAAGCGTCGTCGATGCCGGCGGCGTCGACGATGAGAGTGGAAAATGGAAGTCATCATCGGTCCCTGTGCCCACCACTGCCTCACGCCAGGGTTGGGCACCAGCAGAGACGCCCGCCATGCCATGGCGATCGACGACGCAGCCGGGGCGGCGGTATTCGCCGCCCACTACCGCCAGACCTCCGCCAACCTGCCACCGTGGCAGCGACGGGAGCTGTGATGCTGCTTTCCGCTGATCAGATACTGTTCCCCGACGTCACCGAACCCGTCGCGGGCTGGCTGCAGATCACGGGGGAGTGGATCACGGCCACCGGCGTTGGCGAGTCGCCCGCAGCGGTGGATGAGCACGTGGCCGGCATCCTGGTTCCGGGGTTCGTCGATGTGCATAGTCACGGTGGTGGTGGTGCGTCCTTCGTCACCGAAGACCCCGACCAGGCTCGACAGGTACTGGCAGCACACCGTCGACGGGGTACTACCACCATGGTGGCGTCCCTGGTCACCGGCACCCTGGCCGACCTGCGGCGACAGATCGCCTGTCTGGCGACTTTGGTCGATTCCGGGGAGCTGGCCGGTATCCATCTGGAAGGGCCGTGGCTCGCCGAGGAGTACAAGGGGGCTCACCGCGCCGAATTGCTCACCGACCCGATCCCTGACGAGGTGGCCGCCTTGCTGGCGGCAGGCCGCGGCGCGATCCGAATGGTCACTATCGCTCCCGAACGTGCCCATGCTCTGGACTCCATCGCGCTGATGCGCGCCGCTGACGTGGTCGTTGCGATTGGACACACTGCCGTCGACTATGACGCCTGTGTGGCCGCTATCGAAGCCGGTGCCACCGGCGCGACGCATCTGTTCAACGCCATGGCACCGTTGCGGCATCGTCAGCCGGGCCCCATTCTGGCGCTGTGGCGGGATCAGCGGGTCTACCTGGAACTGATCGCCGACGGGGTACATGTGCGACCTGAGCTGGTTGCCTTCGTCGCTGCGACCGAGCCTGGGCGGGTGGTGTTCGTCACCGATGCGATGGCTGCCGCGGCGGCTGGGGACGGCGACTACCAGCTCGGTGAGCTTCTGGTGCAGGTCCGCGACGGCGTGGCTCGCAGTGCCGGCACCGACACCATCGCTGGCTCCACGCTCACCTTGGACCAGGCCGTCCGCAACGCTGTTGCCGCCGGGCTCGGCCTGGCACAGGCCGTACGTGCCGCCACCGCGACGCCGGCGGACTATCTGTCGTTGACCACCGTGGGGCGGCTGACTCCGCAGCGGCGCGCTGACCTGGTGGAGTTGGATTCGGAGCTGATGGTGACCCGCGTGATGCATCGAGGCACCTGGGCATAGCCTCCCGCAGCCCCGCGGCGGGATCTGCGGAATCCCGGCTGCCCGGCCTGAGTTCTGCTTGACTGGAGATGCCCAATTCATCAGGAGGTATTGCTATGCCCGCCAGCTACTTCGAGGCCGACTTCACCGACATGGACAACTCGGTCAGCAATGGAATCCGCGCCGCGCTCGGAATCGGGGGCCTGGTGGCCCTGGTCATTGGGTTGGCGCTGCTGTTTTGGCCAGGCATCACGGCCGTCGTGGTCACCTGGATCATCGCCGCCTATGCCCTGATCGCCGGAATCGTGAACTTGGCGATCGGCGTCTTCTCCCGCAAGATCGGCGGCTGGCCGCGGACAGGCTATCTGGCCTCCGGCGCGCTGTTCGTCATTGTGGCGATCGTCGCTTTCGTCAACCTGCAGCCAGCGGCGAAGGTGCTGGCCATTGCGGTGGGCATCGTGGTCGGGATCGCCTGGATCGTCGAAGGCATCGTTGCGCTGACGCTGGTGAAGGACTCCGCCTCCAAGGCGTGGACGATCTTCTACGCCGCACTGAGCATCGTGGCCGGCATCGTGCTGCTGTTCTCGCCGCTCTACATCGTGGTGCTGGTCTGGGTGCTGGGCATCGCTTTGGCCGTCATGGGCGTGGTGCAGATCGTGCGGGCATTCCGCTTCTCTGCTACCGCCTGACCGGAGCACAAACCCGGAACAAGCCGGTATTCGGGTTTGTTGCCTACCATTGAGGACGACGACGGTACGCCGCCGCCCAACAAGGAGGAATGAGATGCGGAGCAACAACCCGATCCTGTCCAAGCCGGACGCGTGGATGGCACCGAGCCAGCCACAGCAGGCTTACCCCGGGCAGAACCAGGGTCAGCCCTACATTGGCCAGCCCTATCCCGGCCAGACCTACGCCCAGCCGGGCGCAGCGCCCGGCTATGGGGACCCCAACGCGGCTCAGTTCGCACCCCCGCCGGCCATCGCCGGTCGGATGACCATCGAGGACGTGCTCACCAAGACGGCGGTCACCATGGGGACCCTGGCCGCAGTGGCGGTCCTGACGTTTATGTTCATGCCTGCCCAGTTCCTGCTGCCGGCGCTGGTCATCGGCGCTCTGGGCTCTTTCGTGCCGGTGCTCTTCGTGAGCTTCCGTCGCAAGGTGAACCCAGCGTTCGTGTTGGCCTATGCGGCCATTGAAGGCGTGTTCATCGGTGCAGTTTCGAAGATGTACGAGTCGGCGTGGGACGGCATCGTTCCGGCGGCTCTGATGGCGACTGTGGTGGCCGCCCTGGCTACTTTGGGTGCCTACAAGTTGTTCCGGATCCGGGTTACCAGCAGGTTCCGCAAGGTGGTCTTCATCGGCACCATCGCCTACGCCGGTTTGCTGCTGGTGAACTTCGTCATGTCGATGTTCGGGGTGAACTTCCTGTTCGGCCACGGCAACCTCGCGCTGCTGCTGGGCATCTCGGCCATCGGCATCGGCTTGGCCGTGTTCAACCTGATCCTCGACTTCGACTACGTCGAGCAGGGCATCGCGGCTGGCGCTGATGCGTCCGAGTCGTGGCGGGCGGCCTTCGGGCTCACCGTCACCTTGGTGTGGCTCTACGTCGAAATGCTGCGACTGCTGTCCTACCTGCGCAACTAGCCGCATCGTCTTCTGACACCGCACGAGGGTCGTCTTCCCTAGTGGAAGGCGGCCCTCGTCGGGTCCGGTGACAGTGCGCGCTCAGTTCAGGGCGGTCCCGCTGCGACGGTCGGTCAGATGGCGCTCCAGCATGACCTTGGCCCACATCGACCAGGGCTGGTCCTCCCAGGTTTCCGGGCTCATCCAGGCCGACGCGGCGGTGGTGCCGCCAACGTCGTTCACCACCGGATCGGTCGGTGCCGTGCACACCGCGGCATAGATGATGCGAACCGCATGGAAGTTCTCGACCACCCGTGACGGCGAACGGCCGATCCAGTGGTCGGTCTGCACATCCAACAGTTGCTCGATCTGCACCCGTTGGCCGGTCTCTTCCATCACTTCGCGCAGTAGGGCGCGGGCGGGGCTCTCATCGCGCTGGATCCCACCGCCGGGAAGCCCCCACAGTCCAGGCACCGCCGTCAGTTCGGAGAACTGGGTGGCCAACAAGCCGCGATCGGACAGCACGATGCCATAGGCGGCCACCCGTTGCCGCACCAGTGGTTCGGGCTCCTGGCTGAGATCCAACTCCGGGTCTATCGACCGAGTTCGCTGCGGGGGCAGCTCGGCGCTGCGTCCATGGCGACCGACTTGCACGGTGAGCGACAAGTCAGGGGAGCGCCCGGTGACCGAAAGCGGCCGAATCATGCGGTAGCCGTGCTGCCAGGCCAGCCGGTAGGGGTCGCCGCCGTGCGGTAGCGGATCGGTGAACACCGGAGGGCCTCCGGCGACTTCGACCCCAATGATCTGCATCGTTCCATCATGGCCTCCACCACGGTAGGGAACCAACTCCGAGCGTTGTCGTAACTCAGTAGTTACCCGTCGGTGGCTTATGCTCGAGAAAAGGAGGTGGTGGCGAGTGCGGTTTCCGGGCGGAAAGGCCAACGGCAATGCCGTGTTGGCATGATCAAATACCTCGGCTCGAAAAGGCGGCTCGTCACAGAACTGGGATCGGTGTTGGCCGCGGTCGATGCCCAAAGCGCCCTCGATCTGTTCACCGGGACGACCCGGGTCGCCCAGGAGTTCTGTCGGCAAGGCGCAGCCGTTACCGCCGTCGACACTGCTGCCTACTCCGAAGTGCTCGCCCAGTGCTACGTGGAGATGGATGCCGCCGAGGTCGACCCGGTCGAAGTGAACGAGGCGCTGGATCGACTGATGGCGCTTCCCGATCGACGCGGCTACGTCACCGAGGTCTTCTGCGAAAAGGCGCGCTATTTCCACCCCGACAACGGTGTACGAATCGACGCGATTCGTCAGGGAATCGACGAGCTGTATGCAGATCATCGGCTGCGGCCGGTACTGCTGACGGCTTTGCTGGAGGCCGCCGACCGCGTCGACTCGACGGTCGGGCTGCAAATGGCCTTCCTCAAGACGTGGGCGCCGCGGGCGCTGCGTCCGCTGAAGCTGAAGGCGCCGGTGCTCACTCCGGGCCAGGGGCGGGCCATTCGCGGAGATGCTCTGGACGTCGTCGATGAACTGGGCGCGGTGGATCTGGCCTATTTGGACCCGCCCTATAACCAGCATCGCTATTTCACGAACTACCACGTGTGGGAGACATTGGTGCGGTGGGATGCACCGGAGTATTACGGGGTTGCCTGTAAACGCATCGATGCCCGCTCCGACGAGACCCGAAGCCGGTTCAACTCGCGGCGACAGATGCCGGCGGCGTTCGCCGATCTGATCACCAGAGTCAATGCCGAGGTTGTGGTGGTGTCGTTCAGCAATGAGGGCTTCGTGCCACTGCCCGATCTGGTTGAGATGTGCGAGCGGCGCGGTAATCCGGTCACGGTGCTGGCCTACGACACGCGTCGCTACATCGGTCAACAGATTGGCGTGTTCTCCCCCGATGGACGTCGCGTCGGGCAGGCCGGGCCGGAGCGGAACGTGGAGTACCTGCTCATCAGTGCTCCGGCGGAACGGCTGCGAGCGATCACTGATCGATGACGTCGCCGGCGAGGTCGGTGACGACGACGGTGAATCCGAAGGTGAAGTACATCCGGGGCTGCAGGCGTTTCTCGCGATTGTCGATGGTGACGCTCCACGTGGAGTTCTCGCTGATCCCACCTTCGCCACGCTGAGCTTGGACCACGCGCCAGATCGCACGCGGATCAACCACCGAGGTTGCGTACAGCGGCAGATTCGTGGCGCCGGAACGCACTGTGGTCGTCACCGGTACTTTCTGAGCGCGGGCCCGTCGAATGGTGGTGTCGTTGGCGCCGGGGAATTCCACCGACACACTTTGATCGGAGATCACCGAGAGTGAATAGATCGTGGTGCGCCCGCCGATGGCAGTAGCGACGCCGCCAACCACGCCACCTTCGGTGTTGAAGTCCAGGATCTCCAGCAGCGAACCCGACGAGGTGAAGAACACGGTGCGTGATTCTGGCTCGGTCGAGACCGACATCATCACCTTGCCTCCGGAGTAGTCGACGATGGTGAGGGACTGGTTCGCTTCGGATCCCGACTGCCCGGCTGCTGCTCGGAACAGGGCGCCCACGTTGTCGAACTGGTAGCCGTCGACGTCGAAGGTGGCCTGGTCGACGTAGGCAAGGTCGCTGGCGACCTGAGTGACGGTGCCCGACCGGTTGGCCCAGGTGACGACCTTGTCGTCTTTGAGCACGCTCACTTCGACGTTGTGTTGGCTGACCTTGACCATGAGCGCCTGTTGGCTCTCGGCGTCGGCAAGAAGCTGTTCGACCATGGCCTTGGCGGCACCGGGTTTTCGGAAGTCCGGGATTTCGGGGGAGGGTGAGGATGACGCGGTGCCGGTTCCGGGGGTGCAGCCGGTCAAAGCCAGTGCAACCGCCACAGTCGTGGCAAGGATGGCACGTCGAATCACCGTTCGAGCGTAGCGCGTGGAGCCAGGATGCGATCGGCGGCGGCACACTGGGGTGGTGCTGGATCTCACATTGCCCGCGCCTGAGTTGGCGCCACTGCTGGTGGGCGCTTTGCTGACCGACGCCGGGGTGACTCTGCGGTTGACCGAGGTGGAGGCCTATGCGGGCGCTGACGATCCGGCGGCCCACGCCTGGTCAGGGCCTCGCCCGCACACTCGCGATCTCTTCGCCGAGCCCGGCACCCTGTACTGCTATCGCTCCCACGGGCTCCACATCTGCGGGAACATCACCTGCGGCCCGACGGGTTCGGCGATCTTGTTTCGTGCTGGCGCGGTGGTGGCCGGTGCCGAATTGGTGGCGGAGCGTCGGGGCAACGTCGATCCGCGCAGGTGGGCGCGAGGGCCGGGCAACCTGGGCCGGGCAATGGGGTGGACCCTGGCCGACTCGGGCCGTCGCTTCGGTGATTCGCTTCGTCTCGAACCGGGCGATCCGGTGGTGGTCATGAGCGGCCCGCGGGTGGGGGTCAGCGTGGCCTATCAGCGCCCTTGGCGGTTCTGGGCACAGGGCGAAGCCACGGTGTCTGACTATCGGCGCAGTCCACGGATTCGACCCGGCCATCACGACTGGTGAGGTCACGGGGAGTTCACCCGTCGGACCGATGCTGTCAACACTGGTGAAACATGAGGTCGGTAGCGTAAAAGGTGAAGGCCGGACCAAGTATGAGTTGGTCCGGCCTTCGAGTCGCTCGAAACTGAACGTATTCCGAGCCCGGTAGCCGCCGACGAACCGCCCCCCGTCCCGAGGGCACCTGCAGATTGCTCCACGGGCTATGGATCAGGCTTGCTGACCGGCCGTGACCTTGACTTCCGGTTCCCTTTCGGGCCCCTTCATCACGATCGCGTAGGTAAGTTCTACGCCCGTTCGCCGATGCTGCGCAAGGGTTTCTTCCCACTTTGTTGCCACAATTTTTCCGGCACTTTCACGCCAGTGATCTGGTGTCACTTCTGTCCCACCCGTCCCACTTCTCGAGCATCGCGACACCCCGTTGAGAACGTCGCTACATCCAGGTCACGTTGCTACCGGCGCGGACGTAGCAACGTGACGTAGGTGTAGCGAAGAGGGGCTTGGGGCATGCAAAAGCCGGACCAACTCATACCTGGTCCGGCCTGGTTCATTTCTACTGGGAGCGCGGGTTGAGGTGTGGGAGCGACACGCCCAATCGCCTCATCTGGGCAACTCTGGGAAGGTTTGTCGAACCCTCTTCCCTCCGCGTTCATTGTGAGTAGGGTGGCGTTATCCGACCCAGTGACGGGCGGATCGAACCACTGAGTGGAACGAGGTTTGTCATGAACGAACAGAGTCAGGGTGACACTCTCGTGAATCCCGTGGACACCACCGTGAAGGTCAGCCGGTCGGTGTCCCAACCTGTCAAAGATATTTGGAAACTCTTGGTCACCGCTGAGGGTGCCGAGGCGTTGCTGGGCCACGGTGGTGAACTCGGAGACAAAGGCGACAGTTGGCATGCCGCCGATGGAACCTTCGGGGTCATCAGGTCCTACCACCCGCTGGAGCAGATCCGCTTCAGTTGGCACGCTGCGGAGGAGGCTCCCAAGACGATCGTCGAGGTGGACCTCGCTGCCGACGGCGCCGGAACCGTGCTGGAGATCACACACCAGGGCATTCCGGGCTATTACGACGCGGCCGCACTCACTCGACGCTGGGAAGGCGCCTTGGACCGATTGGTCTCGGCTGCCGGCTGAGCCCACAGGATCCTGATACCAGCGCCGTTCTCCTACACCGGAGAGCGGCGCTGGTGCCTTCAGTGCCCTTGTCTGTCGCCGACCACTCCTGCCCCCGGCTGGTCGAGGAGGACGCGCAGCGCCCCTCTCGAAACCCGCCTGCCCAACCCCACCCCGGCTGGTTGAGGAGGTCGCGCAGCGTCGGTCTCGAAACCTGTCTGCGTACCTCACCTCGGCTGGTTGAGGAGGCCCGCAGGGCCGTCTCGAAACCTCGCAAGGGGGTTTGTGGACTGCTTCGGGGGTTTCGAGACGCTCTCTTCGTTCGCTCCTCAACC
>DLGC01000024.1:179108-182450 GCA_002482525.1 Propionibacteriaceae bacterium UBA7704 | reverse complement strand
CGCTCCTCAACCAGCCGGGGAGGGGGTGTGGGGTTGGCGCTCCTCAACCAGCCGGGGAGGGAGTGTTGGGTTGGTGCTCTTTGGTCGGCTGCGGGGGTGGGTGTGGGGTTGTGGTTTCTTGGCCGGCTGCGGGGGTGGGTGTTGGGTTGGCGTTCCTCGGTCGGCCGTGGGGAGTGAGTGCCGGGTTGGCGCACCTCAGCCAGCCGAGGGCGGCTTGCGCTCGGCGAAGGAACGCAGTGCAGGAGTGTCTCCGGCTGGTTGAGGAGGCCCGTAGGGCCGTCTCGAAACCTCCGCCGCAGTGGCTACGTGGATTGGTTCAAGTCCGGCTTTGGCGCTGAATCGTTGCGCCACCGTCACCACCATGGGACGCACCATCGCAGTGACTATCGCGGCGTGCGTACCGCACCCGCATGCCGCTGTGGTGAAGTCAGGCTCCGAACGGCGCCAGCCAGAAACGACCCACCGCGAGAAAGGCTGCTAGCAGCAACAGGACTGTAGGTAGCGCAATCGCCGCGGTCTCTTTGCGGCGAATATGGACTGCGATGGCCCCGATCATGACTGCGACCAGGCCGGTTGCTGCGGTCGGCACCAAGATCGGTGCGATTCCGGTGAGGCCGGGCAAGATCACACCAAGCCCGCCGAGCAACTCCACGGCCCCGATTCCTTTCACCTGGCTGGGGCTGAAGTCCTCGGTCCAGGCCAGGCCTCGTTCAGCCAGCTTCTCCGTGGGTTGGGTGAGCTTCATCAGTCCCGCGGCGATGAAAGCCAGACCCAGCAGACCGGCGACAATCCAGAGTGCGATTGACATGGTGATCCCTTCTCGGGTTACTTAAAGCGTTAACTCCAAGCTACGAGCATACAGTTAACGATGCAAGTAACCTCTTGTGCGTATCACGTCGCCAGTGAGGCCGGGAAGCACTAGCATGACCCCATGGACGACCCCGCAGAACCGCGCTGGCTCACTGCCGAGGAGCGCCAGGCCTGGTTGACCCTGATGGCCGTGGTGATGCGGCTTCCCACTGCACTGGACGCGCAGCTGCGTGCCGAGGCCGACCTCAGCTATTTCGAATACTCCGTGATGGCCATGCTCTCCGAAGGGCCGAACCACACCCGACGCATGAGCGTGGTCGCCGCACTGACCGAAGGCTCCCTTCCGCGACTGTCGCAAGTGGTCGCCCGGTTGGAGAAGCGTGGCTATATCACGCGCTCGCCAGACCCCGACGATGGTCGCTACACCCTGGCCTCACTGACCGAGGCGGGCTGGCAGAAGGTGGTAGCGACCGCCCCAGGGCATGTCGAGGAGGTTCGCCGCCTCGTCTTCGATCCGCTCAACCAGTCCCAGGTCCGCCAGCTTGCAGCCATCGCCGGCCGCATCTCGTCGGCCATCGATCCCCACGAGCGGTTCCTGCGGGAAGTGACAGGGGTCGAGTCGCAGGAGTGAGATCCGACCCCGCCCGGCCCGCCGTCATGACATCGATGACCATCGTCGATCCGATTGCCGCGCCCACTCGGGCACGAGTTCGAGTGGGCAGCGCGTTTATGAACCCGTTCCGACGCGCCGCATCAGCGGAGTGCTTCGGGTAGCCGCAGCCTCGATGCGTCGCTGCCCGAACTCAAGCATCGGATAACAGCTGGTGCCGGGTCGATGAGCAACTCGGGCAGGTCTTCCTCGCCCGCTGCGGCGTCCGGGTGAAAGGGCAGTGCTTCCTCGGCAAGGCTGAACTCAGCATGCACGCCGGGTTTCTCGCCGCGCACATCCAATCGATGCCAGGCGCCCTCCAAGTGCACCGCAATGAGGCCGTGAAGGAAGAACTCCTCACCCGCACACAGCCGCTGATAGCACAGCCCCGTGGGAATGCCAGAGCGTCGTAGCAGTGCCGCGGCGAGATGGGACTTCGCGTAACACAAGCCGGTGCGGTGGGAAAGCACGTCGCTGGCGCGCAGCGTGACGATACGGTCGCCAGCGTCGGTGGAGTGCCGTATCTGGTCGCGCACGAAACCGAAAATCAGCCGAGCGTGCTCGACGACATCCGCAGCCTCGGCTACCACCTGCGAGTGGAGCCTCACCACCCCAGGATGCTCACCGTCAATGACCGGAGAAAACCCCAGATACGACTCCGGGGAGACCTGTTCGGGGACCAGCATGACCCGATCGTAGGACCGTCCGCCAGGTGCCGCGGTAACTGGACGCTAACAATCGGCGAGCATGCTGGGACACCTCAAGACAGCTGGGACACCTCAAGACAGGAGGGGCGCCATGTTCGCGACGCAGAGCATCAACGGGCATGCCTACCAGTTCGAATCGCTGGTCGACCTCATGGCCAAGGCCACGCCGCGACGCTCCGGTGACGAGTTGGCCGGCTGTGCGGCAACCTCGGAGGCTGAACGTGCGGCCGCACAGTGGGCGTTGGCCGAGGTGCCGCTGAGCACCTTCCTCAACGAAGCCGTCATTCCCTATGAGACCGATGAGGTCACCCGGCTCATCATGGACACCCACACCGTGGAGGCCTTCGCCCCGGTAGCCCACCTGACCGTCGGAGGGTTCCGTGACTGGCTGCTCGAGGTCACCGCCACACCGGACGCAGCAGTCACGCTGAGCGCCCTTGCCCCGGGCCTTACTCCAGAGATGGTCGCCGCGGTCAGCAAGATCATGCGCAACCAGGACCTCATCGCTGTCGCGAAGGCCTGCAGCGTCATCACCGGTTTCCGCACCACCATCGGTCTGCCCGGACGCCTGGCCACCCGGCTGCAGCCCAACCACCCCACCGATGATCTGCGCGGCGTCGCCGCCGCCATCCTGGACGGGCTGCTGCTGGGAGCCGGGGATGCCGTGGTCGGCATCAATCCGGCCGGGGATTCCCCCCAGGTGACCGCCGACCTGGCGTCCATGCTCGATGAGCTGCGCCGGGCCTACAACATCCCGATGCAGTCCAGTGTGCTGGCTCACATCAGCACCACCATCGGACTCATCGAAGCCGGCGTCCCGATCGACTTGGTGTTCCAGTCCATCGGCGGCAGCGAGGCCACCAACCGATCCTTCGGGGTCACCATCGACCTGTTGCGTGAAGGCTACGAAGCCGGGCTTTCGTTGAACCGCGGCACCGTGGGCAACAACGTCATGTACTTCGAAACCGGGCAGGGCTCATCGCTGAGCGCCAACGCCCACCTCGGCACTGGCGGACGTCCGGTCGATCAGCAAACCCTGGAGGCCCGCGCCTACGGGCTGGCCCGGGAGTTCAGACCACTGCTGCTCAACACGGTGGTCGGCTTCATCGGGCCGGAATACCTCTACGACGGCAAGCAGATCATCCGCGCCGGGCTGGAGGACCACTTCTGCGGCAA
>DLGC01000024.1:0-179097 GCA_002482525.1 Propionibacteriaceae bacterium UBA7704 | reverse complement strand
GACGTCTGCTACACCAACCACGCCGAAGCCGACTTCGACGATATGGACACCCTGCTCATGCTGCTGGCCGCAGCCGGGGTGAACTTCGTGATCACCGTGCCCGGTGCCGACGATGTGATGCTCGGCTACCAGAGCCTGGCCTACCACGACGCCCTGGTCGCCCGGCAGGTGCTGGGCCTACGCGCGGCACCGGAGTTCGAGCAGTGGCTGATCGAGCAAGGCATCGCCCTGGACGACGGCAGCATCCACGGCCTCGAGCTGGGCCAATCCCGGCTCGCCGCGTTGGCAGGAGGCACCCGATGAGCACTCCGGTCACTCCCGAACCCCACGACCTGTGGGCACCGCTGCGTGCTACCACCCAGGCCCGGATCGGGTTGGGTCGGGCCGGCAGGTCGCTTCCCACCAGCGCAGTGCTCGATCTGCAGGCGTCACAGGCTGCCGCGCGCGACGCGGTTCATGTGCCGCTGGATGTTGCCGCATTTCTCCCCGGCCTGACGGAAATCGGACTGGGCGAGCCGGTCGTCCTGACCAGCAAGGCTGTCGATCGCAGCAGCTATCTGCGCCGTCCTGATCTGGGACGCGAACCGGTCGGCCTCGACGCGTTGCCCACCGACGGTGCCCAGGTGGCTTTGGTGATCGCCGACGGGTTGTCGTCCAAAGCGGTCGCGGATCACACCGTGGCCATGGTGCAGGCGCTCGTCACGGAGTTGTCGGAGTTCACCATCGCGCCCCCGGTGATCGTCACCCAGGCCCGAGTGGCCATCGGCGATTGGATCGGCCAGGCGATGGGCGTCGATACCGTGTTGGTGCTGATCGGAGAACGTCCCGGGCTTTCGGTGGCCGATAGCCTCGGCATCTACCTCACCCACAACCCGCGACCGGGTCGAAACGATGCCGAGCGCAACTGCATCTCCAACATTCATCCGCCGGAGGGGCTTAGCTACGCCTCGGCAGCGGCAACTGCGGCTCGGCTGGTGCGTGGCGCCCGGGTCCTGGGGCGTTCCGGCGTCGATCTGAAGGACACCGCCGAACCGGCTGCCCTCGACGGCTCGTCACCCACCGTTGGCTGAGCTTGCCGAAGCCTGGGGTGTGCCCTTTGTCGGGCTCAGCGTACGGAGAGGGGGCCGAAGCCTCTCGGTTCCGGCCCCCACCCGTACGGAATCAGCGCAGTTCGCCGGGTTTGTGCAGGCCGTCCAGCTCGGCCAGATCGTCCGGGTTGGGGCCATCGAGCAGCCCACCGGTGATGGCGTACTCCTCTTCGGGTGAGAGCACCAGGCGCTTGCGTCCGGCAACTCCGAAGTAGATCAACGCGAGCACGTACAGCCCGGCCACGGTGTAGATGGCTGCGGTGTAGGCCGGGTTCATCAGCACACCGACGAAGATCGCCGCCGACAGTACCCCGGCGAAGATCGCGCCGGGAATGCCAAAGGCACTGCGGTGCGGACGCGACGCCTGCGGGAACCGGTAGCGCAGCAGCACGAACGAGGTCATCTGCAGGATGTAGGCCACCACCGCGCCCCACACTGCCATGTTCAGCACCACCGAGCCGGCGGTTTCGCCACCGAACTGCACGATGAACAGCGCCAGGAAGCCGATCAGCGCGCTCACCAGCAGGGCGATGTAGGGCGTCTTGCGGGCGCCGGTCAGCGACAGGAACTTGGGGTAGTAGCCGGCCCGTGACAGCGAGTACATGTTGCGTCCGGCGGCGAACATGATGCCCTGGACGCTGGCCAGCAGGCCGACCAGTGCGAACGCGGAGAGGATTGCGGCGATGTTGCCTGGAATGATCGCGCTGAAACCATCCAGCAGCGGCTCGCCGCTGGCACCAGCAGCGGTGGACCCGAGGACGGCCGGGTTCAAGATGACGACGATCGCTGCGGTCAGGATCAAGGTGATCATGCCCCAGCGTCCAGCCTTGGGGATGTCGCGCTCGGGGTTGTGAGCCTCTTCGGCGGCTAGCGGGAGTTCCTCGATGCCCAAGAACAGCCACATCGCGAACGGCATCGCGAACAGGATCGGTGCGATACCGAACGGCAGGAATGTCGAGTTGCCGGCCTCAGGAGCGATATCCCACAGGCTGGCGAAGTTCACGCCGCCCGCGGCGAGCGCCATGATGCCGAACAGCGCCAGGATGCTGATCGAGATCACCGACACGATGACGGCGAACTTGAAGGACAACTCGGCGCCGGCGGAGTTCAACAGCACGAAGATTCCGTACAGCACCAGCCACCACACCCAGGCGAAGCCGGCATCGATCAAGCTGGGCCCACCGAGTTCGGCCGCGATCGCATCGGCGTACTGGGCGGAGAAGTAGATCACCACGGCGGTCGTCATCACGTATTCGATGGTCTCTGCCAGCCCGGTGACGAAGCCGCCCCAGGGGCCCATGGCTGCCCGAGCGAAGGAGTAGGCGCCACCGGTGTGGGGCATCGCGGCGGACATTTCCGAGATGGATTCGATCATGGCGATGTACATGGCGATGACGATGCCGGCAGCGATCAGGAATCCGCCCCAGCCGGCCACTGCGATACCTGCGTTCCAGCCGGAGAAGTCGCCGGAGATGACCGCTGCGACGCCGATGCCCCACAGCCCCCAAACGCCGGCGCTGCGCTGCAACTGTCGCTTGTCGAAGTAGCCTGCCTCGGCCCGCTGATAGGTGACTCCTGACACCGAGACCTCGGGACCGGTGGTGTCTACGGGGTCCTGTTCGGCGGTTGTACTCATCTCTTCCTCCGTGAGTAGTCCAAACAACAAACGGCACCGAAGGAATCGGCACCGATGGCTGGACGCTAGACCAGCCCTCAGCCTCCGATGTCCTTGTCCCGGGCGGGTAATGAGGTCGTAACTGAAGGGGTGGAGGTCTTAACAAATGGGGGCTGGAAGCCCGGTTGCTCGGTACGGCGTCCGGCCAGATCACGATTCCCGTGAGCCTCGGTGACGCTCAGGCAGGTGGTCCAGCTCAGCGCCGTGGAGATGCTCTAGGGTCCCTGTCATGCGCCCTCTGCCACCGGACATCGGAACGTTGACCGACGGTCCCCGCGACGCCGCACAGCAGCCCGGACGACTCCTGCTCGCTGGCCTGCTGGGCGCACTGGTCGGCGTCCTGGGCGGCATGATCGGGCTCGGTGGCGCGGAGTTTCGGCTCCCCTTGCTGGTGACGGTCTTCGGATTTGCCGCTCTTCAGGCGGTGATCGTGAACAAGGCCCTCAGCCTCATTCTGGTCGCCGCGGCACTACCTGCCAGGCTGCTGGGGGTCTCGTTCGCGTCCATCGCACCTTTCTGGCCGATCGTGGTGAACCTGCTGGCGGGGTCGCTCATCGGAGCCTGGCTCGGAGCGACGTGGGCGACCAAGCTGGCGTCGCGGAGCTTGTATCGGTTGCTGTCGGTGCTGCTGGTCGCGATTGCGGTGCTGTTGGTGTGGTCGCATCTCGGTGGGGTGGAGCCGCTGGGGCTGTCCGGGGTGGTCCAGGTTGTGGTGGGGGTACTCGCCGGAGTCGTGATCGGCGTGGTCGCCGCCCTCATGGGAGTGGCAGGCGGAGAGCTGCTGATTCCGGCGATCGTGCTGCTCTTCGGTGTCGACATCAAGATCGCAGGCTCGCTGTCCTTGGCGGTGTCACTGCCCACCATGTTGGTGGCCTTTGCGCGGTACAGCCGCGACCAAGCGTTCGCTGTGCTGGGTGAGAACCGGAGCTTTGTGGCGGCGATGGCCGTCGGGTCGATCCTGGGTGCGCTGCTGGGCGGGCTGTTGCTGGGGGTGGTGCCGTCCCTCGTGCTGGTGCCCCTGTTGGCAGTGCTCCTGGTGCTGTCTGCGGTGAAGGTGTGGCAACACGCCTGAGCCGGGTGGCGTCAGTCGATGTCTTCGCCGGCCAGCACCTTGGCGGCCAGACGCTCTTCCTCGCTGACCTCCCAGACCTCCTTGGCGGCGTGGAACGCCAACACGATGATGAAGCAGCCCAGGATCAGATCCGGCCAGCCCGAGCCGGTGAAGGCGGTGAGGATCGCCATGGTGATGATGGCGGTGTTGATCAGCACATCGTTGCGGGCCGACAGGAACGCCGCCCGACTCAGCGAGCCGCCATGGTTGCGGACGGTGGTGAGCAACAAGGCGCTGGTGCCGTTGATCACGATCGCGCCGAGGGACGCCCAGATCACCGGCCACACCTGCGGGGTCTGTGGGGTTACGAAGCGTTGGACGGCCTCCCAGGTGGCGAACAGTGCCGGACCCAGAATGATCAGCGCCATCACCTTTCCCATGATTGACCGGTTGCGCAGCTGCCACCCCAGAGCGATGAAGATAAGCAGATTGACCGCGGTGTCCTCCAAGAAGTCCACGCCGTCGGCCAGCAGCGACACCGAGCCGGCGAACAGGGCGACGGTGAACTCCACGAAGAAGTAGGCGAAGTTCAACCCGGCCACGATGAGCACAACGCGGCGGATCCGAGTGGGATCGAACTTCGGGGTGAGGTCTTCGGTGGCTTCGTCATCCGGCATGGGAACACCCTAGTGGTGGCGGAGTTTGCCGTCCTCCCGACTGCGGGGTGCCGCCTCGTTGGCATGGTGGCCTCAGCCAGAAAGAAGAGACTCGGGGTCGCCTGGAGTGGCGCGCTCTGGCTAGGCTCCAAGCGTGGATGCAGACTTCGTGGTGAGCTTCAATGCCGAGACGAAGCGGAGGGTTCTGGCACTTCGTGAGCGCACCGCCCGGTATGTGCGGCTGTCGCCCTGGACCACCGCAGCGGCTCTGGCCGTGGCTGCGCTGATGATCCTGATGGGGGTGAGTACCGGGGAGTTCGGAGCGTGGTTGATAGCCGTTCTGCTGATCGGCGTGGCCACCGTCCTGGTGGTGCTGGTGAGGAAGGATGCACACAACGCCCCGCTGCCGATGCCCGATGTCGCGTTCCGGGTGCGCGGAGACGAGCTGTGGCTCTCTGGCGATGCCACTGCCACCGGCACCGTGAAGCGTGCCGCCGAAACCTGGTCACTGTCCGCCACGACGGTGTCGCTCGGCACCGCTTACGGCATGATCCCCGCGGTGGTGTTCGCCGCGCCAGACCGCAAGCCACGGTCGTACATCCTCACCAACCTGGATCAATCAGGTGAGGAGATCGTGGCCCAAATCGAGTTCCGCAAGGGCAAGGCTCTGCCCTGAGCGTGCCGGGTCGCGGCTAGGCCGGGCGGTTGCGCTGCCCCAACGATGCCTCGATGAGTGCTGTGGAGTGCGCCAAATGGGCGCGGACGGCCGGTCCGCCGTCGTGTTGCGCTGCGTCCAGGTAGGTGCGGTGTTCCGGCGCCAGGCTGCCCGGGGGATAGTCCGGCCGCACGTGAGTGAGCAGCAGCAGAATCTCGGAATCGAGCTGGGAGTAGGCCTCGGTGATGCGGGCGCTCCCTGCGGCGGCGACCAAAGCCTGGTGAAAGCCGGAGTGAGCTCGAGTTGTCTGGGCCCAGCCAGCGGTGCGTTCGACGTGGTCGAGGGTGGCCAGGGCCGCCTGGATCGGCGCCGTCACCGCAGCGGGCCAGTGCTCGCCGTGGCGTTCCCGCAACAAGCGAACGGCTTCGCCCTCCAGAGCCCCCCGCAAATCCTGCAAGGCGTGCAGACCGTCGACATCGAGTTGCGCTACCCGCGAGCCGCGATAGGGGATCGACTGAACCAACCGCTCCGCGCTCAGCCTGGCCAGGGCACTGCGCACGGTGTGACGCGAGACTGCGAAGCGCTCGGCCAGGTCTTCTTCGCGCAAGGCGGTTCCTGGTGCCAGGTCGCCGTCCAGGATGGTGGTGCGCAGTCTCTCGGTGACCTCGGAGGTCGCAGTCGGTCCCGGGGCGTGATCACGCCGGCGTGGGCACATCGGTGGGCTCCTTCCTTCTGGGGAGCGCCAGTACGGTCAGCCCGACGGCGATGGCGAGGATGCCCAGAATCGACGCGGCGGTGAGCTGCTCACCCAAGACGACGACGCCCAGCACGGTGGCCGATGCCGGTTCGGCCAAAGTCAGCGTCGAGACCGTGGTGGCTTTCAGGCGAGCCAGGCCCCAGCCGAACAGAAGGTAGGCGATGGTGGTCGTGATCACCCCGAGCCACAGCGCCAGCGTTGCTCCGGCCGGTGTGGCCAGCCAGGCGGTACCGGCGAACAACAGGACCGGAATGCTCAACACCGCTGCGGTGCCGAAGACCGCCCCCATGGCGTCGGTGGGCTGCCAGCGGTGGGCGAGGAGTTCTTTACTGGCCAAGGTATAGACGGCATAGGACGCGCCGGCACCGACCGAAGCTGCGATGCCCAAGGGGGTCAGGCCACCCAGCTGCCCGCCGGCCAGGCCGGAGACCAAGGCGACCCCGATGATGGCGAGCACCGTCGCGGCCAGCCAACGCCGCGAGGGCAATCGCCGATGCAGCAGACCGTCCAGCAGCCCCACGCTGATCGGCGCTGAGCCCAGCGCCAGCACGGTGCCCACCGCAACGCCATTGAGTTCGGTACCCAGGAAGAAGGTCGGCTGATAGGCCAGCACCCCTATCGCTCCGATGCTGACCAGGGCCCAGTCCGGCGGCCGCCCGGTCTGCACTGAACGAGCAGGTCGGCGCTGGTGATGCTGCATCAGCGCGATGATGCCCAGCAGTCCGCCGCCGATCAGGATGCGTGCTGCCCCGACGGCCAGGGGGGAGGCGTCGACGTCCGCCAGCGCCCGGGAGGTCCCGGTGGTGGAGAAGCAGATGGCGGCTGCCAGCACCGCGAAGATCGCACGCATCGGAACATTGTTACACAATCGTCCCGGGGTTGGGCGGTCGTACGCTGCTGGGTGTGACCTGCCTGCCGGAAGTCGTGGCCTGATGCCGCCGCGCTCACCACTGCCGCGCCGCAACGGCCTGGACGCCGCCTGGGTACGGACCCCGGACAATCTGCCGAGCAACCGCGGCCGCTGGCAGACCATGGGCGAGTTCCTCCGCGAGCGGCTGCCTGGTGTGGCCCCCGTGGCCGAGATGCTGCAGGCCGGTGAGTTCTTCGACCAACACGGTCAGCCCTGGCACGAGCAGGATCCGTTTCGCCCGAATGCCTTCGTGTGGTTCCACCGTCCACTGGCCTCGGAGGTGTCCGTGCCCTTCGACGTGGCGGTGCTCTACGCCGATGAGCGCATCGTGGTGGTCGACAAGCCGCACTTTCTGGCCACCACCCCGCGTGGGGTGCACGTGCGCGAAACCGTGGTGGTACGGCTTCGGGAATCGTTGAGTCTGCCCGACCTCGCCCCGGCGCATCGGCTGGATCGACTCACCGCAGGGGTGTTGGTGCTGACGACCCGTCCGCAGTTTCGGGCGGCCTACGCCGAGCTCTTCCAGCGCGGGCAGGTGCAGAAGGTCTACGAAGCCGTGGCGCCGTTCGACCCGGTCATCGAGTTTCCCCTTCGGGTGAAGAACCGCATCGAGAAGCCGCGGGGCAGCCTGCAAGCGCAGGTTGTGGCCGGTGAGCCCAACGCCGAGACCATGATCGAGCTGATCGAGGTGCACGGTGATTTCGCCCGCTACCGACTGACGCCGGTGACCGGAAAGACGCATCAGCTTCGGGTGCATCTGGCCGGACTGGGCCTGCCCATCGTGGGTGATCCGCTGTATCCACAGGTGCAGGATTCGTTGGGCGACGGCTTCGAGCACCCGCTGCAGTTGGTGGCCCGAAGCCTCGCCTTCACCGACCCGTTTGACGGTAAGCCGCGATCGTGGGCGAGCCGGGTCGCGGTGGAGTGGCCCGTAGGGCAGGGTGGTCAGGGCTAGTCACAGGTGACGTATTGGGAGGGGAACCCATGGCCGGAACGCAGGCGGGTTGGTACAACGATGGATCAGGAACCACACGATGGTGGGACGGAAATCAATGGACTGACAAGGTTCAACCCCCGCCGGCGCCACCGCGTACCCCCAGCCAGATGGTGAACCACATTGCTGCCGAGGCTGTAGCGGGCAGCCAACCACGTCCGGCGCCGAAGGGAGCCAGCTATGTGGTGCTGCAGGTCGTCCTCAAAGAGAAACTCTGGGGAACTGGATCCGGGAACCTGACCGAGCTGGAGAAGGCCATCAATCGGCAGGCCGTTCTCGGCTATCGCTTGCACACCATAACCACCGCCTCCTCGGGGAGCGTTGGGATCGGCGGCGGAGACCGAATCCAGGCCACCATGGTCTTCGAACGGCTCACCTGATCGCCACGTGACGTCGGCCATCGTGTCCGTGATGTAGCGCCCCGGTGACAAGATGGCCCAGTGACCCTCCCGCTTCGCATCCTGTTCTGCTGGCCACAGATCCCGAACAACACTGGCGCCACTATGCGCCTGGCTGCGGTCACGGGAGCCGAATTGCACCTGGCCAAGCCCTTCGGCTTCGACATGGATGACGCCAAGCTGCGTCGGGCCGGGGTGGATTACGCCGACAAGTCGGCTACCTACGTTCATGCCTCGCTGGAGGACGCCTATGCCGCGCTGCTTCCGGCGAGGGTCTTCGCCTTCACCGCCCATGCCGAAACGCTCTACACCGATATCGCCTACCGCCCTGGAGATGTGCTGCTGTTCGGCCCCGAACCCACCGGCCTGGCTGAAGAGGTGCTGACCGACCCCCGCATCACCGCCCAAGTCCGCATTCCCATGCGCCCCGCCCTCCGCTCGCTCAACCTGGCCAACGCCGCCGCCATCGCGGTCTACGAAGCCTGGCGCCAACTAGGCCACCCCGGCGCATCCTGATCCTTGATTAGGTGCTAGATCCTCCACCGACTATGGGGGAGGATCTAGCACACTCTTGAGGTCACTCGGGTTGCGAGAGGAGCGCGATCTCTTCGGGGGTGAGGTGCAGGTCGGCGGCCATCACCGAATCCTGGATGCTGGCGGGGCGAGATGCACCGGGGATGGGGATGACGACGGGGTCGAGGGCCAACTCCCAGGCCAGGGCTACCTGCTGGGGGCTGACGTCGTGGGCATCGGCCACCTGGTTGAAGGCCACATGGCGATCGCCGAGTTCGGGGGCGTTGCGGATGCCACCCAACGGGCTCCACGGGAGGAAGGCGATGCTGAGTTTGGCGCAGTGCTCGAGCTCGACCAGGCTGGAGCGGAACTTCGGCGAGAACTGGTTCTGTACCGACACCAGACGACCGTCGAGAACCTCGACGGCCTCATCGATCTGTGCCACGGACGCATTCGAGATGCCGGCCATTTCAATGACGCCCTCATCGAGCAGGTCACGGATCGCGCCGACGGATTCGGCATAGGGAACCTGCGGGTCAGGACGGTGGAACTGGTACAGCCCGATCGCTTCGACGCCCAGGCGTTTGGCTGAGGCCTTCGCGGCTTCCTTGAGGTACTCCGGACGCCCGTTCTGAGTCCAGCTTCCGTCGCCGGGACGCAGATGACCGCCCTTGGTGGCGACCAGGACGTCGGCAGTGTCGCCATACAGCCGCAGTGCCTTGGCGATGAGTTCTTCGTTGTGGCCGACTTCGCCGGCATCGCGGTGGTAGGCGTCGGCGGTGTCGATCAGCGTCACACCCGCGTCAAGCGCGGCGTGGATCGTGGCGATCGAGCGTTCCTCGTCGGGGCGACCTTCGATCGACATCGGCATACCGCCGAGACCGATGGCGCTGACCGTACGTGAACCGAGTGTCCGTTGGATCATGGTGAGCCTTACTGAGAGATGAAGGTGGTGGGGTGACGACTTCCACCCTAGGTCGGTGGACAGTGAGCATCCACCCTTGCCTTCAACCTCCGCCGCTCGCCGAAGATTCCGCCAGCACTCGTCGGCCCGGCGTCGACACCGATCTCAGCGGGGGAATCGTCCGACGCCGCCGGGCGCAGGTGTCGTAGCGTGACGGTGTGGACGAGCGGTCCGAGTTTCCCGAGCATGAGCATGAGGATGCGCTGGAACCCAAGCATTTGATCCGGCGCTCCGATGTGGTGCTGCGCGCCGGAATCATGATGTTGGGCGCGGGCACCTCGGGGCTGCGGGTGCGTGAAGTGATGCGCTCGGTGGCCAGCACTGTGGGTATCGAGAACATCAAAGCTCTGGTGACCTATACCGACATCGTGCTCACGGTGCAGCGCCGCGGCATCTTCCGAACTCAGGTGGCCGAGATCGATGCTCCCGGCGTGAATGCCCACCGCATCGCGTTGGTCAAGGACTTCGCGGCCCAGCTTCCCGACCGGGCCACAGTCGCTGAAGTGGACGCCCGCCTCGACGCGATCGAGGCAACGCCACGGTTGTATCCGGCGTGGCTGCTCGGAGTTGTGGTGGCGCTGGCCTGCGCCTCGGTGACCGTGCTCACCAACGGCGGTTGGCGTGAAGTGCTGGCAGTGCTGCCCGCCTCGGCGCTGGCGTACTGGTTGAATCGCTGGCTCAGTCGCCTGCAACTCAACCACCTGGCGGTAGTGCTGGTCTCTGCGGCGACCGCGACCGGCTTGTTCCTATTGTTCGCGACTCTGCTGGATCTGGCTCTGGGTGGGTCGAGCCCTCGGCTGGCGGCGGGGTTGATCTGCGCGGCGATCTTCTTGATTCCCGGCTTCCCGATGGTCACCGCCGGTCTCGACCTGGCTCGCATCGACCTGCTGGCCGGTGTGCCTCGCCTCACCTATGCGGCCCTGGTGGTGCTCGCCATCACCATCGGAGCTGGAGTCGTGGCGGCCTTCAGTGGGGTCTCCCCGGATGTTGTTCCGGCCATCGAGGGCCCACCGGCCCTGGTGTGGGCGGCACTGCTGGCGGCCAGCTTCTTCGCCGTGTTCGGCTGGGCGATGATGTTCAACTCACCGCTCCCGGCGGCGCTCGCCTCGGGGGTGGTGGCGATCATCGGAAACACTCCGCGGCTGCTCATGATCGACAGTGGGGTGAAAGAACACGTGGCCACCTTCGTGGGCTGCTTCATCATGGGCTTGCTGTGTGCGCTGGCCGCGACGCTGTTGAACACCGAGAAGATCATCATGACCGTACCGACGGTGCTGGTGTCGATTCCGGGTGCCTCGGCGCTGCGCACCCTGCTCTACTTCGACCAAGCCGATGTCGTGCAGGCCATGCAGAACGGAGTCTCCACCCTGCTGACCGCGGTGGCGATGGTGGTCGGACTCGCTGGGGCGCGCATGATCACCGACCCGGAGTGGGCCTTCACCCGGGCCAATGTTCCGACGACGTGGAGTCAGGCGCGGCAGATGTTGGGTCGCCGCGGGCGGTGAGCGATTCGCGAAGTTCTTCGGGGTGGGGAGAAGATGGAGCAATGGTGCCCTCAGCAGTGATGTTCGACCTCGGTCAAGTGGTTCTCCGTTGGGTTCCGGAGCGCGCGTTCGAGCACGTGATGGACGCGGCCGAGGTTCCTGCCTTCATGGAGCGGGTCGAGTTCCACCCGTGGAACAAGGAGAACGACCGCTTCGATGACCTCACGCAGAACGAGGCCACCTGGATCGCGCGATTCCCCGGTGATGCAGCACGGATGCAGGCGTTTCGAACCCACTTCGATGACACCGTCACCGAGATGGTTCCGGGTACCGGCGCGATCATGGCCGAACTGCAGCAGGCCGGCGTCCCGATATCGGCGTTGTCGAACTGGTCGGGCGAGCTCTTCACCCGAACCCGTGCTCGCTGGGGCATTCTCAATCGCTTCAGCGACATCGTGGTTTCCGGTTGGGAGGGCGTCGTCAAACCGGATCGACGCATCTTCGAGTTGGCCTGTGAGCGCAGCCAGCGAGACCCTGCTGAGGTCGTGTTCATTGATGACACTGCAGAGAATGTCGAGGCTGCGATCACCTTCGGGATGCAGGCACTGCACTTCACCTCGGCCGAAAAGCTGCGAGCCGACTTGGTTGGACTGGGCTTGTTGGGTCCGCGCATTCCGCTGACCCGCCCGATCTACCACTGGACGCCGCGCGAGGTGTGGCGCGACGCGCTCACAGCCGGCGCCTACCCCTGGTCGGCCCGAGGCGCGGGTTACATCACTGAAGGGTTCGTTCACTTCTCTTTCGCCGATCAGCTCCAGCGCACCCGCCAGAAGTTCTACGCAGATCTCGGTGCCGCCGATCTGGTACTCCTGCGCCTGGACCCTGCGCCCACCACTCCCGTGGTCGTCGAGAACGGCTACCCCCACCTCTTCGCGCCGCTTCCTCTGGACGACGTCACGGAAGTCAGCATTGAGACGGTCGAGCTCGATGCGTAACCGCCCTCAAGGACGCCGACTCCTCGCCAGGCGAGCCTTCAGGAGCTGAGCAGGGCGAGCCATCGGCGAAGGATTGGCTCCAGGGCGGTGGCATCGGCTGCGCCGAGTTGTTGGATCAGTCGGTGTTCGTTGGCCATGTGGGCGGTGAAGGCGGCGTCGATGAGGGCAATGCCGTCTGGGGTGAGTCGGATCATTCGCCGACGTCGATCATCCTCGGGCTCAATACGTTCGACCAGTCCGCGGGCTTCGAGGCGGTCGACGCGCTTCGAAAGTCCCCCGGTGGTCACCATCGTGTAGTCCGAGAGTTCGCCGGCGGGTAGCTCGTAGGGTGCGCCGGATCTGCGCAGCGATGCCAGCAGATCGAACTCCGGTTCACTGAGCCCGAACTCGGCATATATCGGGACGATCTCTGCAGTGAGCGCCAACGCCAGCCGGTGCAGCCGTCCGATCACCTCTACCGGTGAGGTGTCGAGGTCGGGGCGTTCGCGGCGCCATTGCTCACTGATCCAGTCGACGTGGTCAGAGTGCGGAGGAGTCATGACTCGATATTAGCTTCCGAGGAAGGTAATATAACTTCCATGGAAGATAAAAGGGGCCGTTGGGTCGCTCTCACCGCAATCGCGCCGATCGCGTGGGGGAGCACCTACTTCGTTACGGGCCACCTGCTGCCACCAGACACCGCGTTGTGGGGCGGCGTCATTCGCTGCCTGCCTGCCGGGCTGTTGTTGCTCGCGGTGGTGCGGCGGCTGCCCACCGGATCGTGGTGGTGGCGTTCATTCCTGCTGGGGCTGCTCAGTGTGGGCGGGTTGAATGTGCTGGTCTATGTGGTGGCGCAACGGCTCCCTTCAAGCCTGGCGGCCACCCTGATGTCGACCTCGGCGGCGGCCATGCTGGTGTTGAGCTGGCTGATTCTGCACCAGCGGCCCCGGTTGGCCGCGGTGTTGGGCGCCGTTGTTGGCATCGCTGGTGTCGTGGTCATGATGGGCTTCGGTGTTGGCCCGATCGATCCGTGGGGTGTGGTGGCCTCCATCGTCGCCATGCTGTCTTCGACGCTGGGCTTCGTGCTCACGGCCAAGTGGGGATCTGCAGTCCCGCCGGTGACCATGGCGTCGTGGCAGTTGGTGGCCGGCTCGCTCGTGGTCCTGCCTGCGGCGATCATCGTCGAAGGACCGCCGCCCGCCCTCGATGGCCCCGCCATTGCTGGATTCGCCTACCTGATCGTGGTCGCCACCGCCATCGCCTATGCGGCGTGGTTCACCGGGCTGCGGCGCCTGTCTGGAGCTGCGGTCGGCATCATTGGTCTGCTCAACCCGGTTACCGGCGTGCTGCTCGGGGTGATGCTCGGCGGTGAAGTGTTCGGCGTGCCACAGGCGGTTGGCCTGGCCCTGGTGATGAGTGGCGTGCTGCTCGGCGTAGCTTCGGGTCGTTCCCGAGCGGACTCCGCAACCCCGCCACCAGAGCTGCCAGCCACCTACGAGCCGTCGCCGATTCGTAGCACCGCGGCTCCGCGCACCTTGCCACCGACTAGGTCAGTCATGGCATCGGCGACGGAATCCAGCGAGTAGATCGAACTCACCGCCGGGGTGATCGTTCCTTCAGCGATAGCGGCAACGACTGGTGCCAGCGCGTCTCGATGCTCAGCCGCCATCACCATCGTGAGTCGCTGGGACACCACAGTGGAGAGCGCGGCCGCCAATAGTTGGCGTCCGAATCCGCCGCCGATAGGGCCACCACCTTCACCCCCGACGATGACCAGCGTGCCGCGCTGGGTGAGAATGCGTCGCAGCTTGCGCAGCGGGCGTCGACCTCCCATGTCGATGATCACGTCGTAGCGATCGGCTCCGGCGGTCGGCTCGGTTGTCGCATAATCCAGAACCTGATCGGCACCCAACCCGAGAACGAGATCAGCCTTGGCTGCACTTGCGACCCCGGTCACGTGAGCGCCGGCTGCGTGCGCGAGCTGGGTCACCCAGGCGCCCACCCCGCCTGAGGCGCCGAGCACCAGCACGCGCTGGCCGGCCGCAACCCGGCCCTGCTCGTGGACGGCCTGATAGGCGGTGATCCCGGAGATGGCAACGGCTGCGGCCTTCTCGGCGGGCAGCTGTGCGGGGCGCTGCACCAGCTTGTCGGCGCGAGCGATCGCATAGGGCGCGAACGCACCGACCGCGATTCCCAACACCTCGTCGCCAACAGTGAGGTCATCGACTCCCTCGCCGAGGGCGATGATGCGTCCGGCCACGTCGGCTCCAGGAATGCGCTGCGCCGGTCGGCGCAGGCCGAAGCCCATCAGTCGCATTACATAGGGCAGTCCGGTCATCACATGCCAGGTGCCGCGGTTCAGCCCGGCGGCATGGACGGCGAGAAGCACCTCGCCGGGGCCCGGCGTGGGTACGGCGACGTCGGCGAAGTGCAGGGCGTCTGCATTGCCGTAGCGGTCTTGGACGACGGCACGCATGCGCGTCGGAGTCGCTGCGGCCGAGCTGGCTGCGGGTTGAGGGTGAGTGCTGGTCATGACGTTCTCTCCAGGGAGTTGTGTGTTCGTACTAAGTACGACTGACTTGTGAGAACGCTACCGTACTAAGTACGATCCAACAACGGAATGGCGCAGACTTACCCATCCCGAGACTGGAGGAGGCATAGTGAGCGCAGCCAACGAGCGTCCAACCCTGACCCGCGAGCGAGTGATTCACGCCGCGATGGAGCTCGCTGACCGCCGCGGCATCGAGGCCCTGACCATCCGCGCGCTGGCCACGGAGCTTCAGACCAAACCCATGAGCCTGTACCACCACGTCGCAGGCAAAGAGGCGATTCTGGACGGCCTGGTCGACCAGGTGTTTTCCGAGATCGAACTGCCGCCGCAGGACCTGCCCTGGCGTGACGCGATCCGGCACCGCTACTTGTCAGCGCGGCGCGTGCTGCGCCAACATCCTTGGGCTCCGCCGCTGATGGAATCGCGCACCAGCCCCGGATCGGCCACCTTGACCCATCACGATGCGGTGTTGGCCTGCCTGAGGCGCGGTGGATTGGACTGGTCGTTGGTCGCGCACGCCTACGCCCTCCTTGACGCGTTCGTCTATGGCTTCGCCCTGCAGGAGGCGTCGCTGCCGTTCGACGGCAACGCAGAGGTAGCCGAACTGGCCGATCAGATGGCCAGCGCATTCCCCGAAGGTGCCTACTCGACCTTGGTGGAGTTCACCACCCAACACGTGCTCCAGCCCGGGTATGACTTTGCAGACTCTTTCGAGTTCGGGCTGGACATGCTGCTGAACGGTATCGGAGCCGCCCGCTAGGCGTCCGGGTCGTCGATCCCGCCGCCGCGTGACAGGCGCGCCCGTCAGTCGGCCTGGCTGACCCGCCGGGCGAACTCGATGATCTCCTGCTCGGTCTCGGCCCGCGTGATCGGCTCGTTGTGTACCTCGTGGCGCACCCCGGTGAACACCCGGGTGCGGACGTCGGCGTGGCCGGTGGCAACCAGCCGATTCGCCACGTGGTAAGCGCCTTCGCCGTAGTTGCACACCGGATCCTGATCGCCGGCGAGCACCAATACGGGCAGTTCGGCGGGGATTGTGGCGTACCACTGCTCAGCGTTCGCCTGGTCGTACAGATCGACGAAGCTCTGCAAGAACCGAGCGCTCAAGGGCGCCCCGAAGTTGTTGAACGCATCGCGGCCGTGATCAGCAACGACCTCGGCGTCCAGGGCGACCCAATCGGTCGGACCCGGATTCGGCCCGCAGCGATCCAGGAAGCCATCGAACAGTTGGCCCACCAGTTCGGCCGGGGCGGGTTCGGCAGCCATGGCACCGGCCGCGAGATCGGCCAGCGCTGCTCGATCGATGGTCTGCTCGATGCCGCGCAGTTGGGCTGCGATCCCGCACAGGGCCAGCCCTGACAGCTGAGCCTTCGGGTCGGACGCCATGGCGCGGGCGATCATCGAACCCCAACTGTGGCCGAAGACGAGATAGGGCAGCACCGGCAGGCCCTCCCGAACCTGCTGCTGGAAGGTCAGCTCGTCGGCGACGACGACCTGGGCCCCGTTCTCGCCGGCATCTCCCCAAATGCCCTGGCGCATGGCGGTGCGTCCGTGCCCGGCATGGTCATCTGCTGCGACGACGAACCCGGCGTCCACCAGGGCGGAAATCAGGTGCAGATAGCGGCGAGAGTGCTCACCGAGCCCGTGGATGAGCTGGACGATCGCCCGCGGTTCTCCCACAGGTGTGTAGACCCACCCTTGGATCAGGTCGCGGCCGTTGCTGGATAGAAACTCGATTTCGCGCAGGGACACCGTTATCTCCTTGTTGCCGACTCAATCTCGGGCTGGCGGGATTCTCAGCCAGCGTAGCTGGGCAACTCGATCACATAGGTGTCGATGGTCGCTCCGCCATACCAATCGCTGGGGAACAGAATCCGGGTGCCGCTGGGGCTCATCACCACATTGGGCTGAGCCCAGTAGTTCTGGTCGGAGGAATTCGCGTCATAGCCGAAGCTGCGATGGTGGGCCACCCGGCACACCTGCTTGGTGTCGACATTGGCCAACAGCACTTCTTGCTCGAGATAGGTCGGATCAGGGCTGACCGAATCCAGTCCGTTGCCGGTTGCCGCCAGGGCAACCCAGCCGGGATTGCGATACGCGCGGCCACTCACCAGCGTTCCGGTGGGCGGGTAGGGATCTCCCTGGGATTCGCCGATGATTGTGGACACTGCGCCGGTGTCCAGGTTGGCCACCATCAAAGTGCCGCTGCCACTGGGCCCGTCGTACTGGACGCCGGCAACCAGGTCATCGCCGGCGGCATTGCGCAGCATGTCGCTGTGTTCTTCGCCGCTCCAAGCCAGGGTTCGCTTCACTGTATTGCTGGTCGCGTCCAGCACGGTGCTGGAGCTCTGTCCGGCCAGGAATCGCGAGGCGCCCGAGGGGCTGGCCTGGGCAACCACGGCCGTCAGGTGCTGGGTGGGACCAATGGTGTTGGTGGAGATGCGGTAGCTGAAGCCCTCGTAAGTGGTCTCATCGCCACTGGTGTCGCGACAGCCCAACCCGATGAGGTCGTTGTCGGTACTCATGAAGAACGGGTCGCTGCCGCCGCTGACCAGATCCGCCCCGGCGCAGACCGACTTCAGTACCCCGGAGGTGATGTCGGTGCGGAAGTCGTGGATCGTATCTTTGACCCCAGTGGAGACGTGCATTCGGGTGAGCACGAAGGAGTTCTGGTCGACGTAGTAGATCAGATCGGGATCGGTGGTGCTCCAGTAGAACTGTTCGACATCGGCGGGATTGATGTCGAGCATCTTGATGTAGGCGTAGGTCTTGCCGTTGAACAACGCCCACCCTTGTGAGGACTCGGTGACGTAGAGCAGCAGGTAGCTCTCGTCGGCATTCCACGCCGGAATCGTCGGGTAGGCGGGCACCACGACGCTGGCATCGGGCCAGCGCGCCGCCACATCGGTGACGCGGCGAATGGTGGTGCCGAAGTCAGGATCGATCACTGCCTGGCCGACGGCGGGTTTGGCCAGGTTGGTGTAGGCGACCTTCGCCTTGCCGGTGATCCCAACTCCGGTGCACAGATCGGTGGCAGGGGTTGTCGTGGCAGCACGCACGGTGATGGTGGCGGTGGCTGAGGCGATGGTCTTCGCGCCGTGCCAGCCCAGTGCGACGGCGCGCACCCGGAAAGTTCCTGCTGTGGTCAGCGTCACCGACAGCTTCGAGGTGCCTTGCGCGGTCTCGGTGCCACGTCCGAGCACAGTCCACTGGCCGCCGATCAGGGCCTGCAGTTGGGTGGGCCGATGATTGCGGGCCGGCGTGAAGGTGGCCGTAGCCGTGACTGCGCGACCCGCGGTGGCCGTAGCAGGCATCGACAGGGAGGCGCGCTGGGAGACCGTGCGAATGCGTGTGGTGGCCGAGACTCGACGCGGATAGTGCCTGTGGCCGACGGTCACGGCTTTGGCGACGACCCGCACCAAGGCGGTGCTCTTGGTCGATGCGGCCAAGGTGTAGGCACCAGTTGCGGTGGTGTGCCCGCGCGCGGCCTTCTTCCACACGCAGCGGCTGAGGCGTCCGTTCACGCGGGCGCAGGAGCGGCGCTGCAGGTTCACCGGACGCACCACCTTCGTGCCGATCCGTCCCGACACGGTGAATCGCTCGCCCGGCATCGGTGAACGGGGCGAGACGTGCATCGTCACGGCGGTGGCGGCTTGGGCCGTGGGCGCTGGTGCGACGGCGCCGAGAGCGATGCTGATCATGGCCACGGCCAGCAGTGGGGAAGTCCACCGAGTGAATGCGAGCAAGAGCACCTCCTGGATTAGGCACACCTTACGGGGTGTACCCAGGCCTGCCAATGGTGGCAGCTGCCCGGCGGGTTAGGAAAGGCTTTCCTGATGAATGAGAAATGAAAGGTCGGTAATTACTCTCCCCGAGCGGTCGACATTTATGAGAGTATTCTCATTTACCGCCCCATCGTGAGCGTACAAGCGCAGATGCCGACGTGGGGACCCCTGGAAATGCGCCAGGAAATCGGTAGGGTCACTGCCCAGACAGTCTGATGTTCCTGCCGATCGCCGTGCGCCCGGAATTCCGATTATCGCGGGCCTTTGAACCGTGATGGCGCGGCACCGGTGAGGACGTCGAGCTGGGCTACCCACCCAATAATCAGAGGAGACCCCCATGTTGCACTGGAAACCCGTCACCGCCACTCTCATCGGGATTGCGGCCATCTGTGCCCCCGCGGCTGCGGCCTCGGCAGCACCCCTTCCCTCGACGGAGGTTGCTGCTTCCACCAAGGCCAATGCCCTCACTGCCATGCACGGCGAGGCTTTCGCCTATGCGAAGTACACCGCCTTCGCCGGTGAAGCTGCCCGCAATGGCAGCCCATCGATCTCCGCACTGTTCACCCGCACTGCGAAGGTCGAACTGACCGAGCACTTTGCCGACGAGGCCGAGATCGCCGGTCTGGTCGGAAGTGATGCGTCCAACCTGGCTGATGCCATCGCCGGCGAGACCTTTGAGGCCACCACGATGTATCCGGAGTACGCGGCTCAAGCCACGGCGGACGGCTGCACGGCAGCGGCGGAACTGTTCACCGAAATCGCCGCTGATGAGGCCGCTCATGCCGCCGCCTACACCCAGGCATTGGCGTCCTTGACGGACTCGAGTGTGGCGGTGCCTGCCGCGCCCACGGTGGATCCGGTGACCGTCGTCGCGAGTTCCCCGGCCTGCTCGGGCCAGACTCAAACCAACCTGGAGGACGCGATGCGTGGCGAAGCCTTCGCGCAGGCCAAGTACCGCCTCTACGCCGACCATGCCCTGCAGTCGGAGCTGCCCCAGCTCGCCGCGCTCTTCCGGGGCATCGCCCAGGTGGAGTTGCGCGAGCACCTGGCTGGTGAAGCCGTGTTGGCTGGTCTGGTGGGCACCAACGAGGCCAATCTGAAGACGGCTATCGCCGGTGAGACCTATGAGGCCACCACCATGTACCCGGACTTTGCGGAGCAGGCTTCCGCCGTCGGAGATGATGCCGCGGCCCGCGTGTTCTGGAAGGCCGGACGCCAGGAGAGTTCGCACGCCAGCGCCTTCACTGCGGCACTGCAGCGCAGCTGAGTCGACTGGTCTGATTCCCGGCCCCTGCGTGCGCGCAGGGGCCGGGTTTGCTTTCCCCTGAGGTCTTGGCAAGGCGCGATGGGTCCGCTAGCGTGGTCGCAGTTCTTTTATCGAACTGCTTCGATTCAGTGGGGAGTCAGCATGTTCTCGTTTGATTCTGTGTCCCGGAAAGCTCGCCGGCCTCGAACGGTACGGCGTCGCACGAGCGCGGCGATGGTCATGATTGTGGCGGTGGCGATGGTGCCGTTCGCGCCGGCGTCAAGGGCCATCGGAGCGGAAGCGTCGGTGGAAACCCTGCACTTCGCCGTCGCTGTGGGCAGCAATGGTGCGACGCACTGTGACATCGTCGGCGATGTTTATCGGCCCGCGGGTGCGGATTCCTCGCACCGGGTGCCGGCGGTCCTGATGACTCATGGCTTTGGTCAGAGCAAGGGCGACCTGAAGGAGTTCGCTCAGATGTTCGTTGATGAGGGCTATCTGGTGCTGGCGTACTCCGGCCTCGGATTCGGGGGGTCATCGTGTCTGATCTCGCTGGACGATCCGGCGATCGACGGTGCCGCGGCCTCCCAGTTGGTGAGCTACCTCGGCGGTGCTGAGGGCATCGCCTACCGCGACGCCGAGCACCACCTGTCCGCACCGGCCATGGACGCCGTGAAACACGACGATGGCAGCGGTCATGCCAACGATCCTCGGGTGGGCATGTTCGGCGCCTCCTACGGTGGCGCGGTTCAGTTGGCAGCCGCGTCGATCGACCCCCGCATCGACGCGCTCGTGCCGATCTCGACCTTCAACGACTTGAGATACACCTTGTATCCGAACAGCACCGCGATCACCAGCGGGGTCTCCAGCTCCACCCCGGGCGCGTTCAAACACAACTGGGCTCTCGGTGTCGGTCTGGTCGGGTCGCTGACCGGTACTGGCGGAGACCAGAGCGTCAACCTCACGGGCTGCGAGAAGCTCGCCGACGGGGTCTGCGCCACGATCACGCGCGGTCTCGTGCGGGGCTACCCCAGTGCCGCCGACCTGGCTCTGGCCGAGCGGGTATCCCCGGCCAGCTACATCGACTCGGTCCGTGCGCCGACGTTGGTGATCCAAAGCCAGGACGACACCTTCTTCACCCTCAACGAAGGCGTCGCACTGTTTCGCCAGTTGCAGTCCAACGACGTGCCCACCCGGATGATCTGGCAGCGTGCCGGCCACACCAATCCGAACGGCTCGGTCGATGATCTGAACCCGCTCCATCCCGATCCGGCGAGCTATGTCAGCCAGCGGGTGTTTCACTGGTTCGCGCGCTACCTGCGCAAGGAGAACGTCGATGTTGGCCCGCTGTTCGCCTACCAGCAGAACTGGCTTCCCGACACCCCGGGCACGACCTACGCGACCTCATCGACCTTCCCGGTGGGGGAGCCGGTCAGCTACTACCCGTCCACCTTGGAAAGGCTGAAGACCGATCCGGCGGACGTGAAGGACGCCCTGCTGGTCATGTCCACCCCGGAGTTCGGGGTCGTCACCAACACCGACCCCCTGGACTTGACCGCAGCCACCACGCCTACCGGTCCGATCACCAGCCACCAGCACGATCTTGCGGGCACGGCGCTGTCGTGGTCCACCGCACCTCTGACGTCGAAGGTCGACGTGGTCGGCTCGCCGACCGTGCGGCTGAAGGTCTCCGCTCCGGTGGCGCTCGCCGAACAACACCGGGGTGCCGTCGGTCAGCTCGTCTTGTTCTTCAAGATCTACGATGTCGCGCCCAACGGACTGACCACCCTTGTCGGCCAGCAGATTGCACCAGTGCGGATTCCCGACGTGTCGAAACGGTTCACCGCGAAGCTGCCGGCACTCGTCCATGAGTTCGCTCCGGGTCATCGCATCCGGTTCTCGATTGCGGGATCCTCGACGAACTTCGGTGGCGGCAGCTCGGCGAATGTGGTGTGGTTCGCTACCGGCGGTGCCGAGCAGGTGATCACGCTTCCGGTGGTTCCTTGAGGAAGCTCACCCCGTGTGCCCGTCGTCGGATCTCAGAACTGACGCTTGGCGTAGAGCCGTACCGAGATCAATGCGGAGGTCGTCCACAACGCGATGATCACCGCAGTCAGGCCCACGCCGACGGCGAGTGACCAGGTGGGGGTGAGTGCCCCCGGCCAGAGGTCGGCGAGCCGGACGCCGACCCCGGGAATCTGGGCAAGGACCATCGGCGTGAGGCAGATGATGAGTGGGAGCACCACGATCCAGCGCGACTTGGTGAAGCCCACCGCGAACAGCACGGGCAGTTGAACGGTGAGGACGAGACTCGCCGCAGTCGTCGCGGCCACAGCGAGCAAGACCGCGAGTCCGGGCTCGAGTGGGCGGCCTGTCGTGACGGCAAAGGCGCGGGCGATCGCGAGGGCACCGACCAGTGCGGCGAACTCCATTACCAGGAAGTACAGGTGGCGGCCCCACACCACGGTGTGTCGCCGAATGGGCAGAGTCGCATAGAGCAGGTCGTGGCGGCCGCGCTCGTCGGCGAGGAAGGGGTACGTCACGAAGAAGAGCGGCAGCAGCGGCACCACCGCGGCAAAGGCCAGTGGTTCCTGGTTGCCCGAAATCCACGACATCATGGCGATCAACACCGCCAAGATGACCATCTGACGGGCGTTGACTCGCGCCGAAGCGAGTTCGAGGCGAGCGAATCGTGCGGCGTTGATCATGCCGGGACCTCCTGTTCGGCGGTGCTGAGGTGCACCACGATGTCGTCCAAGGTGGCGGTATCGATGACCACGTCGGGGCCGAATCCGTGGGTGGCGGCGGCTTCGATGAGCCCGTCGAAGATGTCGGCGCGTTCATGCAGGCCGTGGATGAGTGAGCGGTTGTGGTCGGTGAGCGCCCGGCGCGGTCCGCGCACGACCGCATAGCGTTCGAGGATGTCATCGACGGTGCCGGCCTCGACCAGGCGGCCCAGCGATAGCACCCGGACGTGGTCGGCGATGCGCTCCAGGTCAGAGGTGATGTGGGTGGAGAACAGGATCGTGTGGCTTTCGTCGGCGGCCATGAACTCGGCGAACAGGTCGAGCAGGTCACGTCGAGTGGCGGGGTCGAGTCCGCTGGTCGGCTCGTCCAGCAGCAACAGGCGTGGATGGTGGGCCAGGGCGAGGGCGAGCATTAGCTTGGTTCCTTCACCGCGAGACAGCGACTTCACGGTGGCTTCTGGCGCCAGGTGGAAGCGCTCGACGAGCGCACCGAACAGGTCGGCGTCCCAGCGGGAGTAGAACGGTGCGGTGGCTCGTCCGGTCTTGCTGACCGTCCAGTCGGGCAGTACGAAGGGTGCGTCGAAGACCACGCCCAGGTCTTCGCGAACGGCCGGGTTGGCTTCGCTCGCGGGTTCGCCGAGCAGGAGCATGCTGCCGGAGTCGGCATGTTGGAGGCCCAGTAGGAGCTTTAGCAGCGTGGTCTTGCCGGCACCGTTGGCACCGACCAGGCCGGTGACGTAGCCAATCGGGATGGTCAGGTCGAGCGGTCCGAGCCGGAACCGTCCGAAGTCGCGAACCAGCCCGCTGGTGCTGATTGCGTCGGGGGCCAGTTGAGTGGTGAGCGGACGGTCATCCGCGCTGGTGTTCATTCCAAACCTCTTCCAGAAGGGTGCGGACGTCGGTGAGGGTCAGACCGGCGGTGTGTGCGGTGGTGGCCGTGCGGCTGAGTTGATCGCGGACGGCAGCGCGCGCGGCGGCTTGCGTGGCGGCGCGGTCGATCGGCAGTACGTAGCTGCCTTTGCCGGGCACGTTGGCGATCAGCCCTTCGGCCGCCAGATCGTTGTAGGCGCGCGTGGTGGTGATCAGGCTGACCTGGAGTTCGCGCGCCAGTTGGCGCAGCGAAACCAGCGGTGCCCCTTCGGGTAGTCGGCCGGTCAGGATGGCGGTGCGCACCTGGCTGGCGATCTGCTCGTAGAGGGGAACCCCCGACGAGGTCGATAGCACGATCTCCACGACACCTCCGTTCTTGCTGTATATAGTCAGTATATACAGATGGTGCGGGTAGAAACACTCCCGATTGGACGGTCGCGGAATAGGGGTGTCTCGCTGCGGAGTTCCCAGTGGTGTGAAAGCGCTGCTCTATGACAGGTTCGGGAATCGCGATCAACTCCGGTTCGGCGATGTGGCCGACCCTCATCCCGGCCCGGATTCGCTGGTGGTGAAGGTTGTGGCCGCGGGCCTCAATCCGGTCGATTACAAGATCCGCGAGGGCCACCTGGCCTCACTGATGGACACCATGTTCCCGGTCGTGCCCGGTTGGGACGTGGCCGGTGTGGTGGTGGCCACCGGACTCGACACTCCGGAATATGCCGTCGGGGACGAGGTCCTGGCCTATGCCCGCAAGGATGTGGTCGGGGGCGGGTCGTTGGCCGAGTTCATCTCAGTGCCGGTCCGTACCGCGGCCCACAAGCCGTCCGAGGTGTCGTTCGAGGAGGCCGCCGCTCTGCCTTTGGCGGGGTTGACTGCGCTGCAGAGCATCCGTCGGGTGGGCGTAGCTGCTGGCCAGACGGTGTTGATCCACGCCGCCGGTGGTGGGGTGGGATCATTTGCGACCCAGTTGGCGGTGCTCGCCGGCGCCCGAGTGATCGGCACCGGGTCGGCGTCCAGCCACGACTATCTGCGCTCGCTGGGAGCTGAGCCGATCAGCTACGGCGAGCGGCTTGTGGAACAGGCGCGGTCTGCGGTGCCCGAGGGTTTCGACGTCATCCTCGACTACGTCGGTGGCGAGGCGATGGATTCCGTCGCGTCACTGCTCATTCCCGGCGGACGCGTCGCCTCGATCGCTGATCCTCGCGCAGCCGCGTTGGGTGGCCATTACGTGTGGGTGCGGCCCGACCATGACGATCTCGCCGAGCTCGTCGCTCTGGTTGCGGCCGGAAGATTGCGGGTGAATGTGGCCGGTACCTATTCGTTCGAGCAAGCCATTGCTGCCTATGCCGAGCTTGAGGGCGGCCATGTGCGCGGCAAGATCGTCGTCACGCTGTGAGCTGACCGGTTACGAGGAGTATCGCGATGCGCAGATCACGGGTTGAGGCGTTCTCTGATGGTGTGCTCGCCATCATCATCACGATCATGGTGCTGGAACTGCGCGTTCCCGACGGCCACGAGTGGACCGACCTGGCCGTGCTGTGGCCGAAGTTCCTCAGCTACGTGCTCAGCTTCGTGTATGTGGGCATCTACTGGAACAACCACCATCACCTGTTTCAGCTTGTCGAGCGGGTGAACGGGTCGATGCTGCTGGCCAATATGCACCTGCTGTTCTGGCTATCGCTGTTCCCGTTCGTCACCGCCTGGGCCGGTGAGAGCCACTTCGCGGCAGTGCCGATGTCGGCCTATGGTGCGGTCGCCTTGATGGCGGCTGTCGGCTACACGATTCTGCAGAAGGTCACGATCAGGGCTCATGAGGCGAACAGTCGAGTTGCGCAGGCGTCCGGGATCGACATCAAAGGTCGGGTCTCGATTGGGGCCTACGTGTTGGCGACGGTTGCACCGTTCTTCGGTGAGGTGGGGGTGGTCGTCTCCGGCATCTGTCTGATGGGGGTTGCTGCGCTGTGGATCGTTCCGGATCGGCGCGTGGAGCACGTGCTCGACACCGAGTGAGGCGTGAGGTCGTCGGTCACACCGGCAGCGAGGAAATGAGCGTGCGGACGCGGCGTTCGAGGTCATCGCGAATGCCGCGGACGGTGTCGAGGTCCTGGCCGGCCGGGTCGGCAACCTCCCAGTTCTCGTAACGCTTGCCCGGAAAGATAGGGCAGGCGTCGCCGCAGCCCATGGTGATGACGACATCGGCCGCGCGGACGGTCTCGTCAGTCCATGGCTTGGGAAACTCGTGGGCGATGTCGATGCCGCGCTCGGCCATGGCGGCTACTGCCACCGGGTTCACCTCACGTCCGGGAGTGGAACCACCGGACCAGGCAACTGCGGCGTCCCCGGTGAGGGCTTCGAAGAAGCCGAGTGCCATCTGGGAGCGCCCGGCGTTGTGGGTGCACAAGAACAGCACCACGGGCTTGCCGTCGGCGTGGAGTCCTTCTACCCGGGCGAGGGCGTGGAGCCGCTGCCGAGCGAAGCGTTCGGCGAGCAATGGCAGAAATCGGACGACGGTGGCGCGGTCGGCGAACTGGTCGTAGGAGCTTTCCAGGAATCGCTGAATGGTCTCGGTGTCGTAGAGGCCGGAGAACTCGGTGGCGAGTTGGGCGGCGGCCTTCTTCAGGGCCAGCCGCTCGTCGGCGTGAAGGCTCTCCCAGGTGTGAACGGACGGTGGCTGCAGGGTCATGATGCTTCTCCTTTGAGACTGGCAACGAGATGGTCGATACGGCTGGTGATGTCGTCGTAGGCGGCGTCGAAGGCGCGAGCGGTGTCAGCATCGGCCGGGTCAGGGATGGACCAATGCAGCGGTTCGCTGCGGAGGTCTTCGTAGGCGCGGTCACACACGGCGATGAGGAGTTCATCGCCATCGAGGGTGTCCCCGACGAGTTTGGGGACGGCTCCGGTGAGGTCGAGTTCGTGTCGACGGGCTACCGCTACGGCGCGGGGATGGACGCGGTCGGCGGGGTGGGTGCCGGCCGAGACGACCGGAATGTCGCTGATGGTGCGCCAGTAGGACTCGGCCAGCTGGGAGCGAGCGGAGTTCTGGGAGCACACGAAGGCGACCTTTTCCGGACGAGTCCAGCCGGTATGGCCGAGGAGGCGATTGCAGGCCTCGGTTCGGGTGATGTAGGTGCGGCGAGCATCACCGTCGGAGCGGCGGCGACTGATCAGGCCGGCTCGTTGCAGTACTTGCAGGTGGTGGGCGATCAGGTTGGTGGGCAACTCCAGCTGGGTCGCGAGATCCCCTGACGACAGGTCGGCGTTGGCGAGGAGGTCGATGATCCGCAGCCGGGACGGTTCACCGAGCGCAGCGTAGGCGTTGGCGCGGGTGTTGAGATCAGCTGACATCTGGGATACCTCCACATCTATTGAGTCAATAGTTGCTGAGGTATCCCAGAATGTCAAGGCGGAACCTTGAGCGATGGCCACGCTGAGGGCTTCGGGCTAGTGCTGAGGATGTATCCCTGGTGCTGTCGTCTCCCCGGTGGACGTCCAGCCGCTGCGGTGGAGCCCGCGGAGCCCGTCCAGAATCAGATTGAGAGTGAAGTCGAACTCACTCTCCGGCTCACAGGCACCACTGGGGTTGGCTTTCGCGGCTGCCATGGCGATGGCGGCCACATGCGGAAAGGCCGTCGCCATGGCGTGCTGCTGCTCGGGCGACAGCGCGGGGGCTGCGCTGCTGGCTTGGTCGGTGAAGGCCTCGGGGGAGAAGCCGAAGATGCGATGGCCCAGCGCGTGCATGGCGTAGTGGGTCAGGTCGTAGGAGACGCCCCCGGCGGCGAAATCGCCGGCCACAGCGTCCATATAGCCAATCACCGTGGGGGTTCTGATGGTGGCGTTTTCGATGGCTGAACGCAGCCACGGATGGGCCAGTAGTTCGCGTCGAGCGGCGTGAATGCGGCGCCGAATCGCTGCCGGCCACTCCAGGTCCGACTCAATCTCGGGGTAGCCAGCGATCACCGTGTCGATCATGCCGCTGACCAGGTCGTCTTTGTTGGCGACATGTTTGTACAGCGCCATCGGAACCACGCCGAGTTCGGCGGCGAGAGTTCGCATACTGACGGCCTCGAGACCGCTTTCATCGGCGAGCGCAATGGCCCGCGCCAGCACCCGCTCACGCGTTAGTGGTACGCGATTTTGCGGGGTGGTGATCTTCGATGTTGACATCGTGTACAGCGTACACCTACTGTGAGTGCAGCCCCGGTGTACGCCGTACACCTGCAACTGAAAGACGCTGATGACAACCTCCCGCCGAATCGCCCTGTGGGGCGGAATGCTCTACCTGGCTACCTTCGTGACCTCGATTCCCGCCCTTGCACTCAAGACCTCTTTCTTCGCCGGAACCGGCGGACGCTCAGCCGGCGCCTGGGGTGTCGTCCTGGAACTTCTGCTGGCCGCATCCTGCGTGGGGACAGCGGTGGCGCTCTATCCGGCGACTCGACGAGTGAGCCAAACCCTCGGCCTGGGATTCGTGCTGTCGCGGACGTTGGAGGCCGCCATGATCATGGTCGGAGTGCTGGCCGTCCTGGCAACCGCGACCGTGCGCGCTCAGGGCTCGGATTCCGTGGCTGAGTTGGTTGCATTGCACGACGCGAGTTTCCTGATCGGGCCGGCTGTGATGAGTGCGGTCAATGCGCTCCTGCTGGGTTCGGTGATGTACCGCAGTCGGTTGGTGCCCCGGCTGATTCCGGCTTTCGGGTTGGTCGGCGCGCCATTGCTGCTGGCGTCCAGCGTCGGCGTGCTGCTCGGCGTTTGGACCCAGACCTCCACCATTGCCAGCATCGCCACCGTGCCCGTGGCAATGTGGGAACTGAGCCTGGGTCTGTGGCTGGTCATAAGAGGATTCCGGGCCGAGGCCGTAGCGCGACTGCGGCTGGATGAGGCCACCGCCAGCGACCTTGTTCAGCCGGTAGGGCCGACATCGGCAGTCGCGGAGAAATCGATCACCGCGTGAGTGACGGCGCCCGGCTCACCGCGAGCTGGCGGGGGTCTCAGATGTCGGTTCGGCGTGCACGCGCCATGGCGCGGACCTGCTCGTCGGGATCGTCCCGGAGAGCGCCGAGGGTGACGGCGAGCTGGTCGGGATCAATCCCCGCGACTTCGTCGAGCAGTGCGTACAGCGCGTAGTAGCGGGTCTCGGGATTGTCGTCTTTGCACAGTGCCAGGAGCGCGGCGGCTGCCGCCGGTTCGGCCTGCTCAGGGTTCATCAGCGACGGCAGCGCGGCGGCGACGGCGAAGCGCACACCCGCATCTGAATGCTCGGCGAATCGGAGGACCTCCGGCAACGACTCCCTGGCCGCGTTGTAGCTGAGGGCGGAGATGATCCACGCCAGTGCCCGGGCATCGCGTTCTTGACGCAGCAACTCTCGCAGCAGCGGCACAGCCTGGTCACTGAATGGTCGACGCCCTGTGTCGTCCGCCTCGCCCAGTTCGCGAAGGATGCGGATGCCGAAGACTCGCTCGGCCGGATCAGTGCCGGCAATCAACTCTGTTGCGGCGCCGAACACCTCCGGGGTCGGGCGCTGGTTCAGCGCCACCAGGTGAGGTTCGGGATCGTCGGGACCGGCCTCGATGGCTTCCTGCTGAGCCGCGATCAGCAGCTCCGAGGTTGATAGCTTGTCCGCCTGCGCGACGGCGTCCCCGATGTTCACGATGCCATCCTCGGCGAGCACGTGACGGACCGCAAGTGGTCCCGTTTCGGACAGAAACTAGCCAACTTCGGACGAACTGTTGGGGTGTCTGGTGACAGCCTGCTAGCTATGTGAAAGGCACACACCTGAGGTGAGCCGGGGGCTCATCCGAGAATGAGGAGACGACGCTGTGGGTATGACTTGTCCGCACTGCCAGGTGGCCATGTGGCCCTACGAAGACGTCAAGAAATACGACGGCAACTACAAGCGCTACGAATGCCGAATCCAGTACTGCCAGACCTGCAAGGGGCGCTGCACTCACAAGGAGTTGGGTACTCGACCCGAATGACTTCACCCCTGCGACTTCGACCAGGAAGGAGGTGAGTTCCATGGCTTGCGCCTGTGAAAAGGACCGGGGACAAGGAAACAAGTGCGCCCACTGCAAAGAGGGCAACCACAAGGCTTGTTCCTCGTTCGGCACCTGTTCCTGACCTCATCAAGCCCGTGCCCGGGCCTGGCTTTGCGGCCGTAGCGTGCGACGCGCACGGCGAACCGTTCGAAGGAGAATTGGCATGACAGACAACACTGCAACGGCGAAGAAGCAGATCGCTGGTCACCGTGATGCGATCAGGGATCACATCGCCAAGTACAAGCGCTACGTCGAGCCCTACGAGAAGGACGTCGCTCTCAAGACCGTGGTCCGGGCGCAGGGTGAGATCGCCAAGCTGAAGAGCAAGCACCCCTCGCTGCAGCACGATTCGGATTCGGTGGACACCTGGAGGCCATGAGCATCGCCGGCAGGGGCGACGGTGTTGTCGGTGCTCACCGGCCGGTCCTGCTGCCACCGACGTGACAGCAACGCGGAACTTGTTGGTGCGCTATGGTTTTTGGGTGCCGAATCGTCAGTTCACTACGACGCCGGATAGCCCCGGCGCCTTCGTGTTGTCCTGAATCAGCACTCATCATCGGCCCCGGAGCAATCCGGGGCTTTTGTCGTTTCGGCGATGCGTCCTGGTGAGCTCCCGGGGTTCACCACAAGGGAGAATCCGCATGAACGACCACAGCGCTGAGGCGCTTGACCACCGTGACCTGAATCACGATCTCGATGTCTTCGCCACCGACCCGCTGGCCGGTTCGGGGCTGCCACTGTGGCTACCGGCTGGTGCTGCAATCCGCAACGAGCTGCAGCGTCTGGCCAAAGACATCGCCCACGACGACGGCTGCGTCGACGTGTACACCCCGGTGCTGGGCAAGCGAGCACTGTTTGAACGATCCGGGCACTGGACCAAGTTCGCCGCCGACATGTTCCCGCCGATGAAGCTCGGTGAGGACGAGGTAGTGCTGCGTCCAGCCAACTGCCCGCACCATGCGCTGGTCTACGCCTCGCGGCAGCACTCCTATCGGGAGCTTCCCATTCGGCTCAACGAACTGGGCGCGATGTTCCGTGCTGAGCGCTCCGGGGTGGTGTCGGGTCTGCAGCGGGTGCGGCAGATCAATCTGGACGACACCCACGTCTTCTGTCGGGCCGATCAGGTGGCCGACGAGGTCGCGCGCGCATTGCGTTCGGCACTTCGTGCTCAGCGCATTCTGGGCTTGCCGGTGGATTATGTTCGGCTGTCTCTGCGCGGCGAGGGAGGCTCCTGGTTGGGGTCGGACGAACAGTGGCAGACCAGTCAAAACGCGTTGCGGTCGGCCGCCGAGCAGGTGCTGGCCGGCGAAGACCTGGCGTTGATCGAGGCTGTGGGCGAGGCGGCGTTCTACGGCCCGAAGCTGGATGTGCAGGTGCGTGATGGGCGCGGCCAAGAAGAGACCATCGCCACCGTCCAGCTCGATTTCAACCAGCCGGAGAACTTCAACCTCACCTACCAGGCCGCCGACGGATCGCATCAGCGCGTGGTAATGATCCATCGGGGCACCGTCGGATCAATGGAGCGCGTCGTCGCAGCGCTGCTGGAGCGCTACCAGGGCCGACTGCCGTTCTGGTTGGCACCGGTGCAGGTGGTCGTCCTGCCCGTGAGCGAAGCTCATGATGAGGCGGCTCGTGCTGCGGTCGATGCGCTGCGTGCCGCGGGGTTGCGTGCCGAAGTCGACCACGACGGCAGCCTGGGTGCCCGTATTCGCGACGCCCGCAGGCGCCGAGTCTCCCTGGTTGCCGTGATCGGGGATCGTGAGGCAGCAGCCGGGCTGATTCAGGTGACCGACGGCAGCGACGGGAGTCGACGCAGCCTGGCCCTGGAGGAGCTGATAGCCAAAGCGGCGCTCGCCTACGCGAATCGGGAGCCGATCGCGTGGTGAGGTCGGCGTCTCGCCGGAGAGGTTGCAGAGGTACTCATCGGCTCAGTGAGCGCCGCCACCTAGGATCACAGGCATGGCGAGGATCGCGTTTGTCGGGCTGGGTCGGATGGGCCGGGGCATGGCCGGACGGCTGCTGGCGGCTGGCCACGACGTCACGGTGACCAATCGAACCGCGGCTGCTGCCGAGCCGCTGATCGCTGCGGGTGCCCGGTTCGCCTCGACGGCGGCGGAGGCTGTGAGTGGTGTCGATGCGGTGTTCGTGATGGTCAGCGATGATGATGCGTCCCGGGCGGTGTGGCTGGGAGCAGACGGAATCATGGCTGGTGAACCGGCGGTTGGCGCGTTCGCCGTTGAGTGCTCGACGCTGTCGTCGGCGTGGGTGGCTGAGTTGTCGTCCGCCGTGAGCCAGCGGGGGTGGCGGTATGTGGACAGCCCGGTGACTGGCCTTCCAGAGGCTGCTGCAGCCGGTCGGCTCACGCTGCTCGTCGGTGCTGACCCGGCCGACCTGAACGACGTCCGACCATTGTTGGAGCCGCTGGCCACGGACCTACTCCACTTCGGACCGGTGGGTGCAGGCACGGCCTACAAGCTCATCGTCAACCTGATCGGCGCGGTTCAGATCGCCGGCGTCGCTGAGGGTTTGGCGCTGGCTGAGCGCGCCGGTCTAGACCTGGCGCAGGTTGAACAGGCGCTGGCGACTGGTCAGGCGGCCAGCCCGCAGGTGGTGCGCAATGCGCGGCGAATGGTGGCCGGTGACCATCCTGATCCGGTGAGTTTCTCCGGGCGCCTACGACGCAAGGATGCCGCCTACGCGATGAGCCTGGCCGAGGAGCTGGGAGCGGCGGCACCCTTCGGCGAGGTCGCGCTAGACACCTTGGATGAGTTGATCGCGTCCGGCCTGGGTGAGGTGAACGAGAGCGCGGTGATTGAGATCGCGCGCAGACGAGCTGGACGAACCTAGCTGGCGGACGTTGTCAGCGCCCGTCCTTCACAAGCTTCAACACGCGGGATGCGTTGTGAAAACGCCTCGGGATGATCCTGCGGGCGGTGCCGTCGAGGCCCGCGATGGCCAGATAGGTTCCGTTGGAGTGGTCGGCCACTGAAGTCACCGATCTGGTGTGTCCGGTGAGAGCGCCGAACGCGGGCTACCCAGTAGTGGGCGCGGAATGACCGGCAACGGCCCAGCCAGGATGCGCCTTGGCGAGAGTAAGGCATCAATCAGTGCACTCTGATTCAGCAATGCCATGGCGATCTCAGCCTCTTGCGACGCGGGCTCGTCCCGGCCTCCGAACCAGTCCACTCCGATGCGGTCAGCGGACCGATCCGCGCGGTGCGGGCGGCGGGGCTGCAGCAGAACCGCTGAACTATGTGACGTTTCATTTCATCAGGTGATCAATTCCTGAGATCGGCACTAATCGGCTGAGAATGGCAGTTCCACGTCGTTCTTTGGGGGTGCCGATCGTCAAGCTGGGATCATTTCGCGCATGGCTGGCGCGTCACCACATTTCCGCGTTGGGTGGCGGTGCTGCATTGGGGGTCATTCGAGCAGCCTTTTCGGTGGGCGAGTGGGTGGCACCCCACCTGGCTGGACGGCTGGGGCAAGCGATCTGGTTTCGGGTTCCTCCGGCCCCTCCTGCGGCGCAGCGCAATCGGGGGCTAGCGCCGGGTACACCGCTCGATATCGTCCTGGACGGACGCCGGCTGCAGGCATTCAGCTGGGGGGAAGGACCGGTGGTGCTGTTGATGCACGGCTGGTCGGGATGGTGGCAGCAGCTCAGTGTCTATGTCGAGCCGCTGGTGGCGGCGGGATTCCGGGTGGTCGCCTGGGACGCACCGTCCCATGGTGAATCCGCGCCGGGGCGCTACGGGCGCCACTACTCCTCGATCGCTGACGTGATGGATGCCACAGCGGTCGTTGCCGACTACCTCGGTGCGGTGGAAGCGATCGTGGCGCATTCGGCCGGGTCCATGGCTGCGGGGGTGGCGATCGCAACCGGGCTGGTCTCGCCGAAGCGGGTGGTGTTCGTCTCCCCGTCGGTGACCGGTGATGACCACATCGCCTACCTCACCCAGCACCTGGGTTGGGGCCCCCGGACGGCTCGGCTGGTGCAGCACTACGCCGACCGACGCCATGGCGTTCGGATGGCCGACTACAACGTGCCGCAATTGATCGCCGACTCCACCTGCGATCTGCCCGAGGCGTTGTTCGTCTACGACGCCGACGACTACGAAGTGCCCACAGACTCAGCCGCACGGCTGGCCGAACACTGGCCAGGCGCGCAGGTTGTGGTCACCCACGGCTTCGACCACTTTCGCGTGCTGTGGGCGCCCCAGACCATTCAGCACGCCGTTGACTTCCTGGCAGGGAAGGCCGTCTCTCCGACCCCGGCCGTGCGGAGCCGCTGACCGAGTCGCGTGTCGGGCGGACGATGCGCCTACGTCCGAGCTCTCAGTGCCCGCACCCTGCGGTTCATGCTGGGCCGGGCCCAGGCGGCGAAGAGCCAGCCACGAACCCCGGTGGCGTTGGTCGAGTGTTCGGCGAAGAAGGCGTCCGGATCAGGGTAGATCCCCAGATCCTGGTTCACTCCCGTACTCTGGACGGCAGTGTCTTGGCCCCGCCAACACACATTGGGCGAGGCCAGGCAGGTCGTGCCCAGGGCGTAGCCGAGGAAGGCCCCCGAGGTGCTGGGGAAGCGGGCACGCACCCCGTCCAGGTAGCCCTGATCGAGGATCACTCCTTCGAGCGCGACCCAGCGGTCCTCGAACAGCACCTCGACCCAACTGTGGACGATGCTTCGCGGCGCGAGCGCGTACACCACCGGGTCCATCACCCCTCGTTGGAGACGCTTTTCCACCGTCGCCGCGTGGAATCGGCAAGGAATGTCGACGGCGCGCAGGAGGGCCATGAGCAGGGTGGACTTGGTGTTGCACTGGCCGTACCCCTGCGCGGCCACCGTGGAGGCGGGCAGGTCGTCGGCCTGGTTGTAGCCGAACAGAATCTCGTCGCGGACGTAGTCATAGACCGCCCCGATCCGCTCCCGGGCAGGGAGCGACTTCCAACCCCGACTCTCCACCAGCTCGGTCAACACCTGGTGGTCGAGATCGAGCATTCGGGTGGCCGTTAGATGGTTCTCGCTCATGGCTGGACGCTATTCGCGGTCCCACCGTCCTGTCTTGAACGTTGCGGCTGCGACCGGTCATCGAACTCGTCGAACACCATGCCGTGAGCTGATCCCCAAGCGTCACGCAATGGCAGGACGGCTGCGGGGCTCAGCCCGAGCATTGCCCGGAAGGTTCGGCTCAGGTGGGCTTGATCGCTGAACCCCGCTTCGATTGCTGCCTCGGCCAGGGTGGCGCCGGACCGGGCGGAGTCGACCGCTCGTTGCAGGCGTAGCCACAGCAGGTAGCGCCGGTAGGGGATTCCGGTCTCTGCGGAGAATCGGTGCGTGAGCCGGCTGGCGGATAGTCCGCAGCCAGCAGCGGCCTCGGCCAGGCGAGGCCCCCGTCCGCGGGACTGGGCTAGTTGGGTCAAGACGTGACGGACTTCTGGTGAGAGGGGAGTATCGGGCGAGGTGGGCGTGCTCCAGACGCTGAGGAGATCTTCGGCCCAGCGCAGCACCGTGGCAGCGTCAGTGTTTGACGAGGGAAGACGGGGGCGCCCCAGCTGCTCATAGAGGTCGACCCCGAGCCAACGGTGGGCCAGGCGATGGAGTTCCCGCCCTCGGCTGCCGTGGCTCTCGACCAGCAGAAGGGCCATCGAGGTGTCCTCAACCTCCAGGGTGTGGGGGACGTCGGCAGGCACGAGGGCGGCCCTGGCTGTCACCGTCGTCTCGGGCACTTGGAGTCGGAATGGGTCCGCAGACAACACGAGCTGCACGGCGTGGTGGGCGTGCTCGGCCGCGGTATGTCCCGGGCCGAGATAACACAGCAGCCCGGGGCCGAAGATGGCCCGTCCGTCCCAGCGGGGTGGGGTCATGGTCAGGTCAACTCGGCTGTGGCTGCCCCCGACACCATGGCGTCGTGTCCGATGCGGGAGACGGAAACCGACCCAGTCGCACCGGGCTGGCGGGTGTCGGTCCCCTCAGGATCTGGCATTCCAGAAGTATGGCATCAGCCAATGGGCTTCGATCCAACGACAAGTGTGCCGAGGTGCTCCGCGGGCCGTACGTCGAGACGGCGCGACGGTCATCAACTCGTTTAAGCCACAGGTCTGTAAGCCGTGCGCGTCCAGTTCGATGATCCGGGCGCCCGGGGTGGCGGTGAGGATCGGCGAGTGGGCGGTCAGCGGGATGCCGTGGTCGCAAAGCTCCGCCAACTAATAGTCGGGAGGTTCCATTTCTTCGAAGACAGCACATCTTGATGCGGCTTTGGTGAGACTTGGGATGGGCGTCAGCGACTCGCGTGGAGGGTTGCGGACCGACCGGGACGGGCCCCGAGGGTGAGGTGATGGCGGATGCCGATGACGGTGGCGGCGTTGGTGGCTGGGCAACGGGCGGACGGCTCGTTCGGCCGACAGGCAAACGAAGGCGGGCGCATAGTGACGACGATCTTCGCTGCGCGTTCGCTGCAGGAGGCCGGCCTGCACGAGGAACCTGCACTGGCGCGAGCGCTGGACTTCCTGGCCGGGACTGCGGTGGTCGATGGCGGTGGCTCCATCTATGGGACGCGTGATTCGGTGGTGCCCTGCTACACGGGGATGCTCGCGAGACTTCTGGTGCGCGCGGGACGCGTCCAGGACGCTGCCCCGTTGCTGGCCTGGATCATCCGGCATCAACCTGTTGCCTTCGGCGATGTGGTCTACCACAAACCGCAAGGTCCGCTGTGGGGTGAGTACCTGCGCCACCGCTACGGCGGCTGCATGGCCACAACCACCTGCCTGCTGGGCCTGGTACCGGCGATCTCTGCCATCGTCTCAGCGAAGGAGGCCGGGCTGGGTGTTGAGGCCGAACCCCACCTGGAGGCAATGCGGAATCTGCTCATCGACCGCCGGGTGATGTTCGGCCGATCGGGAACCGTGATACCCCTGGCAGGGCGGACCAAGGCTGACCCGTCGGGGACACGGTGGCTGCTTCCGGCTTTCCCGCTCGACTACGTGATCGACCTGATCGAACTGGTCCAACTTGCGATCGATCTGGGTGTCCCGGCGAACGCCATGAGCGAGGCCATCGAGCTGATCGCTTCCTGGCGCCTTCCCGACGGTGGCTGGCCGATGCTCGGAATCCGACGACTGACGGACGCGTACCGCCCGGAGTCCATGAGCCGATCCCGATCGAGCACCATCATCACCAAGCGCGTCGCCGCCCTCGGCCACAACTGGTCTTGACCACGCTTGGCCCCAAAGGAGACGACCAACCTCCAGCGACCGATCCAGTCAACCCCGACCAAACGCAGGAGCGGACATGGTCAAAGCGAACATCCGGAACTGCCGCCGACCGGTCCGTTCGTTCGGAGTGCCGGTCACCCGCGAAGGCCGAGCTCGGGTCGTGCCGAGCTAGTGCAGGGCTGGACGTAGCCCAGGTCCGGCGCCGCGAGATATCCACTCTTGCGGTCGGCCGGTCGAGTTTCTGAAACTCGTCGGACGACATGCTCCGATTCGCCCTAACGTTGCAGGGTGGGATTCATTGAAGATCGACGGGCCGTCGCTGAGCGGACGCGGCTCCTTCAAGGCGTGCCGAACTTCAGCGTCAGGTTCTCGAAGTCTCAGGTGGCCGCAAGCCTCTGGGACTATGGCGAAGACGCTGTTGCCGCCCGTGCCCTCGAGATGTCCGACGATGATCTAGCGGGCATTCAGAAAATCGCTGCTTGGTACCACGACCCGAGCTACTCGTTGCCGCTCACCCGCCAACAGATCACCAACAACCACGTTGTGGCCTTCGCGGCCCTGACCTACTTCGAGGGTGAGGTGAGAGCCCTTGCGAGAACTCGTCGCAGGGCCCAGAAGGCGAGGCCGCGAGAGCTCCAAGGGCGGTGACGTTCGTCCGCACATGCCGCGGCCAGCGCGCGTGACCTCGCCGAGTGCAGGGCTACTCCGTTGAAGCACCACCGCGCCTTCTCGTCCGCTTGGTGATTTGTCCGGCGAGGGTAGAACGAGACGGAGACCCGCTCCCGTGCAGCAATCTGAGGCGGCCGGGAGGCGGACGTCTTGCGAAACTGCAGACGCGGCATGGCGGTTACGGCCTGCGAGCCCGTCCCGCACGAGCACATCGCGAGGCCAGGGTTCATCAAGCCTTCCGGCGTTCTGCATTTCCCACAGACCGGTGGCAGTAGAGCCGTAGGGCTGGCGCCGCCACCACCGGCTGCTAGAGCGGTAGCTGTTGGTGGCGCGCCTTACTGTTGAGCTCGGCTGGAGGTGGCACGCAGTCCTCAGCCCACCCGACGGAAGGTTGGCCGGTAGGCTACCGAGGCCGACTGGTATCAAAGTCGGTGCGTCAGGGGCCTGTTTGTATCAGGCCGTATCAAGACCCCTCGCTCCGCACCAAAGTGCCGAGGGTTGGACAGATGGTGTCCGGCCTGAGCGAAAACGAGACGGGGACGCGCTCGCGTGCAGCAATCTGAGACGGCCGAGGTGTGGTGATAACGAGACGCGCCGTGTTATGACATTGACTGGCCAGCCCTCGCCGTCGCGCGCTCATGCCGAGTACGGGGTGTTTGCTAAGCCGTCGCTTCCGGCTTGGAGTAGCCCCGCCAGAAGGTTGGCCGCCACCAGTAGAGGGCTGACATGTCAGTTGGCCATTCTTCGTTCCGAGACCCGCGTTCTTCGAATCGGTCGACGGAGCGATCCACCGGCCGCCAGCCCTCGTCCCGAATGTCGCCTTCAGCCGGGTGCTTCACATATTGCTTCAGGCGGGGCTCACAGGCGCCGATCTCGGCGTAGGCAGCCTGCGCGGCTTCCAGTGAAGGCTTGTTTGCGCCACCCGCATAGTCGGGCCACCTCAGTTGGACGGCATCGTCTTCCCAGAAGCAAATCGTGCATATCTCATACGAGCCGGGTGGCTCCCCAAACTGAAGGTAGCCACAGCACGGGCAAGGGAAGCGCACCAACCCAGTGTGGCACTCGCGGCGGTTGCAGGCACAGGACCAACCTCTGGTGTCGCGGTCAGTGCGAGAAACGAGGAGAGCCTTGGGCTTCCCAGTCGACGCGATACTGCTCGAACGAAGAAGGCGCTGCCGTTCCCGGGTGGTCGTTGAGATCGCGGTGCAGTGCGCGGCGAACCTGTTCCTGGATCGCGATGGGCGGGCCACCGAGCAACTCGGTAGGGGCTACGTCGACGGGGGTACTCAACGGGGAGTTCTCACCGTGTCGCAAGATCGGCCAGGATTCTCACTTTCGTCCTCCCCGGACAACTGGTGTCCGGCCTGAGTGAAAGTGAGACTTGGACGAGCGCGTACTCGACAATCTGAGACAGCCGAGGTCGTCGATAATGAGACGCGGGGTGCCATGACATTGACCAGGTGCCCCCTTCGCGCGCAGGCGGCCGTCCCTCACGGGCTGTCGCCACGCGTCGCTCTGTCTACTTCGGCGTAGCTGCAGAACCCTGTGGATGAGTGAGGGCTACCGGCGACGTCGATTCACCTTCCGCTTGGCGGTCGACCGCCCTCCAGCGCGAGATTTCGCTTTTGGCGGGGGCGACGTCGACCACACGTTGGCGGGCTGAAGCCTATTCAAGGCTGCCAGCACTTCAGGTATCGGGTCGCCGAGGTGTGACTCATAAAGGGTACGGGCGAGTGTGCTGGTCGCTTCGTCGTACAGGAAGGCGGCGGCTCGCTTCAGCCCCAGTTGGTGTGCCTTCGCCTGGATGTAGGTGCTCATCTCGTGTGCGAATTCGTCGAGGCTCGTGGTTGGGGGTCGCGTGATCCAGGCCAGTAGCCAACCGTCTCCGCGGGCGTCAGCGATGGGCATTGTCATGGATCGTCCGCGGCCGTCGTCGAATGGGTTCTTCAGTAAGTCGTGGGGTATGCGCGCCATCCTCTCCTGCGTAGCGGTAGACCCCGAGAGGAGAGTGGCGCCAATGCTGAGCCAAGCGAACGCGCGGCTGGTCTGCAGATCCTCCAGCAGGGCTCGTAGAGGGCTGACAGCCATAGCCGGTTTGGCAGGGGGATTCGTCATGAGATTGACGCCGGGTCGCTGGTCGGCGGTGTGAGTGCCATTCGCCGCCGAGTTGGTGCGTTGATGGTGCCATGCATCGAGCTGGTCGGTGAGAGTCGGGATGTACTTGGGGGCCTGCCGCTTGAAGTGGCGGCGTTCGGCGTTCGTCGTCGCCGGCAGATATGGGAGCTTCTTGCGCAGTTCGTCCGGGTCCGGCTCGACGTAGAGGCCCTTCTGCTGGAAGTAAAGGAAGAGGTCGAGTTCGTCGGGTGCGGTGTAGAGGACCGTGGCTAGCGGGTCGGTTCGCCGCCGGAGGTACAGGAGAAATTCAGATGGGTGGTCTATTAGTTCGACGATGAGGTCCAAGTCGTGCAGCGAAACGGTCCACGCGATGCAGTCCTTGTCAACTAGTCCGGCGTGGATTAGATCAGCTGTACCGGTAGTTGTCGCCGCAAGGTCCTCAAGGCTCACGGCGACGATATGGATCTCTCGAACGGAACTCAAGTCCATCCATCCTGATCCCTCAAGCCTGAGCCCTCGGTCGGCTTCGATCCGGTCCCGAAGGCGCCGAGCCTGGGAGATCGCTCCTTCAATGATGCGCCTCAGGTCGTTCCGGAGGCGCCTTGTGTCTCCTGCTCTCGCAGCCGGAGCAACGGCGACTGCCTTGTCTTCCACGATGATCGCGACGTCATCCAGAACGAAGAGGTGGTCTCCCTCGACGCGCTTCGTGTAGCCCTCGACGGGGCCAGCTCCTTCGGCGTCGGTGGCTGGCACGAAGTACTCGAACCCGTGCAGGGCAGTTGCGCCAGGAAGGACGCGGGAGAGAGCCATCTCGGTTCGTTCCTCGAGGACCTCTCCCCGGTGCTTCTGATACTGATCCCAGGCGGGGGTGCCCTTCAGGAACTGCTCGAAGGCCTCACGGACTGCGACGACGATATGGGCGTCGTGGACGAGCATGAACCGTCCATCCGGACCGACGATCACGGGGTTCGTGCGCAGCGGGTTGTCGCCCGCGGCGAAGGCACTGATCACCGACCGCGGCGTGGATCCACCTAAGTCCAGCGCGAAGAACTCGAGTATTGCCTGAACCGCGACACCGTTCAGACCTGTATGTTCAGCGACTTCTTGCGCGCTGAGCGTGACGACATGGCTTTCAGGTTCCCATAATGCCCGCCACTGCCTGATCGAAGTGGTGCGCTCCTCTTCGTTCAAACCGTCGGGGTGAGCTTTCATGTCGCCCGCCATGTCGTGGCGCCATCTATTGATGCGGGCGTTGAACCGGTCCACCTGCATCTGGTGGCATCCCTGGAGAGTCCGAAGGGCAGCATCGACGCCGAATCCAAGCCCGGCCTTGAGATCGCGGTCAATGGATTCGTCGGAAAACAGCTCGCGTACGGTGAACTCGACGCGGTCAGGGTAGGACGAGTTCCTCATCCAGACTTCCGCGCCACGCATCTTCGTTGTGATCAGTCCGACAACATCCTCCGGATCCGCATCTAGGAGAGCCTTAACCTGCTCAAGATGCAGGATCTCGTCCACGATTTCCATCCGGCCGTGAACAGCGTCGGTGATGGGCTGGGGCCGCAGAGGCCCGAGACCGGACTCATCATCTGCAGCGGGCTCCGCCGCGCCGGCGAGGCCCGAATGGCTGGCGACCGCTAGAAGGGCGACGACTTCGGCACGGGTGAGACCTCTCTCAGAATCCGTCGTTTGAGGAAGATGGGACCACGGGAGGCACCCGATGCGGGCGACCTCAATGACGCGGACTGGATCGAACTGGGCGATCGCCGTCGAGACCTCCCCAATCGCCGCGCCGAGCCGCCGCTCGGCTTCGGCAGTTGGGTCGTCGGCGGACAAGAGCTCCGCACCGAGGGTGAGTTGGTCGCCGACGGATCTGACGACAGCTTGAACGCGCGGGTCGGGCGCGGGTGCCGTTGCTCGGCTTTGCTGGGGGCGTCGTCGGTTCTTCTTGCCCATGCAGTCTCAATCCTTCGTGGGTGCCTTGCTGAAGCTGCTCAAGAACTGATGAGCGAGGAGGTGGGAGGTGCCAAGTGCCTGACCGATGCGGTCTGGATCCCGAAAGGCATCGCCTGATGCGAGTTCGTTCATGTAGCCGCGCACTGCCTTGGTCAGCTTGTCGAGCGACGGCTTATCGATGACCCGGCATCCGGCAGGAGCGGCGGCCTTCTTGTCGAACTTTCTGCTGGGGTGGACGAGCAAGGGCGTCGCGGCTGAGGCGGGGTACCGTTCGGCGAACCAATCCATGGAGTTCGACAGCTGTTCTGCGCGGCCCTTGAACACGGGGTGTTTCGGATCGACGCCACTTTTCGCTTCAATCACGAGGAATGTTGCATCGGGAAGGGCCCAGAGATTGTCCGGCCCTGTGCCAGTGTCCCTTTCCGGACGTTGGCCGGCCAGACCAAGGTGTCCCGCGAGGTCGTCGAGGGCTTGTTCGAACTCGACCGTGCGGGGCCCCCACACCAGGTCGGCAAGGAGCGCGTCGAACCCGATGATGAGCTCGTTTGATGAGGTGTAGAGATTCTGGAGGAATGTGGAGGCCGCCGCGCCCTGCTGGGCGGAGAGCGGCGCCAGGCGTTCGTAGGCGACCCCCGCAATCGGCCGGAGCATGGCGCGGTTCGCCCGGTTCGCGGCCAGCTGAGTCTGTTGGGCAGAACTCATGGAGGACAGGTTGAGATAGGAGGCAAGGCGTTGAAGCTGGTAGCCACGCAGCTCCGGGTCGTCGTCAACCAGATTGACGGCTTGCTGCTGCAGATCGCATGCCGCTCCTGGATCCGCGTTGGTTGCGTGTTCGAATGCGGACCTTTCAAGGCCAGGCATCGGGTCGGGCTCTGACTTGCCGTAGACCAGCGGGGCGAGCCGAGCCTTGCTGACAGCGATCCATTCGGGATCGCGGTCGAGGACCTGGTCAATCAGGTCGCGAATGGAGCCCAGGTCGGCCAAACCTGCAGCACGTAGCACGTCCGAGGAGAGGCGCCACTGCTCCGCGCTGGCTGGCGACAGCATGCTGATCGCGCCGGGTGTATGCAGCCGCTGGGTCAGTCTGCTGCCCATGAGTAGGACGACCGTGTAGTCGTCGTTGGAGCGGGTCGCGCGGCCCATGCCCTGCTCAATGCGCTGAAGTTGTCGAGCGAGGCCTCGTCGAGATCGAAGCAGTTGCGCTTGATCAAGTCGCTCGACTGGGCTGATTGCCTCTGGTAGGCCGTCCAGAACCAGTAGGTGGCAAGTATCGCCTGGAAGGTCGACGCCGTCGTAGCGGTTGATGAGCACCACGATTCCTGAGCGCGGGTTCCGGCGAAGGGCGGAGACGCCAGCTTCGATGGTGTCCTTCTCTAGAACCATCGATGCAATATCGCTCCAGTAGACAGCGCGGTCTCTGCTTGGGACCACCACGACAACTGTGCCGCGAGACGCCAGGTCGACTACTAGCTTCTTCACGTCGTCGTCCGATGTGCCAGGGACCAGTTCCTGTGGGACGAGGATGAGCCGGTCCCCGAGGTCGCCGGCGCTGGCAGGCACAATGGCATCGGCAACACTCTCCGGTATTGCGCCGAGATCCCTGACGAGAATGCTGTCATCAGCGAGCGTGGCGGTCAGATAGACGCGATGTAAAGCGTTGTCAAAACCAGTCAGGCGCCATGTTGGTACACAGTGTGGGCGGATCTCTGCACTGTCTCCAGCAAACACGGCCCGGCAGTGAGGAAGGACGTCAGCGAGGAGGGGAAGCGCCCAGTCGACAGAGCTGATGTCTGTGGCGTTGCGTAAGACGTCCAGGACTTCGACTTGGTGCTGCTGCCACGCCCACCACGGCACCTCTTGAAGCGCACCGAAATACCTGTCGTCAAGGTTGAGGGCGCCGGAGGGCGACTGCTGCACGATCGAGTTGCGGAAGATGTCGAGGAGCATGCCGAACGCTGGGTGCTCTCCAGGGACTTCGATGGCGAACACCGAAGCCGCCTCAGCCAGGCATGCGTGCGCGTCATCGACGATTGACGAGCCGACCTGAAACTGCGCTGCTTTGCGGTAGGTCCCCGTGACGCCGAACCGAGATCGACCGTTGAACAGCTGATGGAACGGTGCCACGAGGATTGCCTCCGAATTGCTATACCCAACCTCGGAAGGGTCAGCGACGGTGGCGAGGCCTAGAGAGGTTGCCTCGCCTCGGACTTGTCCGGCGAGGTACTTGTCGGGGGTCAGGTACACGACAGGTCCCTTCCCGTCGTTCAGCAGGCTTTGTGCGATGAGGAGACCGACGAGAGTCTTGCCGATTCCGGTGTTCATCTTCACCACGGTGTCGCGCTCATGGCGGCGCGCCGCCCAGGCGGACAGCACCTGATCTTGCGGTCCGCGTAGGTAGTTGAAGCGAGGGTCCTTCGCGGGTAGAGCCTGGAACAGGCTCCGCGGATCGGTGAACTGCCGCCACTGAGGCATCGCGGGCGTACCCAGTTGTCCGAAATCGAAGCGGGCCACGTTAGCCTCCCTTGGTCTCCCCACCATTGCTGCCCACGGTGGCACAGACTCACATTAGGCCAGGGGCAAGTGGCTTTGAGGCGAAACTGGCGCGTAGATACCCAGGGGCGCTAACGATGACCTCCGGTCGCTTCGCGCGCAGTCAGAGCTCTTACTCCCGAGTTACGGTGCGGACCGACCCAATCGAATGGCACGGCGATTGTCTGTGCCGTTCTTCCGCCCAGATCAGCCGCCGCTGGGCGTGCGTTCCTGCGGATTGGGAAGGGCGTCACCATTGCAGTCGGCCGCTCGTCTCTATCTGGCAAACGTATAGAGGTGTCGCAAGCACTGCAGCAGGTGACCAAGCGTCGTTTGTGGGATGTACGACACGAACTGCACGGGCGAGGAACTCCGAGTAGCCCACATAGGCGAGTCCGCTGTCTCTGGTGCGATGCAGGCCAGCCAGGTGCTTTATCGCGTCGTACATGAAGGGCTCGACATCAAGGTGTTCCGGTCTCGGCCCCCAGTCGTCGTGGTCATGGTCTTCGAGACCACGAGGCATTGAGTCTGATTCGTGCTCCGGCCTCAACTCCTCCATGAACGCCAGGATCTCGCGCTGCAGGTAGAAGAAGTTCGAGTTCAACACCGCATCGGTTGGCTCCGCAGCTGGCTTCATATGTGTAGCTGCGCCACCAAGGACAAAGGGGCGACCGCTTCGAGACTCGCCGCAGAAGAGAACCGTCTCACTGCCTGTTTCTGTCTCCAGCCTCAATCGGCTGGGTATCACGATCGACCACAGATCTGCGCGATCACGAATGTAGGGTTGCGGCTCCTCCAAAGAACCGGGCGGCTCTGATCGTTCAATGGCCTCTTCGACTGCCCGCAGCTTCTCGTACATGCTCGGTACGGGTGCGCTCCGGTGAATCTCGTGGTCCGCCGCCAAGACTTTAAGGTCGATACCGAATCTGGTCGAGCGGGACGATGCTGACATGTCGAGCTGGTCGTAAAGCATGTCGACCTTTGTTCTGGACAGGTAGTGGAAATACCGGGTCATCCTCACCTTCATAGTCTCCACCAACCACGCTGTCAGGTCGTCTCGCAGCGCCGCGCGGCCGCGGTGCCTACTACCCCTCCTTGAGAACGATTAGTCGCCCGCCGACGCTGCGCTCGCAGTGGGTAGCGTGATCTCGACGTAGGGGCCTTGGCGCCGGCGTCAGGCAACGAGACTCTGCCGAGTTGGGCCAGCGTCTAGTCGTGCTGTGGTGCACGAATGTCGACGGATGGCGGCGTCCCCGAGTTCCATCACCCTGACCGAGCGTGTCAGTTGACCCTGGATGCCTGCGACCCTGAGCGGGTGAACCGTCGCCGGCCGAGACAGAACTCGAACTCGAGCTCGTCACGGATCAGGTTCAACCGTTCCTGAACTGCGGCATCCGTCTTTGTGGGTTCAGACGTGTTGCCACGCGAGATGGGAGGTAGCCCATGATCTGCGAAGACCAGCTTGAAGCCCCAAGGCTGCGCCCCAGCGGCAACCAGGCTGGCCATCGACGGCGGCGACTCCCTTGCGAGCCGCCCATCGTAACGAACAATGAGATCTGTTAGTGCCATGCTCGTCCGATTGGTGAAGGTCACATTTGCTGCGAGGTAGCGACCGTTGACGAGGGCCGTCGGGCTTATTCGCAGAGTGCACATCTGCGCGATCGATAGCGCGTTTACGTCGGCGTCTCGCACTGATTCACGGAACTGATAGGCGGCAAACCAGGCTGCACCGGCCGTAGCGAGGCCTCCAACCCAACCCGCCAACGCCCCGAATAGTTCTACGCTGAACCCGCAAACTGAGCCGCAGGTCGACCAGGATCCCAAGCCCCAGCCGACGCAGAGCGCGATCACCCAAACGAATATGACCTGGAGACCATGACGCATCTTCATAAGATGCCCCAAAGCTGGTCGAACGAAAAGGCCTCCGCCCAGATGAACCTGCAGGCGACGGGGGTCTTCAGCCTGGTGCCATCCGACGACGCGGAAGGACTGGCCATCGGTTAGCCGGTGGGCGCACCGCAGCCACTAGTGCCAGTCCTCACCGAGCACTTTCTGGACGAGGGAGAGATCGGCGGGTTGGTACGAGTCATGGCAGTCGTGGAGACTCGCGAGGCATTCACTACAACCCTCGAAGCCGGCATAGCCCTTCTTGGTGACGTACTCGTGCTCAAGGTGAGGGACGAAGTCTAGGCGTGGGAGGAAGTTGTAGCAGGCCTCTGGGTCGCTGTAGTCAAGCAATCTGCCGTCGGTGAGGTGTTGTAGGTGTCGGACGAGAAGCAGTGCGCATAGTTGTGGGTCGGGGCGGGTGGGGACCGCCAGGTCGAACTCGCTGAGCGTGGGCAGTGGTGTTTCTCTGATGCGGACAACGAGATCGGCTTGTCCGCTGGCCAGGATGTCGCTGGTCTTCGCCGCGTCATCGTCGGGGTCGGGATGAAAGTAGAAGGCGTCGTACTCGACGGCCACACGCCCGCCCGGCAAGTCGAAGACCATGTCTGCGATGCGTCCTGGGCGGATTGCCATTGGTGTCCGTACAAGGCGCTTCCCGACACCAAGCAGCGCCCTAACTAGCTCGAAGATGGCACGCTCGACGCCTGCTGAGCTTTGCCCCCCAGGCGCGCCAGCGGTGACCGGCAGGATGCTGCTACGCCCCGCGCGACTCGGCGTGGCCCTGCTCAAGACCGTGTCCCATTGCCGTGTGTGCATGGGCCCGGACTGTCGGGTCGCACTGACAGTTCGATCGGTTCTTCGGCGGGTGAGGGGTGTCGCGGGATGCTGGGCTGACCGCGAAATATGAAGGACATAAACGGCCTAAAAGCTGACACCGGTGCCGTATAGGGTTTTCTAGCCCTGTCTAGGGTGCGGGGCTATACGGCGCCCCAGCGGCCCGGCATGTGTCTAGGCGGCTGGTGGAAGGTCGTCGTTACTAGGTGTCTCGGTCTCTGCCTGGATGGCTTGCAGGGCCTGTTGGTAGGTCTCGCCAGTTGTGGCCATGCGCGCTCGCACCCTGCGTTGCTTTGCGCGGTTCCGTGGCCGCCGGGGCTCTTCGAGGTTCATCGAGGTCCTTCCATCTTCGGGTGGTGTGAGGCTGTCGGGGTGTTGGTGGCGAGTGGCGTTTTGTCCGGCGTTGAAGGTCGGTTCCAGCGGGCAAGCACGGAGTCGATCAGGTTCCGCATGGGTGGTGAGTACAGCGACGCCTGGGCGTATCGGCTGGCGCGGACCTGGGGGGTTGTCGATGATGGGTTTGAGGAGTTCTTCGGCTTCGCGGGTGGTGGCCATGGCGATTGGCGTGGCGTGGTTGAGCCATCGGTTGGCGGTTTGCGCGGTTGGTGGGGTGCGCCAGTCGGGCCGTTCGGTAGCCGAGGTGAGGATGGCGCATTCGAGCCAGGCGCGGAGCACTGTTGTGGCTGGCGCGACTTGGTCGGCGAAGACCGCCGTTGGTGCGGCGAAGAGGTCGAGCAGGAGGGCGGTACGCCGTGCGCTATCACCGGGGTCTTTGCTGGCTTCTCCTGGTTGGTGGAGTTACACCGAGTGCTCCACGCAGTGGGTCACGCAGGGCACGTGCCAGGTCACGCGGCGGTAGCCCTACTGGCTGACGCACTGGTCGCAGGTTCGGGGCTGTCGGAGGTAGGTCCAGCTGATGGGGACGATGGGCCAGGCGTGCCGGGCTTGTTTGGTGATGGCGCTGATTTGGAGGGCGTGGCCGCTCTGGCGAGCGGGGTGCATCGCAGTGACCTGAGTGGGGTCGAGTCCGAGTTGAGTTGCGAAGTGTTCGGTGAGGCGGCGTGGGACGGAGCAGCGCGATTCTCGTCTTCCGGCCCAGGAATGGCCGAGATTCTCACCGCGTCGCAAGACCAGGATTCTCACTTTCGTCCTCGCCGGAAAGCGCAGGTGTTCATCCGTACACGCATCCCCGGAACTACACCGCTGTAGTTATCCCCACTGTGGACAACTCATGTGGACAACGATCGCCCGGCCCCTCGGACGGCCAGTGCCCGTTCAGTCCGGGTTCACCTGGGCGACATGTCGACTGCAGTGGGACTGTAATTGCCTTGCGACAAGCAGCGGAGCTGTTCAGCGGAATCTCAGACAGTTAGCCACAGGTGTGGATTGTGGGGATGAAGGGCCTAGCATCGAGGCATGCGGAAGATCGGTCTGATCGGGGGCATGAGCTGGGAGAGTTCGGCCCTGTACTACTCGCTCATCAATGAAGGCATCAAGGCCGAACTCGGTGGTCTACACTCGGCGCGCTGCGTGCTCAGCTCGGTCGACTTCGCCGAGATCGAGGCCATGCAGGCGCAAGGTCGCTGGGACGAATCCGGCGAGCTGCTCGCCGCCGAAGCCCGAGGGCTGCAGGCTGCCGGTGCCGACTGCGTGCTGCTCTGCACCAACACCATGCACAAGGTGGCCGATCAGATCAGCGAGGCCATCGACATTCCGCTGATTCATCTGGCCGACGTGGCCGCCAACGCGGTGCGCGCCGCGGGGCTGGAGACCGTCGGTCTGCTCGGTACCCGCTTCACGATGGAAGAAGACTTCTACTCCGACCGACTCCACACCGCCGGCCTCACCGTCCTCACTCCGGACGCAGCAGATCGCGCCGAGGTCGACCGGGTGATCTACTCCGAACTCGTGCTGGGTGAGATTCGCGAAGAATCCCGCAAGGCCTATCAGCAGATCGTCGAACGCCTGGTGGCCCGCGGTGCGGAAGGCATCATTCTGGGCTGCACCGAGATCGAGTTGCTGCTGCGTCCCGCGGACGCACCAGTGCCGCTCTTCGCCACCACGGCGCTGCATGCACAGGCTGCGGTGGATTTCGCGCTGCATCAGTAACGCGCGGCCCTGAACCGCCCGGCACACAAATGGACCGCCGCGGGATGCATTCGCGTTGGCGGACGAATGCGGCGGACCCGCGACGGTCCATTCTCTGTTGTGAGAGCGGCGGTGCCCTCAGGAGGGGTTTTGGCTTACTCCTGCTGAGCGGTACCGGTGGTGGCTTCTTTCGCTGCAGCCGCTGCGGCATCTTCCTCGGCGATCAGCGCATCGCGCTTGGCGCCAGGAACCCAGCCGGTGTTGACGACCTTGACCTGGAAGATCGAGGCGCCGATCACCAGGACGACGGCAACCACGAGGCTGACGATGATGCCGACGACCGGACCACCGACGTAGCCGGTACCGATCAAGGTGCCGAACCAGCCGAAGTCGGCATCGCCGAAGGTCGAGTTCTCGAAGCCCAGCGATCCGAACACGGTCAGCAGAGTGGCCGGCAGAATCGTGATCAGCAGACCATTGACGAAGCCACCCAGCACCGCACCGCGGCGACCGCCGGTGGCATTGCCGTAGACGCCAGCGCCACCACCGGTGAAGAAGTGCGGAACCATACCCGGCAGGATCAGCGCCAGACCGAAGACCGGCCCGAGCCAGGTGGCGAGGATGACCAGCATCACCAGTCCACCGACGAAGGAGGAGATGAAGCCGATCAGCACAGCATTGGCAGCGAACGGGTAGACCATCGGGATGTCCAGGGCCGGCAGTGCACCGGGGACAACCTTCTCGGCGATGCCCTGGAAGGCGGGGATCAGCTCGCCCAGCACGGTACGCACGCCGTAGAGGATGATGGCGACACCGACACCGAACTGCAAAGCCAGACCGAAGGCGGCCATCATGTAGGCGCCCGCGTCGGCCGAACCGTTCATGATCTTCAGAGCCTCATCGGTCGGCAGGGCAATCAGGCCCCAGATCGCGAAGACCCAGTAGATCAGCACCATCGACAGAGCGGTGGCAACCATCGAATCGCGCAGGAACCGCAGGTTCTGCGGGAAGTTGATCTCCTCAGTCGAGCGGCTCTTGCCACCGACGAGCTGACCGGCTGCACCAGCAGCGATGTATCCAGCCGAACCGAAGTGGCCGATGGCGAAGGTGTCATCGCCGGTGATCTTTCGCGTCCACGGCTGAGCGAAGGCCGGCATGACCACCATGATCACGCCCAGCAGGATCGCGCCGATCGGGACGACCAGCCAGCCGAGGCTGTCACCCAGCCCGACCGACAGCACCACAGTGATCATGATCGACATGAACACCATGTGGTGGCCGGTCAAGAAGATGTAGCGCAGCGGAGTGAAGCGGGCCAGCAGCAGCATCACAATGAAGCCCAGCACCAGGACATAAGCCCCGACCGTGCCGTACTTCTCTGCTGCGATGGCTGTGATCACCTCGTTGGTGGGAATCACGCCCTGGGCGCCAGTGACGGCCAGGATCAGATCACCCAGGGGAGCCAGGGCGGCTACGACCACACCGGCACCGGCACCGAGGATCAAGAAGCCCAGCGCGGCCTTCAAACCTCCACCGATCACCTGGCCGGGCTTGCGACGTAGCGCAATGAGGCCGATGGCGGTGATGATGCCGATCAGATATGCCGGCACGTTGAGGATCTGCAGCCCGATAAAATTCAGTACGGCGACAAACCATTCCATGGGAGTACTTCCTTTCGTCAATCAGAGGTGCGGCGTGGCGGCCTTGTCAGCCAAGGACCTCTGAAAGCTTTTCTGTGATCTCTGCGATGCTCGTGAAGTTGTTGATCACGATGACCTTCGCGGAGGTTTCGCCCAACTCATCGGCCAGGTCGGCCGACGTGAGCACGACATCGGCAGTGCGGGCCATACCCCGAGCCACACCGATATCAGCAGCCTCGACGTCGGCGTCGATGTCCAGCTGACGCAGCACCTTCTCGGCGTTCATCTTCAGTAAGACCGAGGTCCCGATGCCCATCCCGCAAACGGTGACAATTTTCATCTGAGTGCCTCTCTATTCCTGTCCGGTAGTGACGACGCCACTACTGCGTGACTGAATCGATGACCGATTGGACTTCTTCTGCCGACTTCGCCGCTCGCAACGCAGCGAGCGTCTCCTCTTCGGAGATCACGGCGGCAAGCTCGGACATCATCTCCAAGTGCCCATCATGATCCAGAGCGGCCAGACCGATCACCAGATCCACCGGATCGTTGGCAGCATTACCGAACGCCACGGGGGTGGCCAGCGTGACCCAACTGAGCCCAGCTCGATGCACGGCCGGTGACGGCCGGGAATGAGCCAGGGCCAGACCCGGCGCGATAACGATGTAGGGCCCAAGCTTCTCAACGGTCTCGATCATCTCTTGGGTGTAGTCATCGGTGGTTGCGCCGCTGGCAGCCAACGCCTCACCACTGGCGGTGATCGCTGCGCGCCAATCTGAAGCCGCTACTGACGTACGAATCGCCTCAATGGGAAGCCATTGCGAAAGAGTCATCGTCGAACCCCTCTGTGTCTCGAACACGCTACCGCGATCAGAACCCTTCTGTACAGGACTGAGCAGAAATAAGCCTCAGTTTGTCCATTCCACTGCTTGTTGCGATGGTTTACGGTTACAGGCACGATGTGACGTCAGCCGCGCGGAACGACGAAGTTCGCTGGATCCGCCGCCCAGCCAGGCCTTCTGTCTGTGTGTCTGGCGGGGATTGGATAGGAGTGCGGGTCATGGATGACGTAGCGGTGCGTCTCTTGGAACTGATTCGATCAGGGCAGGCAGTGAGTCGCGCTCAGTTGGTTCAAGAGTCCGGATTTGCTCGCGGGACGGTGTCCTCGCACTTGGATCGGCTCATCGATGTGGGTCTGGTAGCCAGTGATGCCTTCGTGCGCGATACCGGTGGACGGCCCGCCGAACGCCTGATCATCAATCCGAACCGCGGGATTCTCCTTGGGGCAGACATCGGCGGCAGCCATACGCGAGTGGGAATCATGGATCTCGGTGGCGAGATTCTGCAGATCCGTGACCATGACCTTGACGTGAACCAGGGGCCCGAAGCTGTGCTGGGCCTGGTGTATGACGAGTTCGAAGCACTGCTTGCCGCGCACAGCCGAGCTGCAGATGACGTCATGGGAATCGCCATCGGCATCCCCGGTCCTGTTGAACACACCACGGGCACTGTCGTGCAGCCGCCGACCATGTCGGGCTGGGATGGCTTTGTGGTGCCCCGCTTCAGTCGGACGCGATTTGCGGCGCCAGTCGCCGTCGACAAGGACGCCAACCTGTTGGCCCTGGGCGAATATCGCGCCTTGGAGGGTGCGGTGAGAGACGTCTTGGTGTTGAAAGTCGGCATGGGCATCGGTGCCGGCATCATCGCCAACGGCCAGATCGTGCGTGGCGGTCAAGGTGCTGCTGGAGACCTCGGACACCTACCGCGGCGCGGCGGAGCTCCGTGCCGCTGTGGTCAGGAAGGCTGCGCGGAGGCGACCGCAGGTGGCTGGGCGATCGCCCGTGCGCTGCGTGAGGCGGGTGTCGCTGACGTGCACACCAGCCAGGCTGTGATCGATCTGGCTGATCAGAAGGAGCCGATGGTTCTCGACCTGCTGCGTTCGGCCGGCGACCGCCTCGGCGAGATCCTGGCGGACGTGGTCGGCTTCCTCAACCCGAGTCGGGTGATCATCGCCGGAAACCTGGCCTCCTCCAGCGAGGTGCTGCTCGCGGGCATCCGGCGACGGGTCTATGAGGACTCCCATCCCTTGGCCACCAAGAGCCTGGTGATCTCGACCGCTCAACTGGGCAATATCGGCGGGCTCGCCGGGGCGGCTCAGTTGGCCGGTGATGTGGCGTTCGGCAGTGGTGCGGTTCAGGCCTTAGCGAGTGCATCCTGACCTAGATATGCACACTCTTGAACATAAATAAGTTCAAGGGCTATCATTAGTGTGTCTTCGCAGCATCACCAAGGACGGTTGAGCACATGACACAAGGATGGTCATCCCCCAACGACGCCGACGTCGTTCGCCATGCAAGGGTTCTTCCCCTCGAAATCGTGCAGGCGAAAGGATCAGGCCACGCGGGCACCGCAGCAAGCCTGGCGCCCGCTCTCTACCTGCTCTTCCAGGAGTTCCTGCGCCACGACCCGGCCGATCCCACCTGGCCGGGACGAGATCGCTTCGTTCTCTCTTGCGGCCACACCAGCCTGTCGCTGTACCTGCAGCTCTACCTCAGCGGCTACGGCCTCGAACTCGATGACCTCAAGCAGGCCCGCAAGATCGATTCGCGCACCCCCGGGCATCCCGAACGCGGACACACCGCCGGTGTCGAGACGACCACCGGCCCGCTTGGTCAGGGTGTGGCAAACGCCGTCGGCCTTGCCATGGAAGCCCAGCGAATGCGTCGGCTTCTCGACACCGACCTGTACTCCCCGCGGGTGTGGTGCGTCGCCTCCGACGGTGACATGGAAGAAGGCATCACTCACGAAGCCAGCTCCCTGGCCGGAACCCTGAAGTTGCCGGGTTTGATCGTGGTGTGGGACGACAATCGCATCTCCATCGAAGGCGACACCGCCATCGCCTTCGCCGAAGACACCGCACGACGCTACGAGGCCTACGGCTGGAAGGTCTTGGAGATCTTCGACGCCGAAGACCCAGCTGAGATCCGGCGAATCTACGCAGAGGCCTGCGATATCGACGACGCACCGGTGTTCATTCGGCTGCATTCGCGCCTCGGCCATCCGATGCCGACTGTCGGCGGAACAGCCAAGGCCCATGCCGGTGGCCCCGGTGTGGACGAGATCGCCGCAACCAAGACCGTCTTGGGGCTCGACCCGCAATCCTCCTTCGACATGCCAGAGCCACTGCTGCAGCACGCTCGCCAGGTCGCCGATCGCGGCCGTCGCGCCCACGCCGAATGGACGCAGCATCAAGCCGACTGGGCCGCGACGCATCCCGAACAGGCTGCCGAACTGGACCGCATGATGCGCCGCGACGTCAGCCCCGCGTTGGCCGCACTGGCCGACGTCCGCGCCGCTGCCGAGCCGCTCGCAACACGCGTGGCCAGCGGCCGCGTGCTCAACGCCGTTGCCCCGTTCTTGCCCGAACTGTGGGGAGGCTCCTGTGATCTGGCCGAATCCAACGGCACCCTGATCGAGGGCGCAGCCAGCTTCCTGCCTACCGAAGGCACCATGGGGCAGTGGACCGGCGGACCCGGCGGTCAGGTCGTGCACTTCGGAATCCGCGAACACGCTATGGGGGCGATCCTCAACGGCATGGCTTTGGCCGGCATCAGCCGACCCTTCGGTGCCACCTACCTGGTGTTCTCCGACTACCAGCGCCCGGCGGTACGCCTGGCCGCTCTGATGAAGCTGCCGGTCACCTTCATCTGGAGCCACGACTCGATCATGGTGGGCGAGGACGGCCCCACTCACCAGCCCATCGAACAACTATGGAGCTACCGAACCATGCCCGGGCTGGCTGTGGTGCGTCCGGCAGATACCGTCGAGACCGCCGACGCCTGGCGTCGCATCCTGACCCGTGCCGAGGACGGGCCGACCGCCCTGGCCCTGAGCCGTCAGAAGGTGCCGATCGTTGCAGCCGCGACCAGCTACGACAACGGTGCGTCCCGCGGTGCCTACACCGTGTGGGGTGGCAGCGACGCCGAGGCCCTCATCATCGCTACCGGTTCCGAGGTGAGCCTGGCCATTGAAGCCGCCGAGCAGCTTCGCGCCGAAGGCATTGCCGCGAAGGTGGTTTCAGCACCCTGTCTGGAGTGGTTCGAAGCCGAAGACAAGGACTACCAAGACCAGGTGCTGCCCCCACAGATCCGGGCCCGGGTCAGCGTGGAGGCGGGCACCGATACCGGCTGGTATCGCTGGATCGGCAGCACCGGACGCACCGTCGGAATCAACACCTACGGCGCCAGCGGCGCCGGCGAGATTCTGATGCAGCGCCTCGGCGTCACCGTCGCCGACATCATGACCGCCGTGCGCGAGAGCATCGCCCAGAGCAAAGCCCTGGCGACCGCCTAGCGCGGCCTTCGACAGGCTCAGGCAGCGGGTCGTTGGCGGGCTCAGGGAGCGGGGTTGTCGCGGGATTAGCCGACCGGGACGGCCACATCAAAAGGGTCGGGGGACTCCACTCCAATAGCGGCCTTGGTTTCGCGGGCCATGGCCAGCTCCTCGTTGGTCGGAACCACCAAGACCGTGACTGGGGACGCAGCGCGCGAAATCACCCGCGGGTCCCGCGAGCGCACCGCGTTGGCCTCCTCGTCCAGCCAGAAGCCCAGGTGCTCCAGGCGGTTCACCACCGCCGCACGCACCGGCGCGGCGTTCTCACCGACCCCCGCGGTGAACGTCAAGGCGTCCACTCCACCCAGAATCGCCACATACGAACCGATGTAGCTCACCAGGCGATGCACGTACACATCGAAAGCCAACTGGGCATCGGCGTCACCGGCCTCCATCAGATCGAACAGATCGCGGAAGTCAGTCACCCCCGACAACCCGAAGATGCCGGACTTCTTGTTCAGCAGCGAATCCACATCAGAGGCGCTCAAACCCAGCGACCGCTCCAAGAAGGCGTGCAGGCCGGGGTCGACATCGCCCGAGCGCGTCCCCATCACCAGGCCGGCCAACGGGGTCAGTCCCATGGACGCCTCGACGGCCACGCCGGCCCTGATGCCCGACACGGACGCACCGTTGCCCAGGTGGCACACGATCTGGTTCATCTCGGTGTAGTCCCGGCCGAGCACCTCGGCCACCTTGTGCGAGACGTAGCTGTGTGAGGTGCCGTGGAAGCCGTACTTGCGAATGCCATGCTCGCGCGCAATGTCGCGCGGAATGGCATAGGTGTAGGCCTCGGCGGGCAGTGAGGAGAAGAACGCGGTATCGAAGATCGCCACATGCGGCACGTCCGGCAGCGCCTGCTGCGCAGCCACGATGCCGGCAATGCCCGGCGGATTGTGCAGCGGAGCGAGGGGGCTGAGCTCGCGCAGTTTCTCGATCACCGCATCGTCGATCAGGGTGGTCGCCCGGAATGCCTCACCACCGTGGACGGTGCGATGTCCGACGGCAACGATCTCGTTCAGCTTGGGACCCACCCGGTCGAACAGCTTCACCAGATAGGACAATGCCTGGGCATGATCGGCGAATCCGTGCTCGTCCTGCAGCGTCTGACCGCCATAGGTGTGGGAGATCAAGCTCTCGCCGTCACCGATGCGCTGGATCAGACCGCTGGCCACCACCTCCTCAGAGTCGGCGTCAATCACCTGGTATTTGATGGAACTGGAGCCGCAGTTCAACAGCAAGATCGGAGTCGTCATGCCTCACCTCTTTTCTCAGATTGTGCCTGGATGGCAGTAATCGCCACCGTGTTCACGATGTCGTCGATCAACGCCCCACGGGAGAGGTCGTTGACAGGTTTGTTGAGCCCCTGCAGCACTGGTCCGATCGCGACCGCGCCGGCAGACCTCTGCACCGCCTTATAGGTGTTGTTGCCGGTGTTGAGATCAGGGAAGATGAAGACAGTGGCCTTTCCGGCCACCGCAGATTCGGGAAGTTTAGTCTTCGCGACGGTTTCGTCAACAGCGGCGTCGAACTGAATCGGACCTTCCAGGGCCAAATCGGGACGCCGGGTGCGCACGATCTCGGTGGCTTCGCGCACCTTGTCCACATCCGCCCCCGAGCCCGACGATCCGGTGGAGTAGCTCAGCATCGCGACCCGCGGCTCAATGCCGAACGCGGCAGCGGTCTCCGCCGAACTGATGGCGATATCGGCCAACTCCGCCGCAGTGGGGTCGGGGTTCACCGCACAGTCGCCGTAGACGACGACCCGATCGGACATGCACATCAGGAATGAACTGGACACAACGCTCACCCCCGGCTTGGTCTTGATGAATTCCAAGGACGGCCGGATGGTGTTCGCCGTGGTGTTGATCGCACCCGACACCATCCCGTCGGCCATGCCGAGGTGAACCATCATCGTCCCGAAATAGCTCAGGTCGTTGAGTTTCTCTTCGGCTTGCTCGAGAGTAACCCCCTTGTGGGCGCGAAGTCGGGCGTATTCAGAAGCGAAGCGTTGGCGAAGCTCGGGGTCTTTGGGGTCTAGGATCTGCACATCCTGCAGCGCCAAGCCCAGCGCGTTGGCCCGCGTGCGAATGTCGACCGCATTGCCGAGCAGCACAATATTGGCCGCACCACGACGCATCACGATGTCGGCCGAGGTCAGAATCCGGTCATCGGTGGACTCGGGCAACACGATGGTCTGCCGATCCGAGCGCGCCGTCTCCTGAAGTTGATGCTCGAACATCAACGGCGTAACCACCTCGGAGCGATGCACATGCAGCGACGACAGGAGCCCGTCGGTGTCGATGCTCTCGGCGAACAGTCGACGAGCCACCTCCACCTTGCGGGGGCTGGAGGTCATCGCACCCTCCAGACGGAACATGCGATCCGCCGTGGTGAAGGTGCCCACCTCGGTGGTAGCGATCGGCAACTCGGAGCGAATGCCGGACACCAACTGGGTGATGGTCTCCGGAATCTCATAGCCGCCGACCAGAATGACGCCCGAGAGCTTCGGGAAGGTGCCCGAAGCATGCGCCAGCAACAAGCCGGGCAGCAGGTCGGCCCGGTCGCTGGGCATGATGATCGTCGACTCCGGCGTCAAGCGCTTGAGCACATTCGGCAACGTCATGGACGCCACCAGTACCTCGACCGACTCCCGCTCCAGCAACTCCGGGTTGCCCTGCATGAAGGTGGCCTTGGCCGCCTCGAACTGCTGCGCCACCGAGGGTGCGATCAGAATCGGATCGCTGGGCACCGCACCGGTCACCACGCCTTCGATCTCAGCGAGCTTGGCACGCACGTCATCCAGCATCTCCGGCTCGACCCGGTTGGCAATCACGCCGAGCACCTCGGCATGGTTGGAGCGGAACTCGGTCATCGCCGCCATCGCCGCCGACTTCACCGTTGCGGCGTCGCGTCCGGTGCCGGTGACCACCAGCAGCACCGGCGCGTTCAAGTTCGCCGCCACGCGGGCGTTGAACGTGAGCTCGGTGCCGGTGGAAATGTCGGTGTAGTCCGAGCCAAGAATCACCACAGCCTCGTGCGCCTCGCGAATCCGGGCGTACTTCTCCACCAACGTGGCCAAAGCGGCATCGGCATCGGCCCGGATGTCGTCATAGGTGACGCCCACGGCCTGCTCGTAGGTCTGGCTGACGCTGGGTTCGGCGATCAGGGTGGTCAAGATGGCATCTGCGGCACCGGCGTGAACAATCGGACGGAACACTCCGACCGAGCTCACCGTGCGGGTCAGGGCCTCGATCATGCCGAGGGCAACCATGGACTTGCCAACGCGTCCCTCAGGGGAGCCTAAGTAGATGCTCGTACTCATTCCGTGGAGGGTAGTCGAGTGAACATCCCTCTGACGAGACCTTCTAGGCCTTGATTTTGGTGTGACCCTGTGCCGATCTAGGTTAAGTTGGCTACCCATTCCATATCCGCCCGGCGGGCATTGACGTCTCCGGGAGTCTCCAGGATGATCGGCGCCCCTGCCGTGGTGAACACCTCCGCAAGCCCTTCGGGATCACACTGTCCGTGTCCCAGATTCGCGTGCCGATCAGCTCCGGAGTCGAACGCGTCGCGGGAGTCGTTGCCGTGCACCAGGTCGATGCGTCCGGTGATGGCCCGGATGCGATCAGTCAGCCCGGACAGCTCATTGCCGCCGGCATGGGCATGGCAGGTGTCCAGGCAGAATCCGACCCGGTCAGCATTGGCCGACTCCGAGATCGCCTCCCACAGTCGGCCCAGTCGTTCCAGCGTGCGAGCCATCGCGTTGGCGCCCCCGGCTGTGTTCTCGATCAACAACGGCACCTCGATGGTCAGCCCGTCGACGGCCTTGCGCCAGTTGTCGAAGCCGACCTGGGGATCGTCGGTGGCCAGCACATGCCCGCCGTGGACGATGACACCGGCGGCCCCGAGCTGGGCGGCCATGGTGAGCTGCTTCTGCAACTGCTGACGGCTGGGAATCCGGATCCGGTTGTTGGTGCTGGCCACATTCAGCACATAGGGCGCATGGATGTAGATCGCGATGCCCGCCTGTTCGGCGTCGGCCCGCAGTGCTTCGGCACCGGCCGGGTAGGCCACCGACGGCCCACTCCACTTCTGGGGATCACCGAGAAAGAACTGCACAGCGCGTCCCCCGAGCTCGGAGATCTGAGCAATCGGGTCGGCGGCATCGACGTGGGCTCCCAACAACATGCACAGCAGTCTAGGCACCACGTGACACCTCGACGGCAGGCGCTACCCGGCGCAGGATGGACTCAGCGAGCGGCCTACTGCTGGCAGCTGTTCCGCAATAACCTACGGTGCAGTAACTTTGTTCCTAGTACCTCATCCGAAGGGGCAAAGGAGCAGGGATGGATTCGGCGCACGTGGCCGGCATGTTCACTGAGTCGGTGGCTGCATTCGGGCCGGAGCCTGCTGCCCGCATCTGGGACGGCGAAGCCTGGATCGTCACCAGCTATGCCGAGCTGGGCGCGAGGGCGCGCTCGCTGGCCGCACGGCTGATCGATCGTGGCCTGGAAGCCGGTGATCGCGTCGCCCTATTCTCGCCGAACCGACCCGAATGGACACTGATCGATCTGGCTTGCGCCTATGCCGGGCTGGTGTCAGTGCCGATGTACGCCACCAGTACGCCGCAGCAGGCCCGTCACGTCATCGCCGACTCCGGCTCCCGGCTGGCGTTCGTGGCTGGCGATCACGAATGGCAGGCCATCGCCGAGGTGCGTGGCGAACTGCCGGAGCTGCTCGATGTCATCACCCTCGATCCGGTCGAGGGCGCCCCGAGCCTGGCCCAGGAATTGGACGCAGCACCCTCCGATACCGCTGCCGTGGACGCCCGTCTGGCCGGCGCCAGCCCCGATGATCTGGCCACCATCATCTACACCTCCGGCACCACCGGTGATCCCAAGGGTGTGATGCTGACCCATCGGGGCTTCACCCACCAAGTCGACGCACTGAATCGCTTCTTCACCCTCGCCCCCGGCGACGTATCGCTGTGCTTCCTGCCGCTGAGTCACGCCCTGGAGCGCGCGTGGACCTACATGGTGTTGGCCAATGGCTGCCTCAACACCTACGTCAGCGACCCGCGCACGGTGGCCGAGCAGATGGTCTTGGCCAAGGCCAATCTGATGGTCAGCGTGCCGCGCCTGTACGAGAAGGTCTACAACACTGCTCGGGAGAAGGTCGCCGACAGCTCGCTCAAACAGCGCATCATGGAGTGGTCATTGAAGACCGGCACCAAGTACCACGACGTGTTGCGCTCCGGGGAGCGGCCCAGCCGCTGGCTGACAGTGCGGCTCAACATTGCCGACAAGTTGGTGCTCGGCGCGGTACGTGACGCTATCGGTGGACCGAAGAAGGTGCTGGCCTGCGGTGGTGCGGCTATGCGTGAAGACGTCGAGCGCTTCTTCTACGGCTGCGGGCTCTTGCTGTTGACTGGTTACGGCCTCACGGAGGCCTCGCCGCTGGTCACCTTCCCGCCGCCGCGAGACTTCACCTTCGGCAATGTCGGAAAGGTCATGCCCGGCGGGGAACTGCGAGTTGCCGAGGGCGGCGAGCTGCTCTACCGCGGCCCGAACCTGATGGTGGGCTACTGGGGGCGTCCGGAAGAGACCGCTACGACCATCGTCGATGGCTGGCTGCACACCGGCGATGTCGGCGAGATCGACGGCTCCTACGTCCGGATCACCGACCGCATCAAAGATCTCATCGTCACCAGCAACGGCAAGAATGTGGCACCGGCCCCGATCGAAAACCTGCTCGCCTCGGATCCGCTGTTCGAATACTCCTTGCTGCTCGGCGACAACCGGCCGTACCTCACGCTGCTGGTGGTGCCGTCGTTGCCGCAACTGGATGAAATCGCCAAGCAACTGCAGATCACCTGGGCCAAGCGCGAGGAGTTGCTGGCGCACCCTGAGGTGATGGCCGAGATCAGGCGCCGCATGAGCGAACTCACCGCGAAGCTTCCCAAGCATGAGCAGATCGCGGACCTGCGCGTCCTGCTGGACGGCTTCACTCAGGAGAACGGCATGTTGACCCCCACTCTGAAGGTCAAGCGCAAGGAAGTGGAGAAGCGCTTCGCTCAGCTCGTGGACGAGATGTACGCCCGCGCAGGCAAGCCCCGAAACTAGATCTCGGTGGACGCCGAATTGACCTCAGCGATACCCCCCGGGGTATAATTCCGTTCATGAGAACCCTGATCGTAGGAGGCGTCGCCGGGGGCATGTCCGCTGCCACCCGCTTGCGCCGGATGGACGAGACCGCCGAGATTGTCGTCTTCGAGAGGTCTGGACATGTGTCCTTCGCCAATTGCGGGCTTCCTTACTACGTCGGTGGGGTGATTACCCGCCGCGAGGCACTGCTGCTGGAGACCCCGGAGAGCATCAACACCCGCTTCCAGGCAGATGTCCGCGTGAACACCGAAGTGACCGCGATCGACCGCGCTGCCAAGACTGTTTCGGTGCGCGATCTCGCCACCGGCCGGGAGTACACCGAGAGCTACGACAACCTGATTCTGGCACCGGGAGCCGCTCCCTTCGTGCCACCCATCCCCGGCGCTGAGCGTGCGCTCACCTTGCGCAATGTCGCCGACACCGATGCCATGGCAGCCAAGGTTGACGAAGTGCTCGCCGGGCCGGAGAAGTCGGCGGTCATCATGGGTGGCGGCTTCATCGGCCTGGAACTGGCCGAGAATTTCGTGGAACGCGGCCTGAAGGTCACCGTCGTCGAACTCGCCAACCAGATCATGGCGCCCCTGGACGTCGAAATGGCCATCCGGGTGCAGTGGGAACTGGAAAGCCGCAGCGTCGACGTCATCACTGGCGTTTCGGTGACCGAGGTCGGTGAGGGCACCGTCACGTTGTCCGACGGCAGCACGCTGCCGGCCGGCATGGTCATCGCCGCCATCGGTGTCCGCCCGGAGTCCGGGCTGGCCGCAGCCGCAGGGCTGGAGATCAGCGATCGCGGCGGCATCGTCGTCGATGACCAACAACGCACCTCCGATCCGGCAATCTTCGCTGTCGGTGATGCGGTGGTGAAGCGGGACGTCATTACCGGCGACGGCGCCATGGTGCCGCTGGCTGGTCCGGCCAACCGGCACGGTCGCCTGGTCGCCGACGTCATCGCCGGACGCGACGTGCATTCCGAAACGGTGCTGGGGACCGCCATCGTCGGCCTGTTCGGCATGCAAGCTGCAGCCACCGGTTGGACCGAGAAGCGAGCCGTGGCAGCCGGACGCAACATTCGCGTCGTCCACACCCACCCGGACAACCATGCTGGCTACTACCCCGGCGGCGAGGAGATGCACCTCAAGCTAGTCATCGACGCTGACACCGATGCCATTCTGGGAGCCCAGGGCGTCGGCGGTACCGGTGTTGACAAGCGGATTGACGTGATTGCGACGGCCATGCGCGGTGGTCTGACCGCCTCGCAGTTGGCCGACCTGGAGTTGAGCTACGCGCCTCCGTTCAGTTCGGCGAAGGACCCGGTGAACATGCTGGGATTCCAGGCCGAGAACATTCGCGACGGCCTGGTGGAGACCATCCAGTGGCATGAGATCGCCGCTGAAGCCGACAAAGGCATTCAGATCATTGATGTGCGCACCCCGATTGAGCTCGAACGGGGAATGATCGACGGCGCGATCAACATTCCGATCGACGAACTGCGCGACCGAATCGATGAGGTCGAGGCCGAAACCATCCTGTATTGCTGGCAGGGGCAACGCTCCTATGTGGCCTCGCGGATCTTGTCGCAGTTGGGGCGCCACGTCCGCAGCCTTGACGGTGGCTACCGGACATGGGCGGGCGTTTAGTCGCACAGGTGTACGAGTCTGTACGAACTCACCATTGAAGAGTCTGAATTTGCCGTGAATTGGCGTTGACTAGTGCAGCAGGCACTGGCGTCACGCCGGGGGGACTCTGGTGTTTTCGCGCTGACGATGGAGGGGTACGACCATGGCGGTGGTCGCTTACATATCGGCGCGTGGCTGGCCACTGGATTGAGCCAGTGCCTGCTTTTGCAGTCGTAGCCAGGTTCAGCGCAGAGCTGAGCCTGGCGTGGCCAAACAGGAGCACCGTGCAGAACCGACTGACTCGTGCTGAGCTAGTCACCCTTGTTGACCAAACCCGACGTGACCAGCACGTCTCGGTCAGGGCGGCTGCCCGCCTCTCCGGAGTTCCCGCTTCGACGATGCAAGGCTGGTTGCAGGGTCGGCATTTTCCGACCCCCGCGTTGCGACCGAAGTTCCTCGCTTTGGTCGATCACTTGGGCTTGTCGTCGCTATTGCACACCGGCCTGTGGCAGGACGAGTTGTAAAACCGCAATCGCCAGCGCTGTGAGTCAAAGACTGCGACAATACAGCTATGTCTACGGACTTGACTAGGCGTGAGTTCACGCAACTGGTCAATGAGGAGCGATTGGCCAGGCACCTCTCGATACGTGCCGTGGCGCGGCTGGTTGGCGTACCCGCCACGACGGTTCAGGGATGGTTGAGTGGTGAACATTTCCCCTGCGTTGCGCTTCGCGGAAGTTATCTGAGTCTCGTGGCGCATCTGGGATTGATGAAGCGGATACCCGAGGACTTGCGCATCGAGTTGGACAGCGTAATCGACTACTGAATTGCCTGCTGACGGGTACCCCTAGCCCCGACTTCGATCACAGAGTGGGTCAAAGCCAGTGAACGCCTTACTCTAAGCGACCCCAGTAGGCCAGAATCCTTCACGGTTGGTCACATCGGCATTGTGTGTTCGCGGGGGAGTTGTCATGCGTGGTTGGGCTTTACGTGGCGTGCGTTCGATCGGCACGTTTCTGACAGTGATAGCCGCCGCGTTGGCGCTGCTGGTCTTCGCAACACCGCCGGTGGCTTCAGCCGAGGTGACTCAGAGCGAGGCCGAGGCGCTGGCGCTGAGTGGCACGCTCACCCTCCCCGACGGCACCTCACCTGCCGACGGTGCCCAGGTCTGTGCCCAGCCTCTCGGCTCGGAGGGATCGGTGACCTGTGCCTACACCGGCCACGACGGCCACTTCACTCTCACCGCCACCGAGAATGGTCTGGTCGCGACCAGCTACCTGCTGTATGCCGACCTGCTTCCCTACCCCATCACCTATCTCACCGGGACCGGTTCGTCGGTACGGCGAATCGACGCCTTAGCCCTTGATCTTGCCAGCCAGGCACAGCGGAGTGGCCTGGACTTCTCGCTGGATGCCGGGATCGGTGTCGTCGGTAGCGTGAGCCTCGCCGATCCTGATGACTCCACCGAGATTCAGGTTCAGGTCTGCCTGGACGCCCTTGTGGAGTTCGCTCCGTGTGAATCGGACTATCTCGGCGGCACCGGGATGCGGAGCTTCTCCTTCCGCGAGCTGACGTCCGACGACTACGTGGTGAGCTTCTGGGCGCAGGGCTATAGCCCTGCGGAGGTGGCGGTCCACGTCGGCGACGGAGTTCTTGAACTGGATCCGATCACCTTGACGAAGTCCGAGCTCGGCAGCGTGATGGGCATGGTGGTCGACAGTAACGGGGACCCGCTGGATGGTGTCACTGTCACCGCGACCAGTCCCCGCGAAGCTCCCGCAACCACCCACACCGATGCAACCGGGCACTTCGGCTTGGCCGACCTGGCTGCGGACAAGGTCTGGACCGTGTCCTTCAGCAGGGACGGCTACGCCATCGCCGAACGCGCCTCCTGGCTCGATTCCGGGGCGAGCGTTGAGCTCGGTACGGTGCGGCTCTCCCAGGCGTCCTCGGTGACGATCCCCGTCCAGGACTACGCCGGTGATGCGATTACCGGGGCGTCCCTGACGCTATGCGCCGACGACCTGCTGTGCGTGGATGCTGTCGAAACGACCACACCGGGGACCTACACGTTCACCGGTCTGGCGCCGGCGCGCTACGTCCTGCAGGCCAGTCATGCCGGCTTCCTGGCGTCGTACTACCCCGGAGTGGCCGCGCTCGAGGCCGCGACGCTGGTTCGGGTCTCGGAAGGAAAGGCGGTAACCCTGAACCCGCTGACGCTGCTGCGTCCGGGGACCATCACCGGCACCACGGTGAGCACCGATGAGAACCTGTCGACGTGGGGCGGCTACGCGCTGCTCTACGATCTCGACGGCAAGCTGGTCACCACCTCGTTCGGGCCCTCATTCTCGTTAACCAACATCTGGCCCGGCGAGTATGAGGTGCAGGGAATCGCATCCCGCTTCGCCGATGGTGGCCGTGTGCCGGTGACCGTCGGTGACGGTGAAGCCGTCTCCGGGCTCGAACTGCGACTCACCCCTCATCCCACGCTCAGCGGCGCGGTCAAGGTCGACGGGGCACCGGTCGACAAGTCGTATGTGACATTGCAGGGCTCCGGCAGCAATGCTGCCAAGAGCGACACCGACGGCGGCAACTACGAGTTCTGGTTGGCGCCGGACACCTACGCCGTTGCAGTGACGGTCAGCGGTGCCGCCATCTGCGGACCGGACGCCCTGCAGCAGTGCAATCCGAGCACGATCTCGGTAGCCGATGCCGTGACCCAGGACATCGACCTTGACGGCCTGGGAACCCTCACCGGATCGATCGATCTCAGCGCGTTCAGCGATCCCGACACCCTGGAGGTGAGCATCGTCGACAGCCGGGGTGTCCAGGTCAAGGGCGACTTCTCCTCCGGAGCAGGGATTGCCGCGCAGCTCGATGCGCGACTCGCGCCCGGCACCTACACCGTGGTCGTGACCGTCGACGACACCTGGACGCAGCGCTACCCGGACGTCGTCATCACCAACGGTGAGACCATCACGAAGAACATCGTCGTCGACAAAGTCACACCGCCGACCTACTCCTTGGCCGGGACGTTGTCGCTGCCACAGCCGGAGTCCTCGGTACAGCTCACCGTCGTGGCTGCCGAAACCAGCGAACCGGTCTACACCCGCGAACTGCGAAACCTCGCCGCCGGGGATCACTCCTACACGGTGCCGTCGCTGAGCCCCGGTGACTACAAGCTCTATGCGGAAACCAGCGACGCCGAGCTGTGGTACCCGAATGCGGAGGTGCCGCAATGGGCGTCGGTCGTCACCATCAGTGATGCCAATCGCACCGGAATCGACCTCACAGTGCCCCCGACTCGCGTCACCGTGAGTGGAACGGTTGCCCTGCCAGCGGGCGTCACGGCGACTTCGGCGGCGGATTACCCGCCGGTCACGTTGCTGCCGACCAGCAGCGTGCTCCAACCCGTCTGGGCAACTCCTGATGAGGCTGGCCACTTCACCGCGACCGTGCCCGCCGGTCACTACGCGGTGATGGTCGACAACTCTGATGCGCTCGGAACGCTGCGCTACCTGGGCGCCCCGATCGCCATCGACTCCGACATCTCCGACCTGGACATCAGCCTGGTTGCCGGAGGTGCGCTGCGCGGTCGAGTCGTGGGCTCCGACGGCATCCCGATCGGTGGTGCCGAGGTCACCATCTCCGACAGCTCCGGCGGCAGCGAGTACGCCACAACCGATGCTGACGGCCTATGGAGCCGAGGCGGTTTGGGCGAGGACACCGTCGGAATCAAGGTTGAGGCAGACGGCTTCGTCTCCGCCACTCGAGTGAGCGACGTCATCGTGTCACTGGGGGAGAACACCGACACCGGAACGATCACCCTGACTCCCTACGGACGCCTCACCGTCAGGCTGGTGGCCCCCTCGGAGCAGGACAGCGCAGCCGGTATCACGATGGTGGTCACCGACGCGGCCACCGGTGGCCTGCTGCGCAAGCAGACCATGGCAGCCGACGGACGGAGTCGTCAGATCAGTGGTCTTCCCGCCGGTGGGGTGAAGATCGGTTTCGCAGGGGGCGCCATCGACAATGAATGGTGGCAGGACGCGGCCACCGAAGCCGATGCCACGGTGGTCGCCTTGGATGCCGATGCGATGACCACGATCGTCCCGAAGCTGACCTTCCATGCCGGGAAGGGCACGATCTCCGGGCAGGTGGACGACAACACCGGTTTCAACGGGCACCTCAGCGTGTCGGCTGTGGCCAGCGGTGGCTCGGACAATCAGACGGTCGATGTCGACGCTCACGGTAACTACGAGCTGACGCTCGTGCCGGGAACCTACTTCGTCCAGGCGAAACTCTGCACCGGACTGTGGACCCCTAGCGACGGATGCGTCGGAAAGTCCCGGACCCTGTGGCACATGACGGCCTCGGCAACCAGCCCCGATCTGCTTGAGCTCGCTCCCAGCGGGTCGGTAGCGAACATCGACTTCGCCTTCGACAGGTGGGAGTTCACAGCCACTCCAGCTCCCCGGATTACCGGAACGCCGGACGTGGGGAACATTCTCAGCGCGAGTGTCGGCATGTGGGGCCCCGCCCCGGTCTCGCTGTCCTATCAGTGGTACCGCGGCGACCAAGCCATCTCCGGCGCGACCGGCACCAGCTACACCGTCACCGAGGCTGATCGCGGACGCAGCATCACCGTGAAGGTCACCGGTACCAAAGCGGGTTACCAGACGACAACCAAGGCGTCGGTCGCTACCGAAGAAGTGCCCGAGGCGCTCACCATCGTTTCCGGCGCCTATCCGACGATCTCGGGCACCGCGAAGGTCGGTCAGCGGCTGACGGCGGTTCCCGGCGCGTGGTCACCATCAGAGGTCGTGTTGCACTACCAGTGGTACGCCTCTGGTGTTTCGCTCTCCGGAGCAACCTCATCGACCTTCACTCTTACGCCGGCCCAGCGCGGAAAGTCGATGACGGTGGCGGTGACCGGCTGGCTCAATGGCACCGCGACCATCACGACGACCTCCTCGCCCACGGTCGCGGTGGCTCCCGGTACCTTGTCGGCCAAGACTCCCGTGATTTCGGGCAAGGCCAAGGTCGGCAAGACACTGAAGGCCAAGCCGGGCAGCTGGGGTCCGGCGCCGGTGACGTTGCGCTATCAGTGGTACGCCAACGGCGGGAAGATCGCCAAGGCCACCAAGAGCAGCTACACGATCGCCAAGAGATACAAAGGCAAGAAGATCACGGTGAAAGTGACTGGGAGCAAGAGCGGCTACAGCACCGTGACCAAGAAGTCGAAAGCCACGAATTCGGTGAGGTAATCGGCCCAAGACGCAGCCGTCCGCGGACTGCCCTGTACGAGCTAATCCGCATACGGTGAAAATTCGTGTGAACACCTTTCTCTCAGGCTTTGCTGAGGTACATAATCTGCCGCAGAGGGGTCACATCGGCACGATGTGTGGGTACTGAGGGAGTTTTGGTATGTCCGCGCGCATACTCCAAATCGGTCGTTCAATTTTCAAGCTTCTTGCCGTGGTGTTGGCGAGTTTGGCTTTGCTGGTCTCGGTGGTGCCGGCGGCCCACGCCGAATCCACGTCCACTGTTCTCAGTGGCACGGTCCGCACCTTCCTTGGCGCCCCCGCGGGGTACGCGCAGGTCTGTGCCGTCAGCACCGCCGACGGGTCGGATTCGTGTGTCTACGCCGACGATATGGGGGCCTACGAGCTCACGCTGCTTCCCGATTGGGGGTCGGTTCGGCTGCTAGCGACCTTGAGCGGATTGCCCCCGACCTATTACGGCTCTTCCGGCTCCACGAATGATGAGGCCGCGGCAACGATCATCGTGATCAGTGAAGGGGGCACCACCAGCGGCCTCGATATCACCTTCACCGCCGCGACCGGAATCACCGGCAGCGTTGCGCTCTCCGACGCCGGCGCAGCCGAGATCCAGGTCTCGGCGTGCGCCGGCTGGAGTGACGACGACTCGTGGGACTGCTCCTCCACCAGCGTCCTCGCCCCGGATGCGAGCACCTTCACTATCGAGGGATTGGGAGCGGGAACCTACCGGGTGACGTTCTGGGCCGCTGGGTATGGGTCCACCTTCGTCGACGCCACGGTGGTTCAAGACGAGGTGGCAACACTTGAGCCGATTACCTTGGCCAAACTCGAACCCGGCGCTTTGAGCGGCACCGTGGTGGGCACCGACGGTGAGCCGATCGTCGGCGTCTCCGTCACAGCCAGTAGTCAAGGCGCGACCGAGCTCACCACGACCACCGACGACCACGGCAGCTACTCCTTCACAGCCATGCCGTCCGGTATCTGGTGGGATCTGGAATTCGTCAAGACCGGCTATGCGCCCGGCAGCGATGGCGCGCAGGTCGAGCCGGGCCAGGCCGTGGACCTGGGCGCAACCCACCTCGCCCGAGCTGCCAGCCTGAGCGTGCACGTCCAGAACACCGACGCACAGCCGGTGAGTAGCGCGAATCTGCGCCTGTGCGGAGGCGACAACGGCAATGAGGACTGCGTGTGGGGAACCGAACTTTCCGATGGTGACTATGCCTTCGCAGAGGTGGGTCCGGGTTCGTACGTCCTCCATGCTTCCCACGACGACTATGTCGAGGGGTTCTATCCCGGGGTCAAGCGCATCGCCGATGCTTCCCTCATCAGGATCGCTGAGGGTGACACCGTCGAGCTGTCGGAGTTCACCGTGGTTCACCCGGCCTCACTGTCCGGTGCGGTGACCTATGCAAGCGACGGCGCTGCAACAAACGCCCGGGCCAGCCTGTATGACTCCGCCGGTGCCGAGATCGACAACGTCTACGCCTACGAATCCAACGCTGGCACCTTTGAGTTCTCCGGACTGTGGCCCGGAAGCTACACGGTCAAGGCGACCTCGTGGGAGGGCTTCGGCACCAGCTGGATGGGAGGGTCATCCGACTTCGACGGCGCGACCCGCATCTCGCTCAGCGAAGCCGAGTCCGCGACCGGTGCGAGCGTGGTCTTCGCCGATGACGTGGTGCTGACCGGCAGCGTCACGGCAGCGGGATCTCCGGTGAGTGGGGCTGACATCTATCTGGATTCGATCACCGACCCGGATCTCGCGGTGCGCGCTGCCAGCAATGCCGACGGCGCATATTCGGTGAGACTGCTGGCAGGCACCTATTCAGTCAGCGTTTCCGTCGGAAGCACTCAGGTGTGCGGACCGGGCTATTCCCGGCAGTGCGTTGCCGAGAATTTCACCGCTTCCGCGTCGAACAAGGTTCTTGACCTCGAGTTGCCGGCCGATTCCGGAACCCTGAGTGGCGCCATCGCAGCCTCCGCCTCGACGACGACCTTCTGGGCGAACCTTCTCGACGCCTCCGACTCCTCCGTCGCGTCTACAGCGTGGGACGCCTACGAGCAAGAGCCGATCCCGACGAGCTACTCCTTTGACCGAGTTCCCTTCGGTGACTACACCCTCGTCGTTGCCATGAGCTTCGGGGGACAGCGCTACCCGATCGAGCAGCGGATCCCGATCACGATCGATGGTGCCTCAGTCGTTCGTGATCTGAGCCTCACCGCGGCGCCGCGGGTAATCAGCGGCACCGTCACTGCTGCGCATGCTGAGGATTGGGTCGAGGTGCGGGCGATCAACGCCCAAACCGGCACTATCTGGTCCACGGTGCTGGAAGACGTCTCGGCAGGGCCTGCCGACTACTCCCTGGGGGTGGAACCGGGCACTTACAAGCTCCTGGTAAGCACCGGCGAAACCGACGTGTGGTACCCGGCTGCGTCGACGATGGCTGATGCGCAATCCGTGACGGTGCCGGAGGATGCCGATGCGGCAGATATCGACGTCACCCTTCCCCAGACCAGATTCACCGTCACCGGGAGCCTGATTCTCCCTGACGGCATCACGGCGGCTCAGGCGCAGCAGAACCTCTACGTCTGGTTCGCCGCGCCGGAGGTCGTCAGCGAAAACACCGACGCCGACACCTACGCCGCGACTCTTGATGACAGCGGGCACTACTCGGTAGACCTTCCCGCCGGGTCGTATCGCGGCCACGTCGAGGCATCCACGGCGCTGGGTACCCTTCCCATCGCGGGAGAGTCATTCCGGGTGCCCGTCGATCAGGCCGGCCCTGACATCACGGTCGTGAAGGGTGGTTCGCTGGCGGGACGGGTCGTGGCAGCCGATGGAGTCGCCGTTTCCAACGCGGAGATCACCGTCACCGGCAGCGACGGCATCAGCAGCCAGACCTATTCCGACCGTCTGGGCTATTGGCGCCTGGACGGCGTCGCGCCGGGTACGGCCACCGTCAAGGCTCTGGCAACCGGCTATGTGAGCGGGGCGGCCAGTCCCAGCCCCACGGTCGTCGTCGGCGAGAGAGCCAATGTGGCGACCATCACCCTCACGCAGGCTGGGCGCCTGTATGTCGTCGCTCCAGAAGACGGCTTCAGCTGGATCGGTGTCGTGGTCACCGATGCTGCGGGAACCACCCTGCGCGAGGCCACCTTGTTCGACGGCGACGGCCCCACCCTGATCGACAATGTGCCGGTCGGGACGGTCAAGGTGCGGTTCGAAGGCGATCAGCTCGCCACCGAGTGGTGGAAGGATGCCACGTCGGTGAGCACAGCGACTCCGATCACGCTGGACGCCGCAACGGCCGTCACGCTGGTGCCGACCTTGTCCCCGCGCAGCAGCGCGTCCACGCAGTACGGCACCCTGTCCGGCCACATCGACAACACCTCGGGCACGTCGGGGCATCTCTCTGTGATGGCGACGTCCGACGACGACGGAACCTCCTATCAGGCCGACGCCGATACCAATGGCGACTACCAACTGCGGGTGCCAGTGGGCAGTTACACCGCGGAGGCCACCTTGTGTCTCGGCTTCTGGGTGTCCTTGGACAACCCACAGGTCAACAGTGACCTGGCCTATTGCGTGGGGGGTCGCCAGATCATCACCCGGGAGAACTCGGTGCAGATCGCTGCCGATGAGACCTCCTCGGGAATCGACTTCACCTTCGATCCTGCTCAGTTCACGGGAACTCCTACGCCGACGATCAGCGGTGCGACCGCCGGTGGTTCCCAGGTCGGGGATGTGCTCACCGCAGGTGTCAGTGGTTGGTCGCCGGCCCCCGACCAGTTCACCTACCAGTGGCTTCGTGACGGGGAGAACATCGACGGCGCGACGTCGGCCACCTACACCCTCGCCGAGACGGATCGGGCCACCGCCATCTCAGTGAAGGTCACCGCCATCAGGTCCGGCTATGAAAGCGTCACGAAGACCTCGGCGACGCTGCAAGGTCCCGATGGGGCGACATTCACCACCACGCCCACCCCGACGATCACCGGTGATGCGAAGCTGGACTCCGTCCTGACCGCGGACGCGGGAACCTGGGATCCGGTCGCCGACAAGCTGGTCTACACCTGGTATGCCGGTTCCACCCAGATCGCCGAGGGCGAGAATCTGACCAGCTACACCCTGACCACAGACGAGGTCGGCAAGACGATCACCGTGAAGGTCACGGGTTCGAAGGCGGGCTACGACTCGGTGACCACCGAGTCTTCGGCCACCGCCGCCGTGACGGCGGAGACGCTGACCTACACCCAGCCCACGATCAGTGGAACCGCGAGGTTCGGTGAGGTGCTGAGTGTGACGGCGGGTGCCTGGACCGACCAGGCGACCTTGGCCTACCAGTGGAACCGGGGGGCCGACGAGATTCCGGGGGCCACCGAGTCGACCTACACCTTGGTGGCGGCTGATGTTGGCAAAGCGATCAGTGTGACGGTGACGGGCACCAAGACCGGCTACCTTTCGCACGCGGAGTCGTCTGCCGCCACCGACCCGGTCGCGGCGTTGACCATGACTTCGGCGAAACCACAGATCACCGGCGTGGCCAAGGTTGGGGTGAAGCTCACCGCGACCGTCACTGGCTGGGATCCCACCGATGCGCAGCTCAGCTATGCCTGGGCAGCGAACGGGGTGGCGATCGCTGGTGCCACGGCAAACACCTTCACCCCGACGCAGGCGCAGTTGGGCAAGGCGATTTCGGTGACAGTGACGGGCACGAAGCCCGGTTACGAACAGGCCTCTGCGACATCGGATCAGACCGCTGCGGTGATGACCGACCGGATCATTGGTTCGACTCCGCGACTCAGCGGCACAGCGAAGGTCGGGTATCGCCTGACCGCGACGGCGGGGACGTGGACTCCGACCGGAGTCGCACTGAGCTACCAGTGGTATGCCTCCGGCGCCGCGGTGAGCGGCGCGACCGGGCCGAGCTTCTTGCTCACCCCCGCTCAGCTGGGCAAGGCGATGTCGGTCACGATCACTGGAACTGCGTCGGGCTACTCCTCGGTGTCGATGCCGTCGGCTCGTACCGCTGCTGTCGCTGCCGGCTCGCTGTCGGCGAAGATTCCGGTGATCTCAGGCAAGGCCAAGGTCGGCAAGACGGTGAAGGCCGTCCCCGGCACTTGGGGGCCGGCACCGGTGACACTGCGCTATCAGTGGTACGCCAACGGCACGAAGATCTCGAAGGCGACCAAGAGCAGCTACAAGATTGCCAAGAAATACAAAGGCAAGAAGATCACGGTGGCGGTGACTGGAGTCAAGAGCGGCTACACCACCGTGACCAAGAAATCCAAAGCAACCTCGAAGGTGAAGGCATAGCTGCTGCGCACCGGCATTCGTCGCGGCCGATCTTCGACGAATCTGTCCGAAATGTGTAGGAGTTTTCGAGAACACCTTTCACCCAAGGCGCTCAGTGCACGATACTTTGCCGAGTTGGTCACATCGGCACGATGTGGGAGTACTCGGGGGGTTGTGCCATGGCTGGGAAGTTGTTGTATTCACAGGGCTCGTTGTTGCGGTTCGTCAGCGTAATCGTGGCGAGTTTGGCGCTTCTTTTAGGGCTGACCCCGGGAGCTCAGGCAGCCGATCCAGGCACCGGCACGTTACAAGTGTCGGTATCGGCGATCATCGATGAGACGTATGTGTCGGTGGCCGGCACCGTCATCTCGGTATACGCCTTCCCCGATGACGAGAGTCCCGTTGCTTCAACGACCGTCACCTCGATCGAAAACGAACCCGTTGTCGAGTTCGTCTTGCCAGCGGGTTCCTACTACGTCAAGGCCACACCACCGGCAACCAGCAACTGGGCCGAGTTGTGGTGGATTTCTGCGACCAACAGCGACGAAGCCCAATCGGTCGAGGTGCGCTCCAGCGATGTCAGTGAGGTCTGGTTCGCGCTGGCCCCGGAACTCCGGCTCAGCGGAACGCTCACCGATTCTTCGAGCGATCCGGTAGAAAACGCCATGATCTGCCTCTACCTGTCGGAGCAGCCAGACACCGGGGGATGTTCGGGCACCCTGGCGGACGGCAGCTTCGAGGTTGACGAATTCGGTAGCTGGCACTCTGCGACGACGTACATAATCGCCGTCGAGGTGGCCGGCGGTGCCACGTACTACCTGAACTCCTCCGGCGAACTCTCTGACAACCCAGCGGCCGCGGCTCCCGTCGACTTCGGCAGCCAGCCGGTTCAGACACGCAACCTTCAACTGCCGCCGTCGGCTCCCCGGAATGCCGAGATCGCGGCACAGGTTTCAGCGCCCCAGGGCAGCGGGCTGCCGGTTGCAGGCACGCAGGTTTCGCTGTACACCGATCCCGGTTCCGACCCGATCAAGACCGTGACCGTCGGCGAGGACGGCGAGTATTCGTTCATCGTGGATCCGGGCGACTACTACGTCCGGGCCGTGCCGCCGCAGTCCAGTCCCCTCATCTCCCAGTGGTGGGATCGCAGCATCGATGCGGCCGACGCGAGCGTGGTTTCTGTCGGTGCCTACGCCACCCTTCACCCGTTCTTCGACTTGACGCTGGGTATTGAGCTCGCCGGAACAGTCGCGGATTCCTTGGGGAATCCCATTGAGCACGCCGAGGTGCGTCTCACGCCGGTAGATGACTCCTTTTCCGTAGTGTTTGGTGAAGACACGGGGCCGGACGGGTCCTATCGAATCAGTGACTTGATTCATCTAGTGCAACCGACGACGTACACCGTCTCGGTCTATGCCGAGGGTGCGATGTACTACCTCCACAGCGACGGCACCCTCGCTGAGACCGCGACCGACCTCAAACAGATCGATCTTTCCCAGGTGGGCATCCACACCCTCGATCTGGAGATCGTTCGACCGGACTTCACTCAGACTCCGGTGCCGACAATCTCCAGCGACACCGCGACGGTCTCGCTGGGCAGTGTGCTGACGGCGAACGTTGAGAACTGGACTCCGCTTCAAGATGGCTTCACCTATCAGTGGTACCGCGGCAACGCCGAGATTGATGGGGCCACTGCTGCGACTTACGGTGTGGTGGCAGACGATGTGAGCCACACCATCTCGGTCAAGGTAACCGGCACCAAGGCCGGGTATGCGCCTGCCACAGTGTCCTCAGCTGCCACCGCTGCGGTGACGCCAGGCGACATCACCGGTGATAAGCCGCAGATTGAGGGAAACCCTGAGGTGGACTCGGTCCTCACGGTCAACCCCGGCACCTGGTCGCCGTCCGGGGTGCCGCTGACGTATCAGTGGTTCCGAGGCAGCAGCAAGATCGAGGGAGCGCAACAGCCGTCCTACACCGTGGTGGCTGAGGACGCCGGCGCGACGATCTCGGTGGAGGTGACGGGGACCAAGCCCGGCTACCTAACGCTGACGACCAAGTCTGAGGCCACCGAAGCCGTTGCCAAGGCGAAGATGCACCCGGTCAAGCCCGCCATCACCGGAGAACCAACCGTGGGCGCGAAACTCACCGCAACAGTGACCGGATGGCAGCCCGAAGGGGTGAGCTTCAGCTACACCTGGCTCGTCGACGGGATGCCCGTGGCCGGTGCCGCTGGATCGACCTACACCGTGATGCCCGGCGACCTGGGCAAGGCAATCGCCGTGAAGGTCGACGGCACCAAGGCCGGCTACGTGGACGACTCAGCGACCTCGGACAGCACCGGTGCCGTCGCGGCAGCAGTGGCCACCGGGTCGGTGCCGCAGATCAGCGGTACGGCCAAGGTGGGCTCCCGTCTGACGGCGACGCCGGGCCTGTGGACGCCGCCCGGGGTGTCCTTGACCTATCGGTGGTTCGCCTCCGGTGCCGTCATCTCCGGCGCGACCGCCTCGAGCTTCGTGGTGCAGCCTGCTCAGCTCGGAAAGACGATCGCCGTGGAGGTGACCGGCACTGCTGTGGGTTATGCCACGCTCGTGAAGACCTCGGCGAAAACGGCGGCGGTCACCGCCGGCACCTTGTCAGCGAAGACCCCGGTGATCTCAGGCAAGGCCAAGGTCGGCTCGAAACTCGCAGCCAAGGCCGGCTCGTGGGGTCCGTCGCCGGTGACGCTGCGATACCAGTGGTACGCCAACGGCAAGAAGATCGCCAAAGCCACCAAGAGCAGCTACAAGATCGCCAAGGCCTACAAAGGTAAGAAGATCACGGTGAAAGTCACGGGGAGCAAGACCGGCTATTCGACGGTCGTGAAGGCGTCGAAAGCCACCAAGAAAGTGATGTGATGGCAGGGCCCGACAGCCGGGACGGTATGGGGACGACGGGGAGCCCCCCCGTACCGCAACTTCCGCTGGAAGGCCAAGGTACTTCAGGGACGAATTGAGATCGGGGGATCATGACGCGGTTCGCTTCAGGACGGACGTGGGTACGGGGGGCGGTGGGAGCGCTCTTGGCGTTGGCCTTGGTGTTCGCAGGAACAACAGGCGTTGCGCAGGCGGTGGACACCGGCATCATTCAAGGGACGGTGACTGATCCGAACGGCGTCGCCGTCTCGGGTCTGACTGTGCATCTGCATCGGTATTACCCGGGCGGGGGCCGGCAGCCGTCGAGCTACGGGAGTGACGCTGCAATAGCGGTGACCGATGCGAACGGCCACTACCGCGTGGACGGGCTGGATAGCGACATTCAGTACCTCATTGATTTCGACGCCGCGAACACCGGGTATATGGACGCCTACTACTGCACCCGTCCCGTTCAGGACTGTGTGAGGGCTTTGCCGTACAGCTTTGGCGGCACTCTTGTGAACCCGTCCCTGACGGGTAAGAGCCTCGACCACCAGCTCCAATGGGGCAACACCGTCACCGGTCTCGTGGTGGACTCAGCCGGAACCCCCATCACCGGGGCGACTGTGGCTGTTGAAATGCACGAGGCCTACTTGACGCATCGAACGAGGTCGGCGGTGATGGGCGAGGGCGGTACCTTCACGATCTACGGCTTGGCCCCATCGTCGGCGTACCAGTACTACATCTCGGCTCCGGGCTATTTCACGTCCCGCCTGGATCTGGCTGCTCCGCCTCCCGAGGTGACGGTCACGCTGAATCAAGGGTCGCGGGTGTCCGGAACAGTGGTGGACCCGGACGGGAAACCCGTTGCCGGCGCAAAGGTGCTCTGCCATGACGACTCGGACTATCCGTACGAACTGCGCTATTTCGATATCGACCCGACCGGGACTGACGGTGCCTATCAGGTCGTGGTCGATCCCGCGGTCACTCCGGCGACCTGCTACGCCTCGCTCAGCGGCTACACCGATTCGGAACCGAAGGCCCTCACCGTGGTGGACACGGTCGACCAACCCAACACGGATTTCGCGCTGCAGCAACTGGCTACTTTGACGGTGCGCATCACCTACCCTGACGGGTCGTCCGACAAGGCCACGGTTCAGGCCGTCAGTGCTGGCGCGCCGGTGGGTCACGATGATGAGGCTGAGGTTGTGACCACCGGCACCACCGCGAGTATGCGCTTGGCTGCAGGGCCCTATTACATCTCCGTGTTCACAGCAAGGCACGGAGATGCCTTCGCCGATGTGACGTTGACCGCAGGTGAGAAGAAGACCTTGGTGGTGCCCGTCGGTTCAGCGCGGTCGTCGTTGATCGCGGTGCGTCCCACAGTCGTGGGCACGCCGAGAGTGGGCGCCAAGCTCGTCGCAGTCGCCGGCAAGTGGGGCCCCGGCAAGGTGAAGCTGACCTACCGCTGGCTGCGCAATGGAAAGCCGATCCGCGGTGCAACCACCAAGAGCTACCGACTGACCAAACGTGATCGAGGCACACGGATCTCGGTGAAGGTCACCGGGTCGAAGTCCGGCTTCCCCAGAGTCGTGAAGGTGTCCAAGAAGACCAAGAAGGTTGGTCCTCGCAAGCGCGTCGGTTGAGCGGTGTCACTCATCCGGGTGACGAGACTCTTGCGTAGTCGCGTTGCACTGGGCGCAAGGTTCAGGCACTCTATTGAGGACGCCCGTTCGGGGGAATCTGGGCGCGACGCAAGACAAAAGACAACCGGGGGGATCTTTTGAAGCGTGTCGATGTGTTCAAGCGTGGCCGTCTGGCCGCCTTGATCGCCTTCTTGGCTCTGGGGCTGGCCGCCGTACCGGCGCTGCCAGCCCAGGCCGAAGATGGCATCGGTATGGATGTCAGTGGCACCGTCACCATCTACGACGATTCGGTCAATCAGCACCGCCAGCCGTTGGCTAACGCCAAGGTTTGTGAAGGTGGTCCGGACTCAAACTGCGCCATCACTGATGACAAGGGCCGTTACACCCTGACCAATGTGGTCGGTCAGGACCGGGGTGCGGGATTCAACGAAGTGCTCCCCACCGTCTTCCCTGCCGATGACGCACAGTGGGCGCTGTTCCTACCGACGGATTACAGCTACGGCGATTCAAACCAGGACCAGTACATTCCGGTGCTCCCAGGGCAGGCGGTCACGGGCATCAACATCTCGGTGCACGCCCTGACCACCCTCGTCAGTTCCGGCGTAAACGGACAGGACCGCGTCAAGCCGTCCGCCCCTCTCACCACCGGGTCTGTGAAGATCCTGGGAAAGAAGAAGGTGGGCAAGGTCCTGCGGGTCAAGACTGGGACATGGAACCCGTCCCCGGTGTCGTTCAGCTATCGCTGGTATCGCGGCGGACACCGCATCGCCGGGGCCACCCAGAAGACCTACCGACTTGCGGTCAAGGACCGCGGCAAGCGCATCAAGGTCCGCGTCATCGCCACTGTTGACGGCCACAAGATCACGGTGCGCAGCACGCTGACCCAGCGCGTTCGCTGAGCGTGTCGCCGCAGCCCTGTTGTTGCTGCGCGGCTGCAGCGATGGTTGAGACCCGACACCCGAAATGCTCCAGGCATTTGCCTATCACCTCGCTGTGAGTCACCCTTTAGGGGACGTCTGTTCGGGGGAACAGACCCGGCACCTGCACGACAAAGATCGGGGGGATCTTTCTCATGCGAGCATTTCGTTGGCTTCGACGCGGCGGGCTGTTAGGCCTGATCGCGCTGCTGACTACGGCTTTGGCCGTGGTCGGCGCTGAGCCCGCTGTTGCCGAGGAGGACACCTACACCATCAGCGGAACGGTCATTTTCCAGGGAACCCCACAGTCCGGGGTGAAAGTTTGTGAGCTGCTGACCGGCATCTGCGATGTCACTGATGGCGGTGGCGGCTATTCGCTCCGTGGAGTGGGATCTCCGGCCAAGGTGTATGCGAGCCCGGGAAGAAATGACCCGTCGTGGGTGGAAACGTGGTACCCCAATTACACCAGTAGCGAATACTCATGGCTGGAGGCGAGCAGCCCCGCCTGGCCTGATGCAGTAGACATCGAGTTGCAGGCGGCTCCCACCGTGTCCGGCACCGTGACCAATACTTCTGGTGAGGCGGTCAAGAAGGCGCGCGTCTGCGTCGCCGGTTCAGCAAACTGCGTCACAACCAGCGCCCGCGGCGAGTACCGGCTACTCGCCCAGATTCCCAAGCATGACTCGCTCACCTTGGTCGCCAAAGCTCCCGGCTACCGCCCGGCTCAGACGACCACAACGGTGACTACCAATGTGACGATCACTCTGACCAAGGTGAAACCGGCCAAGGTTCGCGCCTGCAAGCCGAAGCTGGTCGGCTCCAAGAAAGTCGGCACCAAGCTGCGGGTCAAGTGCTCCTCGGCGACGACGGCGGTGCACCTCACGTATCGCTGGTACCGCAACGGTCACCGGATCGCCGGTGCCCACGGTCGCACCTATCGACTCACCTGGGCCGACTGGCGCAAGAACATCAAGGTCAAAGTCGTGGCCACCAAGACGGGCTACCGCAAGACGGTGCGTACCTCCAAGGGCACCGGCTGGATCCGCTGGAGCGAGTGGCATCGCCGCTGAGCCGATGGTGAATTGGCCCGGGGGCGGGCGCAGCCGGTACTCTTGCTAGCTGGCCGTCCCGAAGGCGGCCGGAAGATACGCCCTCCTGCTACGGGAAGCGCCCGTAGCCGCTCAAGACCAGAGGAGGTGGAGTTCGCGTATGCGTTCCTACGAAGTCGTGGTGATCATTGATCCCGACGTCGACGACCGTCAGGTGAACAGCCTGCTGGAAAAGCCGTTGGCAGCCTTTACCAAGGCCGGTGGCACCGTGGACAACATCGATGTTTGGGGTCGCCGTCGGCTGGCCTATGACATTCGCAAGAAGTCCGAAGGCATCTATGCCGTCATCAATCTGACCGCCGTGCCAGATGTGGTGAAGGAGCTGGATCGTCAGTTCACCCTGAACGAACAGATCATGCGGACCAAAGTGATCCGCCCCGATCTGCACTGATTCACGCGGAGGTCTCGCCAACTGTCGGTACCAACTGACACCCTTGACGAGTACCCAGCCCACGTCCGATCGAAAGACAGCAATCATGGCAGGCGAAACCATCATCACCCTGGTCGGCAATCTGACTGCCGACCCGGAACTGCGCTTCACCCCGTCCGGGGCTCCGGTGGCGAATTTCACCGTCGCTTCCACCCCGCGCACCTACGACCGCAACAGCGGTGAGTGGAAAGACGGGGACGCGATGTTCCTCAACTGCTCCATCTGGCGGCAGGCTGCGGAGAACGTCGCGGAGTCCCTCACCAAAGGGATGCGCGTGATTGTGCAAGGTCGCCTGAAGACTCGCAGCTACGAAACCCGTGAGGGTGAGAAGCGCACCGTCTTCGAGGTTGATGTCGACGAGATCGGTCCGGCCCTGAAGTACGCAACCGCCAAGGTGACCCGCAATGCGGGTGGCGGCGGCAACTTCGGCGGCGGGTCCTCCTCGGGTGGTTCCAACTGGAACCGCTCGGAGAGCCAGGATCGCGGCGGATCCGACCCCTGGGCTGGCGCCCAGAGCGACGAACCCCCGCCATTCTGATCCGACCCTCACGCTCCCTGAGCCAGTCGAAGGGAGCACCTCATATTCATGTCATTCCGGCGAGAGCCGGGCTTTCATAAACCAAGGAGAGCACCACAATGGCCTCACAGCGCAAGCCTGTGAAATCGAAGAAGATCGTGCCGGCGAAGTCGATTCGCATCGGCACCATCGATTACAAGGACACCGCCACGCTGCGGAAGTTCATCTCCGAGCGTGGCAAGATCCGCGCCCGTCGGGTTACCGGACTGTCGGTGCAGGAGCAGCGCAAGGTCGCGATCGCCGTGAAGAACGCGCGCGAACTCGCCTTGCTGCCCTACGCCTCGACCTCACGCTGAGCAGGGGAATGAAATGAAGTTGATTCTTACTGCTCCGGTCGACCACCTGGGTGTGGCCGGTGACATCGTCGAGGTGAAGGACGGCTACGGCCGCAACTTCCTGCTGCCCCGTGGTTTCGCTATCAAGTGGACCCGCGGTGCGGAGACTCAGATCGAGGGCATCAAGCGTGCCCGCGACGCCCGCGAGATTCGCGGCACCGAGCATGCTCAGCAGATTCGCGAGCAGCTTGAAGCCCTCTCGGTGAGCCTGCCTGCGCAGGCGTCCGCCGATAGCGGCAAGCTGTTCGGCGCCGTTACTGCTGCCGACATCGCGTTGGCGGTCAAGAAGGCCGGCGGTCCCGCGATCGACAAGCGCTCGGTCGAGATCGCCAAGCCCATCAAGACTGTGGGCAGCCACACCGTCGGCATCAAGCTGACTGCTGGCGTGGTCGCGCACATCGAGGTTGCGGTCGCCGCAGCCTGAACCGATCCACCAGAAAGGCCGGACCCTGTGGGGTCCGGCCTTTCTGGTCGTTGTGGGTCAGTCGATCGTCGACAGCACCGATGGTGAGCGAGACGCCTCCGGACCAGGTTCGCCACCCAGTGCTCCGGCGAGCAGCTCACGGGCGCGCCCGAGGTGTTCATCTAGCAGGCTTGCCGCAGCAGTGGCGTCGCCGGCCTCGAGATGCTCCAGGATGCGGCCGTGTTCGGCGATGATCACCTCGGGGCTGAGCCGTTGACTGCCCTGCAGCTGCGACATGCACAGCCGCACTTCGAAGGCCAAAGAGCCGTACATCGCGCTGGTCCGAGAACTGCCGAGCGCGTCGATCAGCGACGTGTGGAAGCGCATGTCCGGCTCGACGATGTCCCAGACGCCTTCCTTCCACAATGCCGCTATCTCAGAGTTGGCACGGCGCGCCGCGCTCGGTACCTCGCGGCGAGCGGCCAGTCTGCGCAGCACCTCGGATTCCACATAAACCCGCGTCCGGTAGATATCGCGGACATCGTCGGGACCCAGGCGGACTACTCGGGCGGTCTTGTGGTTGTTGCGGATCAGCACCTTCTCGGCGACCAGGCGCTCGATGGCGGCCTTGGCCGTCGACCGTGCGATGTCGTACCGCTCGGCCACCTTGACCTCGGTGAGGGCAGACCCCGGTGCCAACTCCGCCGCGAGCACCTGAGACTTGAGATCCTCAACCACGGCATCGATGAGCGAGGTCACCACAACGCTGCGAACCACTCGCGCTCCTTACTTTTCCGCATAACCCTAGTGGAACTATTTACGTCAGTGCTCTTGCACACCGTGTTGACTTGTCTGACAATCGAAGACATCAGCTGGTCTCAGTGAGGAGAGGCACCGTGCAGGTAACGCACCCAGGCTCGGTCGACGAGGCTCTCGTCGAACTGCTGACCGGCTGTGTGGCCGATGCCTCGCAACTACGGACCTCCGAACTCGACCTGCGGGCTGTCGCCCACGACGCTTCCCACTTCCTGCTACAACCCTCGGCCATCGTCGCCCCTCGTGATGCCGACGAAGTCGCCCGCTTGCTGCGCGCCACCACCGCAGCCGGCGTGCCGCTGACCTTCCGCTCCGGGGGCACCAGTCTGTCCGGGCAAGCCGGCACCACCGGCGTGCTCGCCGACGTGCGCCGACACTTCACGGGGATCGACATCGTGGACAACGGTGCCCGAGTGCGCGTGCAGCCCGGCGTCACCGTGAAGCGACTCAACGCACACCTTGCCCCCTATGGACGCAAGTTCGGGCCCGATCCGGCCAGCGAGGCGGCCTGCACCATCGGCGGAGTCGTGGCCAACAACTCCTCGGGAATGGCCTGTGGCACCGTCGAGAACAGCTACCGCACGCTCGAATCGGTGGTAGTGGTATTGCCGTCCGGCACCATCGTCGACACCGCAGCCCCCGATGCCGACCAGCTGCTGCGTGCCCGCGAACCCGTCCTTCACGAAGGGCTGTTGAGGCTGCGCCGACGAGTCATCGAGAACCCGGCATCGGTTGCGAAGATCACCCAGCAGTTCGCCATGAAGAACACCATGGGCTACGGCATCAACGCGCTGATCGATTTCGACACCGTGCCGGAGATCCTCGCCCACCTCGTGGTCGGCAGCGAAGGCACGCTGGGCTTTGTGGCATCGGCCACCTTCACCACGATCGAGGTGCGCAGCCAGGCAGCCTCGGCACTGGTGGTCTTCGATGACCTGTACGACGCGAACGCAGCCCTACCTGCCTTGGTCGCCACCGGAGCGGCCACGCTGGAACTCATGGACGCCACCAGCTTGCGCGTCGGTCAGGGATTCCCCGACGCGCCGGAGCCCGTCAAGCGCCTGGATGTCACCACGCAGGCCGCACTTCTGGTGGAGTACCAGGCACGAACCGCCGAGGAACTGGCGCAACTGACCCACGATGCCGGCCCGGCCCTGGCCGAACTTCGCGTCGATGAGCCGGTAGCCCTGACCGCTGACCCGGTGGTGCGGGCAGGGCTGTGGAAGCTGCGCAAGGGGTTGTACACCTCGGTCGCCGGCGCCCGGCGATCCGGAACCACCGCGCTGTTGGAGGACGTGGTCGTTCCGGTCGACCGACTGGCCGACACCTGCTCGGAGTTGGCCGCGCTGTTCGACCGGTACGAGTATCGCGACTCGGTGATCTTCGGGCATGCCAAGGACGGCAATATCCACTTCATGCTCACCGACCGCTTCGACGATGACAGCCAGCTTCGTCGCTACGGCGGCTTCACCGAGGACATGGTGAGTCTGATTCTGGCCAATGAGGGCTCACTCAAAGCCGAGCACGGCACCGGACGGGTGATGGCGCCCTATGTGCGTCGCCAGTACGGCGATGAGCTGTACGAGGTCATGGTCGCAATCAAAGACCTGTTCGATCCGACCCGGCTTCTCAACGCCGGCACGATCATCACCGACGACCCGCAGATACACCTGAAGAACATCAAAGTGTCACCGTCGGTCGACACCGAAATCGACCGCTGTGTGGAATGCGGCTACTGCGAGCCGGTGTGTCCGTCGCGCGATCTCACCCTCACCCCGCGGCAGCGGATCGCGCTGCAACGCGACATTCGCAGCGCCGAGCAGGACGGCCGAACCGAACTGGCGGCCCGGCTGCAGAGCGACTACCGCTATGACGGCGTCCACACCTGCGCCGTCGACGGCATGTGTGCCACGGCCTGCCCAGTGCAGATCAATACCGGGCACTACGTGAAGAAGCTGCGCCGGGAGCAAACCACGCCGGCAGCGACCCGGGCGGTGTGGACGACCCTGTCCCAGCACTGGAAAGGCACCACCGCCACGTTCGCCACCGTGATGGCGATCACCCAGGCGCTGCCCGGCCCGTTGGAGACGGTCCTGATCGGTGTGAATCGGGCCGGACGGGCGGTGCTCGGTTCAGAGAACCTGCCGCTGTGGTCCCGAGAACTCCCCGGCGGGGGAGACTCCCGAGCGCGGCAACGCGCCACAGTCGCGTCAGAGTCGGTGAGCGCGGTGTATCTGCCGGCCTGCGTCAACGTGATGTTCGGCCCAGCCGACGATGGCCCGGGCGTCCAGCTCAGCTTTGAGGCGCTGTGCGCGGCTGCGGGGCTGAGCCTGCTGGTGCCTGAGGAGATCAGTTCGCTGTGCTGTGGCACACCCTGGTCGAGCAAGGGCATTGAACAGGGATACCAAGAGATGCGGGAGAAGGTGCTCCCCGTGATTCGGCGCGCCACCGACGGCGGACGACTGCCGGTGGTGTGCGATGCGTCCAGCTGTACCGAGGGGTTTCGAGCCATGCTTCGGACCGAGCCCGACCTTCAGGTCGAAGTGATCGATGCCGTGGCCTTCGTCGCCGAACATGTCGTGCCAGTGCTGGGCAGCTACACCAAGCTCGATTCGCTGGCCATCCACCCCACCTGCTCTTCGACGCAGCTGGGACTCAACGCCGATCTGGTGACGGTCGCCGAAGCCGTCGCCGAGCAGGTACACGTGCCGGTGGACAGCGGTTGCTGCGCTTTCGCCGGTGATCGCGGCATGTTGCACCCAGAACTGACCGCCGCGGCTACCACCGCCGAAGCGGCTGAGGTGGCGCGTCTGGACGCGACCAGCCACGCCTCCTGCAACCGCACCTGCGAACTCGGCATGACGCGGGCCACGGGGAAGACATACCACCACGTTCTTGAGTTGTTGGCTCAGCAGGCCCTTGGAACCGGCCTGGGAGCAGGTCATCGTTGAAGACAGAGCAGGTCGAACACAGAATGCAAAGGAGCAATGAGATGGATCCGAAGACAACAGCCTTGGTGCTGATCGAGTTTCAGAACGACTTCACGTCCGAAGGCGGTACCCTCCACGGGGCCGTCGCCGAGGTCATGGATGCCACCGGCACGCTACCCAATGCCAAGAAGGCCCTGGATGCTGCGCACGCGGCGGGTGCGACCGTGATCCACTCGCCGATCTCGTTCGCCCCGGGCTACTACGAGATCAGTGCCCACCCCTACGGAATCCTGGCCGGGGTGGTCGATTCCCACTCCTTCGTCAAGGGCACCTGGGGATGCGAGATCGTCGGCGAGGTGGCGCCGTCCGGAGAAGACATCGTGCTGGAAGGCAAGCGTGGTCTGGATGCGTTCGGTTCGACCAATCTCGACTTCATCCTGCGCAGCAAGGGGATTCACACCGTAGTCCTGGCGGGCTTCCTCACCAACTGCTGTGTGGAGTCCACAATGCGCTCGGCCTACGAGAAGGGCTTCGAGGTGTACACCCTCACCGATGCCGTCGGTGCCACCTCACTGGCGGAGCATGCCAATGCGATCACCTACGACTACCCGATGTTCTCCAAGCCGATCACGACCGAGGAGTTCCTCGGTGCTTTGGTCGGGGACGCGGCGGCCTCCGACACCTCGCGCGGCTACTGATTTCCCCCACCCCTCCCTCCGAACAAGGCCGGCCCTGCAGGGTCGGCCTTGTTCGGTCCTAGGCGCGCCGCTGCGTAAGCGCGACGACGCTGCCCGGCTAGGCTGACTGGGTGAACCAGGGCGGACGGTCGGGAGTACCCCAGCGGCGATCGCTGCGAGCCGAGCCGGTCCTCATCACGATCCTCGCGGTCGTGGTCATCGTTGCCGTCGCGTTCTGGGCCAATGCCATGGTGACGCCGGTGAGTCGTAAGGGCGAGCCGACGGCCACGATTGCTCCGCAGGCTTCGGTGACCGCCTCGGCCACCCCGACCCCCACCCCATCGGCGACGCCGACCTCCGGCGCCGGCACGGCGACAATGGGCTCCTCGGGCACCTTTTCTCCCGCTGCGGTGGACATCGCTGCAGCCAGTTCAACCGGTACCCTCACCCGGGTGGCGCTCCAGGTCGAGACCAGCGCCGGACTGAAGGCCAACGAGATCGCAACGCAGGTCGCCGACATCCTCAACGACAAACGAAGCTGGACCGGCACCGGGAAGGTGCGGTTCGCGATGGTGGCCGACATCGCCAAGGCCGATGTGCTGATCTCGGTGAGCTCACCGAAGACCGCCGCCAAGGCCTGCACTCTCAACAGCGGTAGCTGCGTGGACACCAATGTGATCGTGCTCGACGCCTTATCGCTGAAGAACCCACCAGCCACCTATCCCGACGCCACCAGCTGGGAGCAGTACCTGGTCAATCACGCATTCGGCACCTGGCTGAACAAGAAGCCGGCCACCTGCACCAAACCGGGCGGCCCGGCGCCGGTGATGATGCCGCAAGGCGAGGAACTGGCCGGCTGTGCCGCCAACCCGTGGCCCAACCCCTGACCGGAAGCCCTCGAGCAGGTCAGCTTCCCGGGTTCAGATAGCGCGAAGCGGCCGCCCGATACTGCTCGGCAATGATCGGACGAGGATCCGACAATGGTGCGGCCGTCAACCGAACCGGCCAGGTCGGACGCTCTCCGGTCAGCACCCAGGAGGCCTGGCGGGCCGCGCCATCAGCCACATACTCACCCGGCTCGGGCACCACCACCGGCAGGTCGAAGACCTGGGCGGCAATGGCAGCCACGGCAGGATTTGCGGCGGCGCCACCGATCAGCATCACCCGGGCGAGGCTCACCTCCAACTCCCTCAGCGCGTCCACTCCTGCGGACAGGCCGCACAGCATGCCTTCGATGGCAGCCCGAGCCAGATTGGGTCGGGTGGTCGACTCCAGACTGAGCCCGACCAAGGAAGCTGTCGCGCTCGGCAGATTGGGGGTGCGTTCGCCTTCGAAGTAGGGCACCAGCACCGCACCGCCGGCACCCGGCGCGGCCTGGAGAGCGAGGCGTCCCAATTCGTCGTGGTCGACGCCGAGTAGGCCCGCGATCGAATCCAACACCCGGGCCGCATTCAAAGTGCACACCAGCGGCAGGTAGCCGCCGGTCGCGTCAGCGAATCCGGCCACATAGCCCGACGGGTCGTGACTCGGGGTCGCCGTGGTGGCGAATACCGTCCCGGAGGTGCCCAGCGAGACCACCGTGTCACCGTCGCGGGCATCCAGGCCCAGTGCGGCGGACGCATTGTCGCCCGCGCCGGGACCGACCAGAAAGCCTGGCCCGGCAATGGCTTCGGCAGGCTTCAACACTCGCGGCAGGGCGGCATCATGACCCAATGCGATCGCCAAGACCTGGCGGTCGTAGGCGTTGGCCGAGGCCGAGAAATAGCTGGTACCTGAGGCGTCGGAGCGGTCGGTGATCAGCTCGTCGAGGTCGGGCCCGAGCTTGGCTTCACCGGACGGTCCGTAGCCACGCAGTCGCCAGGTAAGCCAGTCATGAGGCAAACAGACCGCGGCGACCCGGGCCGCATTGTCCGGCTCGTGGTCGCGCAGCCAGCGCAGCTTGGTGGCGGTGAAGGAGGCCACCGGAACCGAACCGGTGCGTCGAACCAGTTCCGCCAGCCCGATCTCGGTGATGAGATCCTGGGCTGCTTCGGCGGAGCGGGTGTCGTTCCACAGCAGGGCTGGACGGATCACCCGGCCTTCGCTATCGAGGGCCACCATGCCGTGCTGTTGGCCTGCGATACTCACCGCGTCGATGCCGGCCAGGCCGCCGGCCTGCTCGATCGCGGCGTTGAGCGCCACCCACCAGTGTTCCGGATCGACTTCAGAACCAGCCGGATGTGCACTACGGCCAGCGCTCAGCTCCTCACCGGTGGCAGCGTCACGAACGATGACCTTGCAGCTTTGGGTGGACGAATCCACGCCCATGACACGCGGCATTGCGGGCCTTTCTTGGTAGGAGTCACGGCGTCGAGGCCGGGAGCCACCCTGCGGGGAGCTCTCAGCGTGCACCCATGAGGTGCTCGGTGGCGAGTTGCTGGAGTCGAACGAAGCCGAAGCCCTTGCCGTCGAAGTAGGCCTGGGTGTCGAAGTCCTCGTAGGCGCTGGGATCCGCCATCAGGTCGGTGTAGCTTTCACCGTCGTCAAGCGTGGGGACTGCGAGTTCGGCCACCTTGGCTTCGGCCAAAGCCTGTTGCACCTCGGGGTCGGCTCGGAAGGCCTGAGTACGTTCCTTGAGTAGCAGGTAGGTGCGCATATTGGCCTGCACGGAGTCCCACACGCCGGTCTCATCCTCGGTTCGGGAGGGCTTGTAGTCGAAATGGCGCATGCCGGTATAGGACGGCCCGCCGCCCGGCCCACCGTTCTCCAACAGATCGACCAGGGCGAAAGCGTTGTGCAGGTCGCCGTGTCCGAACACCAGATCCTGGTCGTACTTGATGCCGCGCTGGCCGTTCAGATCGATATGGAACAGCTTGCCGTGATACAGCGCCTGGGCAATACCACTGGCGAAGTTCAATCCGGCCATCTGTTCGTGGCCTACCTCGGGGTTCAGGCCCACCAGTTCGGGGTGCTCCAAGGAACTGATGAATGCCAACGCATGGCCCACGGTGGGGAGCAGGATGTCGCCACGGGGTTCATTGGGTTTGGGTTCGATGGCGAACTTCAGGTCGTAGCCGGCGTCCACCACGTACTGGCTGAGCAGGTTGACCGCCTCCCGGTAGCGCTCCAGTGCGGCGCGGACATCCTTGGCCGCGTCGTATTCGGCACCTTCGCGGCCACCCCACATCACGAAGACGTGAGCACCTACCTCCATGGCCAGATCGATATTGCGCAGCACCTTGCGCAGCGCGAAGCGTCGCACCGCGCGATCGTTGGAGGTGAACCCGCCGTCCTTGAACACCGGTTGACTGAACAGATTCGTGGTGATCATCGGCACCTTCAGGCCGGTCGACGCGCAGGCCGACGTGAGACGACCGATCTGGGTGCGCCGCTCGGCCTCGGTGGAGCCGAACGCGAAAAGGTCATCGTCGTGGAAGGTCAGCCCGTAGGCGCCCAGGGACGCCAACTTCTCGACCACGTGTACGACGTCCATCGGCCGACGGGTGGCGCCGCCGAAGGGATCGGCCCCGTTGTAGCCGACGGTCCATAGGCCGAAAGTGAACGCGTCTGCGGGGGTGGGCAGGGTGGGCACGTGGCCCTCCAATCTCTCAGCGATGAGCGAATGTTGTGAAGCACAACATACCTCTTTGGTGGGCCGACGTCCATTGCCGCCGGTCACGATGCGGCGGCGGGAGCTCTTGGCAGAATGCGCGAGTACATGGTTACGTTGCGAGCACGAACAAACCGCGGGACGGGCTCGACCCGTGCGGCGGGAAGGAGCCGGATTGCCCACCTCGAGGAAAGGCACCACCGAGGATGTCCGCCGCGACAATCTCGCTGCGATCCTGGCTCAGCTCCACCTCAACGGGCCGGCGTCGCGGTCGATCCTGGCGCAGCTGACCGGTCGCAACCGGTCGACCATTGCGAGCCTAGTGGGCGACCTCGTCGAACTCGGGCTGGTCACCGAAAGCGCACCACCCGCTGAGGGGCGTCAGGGACGCCCCAGCCCGGTCGTGGCGATCCGTCCCGAGGTGGTCGCGCTAGTGTGTAACCCCGAGATCGACGCGCTCACCATCGGGGTGGTCGGGCTCGACGGCACCGTGCGCAGCATCATCCGTCACGACTACGGCCGCCCGCCCACGGCCGCCGAGGTGTGGCGCCTCGCCGCCGATGTCGTGGCCGATCTGCGCAGCGAACTGGCCGATCTGCGTGTCGTGGGAATGGGATCGGCTGTGCCGGGCCAGGTGCGTACCGAAGACGGGGTGATCCGCAACGCCCCCCACCTGGGCTGGCGCGAGGAACCGTTCGCCCGCCCGCTGCAGCAGGCCTGCGGCTATCCGGTGTGGGTCGGCAACGACGCCGCCGTCGGTGCCCTGGCCGAAACCCAATTCGGTGCCGGACGTGGTGCGACCAATGTGGTCTACCTCAACGGTGGCGCCTCCGGCATCGGCGGCGGTGTGATCGTCGACGGACGGCTGCTGCGTGGTGCGTCCGGCTATGCCGGAGAGCTGGGGCATCTGCGAGTCAGTGGCTCCGAGCAGGCCGATTCCGCCGGAATCCCGGGCACCGTCGAAGCCGTCGTCACCCGCTCCGAACTGTTGGCCGCCTTTCAGGTCGACCGGGCCACCGGCGACGAACTCGCCCGGCTGCTGCGCGGCCCCCTACCTGCGGCAGTCGTCGATGTGGTCACCCGTCAGGTCGCCCACCTGGGAGTAGCCGTCGCCGGAGCGATCAATGTGTTCAATCCCGAGTTCGTCGTGCTGGGCGGATTCTTGGCCGATCTGCAGGCCTGTGCTCCCGCCGATCTCGATGCCCGTGTTGGGCAGTTCGCCCTGGCGCCGTTGCGTGAGCATGTCCAGATCGTGCCCTCGGCGTTGGGGGAGACACTCCTGGTGGTGGGAGCTGCCGGGCTCGCCTTCGCGCCACTTCTGCGCGACCCGGCGCGGATTCAGCTTGGTTGAGGAGCAGCCCCGCTGTCCACGTGGATAGATCTCCCCGCGACAAGTGGGAGAACATTGTTTAGGTTTAGGGCTGCAATGACTGATGACAGCCACCATGAACAGAGGCGGAAACCGACGTGGTGTTTTGGGGAGCAAACCTCAGTGAACTGCAGGCATTTTCCTCCGACCTGAGAGGGAAGTCGTCAGAACTGAGGGAAATCTTGGCAAAACTGAATCGGCGACTGGAGGTGACGTCCTGGCAAGGACCCGACGCCGACCGGTTCCGCGCCGAATGGCACGACACCTTCGTGCCGGCACTCAAGAGGCTTGCCAATGAGGTCGGCGCCGCCGCAGATGAACTGAAGCGGGGCGCCGATGACCAGCGAAAGGCGTCGTCACAGTGATCCCTCGAGCGAATAGGTGGGCCGTCCAGTGAGCGACTTCTATGGTGCGAATCCCAGCGAGCTTCGGGAACTGGCCACAACCTTCGATGCGCAGTCCACGGATCTGCTCCAGTGGCGTGCAGCGCTGGGCTCCCGCGTGAAGTCCGGACTATGGGTCGGCCCGCGAGCAGATGCCTTCAATCGCGACTGGGACGGCAAACACGACCAGCTGCTCAGAGCCGCGTCACAGTTCTTGGTGAACGCCGCCAGATCATTGCGTGAGAATGCCGACCAGCAAGACCAGGCCAGCAGTGCCGGTGAGGTTGGTCCGGGGACGGGCGGCGGTCAGCCACCTCAGGGGAGCGACGACGCGCTCAGCTCCGCACTGGGATGGTTCGCCGATCGTGGCGAGGCCATCGGGGATGCTTTCGGTGATGTAGCCGAAGGAACCCTCACCTACTGGGACGCCGCCTTCGTCCCCTACTTCAGGTTGGAGCTTCCTCGCTTCACGGAGGTCGTGTCGTCCAACATCGCGGCGAGTCTCAATATCTTCAACGCCGCCGTGACGCTCGGTACCGCAGGGATCGTCGATCTGAATCTCGGCGACGACGGTGAGCCCTACGCTGGCACGCCGCAAGCCCTTCCCGGTGACGTTCCCAGCTTCGAAAACCTGCAGTCAGTAATGGCGCAGACGGTGGTGGCCTACGACAATGGGCCTGGCCAGATCCGGGTCACCACCATCGTTGGCCCCGACGGTCAGCCCAAGGTGATCGTCTCGGTGCCCGGCACAGAAACCTGGAACCCGCTCACCGGCGACAACCCCATGGATGGGACCGGTAACTTCGTCACCGCCGGTGGCGGGCGCTCGACCTTGACAGAGGCGGTCGCGTTGGCGATGGCCAATGCCAACATCCCCCCTGGCGCTCAGGTGATGATGGTGGGGCATTCCCAGGGAGGGATGAGCGTGGCCGATCTGGTCTCCGATCCCGATTTCGTCTCCCAGTACAACGTCACTAATGCGGTGACGTTCGGCTCACCCATCGACAGTGATCAGATTGATGCCCGGGTACATGTGATGGAGATCCAACACGGCAACGACTGGGTTCCGGTCCTCGACCTGCAGAATTCTGCGGCGGTCCCGGTTGGTCCAGTCATGGTGCCCTTCCCGGGAAGTGTTCCCGAAGTGAACGAGCACCACTTCAGGGCGACTCTGCCCAGCCCGGGCGGGCCCTTTGATGTCCTCGAGAATCACAATCAGGCCAACTACCTGGAATCGGTAGCCAACAATCCCAATCCGGTCTTTTCCGCCTACGAAGACCAACTACGCGAATCGGGCTTCCTGGGAGGGGTCACCCAGGACAACGTGACGATCCACGTCGGACGGAAGGACTGAGCGTGCGGCGCGTAACGGTGATTGTGGTCGCAGTCGTTCTGGGTGTGGGATCGATTGCAGGCGTGGTTGCGGCGTTCGACTACCTCGCCGACGTGTTCGCCGGCACCGGCAGTCGAAGTCGAGCCTGTGATGCCATCTATCGTGAGGACATCCTGGCCGTGCCCGGTGTGACGTCAGTAGAGGTCCACTGCGCAATGCAACTGGGGGGTACCCAGACGGTCGAGGTGAGCGTCGATGCTTCCGACAACTGGGCTGCGCAGGACATTGCCCGTGACGTAGTGACGGCGATGGCACGCGACCCGCGCGTTGAGGATGGGTGGCTGTTTCCGAGGAAGTACCGGCTCGATGACGGGAGTCCTGTGGTTTTCAACTTCTACGACGAGGGGCTGACCCTCGGCACGGTGGGCGACGTGCGCAGGACCTGGAGCATTACCCCGACTCCGGAGAGGAAGCGCTGAAGTGGAGTCCCAGCAGTTGACCATGACCGGTTCTGACTTTGAGGACTTGGTGCAACAGGCGAACCAGATTCTCGCCGATGCCGTTCCGCAGGACGGCGAGTCGCTGGCCGCCGTCCTGGCGGAGCATATGTCGGCTCCCGTGCGGGCCACGTTGGTTGGCGCCGCCGATGGGCTGGGGATGCTCGTTCGGCTCACGCAGGCAGCAGACGGCGCCCTCCTCGTGGCTCAGCCGGTGCGCGATGTCGAAGGCAGGACCGTGCCCGACGGCAGTGTTCAACTGTCATACGCCCCGTCGCCCAGCTGGCGGGAGCTGGCCGAGTTGTTGCCACCGGTGGCGGCTCTCCGGGCACCGGCGGTGCAGGGTCAGCACGCTGACGGCCGCGTGGTGGTGCTGCCCGATCCCGCTGGGGGTGAGGTGGAGGCGAGTCTCCACCTGCGAGTCGAAGCGTGGGTTCCCGGAGTGGAAACCCCTAAGGTTTGGGCGCGCGCCTGGGTGGTGCGCGATGGCGAGTTGTTCGACCTTCGGCACCGAGACGGCGGATTGGTGGCGGTTCAGCGGCCTGCTGGATCGGTCGCGGCGGAACTGGAGTGGGCGCTGGCCGGGGCTGTTGATGTCATCGCTGGGGCTTTGGCGAAGCCGGCGCAGTGATGGCCCTGATCGTGGCGACGCGCCGTCGGTAGTTGGTGGCGGGTGGCTCACTCCACGACGGCCGGCTGGCCTCCGGTGGTTTCGGTGGCTTCTTCGGGAGGCTCGGCGCTGCCCGGCAGTCGAATCGTGAACTCTGCGCCACCGGAAGCCGCCCGGCCTGCCTTCACCCAGCCACCGTGGGCCTTGACGGTCTGAGCAACGATCGACAGACCCAAGCCCGACCCGGGGGTATTGCGGGCGTGATCGGAACGATAGAAGCGGTCGAAGACGTGCGGAAGGTCGGCCTCGGCGATCCCGGGGCCCTCATCACTGATACGCACCCGGTCACCGTGCAGACGTACGGTGATGCGTCCGCCCGGCGGAGAGAACTTGACCGCGTTATCCAGCAGGTTGGTGATGGCCCGCTCCAAGCTGTCCGGCTCGCCGACCAGATACAGCGGCTCGGTCTCCACATCGAAAGTGAGACCAGGGCCGCGTCGCTTGGCCCGGGTTACCGCATTGTTGACCACATCGCGCAGATCGATGGGCTCGGGGTGGGCCTGCACCCGGTCGTCGCGGGAGAGATGAACCAGGTCACCGATCAACTGGGTGAACTCGCCGAGCTGGGCGGCGATGTCTCGTAGGATCTCGCCACGCGCCCCCTCCGGCAGCATGTTCTGGCGATCATCGGCGATCAGCAACTCCACATTGGTGCGCAACGAGGTCAGCGGCGTCCGCAACTCGTGACCCGCGTCGGCGATCAGGCGGCGTTGTCGCTCCCGGGATGAATGCAGCGAGCGCATCATCGTGTTGAACGCACCGGTGAGATCGGTGAGCTCATCCATGCCGCCAACCTCGATCGGGGCCAACTCGTCGGTCTCGGTGACCCGGCTCACCGCCTCGGTCAACCGCTGGATCGGCAACAGACCCGAGCGGGCGATGAACCACCCGATGGCGCCGGCCAACAGCACAGCCAACAGACCGAAGGTCAGCAGCGAGAACGCCAAGATGCGCAAGATCTGATCAGTGGGGCCCAGCGGGCGGCCCAGCACCAGCGCGTAGTAGGTGCCCTGATCGGCTAGTGGCACGGCGACGATCCGATAGGACTCCCCGTTGTCGGCCACGCCGGTGCGGGCCGAGGTTCCGATCTGGGTGCGGGCGATCGTCAGCTCGGCGTCGCTGGATTCCAGCTTCACTCCGTTGCCCGGCGGATAGATCGTGCGACCATCGGATCGCACCAGCATGATCGTGACGTTCGCTGTCGAAAGCGCTTCACTGTTCAACCCGCCCAGCGACTCGGCGTCGCCGGCGATCCAGGTGGTGGTGACATCGGCCACTGCCAGCAGCTCGGTGTCGAGTTGGTCGTAGATCGCGAAGGTGGTGATCAGGTATGCCGCCACACCGGTGATGGCGACCGCTCCGGCCACCGCCACCGAGATCAACGCCATCAACCGGTCATGGAGTGGCCGGTTGGTGACTGACAGAATCGAACGGAGCCAGCGGATCACGGCGGAGTCTCGCGCAGCACGTAGCCGATGCCGCGCACGGTATGGATCAGACGAGTCTCACCTTCGCCCTCGGTCTTGCGGCGCAGGTAGCCGATGTAGACCTCCAGCGAGTTTGCGGTGGTCGGAAAGTCGAAGCCCCACACTTCATTGAGCAACCAGGAGCGCTCCAATACCCGGCGGGGGTTTTCCAGGAAGGTCTGCAGCAGGGCGAACTCGGTGCGCGTCAGACTGATTCGACGGCCGGCTCGGGTGACCTCACGGGTCTGCAGGTCCAAGGTCAGATCAGCGAAGGCAAGCTGCTCATTGTCGTCATCGGTCGTGGCCGGACGCACCCGCCGGGTCAATGCCCGCAGCCGCGCCTGCAGCTCGTCGAAGGAGAACGGCTTGGCCATGTAGTCGTCAGCGCCGGCGTCCAGGCCGTCGACTCGATCACCGACCGCATCGCGGGCGGTGAGAACCAGAATCGGCACATCGTTTCCGGACGCTCGCAGCGACCGAGTGGTTTCCAGACCGTCGAGGCGGGGCATCATGACGTCCATGATCACTGCGTCGGGTCGAGCTGCCGACAATCGAGCCAAGGCTTCCACGCCGTCATTGGCGGTGGTCACCTCATAGCCGCAATAGCGCAGCGAGCGGGCGAGCGAGTCGCGGACCGCTTGGTCGTCGTCCACAACGAGGATATGCATGGATACAGATTGCCACGTCCGCAGACGTTCTGGCTTCAGGCGACCCGGAGCGAGCAGCTACCCGAGTAGTTCGCGGGCCCGTTTCATCAGTTCCGGCATGGCACCCTCGATCTGATGCAGCGTGACCTGGAAGCCGGCCTCGTCGCCGTACCACGGGTCTTCGATCTCAGAACCGGGCGGGGTGTTCGGATCGAAATCGGAGAGCAGATAGAGGTGATTGGCCTCGGGCACCAACTGGTGCAGCCGGGACAGGTGGGCGCGCTCCATGCCGATGACCATGTCGGCGGAATGCACTTCCTCGGCAGTGACCAGGTGTGCGGTGTGGGAGTCGGGAACGTAGTCGGCGTCGATCAGGGTCTTGCGAGCGCGACTGTCCATCGGGTGGCCGGCCTCCTCAGCGCTCACCCCGGCGCTGCGGAAATCCACAGCCAGGTGGTCGACGGCGGCCTTGGCCCGAGCCACCATCTCCGCCATCGGCGAACGGCAAACATTTCCCCAACAGATGAACAGAATCACGGGACGACTCATCGATGTTCCTCTCCTCGTTTGAAGAAGGCGTTCAGGATGAAGCTCACAACCGACACGATCAGGGCGCCCCAGAAGGCGCTGGCCCAGTTATCGACCTGCCAGGTGAGGCCGAGTTGTTGCGACAACCAGGAGACCAACATCAGCATCACCGCATTGATGATCAGCAGAAACAGGCCCAGACTGAGCAGGATCAACGGTGCCGTTGCGAACTTGAAAAGGGGCTTCACCACCGCATTGACCAGGCCGAAGATCGCCGCCACCGCGATCACCGTCCACGCATTCGCCCACGCGTCTGAGCCAACATTGGTATGGATGCCCGGGAGCCACCAGGTAGCCACCGCCAGCGCCGCTGCGCCGGCGAAGAATCTCGCGAACATGCGTCAATGCTTGCATGCCTGGCAGAGTTCTCCTATCGACGACCGACAGAGAGGGTCAGATCGTGAGCTTGCACGGACGCCATTTCCTCAGAGAATTGGACTTCAGCCCCGCCGAATGGCGCGAGCTGCTGGACCTCACCGGTGAGCTGAAGACCGCCCGCAAGGCGGGCACCGAGGTGCCGCGACTGGTCGGGGCGAACATCGCACTGATCTTCGAGAAGACCTCCACCCGAACCCGCTCGGCCTTCGAGGTGGCCGCCCACCAGCAAGGGGCGCACGTCACTCAGATGGACGGCAACTCCTCCCAGCTGGGACACAAGGAGTCACCGGCCGACACCGCCCGGGTGTTGTCCCGCCTCTACGACGGCATCGAGTACCGCGGCGCCAAGCAATCCACTGTGGAAACCATCGCCCGATACTCCTCGGTGCCGGTCTGGAACGGCCTGACCGACGAATGGCACCCCACCCAGAGCCTGTGCGACATGTTCACCATGCGGGAGTCCAGCGGCAAGGACGACCACGACATCAGCTTCGCCTATGTCGGCGATGCTCGTTTCAATGTGGGCTGTTCGCTGCTCATCGGCGGTGCGCTGTTGGGCATGGACGTGCGCCTGGTGGCGCCGACCAAGCTGCTGCCGCCGCCGGAGGTGGTGAAAGCGGCTCACGAACTCGCTGAAACCACCGGGGCCCGCATCACCCTCACCGAGGACCTGGACGGCGTCAAAGGCTGTGACTTCATCCACACCGACATCTGGGTGTCGATGGGCGAGTCGGAGAGCGTGTGGACCGAGCGCATCCTGTTGCTGCAGGACTACCAGGTCAATACAGCCCTCATGGAGCGCACCGGCGTGGACGAGGTGAAGTTCATGCACTGCCTGCCCGCGTATCACAACCGCGAGACCAGCGTCGGTGAGGCGATCTTCCAACGCTTCGGCCTGCCGGAGTTGGAAGTCACCGAGGACGTCTTCGAGTCCGACGCCTCCATCGTCTTCACCCAAGCCGAAAACCGCATGCACTCCATCAAGGCCATCCTGGTCGCCACCCTGGCTTGATCGTCGACCGCTCCTGTTGCGGTCAACCGTTGCGTCCCAGTGCGGAGCCAATGACCGAAGCGGAAGCGTTGAGCGGAAGGGGGCGATGTGGATCTGGCGGGTTTTTTTGGGATTGACGGGTTTGAGTGGTGGCACCTGGCGTTGGTGATCGGGCTGGGATTCGCTGCCGGCTGGATCGACGCCGTCGTCGGCGGTGGCGGACTGCTGCAACTGCCCGCGCTGCTGCTGGTTCCCGGCATCACCCCGGTGCAGGCGCTGGCGACCAACAAGCTGGGATCGATCGGCGGCACCTCGGTGGCGGCGCTGACCTACTACCGTCGCGTCGGCCCTGATCTGAAGACCGCCCTGCCCATGGCCGGTTTCGCGCTGGCCGGGAGTTTCGGCGGCGCGGTGGTGGCCACTCTGCTCCCCGTCGCGGTGTTCAAGCCGATCATTCTGCTGGCCCTCATCGTGGTGGCGATCATCACCGCAGCCAACCCCAGTCTGGGCAGTGCCCGCAGACTGCGCTACCGCGGACGACGGCACTACCTGATCGCGGTACTGATCGGCACCATCATCGGCTTCTACGACGGCATGCTCGGGCCGGGCACGGGAACCTTCCTGTTGCTGGGCCTGGTCGGAATCCTCGGCTACACCTTTCTCGAGGCGACCGCGAAAGCCAAGATCGTGAACTTCGCGACCAATCTCGGAGCCCTGCTGTTCTTCGCCCCTCACGGCGTGGTGCTGTGGAAACTGGGCCTGCTGCTGTCGGCCGCGAACGCCTTGGGCGGCTACACCGGCTCCCGGATGGCCATCGCCAAAGGGAACCGGTTCATCCGGGTGTTCTTCCTGATCGTGGTCGCCGCCTTGCTGATCACTCTCGGCTACGACATCTACCGTACGAATTTCAGCTGATCACCGAGAGCGCCACCTGCGGTCAAACGCCCCGGCCCAGGACGGAGCTCGCGACCGAAAGCGGAGCGCTCGACGGCGTCGGGGCCTAGCGTTGGGGCATGACTCATTTCCCTAGGCTTCCGGGCTCGCGGATCGCCGACCCGATGGATGCCCCCACACTGCGGTGGGGGATCATGGCGCCCGGCGGCATCGCCCGCAAATTCGCTACTGCCCTCGGTGCCTTCAGCCGCCAGCAGATCGTCGCCGTGGGCTCGCGCAGTCGGGAACGGGCTGAAGCCTTCGCCAGCCACTATGGCGTGGACGCCGCCTACGGCTCCTATGAGGAACTGTTGGCCGACGACCGGGTGCAGGCGGTCTACGTAGCCTCGCCGCACTCGCAGCACGCCGAGCAGGCGCTGGCCGCGATCCAAGCAGGCAAGCATGTGCTGGTGGAGAAGGCTTTCGCCCGCAATGCTGCCGAAGCCAGGACTCTGGTCGATGCCGCCGCAGCGCAGCACGTGACCCTCATGGAGGCCATGTGGACCCGCTTCCTGCCTCGTACCGACATCGTGCGGCAGTTGCTGGACGACGGCGTCCTGGGCGAGCTCGAAACCGTCATCGGTGACCATGGACTGCCGTTGGAACATGTCGAGCGGATGGCCGATCCGTCGTTGGCCGGTGGCGCGCTGCTCGACCTGGGGGTGTACCCGGTGTCCTACAGTTCCTTCGTGCTCGGACGACCGGGCCTGATCCGCTCCAGCGGAGAACTCACTGACGCCGGGGTCGACCGTCAGATCACGATGACCTTCGCCGGCTATGCCGACCATCCGCACGCCAGGGCTCTGTTGAGCACCACCATGGCCGCCCACACGCCGGTGACCTTCGCGATCTGCGGCAGTGACGCACGCGTTGAACTGGGTAGCTATTTCTACTGTCCTGGTCAGGTGCGGTTGGTCTACCCCGACGGAAGTTCGCTGACCAGCGCTCCCGACCCGATGCAGACGCACCAAGGGCTCGTATTTGAGGCCACCCATTTCGCCCAGCTCGTCGCCGATGGTCGCTCGGAGTCCCCGCTGCTGCCGCTGTCGGAGACGCTGGCCATCATGGAGACCCTCGACGAGATCCGCAGCCAGGTCGGTGTCCGCTACCCCGGCGAATGAACGAATCGGATCGCCGTCGGACGCCGGCTCAGTCCAGGAACTCCGGGGAGTGGGTGTCGACGATCGAGATCAACCACGAGAGCGAATCGGCATCGTCGACCCACAGGTGACTCAACCAGCCGTAGTCGCTGGCGGCGTCCACACATTCCTGGCGGTCGTCGATGAAGGCGACCTCGTCGGGCTGGACGTCGAGTTGGGCGGTGATGGCAGGGAACACGGCAGGATCGGGCTTGCTCAACCTCAACTCTGAGGAGATGAACACCCGATCGATCAGGGCCGCCCATTCCGCGGACGACACGGCTCTGCCCAGGGCGTGCGGCCCATTGCTCACCAGTGCGGTGCGCAGGCCCCAGGAATAGACGGTGGTCAGCATCGCCTCGGCCGAGGGTCGGAGCTGAATCCACAGTTCGGCGTCCATGCCAGCCAGGTGAGTGATGGCTTCGGCGGTGGGTTCCAACCCCAGCCCTTGCAGCAGCGGGCCCCAGTACTCCACCCGGGAACCGCCCTGGTCGTAGGCTTTGCGACCGTTCCAGTACAGCCCTTCGTACATCTCTGGCGGCACACCCAGGTACTCAGCCGGGGCAGCGTACAAGTCCGGCGGGGAAGCCAACACCTTGCCCAGATCGAATGCCACGAAGCGAATCACCTTCCCAAGGCTAGCGCCCCCACCCGCCGACTCGGACGTCGCTACCCGCGCGTCACGTTGCTACAGGCGCGCCGGTAGCAACATGACGCAGGTGTAGCGAGGCTGTTGGCTGCTGGCGGGTTAGGGGGTGGGGGACAGCAGGCGATCACGCCAGCCGGGGAACAGCGCGTCGGCATCGGCGGGGAAGGACTCGAAGGCTCGGGCGAACTCCCGATGGGTGGACGCCCACTCGAGCGGGTCAGCGCCGGCGGCCCAACCCTCGTAAGCCTGACGCAGCGAGCGGGCGCCGGCGGCCGGGCCGTCGAGGTGGCCGTAGGAGCCGCCACCGGCGGTGTTGATCAGGTTGCCGTGGCCCAGGTTGGAGAAGAAGCCGGGCAGCCGCAGCGCATTCATGCCACCGGAGACGATCGGCGTGGTGGCCTTGATGCCATCCCACTTCTGGAAGTAGACCGGGCCTTGGGCCTCGTCGCGCTCGACCATGTAGGCGATCACCCGGTCGTCGGCCTCGCCCTCCATCTTGCCGTGGCCCATGGTGCCCACGTGAATGCCGGACGCGCCCTGCAGGCGGGCCATCTTGGCCAAGACGAAGGCGGTGTAGCCGCGCTTGGAACTGGGCGAGGTGATCGCGCCGTGGCCGGCCCGGTGGTAGTGCAGGAACTGGTTGGGGTAGTTGCGCCGGGCCGTGGTGATCATGCCCGGGCCACCCACATAGCCGTCCACCAGGAAGGCCAGCTTGTTGGCGTCCGGACCGAAGACCTCCAGAGCGAAATCGGCACGCGCCAACATCTCGTAGTGGTCGTCGGCGGTGATGTTCATGCTGAACAGCTTCGCCTCACCGGTTTCGTCCATGGCCCGCTTCATCGCGTCGTAGACCAGCGGAATGGTCTCCTTCACCGGGGCGAAGACCTGATTGCCCTGCGGCTCGTCGTTCTTGATGAAATCCCCGCCCAGCCAGAACTCGTAGGCGGCTTTGGCGAATGGCTCAGGACGAAGCCCCAGTTTCGGCTTGATGATGGTGCCGGCGATGTAACCACCATCAACCACCGGACGGCCCAGGATGCGCCACAGCTCGGTGATGTTCATCGCCGGCCCGTCGAACTGGCGAATCACCTCCGGCGGCACCCAGAAGTCGATCATCTTGGCGTACTCGATGTCACCCATGCCCTGGTTGTTGCCGATGGTCAGCGTCAAGAACGAGACCAGCATCATCCGGCCGTCGGTCATGTTGCGATCGAACAGATCCAACGGATAGGCGATGCGCACATCCTCGGTGGCCTCGTCGGCGTAGTAGACCAGCGCATCCACACCCTTGGTGAAGTCGTCGGTGGTCGAAACCTCCACATTGGTGCCGGTCGAGGACTCGGCAGCGAAATGGGCCGCGGCAGCCAGATAGCTCTGGCCGGGCTTCTGCTTGAGGGTGTAGGCGCACAGGATGTGCTTGCCGCCGGCCATCAGGTCGGCTTCGGTCAGACTCAGGTCGGCGTAGCGACTCGACTGGTCCATGGTGGGCTCCTTTGATTGGTCCGGGACTACCCGGTGGTGACGCGTTGGTCGAGGCTGCCGTTGGCGTAGCGGGCAGCCATCTCGGGCAAGGGGATGGGTTGGATGCGGGGTGCCATGCCGGCCGAACCGAACTGCTCGTAGCGCAGCCGGCACAACTCGGTGACCGCCTCCATCGCTGGAATCAGGAACTTCCGCGGATCGAATTCCACCCGGTTGCTGACGGCCACCTTGCGGAAGGCCCCGGTCATCGCCAGCCGCAGGTCGGTGTCGATGTTGACCTTGCGGACCCCGTAGCGGATGCCCTCCAGGATCTCCTCGATGGGCACTCCGTAGGTCTGCGGCAGCTCGCCGCCCCAGGCGTTGAAGATGTCTTGCAGTTCTTGAGGCACCGAGCTGGAGCCGTGCATCACCAGATGCAGATCGGGCAGCCGATCGTGGATGGCTTTGACCGTGTCCATCGACAGCACTTCGGCGTCGGGCTTACGGCTGAACTTGTAGGCCCCGTGCGAGGTGCCCATGGCGATGGCCAGCGCGTCCACCTGGGTGCGTTGCACGAAATCGACCGCCTGATCGGGATCGGTCAGCAACTGGCTGCGATCCAGCGTGCCGACCGCGCCATGACCGTCCTCCTGGTCGCCGGTGCCGGTGTCCAGCCGTCCCAGGACGCCGAGTTCACCCTCCACCGACACCCCGCGCGGATGGGCGTATTCGCGCACCGCGGTGGTGACATCCACATTCTGCTGATAGGTGGTCGGGGTCTTGGAGTCCTCCAACAGCGAGCCGTCCATCATCACCGAGGTGTAGCCCTGGTCGATGGCCGAGAAGCAGACCTCGGTGCCGTTGCCGTGATCCTGGTGGACACAGATCGGGACGCTGGGGAACATCTCCTCGGCGGCCTCGATCATCTTGCGGACCATCGGGTCGCCGGCATAGCTGCGGGCGCCGCGGCTGACCTGCAGAATGGCCGGAGAATTCACCGCTTCAGCGGCCCGCATGATCGCCAGCACCTGCTCGGCGTTGTTCACATTGAACGCAGGCAGGCCGTAGCCATGCTCGGCGGCGTGATCCAGCAGTTGGCGCAACGTGATTCGTGCCATGTCAGTTCCCCAATCGGAGCAGATGGTTGTCGATACTGCGAGTCGCAGCCGCGATGACGGCCGCAGTGGTGATGCCGAAATGCTCGTACAGCTCGTCGGCCGGTCCAGAGGCTCCGAAACCACTCATGCCCACGAATTCGTCGCCAGTGCGGAGCACCTGGCCCCAGCCCTGGCCGATGGCCGCCTCCACGCCGACCCGGGGTGCGGTTCCCAGCACCTGGTCGCGGTAGTCGGCGTCCTGCTCGGCGAACAGTTCGAAGCTGGGCAGCGACACCACGGCGGCGGGGGTGCCGTCGGCGGTGAGCTGTTCGGCGGCAGCCAAGGCCAGCCCGACCTCGGAGCCGGTGGCGATCAGCGTCACTTGCCGTGGTGCCTCGGGCTCGACGACCACATAGCCACCGCGGCCGGTCTGGGAGTCGAACTCGGCGGTGCTGCGAGGCAGCGCGGGCAGCGTTTGGCGACTCAACACCAAACACACCGGACGCCCGGTGCTGCGCAACGCCACCTGCCAGGCCTGAGCGGTCTCGACCGCATCGGCCGGACGCAGCACCACCAGCTGCGGAATCGCCCGCAGCGATGCCAGGTGTTCGACCGGCTGATGAGTGGGGCCGTCCTCGCCCAATCCGATGGAGTCATGGGTGAACACATAGGTCACCGGCAGCCCCATCAGCGCAGAGAGTCGCACCGAAGGCCGGGCGAAATCGGCAAAGGCCAGGAAGGTGCTGCCGTAGGGCCGGAAGCCGCCATGGAGCTGGATGCCGTTCAGCACCGCCCCCATACCGTGCTCGCGGATGCCGTAGTTCACATAGTCGCCGGCGAAATCACCAGGGGTGATGCTGCGATGGCTGGAAGCGCGCGATCCGGTGGAACCGCTGAGGTCTGCCGAGCCGCCCAACAGGGTCGGTTCGATGCCGGCCAGCGCCTCGATCACTTTCTGGGAAGCCTGACGGCTGGCCAGCGCGGTCGATTCGGCGGCGAACTGGTCGGCCAAGGTCGACAACGCCTGATAGCTCTCGGCTCCGATGCTGCGATTCACAGCCCGGGTGAAGGCCGAGGAGGTTGCCGGCGGGGCCGCGGCCAAGCGCTCTTGCCATCCCTGATGCTTGGCGCGGCCCCGCGCGGCCGTAGCCCGCCAGGCCTGGCGCACCTCCTCGGGAACCTCGAAGGGCCCATAGGGCCACTGCAAGGCTTCCTTGGTGGCGGCCAGTTCGTCGGCCCCTAACGGACTCCCGTGCACCCCGGAGGTGCCGGCCTTATTCGGTGAGCCGAACCCGATGACGGTACGGCAGCGGATCAGTGTGGGCGCATCGGCGCCTTTGGCCTCGGCGATGGCCGCCGAGACGGCCGCCTGGTCGTGGCCGTTCACCGTCACGGTGCGCCAACCCGACGCCTGGAAGCGTCGGTCGTGATCGATGCTGGTAGACAGCTCGGTGGCGCCGTCGATGGTGATCTGGTTGTCGTCGTGCAGCACGATCAGCCGACTCAGCTTCAGGTGCCCGGCCAGGTCGATCGCCTCCTGCGAGACGCCCTCCATCAGGCAGCCGTCGCCGGCGATCACATAGGTGTGGTGATCGACCAAGGCGTCGCCGAATCGCGCATTGAGTATCCGCTCGGCCAGGGCCATGCCGACCGCCGTGGCGAGGCCTTGGCCGAGCGGACCGGTGGTGGTCTCAACTCCAGGACAATGCCCGTATTCGGGATGTCCTGCAGTCTTCGACCCCAACTGCCGAAACGACCTCAGGTCGTCGATCGTGACGTCGTAGCCGGTCAGGTGCAGCAGGGAGTAGAGCAACATCGAGCCGTGACCAGCGGACAACACGAACCGGTCCCGATCCGGCCAATCCGGCGCCTCGGGATCGAAGCGCAGGTGGTCGGCGAACAGGGCCGTGGCAGCGTCTGCCATGCCGAGCGGCATGCCCGGGTGCCCGGACTTCGCCTGCTCGACCGCGTCCATGCTCAGGGCACGGATCGCGTTTGCCATAGGGGTACGAGGGGCCATCAGCCGGCCCTCCTCTTGTTATCGATCATGCGCTTGATCAGCGGAGTCAGGATCAACTGCATGGCCAGATCGAGCTTGCCGCCGGGCACCACGATGGAGTTCGCCCGCGACATGAAGCTGCCGGCGATCATCGACACCAGATAGGGGAAGTCGATCCCGGCCGGATCCCGGAACCGGATCACCACCATCGACTCGTCTGCGGTCGGAATGGTGCGCGCGATGAACGGATTCGAGGTGTCGACCAGCGGCACCCGTTGGAAGTTGATGTCGGTCTGGGAGAACTGTGGCGTGATGGTCCGCAGATAATCCGGCATACGGCGCAGGATGGCCGCACTGATGGCCTCGGGGGCATGGCCCCGTTCGGCGCGATCACGGTGCAGCTTCTGGATCCACTCCAGGTTGATGACCGGCACTACGCCGATCTTCAAATCGCCATAGCTGGCCAGATCGACGGTTTCGGTCTGCGCTGCGCCATGCAGTCCCTCGTAGAACAACACATCGGAATCGGGCTCCAGCGCCATCCAGTCGGTGAAGGTTCCCGGCGGCGAGCCGTAGACCTGTGCCTCGTTGTCGTCATGGACGTAATGCCTGGTCTTGCCGGTGCCATGCTCGGCGAACTCGGCGAAGACAGCACCCAGCTCATCGAGCAGATTGGCCTCGGGGCTGAAATGGCTGAAGTGGTTGTTGCCCTGTTCGGCGGCCTTGGTGATCTGCTCGACCATGCCGGCCCGGTCGTAGGCGTGGAAGGCATCGCCTTCGATGTTGGCGGCTTTGACACCTTCGCGGCGGAAGATCTGAGCGAAGGTGTTCTTCACCGTCGTGGTGCCGGCTCCGGACGATCCGGTGACCACGATGATCGGGTGCTTCACCGACATGGTTTCCTCCTGGGCTCAGTGCTGAATGGGTTGGTCATTTCGTGCTCCGGGTGCGGAACAGGCCGCGATCGGAGAACAGTGGCGAACTGGATTGGTTGAGTTCGGGGTTGGTGAGGTATCGGCGTACCCGTTCGACCTTGGTTCGAGAGCCGAAGACCAGCGGAACCCGCTGATGCAGCTCGGTCGGAACCAGGTCCAGAATCTCGTCGGTACCGTTGGTGGCCGCGCCCCCGGCCTGTTCGACCAGGAAGGCGATCGGGTTGGCTTCGTACAGCAGCCTGATGCGTCCATCGCCATAGCCGGGACGCCGATCGGCGGGGTAGAGGAAGATGCCGCCGCGGGTCAGAATGCGGTAGGCCTCGGCCACCAGTGACGCCAGCCAGCGCATGTTGAAGTTGCGTTCGCGCGGGCCGTGCTCGCCACTGACCAGATCGGCGATGTATTCCGCGATTCCTGGACCCCAGTGTCGGGCGTTGGAAGCGTTGATCGCGTACTCGTGGGATTCGACCGGCAACTGGATGTTGCGCTTCGCCGCCCGGAAGTAGCGGGTCTGCAGATCCAGCACGAAGACATCGGTGCCCTCGCCGACGGTCAGTACCAGAATGGTGGCCGGTCCGTAGATGATCATGCCGGCGGCTAACTGTTGACGGCCTGGTTGCATCAACGAAGCGGTCGGATCCGCATCGGGCAGCGTCGGCAGGATGGCGAAGATCGTGCCGATGGGGGCGTTCACGTCGAGATTGGACGATCCGTCGACCGGGTCGATGGCCACCACCAGGTGCCCGCCGGCAGTCAGCGGCACCGCTTCGTCGCTCTCCTCGGAGCACACGGCGGCGACGTCCAGGCCGGTCAGGGCGGACAGCACGACGTCCTCGGCGTACAGATCCATGGGCTTCTGCTCGTCGCCACTGGCGTTGGCAGCAGGTTGGGCGGCATCGGCCGGGGCGGGCTCGGTGGGCGTGGTCAACGGTGCGACCGCGATGGCAGTGGCGAGCCGGACCCCCGCATTGGCGATGGCCTCGATCGCCGCGGCGACCGGACGGCGCTCGGCATCGGCCTCGCACCATCGATCGAGGATTGCGGTCAGGGACAGTTGGTCGGCTTGCATACAGCCAGTCTGGGGGTCCGCCATGCAAAAGGGAAGGCACAGTTTTCTTGCAGGAAGCAAAGAGAAACTATGGTTGGGGTATGAAGGATGTCACCTTGCGTCAGTTGCGGTTCCTGGCTGAGGTTGCCCGCAGGGGCACCCTGGCCGCGGCCGCGGAGAACCTCCATCTGACCGCACCGGCCATTGCACAGCAGGTGCGACTACTGGAACGCAGCGTGGGATTGCCGCTGCTCGAGCGCGGCCCCGGCGGTCAGCGTCCCACCGAAGCCGGCCGGCTGCTGGTGGCGACCGCCACCCGCATCGAGGACGAATTGGCCCAAGCCGTCGAACAGTTGCAGACCCTGCGCTCGGCCGGCGCAGGCCACGTCACCTTGGGGGCGGTGAGCACGGCGAAGTACTTCGCCCCGTTCGTGTTGGCCGCATTTCGAGATCAGCATCCCGAACTGCGGATCGAACTGCGGATCGGTAATCGGGACGAGGTGCTGACGTGGCTCGATAACTACGAGGTCGACCTGGTCGTGATGGGACGTCCGCAGAGCCAACTGGAAGTCGAACAGGTGGCCTTCGGTAAGCACCCCTATGTGATCATCGCCGCCCCCGAGCATCCGCTCGCGCGCCGTCCCTCCGATGCGGCTCCCATCCCCTTCACAGACATCGCCGATGAGACCTTTTTGGTCCGCGAACAGGGGTCGGGTACCCGTCTCCACGTCGATGCCCTGTTCTCTGACATCGGCCAGCCGATCAAAGTGGCGATGGAGTTGGCGTCCAACGAGACCATCAAACAGTCGGTGATGGCCGGCCTCGGGCTGGCGTTGATCTCAGCGCACACCATCGCCGCCGAGGTTCAGGACGGACGCCTGGCCGTGCTGAATGTGGCCGGGCTGCCGATCTGGCGGCAATGGCGGGTGGTTCGATTGGCTCGCCGTGCGGCCTCGCCCGCTACGGCCGCGCTGTGGGGCTTCATTCAGTCCGAGGCTGCCGATCAACTGCCGAAATGCGACCTGCCGGGTCTCGCCGAAAGCAAGTCTCAGGCCACGTTGCGGTGATACCTGCCCGGTTTGGCGCCGGCGATGATCGGACCCAGTGGCTCTTGGGCCAATACCGGTGCGCGTTTGGAGAGCCGCTTGCGGAATCGGCTCTCGGCCTTGGCCTGGCGGGTGGCGAAGTCCTCTTCGGACAGCCGCAGCGCCTCGGCAGCTTCGACTTCGGAGAGGCTGTCCCAGTAGCGCAGTTGCAGCAGGTCACGATGCTTGGTGCGGAGCTGACTCAGGATGGTGATGATCTCGTCGTCGACGCCGGGCTTGTGGAATTGCATGCTGGAACTGAGTCGCTCGATCATGCTCACCGTGCTGGCTTGGCGCAGATAGGCCTGGTAGACGACCTCGTTGACGGCTTCGTAGAAATCGGCCAGGTCAGGGTCGGGATTGGAGACCAGCCGGTCGAAGACCGCATCAGCGAGTTGTTCAGGATCTGCAACCTCGAAAGCCCGCCATTCGCACGCCGTCACAGCCAGGCTTCGATGCCGCGTTGCCATCAGTTCGAGTCGCACGGGTTCAACCTAACCCGACTGGTGGCCCTCTGGGGAGGTGTTCGGCAGCAAACTGCTGAGCGTGGCGGCTCGGTGGGCTCATGCCTCGAACAGGGCCTGCCCGATGTACTCGTCCTCGAGGACGCCCGCGGGCACGAGGAACACCGATGACGAGGTGGTCTTCAGGTATTCGGCGAACATGTCGTCGCGCGCCATGTTGGTGTGCACGGTGGCGAAGCGGGCCGGTTGGTTCACGAAGGCGATGAAGAACAACCCGGCGTCCAGGCGGCCGGTGCCGTCGTTGCCGTCGACGTAGTTGTAGCCCCGGCGCAGCATCGCGATGCCGTTGTTGTTGTCGGGGTGGGCTCGCGAGACGTGGGATCGGGGGTCGATCAGCGGCATGCCGCTGCTGTCGTGAGCTGAGAAGTCCGGTGCGGTGAACTCCCCGCCTCCCGACAGCGGAGCGCCGGTCTTCTTGTCCCGACCCAGCACGCGATTCTGTTCCTGGAGTTGGACGCCGTCCCAGACTTCGATGTTCATGGCGATTCGGCGTGCGATCAGATACGAGCCCCCCACGATTCCGGGCGGTCCCTGGGTGATCCACACGTTCTGGCGGAGGCGATCAGCCTCTTCGGCCTTGATGTTGTTGGTGCCGTCCTTCTGGCCGAACAGATTGCGCGGTGTTTGTTGGGTCGTCGAGGTCGAGGATGTGCGGCCGAACCCGAGTTGCGACCATCGCAGGGTGGCTCGGCCGATGGCGATCCGGGTCAGGTTTCGGACAGCGTGTACGGCGACTTGCGGATCGTTGGCGCAGGCTTGGATGCACAGATCGCCTCCGGACAGCTCCGGCCGCAGGAAGTCGTTGACCATCGTGGGTAGTTCGCTGAAGTCGCTCGGCAACAACGCGGCCAGCCCGAATCGGTCAGCGCCATCGGTGGTACGGAACAGGCTTCGTCCGAATCCGAAGGTGATCGTCAGCCCTGCGGTCCCGAGATCGGCGGCCTCTCCGGTGTCGTCCGGTGGCAGATAGGCGCCGCCGCCGAAAGCTCCCTTCTCGCTGACTTCGAGTCCCATCATCAGCCGGGTGGCTGCGGAGGTCCATTCCTGAAGCAGTGCGATGAGCTCGGCCACGGTCGCGCCGTCACGAACATCGAAGGCGGCGAAGTGCAACCGGTCCTGCGCCGGAGTGGTGATCCCCGACTGGTGCTCGCCGAAGAAGGAGTAGCGGGGATCCGAGGCGCGGTTGGTGGACTTCGACGCAGCGGTGCCGACCACGCCGCCAGCAGTGGCACCGACGGCGAGCCCGATCCCACCGCCCAGCGCCAGCAGGCCGCGCCGGGACAGTCCTGCGGAGGCTGCCGAAGTGGCCTCTGCCGAGTGCTCGGAGGTCATGTCCGACTCCGCTCAGTTGAGACCGAGGACGGCGTTGGTCAGCTTCGACAGCGGTTCGCGAGTGGCATCGATCTGCTCGACCAGCGCCCGACGTTGCTGTTCGGTGACGGTGTCGTAGGAGACGAACCCGTGCTGCAGTGAGCCGAACTGGTCGAGCAGGGCCTGCAGCGCGTCGAACTCGGTGGTGATCGAGGCGACCAGTTCCGTGCCGGTCTCACCGGAGCGCTCGGCGATCGGAGCGACGAGTTCGAAGGCGACGCGGGCGCCGTCCAGATTCGCCTGGAAGTCGTAGAGGTCGGTGTGGGACCACCAGTCCTCTTCGCCGGTGACCTTGCCGACAGCGATTTCTTCCAGGAGCCCGGCGGCGCCGTTGGACACCGTCGAGATATCGAGGCCGTGGCTGGTGCTGAAGTCGTCGGCGGTCACCGTGTCGTTGAGGGTGTTCACGTCAGCGATCAGGGTGGCTGCCAGCTGTTTGCGCTGGGCTGAGGTGGAGGGGCTCCAGCCTTTCCAGGCCGGGCTGCCGTCGGGCTGGCGGGCAGACTTCGAGGGGGTCCACAGATCCTTCTCGATGCGGTGGAAGCCGAGCCATTCGGTGAAGGTCGGATCGTCCTGGGCCAGTGCCTTCGCCTCTGCGCGATAGTCGATCTCGCGGTAGTCGATGCGCGGATCGAGAATGCCGAGGGACTCCGCAATCGGCTCGATGCGCTCGTAGTGCACCCGGGTGCTGGCGAACAGTTTTCGGGCGGTCTGGTCGTCGCCGGCGGCATAGGCGTTGGCGAACCGGGTCACCTTCGGCTGGAGCGCTGCGACCTCCTTCTTCACGAAGCCGAGGTAGTCCTCGACCGCCTGCGCCAGCAGGGCGGCATTCGCGCCGCTCGAATCCGCGGCTTCGCCGGTGACGGTGAAGGCGGCTTCGCCGACACTACCGCCGCGCATTCCCGGCTTGCAGGCGGTTCCGTAGTCCCCGGGCTGGAGGGCGACGGCGAGATCGACCGTGGCTCCGGGCGCAATGTTCTCCTTCTCGGCGACGATCCGTACGCCGTCGGAACTGAGCAGGTAGAACTCGGTGGTCTGGGGGCCTTCGTTGCTGATGTGGAAGGTGATAGTGCCTGCGGTGACGGTATTGCTCGAGACGGTGCAGGCGTCGTCGGTGGAGGTGACGGCGATCGTCTGCGGACCGCTGCTGTCGTTGACGGGAGCGTTCGCGACGCAACCGGTCAGGGTGAGGGCGGCTACCGCCACGGTCGCTGGCAGGGCGCTGACTCTCATGACAGGGACCTTTCAAGGTTCGAGGGCGAGGGAGTGGATTCGGCTGGGGTTGGGCTGGCGGCGGGCTGCTCCGGGATGGCCGCAGCGTCGGTTGCGGTGGGGGCCAGCGGCGCCGGAGTCGGCTGAGTCCCGGTGCGCTGCGGCTGCCGCGCCTTGGCCCAGAACTGGGGCAACACGATGGCCAGGTAGGTGATCCAGGCGATGACTTCCAGCCAACTCATCTGCGGAGTCAGCCCGATGGTGCCTTTGGCCAGGGCGGCGAACCAGCCGGCCGGATCGATGCTGGCGCTGAGATCGAAGGCCCACCCGAAGGGGAAGGCTGCCATCCAGAAGGGCCCTTGAGTGAGGCCGACCAGGACGTCACCGGTCTGTGCATCGGTCGGTGTGATGGGTGCTCCGGAATAGGGCCCGGGCAGCAGGGCGGCTTCCTGGAGATCGTGGATGCCGTAGGCGAGGATGCCGGCCGCGACCACGATGAGGAAGATGCCCGTGATTCGGAAGAACGTGCCGAGATTGAAGCGGACCAGTCCTCGATAGACCAGGTATCCCAAGGCGGTAGCGGCGATCAGCCCGGTCAATGCGCCCAGCAGGGCTTCGGTCTGGGCTGCCCAGCCCCACAGCATCAAGGTGGTTTCGAGGCCCTCGCGGCCGACGGAGACGAAGGCGATCCAGAAGATGGCCCAGCCGGTGCCGACCGTCAGAGCCTGGGACGCATCGGACTCCAGATCGGACTTGACCTGTTGTCCGGCGGTCACCATCCAGAAGACCATCCAGGTCACCATCGCCACGGCGATCAGGGACATCACGCCACCGACGATCTCTTGGCCGGTGAAACTCAAGGTGTAGGCGCCGTAGGTGAAGACCGCGCCGAGGATCAACGCACTGGCTGCGGCGAGCCCGACTCCCCAGGCGATCTTGGGGGCGACATCGGATCGGCCCTTGCGGCGCACGAAGGCAACCAGGATGCCGACGATGAGAGCGGCCTCCAGGCCCTCCCTGAGCCCGATGAGGAAGGAAGCGAGAAACATGGGACTTCGCCTTCTGTAGTTACGTAGGTAAGGCTTACCTAATCACAATACGCAACGTAAGGCTATCGGAAATATTGTGGTGTGGACACCACCGGTGCAGGCCGGGAAGGTGTGCTTCGTCGGGGCAGGTGTATCCGCGCTGAGCGGAGTCCTGGAAGGCCAGCGTCGTAGCGCGGCGAGAAGAGAGCCGCAGCCGACTCACCACCGACGATCGAGCTCGATTCGTCGGGTTCGATGCCTTCCCCGGCTAGTTGGTGAAGCGGTGGACGGGATCGCTGTGGCCGCAGCAGTACCACTCGACATCCAAGGCGGCGAGCCGAGCCAGGGAGGCCGCCGATTTGTGGCGGTCGTCGTCGAGCATCGACGGCATCGCGATCAACTGCCCATCGCGACACCGGGCAGCGTCACCGGCGAACAGGACGTCGCCATAGCGGAAGGCGTGATGGCCCGGGGTGTGTCCGGGAGTCTTCAGCGCAACCAGCCCCGGGGCGATCTCGATGTCCCCGTCAAGCGGATGGAGGTTGCGGGGCAGTTCGGCGGCGGCCATCTTCCTGCTCACCTGGCGCAGCGCACTGGCCGGGTCGGCCTCGCCGGCAAGGATGGCCGCGTCCGCAGCACCCAGCCATACCTCAGCATTGGTGCGGCGCTGCCATTCCGCAGCCACTTGGGCGTGGTCGGAATCACCATGAGTGAGCAAGATGTCGGTGACTTCATAGGGCGACCGACCGGCACGGCGCAGTTCTCGCGCAATCCGATTCAGGCCAGCGGTCATCCCCGGGTCGACGATCGCCACGCGGCCGGGCGCGACGTCGATCCAGTAGCACCGGGCCCCGATAGCGTCGGTGAGCCAACTGACATTCTTGGTGAGCTGCTTCACGATCGTCTCCTCGCGCGGCCAACGGTGAGTCCGACGATACGTGACACCGCAACCGCCAGGTAGAGCATGCCGGCGATCTGTTGAATCATGACCACTGATCGGGCAAGAGGCTGGACGGGCACCACGTCGGACAGCCCGGTGCTGGACATGATGGTTGTGGACAAGAACAACAACTCCAGCCAGGTTCGCGGGCCGTCGGGATCCACCGCAGCAATGAACGAACCGGGAACAACGATCTGAACCGCAGCATAGGCGTAGGCCCATGCCCACACCGCAACGGTGAAGGTGGCACCGATCGCCCAGATCTCGTCGGAATTCACCTTGGTGTCGGCGAACATGTAGCGCAGCAAACCGACCAGCGTGTAGGTGTAGAACGCGACATGGACCACGTCGGAGGCCAAGCTCCACCCGGTGGCGCCGCCGGTGTACCAGTCGATGATGGTCAGGATCACTGCCGGAATGCCGATGGTGATGCCCAACCAGGTGTAGGTCGGAGACGCCCGCACCACTCCCAAGGCCAGCACGACGACGAGCATTCCGAACAGAGTGATGATCAAGCTAGTGATCGAGCCGGGGCCGGCATCGTCGACAAAGGCGTATAGCAGGATCCCGATCAGTTGTGCGATGAGGAGAACCGCCGAAGGATTCGCGCGTATCGCCCGCCAGGCGTGCCGTCCCCGTTCCCGCATGGGCCCAACCCTACTGATGTGACCGGGGTGGGGAAGCCAATCGCCCGCAGCCGTGGTGTTGGCTGCGGGCGATTGAGAGTGTGGACTTACTTCAGATGAAGCCGGACCGTCTTGAGGGTGGTACCGGCGTTGTTCTTCGACCCACTGAGCTTGGCTACCGCGGTGACCGTTGAGCCTTTGCCGTACCAGGCGAGCTTCTTGGCGCTGATGGTGACGCGCGTGCTGCCATGGTCGGCTTTGGTGAGCTTGGTGGTGGCGACCAGGTGGCCGTGCAAATAGACCTTCACGGTTCCGGTTGCCCACACGCCCTTGCCGAGTGCCTTGGTGGCCACGGTGAAACTGAACGCCTTATGGGCCTTCACCGTCTTGGTCATTGCGGGCTTGCGTGGCGTGACCTTGGCCTTGGACACGGTCAACTTCACCGGCCGGGCGCTGCTGGCAGCAGCGGTGTCGCTGGCAACGAAGCTGGCCGTCACCGAGTACTTACCAACCGGCAGATCGCTGGGCAGCGTGGCTTTGGCGATGCCGCCATGCAGCGCAGCGGTAACAGTGCGACCGCCCACCGTGAAGACAACCGTGCCGGTATCAGAACCAGTGACCGCTGCCGTGGCCTGCACGGACTCGCCGTAGCGCACCCGCTTCTTCGACAGCTTCAGCGTGGTGCTGGTGGCCTTCGCAGCGATGGTAACCGGCACCCGGACTGCCGTCTTCGAGGGCAGTGCGGTGAGGGTCATCGCCCCGGTATGCGGAACCGTGAAGGTGGCCTCGGCAGCCCCGTCGGTGACTCCGACAGTGGTGACGAGGGTGTCACCCACCCGCACCTCCAGCGAGGTGTTCGCCGGCGAACCCAGCGAAGTCAGGTCCAACTGCGACGCTTTCACCGTGTAGGACTGCCCAACGGTGGTCGTGCTCGCGGCCTGAACGGCGACGCCCTGTTTGGCGAAATTCGGCGTGGCCGGATTGTTCGCCTTCAGGTAGTCGATCCAGGCCTCGTAGTCGAGCAGGCCGGAGTCCCTGGTGTCGGTGCCGTCGGCGAAGGTGGTGAAGTTGTCGCCGCCGGCGATCAGGAAGCTCGCCGATCCGAAACGGTAGGTATCGGAATCGTGGACGCGCTTGCCGTCCACCCAGATGCCGGTGATGTGGCTGCCCTTGGCGGCGTCCGGATCAAAGGTGTACGTGACGTTGTCCGACAGGCCCAACTGCAAGTAGGAGCGGCTGGAGGTCTCCGGCTGCCACTGCTCCTCGAGCACTTGCTTGAACTGGGCGCCGGTGAGGGTGGTGGTCCACAGGTTGTTCACGAAGGGCAGCACCGAGTTGGCTTCGGCGTAGGTCACCACGCCATCGCCTTCGGTTCCCGACTGGGCGTACCGCAACTCGGCGCGCAGACCACCGGAGTTCATGACACCGATCTCGGCGCCACCCCGGGCAGGATCGGAAAGGCTGTCCAGCAGCGAGTTGGCGACGAGATTGCCCAGCGTGGAGGCCTTGCTGCGGTCGTCACGCTTGGTGCCGACCCAGGCCCCGTCGACGAAGCTGCCGGTGTAGGCGGTGGTGATGTCCGCGGTCACGGCCCCAACCGGTTGGCCACCCACCACGGCGGCGTGGGCCAACGCGGCATCGGTGATGGTCTTCACCTCTGCTGCCCGCGGGTAGGCCGCGACCAGATCGGCCTCATCGGCGGTGCTGCGGGGCAGAACCGCGGACGAGCTGGTGGTGACGGCACCGGTAGCGGTATTCACGTCGAGGACGACCTCGCCGATGGCAGTGCCATAGGAGGCAGCCTCCACGATGGCCCGGCCGCCGTCCTGCCAGGCGTAGCTGGCATGGGTGTGGCCGTTGAAGATGACATCGACCTTGCTGTTGGTGTCATCGACCAGCTTTGCGAAGTCGGAGCTGTCGGCCTTCGCCTCAGCCAGGGTCTTGGGCTGGGACAGGTTCGCGCCGTCGTGGTACTCGGCCACGACCACGTCGGCTTCACCGTTGGCGTCGTTGCCGTCCTTGAGCTGGTTGGCGACGCGGTTGACCGCGGCGACCTCGTCACCGAAATCGAGGGTCGCGATACCGACCGGGGATACCAGGGACTTCACCTCATCGGTGACCACTCCGACGACGCCGACCTTGACTCCGGCGACATCGAAGATGGCGTACTCCGGCAATGCCGGGGTCGTGGTGCCCTTCTGGTAGACATTGGCGCCCAGGTAGTCCCAGGTGGCGTTCGACTTGTTGTTGATGACCCGATCGGTCAGATCGGTGAATCCCTTGTCGAACTCGTGGTTGCCCACCGCGGACGCCTTGAGGTCCAGGGCGTTGAGCACATCGATGGTGGGCTGATCGCCGTCGGTGGCCGAGGCGAACAGGGACGCCCCGATGCTGTCCCCGGCGCTGAGCAGCAAGGTGTTGGCCTCGCCGTACTTGGCGCGCTCGGCTTCGATGGTGCCGGCGAACTGCACGGTCTTCGTGGACTCGATGCGTCCATGGAAGTCGTTGAAGTTCAGCAACGCGACGGTGGTGGTCGTGGGTTCGGCCTGAGCCGGTGCCGCAGCGAGCGGACTGAGGATCAGTCCGGCCCCTACTGCGACGCTAAGGAGACCGCGCAGGCCTCGGGAATGCGAATTCACAGGTGTGTCCTCTTTCATGCCGATGTGTGGGAATCGGGTGAAGCTGGTGGTCGTGCAATCGAAGGGGTGATTGTCAGACCGCAGGGGGCTCAACGGGTTCGCCACACCGGTTGTGCTAGGGGTGGGCGCTTCCTGAGTGCCCTGAACCTAGCGTGGATGCCAGCACGCTAGGAAGTCCGCGTGACCAGCAGCGGTACACCAGGTGATCGTCGAGTAGACGACTGCCGAATCCCTGGTCGGTGGCCGCCGACGATGACCGGGTTTCCGCCGACGAGCAGCACTGAAGGCGGGCAACGCAGTCGCCCGCAGCCATGGTGTTGGCTGCGGGCGACTGCGTTTGCGGGGCTACTTCAGGTGGAGCCGGACCTTCTTCAGGGTGGTCCCGATGGTGTTCTTGGTACCGCCGAGCTTGGCTACCGCGGTGACCGTTGAACCCTTGCCGTACCAGCGCAGCTTGGTGGCGCTGATGGTGACGCGCTTGCTGCCGTGATCCGCCGCGGTGAGCTTGGTCTTCGCGACCAAGTGGCCATGCAGATAGACCCGCACGGTTCCGGTGGGCCAGACTCCCGTGCCGAGTGCGTTGACCGAAACGGTGAAGCGGAACGCCTTGTGGGCCTTCACCGTCCGGGCCAGCCGAGTGTTGCGCGCCTTCGCCTTGGCCTTGGTGACGGTCAGCTTCACCGGCGTAGCGCTGCTGGCTGCAGCAGTCTCGGTTGCGACGAAACTAGCCTTGACAAGGTATTTTCCGACGGGAAGGTCGTTGGGCAGCGTGACTCGGGCCATACCGCTTCGCAGCGTGGCGGTGAGCCTGCGCCCGCCGACCTCGAACCGGACGGTGCCGGTATCGGTGCCGGTGACCGCAGCGGTGGCCAGCACCGAACTGCCGTAGCGGACCGACTTCTTCGACAGGGTCAACGTGGTGTGGGTGACCGCAGCCGGAGTGGTCGATGCCGGTTGGATAGCCACCGGAATCGTGACGGTGGTCTTCGAAGGCAGGGCCGTGACGGTCACCGCACCGGTGTGAGGAATCGTGATCGTAGCCTCGGCCGCGCCCTCGGTGACCGGTACGGTGCTCACCAGCGTGTCACCGACTCGAATCTCGAGGGAGGTGTTGGCCGGCGATCCCAGCGAGGTGAGGTCGAGATCAGCGACCTTCAGCGAGTAGGGCTCACCAACGGTGGCCGTGGCCGGCGCGCTGAGGGCAACACCCTGCTTGGCGAAGTTCGGTGCGACCGACTGGTGCGCCTTCAGATAGTCGATCCAGGCTTCGTAGTCGAGCAGGCCGGAATCTCTGGTATCGGTTCCCTGGGCGAAGGTGGTGAAGTTGTCGCCGCCTTGGATCAGGAAGCTCGCCGAGCCGACGCGGTAGGTGTCGGTGTCAGTGACCAGCTTGTCGTTGACCCACACATGAGTGATGTGGTGGCCCTTCTCGGCTGCCGGATCGTAGGTGTAGCGCACATTGTCCGACAGGCTGAGTTGCAGGTAGGGACGGCTGGAACCACTCGGCTGCCACTGCTCTTCGAGAACCTGCGTGAGCTGGGCACCGGTGAGGGTGGTCGTCCACAGATTGTTCACGAACGGCAGTACCGAGTTGGCCTCGGCGTAGGTGATGACCCCGTCGCCTTCGGTTCCGGACTGGGCGTAGGTCAGCTCGGCCCGCAACCCGCCGGGGTTCATGATTCCGATGTCGGCGCCGCCCCGGGCGGGGTCGGCCAGAGATTCGACCAGCGAGTTGGCGACCAGGCCGCCGATGGTGGACGCCTTGCTGCGGTCGTCACGCTTGGTGCCGACCCAGGCCCCGTCGACGAAGCTGCCGGTGTAGGCGGTGGTGATGTCCGCGGTCAGGCTCCCGACCGGCTGGTTGCCGACCTCGGCGGCGTGGGCCAGGGCGGCGTCGGTGATGGTCTTCACTGCTGCTGCCCGCGGGTAGGCCGCGACCAGATCTGCCTCGGCGGTCTTGGTGCGCGGCAGCACCGCGGCCGAGGTTGTCGTGACCTCACCGGTTTCGGTGTTCACCGCCAGCACGACTTCGCCGATGGCGGTGCCGTAGGAGGCGGCCTCCACGATGGCCCGGTTCCCGTCCTGCCAGGCGTAGCTGGCATGGGTGTGACCGTTGAAGATCACATCGACGTTGTCGTTGGTGGTGTCCACCATCTTTGCGAAGTCGGGGCTTTCTGCCTTGGCCTCGGCCAGGGTCTTGGGCTCGGAGAGATTCGCGCCGTCGTGGTACTCGGCCACGACCACGTCGGCCTCGCCGTTGGCGGGGTTGCCGTCCTTGAGTTGGGTGGCGACCCGGTTGACCGCGGCGACCTCGTCACCGAAATCGAGGGTGGCGATACCGCCAGGCGAAACCAGGGACTTCACCTCATCGGTGACCACACCGATCACGCCGACGGTGACGCCGTTCACCTCGTAGGTGGCGTATTCGGGCAGCACCGGATTCGTCGTGCCCTTGGCGTACACATTGGCACCCAGGTAGTCCCAGGTGGCGTTCTTCGGGTTGCCGATCACTCGATCGGTCAGATCGGCGAAGCCCTTGTCGAACTCGTGGTTGCCCACCGCAGAAGCCTTGAGGTCCAGTGCATTGAGCACGTCGATGGTGGGCTGGTCAGCCTGCGTCGCCGAGGCGAACAGGGAGGCGCCGATGCTGTCGCCATCGCTGAGCAGCAGTGTGTTGGCCTCGCCGTACTTGGCCCGCTCCGCCTCGATGGTGCCGGCGAACTGAACGGTCTTCGTGGGCTCGATGCGTCCGTGGAAGTCGTTGAAGTTCACCAGAGCCACCGTCTTCACCGGGCTCGGCGCCGTGGGCGCGTAGCCCACGATGACGGGGTCGTGGTCGCTGGAACGGTAGGGCGAATCGTCGTACAGGTTGCGGGCGTTGTAGTTGTAGCGGCTGTATTCCAAGGCCACCGACTCGCCGGAGTTGATCTCCCAGATGTCGGCGCCGCTGACCAGAGCATCAGCGGCCGCGTTGGCCAGGATGTGATCCAACGAACCACTTTGGCTTCCGTAGGAATAGGTGTACTTGCCGGTCTTGGCGCCCTGATCGATGTAGCCGGCGTCAGCCAGCGTCTGCATCGGATCTTCCTTGGTGTAGGAGTTCAGGTCGCCCAGCAGGAACACCTTGTCGGTGCCGGTCGTGGTCTTCATCGTGTCGGCAAAACCGACCAGAGCCTGGGCTTCGGCGGTACGTAGCGCATTCCAACAGCCCTGGCCGTCGCCGGCGTCGGCATTCGGATCGCTGCTCGAGGACGGGCAACTCCCCTTGGACTTGAAGTGATTGGTGATGGCCACGAAGGTGTTGGCCGGTTCGCCGACCGGCCGGAAGCTCTGAGCCAGCGGGTAGCGGGCCTTGTCGAAGGCGGAATCGGTGCTGATCACCGAATCGCCAACGAGCTCGACCTTGGCCGGGTTGTAGATGAACGCGGTGCGAATCACGTCCTCACCGGTTGGCACTGAACTCGGCGACGGCACGTAGGCCCATCGGGTGGTGCCGGCAGCGGCGTTCAGCGCGTCCACCAGGGTGCTGAGGGCGGCATCACGATTCTTGCCGGCGATCGCGGAATTCTCGATCTCCTCCAGCGAGAGCACGTCGGCATTCTCGGTGTTGATGGCGGCCACGATCTTGGCCTGCTGGCGAGCCAGGCTCGCCGCATTCGCAGCACCCCGGACGGCAGGACTGCCCGAGCAGCTCTTCACCGTGGTGGGGGCGCCGTCTCGGTCGGTGTAGAAGGTGCAGCCAGCGCCCAGGGAGTTCGCCTCTTCACCGGTGGTGGTGAAGTAGTTCAGCACGTTGAAGCTGGACACGCTGAGGCGTCCGCCCACGTCCTTGGGGGCAGCGGTGCGGGTGTTGGTGAAGTTCGCCGGCTGAACCGAAGCGGCATTGTCGGCCGTCAGAGCTTGCGTGGGCTGGAAGTTCCACGCGCTGTAGCGGTAGTCGACGATCACCGGCTTGGTGAAGGTGACCGGTGCGCCCACGCGTACCGGCTTGTCCAACGACAGGTACGGCAGCGGGATCGACTGGTTCGCGGCGGTGAAGAAGTTCGTCGTGGCACCGTCGTCGAGGACGACACCGCGGGCGGCGTTGTCGGCCACCGCGGCGTCATAGGCGCTGCTGCCCGGGCGTCCGACTTCAGTCGGGATCATCAGCGGGCTGGTGCCGGCGGCCAGTCCGACCGAACCGTACTGGTTGGTTCGGTAGGTGTCGGTGACCGTGAAGTCGCCTTGCGGCTCGATGAGCATGTCTTCCAGCGCTTCGCGCTGGGCATCGGTGGCCGGCCAGGACACCTTCGCCGCGACCGGCGCGGTGAGCCCGGCGGCATCGAGCTTGGTCAGATTGCCGGAGTTGACCGAGAGTTCGGTGAGCCCGCTGTACTCCGAGACGGTGCCGGTGACCTGGACGTAATCGCCGATGCTCACCTCGGCGACAGTGGCCGAGGAGTAGACGAAGATCGCATCGGAGGAATCATCCAGGGTGCTTCCGCTCCCAGCGGACTGGATCACGTATCCCTTGAATCCGCCGGTGGGGTAGGCGGCCGTCACGAATCCGGTCGTGGTGACGGTCTGTCCCACCAAGGGGCTGCTGGCTGCGGTGCCTTGGATGTCGGAGATTGCCGTGGTGGTGGGGTTGGGCGTCGCCGTTGACGTCGGCGTTGGCGTGGGTGTTGGCGTGGGTGTTGGCGTCGGATCGCTGCTGCCATAGGTGACACCGGCAGAGTTCGTCGGTGCGAAATCGCTGACGGCGGCGAAGTCGGTGGAGTTGTTATCGGTGTCGGCGGCATTGCTGCGAGCCAGTGCGGTCGAGACCGAGGGGGCGGGCGCGGCCTTGGTCTCAAAGGTGTTGGAAGTGCCGTAGCCGAGCAGGTCGACCACGTGATCGACGCCGATGATCGAACCGGTGCCCGGGTTGAGCGCGGTCGACTGATCGACCAGCAGCAAGGTGCCCTTCGAGCCGGACCAGGAGATGCCGGTGACGACGTCGGGAGTGACGGTGGCGGTCCAGTCCGCGCCGTTGGTGGAGTTGTTGTCGCCCTGCACCACGAAGTAGCTGTTGGCGGGAATGGATCCGCTCAACGACGTGATCCCGGTGGGATTGCTGGTGCCGGTCGAGGAGCGGTACTGCAGCGACCAGCCGTCCAAGGAGACAGGGCTGTCGGTCGGGTTGAACAACTCGATGTACTTGTTCTTGTAGGTCGCTCCGGTGCTGCCGCCATTGAGGAATGCCTCGTTGATGACGACGTGACTGCCCGCCGCCTGAGCGGGGGCCGCGGTGAGCGCGATGGTGGGAATTGCGATGGCCACAGCGAGTGCTGCGATCAAGGTCCTACGGGGCATGAACCGACTCCTGATTACGAACGGGACTGTGTGGCTCGGACCTCTGCAAGCTAGGTAGGCCAGGTGGCCTGCGGGCGTACGCAGCATGACCGGAAAGTGGCATGGACCCGAACCTGTGACTGACCTGTGGTTGTAGATGAGGAGCCGGTTTCTGGTGGGCGTCCATCGAACGACATCTGGGCAAAGCTTCGCGGCGACACCGCGTGGCCTCAGCGAAGAGCAGCCCGCGGTGCGCACCGCCGACGCTCACCGCGGCAGTCGAAGACCCTTCGGGGTGAGGCCGAAGCCGGCACCGGTCAGGGCGTCCACCAGCGGCCCGCGACGAGTCAGCGCGGGCTCACCATCCAGCTTGGTCAGGGTGAGCCGACCGAGCGCACCAGAGCTCAACACCTCGGCCAGGGCGGCTGCAGCGGGAGTCACAGCGGCCGGATCCTCACTCCACGACAGCAGGGTGTGGCCGCCGCGTTCAACCCACAGAACCAACTCGCCGTCGACGATCACCACCACAGCACCCGCCTTGCGGGCGGGCTGGTGCCCGCCGGTGCGTGGCGGCCACGGCAAAGCAGCGCCGAAAGGGCTGGCCGGATCCGTGGCAGCCAGCACCAGTACCCCAGCATGCTCAGCGCCGATGCTGCGCAGTCGATCGATCGCGCCGGTGCTACCGAACTGGGCCGCCCCCAGGCCCTCCACGAAATAGCCGCGCCGCAACCGGCCGGCGGTCTCTGCAGCAGCCAACACCGGGTACAGCCCGGCGAATCCGCCGCCGAGCTCTTCGGCGGCGACACTGCCGCGGGTCACGATGCCGTAGCGATCGACCAGCAGCTCGCTGCGCGCCACCGCTCGGGCAGTGGCATCAGCTTCGACCGCAGGCAGCACTGACCAGCGTCCGACTGCGTCGGGTGGCAGCAAGGAACGCGCCACTGCTGCGCTGGACAACGATGGCCGATACCGTGCCCGTCCCGGACGAGGCCGAACCGGGTGGGCGCTCGCACCGTGACTGAGCCGGGCGCGGAGTGCGGCGAAGCTGTCATTGGTGAGCTGACCGGTCCACACCAGTGACCACAAGGTCTCCACCAACGCCGCCTCCGGCAACGCGGCGGCGTTGACCAACTCGCGGAAGAAGTGTCCTCCCGGACCGATCGCCGCCAACAGGGCGGCGCCGTCCTCGCCCGGTGTCGTCGGACTTGCGAGGGTGAGCGCGGCGGTGGCCGCAGGGTGCACCGAGATCCAGCCGTCGTTCGCCCCGAGTGCACCATGGCCCTGCCACAGCACCTCCCCGGACGTCGCGAGTTCGTCGAGCATGGCTGCGGAGTAGTCCACCACTCGACCCGGCAGCACCAGGGTCTCCAGCGCGCTGGCCGGAATCGGCACGCCGGCGAGTTGCTCGACGGCACGCAGCACACCGTCGATGCCCCGGCCTCGACCGAGGCCCTGCCACTCGGGCAGGAACCGCGCGAAGCAGCGCTGCTCCACCGGTGCGATCCCGCGACGCAGCACCGCCAGCGAACGGCGACGCAGCAGGCGAAGCATGTCCGGCTCGGCGAATTGGGTCCCTTCGGGAACCGACCGGCGGCTGCCGGGACCGACCCAACCGTCGGGACGGAACGCGCCCTCGGTAAGGCGTCCGGCCGCCACCAGACGGTTCAACCCCGGCACCACCACGGCGACGCCCAATCCCAGCCAGCCGGCTGCTTCGGAGGCATCGAAGACGGTGTGCGTGCGGGCATATCGGATCAGGAAGTCGCCCAGCGGATCAGCCGACGGCTGCCGTAGCGTCTGCGGAACCCAATCGGGCACGGGCACCCCGAGTACCGCCTCGAGGCGGGCGATGTCTTCGACTACCGACCAGCGACCATCGGGGAGCGCCACGACGCGCTGTCGTTCGGCCAAGTCCCGCAGCAGTTCGACGGCGGACTTCGGCTCCCGGCAGCGTCGGGCCACCTCGGCAGTGGTCAACGGACCGAGGACACGCAGCAGATCGTCGACATCTTCGCAGTCCCGCGCCGCCCGCTCAGCGGTGAGCTGTTGCAGCTCGTTCTCGGTCTGAGTGAGCGCCTCCGGATCCAACAGCTCAGCCATTGCGGGGCCTTCGCCTCGGCCCAGCAGCTGAGCCAGCAGCTCCGGATCAAGGCTCAGCGCCGCCGCCCGCCGCTCCGCCAGCGGAGCGTCGTCGTCGTAGAGGTATTGCGCGACGTAGCCGAACTGCAGCGAAGCCGCGAATGGCGAGGGCCGCTCGGTGTCGACGGTGACCGTGGTGATCCGACGATCACGCACCTCGCGGAGAACCTCGACCAAAGCAGCCACATCGAATACCTCGGTGACGCATTCGCGCACCGCCTCCAACACGATCGGGAACTCCGGATACTGGCTGGCTACCGACAGCAGTGCTGAGGAGCGGAGCCGCTGCTGCCACAAGGCCTGCCGCTTGCCCGGACGCCGATTCGGAAGCAGCAGCGCCCGCCCGGCGCACTCCCGGAACCGGGAAGCGAACAGGGCTGACCCGCCCACCTCGGCGTTCACGGCCGCCGACACCTCCTCGGGGTCGGCGAAGATCAGCTCGGCCAGCTCCGCCACCGCAGGCGGGGTGCCGGGTGAGGCGGCCGTCCAGTCGGTATCGGGCAGGCGGAAGATCATGCCGTCATCGGCGTGCATGGCCTGCACGAGCACGCCGAAACGCTCCCGGAGCCGGGCTGCCGCCAGCAGCGCCCACGGGGCATGGACGCGGGCGCCGAACGGCGAATGCACCACCACCCGCCAGTCACCGAGTTCGTCGCGGAAGCGCTCGATCACCAATTGCCGGTCGTGCGGCAAGCTGCCGGTTGCCTGGCGCTGATCGAAGAGGTAGCCCAGCAGATTGGCGCGGGCCCAGTCGTCCAGGCCCAGCTCGGCCAGTCGCTGGTGGGCCTGCTCGGGGGCGGCCTCGGAGAGTTCTCGCATGAATGCACCGACGGCGCGTCCCAGCTCGGCGGGACGACCCAGCGCATCGCCCTTCCAGAACGGCAACCGGGCCGGCTGCCCTGGCGCGGGGGAGACCACCACCTGATCGTGGGTGATCTGCTCGATACGCCAACTGCTGGTACCCAGGGCGATCACATCCCCGACCCGGGATTCGTACACCATCTCCTCGTCGAGTTCCCCCACCCGACGGCCATCGCCCTCCCCGGCCAGGAACACGCCGTACAGGCCCCGGTCGGGAATGGTGCCGCCGGAGGTGACCGCCAGGCGTTGCGCGCTGCGTCGGGCGGTCAGCAGGTCGGTGCTGCGATCCCAATCCAGGCGGGGACGCAGTTCGGCGAACTCCTCGCTGGGGTAGCGTCCGGCGAGCATGTCCAGCACCGAGACCAACACCGGACGGGTCAATGCGGCGAACGGCGCGGCGCGGCTCACGGTGGCCGCCACCTGATCCACGCTGAGGTCATCCATGGCGACCATCGCCACGATCTGTTGCGCGAGCACATCCAAGGGATTGGACGGAATCTGCAACGCCTCAATCTGGCCGGCGAGCATTCTTTCGACCACCACTGCGGTCTGCACCAGATCGCCGCGGAACTTCGGAAACAGCACCCCCTGCGAAACGGCGCCCACCTGGTGCCCGGCCCGTCCGACCCGCTGCAGGCCCGAGGCCACTGATGGGGGCGACTCCACCTGGATAACCAGGTCGATGGCGCCCATGTCGATGCCAAGCTCCAGCGAGGAAGTGGCCACCACCGCCGGGAGCGATCCGGCCTTGAGTTCGGCCTCGATCTGCTGACGCTGCTCCCGGCTGACCGACCCGTGGTGAGCTCGCGCCAACACCGCCGGCGCACCGTGTCCCATCGCGGACTGGGCCATCACCTCGGCCGGCGTCCGCACCCCCGGCCCCTCTTCGCTACCCGTACTCCACGTTGCTACTGGCGCGCCGGTAGCAACGTGACCGGCGTGTAGCGAGGTGGCAGGGGAGGGGTGGCGGGTGAGCCAGATCTCATTGAGGCGGGCGGTGAGGCGTTCGGCCAGACGTCGAGAGTTCACGAAGACCAGGGTGGAGTGGTGTTCGGCGATCGCATCGACGATGCGCTCCTCGACATGAGGCCAGATCGACGGCGACGGCTCACTACCACCGGGCGGCGCGGACGCAGCGACATCACCGAGATCAGCGACCGGCACCACCACGGAGAGGTCCCAGGTCTTGGCCGCAGGCGGGTTCACGACCTGCGTCGGACGCCCGCCCGCCAGGTAGCGTGCCACCTCGGCGTGCGGACGCACCGTCGCTGACAGCCCCACCCGTTGGGCCGGATGTTCCAGCAGATCGTCGAGCCGCTCCAGGCTGAGCGCCAGATGGGCGCCGCGCTTGGTGCCAGCGAGTGCGTGCACCTCATCGACGATCACCGTCTCGACCCCGCGCAGCGCCTCCCGGGCCGCGGAGGTGAGCAGCAGGAACAACGATTCCGGTGTGGTGATCAAAATGTCGGCGCCGCGGCGGGCGAAGCGCTGCCGATCCTGGCTGGAGGTGTCCCCGGTGCGCACCGCGATCTGAACGTCGGCGACGGTCTCGCCGGCGGCGGCTGCCAACCGTGTGATGCCCTCCAGGGGGCGCTGCAGGTTTCGCTCCACATCGACGGCCAGTGCCTTCAGCGGGGAGATGTACAGAACTCGGCACCGTTTCTCGTTGCTGGCGGGCGCTGTGATGAGTTGGTCCAGGGCCCATAAGAAGGCCGCCAGAGTCTTGCCCGAGCCGGTGGGGGCGACCACCACGGTGTGTTCACCGGCCGCAATTGCGGACCAGGCGCCGACTTGGGCAGGCGTGGGCGTGCCGAGTTCGGCGGCGAACCACTGCTGGGTGCTCGTCGAGAAGCGATTCAGGCCGTCGGCGTCCATGGTGGCTCAACTCTGCCACGTGCTGCTGACGGCGCCAGGCCCTCCCGGTACCGCCAGCAGCACGCTTCCGTCGGCTGGCTACTGTTGACGGTGGCCCATCGTCGAAGAGCGCGAGGCCGGTGGAGGGTGAGGATGGCGCTGACTGATCGCCGCTGGTGGCTCACCCCGATTCTCGGAGCGGCGACGACGGCATCGCGGGTGCGCACGGCGGGCTTCTGGACGGTTCTGGTGTTCGCCCTCGGAGTGTTCAGCCTGGGGATCGGCGTGCCCGATGCGTGGGGCGATGAGAGCGCCAGTTGGCTGGCGGTGACACGCCCGTGGCGTGGCATCCCGGTTCTGCTGACAGCTGGGGACGCCCCACTGGTGCCGTACTACGTGTTGGTCAAGCTGGTGCTCACCGTGGTGCCGCTACCGCCACTGTTGGTGATGCGGGCGATGTCGGCGCTGGCCGCCGCAGTGGCGGTCGCTGCGCTGTATTCCTTGGTGGTGCGTCGGGCCGGTCTGCTGCCGGCGCTGACGGCGTCCGTCATGATGGTGGCCTTGCCGGGGTTGTCCCGCTATGCCCAGGAGGCCCGGCCGTACGCCCTCTTGGTGATGACCTCGACGCTGGCCTGGCTGGCCTGGGATACCTGGGTACGCCCGGGCCAGGCCCGGACTGGGGCGGGCGAGTTCCGCCGGCCGGGGTCGGTGCTCGGCGCTGTGGCCTATGTGGGGACGCTGGCCGGCTCGGTGGTCTTCCATCTCTTCGGTGGGCTGAACTGGCCCGCTCAACTCTTGGCCGATGCGACCACGCCGAAGCTCAGCGCGGGCCAACGGTTGCGCCGGGTACTCACCACGGCCGGCGCCATGGTGGTGGCGATCCTGCTTGTGCTTGTGCCCGTCGGATGGGCGTTGCGTAACGGCACCGGGCCGCACCATGCCAAGGTCCTGTCCGACGCAGAGGTCTGGCGCACCTACATCCACTCGATCACAGTGGCGATCGACCCGGTACCGGCGATCCCGGTGCTGGTTCTGGCCGCGGTGGGGCTGGCGGCGGTCGTCCTGCGCTGGCGGGCCTGGCGGCGTTTTGCCGACCTGGCGCGCGTCGCAGCGATCTGGCTGCTGGTACCGCTGGGGCTCGCGATGGGCCTCGGTGTGGTGAAGCACCAGCTCATGAGTTCGAGGTACTGGACGCAAAGCCTGGCGCCGCTGGCGTTGCTGGCCGGAATCGGCCTGGTGGTGCTCGCCGAACTCGGCTATCGCGCCGCCCAGTGGGGGCTGCGGAGCGTCGCGAGGCAGTCCCGCCACCGGTGGGGCGTGGTCGTAGCCGTCGTGGTCCTGGCGGTCGGCCTGGGGTCGGTGATCGCCGCGGGCATTCCGCAACAGGTGAAGGTGCGCTCAGTGGGAGGCCACGCGATGGAGATCTCGGCGGCCTACGCTCGGATCGAACCGCAGTTGGCGGCCGATCCGACGCTGAAGGTGATCATCGCGCCGAGGCTGGCAACGGCCGCTGCGCTGGCCCGGTATCCCGATCTTCGTCCTCGTGACATCTACGACCGGGTGAACCAGCGCAGCGCCCTCCCATGGCCGGAACCGCGCCGGTGGGCTGCGGTACGCGCTGACCTGAAGGCTGCCCATCGCATCGTCTGGCTGCGGCAACAAGGCTATGCCGACCACCCGCATTCGCTGCATATCGCCGCCGCCCTGGCTCGCTCGGGGTTCCAGCTGACGGGTCTGGAGGTCGTCGGGTCCTTCACCGTGATGATCTGGCAGCGCTGAGCCGCTGAGGCGTCCAGCTTTCGACGGTGGCCATTTCCCGGCGCGGCGGCTTGCGACTAGTCTTCGACCACGGTTTTCGCAGGTGCTGGCGACGAGCAACAGGGGGATGCGATGAGTGGGTCTGATCTCATCTCGCAACCCGACGGGTCCGCCGAACCCACCATCGAGCTGCCCCAGCCGTGGTCGGCAGCAGCTGCCGCTAACGACACTCCACAGTGGGGTACCCCGGCGCCGCCGCCGGCCCCGGCAGCCACCTTCGCCCCGCCTCCGGCTGCACCGATCATGTCGGCAACACCCATCGAACCCTGGCAGGCGCCTCCCCCCACCGCGGCAACAGCGACTCGCCGCCGGCGGTGGCCCCTACCCGCGCAATTGCTTGTGTTGGTGTCGGTGGTGGCTGCATCGGCCGTCTTCGGGTACACGACCTATCGCACGGTGGCGGGCGTCGAGTTGTCGGCGCAGGGGTGGTCCGAAGTGTCGGCCTGGTCGTGGGGAATCCTGTTCGGTGCCGTCGCCACGCTGGTGGTCGCCGTGGTCTCGGTGGTGGCGTTGATCCGCACCCAGTCCTCGCGGTTGATCGCCGTGGTCTCACTGATCGTGGCGCTGTTCCTGCCGCCGATCGCTCTCTATGCCGGCGGACGGCTGGGGTTCGACGTCGCTGCGGCCACTCTCACCACGGACCTCGTCTCGTTCACTGCCGACGGCACCGCCGGGATGGTGTTGACCTGGTTGATGCAGCTGGTCAGCGAATGATCAGCCGCATGCCCAACCGGCGGTGACCCGGCCGCTGCGAATCAGGACGCCTGCTGGGCCAGACGGGCATCCTTGCGGGCCGCCCGCCGCTCCCGCCACGTCTCCAGCAGGTCGTACAGCACCGGCACCAAGACCAGCGTCAGCAGGGTCGAGCTGACCAGGCCACCGATCACCACGATCGCCAGCGGCTTGGAGATGAATACCCCGCCGCCCGTCAGCCCGAAGGCCATCGGCAGCAGTGCGAAGACCGTCGCCAGAGCCGTCATGATGATGGGGCGCACCCGTAGTCGGGCACCGGAGCGGATCGATTCCGCCACTCCCAAGCCGGCTGTGCGTTTCTGGTTGATCAGATCGATCAGCACGATCGCATTCGTCACCACGATGCCGATCAGCATCAGCAGGCCGACCATGCTCGGCAGGCCCAGTGCGGTGTCGGTGAGCAACGACAGCCCCAGGGCGCCGGTTGCGGCGAAGGGAATCGACACCAGCAGGATCAGCGGCTGCAGCAGCGAGCCGAAGGTCGCCACCATGATCAGATAGACCACCGCGATCGCCACCAGCATCGCCAGGCCGAGTTGCTGGAACGAATCGGTCTGCTGGGCGGAGACGCCACCGATGCGGTAGGTCACACCCTCGGGCAGGTTGAGCGCCGCCAGACCGGTCTGAATCTGGGAGGTGGTGGCACCCAGGTCTGACGACTCCGAACTGGCGCTGATGGTGGCAGCGCGGGCGCCGTCCACCCGGGTGATCATGGCCGGAGCTTGGATGGTGGTCACGGTGGCCACCTCGGAGAGCTGCACCGGATCAGCGGTCGCGTCCGCGGCGGCCTTGGACGCATCGGTGAGGGCTTGCTGCTTTGCCTGGGAGTCCAGCGACGCCTGGCGTGACTTCTGGAGGGCGGCAAGCTGTTGATCGGCGCCGACGGCGGCACCCTGTGCTTGAGCCAGACCCGCATTGACGGTCGCGAGTTGCTGGCTCAACTGCGCGATCTGCGCGGGAAGGGCGATGCACTGGGCATTAGTCGGATCCGCCTTGCACAGCGCGGTGAGTCCGTCGATAGCCGAGGTGAGCTGCTTTTGGGCCTTCTTCAGTTGCTTCACCTGGTCATTGGCTGCCGCCTTGCTCTTCTTCAACGCCGCGACCTGCTTGTTGTAGGCGTCCGTGGCAGCCTGCTTGCCTTCGTTCGCCAGCACCTCGGATTGCTTGCTCACCTTCTCGGAGGCCGCCGACTTGGCGTTTCCGTTCATCACCTGAGTGGTGGGCAGTTCGATCGACTCCAACTCCGGCACCGACTTCACCGGATCGTTGATGCGCAGATAGACCTTCAAGCTGGTGTCACCTTCGGTGATGGATCCAATCTGCTGGCCGCTCACTGCCCGCGTCACGGCCTGGCCGATGGTGGCCTGGTTCATGCCGAGTTTGGCCGCCTTCTTGTCCTTCACCGTCACCGAAAGCTGATCGCGCGCCTCGGTCAGGTCGGAGGTGACGTTGACCAAGTCGGGGACGGTCTTCATCATCGCCACGACTTGATCGTTGGCCTGGGTGAGCTTGGTCTGGTCCGAACTCTCCACGTAGACCACGACCTTGGAGGTGGCATTGCCGACGCTGACCTCGACGCTACCCACCGACGGGCCCAGATCGGCGATGCTGGTCCGGATGCGGCCGATGACGTCCTTCGCTGACTCGCCGGGCTTGAGGACTGCGGTGATGTTGGCGACGTTGGTGTCGTTCTGGCCGCCCAGAATGGACATCTGGGCGCCGCCGATGTTGGTCGAGTAGGTCTTCACGGCCGGATCGGCGGCCAACGCACCTTCCACCTTCTTGGCGGCGGCGTCGGTTTCGGCCAGTGAGGTGCCAGCCGGCATGGTCTGGGTGATGGCCAGCGACTCGTTGCCTTGATCACCGAGGAAGTCGGTCTTCAAGAACGGTGTCATCGCCATGGTGCCTACGAACAGGAAGACGGCCAATCCGAGGGTGATCCATCGGTGGGCGAGGCTCCAGCCCAGCACCGGCAGATAGGCCTTATGCAACCAGGTGTCCTTCTCGGCCTCTGGTGCCACGCTGGCTGCGGACTGCTTCGCCGTGGGACGCATGAACCACGACGCCAGCACCGGAATCACCGTCAGCGCGACCAGCAGCGAGGCTCCCAGGGCGATCATCACGGTCAGTGCGAACGGCCGGAACACCTGGCCGGCTTGGCCACCCACCAGCCCGATGGGCAGGAACACTGCGATCGTGGTCAGGGTCGAGCTGGTCACCGCGCCGGCCACCTCACTCACGGCGCGGGTGATCGACTTTCGGCCGAACTCGCCGTAGCTCTGGTGTCGTTTGATGTTCTCGATCACCACGATGGAGTCGTCCACCACCCGTCCGATAGCCACGGTGAGGGCGGCCAAGGTGAGGATGTTCAAGGTGTAACCGGTCAGCCACAAACCGACCAAGGCGATCAGCAGTGACAGCGGGATCGAGATCGCCGTGATGACGGTGGGCCGAATCGATCCGAGGAAGATCATGATCACCAGGACCGCCATCGCCAGCCCGATGCCGCCCTCGACACTGAGGTCGTGGATGGATTGTTCGATGTAGGGCGCCTGGTCGAAGACGGTGGTGAACTCCGCGCCGTTGCCGAGGTCGGCCTGCAGCTGCGGCAGCAGGGCGGTCACACCGCTGGACACCGAGACGGTGTTGGCATCGGGGTTCTTGACCACCATGACCGTCATCGCGGTCTTGCCGCCCACTCGGGAGATCGAGGTGGTCTCGACCGGCTGCTCTGTGACCGTTGCCACATCGCCGAGTCGCACCGGGCCGTCGGCGGTAGGAATCTGAAGATCGGCGATCTCAGCGGCGGAGTGATAGGTGTGGCCGGTCTGCACGTCGGTGTTCGCCGTCGGCGTGCGCATGGTGCCTGAGGGAATGGCGATGGAGTTCGCCGGGAACAGCTGGGCGATGGTGGCCGGATCGATGCCCTTGTTGTTCAGGGTCGACGCCGAGTAGCTGATCATGATCTCGTGGGTTTCTTCGCCGGCCACAGAGACGTCACGGACACCGTCGACGGCCTTCAAGGCCGGAGTCACCTGTCGATTCACCTTGTCGGTGAGAGTGTTCAGGTCGTCATTCGATGACAGCGCCAGCATGATGACCGGGACGTCGTCGAATCCGCCGGTGATGACCTGCGGGTCGACCCCCGATGGCAGTGTGCTCGACAACCCGGCCACACTGCTGCGCAGCTTGTTGGTCATGTCGTCCAGGTTCAGGCCGTAGTCCCATTCGACAGTGACCTGGGAGACGCCCGAGGAGCTCTTCGAGGTGACGCCAGTGACGCCGGTGACCCCGCTCACGGCGTCCTCGATCGGCTTGGTGATCTGGCTCTCCACCACCTCCGGCGAGGCGCCGGGGTACACGCTGAGAATGCTGCCGCGAGGAACGTCGATCGACGGGATCATCTCCTGCTTGAGCGCTCCGGCGGCGTACACCCCCAGGCCAATGACGAGCAGGCTCAGCAGGAGGACCACACTGCGTTGGGCCAGGCTGCCCTTGGTAAGTCGGATCACGAGGCGAATTCCCTTCAGCTGGTGGCCACATGGCAGCCGCATCCGTTAGCCTACCCCTAACGATTTCTGCCAGTGGCAAGGGGTTAAGTTGCATCGTCTACTGGACGTTGAATCGCTGGGACTGGATCCGTCCCGAGCCGCACTGTTGCGCGAGATCTTCGAACTCCACAGCCAGGTCCATGACCAGGCTCTGGCTATTGCCGGCCCCATGCCGATGCCGGCGGAGTTGACCATGCAGCAGTTCCGGGTGCTGGGCTTCATCGTCAAAGACCCGGGCATGACCGGTCACGAACTCGGCGTGAGTCTCGGCGTGAGCGCGCCCACCGCGAGCGGTCTGGTGGATCGGTTGGTGGAGAAGGGCTTGCTGGAGCGCGCCGATGATGCGACGGATCGGCGCATCCGGCGGTTGCACATCACCGAGGAAGGAATGGCGCTCACCCGACAGTTGGACTCGCTGCTGCAACGGGCCATGATCGAGGTGATCAAGAACACGACGGTCGAGGATCTCGAAATCATGCGTGCCAGCGCCGTTGCCATGTTGTCGGCGATGGAGCGGACCCTGCGGGATCGTTGACGCCGCCCGCCGCAGCCATCACGACGGCGTTTCGTCACTGCCGTCACCCGACACGCCGACGACACGCCGAGGGTGTCGAAAGTTGTCGAATTCAGTTCACCAAAAGTCTTGCGCGTCGTTGCCGATCAGGCTAGAAATTTCCTTACCGGATCGCTTCGGCGGCACGGTGATCAGAAGAAGGAAGTCGATCTAAATCGGGCTCTTCGCTCGTCAAAGCCTCGGTGATGAGGGGTGGACCGGCTGGTAGCTTCTGATCGGCCTCGAAGCATCACGTCGACGTCGAGGGAAGGCCCTGGGGACTCATACTCGCCGGGGCCTTTTCCCTTGTCCGGGACTGATTGTCGAGCTCAGGCCGAGGGGGCGTCGTCGATCTCGAAGCTCACCGGGGTGGGCAGCAGGACGGTGCGCGAAACCGTGCACAGTCGGTCCTGGGACCGCTGCACCGCCTGCGGAAGCACCTCTCGGGCGCGGTCGCCGTCCACTCCTTCGGGGAAACTGATCCGGAACCGTGTCAGCACCGAACCCAGGTGGTTGCCCTGCTCGTCGCTGACCTTGTCGGCGATCACCTCCACCTCGAAGTCGGTGGGCTCGGCTCGCCGGCTCGTCAGGTAGTCCACATCGATGGCTGTGCAGCCGGCGACCGCTGTCAGCAACAGTTCGACGGGGCTGAAGGCGGCGTCGGTTCCCTCACCGAAGACGAGCCTGCCGCCGCGCTCATTGGAGGCCTCGAAGCGTCGCTCGCCGATTCGTCGCACCTGCACTGATCTGAGATTGTTCGCATCCACCGCTCTATTGTGGCGCCTCGGCGTCGGGGGTAGGGGGCGGGTAGGCAACGATGACTACAGGGATGGTTGTGACAACGATCCCCGCTGCGGGCCTCCCCGGATGCTGTCCGGGCTCTCTAGAGTCAGGGTCGTTCGAGACCGCCAGGTTTCGAGTGACAGCTGGGAGATCTACAGGAGGTGTTTGTGGCCCCCCTAAGCGCAGCACCGGTGGTAGCTGAATCCACACCGCGCCGTCGGATTCAGGTGCCCTCCTGGTTCGTCCTGGCTCTGGCACTGCTGGGTGCACTTCTGGCGCTCCTCATCGGAGAGTCCGAATGCACCCAGCTAGCCAGTGTCAGTGCAGTTTCGATGAATGGATTACCACCCCTGGAATGGTTCACCCCCTAAGGGCTGGACAAACACCCGAGTTTCCGGACCGGTGATCAATGGCGATCACCACCTCCGGACTCGGCCGGGGCGGCCACGCAGTCCCCGCGGGCCGCCCCATAAGTCCACCTCGGGATTCGCCTGCGGCGTCGGCTCGTCCTCGAAATTCATCGCCGGAGTGGCCTCGCTGGTCACAACTAATGCCCGACACCCGAAAACAGTGGGTGCTCTCTGTTCTCGTTCTCGGGCATGATGGGGTCTGGCGGCGCACATCTCGGAATGTGATTGGGCGGAAGTCACCGTCAGCTTGACGCCCACGAGGAGCGGACCCTGACCCCACCGACGCGACGAAGGCTGCTGGCGCTGATCAACCCCGCAATTCCGGCGATATTCATCGAAGGCGGCGTCGGTACGCACAAGGCCGCGCTGTTGCGGTCCTGGGAGCAGCAGCCGTCGGACGAAATTCGACTCGTGGTGGAGTTCGACCCTCGACAGTCGACGCCGGCAGCCATGGCCCGGCTGTTGGCATATCAACTAGCGCTCGCCGGAGTCCCGCAGGACGAGGATCCGGGCGACGAGACAACGTGGGGTGCCCTGTCCCACCTGCTGGCCACTGCCGTGGACGCTGTCGACACCGCCGTGGTGCTGGGTGTGCTGCGCATGGACGAACTGCCCAGTGAAGCCAGCCGTGAGCTGATTCGGTTGGCGGGTTCGTTGGTGGGCTTCAGCCTGGTGGCCACTGCCGTCGACGCGCAGGCGCTGGTCAGTGAAGCCGTGGCCGGTGATGTCGGCCACCAACTCATCGGTGACCGCGATCTCGCCTACTCCCATATCGAGACTGCGGGCCTGCTCGCCGAGCACATTCCTCATGCCACCGACGACACCGTGCGATCGGTACTGGAGGCAACCCACGGCATTCCGGCGCTGGTCGAACGCGTGATAGCGCTGTTCCCCACCGAATGCGTGGCCGGCACGATCGATCCGGCGCAGGCCGTGGCCGGCTGGATCCCGGATCGCCAGGGCGCCAAGGAATTCTGGAATGAAGTGCGGCAGTTGGCGCAGGCGTCACGGTTCAGTGTCGCGCTGCTGACTCGCATGTTCGGACGGGAGCGGGCTACCTACCTGTTCGACCGGCTGCCCCGGATGGGCTTCGGTGCCGTCGCGGAGTCGCCGAGTGGCGAATGGCTGTTTCGGTGGTATCCGGTGCTGCGTCAGCATCTGCTGTTGAACTGGCACGCAGACGTCTCCACCGAGCAATTCGAGGCCGATCGGGCCGCTATCGCGGAGGCCGCTGCCGCGAGCAGCGATCCGGAGTTGGCCTTGACGATGTTGGTGGCCAATCATTCTCTGCCGGAAGCCGAGAAGTTCTGCGATGCCTGGCTGTGGGAACTGTGCGACGCCTCGGCTCGACACCTGTGGACCGAGATGACCGGCATCGACCCGCAACTGTTGGCTCAGTATCCGAGCCTGCTGGCGACTGCGACATTGCTCCAGCCCGGACGGGGCGAGCCGTCCACCGACGCCGCTGTGGCGGCCGTCCAGCAGGAGTTCCTGAGTGGGGCCATCACCGGCAGCGTGAAGGATCAGATGTTCCGGTTGGCGAAGGCCGCAGTGGTGGCCTTCGGAACCGGTGAGTTGGGCATGGCCACCCGCGCGGTCGTGCGCTGGGCCGGTCTCCTGGAGGCCCATCCCGAGGAGGTGCGCGACGGCGTCCCTCCCGAACTGGTCTCCGACGGGCTGCTGGTGATGCGGATGCTGCTTCAGCTGGACCGCATCGACCTGGTGGCCAAGGTGGCCCGCACCTTGCTGTGGCCGCTGCGCCGTCAGCCGAATCTGGTCATCGGACGGGGTGATCGACGCCTCAGCTCCCTGATCGTTGCCGTGAGGATGACGGCGATCCTGTTGGGCACTTCGCGCGCGGACGTGAGCACGATGGAGGTGCTGCCCCGCCAGTACCACCGCGAATACGACCTGGCCATGAACGCCATCGTCGACGCCGGGGAGGCCTTGGATCGCGGTGACCTCGCCAGCGCAGAGGCCTTCACCCGAGTTGCGTCGTTCCGGCTGCCGCGGGCAGCGGAATGGTCGGTGCTGGTCTACCTCCGCACCATCGCGCTGGTTGCCCTCGGTGACCGCGACACCCTGGAGGAGTTGGTCGACGAGGTTCTCGGGGATCCTCGGTGGGAGGCGTGGCAGCATCACCCGGAGGCCCCGGGCATGTTCGCCCTGCTCACCGAGTCATTGCTGCAGTCCTCGATTCAACTCGGCCCCCGCTCCTCGGCGGAAATCTCAGCATTCGTCAAAGCGCTGCCGCCGGGGGCGCAGCACCGGTGGTCGCCGTGGGGTAGACGGATGCTCGAGGCCTGCGTGCTGGTCGGGGCTGGTGCCGCCCGTGGCCCGATGGTCCCCACCGACGAGGAACTGGAGCCGGATACCCCGAGGATCGGTTGGCACTTGGGTCTGATCTCGGCCATCAACAATCTGCGGGCCGGTGAGGAAGCCACCGCAGTCTCGGTGATGCTGCGCGGTGGTGCCCGGCTGAAGTATCAGACCGCCCCGTGGCCGATGGTGTTGGCCACCCGTGAAGAAGTGGTTGAGCTCATCGAAGGATTGCCGACCAAGACGTCGCCGCTGATCCGCAGCAGCCTGTCGTTGGCCCGGGGCTATGCCGGAGTCGAGCCCCGCAATCGCAGCCGATTGCGGCTGGCCGAGCGGGAAATGGAGGTGCTCGACGGGGTGCGTCGTGGCCTCACGAATACCGCTATCGCGGCGGAGCTGTTCGTCTCGGTCAACACGGTGAAGTTCCACCGGGCCAATCTCTATCGCAAGCTCAACGCCACCAGCCGCGAGGAGTTGCTCGCCGAGGCGCTGCGACAAGGATTGTGACGCTGCGACACCGGTAGTGCGGCGGCGATGACGAATCAGGGCAAAGGGAAAGGCCCCGGCGAGTATGAGTCTCCGGGGCCTACCCTCGACCAGAGGTGATGATCTGGATCGATCAACCGAAAACCACCAGCCAACACATCCCTCGCATCACCGGGGATCTCGATGGCAAGCCATCGAACGGCTGACTTCCTGCTTCCGATTCCCGAACCACCGAAGTGATCCGGTACCTAGATTTCTAGTCCTTGGCCACGGTGACGCGCAAGAGGTTTCCGCCCTCGAATTCGACGAATTTGAGCCCGTTCGGCGTGTCGTCGGCGTGTCGGGTTACAGAAGTGACGACGGCCTGGAATTGGTCGGCAGCAGCGACCTCAGCGGTCGCACCGGGTGCTCAGTTTCCCGATGCGGCAGCGTCCTCAATCGAACGGCTCGTAGCCGGCCGCCTGGCTGGCGTCGCGTTCCGTGATGCGGACCAGGGCGATGTGACGGCGCCACAGCAGTCCACTCAGTCCCATCAGGACCAACGAGCCGGCCGCGAGCCCGGTGAAGGAAAATGCCAAGAGCGGCGCCACGATTCCGGAGATGGCGGCATTGCCCAACAGCGTGACGAAATTCTGCACCGACGATGCAGCGCCGCGGGTGTCGGGAAAGAGGTCGAGCATGGCCAGCGTCACCACCGGGAAGGTCAGGCCCAGCCCGAAGGTGAGCACAGGCAGCGCCACGATCGGCCACGGCAACCCCTGGGTGCCAGGGATCAGGCTGAGCGCCAGATTCACCACGCCGGCACTCAGGCTGATCACATAGCCGATGCTGGCCTGGCGCACGGGACTGATGCGTCCGGCCAGATGACTGCTCGCCCACGATCCCAACACCATGCCGGAGATCATCGGCACGAACAGGATCCAGAAGTCGCCCTCGCCCAAGCCGAGCAGGGTCCCGATCACCAGAGCCGCAGCCGAGATGTAGAGGAACATGGCGCCCATATTGAGCTGCGCGGTGAAGGCCAGCCGCCGTCCGCCCGGGTCGCGCATCACGCTGATCAGCCCGGCCACCAGTGGCCGTGGCCGAAACGCAGTGCGCCGTGATTCGGGGTGGGTCTCGGCAAGGAAGAACACCACCAGGATCAGGATGACGAAACCGACCGCGACCAGGAACCAGAAGATCCAACGCCAGCTGCCGAACACCAGCAGTGCGCCGCCGACCACGGGAGCCACCGCTGGTGCCAATCCGAAGATCATGGCGATATGGCTCATGGTGCGCTGGGCCTGCGCGTCGCTGAAGACATCGCGCACCATGGCGCGGCTGATGATCACCCCAGCACCGGCACTGATGCCCTGGAGAGCCCGGAACACCAGCAGCACCCCCAGGCTCGGAGACAGCGCGCAGCCCACCGAAGCGGCGATGAAGACGATGGTTCCGGCGATGATCACCGGCTTGCGGCCCAGGGCGTCGGACAGCGGGCCGTGCACCAGGCTCATCACTGCGAAGGTGAGCATGTAGACGCTGATCACCTGTTGCAGTGCGAATTCGGAGACACCCCACTCGGCGGAGAGCTGGGCGAAAGCCGGGAACATGGTGTCGATGGAGAACGGGCCGACCATGCCGAGCCCGGCCAGAATCACCAGAAAGAGCCCGTGGCGTTCGTTCCCGGCCGTCGTCGGGGCCAGGGGTGGGGTGCTCACCGAGGGATTCTTTCACGATTCAACGAGCGCCGCCCGGCGGTGTGGAGGTGCCCGACTAAGCTCGCCGCGTGCGCACCCCACTCACGAACCCCGACCGATCAGGCGTACTGCGGGTGTGTTTCGTCTCGATGCACACCTCGCCGACGAGTTCGCCGGGTACCGGCGATGCCGGCGGAATGAACGTGGTCGAGCTCGCCGAGGCGTTCGCGCTGGCGCGGCTGGGCCATCACGTGGAACTGGTCACCCGCCGCAGTTCGCCCACCGACGAGGCCTGTCGGGAACTCGTGCCGGGGGTGATCCTGCGCCACCTCGATGCCGGACCGCCCGCCCCGCTGCCCAAGAGCCTCATCGACGACCACATCGACCAGTTCAGCGCGGGGCTGGCCGAGCTGGGCCCCTACGACGTCTACCACTCCCATCACTGGATGTCGGGAGTAGCAGCGTTGCCGGTGGCTGCCGCTGCTGGCGTCCGGCACGTCCAGAGCTTTCACTCGGTGGCGGCCCTGCCCGGCGCCGCGCTGGACGCCGGCGAACCTGCCGAGTCGCCACGCCGGGTCCCGGGCGAAGCCTTGGTGGCTCGTCGTTCCGACGCTGTGGTCGCCATCTCAGCGGCGGAGGCCCGCACTGTGATCGAACGCTGTGGCGCCGATCCGCAGCGCGTGCGCATCATCAGCCCGGGGGTGGATCACGAGCTGTTCCGGCCGCTGCGTCCGGGCGAGCCTTCCTGGCGGCCGCCCGGTGGTGTCGGGTCCAACGGCTTCCTCGCCTTCGCCGGACGCCTGCAGCCGCTGAAAGGCGCGGACCTGGCGATCACCGCACTGGCCGGCCTCGACCCGCAGCTGCGGCCCAGGCTGGTGGTGGCCGGTGACGCTTCGCAGGATTTCGCCGACTACCCTGCCCAGTTGCGCCGGTTGGTCGACGAGGCCGGACTGGCCGATGACGTCGACTTCTGCGGCCCGCTGTCGAGACCGGAGTTGGCCCACCTGCTGCGCAGTTCCCGGCTGGCCTTGGTGCCGTCCCACTCAGAGACCTTCGGCTTGATCGCCCTGGAGGCACAATCCAGCGGTGTGCCGGTGGTCGCCGCCTGTGCCGGGGGCCTGCGTGAGGCCGTGGCGCACGGCGAAACCGGCTACCTGGTGGAATCCCGCGATCCGCTGGCGTGGACCGCGGTGTTGCAGACATTGCTGGCTGATCCGGTCACGCTGTCCAGGCTCGGTACGGTGGCGCGGGTATATGCGCGTCACTTCGACTGGGTGTGGACGGCGCGTCGATTGGCCGCCTGTTATGCCGAGCTGACCGAACCGCGGCCATGAACGCGGCAGGGCAGCTCATGAATGCCGAATCGGTGGTGTTCTTCCATGCCCATCCCGATGACGAGACGCTGAGCGGCGGAGCTCTGCTGGCCGCCCTGGCTGCCGCCGGACGCCGGGTCGCGGTAGTCACCGCAACCCGCGGTGAGCAGGGTGGTGTGGTTTCCGGCGTCGACGTGGGCTCCGATCTGGTCGCTCACCGCGAGCGCGAACGGTCGGCGGCTTTGGCCGTCCTCGGCGTCACGGTCGACGCGTGGCTGGGCGGTGAGCGTCGCTACACCGATTCGGGGATGCGTTGGATTCGGCCCGGCGTCGCCGGGCCTGCCGCCCAGGCTGCTCCCGACTGCCTCAGCAGCGCGCCGGTGGCGCAGGCGGCCGCGGATCTGGTGGAACTGCTGCGCCGGTTCGACGCGCAGGCCCTGGTCAGCTATGACGCCGTCGGAGGCTACCACCACCCCGATCATGTGGCCTGCCATCGGATCGCTCGGGCCGCCGCCCAGGCCGCTGGCGTGCCGCGGTTCGAGCTGCTGTCTCCTGAAGTGGTGCCCGTCGACGGCGCGCAATGGCTGGATCATCCCGAGCAGCGGGATCGTCTGCTCGCGGCATTGCACTGCTATCCCAGTCAGTTCAGGGTGGTCGCTGACGAGATCGTGCATGTCGGCGGTCAGCATCAATCCATCAACACCGGGGTGTGGTTGTTTCGTACTTGATCGCGGAATAGGCACCGTGACGCTCGCAGAATTGCCAGAATCATGGCCATGACCCCAGAGGAGCCGAGAATGCGCAGAGTAGCAATCGTGGGAGCCGGGCCGTCCGGCCTGTACGCCGCCGGGCAGTTGGCAACCCAGACCGACGTCGAGGTGGCTGTCGATATCTATGATCGACTGCCCACTCCTTTCGGCCTGCTGCGCTACGGCGTCGCACCCGACCACGAGAGCGTCAAGTCGGTCGCCAAGACCTTGGCTGCGGCATTCGATTCGCCCCATGTGCGCTACTTCGGTCTGGTCGAGGTGGGCACTCAGGTGCGTCCGGCCCAGTTGTTGGAGTGCTACGACGCGGTGATCTACGCCTACGGCTCGGAGAACGACCGCAAGCTGGGTATCCCGGGTGAGACCGAGTTGGACGGCAGCCGCTCCGCGCGGGAGTTCGTCTCCTGGTATTCCGGCCACCCTGATGCACACGCCCAGGATCTCGACACGGTTCGCAATGCGGTGGTCGTCGGGGTCGGCAATGTCGCTGTGGACGTGACCCGCATTCTGCTGAAGGACCCCGAGGAACTCAGCGTCACCGATATGCCGGAGTCCGTGCTGGCCGAGCTGCGACGCACCCACGTGGAGAGTGTCTGGCTGGTGGGTCGTCGCGGTCCGGAGAATGCCTCATTCACCAACAAGGAGTTGCGCGAGCTGCTCGAGTTGGACGGCGTGGACACCGAACTGGTCGGTGCCGACCTGACCGCCATCGATGTGGACCTCCTGGACCGCAAGGCGCGGTCGAATGTGGAGTCCATTGCGGCTGCTATCGCCGAGCCCAAGCAGGGCAAGCGGCACCTGCATCTGGTGTTCAATCACCGCCCGGTGGCGATCAAGGGCGTCGAGGGCGTGACCGGCGTGGAATTCGAGTCGAATCTGGACGGCTCACGCTTCGAGGTCCCTGCCGACTTGGTGCTGCGCTCGATCGGCTATTTCGGCAACCCGTTGCCGGGCGTTCCCTTTGCCGATGGCCGCATTCCGAATCTGGAGGGTCGGGTCACTGAGGAAGACGGCAGTAGCCGTCCCGGCGAGTACGTCACCGGCTGGATCAAGCGGGGACCCAGTGGCCTGATCGGTGCGAACCGCAAGGATTCTGCCGAAACCGTGGCGCATCTGGTCGCAGATCTGCAGCAGATGCCGCAGCGGGTCTTGGCTGACCCGGAGGAACTGTTGGTTGAGCGCGGCATCAAGGCGAGTTCGCTGGCCGACTGGCGTCGCATCGATGAGGCCGAGATCGCGCGCGGCGATCTGCGTGGTCGCGAGCGCACCAAGATCGAGGCCTGGCACGACCTGCTGGATCTGGTCTTTGCCGAACAGGAAGAAGCCGTCGGCTGAGTCCACGATTCAGGAGCACGATCAGTTAAGCATTTAAGCCTCCTTTGAGGCGCACCCCTGAGCCGGTGATTTAGTGTGCAAGTATGTTTCGAATGCTCCCGTTGGAATCCGGCCTGTTCGACACCATCGGCGGCCTGCCTGTGCATCCGCTGGTGGTCCACGCCGCTGTCATGCTGCTGCCGATAGCGGCCGTGGCGCTGATCATCATCTTCTTCGTGCCGCGCTGGCGAAAGCAGTATGGGTGGCTCACCATGATCGCCATGGCAGCCGGTGTCGGAGCAGCTGTGGTGGCCAAGGAGTCCGGTGAAGCCCTGGCTGCGCGCGTCGGCTTGCCCGAGCAGCATCAACAGCTGGCCAGCATCCTGGTGCCGATCGCCGTGGTCGCCTTCGTGGTGTCAGCCCTCTGGTTCTGGCTGCAGCGCAAGGCCGATGCGGCCCAGACTCGCTCGATTGCGGCCAGAGTCGTCGGTGTGGCGGCGATGGTGCTCGCCGCCGCCGTCATCGTGCTGACGGTGTTGGTCGGGCACAGTGGCGCGACGGCTGCCTGGGCGGGCACGATCGCGGCCTCCGACACTCCCAGCGCCGCTCCCGCCACCTCGACGCCGGCCACCTCGACGCCGGCCAGTTCGACGTCAGCCAGTCCCACCCCTACAGCGTCGGCCACCAGCTTTAGCATGGCCCAGGTGAAGCAGCACGCCTCGGCGTCGTCATGTTGGACCGCGATCGACGGCAAGGTCTACGACGTCACCTCCTGGATCAGTCAGCATCCCGGTGGACCCGCGCGCATCCTGAGCTTGTGTGGCACCGACGCCACCAGCGCCTTCCACGCGCAGCACAGCACCCAAGCCCGACCCAACAGTGTTTTGGCAGGTTTCTACATCGGCACGCTCGGCTGAACGTTCCCTCTCGGTGATTGAGGCCGGCGGGCCCGGCAGCACCGGCAGCACGCCGGTCTTTCGCCACCTGACCGCGGTCACTGAGTTCGGGTCGCCGGTCCTAGGCTGGTCGAGTGATCAAGCACATCGTGATGTGGAACTTTGCCGACCGTGCGGCCGACGCCGACAAGGCCACCAACCTGAAGCTGGCCGCTGACCGGCTCAACGCCCTGGCGGGTGCCGTGCCGGGCATGCTCAGCCTGGAAGCCGTCGTCCCGACAGCGCCCTTCGAGCACAGCTTCGACCTCGTGCTGTACTCCGAATTCGAGACCGCAGCTGCCCTGCACGCCTATGCCACCCACCCCGATCACGTCGCCGTGGCGCAGTTCATCGCGCAGACCCGCACCGAGCGGGTCTGCGTCGACTACGAGCTCTAGTGCTCCGGGCCGAAGATCAACCGTTCGCTCGCTGCCACGATCAAGTCGTAGTAGGCATTCGGTTCGATGATGTCATTGCCCCAGAACCCGAAGCGCTCGGTGAACAGGATGCCGGAGAGCATGTGCCAGGCGGCGACGCCGGTCACGACCGTCTCCACGCTGATCTTCTCGCCGGTCGACTCCAAGAACTCATGCATCTGGGTCAGGTCGATGGTGTCGGGCACCGGTGGCAACTCGATCATCTGGCCCGATGCCTCGATATCTGCGCCGAGCTTCACCAGCAGCCGGTGCAGGCGGATGCCTGAGGTCATCGTCTCACTGGCCGGCACCGTGTAGTCCCGTGGGGGGGTGCCGTTGATGAGAACCCACTCGTGGGGGTGCTCCACACTCCAAGCCCGTAGGGCATAGGCGAAAGCCCGCCACCGGCCGCGTAGATCATCAGCAGGCACTGCGTCGTATGCCGCCTCGACCGAATCGGCCATGTCGCTATAGGCATGGTGGAACAAGATGTTCAGCAGTTCTTCGCGACTGGTGACGTAGCGATACAGGGCGGATGGAACCAGGTTGAGTTCTCTGGCCAATCCGCGCACCGTGAGCGCCTCTTGGCCGCCTGACGCGAGAAGCCGGCTACTCGCGTCGAGAATCGCCCGCTGGGTGATCTCGCGCCGTTCTGCTCGGCTGGTCATAAAACCTCCGATTGTTGGCTGGGACTCCCATCCTGACACGCCGATCAGCTTTCGGCATGGCCTGGCGCGCAACCGGGGAAGAAACTTCGGTAACCCCGTTCGCCGAACCGGCGTTTTTCTTCACTGGAAAGGGGCCCTAGGATTGCGATGGTTTCGCTCGCCGACATCGTTCGGTCGGGCCTAGACAAAGGACGCCAGATGGATTCGATCAGCCGTCGTACGGTCATGCTGGGCACCATCGGAGCTGCCGGCGTAGCGGTTGTGGGCTGCAGCAGCCAGCCGCCGGGACAGTCTGTGGCGCCGGATGCCTCCAGCACTCCCACACCGACGGCCGACACCACACCGCGATGGCCGCTGACGGGCGTGCCGCTGGCCGCCGGCGACGACCCTGCGCATTCTGCGGTGGCCGTCAAGGTCGCTGACAATGAGCGCGAACACATTCACCAAGGCATGCTCGTTCAGCAGGGCATCAACGAGGCCGACATCGTTTTCGTCGAGAACGACGGCTATTCGTCGCTACCGTCCGGTGAGGCCGGGACCCGCTTGGTGCCGATCTACCATTCGAAGTTCGCCGACGCGGTGCAGGCCATCCGGTCAATGCGCCCGGTGGACGCGGCGCTGTTCTCTCCGATCACCGGCGTGATCGGAGACACGGGCGCCTTCCGATGGGTGATGGACTACATGACGTCATTCCCCGACTACTACGTCTCGATCGATTACGCGCACGGCCGCTCCAAGGGCTACTACTCCATCAACTCGAAGTATGTCTTCACCTACAAGGGCGGCCGCATCTACGACAAAGCGGTCATGTGTTATCCGGCCAAGTTGTCACAGGCTGCTCCCAAGCGATTCAAGCAGGGACCGCAGCAGGCCTACTTCCCCTGGGCCAATGAGGCAGAGGCCAGCACCGCAACGGGAGCACCGGCGAACAAGGTCAAAGTGCCCTGGGCCCAGAAGATGAACTGGACGATGTCCTACACCTGGAACGACAAGAAGCAGACCTACGAGCGCAGCATGCCGTGGGGTCCTCATCTCCTTCAGGGAAAGGAGCGAGTCACCACCGACAATATTCTCGTCATTCTCGCCCCGATCACCTACGGTCACATCAACACCAAAGGCAAGATCTCGGCCGGGGGCGCCCATCCGGAGCCGATCTACCACCTGATCGAAGGCTCGGGGAGCTTCTACTACGCCCACGGCGGCAAGTACGTTCAGGGTACGTGGAAGAAGGGTGCGATCAACGAGCCGTTCCAGTTCACGCTCAGCGACGGGTCGCCGTTGAAGATGGCCCCCGGGCGCACCTTCGTCGAACTGCCCGGTGACAAGACCAAGGTGAAGTTCACAGCCTGAGGCTCGGGCCGATAGCTGGATGACTGATCCGCCATGCGGGATGACAGGAGCACCACCACGGTGTCCGCGGGAGTCACAGATGAGTGAAGGGTCTCAGCCCGACCCGAGGCGGCGCGTGCTGTTCCTGTTTTCCGACACCGGCGGCGGCCACCGTTCGGCAACCGAAGCCCTGGTCGAGGCGCTCGAGTTGGAGTTCCCTGGTCGCTTCGATACGACCATGGTCGACTTCTTCCGTGAGTACTACCCGAGTCCGCTGAAGTTCGCCCCCGAGTTGTACCCGCCGATCTCGCGGGTCCCCAAGGCGTGGGGATTGTCGTGGCGGGCCTCCGATGGCCGCGGCCGCAGCAAGGCTGTCTCCACCCTGGCCTATCCCTACGTGCGTCGCGCCACCAACCGCCTGCTGCGGGAGAATCCGGCCGATCTGATCGTCTCGGTGCACCCTTTGGTGAACTCCACGATCATGCGCGCCATGCGGCGTGCGCCGCGTCCCTATGTCACCGTGGTCACCGATCTGGTCTCCACCCACGCGTTCTGGTTCGACCGACGCGCCGATCTGGTCGTGGTGGCCACCGAGGAGGCCCGGCGCAAGGCCATCGAATACGGCATCGCGGAGGGGAACCTGCGCGTGATCGGGCTGCCGGTCTCCGACGCCTTCAACAACCCGATCCCCGATCGGGCGCAGTGGCGCACCGACCACGGCTGGGCGAATGACCGTCCGGTGATCCTCATGGTCAGCGGCGGTGACGGGATGGGGCCGGTGCGACGGGTGGTCAAGGCGATCAACGAGGCCCGGCTACCGGCGTCGCTGGTCGTGATCTGTGGGCGCAACGAGGAACTGCGAACCGACCTGAGTCGAGTGGCCTGGAACATTCCGGTGCACTTGTACGGCTTCACCAAGGAAATGCCGGCCTTCATGTCGGCAGCAGACATGTTGGTCACCAAAGCCGGTCCTGGGTCCATCAGCGAGGGCTTCATCTGCGGTCTGCCGATGGTGATCTATGCCCGCCTGGACGGTCAGGAGGACGGCAACGTGCAATATGCCGTTGACCAGAAGGCCGGAGTGTGGGCACCTCGTCCGCGCGAGGTCGTCGAAACGTTGCGCACCTGGATCGAAGATCCGCAGGCTCGTGCCGCGGCAGCCCAGGCCAGCTCGAACGCCGCCCGTCCACTGGCAGCCCGCCAGATCGCCCGCGTGATCGCCGATCAGATGGGCGTGCGCTAGCCCCACCCCTGGCTTTCTCGCCGGCCACGGCAGTCGCCGTCGAACGGGAATGGCCCAGCCGAAGCCTGAGTGGGTTCAGCTGCTGACAGTGGGGTACTGGAGTCGCCAGGTACTGTCGAAGGCTGAGTCGAAGGAGTGACCAGCAGTTGGACCAGAACACCATCAAGGCCCCGCCAGCCAAAGAACCGATCGCATTGAGCTTCTCACTGCCCCAGATCGTCGGGGGAGCTCTCGCCGCAGCGACCGCCGCCGCAGTGGGGTCTCAGCTCGGCGTGGCGGGAACCATCATCGGTGCTTCGGTGGCCAGTGTCATCGGTGGTATCGCCGGAACTTTGTACAGCGCGGGACTGGATCGAACCCACCGCCGTGTCGCTGCGGCGCTTCGACGAACCTCTGGACAGACCCAGACCGCTGGCGTGAGCGAGGACCCTCTCTTCGCTGAGGATGCCTCCCCGGGGCAACCCGTCGAAACGACGCCGACGCTCACTGCGCCGTGGCGCCCGCCAAGCCGTCGTCGACTGATCGAGCGCATGGTGCTCAGCGCTGCGGCCATCTTTCTGGTGGCGGTCACCGCCATCACGGTGGTGGAGTTGGGCCTCGGTCGAACTCTGACCGGGGTGGCCGGAACCAGCATCGGCCGCCTCAGTCCGGGCGGATCCACAAATGCGACGGCGACCGCCCAGCCCACCGCCACAGCAACCAAGACGGTCACCGCAACGGCTCAACCCACTCCGACGATCGAGCCGACCCCTGATCCCAGCGCTCCCACAGCCACTGCGGATCCGACCACTCAACCCACTGCGGTCACTCCGCAGCCGGTGCCGTCGACGAGCTAGTCAGCGGCTGGTTTTGGATGCTGGCTGTGGGCCTCACTGAACCGGCATATCCTCGTAGGAGAGGGGGCGTGTTTTCGTGTCACGGGTAGCGATCTTGGTCGTCGCGGGCGGTGTGTTGTTGGCCTTGGTGATGGGCAGCGGGCCAGTGAACTCCCCTCGAGCGAACTCCCCGGAGTCAGCCCCCCGAGCACCCGCGATCGCCGCGATCAAGCAGCCGAAAGCCCCCACCGACCCGAAGCCGACGAAGAAGGTCAATTGCCGGCGCGCGAAGTGCGTGGCACTCACCTTCGATGATGGTCCCGTGTCCCAGACCACGGAGGTGCTCAGTGCGTTGCGCCAGCGCGGTGCCCGGGCCACCTTCTTCGTGCTGGGCAACGAGGCCGTCCACAATGCCAAATTGCTGCGTCGAATGGTCCGTGAGGGCAACGTGGTGGGTAACCATTCCTGGGACCACGCCATGTTCACCCGGCTGAGTTCGGCAGCCATACGGCGCGAAGTACAGCGCACCCAGCGGGTAATCACTGCGGCCACCGGAACAACCAACAATCCGGTCCGAGTGCCCTACGGGGAGAACGATGCCCGTATTCGCGGCGCAGTCACCCGATCCGTGCACGCCCCGACGGTGCTGTGGTCGGTTGACCCCCTGGATTGGAAATACCGCAACTCTGCGACGGTGTGGCGCAATGTGATGCGCGCGGTGCGTCCGGGCGCCATCGTGTTGCTTCACGACATCCATCCGACCACCCGAGCCGCCGTCCCCAGGATCATCCGCTCGCTGCAGGCGCGAGGCTATGTGTTGGTGACCGTGCCTGAACTGTTCAACGGACACCTCAAGGCCGGGCGGACCTACTTCCGGCGCTGATCAGCCGCGTCCGCGCGCCTGTTGATAGCGCGCCAGAGCTTCGGCGCGTTCGACTGCGTGATCCACGATCGGCTGCGGATATCCCTGCGAGTAGCCGGCGGCATCCGCCCACGGTTGATGTACCCGTATTCCGGTGAGGTGGGACAGCTCCGGCACCCAGCGGCGCACGTAGGCGCCTTCGGGATCGAATCGTTCCCCCTGAGCCGTCGGGTTGAAGATGCGGAAATAGGGTGCGGCATCGGTTCCGGTGCCGGCCACCCATTGCCAGTTCTGAACATTGCTGGCTTCGTCGAAGTCCAACAGCTGCCGAGCGAAGTGGTCAGCGCCGTATCGCCACCATATGTGCAGGTCCTTGGTGAGGAAGCTCGCGCTGATCATCCGCACCCGATTGGGCATTCGGCCAGTCTGGGCCAGTTGCCGCTGGCCGGCATCCACGATGGGGTATCCGGTGCGTCCGCGCTGCCAGGCCGCGAAGGGGTCTCCGGGCGGATCGTAGGTCAGCGGCAGCGGATTCAGATCCGCACGCAGCGAATCGGGTCGATGCCAGGTGACATCGGCGTAGAACTCCCGCCACGCCAGTTCAGTGCGAAATCGATCCGAATCGGCATCGCCGAGTTCCCCGATCGCGGCCAGCAAGCTGCGGGGATGCAGCACCCCCAAGGCCAGATAGGGCGACAACAGCGAAGTGCCGTCGCGATCGACTCGGTCGCGGTCGACCGAATAGTCGGCCCGCCGATCCCGCAAGAACTCCAGCCATTGCGCCTCGGCAGCATCCTGTCCGGCCGGGGGCAGCGAAATGGGGCACTGGGCCGCTGCGGCGACCAGCCAGTCCCACGCGGACGACTCGGCAGCGCTCGACACGAGGCGAAGACCGGCCGCTGCCGGTGCCGGGTGGGGCCAGCCATGATGCAACCAGGCCTGCCGATAGGCGCCGAAGACCCGATACCCCGCGCCGTGCTGCGTGCGCAATCGGCCAGGACTGACCGCGTAGGGACTACCAGTCGCCACCCAGTCGACGCCTTGCCCGCGCAAGGCCTCGCGAACCAGAGCGTCGCGGCGGGCACCCTCAGGCTCGGTCTCACCACTGACGTGGACCGCCGTCACGGCGTACTCGGACGCCAGCCGAGGGAGCACTTCGGCGGCATCACCCAGCCGTAGACACAACCGGCCGCCCAGGTCGGCGTTCAACGCGTGAAGGTTCGCTGCCAGCCACCCCAGGCGCACCGGTCCGACGTCGGTGATCAGCTTCGGGTCCAGCACGAAGCACGGCAGCACTGCTGCGGTGGCTGCTGCTGACAGGGCGGGGTGGTCGCGGGTACGGAGATCCCTGCGAAACCACATCAGCGTGGTCATGGCGCCCACTATGCCCCGACCCAGGGCTCGGACTCAATCGGTCCAGCCGTGGGTCTGGACGGTTATACCACCGGTATGTACCAACCGTGCTGCGAGCCCCCGCTGGGTGAGCCAGCGGGGCGCGGCATCGCCGAGCGCGAGTGCTGCCATCGCTGCGGCCTTGGCTCGTTCGCAGCTCGGTGCGGCGACGGTGACGCTCCGCCATGATCGAGGGGCGTGGTTGGGGTCGGAAACCAGTGAGGCGGTCGGTGCTGGGCTGGTGGCGCTGGCCATTCCGCCACTCCACAGCGGGATCGGTTGGTGGGCGCGGCTGCTCGGCTGACCGTCCTCGAGGTGGATCTGCCACCCGCACGGCGGCGGCGTGCCGCGCGCCGCGATGTTGCCGTCGAAATTGACCAGGCATCCGGTGGCAAAGGTCTGGGAGTACTCCTCGGCGATCCAATCGGCGGCCCACGCCGATGCGATCGGCATCAGATCAAGATCTGCCCGAGGTGGTGTCTCGATGAGTTGGTCGCCGGCGGAGGTCGCCACCGCTGCAACGGGCCGCTGCGTCCGCCCAGGAACCAGGCCGCCGCTGAACTGCGCGGCGCGTAGTCCTGCTCGTACCACGGCGCTCAGCAGCGGGCTCATCAACTGCGGATCGTCGAGCGAGTTCACCTCCGAATCGGGACGCTGGCGCGAACACGCCTGAGCGAGAGCCTCGACGCGCTCGTGGGCTAACTCCGAAAGCAGTGGTAGGTCCGCTGCGGCGGCGGTGAACACCTGGCAGGAGTACTCAGCGGTATCCCAACAGTCACTGGCGACCACGTCACCGCACCCCGCCGTGTCGAGGTCGGACCGCGCGTTGTTTCATGACCGCAGCCTCGGGTTCCGGGCTGAGCGACGGCTGTGGTGTGGCTCGGTGTTGAATGTCAGTCGAGCTAGGCGGTGGAGTGCCGCGCCTCGACCGAAAGTCCGGTTCCTTCGGCGACCTCGGCGTCGGGCATGATCTCCGATTCATCCCGGACCCGCTTGGCAATCCGGCTGAGCGCGACACTGGTGATGTTGAGGAAGTTCGCCAGATCCCGCTGCGTCACTCGGTCGATCAGCCCAGGCTGCTCGGCCAACAGATCGCGATACCGCTGCTCGGGAGTTCCCCGCAGCCACGCGACGTCCATCTGCAAGGTCGTGGCGTGCAGGCCACTCACGGTGGCGATCAATCGGGCCCAAGCCGCATGCTTGGCGGCCAGCTGATTGATCGTGGCAAAGGGGAGCCGCAGCAGCAGGCATGGTTCCAGCGCCGTCATGGTGTAGATCGACTGTGCTTCGGCGGCGACATTCAAGGTACGGGTGCGAGGGTGCAGGCTTCGTGCCAGGGCGCGTTGCGCACCGTCCATCGACAAGGCGGGTAGCGAGGCCATGATCTCGCCCTCCTCGGAGAAGAACACGGTAGCGAGCCGACGGCCACCGTCCACCTTCATCTGCGACTTCAGGAGGCCGCGCTGCACGAAATAGACGTAGGGGTGGGCCTCACCGGCTCGGAACAGCACCGCGCCGGGCTCCAGTCGTACTACTCGGATTTGGGCTGCTGCTGCCTCCCATTGGGGCAATTCTCCGGACGACGCGTACGCCTCCAGAAGAAGCCGCAGGCTTCTCAGGGCGTGCGCGGTCGACGCATCAGCTACGTTCATGACCCCTCACATACGTGATTGCTGGTGGGTGCGCTCTCCGTACCGCTGTGTGAGTAGGTTAGCCCGTGACTTAGGATCTGGACAGTCTAGGAGAGCGGAAACCACACGTTTCGGGCGATCATGAAAGCCAACGCAGCGATCGACGCCGTCACGATCCACAGCTGTCGCTGCCCCCAGCGTCCGGGAAGACGCACCGCAGGGCCGCCCAGCGCCGTGATCGTCCAGAAGCCGGCCAGGACGCTCACCACGACCAGTACGACGAAGATGAACTGGTTGGCCGACCACGCCGCGAGCAGGTCGCCGCTGAGCAGGCTCATTCCCAGATGCGTCGAGCCACACAGAGGGCAGGCTGTCCCGGTGAGGCTGCGCCACGGGCATGCCAGGCCGAAACCGGTGACGCGAGAGACGATGCTCGCACCAACCCCGACCCCGACGAACAGGGCGTACCCGCCCAGGTTCTGGCGGGCCTGGACGGCTGCTGCTGCGGTCGATGTCACGCCGCAATTATCAGCCGCTTTCCGATCATCGGCGCCTAGGCCCTAGTATTCGGGGCAACATTGCTCTACAGGGAGAACAGCATGTCTGATCAGAGTCCGACCAGCCCGGATCCCAGCGACGCGGTTCCGGGATACACACCGCCGTCGAACGAGCCCCCTGCGTACACCCCGCCGCCGGCTAGCGACCCATATGCCGCGGCCCCCGGCGCCTACCCACCGCCGCCAGCCCCGGAATACTCCACTGCCTATCCGCCGGCGACCACGGGTGCTGCCGGTGCTGTTGTGGATTGGCCCAAGCGCGCACTGGGTGCCCTCATCGACTACGTCGCCCCGGCGATCGTTTTCGGCGTGGTGGGTTCCATCATCAGCAACGCGGTCAGCTCGACACTGGGCAATATCATCGACACCGTCCTGGTCGCCGCCTGGTGGGCCTACCTCGGCTACCTGTCGGGCACCTACGGCATCACCCCGGGTCGTGCCATTGCCAAGACGAAGTTGATCAGCGAGGAGACCGGTCAGTTGATCGGGGTGGGCCAGGGCATTCTGCGCCAGCTTGCTCACCTGCTCGACTCGCTGGCCTGCTACATCGGCTGGCTGTTCCCGCTGTGGGACGCCAAGCGGCAGACCTTCGCCGACAAGATCGTCAAGACCGTGGTCATCGACAACTCCGCTGATCCCAACGCGGGACAGATTCGCTGGAGCTGACCACGACGAGCTCGCTGTGATGTGGGCGCCGCCATCGGACAACGATGGCGGCGCCCAATCCAATTCTGAGAGATTCGCCGGGACTCCGTAACCTTTCGGGAGCGACCAGCGGTTTCCCCTGCGAAAGGCGGCAGATGGAAAACAACCAGACGGACTTCGACCGGCTCTTGGCCGGTCAGGTTGCTCCTGACGACCCCGCATTGGGTCGTGTTGCCGCATTTCTCGACCAGGTGCAGGCCTCCCAAACGATGCCTGATGTTCAGCAATTGGCAGATCCCCATCTGCGGCTGATGCGTCAGGCCACCAAGCTGGAGACGACGGAGTCACACCATCCGCACCAGAGTCGATCGGCCCGTCGATCCCGGCGAATTTTCATCGGTGCCGTCGCCGGAATTCTTGCCGGAATCACCGCCGGGGTCGGCGTGGCCGCAGCCAGTGGGACTCAGGGGCCACCGTGGATCTCATGGTTGCCCTGGACCGCAGCGACGAACTCCGCCGGGGCGTCCTCGGGCTCGTCAATGACCCCACCCGGGAGCCCCTCGAATGGGCAGAGCCCGTCCCGTCAACCGGGCGCTCCTGCCGTGACGGTGCCGCTCCCCACGACAGTCCCGAGTGAGGTGCCACCGCACGCCACGAGCCCTGCCGCTGATCCCAGCAAGAGCGACAAACGCGTCGCCGACCCGTCGAAGGGCATCATTCCTTCAGCGACCAATCGTGGAAAGTCGAGTGCTGCACCGGGTCATACCAAGACCGCCGCCCCGCCCTCCGCCAAGCCCACCGGCAAGGATCGGGCCTCCGAGGTGACGGACAAGGTGCCCGATAAGGCACCCAAGGGCTGAACTGGTGAGCCGATTCCCCTGAGGTGTTCACCTCATCTCGTGCCCAGTTCTTCGAACGCCGGGTTGGCATCCCCCGCCAACCCGGCGTTTCCCTGTGCGTTAGCCTTCTCTTGACCGCTACCAGACACTTGGACAACGCTCATGCCCATCGGCCCACGCTTCCCTGAGGTGCTGCGGGCTGCGTCTGACGGAGTCGAGGGAGCTTGGTCGGAGCTGTATCGAGAGTTCGCGCCGCAGTTGTTGCGATTCCTGCGAGCCCAAGGCGCCACCGATCCGGAGGACCTGCTCGGTGACTGCTTTGTGCAGATCGTGCGCAAGTTGGGCGACTTCAGCGGAGACGAAACCGGCTTTCGAACCTGGGTCTTCCTCATTGCCCGCAACCGATTGGTCGATGAATGGCGCCGTGCGGATCGGCGCCCCACGGTGCTGCGCGCCGATCCCCTGGTTGCGGCTTCCACGCCGGCCACTATCGTTCCCGGCGCCGACGAGGCTGCGATCGGACGGGCCGGTCTTGACGAGATCCTGGGGCGCCTCACTCCCGATCAGCGCGCGGTGATCTCGCTGCGATTCGTGGACCGATTCTCGTTGGCGGAAACCGCTGAGATCCTGGGTCGAAGTGAGGGCTCGGTGAAGCTCCTTCAGCATCGTGCGATCCGGGCGCTGCGGCGGGACCTGGCCTAGCAGCGGCGCACCCAGGCGTTCAGCGAGAGATGCTTGAGGACGGTGCTGAACCCCGACGGCGCCCGTTTGCAGATGCTGTCGATCCGACCCCGGTATTCGATGTGGAAGACAGCCTTCCCCGCCCGCACGAAGGGACGGTAGGCCGAGCACTCGTGATACTGCAGGCATTGCTCGTTCACCGCGAAATCCACCATCGGCAGTGCGGCCTTGATGAGTTTCAGCCCGTTCTTCAGACCGATCGAGAGCCCCAACTTGTGGGCGGCCTTGCTCAGCGCCTTCAGATAGGCGAGTTCGGCTTTACGGGTGATGGGGAAACCGGTTCGGGCCTGGTAGCCGTCCATGTTGTCGGGATCAACGGCATCGAATCCCTTGGCCTTGCACACCTTCAGGCGCGCAATCATGATCGGCATCAGGATCGACCGCTTGCGGATGTCGAGCCAGCGTTCGTCGGGCCAACCGTCCAGCTTGGCGCCGATCACCGAGGCGGGGAACTTCTTCTTGTCGGAGCGCCAGTCTTCCCAGGCACCGGCATTGAAGTAGCAGATGACCCGCTTACCGGAGCGCTTCAGGCTGCGCACGGTCGCCGTGCGGGTGTCTGCGCCGTCGAGATCGATGACCTGTGCGCTGCCGACCCGGAGCTTCCCCGAGTACTGGATCTGGAAGCTCGTCCCCGGGCTTGGGCGCCATCGCTGAGCCGCCAGAGTCGTCGCCGCCGGTACAGCGTCGGTCTCGGCGTCGGTCGGGGTCTCGCTTCGGGGGGCACTGCCGGCAAAGGTCAGCAGCCCCAGCGTGACCAGCACGGCAATCGGGCGCTTCATCGTTCTAGTCTGCCTTGCGGGGCGTTGCGGTGGGTAGTGCCGGTGAGGACGCCACCTCGGCGATCTGATGCAAGCCAGTCGCCAATTCTGCTGCGGTGACTGCGCCGAAGCCGAAGACGATGCCGCGCCGGCTCCCGGCCTGTGACCAGTATTGCGACAACGGACTGACCACGACGCCGCGGGCAGCCAGTTCCGAGACGACCTCGGCCTCGTCGCGTTCGGTCTCCACCACTGCGTGCAGGCCGCCGTCCATGGGATAGACGGCCAGGCCTGGCCGATCCCGTAGGGCGCTCACGACCTCGGCGCGGCGTCGGCGGTAGCGCTGCCGCATGCGTTGGGTGTGGATGCGCAGCGCGCCTACCTGCAGGAATTCCGCGATGGCGCGCTGACTCACCAGGCCTTGAGGTTGACCCAGATCACTGCGGATCGCCGCCACTGCGGGCACCAACCATTGCGGGAGTGCCAGAAAGCCGGTGGCCAGCGCGGGGGTGATCGTCTTGGACAAGGTGCTCAGCAGCACGACGCGGCCATCGACGGGGTCGTCGAGTGCAGCCAACGCCGGTAGTGGTGAGGAGGTGTAGCGCAGTTCGGAGTCGTAGTCGTCCTCGACGATGACCACGCGATGATCGTGGGCCCACTCGAGCAGTTCTTGGCGGCGATCCATGGGAAGCGAACCGCCCAGTGGGTATTGGTGGCTCGGCGTCACCAAGAGCAGTTCGGGTGCCTCGCCCTGGGCCGGCAGTCGGTTGGTGATCAGGCCGTGCTCATCGACGGGCAGTGGCACGACGCCGGCGCCGTATCGGGCCGGCACCCGGCGCAGCGACGGGTAGCCGGGGTCTTCGACGCCCACCCTGAATCCGGGCCGTTGCAGGGCCAGCAGGATCAGCGCCAAGCCGTCGCGCCCGCCGCCGGTGACGGCGATGCTGTCGGGATCGCGCACCAGGGCGCGCATCCGGCGCAGGTGGTCGCTCCAGGCGCGTCGCAATTCCGGCAGACCTAGGCCGGGGGGTTGGGCGTCGGCTGGTGCGTTGGCGGCCCGTCGCCACGCCGCCTTCCATTGCGGTCCGACCAGATCCCCGGTCCACGGGCGCCCCGGGCGAAGATCCAGCAGCGCCGCCGGAGCCGGTTCGCTGCGCCGGGGTTTCGGCAGTGGGGCGGGCGGATGGACCCTGCGCAGTTGCGGGTTGACCACCGTGCCCTGTCCGGCGGCTGCGCTGACGTAGCCCTCGGCCAGAAGTTGGTCGTAGGCGGCCACCACCGATCCGCGCGAGACGCCGAGGTGCTGAGCCAGGGCGCGGCTGGACGGGATGGGGTCTCCGGGGGCGAGCACATCGGCGCTGATCAGGTCCCGCAACTGGGCAGCGACCTGCTCGGGCAGGGTGCCGTCGGCGGGGTTGATGCGAAGCGGCAGCGTGATCTCCGGTGTCCGGCGCATGCCCTCAGAATACTGGACTAAGTGAAGTCGAGTATTTCTGGCACTTCTCAGTAGTCCAGTAACGAAGCACCATGGACGCCGTGACGACACAACTAGGAACTCCGACGGTCAAGCGTGGTTTGGCCGACATGCTCAAGGGTGGCGTGATCATGGACGTGGTCACTCCCGAACAGGCGCGCATCGCCGAGGACGCCGGCGCGGTGGCCGTGATGGCTTTGGAGCGCGTGCCGGCCGACATCCGCGCCCAGGGGGGCGTGGCGCGTATGAGTGACCCGGATCTCATCGCGGCGATCATCGAGGCGGTGTCGATCCCGGTGATGGCCAAGGCCCGCATCGGGCACTTCGTCGAAGCCCAGGTGTTGCAGGAGCTCAAAGTCGACTACATCGACGAATCCGAGGTGCTCTCCCCGGCCGACTACGTCAATCACATCGACAAGCACGGCTTCACCGTGCCCTTCGTGTGTGGTGCCACCAACCTGGGCGAGGCGTTGCGGCGCATCACCGAAGGCGCGGCGATGATCCGTTCCAAGGGTGAGGCCGGCACCGGCGACGTCTCCGAGGCGGTGAAGCACATCCGGACCATTCGCGCCGAGATCGCAGCGCTGCAAGCCACGCTGGCGGCCAACCCCGACCAGTTGTACGTGTCCGCCAAGGAACTGGCCGCCCCTTACGGACTGGTCCGCGAGGTGGCCGAGACCGGCAAGCTGCCGGTGGTGCTGTTCACCGCCGGCGGTGTCGCGACACCGGCCGACGCCGCCATGTTGATGCAGCTGGGCGCCGAAGGTGTCTTCGTCGGCTCCGGCATCTTCAAATCCGGCGATCCGGCCAAGCGCGCCGCCGCAATCGTCAAGGCGACCGCTGCCTACACCGACGCGTCCGTGATCGCCGAGACCTCCCGCGGTCTGGGTGAGGCCATGGTCGGCATCAACGTCGCCGACGTCCCCGCCCCCCATCGCCTCGCCGAGCGGGGTTGGTGATGCTCACCGCTCCACTTTCGGTCATTCGCTGCACCCTAGGGTGGAGCGAATGACCAATTCGGGAGCGTTCGGTGGGCCGACGGTGGGAGTGTTGGCGCTGCAGGGCGGGGTGGCCGAGCATGTCGAGCTGCTGGAAACGCTGGGCGCGCGAGTCGCGGCGGTGCGGACGCCGCGTGACCTGATCGGGAGCGATGGATTCCGCGTGGATGCGATCGTGCTACCGGGCGGGGAGTCCTCGGTGATCGATCGCTTGCTGCGCACTTTCGAGCTGTTCGAGCCGTTGCGCGAAGCCATCGTCGGCGGTCTACCCACTTTGGCGACTTGCGCGGGACTGATCCTGCTCGCCGAGGAGGTCCTTGATCCGGCACCGGGTCAGCAGTCCCTGCACGTTATGGACATCACCGTGCGCCGTAACGCTTTCGGTCCGCAGGTGGCGTCCTCGGTGGAATCCCTGGAAACCACTGACGGTCCGGTATCGGTGGCCTTCATTCGTGCCCCAGAGGTGGTTCGTACCGGGCCTGGTGTCGCCGTCGTAGCCCGCCGTGGTCCGGCGATCGTGGCGGTTCGCCAGCGGGCTATCACCGGACTGGCCTTCCATCCCGAACTCACCGGTGAGACCCGGTTCCATCGCCAGTTGCTGGGCCAGGTGGAGGCGTCCGCCCGGGCGTCCTGAGTGACGACTGGGTGGTTTTGCCACCGGCCGTCGACCCGCCCGTCGAGCTGAGGTAGGCTCCTGCGACGAGGGGAGTACTTCGTCAAGTCACCCGCGGTCAATACGGATCCTCAATCCTCGCGGGTGCACCGCCTCAGCGGTGAAGGAGACCTCACAGTTCGACTGTGAGAGGACGACTACCCATGATTCACACCCTGGAACTCGGCATCGGAACCCCGCAGCTGTGGGGCATCACGCTGGTGGCTGTGTTGGCACTGTTCGTTGCCGACTTTCTCGTTACCCGCAAGCCGCATGAGGTGTCCATCACCGAAGCCATCGGCTGGTCGGTGTTCTACATCGCACTGCCGGTGGCCTTCGGTGGCTGGATCTGGCTCCAATACGGCCAGCAGATCGGCTTTCAGTACTACGCCGGCTACCTGGTGGAGAAGTCGCTCAGCGTGGACAACTTGTTCGTCTTCATGCTGCTGCTGGCCTCCTTCGCCGTTCCCCGTGAGTTGCAGCAGCGCGTATTGCTGATCGGGGTGGCCGGTGCGTTGATGCTGCGCGGGGTCTTCATCGCCGTGGGCGCGGCCATGTTGGCCAACTTCGCGTGGACCTTCCTGCTGTTCGGGGCCATCCTGCTGGCCACTGCGGTCAAGGTTCTCCGGGATGCCCGCAACCCCGCCGAGCAGGAGATCGATCCCGACCGGATGCGCGTGGTGCGCCTGGTCCGGCGGCTCTACCCCGTGACTGACGGCTACCGCGGTACCCGGATGAGCCTGATCGAGAACGGGCGCCGCGCGCTGACTCCGCTGGCGTTGGCCACCGTGGCCATCCTGGCGACTGACGTGGTCTTCGCGGTCGATTCGGTGCCGGCGGTGTACGGCATCACCGGAGATCCCTACCTGGTCTTCGTCACCAATGCCTTCGCTCTGCTCGGCCTGCGGGCGCTCTACTTCGTGCTGGAAGGTCTGCTGGGGGCCTTGGTGCACCTGGGCTATGGCCTGGCCGCCATCTTGGCGTTCATCGGCGTGAAGCTGGTGCTGCACTGGGCGCATGGCATCTGGCCGGCGGTGCCTACCGTGGCGACCGAGGCCTCGCTGGTGGTCATCGTGGCGATCCTGGCCACGGTGGTCCTCACCAGCGTGCTCGCCAACCGTCGGACGGCCCGGCGCGAGGCCGCCCACGTCGGCGTCGAAGCGCGTCCGGATTCAGCCGAGTTGCAGGATCCGGACGGCGGCCAGTAGCACCAACAGCAGGCTCAGCCCCGCGAACCCGAGCCACTGAATGGTGCTGCGGCTCTTGCGGGGCGCGTAGATGATGATCGCCGTCGCCGCCAGGCCACCCACCAGGCCACCCAGGTGGCCCTGCCAGGAAATGCCGGAACCCATGAAGGTGAACACCACATTGATTCCCAGCCAGATCAGCACTGTCCGGAAGTCGCCGCCCACCTTCAACGTCAGCAGCAACAGGGCGCCGATCAAGCCGAAGATGGCGCCAGAGGCACCCAAAGTGCTGGAGGACGGCGCCGCGAACCACATCACGGTCACCGAACCGGCGAACAACGAAACCAGGTAGACCGCCAGGAACCGCGCCCGGCCCAGGGCGCGCTCCAACGGTGGGCCCAGGAACCACAGCGCCAGCATGTTCATGCCGATGTGCAGGATCTCGATGTGGGTGAAGCCGCTGGTGAGCAGCTGCCACCAGGCACCGTCGGCGACCCCAGGCACCCAGGAACCGTCAGAAACGGTCCGACACATCGCAGCAGAGTGCACCGAGGGGTAGTAAGAGCCCGGCTGGGCGGTCGACCAGCACTGTCCCGTCGGGGACAAGGCCAGGAGTTGGCCCAGTCGGCTGCTCTGACCGCCGGTGAGCATGATCGCCGCCCACACCGCCACATTCATCACGATGAGGGTGATCGAAGTAATCATCGGATTGGTCGAGAGACGGCCACCGAAAGGGCCCTGATTCTGGCGGGTCTGGCGAGCGCCTTCTCGAACACATTCCGGGCACTGGAAACCAACAGCCGCGCTGATCATGCAGTCTCCGCAGATCGGACGGCCGCACCGTTGGCAGGCGATGTACGTGGGGCGGTCGGGGTGCCGATAGCAGGCCGCGGGCGGCGGCGGTTGGGTCATGGTCGAAACCCTACCCGGCGAGTTTTCGGTGAGTGGAGATAATGGCGGTGTGAAACGAGTTGCGTTGGTGTTGGGTTCTGGCGGGGCGCGCGGCTATGCGCACATCGGGGCTTTGCAGGTGCTTCGCGAACGAGGGTATGAGGTCACCGCGATTTCCGGGACTTCGATCGGCGCACTGGTGGCGGGTCTGCACGTCACCAACACTCTGGATGCCTACACCGACTGGGTCACCACCTTGTCGGCCAAGGATGTTCGCAAGTTGCTCGACCCGGTGCTTCCGGGGCCGGGGCTGCTCAAGTTGGAGCGGGTGTTGGGTCGAGTCGACGAACTGCTCGATGGTGCTCTCATCGAAGACCTGCCCATTCCCTACACGGCCGTGGCCACCGATATCGGTGCGCGTCGGGAAGTGTGGTTCACCCGCGGGCCGCTGCAGGCCGCGATACGGGCATCGGTGGGTATACCGGGCCTGGTGACTCCGATCATGGTCAACGGTCGGCTGCTGGTGGACGGTGGCGTGCTGAATCCGGTCCCTATGGAACCGGTGATTGCCGCCGACGCAGACTTCACCATGGCGATCAGCCTCAGCGGTCCCAAGAAGCAGTCCGAGGTGCTCACCCCGGTTCGGGAGTCCGCCGAGCAGCGACCGTCCAATGAATGGTGGGATCGCTTCCTGCGCACGGCCGCCGGGGTGTGGGAGAACGAGTTCGTGGCGTCGATGATGACGCGCTTCAATCGCGGTGAGGGCACCGAGGCACAGACCTCGACGTATCAGGAGCCGCCGTCCGGTCTCGGCATCGCTGATGTCACCACTATGTCGCTGGACACGATGAGCGCATTGATCACCCGGTTCCGGCTGGCCGCCTTGCCGCCTGATGTGCTGGTGACGGTGCCCGGGGATGCGGCGAAGGTGATGGACTTCCACCGGGCTGAGGAGTTGATCGCTCTGGGTCGACGCCTCACCGAGGAGGCCTTGGACGTCGCCTTCGGCGATGGGGGCACTGTGCCTGGTCTAACCCCACCGATCGAACCGGCCATCTTCACCGAGTAGTGCGGCGATCACTCCGATGCGTCGGAGGCGGCGTCGGGCTCGGCGGCGGTGCGCTTGGGGATCTTGATGGTGACTTCGCCGGATTCCAGATCGTGAGTCTTGGACCCCGGGCCGCCAGCCTCTTCATCGACGACAAAGATCTTCTCCAGGTCGCGCTGCTCCTGTTGGTGGCGCAATCCTGGTTGGAAGATCTGTAGAAAATCGCTCATGGCCCTCAGTGGTCGATCTTACCCGCGAGTTCTGCAGCGCGGTGGACGCCGATTCCTCGCAGTTGTTCCCAGGCCAGTCGATGGTGGCTTGTGGAGTCGACGACCAACAGGGGCACCTCCCCGGGCTTGCGGGTATGGACCAGAACCGGAAGGCCGCGGGTGGGTTGCTCGTAGGGCAGGGCGGTCGCCAAGGTGCCCGGGAGTGGCAGCAGCCGCTCGCGGTCGGCGTCGTCCCAGGTGCGTGCGACCGCCGTCATGTCGGCCTCGCTGAGTTCCACCCACACCGACCACACGAAGGTTCCGAAGTCGTTGTCGTCAACCGGCAGTTGGAGGTGTCCACGCAAAAAGTGGCGAATTTCGCCGTTGCAGGGAAGCAGGCAGATATCAGGAGTGAGTTCGGCCTCCAAGCGCTCGCCGACGCCGACCTCCAGCCAGGCGTCGGGGGCCATCGGCCCGAGCAACCGGGCCACATTTCGGTGCACCTTGTGGCAAACCTTGCACTCAAGGCGAGAGCTCCCTGTCAGTTGCCCCATGAATTCGATTCTCCCTCAACCGGCGCGATCATGCGGGCAAACAACCAACAACGCCGGGGCCATTTTTCGCCGACACGCGCAGATCCCGTCCGAGTGGGTTCGGACGGGATCTGCGTAAAGGTGGTGGCTGGCTGGAACCGATCAGGCCGGTACCGGCTGGCCGATGAGGGCCGACTTCGCCGATTCGGGGAGGAACGATCCGGCGATGGTGTTCCGGGCCAGGGCCTCGGCCTGTTGTTCGGTGAGACCGTTGTCAGCGACGAGAGCGGCCATGTTGGCGTCCAGGTAGCCGCCGAAATAGGCCGGGGCGTCGGAGGTGACCACGATGGCGACTTCTTCTTCGAGGAGCCGCGCTACAGGCAAATCTGCCTCACTCGCGACGTGCAGTGCTTTGGTCGACAGCGGGCTCATCGTCAACGGAATGCTGTAGTCGGCAAGGTAGTAGAGCAGATTGCGATCAGTCAGGGCGGCGGTACCGACCCGACCCACCTTCAGCGCGTGCAAGCATTCCCAAGTCATGGCGTCACCGGCTGCGGCGCCGACATGGGCGACGGTGTGGAGACCGTCAGCGCGGGCTCGGCCGAACAGCGGGACCAGGTCTTTCGGTGATGCGTCCGGCGAAGACACGCACACCTCGACGGCGGTGATGTCGGCGCCCGCCGCTTTCGCCTGGTCGTAGACCGCGACAGCATCATCGACCGGCAGATCGACCGGGAAGTTCAGTACCAGGCCGGTGCTGACTCCATGGCTGGTCTGCGAGTCCTTCAACACACTGCCGATGCCGTTGAGAACGGCCTCGGGTGCAATGCCGCGCGCCACGTGGCGCGCCAGATCGCACGAAATCTCCGCGTGGACGATTCCGATGCTCTGGGCTTTGGTCAGATAGGCGGTGGTGAGTTCAGCAAAGTCCTGTTCGGTGGTGAGCACCGCGGCGCTCGCCCGATAGAGCTCGACGAAATCGTGCACTGACTGGTAGGTGAAGTGGCTGCGCAGCTCGGCCGGATCGGCGTAGGGAAGCTCGATGCTGTTTCGCTTCGCCAAGGCGAAGGTCAGTTCTGGTTCAAGCGTTCCTTCAATGTGCACATGCAATTCGGCATACGGTGACATGTTCCCCTCCTTGAACATTGCGACTCGATGCTAGCTGTTGCTCGCCCGCCAGGTGCCGTATGTGTGAGGTTATCTGCGGGTTTTCCATTTCGGGCGAGCTTTTTGTCACCCAAAAGGGGGATAGCGCAGGAAGAAATCCCGTCGGCATCGCAGTTAGTTTCCCGGAATTGCAGTGGTGGCCGGCTGGGAGGGGTCCCGGCCGGCCACCACTGGGAACTCCGCTGGGCACCCGTTCGGCCCGTGAGTCACCATGGCTGAGATCGGATGAAAGTCCACATGATCGCGGATCTCCCGCGCGGCTGACCACCGAACTCCCCCGAATGTCGGCATCAACCCGGATCTTGTATCCGATCTCGGCACTCCAGTCAGTCAGCTCCGAGCCTGGTTCACCGCTCCCCCCGAACATCCCCCCGGCTATGCCTGGCTCGGCGTCGGCGCCTCCCGTACTGGTGTTCTAACTATAGATGCGCGGTTGATCAGCACCTAGGTGTTCCGCCGGAGTAATACCACGTAGCGATGACTGCGTAGCCTTCTGGTGGTCGTTATCGATTTGAGGGGATCGTGATTAGGACTCACCTGGCTGGTTTGACGGGTATAGGCGTCGCCAGGGCGCGCAGCAGGGCATGATTGTGCCGTGAGTGATGAGGCGGACACCATGGTCACCGATGGTGGTGATGCCGGGGGGTTCACGGACGCCGATGCGGTCTTCGTAACCGACCGGGTGGCGTTGGGCGCCGACTTGGCGGCGAATTTCCGTCGGGCCCAGACACAGCTCGCCGAACTCGTCGATGCGGGTATCACCCACATCGTGGATCTTCGTTCAGAGTGGAGTGATGAGGCCCTGGTCGGCGCGTGGGCGCCGCAGGTGGCCTACCTGCATCATCGAGTGGACGATGCCGGCCAGTTCATCCCGCCGACGTGGTTCGAGGCACTGGTGCAGTGGGTACGGGAGGCCCTGGACTCCGACCCGGAGGCGAAGGTTCTCGTGCATTGCCACATGGGGGTCAATAGGGCGCCGTCTGCGGTATTGGCCATCCTGCTGGATCAGGGCGTCGGCCTGCGTGACGCTCTCAACGCGATCCGTGATGCGCGCCCGGTCGCGGTGATCGACTATGCCGGCAGCGTGATCAACTGGTACTGCCAGCGCAGCGACTGCGATTCCCGCACCAAGCGGAACCTTCGCCGTGCGTTGGTGCGGTGGCGGCATTCCCACCACATCGACGGCCAAGAGGTGATCCGTCGGATTCGTTCCCAGGAAACTCCGAACAGCCGCTGGGCTGTGCGGCTGGGGCCTGATGATCCTGAGACGCTCGGCAGGGTGCTGGCCGATTCCGGTGAGGTGGCCGTCGGGTTGACCATCGACACCGAGCCTGCGGAGCTGGGACAACTGGACGAGGTGCTCTTCCTCACCGAGGCGGGGCTGAACGGTCGGGCGCTCGTGGTGGGGCCCGCCCAGCAGGTGGAGGACGGCGGTTGGCTGCTCCCGGTGATGATCACGGACCTGTTCCGAGCCGTGCCGGTGGAACTGCCGGCGTCGGTGGCTGACTGGATGAATGGCGGGGCGAACCCGTGCCCGTTGAGCCAGGAGGAGTACTGGATGATCCTGGCTGCGCGGCGTGCGGTCGAGTGAACCCGGCCGCGACCGCGGTATCGAGCATTGAGATGGTGATTGTCCCCCGGAGGGGGGACATCTACGCTCAGCTAGTCAGAACTTCGCTGTGCAGGCATCGCAGGAAGGTCTTCATGAAACCCCAGATCACGATCGTTGCAGTATCTGTCGTTGCGCTCGGCATGACCATGGCGGTCATGCCTGGGATCGCGCAAGGCGCTGGGCCAGGCAGTGATTTCGCTGCGGCGCCATCGTCGGGACGGCTTAGCGCGACCCGCACACCCCAGGCTCTGGACGCCACGAGGCGCGTCGATGTGATGGTCCAACTCAGCGGCGACCCGGTGGCCGTCGTCGAGGCCAAAGCAGGCAAGAAGCTGACCCGAGAACGTCGCAATCAGGTGAAGACCACACTGCGCAAGGCGCAGCGCGCGCTGCGCTCCGACATCACCGCCGAGGGCGGTCAGGTGGTCAGCGAGCTGCAGTCGGCCTACAACGGCATGCGGGTGCGGGTGGCCTCGAACAAGATCTCTGAGTTGGCTGCACTGCCGGGAGTCGTCGGCGTTCATTCGCTGACCCCCAAGACCCTGGACAACACCACCTCCGTGCCCTATCTGGGTACCGGCGAGGCCTGGCAGAACAGCGGCGTCACCGGTAAGGGCGTCAAGGTCGCCATCATCGATACCGGCATCGACTACACGCATGCCGACTTCGGCGGTCCGGGCACTGCCGACGCTTTCGCTGCAGCCAAGGCCACCAGCACCCAGCCGGTCGATCCGGCCAGCACCTTGTTCGGCGCGAACGCGCCGCGGGTGAAGGGTGGCTACGACTTCGTCGGTGACGACTACGACGCCGAGGTTGCCGGTTCAACGCCCCAGCCGGACGCCAATCCGCTGGATTGTGAAGGACACGGCACCCACGTGGCCGGCACCGCCGCCGGTGGCGGCGTCGCATCGGACGGCTCGGCCTTTGCGGGCCCCTACGACAGCTCCACAGCGGATCTGTCGTTCAAGGTGGGGCCTGGCGTTGCCCCTGAGGCCGACCTGTATGCACTGCGTGTCTTCGGTTGCACGGGGTCCACCGATGTCGTGGTGGAAGCCATCGACTGGGCCGTCGATCACGGCATGGACGTCGTCAACATGTCGTTGGGAAGCCCGTTCGGTGGTCCCGATGATCCTGATGCGGTGGCGGCCAGCAATGCCGTCGCAGCCGGGGTCGTGGTGGTGGCTTCGGCCGGCAACTCAGGCCATAGCCCCTACATCACGGGTACCCCGGCCAGCGGTCAGGGCGTGATCTCGGTCGCCGCGATGGACACCGCGAGCAACCTGCCCAGCGCCTCGCTGCAACTGGCCAATGGCGACCTGGTCGATGCCATCAATGCCAACTCTGCGCCGATCTCGGCCGGAGGTTATCGCGTGGTCTCGGTCGTCGATGATCCGACCACCGCTGAAAACGAGTCCCTGGGCTGCTCGGTCGGTGCCTTCACCGCATCCCTTCCCGCAGACGACGTTCTCACCATCGCGGTGGTCTCCCGCGGCACCTGTGCCCGGGTGGCCAAGGCCATCTACGGTCAACAGGCCGGGGCCGACGCTGTGCTCATGGTCAACTCTGACGACCAATTCCCTCCCTATGAAGGGGAGATCACGAGCAACCCCGATACCGGGGAGCCCTACACCGTCACGATTCCGTTCCTCGGGGTGCCTCTCAACGATGGCCCGACACTGCGCAATGCTGACGGCCAGACGCTCACCATGGTGTCCGGATTCATCGACAATCCGGGCTACCGGGAGTTGGCTGGATTCTCCTCCGCCGGTCCGGTCTCCGGGGAGTCCGGGATCAGCCCGAACGTCACAGCCCCGGGTGTATCGATCAGTTCGGCCGCTGTCGGTACCGGAACCGGTGCCCAGGTCCTGTCGGGCACCTCGATGGCTGCACCCCATGTGGCCGGTGTTGCGGCTCTGGCCGTTCAGTCCCATCCGAGTTGGAGCGCCGACCAGGTCGCCTCGGCAATGGTGACGACGTCCGATCCGGGCGGAATCTCGGGGTATTCGGTGACCGGAGCCGGGGCTGGTCTGGTGGATCCGGTGCAGGCGGTGAACACCAAGACCATCGTCACCGGTGACCAATTCCGAACCAAGGCAGGCAAGGTTCGTGAAGCATCGCTCAGCTTCGGATTCGCCGAGCCGAGCACCACCTACCGCGCCACCAAGACCATCACAGTGACCAATACCAGCGCTTCGGCGGCGAGTTACCGGCTGTCTTCGGAGGCCAGTTCGCAGTCGGTGGCCGGCACGGTGACGTTGTGGCCCACTGTGGTGCGCGTCCCGGCGCACTCGTCTCGCAAGGTCTCGGTGACGCTCAGCGTCCCGGCCGGGGCCAGCGGCTCCTCGCTGGGTGATGACCAGTCGATGTTCGCCCAGGTGTCCGGCTCGGTGATCCTGACCTCAGCTGCGGAGACCCTGCGGGTTCCCTATCTGCTGGTGCCGCGGTCGCAGGCGAAGGTGGCTGCCACCATCGGCCGTGATCGATCCCTTGGCACCGAGTTGCGGGCCGGCAAGGCTCAGGCCAGCACGACGTGGTCGCTGCGGTTGAGCAACTTCGGCGGCGCCTTGGATGCCTACGCCGATGTTTACACTCTCGGCCTGACCGACCCTGCTGATCTGTCCAAGAGTGCAGTGCGCACCGGCTATGACCTTCGGGCACTGGGAGTCCAGTCCTTCGACACCGGCGCCGACAAGCTGTTGGTCTTCGCCATCAACAACCATGACCGCTTCTCCAACCCGGCCACCAACGAATACGACGTGTGGCTGGACACCACCGGGGACGGCGTGGAGGACTACATCGTGTTCGCTGCGGATTCCGGTGCCTACCGGTCGGGCACCTTCGACGGCGTGACGGAAGTGTTCATCTATGAGATCGCCAGCGGGGCCCTGTACGCCAGCGGTTACCTGGCGATGGCACCGACCGACTCCAGCACGATCCTGCTGCCCGTGCAGGCCGCGGACCTGGGCTTGAGCGCTGACTCCGGTGCCTTCAGCTACACCGCGACCAGCTACACGGTGAAGGGCACCGACTCCGACGAGTTCGCCGGATGGGCCAGCTACGACCCGTGGAATCGGGCCATCGAGGATGGCGGCGGTGTGACCGTTGTGCGCAATCAGCGCGCTCAGGTGCCGATCATGGTGAACAATGCCGCCGTCGCTCAGCAGCGACCCAAGGGCGTGATGGTGGCGGTCTTCGACAACCGTTCGGGAGCCTCGGAAGCGTTGTTGCTCAGCCTGCGCTGATCAGCGACCCGGTTAGCGCTTGTCGCACAACCGGGGTGTCGGGCCGTTTCCGAAGCGGTAGTCATAGCCTTTGCCGTCCGCGCTGACCTTGGCGTGGACGCCGGGAACCAGCGCCTGGGTGTAGGCCTTGCCTGGTTCGGGACAGCCCCACGATCCGTCCGGCCAGGTGACGGCGACAGCGCTGTCCACGGTGAACTCCGCGGTGACCCCTCGAGTGGCTAGATCGGCCTCAATCGCAGCCAACTGAGCGTCGCTGAGCGTGACCGGCGTGCCGGTCGACGGTATGGGGCCGGTGGTCTGGAAGCTGGGGCGCCCGCTGGTGGGTGGGTTGGTCATGTCACCTCCGGGTGCAGAGCAGCCGACGAGTACCACGAGCAGGGCAGCCGCAGCAGCGGCTGAGGCGAGCGGTCGCATGGTGCCTCCTGTTCGCCTTCAGCCTAGTGCGGTGCTGACTCAGCTGCCGAGCTGAGCGCTGAGAAGTTCCTTGACCTGCGAAACGGTGGGCACCCGACCGGACAGCACGACGGTCTCGTCGACGACCAATCCGGGGGTGCGCATGATGCCGTAGCCAGCGATGTCGGCGTAGTCGGTGACCTTCTCGAAGTCGGCGTCCAAGCCCAACTCGGCGGCCGCAGCCCGGGCCGCCTTCTCCAGGTTTACGCAGTTGGCGCAGCCGGAGCCGAGGATCTTGATGTTCACGTGATTCTCCTGTCAGCCGATGATGGCATTGAATAGATAACCGACCGCGATGATGCCGACGGCCGTGACGGCGATGAACACGCCGATCAGCTTGGGTTTGAGAACGCGCCGCAGCAGGATCATCTCCGGCAGGCTGAGAGCCACCGTGGCCATCATGAAGGCGAGCAGTGTGCCCATCGGCAGGCCCTTGTCGTGCAGGCTCTCCACGAGGGGCAGGATGCCGGCCGCGTTGGAGTACAGCGGCACGCCGAGGAGGACCGCGATCGGTACCGCGACGGGATTGCCGGCCCCCGCGAAGCGGGCGAAGAAGTCTTCCGGTGCCCACCCGTGGATCACCGCGCCCAGGCCGATACCGGCCAGCAGATAGGGCCAGATCTTGCGCAGGATGCTGGCAACTTCCTCTCGGCCCATCTGCAACCGGTCGTCCCAGGTCAGCTCGGCGGTGGAGTCGATCACCTGCCCGCGGAGCTTGGTCTCGAACACGAACCCTTCGACCCAGCCTTCGAGGTGAAGGCGTCCGATGATCATGCCGGCGACGATGGCGATCATCAGACCGGCGCTGACGTACAGCAGGGTGGGGCCGATGCCGAAGAGGCCCAGCAGCAAGGCGATGGCCACTTCGTTCACCAGCGGGCTGGCGATCAGGAAACTCATTGTCACACCCAGCGGGACGCCGGCAGCCACGAAGCCGATGAAGGCAGGCACCGCGCTGCAGGAACAGAACGGCGTGACGACTCCCAATCCGGCGGCGAGCACATTTCCGACGCCCTCGCGCCGTCCGCCGAGCAGAGCGCGGGTGCGTTCGATACTGGCGAAGCTGCGCAGAACGGTGATGGCGAAGATGATGGCGACCAGCAGCAGCGTGATCTTGATCGTGTCGTAGCTGAAGAAGTGGAGCATCGACGGCCATCCGGTGGTGATATCCCACCCGAAGACGCCGGCGTACAGCCACGTCCAGAAGAACTCGTTGAGGGCGTAGAGCCCAACCACAACGACCGCGGCCAGGGTCAGTCCGCCCCAGCGGCGTACCGCAGGTCGCTGCAGGACTGCTTGGGTCACTGAGGGGTCACCAGCTCCGAAATCAGAGCCTCCACGCGCTGCTTGATCTCGTCACGGATGGGGCGAACCTTCTCGATCGGCTGGCCTGCCGGGTCGTCGAGCACCCAGTCCAGGTAGCGCTTGCCGGGGAAGAATGGGCAGGTGTCGCCGCATCCCATGGTGATCACCACGTCGGAGGCTTTCACGGTGTCGTCCTGCAAGAGTTTGGGCTGTTCGCCAGCGATGTCGATGCCGTCTTCGGCCATGGCGGCCACGGCGACCGGATTGAGCTGGTCGCCCGGCATCGAGCCTGCGGAGTAGACGGTGACACGGTCGCCAGCGAGGTGGCGCAGGTACCCCGCGGCCATCTGGGATCGGCCTGCATTGTGGACGCACACGAACAGGACGCTTGGCTTGGTTGCGGGGTCAGTGGGCACGGGGGACTCCTTGAATAGACGAATGTCTAAGCAGAATCCTTGCCCTTGTTTAGATATGTGTCAAGATAGAACGGTGTTGAGCGAACTCCCCATCATCGAGGCGCCGGTGTGTCGGCCGCGTGCTGACGTGCTCACCGCGGAGCAGGCCGCCGGCCTGGCTGGTGTACTCAAGGCGCTTGGTGATCCGGTGCGGTTGCGGCTGGTGGCTCTGATCACCGACGCGGGTCGCGTGTGCGTGTGTGAGCTGACGCCCCATTTCGATCTATCCGGGCCGACCATCAGTCACCATCTCAAAGTGCTGCGGGAAGCCGGCCTCGTCGATGGTGAGCGCACCGGAACCTGGATCCACTACTGGATCCGCCCCGAACTGGAACCGATCGTGCGCACCGTGTTGGCCGTCGAGCCGCCGCAACTCCCAGCAGGCAACTGAGAGATCACCTGCGGCCGGTGAACCCCGGGTGAGCCGCGTGAACGTATTCCACGGCGCCATAGGTGCGCCGGGCCGACTCCACGACCTCAAGACCGACGCCGGCGAGATGGTCCAGCGGGCGCCGCGTGAAATGCTCCCCGGAAATCGGGATAGTGAGCGCCTCCAGCACCCGCTGGCCGCCACGCACCCAGCGCGAAGTGGCCACGATGTGATCGGCCAGTAATAGCCGGCCCGATGGGCGTAACACTCGAACAAATTCCTGCAAGGCGACGTCGACATCACTCACCTCACACAGTGCGAAGGTGCACACCACCGTGTCGAAGGCGTCATCGACGAAGGGCAACGCCAGCGCATCGCCGACTTCGGCATGCAGCGCGAGTCCGGTGGCCTGGGCGCGCTCTTCAGCCAGCACCATCATGTCGCGGTCCTGATCGATCGCGGTGATCTCCACGGTGTCGGGGTAGTAGCGCAGGTTCAGTCCGGTGCCGATGGCTATTTCCAGAGTCTCGCCGACAGCGCGGCTGCACACCCACTCGCGGGCGTCCGGGAACCACTGGTGCTCCATCCAGCGCATCATCGCGTCGAAACGGGTGGCCTTCTTCGGTGCGTTCATGGTTCGTCCTCAGTCGGCGAGGTGTTGGCCGAGGAAATGGAGTTGGGCCGGCGCCACCGAAGTCCAGTACTGGGGGGTGTGGGCACCACGGCCGAAATCGGTCACCAATGGGCCGACGCCGGGTGTCTTTCGGAGCTTCTTGGCGAAGCTGACATTTCCCGGATAGAAGGCGTCCTGCTTGCCACACGCCAGGAAGATCGGCAGATCGGTGAGGCGCTCGGGATGGTTGTAGAAGTTGTTGCGGTCGAACTGTGCGCGGGTCATCCAGCCGGTCTCGGGAATCGCATCGAAGGTGGCGTAGCAGGGCGCACTCAACGGTGCGATCGCCTTCAGCTTGCCGTGCAATTCGTTGCTCGCCAGCCGCAAGGCCCCCCAGCCGCCCATCGACCATCCGGTGAGCGCCAGTCGCGAGGTCATCAGGCCATGGCGCGCCAACTCGGCGACGAACTCGTCGGCGACCAGTGCACCGGCATCGCGGGAGCCGGACTTCTGCCAGAACAAGGAACCACCATTGATCGCCGCAAGGGCGAAGCGCGGCGTGCCGTGGTGGATCACAGTGTCGTAGAGGGCCTGGGAGTAGTGGTTCGCATCCAGATCGGCGATGCTGGCGCCCAGGCCGTGCATCACGATCGCCACCGGAAGGGGGTCGCCCTCCACGGTGTCCGGCGGGTAGTAGATCAGCCAATCGGCCGGGGCTTGCATCGCCTGCGAGTTCAGGGTGCCGCGAACGACAGGTCCCAGACCGTTGGCGCCCGGGGCGAGGGTCGGCGTGCGTGTGCCGCTGGGAGTGCCCGCGGTGGCGCCCGGGGGCATCGGGGCGCAGGCTGCCAGCACCGGAAGCAGCGCGGCACCGGCTAGGAGCGTTCGGCGGCTGAATCGAGCCGACGAACCAGCGTCAGGATCGTTCATGACAATCACTTCGATAGGGGGGACGTACTGATGATGTCAGGAGTTCTCGGGCCAGGCCATGGGCCCTTTCACTCACTGGAGTATTCGATCGGGTCGACTCAGCTCGGAAAAGTGGACCGCCACCAGCGACCCATGGGCCCGGGATTGTGCAAGGTGTAGGACTTCTTCAGGTAGTCAGGGACGGTCCATAGCGCCTGTGTGCCACCGTGGAAGGTCGCTGAATCACCGGCATGCAAGGTGAACTGGTTGCCGCGGTAGTCGATATGGACCTCGCCGTCCAGCACATAAACGGTCTCATCCACGTCGAAATGCCATTCGAAGGTCGTGGGGCCTGTGCAGGACCACAGACCGTGGCTGATGCGGCCGTCGGGGCTGCGGGAAATCTCGACCGAAGCAAAGGTCGGTTCGCCGGAGAGAATCCACTCGGGGTTCACCGTGACGGGGGAGAGGGGGGCTTCCAGCGCCGTCTCCGACGGGGGTGGGCTACTGGCGACGAACTGGCCGGTCTCGATGGCCAACGTCGCGCTCGCGGTGACGGCGACCGCAACAGCGGCGACGATCAGCGCGCGTTTCACGAGTTCAATCTAGCCAGTGGGGGTCGCCGTTGTCTCGTCGGCGACCCCCACACTGGACTCAGATAGCGCCGACCAGATCGATCGACGGGACGAGGGTGGCGGCGCCCTCCACCCAACGAGCCGGGCATACCTCGCCGGGGAACTCGCGGACGTGCTGAGCGGCGCGGACCTTGCGAACCAGCTCGGCTGCGTTGCGTCCGACGCCTTCGGAGGTGACTTCGAAGAACTGGATCACGCCGTCTGGATCAACCAAGAAGGTGGCTCGATCGGCCAGCCCGGAATCCCTCAGGTTGTCGAAATTGGTGATGACCTCCCGGTTGGGGTCACCGAGCATGAAGAACTCCACCTTGCCGACCTGGGGTGAGGAGTCATGCCACGCTTTGTGGACGAAATGGGTATCAGCGCTGACCGAGAACACCTCGACGCCCATTTCTTGCAGCTCGGCGTAATGGTCCTGCAGATCCGCCAGCTCGGTGGGGCACACAAAAGTGAAATCGGCGGGGTAGAAGAAGAAGACCGACCACTTTCCGGCGGTGTCGGCTTCGGTGACGTCGACGAATTCGCCGTCGCGGTAGGCGGTGGCGCGGAATGGCTTGATCGTGGTGCCCAACAGGGACATAGAAGATCCTCTCAATTCAACGGGTGTCGACCACGGTAATCGGCCACCGGTTTCGGCCGAGTAACCGGCCAGGCGGTGAGAAGGGTCGGTTTGACCCCGATCCGGCACGGTGCTAGGCGCGGTGGAGGTACCTCGGCGGGTGGGGCTGTGCAGCTGCGGAGCATGGAAAACGCTTGTCACAGCGGGAATGCTGAGCTCGGGGGCGCTGGGCGCCTGGTGGGTTGGAGTGGAATCGCCCGGCCTCTCGGTCAGCCGGGTCCGCGGTGGTCCGCGCTGTGGTCGGAATCCATCGGTAATTCAGCCCCCGAGGCATTGGCCGCTTCGGCGAGCGCTGCCTCCGCAACTGCCGGGTCCAGGTCGATACTGGGGCCATGTTGGTTGCATTCTCAGTATCCCCCTTGGGCACATCGGAGTCGGTCGCGGACGCGGTCGCCGCCGCAGTTCGTATCGTCCGCGAGTCCGGCTTGCCGAACCGGACGGACTCGATGTTCACCACGATCGAAGGCGAATGGGACGAGGTGATGGATGTGGTCAAACGCGCCACTGAGGCCGTCGGTGCCTATTCCGGACGGGTCAGCCTGGTGCTGAAGGCCGACATCCGGCCCGGCCACACCGGCGAGATGGAGGGCAAAGTTCAGCGAGTCGAGCAGCGATTGGCCGCCGACCAGGGCTGAGGGGAGCTGCCCCTAAGCTGCCGTCCATGGGTATCGGAATCATCGGGCTGGGACGATTGGGTGGACCGCTGGCGCGCGGGCTGGCAGCGGCGGGCATCGCCGAGGTATACGGCTTCAGCCGAAGCCGCGACAAGGCCGAGCAGATTGCCAGGCAGGCCGCGGGCCTGACTCTTCTCGATTCCGCCGCCGAGGTGTTGCGGCGTTCGGATACGGTCTTCGTCTGGATGGCGCCGGGCCAGGTCAATGAGGTACTCACCGCGAATGCCGAGGCACTGAGCCACCGTCCAATCCTGGTGAACTGCTCGCCAGGCCAAGATCTGGGCGCTTTCACCGATCGCTGGGTCGACACCTATCCGAATGTGAACTCCGCAACCGGGCAGGGGTCGACGCTGGTGAGCTGGGGGCCGGGACTGTCCGAGCCGGACAAGCAGCGCGTCCGCGATCTGCTCAAGGCGGTGGGGGCGGTGTATGAGGTTGCGCCGGCCCACCTCGACGCCTACTGCGCGCTCACCAGCAACGGACCGGCCTTCTACGCGTTCATCCTGCAAGCCTGGGCCGATACCGTGGCCGAGCGGCATGGTTTGGATGTTGATCTGGCCCGGTCGATGGTGCGTCAGACCACAGTGGGGACGGTGGCACTGCAGGAGGCCGAAGGGATCGACGCCGCTGCGGTCATCGCCCAGGTGGCACACCCGGGCGGCAGCACCGAGCCGGGGCTGGCGGTGCTGGCGGCAGACTTCCGGCCCACGGCTGAGCGGATGCTGCAGGCCATGGGCCGGTGGTGAGTCGGCGAAGCAGTCAGTCCGGCAGGCCGAAGGGCAGCGCGGGATCGGCCGCGGCGATCGCCACCAGCCGGTTGTACTTCGCGATGCGTTCGCCGCGCGCCGGGGCACCGGTCTTGATCTGACCGCAGCCGGTCGCCACCGCCAGGTCGGCGATGAAGGTGTCGGGAGTCTCTCCGGAGCGGTGGGAGACCATCTGTCCGTAGCCGGCCTCGTGGCAGATGCGCATCGCGTCCAGGGTTTCGCTGACGGTGCCGATCTGATTCACCTTGATCAGGGCGGCGTTGGCCACGTGGTCGGCGATGGCCTGGGTGATGATGGCCGGGTTGGTGCAGAAATTGTCGTCGCCGACCAATTGGATCTTCTCCCCCAGGGTGGCGGTCAGCTTCTGCCAGCCGGCGTTGTCGGCCTCGCCCAGCCCGTCCTCGATGCTCCAGATAGGGAAGCGGTCGATCATCTCGGCATAGCGGGCGATCATGTCCTCGCTGCTGAAGCTGGTGCCGTTGACCCGGTAGCTGCCATCGGCCTGGTAGAACTCCGAGGCGGCCGGATCCAAGGCGATGGCGACCCCTGCCTTGCCGGTGGGGTAGCCGGCGTCGGTGATGGCGGCGACGATCAGCTCCAGCACTTCTTCGGGTTCGGCCAGATCGGGAGCGAAGCCGCCTTCGTCGCCGAGCCCGGTGGCGTGACCATCGGCGGCCAGCCGCTTCTTCAAAGCGGCGTACACCTCGGCCCCGGCGCGGACGGCTTCGGCCATCGAGGGGGCGCCGATCGGGCAGATCATGAACTCCTGGAAGTCCAACGGGTTGGGCGCGTGGGCCCCGCCGTTGAGCACATTGAAGCAGGGCACCGGCAGTCGGTGTGCCTGGCCGAAGCCGGGCAGCCAGTCGTACAGCGGTGTGTCTGTTGAGGCAGCCAATGCCCGTGCCAGCGCCATGGAGGTGCCGATGAGCGCATTGGCGCCGAGTCGGGCCTTGTTGGGGGTGCCGTCCAGATCGCGCATGGCCTGATCGACCTCGGCCAGGCTCGACCACGGGTGCGCGGTGAGCGCAGCATTGAGCTCGGAGTTCACATTCGCAACCGCGGTGAGGACGCCACTGCCGCCGAAGCGGGTTGGGTCGCCGTCGCGAAGTTCGACGGCCTCTCGGGTGCCCGTGGAGGCCCCGGACGGCACTCCGGCTTCGGCGACGGTCCCGTCGGCCAGAGTCAGGGTTACCGCGAGGGTGGGACGCGCCCGGGAATCCAGGATCTCCAGCGCACTGACGTGGGTGATTTCGAAAGCCATTGTCGGCCCCTTTTCCCGATTACGGACTCCACGGTGGAGTCTCGGTGGTGGCCGCGGGGTTCCTCGGTGGTGGGGCGGGCCTTCGGCTCGTCACCGCACGGATGCGACACGGCACACAGCTAGGGACTGTTGGTCGCGCCTGCGACGGTTCGGTTCGGGTGAGCCCCACCACCTGATTTCGACCCTACCTCGCCCGTGCGTGGCTCGTCGGAGCGCTGCGAAATGGTCACTGCGTGAAACCGGGGAGGTCACGATGTGGTCAAACTGGCTGGTGGAGCGCTGTCCGTGGCGCGACCCGCGCATGTGAAGTCCTCGTGACGAACCCCGCTGTGCCCTTGTCGGCGACCGGTGTCGCTGACCAAGATCGTCGCGACAGAGCAGACCCAGCACCCAGGAGACAGGCCAGCATGAGCGATCGCGAATCACTGGAAGACGAACTGCGCAAGGTCACCTTTTCGGCCAGCCAGTTGAAGCTCGACCTGCACGACTTGGCCGAAGACCTCCCGCTGGACTGGGAGCGGATTCCGGAGGTGGCGGCTCGCACTCATGCCGCCTACGCCCGGATCGCGGAGCTTCGCGAGCGCATCGCCGACCTCGATTAGGGCAGGTCTGCTGGCTCGTGCACGAGCGGCATGGTCGTGCGATTGCGAGCATGGCGAATCAGAATGGCAACAGTCGATCACCTAATCTTGGTCGGGTGCTCAAACCGTGGCTCGAACATCGATCCTTGCAGGGTGTGCTCGGCGCCGGGGTAGCGCTCATCGTCGCCATGGCGGGGTGCTCGAGCGCACCGCAGATCACGGTGGGTGCGCGTCCCAACCGTCCGGCGAGCGTACTCGAACCAGCCTTTGACCCGCAGACCGACCCCGACAAGCTCGCCATCCCGCTCCAGAGCCTGCCCCACTACCAGCCCGGCGCGTCGGGGACGGAAGCCTGGACATCGATCCCGATGACCGGCAGCGACGGCGAAGTGAGCTGGCGGATCTGGAACGGTGAGAACCGAATCCAGCACGAGTACGCCGCTGACCAGACGGTGGCCTTCGGTGCGCCGCAGACCTACACCCAGGTACCCGGCGTCCTCACTTTCCGAGGCAACAGCTTCCGCGATGCGCCCGCCTACGGCACTGCCGACATCACCGAGAAGAAGCTCGCCATCGCCTGGACCCAGGAAATCGGCGAGGCGCGCGGCGACGGGTCCTACTGGCCCGGCGCGGGCTGGACGGGGCAGCCACTGCTGGTGAACTGGCCCGAGCAAACCCGCAAAGCGATGGGTTTTGCCCCCGAGTTCGCCGACAAAGACCTGACCGAGGTGATCTACCCGGTCTTCGAGGGCAAGGTGTACCGGCTCGACCTCGAGACCGGGAAGCAGACCAAGCAGCCGATCGATGTCGGCTGCGGCTTCAAGGGCACGGGCTCGATCGATCCTCGTGGCTACCCGTTGCTCTATGCGGGTCAAGGCCTCAATGACATGGACAACGACAAGGCCACCGACGACTGCCCGTTCCGCTACCGCATCTTCGACCTGATCCAGAACAAGGAGGTTTCCGGCTGGACCGGCCAGGACGATCCCGCCCGGCCCCGCAAGGGGTGGGGTGCCTTCGACTCGTCCGCGCTGGTCAATGCCGCGACCGACACTCTGTTCGAGCCTGCCGAGAACGGGCTGGTGTACAAAGCGAAGCTCAATGCGACGTTCGATCCGGCGGCGAAGACGGTGAGCGTTGATCCCCTCCTCACCAAGCTGGAGTACAAGACCCCCACCAGCGTCGAGCACACTTTCGATGGCGAACTGCGTGAGGCTCATGGCATCGAGTCCTCCGCGGCCGCGTACCGCAACCTGATGTATGCCACCGACAATGACGGGAACCTGATCTGCTGGGACGCCACCACAATGCGGATCGTCTGGAGCCGTGACGTCGGCGACGACTCTGATGCGTCCATCGTGATCGAGGACACCCCTGCCGGCCCGTTCTTGTATCAGGGCAACACTGTGGACATGCGGGGCAAGACCGGCGGCACTCTGGAAACCAACGTGCGCAAGATCAATGCGCTCACCGGAGACGTCGTGTGGGAGAAGGACCTTCCCGTGGTGGCGTCTTACCCGAACAACGGCGGTCTGCTGGCGACGCCGGCGTTGGGCCAAGGCGAGACCGCTGACTTGGTGTTCTTCAACGTTTCGAAGACTGCCGCCCCGTTGTGCATCTTCGACAAGTGCCTGGGTGACTTCGGCGGCGAGCTGATCGCGCTCGACCGCAAGACGGGCGCGCTTGCCTGGAGCCGCCACCTCGATCGTTACTCCTGGAGCTCACCGGTCATCTTCCAAGGCAAGGACGGCCATTCCTACGGGGTCTTTGGCGATGCCGGTGGCCTGCTGCACCTCTTCGATCCGAACACCGGGCAGGACTACTCGACTCTCAGCCTCGGCAAGAACATTGAGGCCTCCCCGGCGATTTACAACAACATGCTCGTGGTGGCCTCCTACGACAAGAAGATCTTCGGCGTGCGGATCTCCTGACTGAGCCACCGTCCGGCGAACGGCCGGTTGGTGGCGCGGCTCACCCGGTTTCGAGACGGACGCTGCGCGTCCTCCTCAACCAGCCGCGGACAGAAAGACCTCCACCGCAGACGAAGCCACCCTTCCCACACCGGCTGGTTGAGGAGCGAACGAAGTGAGCGTCTCGAAACCAGTGCGCACCAGCCCACAGATCGGCTCACCAGGTTTCGAGACGGACGCTGCGCGTCCTCCTCAACCAGCCGGTGTGTGTGGGCGTTTGCAGCGGGTGCTCAGCTGGTTGGTGGCGATGCCGTGCCCGAGGAATGCACTCGTTACCGGTCAGTGCTGCATGTCGACGAAGCGGCTGTAGTGGCCTTGGAAGGCGACCTCTACGGTGCGGGTTTGGCCGTTGCGGTGCTTGGCGAC